>NZ_JARUXS010000001.1:2280813-2511351 GCF_031451175.1 Caballeronia sp. LZ035
CCGGTCGCTCACTCAACGTACTGACGATGATTAATGTCCTAAGACAAAAACCTTCCTCTGATACTTCGTGTGAGACTCTTGATACTTTTGCTATTCCGGCTCAAAGAACCGGCCGCACTCGCATCAAGCGCCCACACTTATCGGCTGTTAGTTTTTAAAGAGCACATCGCAGAACAGAACCACTTCACTTCCGTCTTGCGTCGCTGCATCAGCAGCAGAGAAACGAGATTATGAACAACGTTTTGAAGTCTGTCAACAAGAAATTCGAACTTTCTTTCTCGCCAACCGCGCTCGAAGCATTCAACCACCTGCTCCACAACGCCCCTTCAAACCGCCTTTCCCGCTCCCTTCGCGTTCATCGAATCGCGAAGGAACGGAATTCTAGTTAGCCGCCTCGAGAAGCGCAAGGGGACATTGCAAAAAATCGTGCGCGTCTGTTCAAGCCTCCCGTCCCCTGCCCCGGCGTTACCCAAACGGCCAGCGGTAAAAGCCGCGGCGGAGCGACTACAATCAAAGGTTCACCGCACTAACTCATTCCAGTACCGATATGCGCTCGCGAATCGCCAAACGTATTCCCCCAGACGCCGACAAGCTCGTCAGCCTCTCCCTCGCGCTCTTCGCGTCCGGCAGCCGCGTCGAGGATCGCTTCTGGGAAGCCCGCCTCGACACGCTCATCGCCAAGCTCGTGCGCAACGGCAATCAGACCACGCTCGATGCCGCGCTCGATCACCTTCAGCAGAATCATCCCGACGCGTATGGCGCACTCGCCGACATGGCCGAGACGCACAGCGAGTCGTTCTCCATCGACATCGACGGCACGCCCCACGAAGCGCTCCTGATCGCAGCCCCGGTGCTTGCCTGGACGCGCTATGCCATTCCGTCGGGCGCGCTCAAGGGCGATGCCGTCGACGCCCTGCGCACGCAAATGCAGGCGCACATTCTCGCCGCGGACGTGCGCGTCGCCGTGGCGCCCTATCTGTACAGCATCGACCAGTTGCCGCGCCATCATGTCGACACGGCCCGGCTCGCGCAGCAACTGCTGCAAGGCGCCCTGGGCGGCGCGACCATCCGGTTGAACCTTGCCGATCTTCCCGAAACCTCCCCGATCCTGGCCGATCCGCGCTTTCTGCTCGCGTTGCTCGTGGTGCCGTCGGGTGCCGCATTCTTTCGCTGGCAGGAAGACGATAACGGTAGCCGGGTCGAACGAGGACAATGCCTCGAACAGTGGACGACGCAAGGTGGTCCGAGCTTCGCCACCATTCTTCCGGGCTGCGAATTCGAGTGCTTGCTGCCTGATGCCTACTATTCGGCCTGCCGCGATGCCGACGAGCAAGTTCGCCCGCATACCGTGCGCACCGCCGTCCGCTATCTTTTCGATACGCTCGGGACCGCGCCGCAGGATCTGCGCGCGGTCATCGCCGGGTTTGGCGAGCGACGCATCGACGAGTACCGCATCGGTTTCACGCGTCGTGGCAGCAATGACGTGATTTATGGTGTGGTCTGGCCGCTATATGGCCGCGAGAACGGCGAACTCGGCATGGAAGACGACACCGCCGAACTCGAAGGCGCGAACGGTCCGGTCGAGGAGATCGTCGAGTTGCTGAAGAAGGCGGGCGTGACGGACGTGCGCCGTCATGCCGGGCGCTTCGAGCCCGAGTTCTGCGACGACTGCGGCGTGCCGCTCTACGCAGACCCGCTCGGCGAGATCGTTCACGCCGAGATGCCCGAGGACGCCGAACCCGCGCAGCCTCACTTCCACTGACGCCAAGCAACTGAAAAAGCTCAACAAACCCCGCCCTGTGCGGGGTTTTGTGTATTTATGCCTATGCCATTCGGATAGGGGGCGGAACGGCCCGGAATTTGTCAATATTGCCGAAACGCCTGCGATATCGGCGACAACAAACCCGGCGCGGAGGCGCGTACGGGGCATTTTTGACACGAGGTCAAGCATGAATATCAATATCATCGGTTCCGACGCAGAACGCCGCGCGGGCCTCAAAACCTTGCTGCGCCGTATCGCTCGTCAAGCGCAGTTCAACGAGGCGAAGGACTGGAGACAAGCTCGTTCGCTACTGCTGCGCACCAGCCCTGACATGATCATGATCGACTGGACATCGGACCTGCGCGCCTACGACTTGCAGGCCATCCTGGACGAAGTCCCGCGCGTGCCCGCCGCCGTGATGATCGACCGGTGCAGTGCGGCGCTCGTGTACTCGCTGATGAACGCCGGCGCCATGGGCATCGTGCCGCGGGCGCTCGACCCCGCGCTGATCCTGCGCGCGCTCGAGATGGTGCTGATGGGCGGCCACTACATCCCCGCAGATATCGTCGATCCCGATCTCACTCGCGAAATCGCGGCGCGGCGCGCACAAGTGGTCGAGAAACAGTTGCTCAAGGTCCGGCACCATCCCACCTTGTCGCCGCGACAGCAGCAGATCATGCGCTGCGTCCATATGGGAAGCACCAACAAGATGATCGCCAAGACGCTGGGCATCAGCGAGGGCACTGTGAAAATTCACCTTGCAAGCATCTTCCAGCAACTCGGCGCAAGCAATCGCGCGGCGGCCGTCGCCATTTACAACGGCGTGCAGAACCCGCACCTCGCCATTCTGCGCGACCTCGGCGAGCAGCCCATGCCCGTTGTGACCGGTGAACCCGGCATCATCCCGTTGCGGCGCTCGCGCAAACGTTATCCTTCAATGACTGACCTCGATCCAGCCTCGCTGCCCATGGCCGCGGAGCCGCGATCGCCGTTCTAGGAAAAAAGCGTGCAAACGGGTCCGTCCTTTGCGCACACGTTTCACGCGCAACGAGTAATATGCAAGACATGGGGTTCTTCTACACACCGCTACCGCTGTGGCTGACGGTTGGCAGCTGGGTCGCCGCCGCTGGTCTGATCGCGCTTGCCGTCCTGCAGCGTCCGTTCACGCGTCTGCAGGACGCCACGCTACAGCACGTCTGGCTCGGCACCATCGTGGCCGTTACGGTGCTATGGGCCTGCAACGCGTGGTTCGACGACGGCCCCGTGATCCATCTGCTCGGCGCGACCCTCATGGTCACGTTGTTCGACTGGCGGCTCGCGCTGATCGGCACGGCGGCAACCACTGGCCTCGCCGCCGTCGTGCTCGACGCCTCATGGCTCAACGTCGCGACCACCTATCTGCTGTTCGGCGCATTGCCCGTGGGCGTATCCACGCTGCTTCATCGCTTGAGCAATGCATGGCTGCCGCGCAACCTCTTCACGTTCATTGCGGGTCATGGGTTCATCACGTCGGGTGCAGCGGTCGCCGCCGCATGCGGCGCCACCGTGCTGCTCGAGATGGCGCTGGCCACCGGTCCCTTTGTCGTACCCGCCGCGTTCATGCGCGGCTCCTTCCTGCTCGGCGCGGGCGAGGCCCTCTTCACCGGCCTGCTCACCATCCTCATTACGGTCTACAAGCCCGCCTGGATCACCACGTATGACGTGCGCCGCTATCGGCTGGATCGCGGTCCGCGCGTCTGAGGTTCGTCGCCGTCTTCTTCATTGAGCTTTTTCATTGAGCTTTTTCACTGAGCTCGAGCTTGCTTGCGTACGGTCTGGTTCGCTCCATTTCAGACCGCTCATGATGGGAACGCGCGCAAAGTACGATAAGATTGAACTCCTTCCCCACACGGCGCATCTTACTTGGCCGTGTCTTCTTAGCGTCTGACCTGATGGATAGTAACTACGCACCGCGCCGGCTGCTGCGGCTCGTCGGCCGGTTGACGGTATGCGTGTCGTTGGCATGCGGGGTGTCCGCCTTTGCCGATACGCTCGACGAACGCAATGAGTTGATTCACCACTTCGTCATCGACTTCAACGCCAATCCGCTCGTGGCGGACTGCGCCGCGCACGGCAACTTCATCGCCAGCACGTCCACTGCGTTCGACCACGTCGAGTTCCCTCCCGAGTCGTTTGATGCCTCGCACTCCGGCATCGAGCCGTGGAACGATTCCTTCGACGAGAAGAAGCAGCGCATCAAGGTGGACAACGTCGTGACGGTCGAAGGTCAGGGCATGCCGAAGAGCGACGAACGCAACCCCACACCATTGAAGTTCCGGTGCGGGTATGTCGGCAGCCAGTTGCTGGCGTTCGGCTGGAACGATCCCGTGCCGCCGCTGCGTCCGCAATCGCACGCCACGCGCAGCACCAAGTCCAAGCACGGCGCCAAGACCAAGTCATCGGGCAAGAAGAGCACGTCGAAGACGAAGTCGACCAGGAAAAGCAGCAAGAAGCACTAGGCTGCATTGCCGGCAACCGAAGCCCAAGTCAAACGAACAGGGCGTGGTCATGCGATATGACCACGCCCTGTTGCGTATGAACCCACAAGCACACCTTATCCCGCAAACGCCTACACATGCCACAGGATGGCCTGCAACATCGACGCACCCAGCGCCGCGCTGCGCGCGCCACTCCAGCCCACGCTCTCGTCCGGCAGATTGGCGTTGTCCTTGAACGGCATCTCGAGCGTCAGTGAAAGACACCCGTACTCGTTGCCGATGTACTTCGACGCCAGCTTGAGTGCATCCGTCTGATACTTGCTGGCCTCATAGCCATGGACGTCCTGGAAATCCGGGCTCGCCTGCTTGAGGAACTGCACGAAGGCTTTCTGCTCCGCTGCCTGCCGTTCGGTGAAGCCGGGCAGCATCTCGGACCCCGCGACGAACACATACGGAATGGCCTCGTCGCCGTGGATGTCGAAGAACATGTCGCAGCCCATCTCCGCGATCGCCTCGCGCACGGCCAGCACTTCGGGACTGCGCTCGGCGCTCGGCTCCATCCACTCGCGGTTCAGATTCGCGCCCGCCGCGTTGGTGCGCAGGTTGCCGAGCACACTGCCGTCCGGATTCATGTTCGGCACGATATGGAAGATGGCCCGCTCGAACAGCGCGCGCGCCACCGGATCGCCCGACCAGTCGCCGAAGCCCGCCAGCCGCTTGACGAGCCCTTCGACGAACCATTCGGCCATGGTCTCGCCCGGATGCTGGCGCGCGATGATCCAGATGGTCTTCTTCGGCGGCGCATCGCCGAAATCGGGGATGCCGAGCGAGAGTATCGACATCGGCCGGCCCTGCACCGAACTGCCGATCTCCGTCAGCGTCGCGAGCGGCATCTGCTGGACCGCGCCGAGGAATTCGGAATGACGCTCCTCGCTGTACGGCTCGAAATACGCGTAATAGATGCGGTCGAAGTCGGGCGTGTGATCGATCGTCATCACCTTCCCGTCGTACTCCGTCGACACGCGGAACCAGTTCACGCGGTCATAGCTCGCGACCGCTTCGTAGTCACGCCAGCCTTCCGGAAACGCGCACTGTGCCGCGTTCTCGAAGGTCATCACGAGACGCTCGCCACGCGCGCCCGACACCCGGAAGTAGAACCACTGCGCGAAGTCCGCCTGCGTGTCCGGACGAATGCGCAGGCGAATGTCGGCGGGGTCGTCGGCGTTCAGGACGTCGATCGCGCCCGCGTCGAAGTTGCTCGAGATGAAGATGCTCATGGTGGTGTCCTTTTGCTATCGTGTTCGCGTCGTTGCGGGCGTCGGGCTCAGTCCGCGATGCGCCGGCGAAACACATAAGTCGAATCGTTCGATGCCTTCGCGTCGAACGCGTAGCCTTCGCTGTCGAAATCCTTGAGCGCTTCGGGCTGGTCGATACGGTTCTCCACCGCATAACGCGCCATCAGGCCGCGCGCGCGCTTCGCGTGAAAGCTGATGATCTTGTAGCGGCCGCCCTTCCAGTCCTCGAACACGGGCGAGACCACCGGCGCGGCCAGTTGCTTCGGCTTGACCGACTTGAAATACTCGCCCGACGCGCAATTCACCAGCACGCGCGCGCCGCGCTGCTTGTGCAGCTGCTCGTTGAGCGCGGCCGTAATGCGTTCGCCCCAGAAGGCGTAGAGATCCTTGCCGCGCGCATTGGGAAACTTCGTGCCCATTTCGAGCCGGTATGGCTGGAGCAAATCGAGCGGCCGCAGCAGCCCGTACAGACCCGACAGCACGCGCACGTGATTCTGTGCGAAGTCGAGGTCGCTCGCGGACAGGCTCCTGGCGGCGAAACCTTCGTACACATCGCCATTGAAGGCGAGCACGGCCTGCTTCGAATTGTGCGTATCGAAGGTGGTCGACCACTCCGCGAAACGCTGGAAATTCAGGGCGGCGAGCGGGTCGGAGATGCTCATCATGCCGCCGATCTCCTGCGGCGACAGCTTGCGCAGGCCGTGAATCAGTTCGGCGGCGTCATCGACGAATTGCGGCAACGTGTGTTTGCGGACGTGAGGCGGCGTCTCGTAGTCGAGCGATTTGGCAGGCGAGAGAACGATTATCATGGAGGCTCGCCGGCACGCCGCCGGCGATCATAGGCATAAACCCCAGATTGTATCGAATGGACCATTCCGCCGCGCCGCTGCCGCAGTTGTCGCAGTCAACGCCGCCGTTATCGCCGCCGTCGCCGCTGCGCGTCGTGCTCGATTCGAACGTATGGATCGACATCCTCGTGTTCGACGACCCCGCCACGCGCCCGATCCACGCGGCCCTCGAAGCCCGCACGCTCGAAGCGCTGATCGACCGGCGCTGTCTCAGGGAACTCACGCACGTGCTCGACTATCCGCAGTTCGTGCGCATGGAAGTGAACGCGGCGACGGCGCTCGCGACCGTTGCGCGCCTGGCGACGCTCGTCGAAACGAACCTGGCCGAAGACGCGCCCCCGCTGCCCAAGTGCAAGGACCGCGACGACCAGAAGTTCCTCGAACTCGCGCATGCGTCCGGTGCGCACTGGCTCGTCTCGAAGGATCGGGCGGTGCTGAAGCTCGCGCGCCGCGTGGCACGCGATTTCGGCTTCCGAATCGCGGAACCCAGGCCGTTCGTCCAGGAACTCGAAGCAGCCGCGGCCATTGGCTGACATAGACTGACGCTGCACTAAAATAGCGTGCACACGCGCTTCACAGTGCTTTCCGCATCTGCATTCCATATCGCGACCTACCCGCCGACATGACCATGAACGCCACGCACGAACTGCCGCCCGCTTCACCCGATGCCTTCCCGTCGCGCCTGCCCAACGTGGGCACGACCATCTTCACCGTGATGAGCGCGCTCGCGACGCAGAAAGGCGCGGTGAATCTCGGTCAGGGTTTCCCCGATTTCGATTGCGACGCACGCATCGTCGACGCCGTGGCCGACGCCATGCGTCAGGGTCACAACCAATATCCGCCGATGGCTGGCGCGGCGCCGCTGCGCCAGGCGATTGCCCGCAAGATCGAAGCGCTCTACGGCCGCGCCTACGACGCCGACCGTGAAATCACGGTGACCGCGGGCGCGACGCAGGCGCTGCTGACGGCTGTGCTGTGCTGCGTGCATCCGGGCGATGAAGTCGTGGTGATCGAGCCGATGTACGACAGCTACGTGCCGTCGATCGAACTCGCGGGCGGCAAGCCGGTGTTCGTGTCGCTGGAGGCGCCCGACTATGCGCTGCCGTTCGACAAGATCGCCGCCGCGATCACGCCGAAGACGCGCCTGCTCATGATCAACACGCCGCACAATCCGACCGGCCGCGTCTGGCGCGCCGAGGACATGCGCAAGCTGGAAGACATCGTGCGCGGCACCAACGTGCTGATCGTGTCCGACGAAGTCTACGAGCACATGGTCTACGACGGCGCGCCGCACGAAAGCGTTGCGCGCTATCCGGAGCTGGCCAAGCGCAGCTTCGTCGTGTCGAGCTTCGGCAAGACCTTTCACGTGACAGGCTGGAAGATCGGCTATGTGGCGGCGCCCGCCGCACTGACCGCCGAGTTCCGCAAGGTGCATCAGTTCAACGTGTTCACGGTCAACACGCCGATGCAGATCGGCCTCGCGCATTATCTCGAAGACCCGAAGCCCTACCTCAAACTGCCCGCTTTCTATCAGCAAAAGCGCGACTTCTTCCGCGCCGGCCTGGCGAACTCGCGCTTCTCGCTGCTGCCTTGCGACGGCACCTATTTCCAGTGCGTCGACTATTCGAAAATCAGCGACCTGCCCGAAGCCGAGTTCGCGCAATGGCTCACGAGCGAGATCGGCGTGGCCGCGATTCCGGTGTCGGCGTTCTATCACGAGAGCCATGAATCGGGCGTCGTGCGCTTCTGCTTCGCCAAGAAGGAAGAGACGCTCGCGCTTGCGCTCGAACGGCTCGCCCGGCTCTAACAAGGGCGCGCGGTCCGCCGCGCGCCGCTGAACGGCTCGCCCGGCGCGGCGCCGCGCGGGTCTGTGTGGTCCACTTCCGAAGGAGCCGAACCGCATCATGAGTCAACCCGAATACCGCATCGAGACGCTCGGCATTGTCGGCAGCGGCGCGATGGGACGCGGCATCGCGCAGATCGCCGCGCTCGGCGGCCTGAACGTGCTGCTCCACGATACGAATCCGCAGGCACTCGCCGCCGCGCGTGCCTATCTGTCCGATACCTTCGCTCGCCTGAGCGCCAAGGGCAAGCTCAAGGAAGCCGACGCACACGCGGCGCTCGCGCGCATCCGCGAGGCCCATGATGTACGCGAACTTGCTGGCTGCGACGCCGTCATCGAGGCGATCGTCGAGAATCTCGACATCAAGCGCGGGCTGTTCCGCGAACTCGAAGCCGTCGTCGGCGAGCGCTGCATTTTGGCGTCCAACACGTCTTCGCTGTCCATTACCGCGATCGCCGCGGGCTGCGCGCATCCGCAACGCGTCGCGGGCTTCCACTTCTTCAATCCGGTGCCGCTGATGCGCGTCGTGGAAGTGATCGACGGCCTGCGCGGCGACGCCCAGGCCGGCGATGCGCTGATGGCGCTCGCGCGCCGCATGGGTCACACGCCGGTGCGCGCGAAGGACATGCCGGGCTTCATCGTCAATCACGCCGGGCGCGGCATGAACACCGAAGGCCTGCGCGTGGCAAGTGAAGGCGTCGCGAGCTTCGCGACCATCGACCGCATCATGCGCGAGCAGGCGGGCTTCCGGCTCGGACCGTTCGAACTGCTCGATCTCACCGCGCTCGATGTGTCGCATCCGGTGATGGAGTCGATCTACCACCAGTTCTACGAGGAACCGCGCTTTCGGCCGTCGCCGATCACGGCCACGCGGCTCGCGGGCGGACTGGTCGGACGCAAGACGGGCGAAGGCTTTTACCGTTATGTCGACGGCAAGCCCGAGGTGCCGCCCGAAGCCGCCGCGCCCACGCGCCTGCCCACCCGGGTGTGGATCAGCCGCGCATGGCCCGCCGGGCGCGAGCAGGTGCTGAAGCTGATCGCGCGCTGCGACTGCTCGGTGCATCTCGACACCGGTCATACCCCGGCGCCCGACTCGCTGATCGTCGTCACGCCGCTTGGTGTGGATGCCACCACCACCGCCATCAACGAACATCTCGACGCCACGCGCGTCGTCGCCGTCGATACGCTGTTCCCGCTCGACACCGTCGCGCGCCGCACCGTCATGACGACGCCCGCCACCACGCCCGCGATGCGCGACGCCGCTCACGCGCTGTTCGCCGTCGATGGCGTGCCGGTCAGCGTGATCCGCGACTCGACCGGTTTCGTGGCGCAACGCGTCGTCGCGACCATCGTGAACATCGGCTGCGACATCGCGCAACAGGGCATCGCGACGCCCGAGGACATCGATCTCGCGGTGACGCTCGGGCTCGGCTATCCGCACGGTCCGCTCGCGCTCGGCGACACGCTCGGCGCGCATACCGTGCTCACGATCCTGCGCAACATCCACAGCGTGCTGGGCGATCCGCGCTACCGCCCTTCCCCGTGGCTCACGCGGCGCGCCCAGCTTGGACTTCCGCTTACCCATATCGAGGAGCTCGGATGAGCGCCGAACTACTGACATCCCGGCCGGCCGGCAGCGATACCACGCTGGTGCTGAAGCTCTCCAATCCGGGCGCGCGCAATGCCTTGCATCCGGACATGTACGCGGCGGGCATCGAGGCATTGAACGCTGCCGAACGCGATGCGAGCGTGCGTGCCATCGTGCTGACCGGCGCGGACAACTTCTTCTGCGCGGGCGGCAATCTGAACCGTCTGCTCGAGAACCGCGCGAAGGATCCGTCGGTGCAGGCCGAAAGCATCGACTTGCTGGCCGAATGGATCAGCGCGCTGCGCGCGTCGACCAAGCCGGTGATCGCGGCCGTGGAAGGTGCGGCGGCCGGCGCGGGCTTTTCGCTGGCGCTCGCGTGCGACCTGATCGTCGCCGCCGACGACGCGCGCTTCGTCATGTCCTATGCACGTGTCGGCCTGACGCCGGACGGCGGCGCATCGTGGTTCCTGGCGCGCGCGTTGCCGCGCACGCTCGCAAGCGAAGTGCTGCTCGAAGCGAAGCCGATCGGCGCCGTGCGGCTGCATGACGTGGGCGTGGTCAACCGGCTGACGAAGAAAGGCATTGCACTCGATGCCGCCATCGCCTGGGCCGACGATCTCGGCAGCGTCTCGCCGAAAGCGCTGGCGCGCATCAAAGCGCTGATCGGCGCCGCCGAGACGCAAGGGCTGCCCGCGCATCTCGACATGGAACGCGACAGTTTTGTCGATGCGCTTCATCACGGCGACGCGCTCGAAGGCATCACCGCGTTCCTCGACAAGCGCCAGCCGAACTACCGCTGAACGATGGCCCACTACGAGCTGCCACGGCGGCGCCGCATCTTCCTGATGCGTCACGGCGACGTCACCTACTTCGACGACAGCGGCCGCGCGATAGATCCGGAAAGCGTGCCGCTCAATGAACGCGGACGCGAGGAAGCCCGTGCGGCGGGCCGCGCATTCGCCGCGCAGCAGGTGCGTTTCGACCGGGTGATCGTGAGCGGGCTGCCGCGTACGGTCGAGACCGCCCAACGCGTGCTCGCGGAAACCGGCCAGCAGATCGCTATCGAAACCTGGCCCGACTGGCAGGAGATTCGCGGCGGCAAACTGAAGGACCTGACCACCGCCGATATCGAGCGGGCGTTTCTCTCGGTGTTCGATGGCGTCGTGCCCGAAGACACGCAGTTCCTCGGGGGCGAAACCATCGGCCAGTTGCTGGATCGCGCGCTGCCCGCCGTCGCGCGACTGCGCGCGGATCCCTCGTGGGACACGGTGCTGCTCGTCTTGCACGGCGGCGTCAATCGCGCGCTGCTGTCACACGCGATCACGGCCGGCGGACGCGCGTTCTTCGGGCATCTGTCGCAGGCAACGGGCTGCATCAACGCGCTCGATGTCGGCGAGAAGGCCGGCGACTGGGTCGTGCATGCGATCAATCACGCGCCGCCATCGCCGCTGCACGCCGACGTGCGCAACACGACGATGGAACTGCTCTACGCTCAATTCATCCGCTACAAGGCCGACGACATGACCTGACGGCGCCGCGCAACCCGGAGGAGACGATGCAGGATTACTCCGCGTTCGAGGGAACGCGTCCCGTGCAGGAACAGCAGCGCTTCGACACCGGCGCGCTCGCCGCGTGGCTCGCAGCGCACGTTGATGGCTTCGACGGCCCGCTCACGGTCGAGCAGTTCGCGGGCGGGCAGTCCAATCCCACCTTCAAGCTCATCACGCCCCAACGCAGCTATGTGATGCGTACGAAGCCGGGGCCAGCGGCGAAGCTGCTGCCGTCGGCGCATGCGATCGAGCGGGAATACCGCGTGATGGACGCCCTCGCCGCGACCGACGTGCCCGTTGCACGCATGCTCGCGCTGTGCGAGGACGAAAGCGTGATGGGCCGCGCGTTCTATGTGATGGCCTATGTCGAAGGCCGCGTGTTGTGGGATCCGTCGCTGCCGGGTCTGTCGCGCGAGGCGCGCGGCGCGATCTACGACGAGATGAACCGCGTGATCGCCGCACTGCATGCGGTGGATGTCGACACCGCCGGACTGTCCGCTTATGGCAAGCCGGGCAATTACTTCGAACGGCAGATCGGACGCTGGAGCAAGCAGTATCTCGCTTCGCAGACCGGCGAGATCGACGCGATGAACCGCCTGATCGACTGGCTGCCGCAACACGTGCCACACACCGTGAAACCGCACGTGAGCGTGGTGCACGGCGACTTCCGCCTCGACAACCTGATCTTTCACGCGACCGAACCGCGCGTGCTCGCGGTGCTCGACTGGGAACTCTCGACGCTCGGCGATCCGCTCGCCGATTTCGCCTATCACTGCATGGCGTGGCATGTGGACCCGTCGCAGTTTCGCGGCATCGCGGGACTCGACTGGGCCGCGCTCGGCATTCCCGACGAAGACGCCTATGTGCAGCGCTACTGCGAACGCACCGGCTTCGCGATCGAAGGCGACTGGAACTTCTACCTCGCCTACAACATGTTCCGCATTGCCGCGATCCTGCAGGGCATCATGAAGCGCGTCGTCGATGGCACCGCCGCGAGCGCGCAGGCCATCGACGCTGGACAACGCGCCCGGCCAATGGCGGAACTCG
Organism: Caballeronia sp. LZ035; assembly: GCF_031451175.1. NCBI lineage: Bacteria > Pseudomonadati > Pseudomonadota > Betaproteobacteria > Burkholderiales > Burkholderiaceae > Caballeronia > Caballeronia sp. LZ035. Next base: position 2,293,224 of record NZ_JARUXS010000001.1, read on the forward strand.
CCTGGCAGTACGCGCAGAAAGTCGGCCGCTGACCAAACGGGAGACACCATCGATGAACTTCGATTACACGACCAAAGTGCAAGCGTTGCGCGAGACGTTGCTGGCCTTCTTCGACGCGCACATCTATCCGAACGAACGCGCTTACGCCGAGGAAGTCGCGGCGAATCGCGCGGCGGGCAATGCCTGGGTGCCGACGCGCCTGATCGAATCGCTCAAGGAACGTGCGCGCGCCGAGGGTCTGTGGAATCTGTTCCTGCCGTCGTCCGGACGCGGCGCGGGCCTCACGAATCTCGAATACGCGCCGCTGTGCGAAATCATGGGCCGCGTGCCGTGGGCGCCGGAAGTGTTCAATTGCAGCGCGCCCGATACCGGCAACATGGAAACCATCGAGCGCTACGGTTCCGACGCGCAGAAGGCCCAATGGCTGGGGCCGCTGTTGCGCGGCGAGATCCGCTCGGCGTTCCTGATGACCGAACCGGAAGTGGCTTCGTCGGATGCGACGAACATCCGGTGCAGCATCGTGCGCGACGGCGACAGCTATGTGATCGACGGTCACAAGTGGTGGTCGTCGGGTGCGGGCGATCCGCGCTGCAAGATCTATATCGTCATGGGCAAGACCGATCCCGATGCACCGAAACACGCACAGCAGTCGATGATTCTCGTGCCCGCCGATTCGCAAGGCGTCACCGTGCATCGGCCGCTGCACGTGTTCGGCTACGACGACGCGCCTCACGGCCACATGGACATCACGCTGGAAAGTGTGCGCGTGCCCGCCGGCAATCTGCTGCTCGGCGAAGGCCGCGGCTTCGAGATCGCGCAAGGACGGCTCGGACCCGGACGCATTCATCACTGCATGCGCCTGATCGGCCTGGCGGAACGCGCGCTCGAACTCATGACGAAACGCACGCTCGAACGCGTGGCCTTCGGCAAGCCCATCGCGCAACATGGCGTGACGCAGGAGCGCATCGCCGAGGCGCGCATCATGATCGAACAAGCTCGACTGTTGACGCTCAAGGCCGCCTTCATGATGGACACCGTCGGCAACAAGGGCGCGCGCGGCGAGATCGCGATGATCAAGGTGGTCGCGCCGAACGTGGCGTGCCAGGTCATCGACTGGGCCATACAGGCGCATGGCGCGGGTGGCGTCAGCGACGACTTTCCGCTCGCCTACGCGTATGCATCGGCGCGCACCTTGCGGCTTGCAGACGGCCCCGACGAAGTACATCGCAACGCCATCGCCAAGCTGGAGTTCGGCAAGCTCGCGTAGTCAGAACGCGTGGCGCGTGATGAATGCCGCGACGCATGCGGGTTTGTCGGCGCCTTCGCACTCCACCGTCACGCGCCATGTCACCTGCACGCCGCCCGGTTCGACTTCGCTCGCCTGCTCTACCTCGAAGCTCGCACGCAGCCGGCTACCCACGCGCACCGGCGACATGAAGCGCACACGGTTCAGCCCGTAGTTGACGCTGACGCGCGCGGCGAGCGGCACGCACTGCGCGAGCCACATCGGCACCAGCGACAGCGTGAGGAAACCATGCGCGATCGTGCCGCCGAATGGCGACTCGCGTGCGGCCCGGTCCGAATCGACGTGGATCCATTGATGGTCGTCCGTGGCGTCGGCGAAGCGGTTCACACGTGCCTGATCGATCAGGATCCATTCGCTCACATAGCGCGCGGTACCCGCTGCCGCGAACACGTCCGCTGCGCTCTTCAACGAGGCGACGCTCATGCGCCGGTCGCCGGCTGGCGCAGGCCGAAAAGCGCGGCGGAATCCACGGTCAGCACGAGGTCGCCGTGCTGGTTATGCGCTTCCCAGCGCGTCTGCACGATGCCGCGATCCGGCTTGCTCTTCGATACGCGCTTGTCGAGCACGCGCACCGTCAGCCGCACCGTGTCGCCGACGCGCACCGGCTTGAGCCAGCGAATGTTGTCGAGACCGGGCGAACCCATCGAGGTCGAATCGCCGACCATGTCGCGCACCAGGATGCCCATCATCGCGGCGCAGGTGTTCCAGCCGCTCGCGACCAGTCCGCCGAAGTGCGAGGCCTCGCCCGCCGCTTCGTTCAAATGGAACGGCTGCGCATCGTAACGCTCCGCAAAGCCGACGATCTCCTCGCGCGTGAAGGTATGCGCGCTCAGCACCACCGCGCTGCCGATATCGAAATCTTCATAGGCGTATTTCATGTCTGTCTCCTCGCTGCATGTCAGTCTTCGGTCATGGAGAACGCGCGCAACGAAGCGAAGCGCGCGAGATGATGATCGACATCGCCGAGCGTCGTCTCGATGATCGAGAGCCGCTTGAACCAGTGCGCCGCCGGTAGTTCGTGCGTCACGCCCATGCCGCCGTGCAGTTGCACCGCCTGTTGGCCGACGAAACGCGCGGCCTGTCCCACGCGCGCCTTCGCGGCGCTGATGGCCTGGGCGCGACGGTCAGCATCGTCGCTTTGAATATGCGCGGCCGCCAGATAGGTGATGGAACGCGCTTGTTCGATGTGGATCAGCATGTCCACCATGCGATGCTGCAACGCCTGGAAGCGCCCGATCGGCATGCCGAACTGCTGGCGTTCGCGGCTATAGGCGACGGTGGCGAGATGCAGCGCATCGAGCGCGCCGAGCGCTTCGGCGCAGAGCAGAAAGCACGCGTGGTCGGCGATCCGCTGGAGCGTCGCCGCGCCGGTCTCGCGGTTGCCGAGGCGCGTAGCGGTCGTGTGGTCGAAGACGAGGGTGGCGGCGCGCTGTCCGTCAATGGTGCGGTACTCCGTCATGCGCGCGTTCGCCGCCTCCTTCCCGACGATGAACAGCGCCACTTCACCATCCAGCCGCGCCGGAACGATCCAGTGATCGGCCTGCGCGCCGTGCTGCACCATCGACTTCGTGCCGGTGAGCGTGAAGGTGTCGCCGTCCACCGTGGCGACGGTGCGCAGGTCGAAGAGGTCGTAGCGCGCGTGCGGTTCGTTGAATGCAACCGCCAGCTTTATCTCGCCGCGACCCGCGCGTTCGAGCAACGCCGTCGCTGTCGCACTGCCCTCGCGCGCGCCGAGCCACAACGCCTCGATGCCGGCCGCCGTGGCCCAGTAAGGCTCGACCACCAACGCGCGCCCCAGCTCCTGCATCACCACGAGCATGTCCACGGGATTGCCGTCGAAACCACCCTGTGCCTCGGGCACCGGCAACGCGAGCACGCCCAGTTCGGCGAACGCGCGCCAGTGCCTGTCATCGACACCCGCCGCCGATGCCACGATTTTCTGCCGCGCATCGAACGGATATTCGCGGTCGAGATAACGGCGCAGCGCGTCGCGAAATTGCTGCTGTTCGTCGCTGAAAGTGAAGTCCATGCGCCGCTCCTCAGAGTCCCAGGATCATCTGCGCGATGATGTTCTTTTGAATCTCATTCGAGCCGCCGTAGATCGATGTCTTGCGGAAGTTGAAGTAGTACGCGGCGAGCGGCGCGGCATTGTCGTCGCCGGTGAGGCTGTGAGCGCGCTCGCCTTCGAGGAACGCGGGATCGAACGCGGCAGCCTGCGGGCCGATGGCCTCGACCATCAGTTCGGTCAACGCCTGCTGCACTTCCGTGCCCTTGATCTTCAGCATCGATGCCTCGGGCCCCGGCCCCTGCCCGCCCGCCTCGCTTGCGACCACGCGCTGGACCGTCACTTCGAGCGCCATCAACTCGATGTCGAGCGCAGCCACCTTGGCGGCGAACAACGGATCATGCAGCAGCGGCTTGCCGCCTTGCGTACGCTCCAGCGCCAGCCGCTTCAGGCACTGCAATTCACGTTTCGACTGCCCCACCCGCGCGATTCCCGTCCGCTCGTGACCGAGCAGATACTTCGCATACGTCCAGCCGCGGTTTTCATCGCCGACGCGGTTCGACACCGGCACCCGCACGTCCTCGAAGAAGACTTCGTTGACTTCGTGATCTTCGTCGAGCGTGATGATGGGGCGCACGGTCACGCCGGGCGCCTTCATGTCGATCAGCAGAAACGAGATGCCTTCCTGTTTCTTCGCGTCGGGGTCGGTGCGCACGAGGCAGAACATCATGTCGGCGTGCTGGGCGAGCGTGGTCCAGGTCTTCTGGCCGTTGACGATGTAGTGATCGCCGCGACGTTCCGCGCGTGTCCGCAGCGAAGCCAGGTCCGAACCCGCGCCGGGTTCCGAATAACCCTGGCACCACCAGTCGGTGCCATCGAGAATGCGCGGCAGGTAGTAAGCGCGCTGTTCGACGCTGCCGAATTTCATCAGCACCGGCGCGACCATCGACACACCGAACGGCAGCACCGAAGGGGCGCCCGCGCGGGCGCACTCTTCGTCCCAGATATGACGTTGGGTCACGCTCCAGCCGGGGCCGCCGTATTCAGTCGGCCACGCGACAGCCGACCAGCCGCGCGCGCCGAGCAGCCGGTGCCAGCTCGCGTAATCGTCGCGTGTCAGACGCTTGTGATGGAGGACTTTGTCGCGCAGCGTGCGCGGGAGGTTGGCTTCGAGCCAGGTGCGGATGTCGACGCGAAAGGCGTCGTCGGAAGGCGAGTAACTGAGGTCCATGCGCGCTTGTCTCCGGTCCCATGCAGAACCCGGCCGGAGTGGGCGCGTCTGCGCATCTCCGGTCCGCTGCAAAGTTCATGACCCGCATCCGGGCCATGGAGAACACCGCGCGCGATGCTTACTGCAGCGGCTCCTTCAGTGCGTCCGGAACAGGCAACGGCAATACGTCGATTCCTTCTTCGAGCAAGGCGTGCGCATCTTCGGGCGTCGTGACGCCGCGAATGTTGCGCGCCGGCGCCTCGTTGTAATGAATGCGCCGCGCTTCCTCGGCAAACCGCTCGCCCACGTTCTCGGTCTTCGATATCAGCTCGCGCATGAACTGCAACGCGCGGGCCTGTACTTCAGTAGCAGCGGGCGCGTTCACCGCCTTCTGCGCTACCTCACTCCGCGCCGACGACAGATTCAGACGCGGCGCAGACGGCATCCGGCTGACGTCAGTCGCCGAACACACCGGACAGGCGACCAGCTTGCGCGCCAGTTGCGACTCGAACTCCTCCGTGGAGGCGAACCAGCCTTCGAACCGGTGATCGTGCGCGCACTTTAAATCGAGGACCTTCATGCTATTCGGGCTTCATGGAGTGTAGCTCAGTTCACGGACTTTATGAACGAGCGTACTAAAACGAGGTGGAATCGAAAAATCATAACCGGATTGAGCCGGTCGTTCATTCTATCCGCTCGGCCAGCACGCTGCGTTGCACGGCCGGAAACGACACAGGCGGCCGATGGGCCGCCTGTGTCGTTTGAATCCGGAATCCGTGCCTTAATCCTGCGCTGGCTCGCCCGGCGGCCATTCACCCGAGCGGATCTTCTCCAGCCAGAACACGCCGATGATCGTCTTCACGTCGCTGATGCTGCCGTCCTTCACCCAGCGCATCAGTTGCGCTTCGTCGGCGATGAAGGTTTCGAGAAACTCACCTTCATCGAGCCGGGCATCACCTTCGACGAGACCGCGCGCCAGATAGATATCGATGAACTCCGTCGAATACGAGATCACCGGATGGATACGCGTCAGGAAGGTCCATTCGCGCGCCGTGTAGCCGGTCTCTTCCTGAAGCTCACGCTTCGCGCAGCTCAGCTCGCTCTCGTTCGGATCGAGCTTGCCCGCCGGGAATTCCAGCAGCACGCGTCCCACCGGATAACGAAACTGCCGTTCAAGCAGCACGCGGCCGTCGTCGAACACCGGCAGGATCATCACCGCGCCCGGATGCTCGACGAACTCGCGCGTCGCGTGCTTGCCGTCGGGCAATTCGACGGTGTCGCATTTGAGCGTCAGGAATTTGCCTTCGTGGAGCGTGACGCTGTCGACCTTCTTTTCGACAAGGCCTTCATCGCCAGCGGGAAAGGAACGTTGATCTGCCATCTGGAAACCTGTGCGTGGGAAGCGAACAGGCCGCTAACGGCATGAAGCCGTCAGCGGCGTTTGACGAGGTACTGGAACGTGAAGCCCGGAAAAGCGAACACCACGAACAGACTGAAGGTGATGGCATAGAACTGCCATCCCTGATCGAAACGGTTGCCGGCGCGCGCTTCGAGCATGAAGCCGAGCGCGCCGACGACGAAGTAGAGAACCACAAGCTCGCCGATCCGGATCCACGCGCTCTTCTTCGCGGCCTTGTGCCCCGCCGTTGCGGGCAGGGGCAGCGGCACGGCGGCGAAGAGGCGCTGATTCAGGAACGGCAGGTTGGCGCACACGAACGCCAACAACACGATGAACCAGCCCGCAGCCGACATTACAGCGACAGCGTATGCGAGATGGCCGTCAGGCAAGCCGACATCAGCGGACCCGGCACCAGGCCGAGCACCAGCACGGCGAGGCCGTTCAGCGTCAGCAGCGAGCGGTTGAGGCCGCCCGAGACGATCGGCGCGTGGTCTTCCGGCGCATCGAAGTACATCAGCTTCACGACGCGCAGGTAGTAGAACGCCCCCACCAGCGAAGTCAGCACGGCCAGCACGGCGAGCCAGGTCAGGCCGGCGTTCATCGTCGCTTCGAGCACGGCGAGCTTCGCGTAGAAGCCGACCGTCGGCGGAATGCCTGCCAGCGAGAACATCATGATCATCATGACGAACGCGAAGACCGGGCTGCGCTGGTTGAGACCCTTGAAGTCGTCGAGCATCTCGGCTTCGAAGTCGCGACGCGCCAGCAGCATGACCACGCCGAACGAACCGAGCGTCGTGATCAGATAGATGATGCTGTAGAACATCGCCGAGCTGTACGCGCCGGCAGCGCCCGTGAGCTTGCCGTCGACGACACCCGACAGCAGGCCGAGCAGCACGAAGCCCATGTTCGAGATGGCCGAGTACGCCAGCATCCGCTTGATGTTCTTCTGCACGATACCGGTGATATTGCCCACGATCAGCGAGAGCGCCGCGAGGATCACCAGCATTTCCTGCCAGTCCACGGCGAGCGGCAACAGCGCCATCACGAGGAAGCGCAGGCCCCACGCGAAGGCCGCGACCTTCGGGCCGCCGCCGGTGAGCATGGTCATGGCGGTCGGCGCGCCCTGGTAGACGTCGGGCACCCACATGTGGAACGGCACCGCGCCCATCTTGAAGGCCACGCCCGCCACGATGAAGATCACGCCGAACAGCAGGACCGCGTCGTTGATATGGCCGGAGGCCACCGCCTTCAGCACTTCGTTCAGTTCGAGCGAACCGGTCGCGCCGTACAGCATCGAGATGCCGTAGAGCAGGAAGCCGGAAGCGAGCGCGCCGAGCACGTAGTACTTCATGGCCGACTCGTTCGACTGCGGCGCATCCTTGCGCAGCGCGATGACCGCATACAGCGACAGCGACATCAGTTCGAGACCGAGATACAGCGTCAGGAAGTTGTTGCCCGAGATCATCACGCACTGGCCGAGCAGCGAGAACAGGCCGAGCAGGAAGAAGTCGCCGCGGAACAGGTCGCGGTCTTCGAGATACTTCTTCGAATAGATGATCGATACCGCGTAGCCCAGGCACACGACCGCCTTCATCGCGCTCGCGAACGGATCGACGATGTACATGCGCGTGAAGAAGTAATGCGGCGTCGGGTCGAGCGCCGTGAAGGCGAACCACACGCCGATGACGACCGTCGAGACGAGTGCGATCAGATAGGTCGTGCCGCGGCTCTTCGGTCCGAAGATCGTATCGTTCAGCCAGGCCACGACGACCGCGGCCATCAGGAGCGCGTCGGGCCAGAGAATGCTCATAGGGGCGTTTTGCATGATCTTTTAGTTCCTCCGCACGCCGTTACTGGGCCAGCGGCAGCTTGGACTGCGCGACGTGGGAGAGCAGGTTTGCCACCGACGCGTGCATCACGTCGGTAAAGGGCTTCGGATGCAGGCCCATGTACAGCGTGAACACCGCGAGCACGGTCAGCATCAGGAATTCGCGCTTGTTGATGTCCTTGAGCTTCGCGACGTGGTCGTTCGCGACCGCGCCGAAGTACACGCGCTTGTACATCCACAGCGTGTAGGCCGCGCCCAGGATCAGCGTGAAGGTGGCCAGGAAGGCGATCCAGAAGTTGTACTTCACTGCCGCCAGAATCACCATGAACTCGCCGACGAAACCCGACGTGCCCGGCAGGCCGCAGTTGGCCATCGCGAACAGCATCACGAACGCGGCGAACTTCGGCATGGTGTTGACGACGCCGCCGTAATCCGCGATCTGACGCGAATGCACACGGTCATACAGCACGCCGATGGACAGGAACATCGCGCCCGAGACGAAGCCGTGCGAGATCATCTGGATGATCGCGCCTTCCACGCCGAGCTGGCTCGACGGACCGAACATGAAGAATCCGAGCGTGACGAAGCCCATGTGCGCGATCGACGAATACGCGACCAGCTTCTTCATGTCGGCCTGCACCATGGCGACCAGGCCGATGTAGATCACCGCGATCAGCGACAGCGTGATCACCACCGGTGCGAGGAAGTGGCTGGCGTCCGGCGCGATGGGCAGCGAAAAGCGCAGGAAACCGTAGGCGCCCAGCTTCAGCATGATGGCCGCCAGCACGACCGAGCCGCCCGTCGGTGCTTCAACGTGCGCATCCGGCAGCCAGGTGTGGACCGGGAACATCGGCACCTTGACCGCGAAGGCCAGGAAGAACGCGATGAACAACAGCACCTGTGGCGTCATGTCGAGCTTCACCGCGTGCCACGTGGCGAGGTCGAACGTGCCGGTCTTCGTGTAGAGATACAGCAGCGCGATCAGCATCAGCAGCGAACCGGCCAGCGTGTACAGGAAGAACTTGAACGCCGCATAGACGCGGTTCGGCCCGCCCCACACGCCGATGATGATGTACATCGGAATCAGCGTGGCTTCGAAGAACACGTAGAACAGCAGCCCGTCCGCCGTGGAGAACACGCCGATCATGATGCCCGAGAGAATCAGGAACGCGGCCATGTACTGCGACACGCGCTGGGTGATCACTTCCCAGCCGGCGATCACGACGATCACCGTGATGAGCGCCGTCAAGACGACGAACCACATCGAGATGCCGTCGACGCCGAGGTGATACGTGATGTTGAAGCGTTCGATCCAGTTCGCCTGCTCGACGAACTGTAGCGCGGCGGTGGAGTTGTCGAAGCCGGTGATGAGCGGGATCGTGACGATCAGCCCGAGCACCGCGCCGATCAGCGCGACCCAGCGCGCGGGCGCCGGGTTCTGGTCGTTGCCTACCGCGAGCACCAGCAGACCGAAGATGATCGGCAGCCAGATCGCGACACTGAGAATCGGAAAAGAGTGCATGGAGTCCCTCGCCTTATTTGCCGCCGAGCGTCACAAACAGGGTCAAGAGCCCCAACATGCCGATAATCATGGCGAACGCGTAGTGGTAGATGTAACCGGATTGAAGGAAGCGGATCACGCCGGCAAACCAGCCCATGAACCGCGCGCTGCCGTTGACGATGCCGTCGATGACGACCACATCGCCCTCTTTCCACAGGCCGCGGCCCAGTGCCACCGCGCCCTTCGCGAACACGACCTCGTTGATCTTGTCGCAGTAGTACTTGTTGTCGAGCAGCACGTAGATCGGACGGAACGTGCGCGCAACGACGGCCGGCAGGTCCGGGCGCTTCATGTAGAAGAACCACGCGACGATCACGCCCAGCGCCGCGAGCCACACCGGACCCGGCGTCACGATGCCGTGAATCGCCATCGCCATCCAGCCGTGGAACTCTTCGGCCATTTCCTTCAGGCCTTCATGGTTCTCGCCAATGAAGATGACCTTGTCGAACACCACGCCGTGCGAGAAGAAGTCGCCGTAGATCATCGGGCCGATCATGATCGCGCCGATGATGATCGACGGAATCGCCAGCAGGATGAGCGGCAGCGTCACCACCCACGGGCTTTCGTGCGGGATGTGCGGACCGTGGCCATGGCCGTGGCCGTGGTCGTCGTGCCCGTGGCCGTGAGCGTCATGACCATGCGCATCATGTGCATGCTGCGCTTCGGCCTGGCCCATCGGCGAGTCGGGATGCTTCGGACCGCGGAAGCGCTCGGGACCATGGAACACCATGAAATACATGCGGAACGAGTACAGCGACGTGACAAACACGCTCGCCACCACCGCGAAGTACGCGAAGCCCGAGCCCGCAAGATGCGAGTACTTCACGGCTTCGATGATCGAATCCTTCGAGTAAAAGCCCGAGAAGAACGGCGTGCCGATCAGCGCCAGCGACCCGATCAGCGACGTGATCCACGTGATCGGCATGTACTTGGCGAGGCCGCCCATGTTGCGCATGTCCTGGTCGTGGTGCATGCCGATGATGACCGAACCCGCGCCAAGGAACAGCAGTGCCTTGAAGAACGCGTGCGTGCCGAGGTGGAACACCGCCACCGGATACGCCGAGACGCCCAGCGCGACCGTCATGTAGCCCAGCTGCGACAGCGTGGAATACGCGACCACGCGCTTGATGTCGTTCTGCACGACGCCGAGGAAGCCCATGAACAGCGCGGTGATCGCGCCGATGACCGTGACGAACGAGAGCGCAGCGTCCGAATGCTCGAACAGCGGCGACATGCGCGTCACCATGAAGATACCGGCCGTCACCATGGTCGCCGCATGAATCAGCGCGGAGATCGGCGTCGGGCCTTCCATCGAATCCGGCAGCCAGACGTGCAGCGGGAACTGCGCCGACTTGCCCATCGCGCCGATGAACAGGCAGATGCAGGCAACCGTCAGCAGGCCCCACTGCGTGCCCGGGAAGGCCATCGTGGCGAGCTTGTCGCTCTGCGCGAAGACTTCGCCGTAGTTGAGCGAACCCGAGAACGCGAGCAGCAGGCCGATGCCCAGCAGGAAGCCGAAGTCGCCCACGCGGTTCACGATGAACGCCTTCATGTTGGCGTAGATCGCGCTCTCACGCGTGAAGTAGAAGCCGATCAGCAGGTACGACACCAGGCCCACCGCTTCCCAGCCGAAGAACAGCTGCAGGAAGTTGTTGCTCATGACGAGCATCAGCATCGAGAACGTGAACAGCGAGATGTACGAGAAGAAGCGCTCGTAGCCCACTTCCTCGTCCGCCATGTAGCCGATCGTGTAGATGTGCACCATCAGCGAGACGAAGGTCACGATGACCATCATCATGGCCGTCAGCGAATCGACCAGGAAGCCGACTTCCATCTTCAACGGGCCCACGTTCATCCATTCGTAGATGGTGGCGTTGAAGCTCGCGCCGTGCATCACGTCGTTGAAGACGAGCACCGACAGAACGAGGGAAATGAAGACGCCGAGAATGGTCACGCTGTGCGCGCCCTTGCGCCCCACCGCTTTCCCGAACAGCCCTGCGATCAGCGAGCCGGCGAGCGGCGCCAGCGGAACCGCGAGCAGGAGGTTTTCATTGAGTGTCGTGGACATAACAGCCTTGCCTGAAATTAACCTTTGAGCTGATCGAGGTCCTCGACGTTGATCGTGTCGAGGCTACGGAACAGGGTCACGAGAATCGCCAGGCCGATTGCAGCTTCGGCGGCGGCGACGGTCAGCACGAAGAACACGAAGATCTGGCCGTGCACGTCGCCGAGATAGTGCGAGAACGCGACGAAATTGGTGTTCACCGCGAGCAGCATCAGTTCGATGGCCATCAGGATGATGATGACGTTGCGGCGGTTCAGGAAGATGCCGACGATGCTGATCGCAAACAGAATCGCACCGAGCACGAGGTAATGGGCAAGACTCAACATTTTCTGGTTATCTCCTTCCGCTCAGCCCTTGTTGTCGACCGTGCCCGCGCCGATGTTGCCGGTCACCGCGGGTTCCGTGGCGGCATCGGGCGCCTCCGTTTCGGACTTCATCTTCACGATGCGCACGCGATCCTGCGCGCGCACCTTGACCTGCTGGCTGACGTTTTGCGTCTTCTTGTCCTTCTTGTCGCGGATCGTCAGCGAGATGGCCGCGATGATCGCCACCAGCAGCACGAGGCCCGCCACTTCGAACGCGAAGATGTAGTCGGTGTAGATGACCTTGCCGATCAGCTGCGTGTTCGACATCACGGCTGCACCCGACACGCCCGCGCCGGCGGAGGCGTCGCGCAGCGGCGTGGTGGTCGCGCCGAAGCCGTGCCACAGGATCAGCGCGGTTTCCACCACGATGATCGCGCCGACGATGCTCGCGAGCGGCACGAAGCGCTTGAAGTCGCGGCGCAGGACATCGATGTTGATGTCGAGCATCATGACCACGAACAGGAACAGCACCATCACCGCGCCCACGTACACGAGCACCAGCAGGATCGCGAGGAATTCCGCCTGCAGCAGCATCCAGATCGCGGCCGCGTTGAAGAACGCGAGCACGAGGAACAGCGCGGACGACACCGGGTTGCGCGAGGTGATCACCTTCAGCGCGGATGCGACCAGCAGCAGCGCGAAGATATAGAACAATACGGTTGTGAATTCCATGATTACCGGTTCATCGTTAGGCCATCATCAGGCATGGTGTGTCGGCGCCGGGACGGTCTGCCCCGCGCTTCCCGCATGTGCCGAACAGCAACTGAAAGCAACTGCAAGCAAAGCGAGCAACTACGTTTGCTACAAGTCTCGATCAACGATACGGCGCGTCTGCCGCCTTCGCCGCGGCAATCTCGTTCTCATAACGGTCGCCGACCGCAAGCAGCATGTCCTTCGTGAAGTACAGATCGCCGCGCTTCTCGCCGTGATATTCGAGGATGTGCGTCTCGACGATGGAATCGACCGGGCAACTCTCTTCGCAGAAACCGCAGAAGATGCACTTGGTCAGGTCGATGTCATAACGCGTCGTGCGACGGGTGTTGTCCGCGCGCGTTTCCGATTCGATCGTGATCGCCATGGCCGGGCAAACCGCTTCGCACAGCTTGCAGGCGATGCAGCGCTCTTCGCCGTTTTCATACCGGCGCAGCGCGTGCAGGCCGCGGAAACGCGGCGAGATCGGGGTCTTCTCTTCCGGGAACTGCACCGTGATCTTGCGCTGGAACGTGTAACGGCCCGTCAGCGCCAGACCCTTCAGCAGCTCGGTCAGGAAGAAGGTTTTGAAGAAGTTCTGTATTGCGTTCATGATGATTTCGTCCGCTCTGGTCCTGCGCTCTTGTGCTGGCTTCGTCCGACTACTTCCAGATGTTGAGCGGCGACATGATCCAGAAACCGACCACGACCACCCAGATCACCGACACCGGCAGGAACACCTTCCAGCCCAGACGCATGATCTGGTCGTAGCGGTAACGCGGAAACGTCGCGCGCGCCCAGATGAACACCGACAGCAGCAGGAAAATCTTGAAGGCGAACCAGAATACGCCCGGAATGAAGGACAGGAAGCCGAACGGCGCATCCCAGCCGCCGAGGAACAGCGTCGTCGCAATGGCCGAGATGACGATCATGTTGATGTACTCGGCCAGGAAGAACAGCGCGAACGCCATGCCCGAGTAATCGATCATGTGGCCCGCGACGATTTCCGACTCGCCTTCCACCACGTCGAACGGGTGACGGTTCGTTTCAGCGATGCCCGAGATGAAGTACACGACGAACATCGGCAGGAGCGGCAGCCAGTTCCACGACAGGAAGTTGACGCCCCAGCCCGCGAACATGCCGCGCTGCTGCGAATGCACGATCTCCGACATGTTCAGCGTGCCGGCGACCATCAGCACCACGACCAGCGCGAAGCCCATCGAGATTTCGTAGGACACCATCTGCGCCGCCGCGCGCATCGCGCCGAGAAACGCGTACTTCGAGTTCGACGCCCAGCCCGCCAGGATCACGCCGTAGACGCCGATCGACGAGATCGCCATCACGTACAGCAGACCCGCGTTGATGTCGCCCAGCACCGCCTTCGCCTGGAACGGGATCACTGCCCACACCGCGAACGCGGGCACCACGGTCATGATCGGCGCGATCATGTAGATCCATTTGCTGGCTGCGGTCGGCTGAATCACTTCCTTGAGCAGAAGCTTCAGCACGTCCGCGATCGGCTGCAGCAGACCGGCGGGACCGACACGGTTCGGGCCGAGACGCACGTGCATCCAGCCGATGAGCTTGCGTTCCCAGAGAATCAGGTACGCCACGCACAGCAGGATGACCACCGAAACCACCAGGATGCGGACCACCGCCCACACCGTCGGCCATGCGACGCCGAGAAGCTGCGTGCCGCCTGCGTTGATCGTATCGAACAAGCCCATTTACGCCTTCTCCACTACCAGTTCACCGAACAGGCCGCCGAGCGCGGCGCCAGCCGTCGTGCCCGCCGACACGCGGACCACCGATTCCGCCAGGTTCGCATCGCGGACCGCCGGCAGCGTCACCGACCGGTCGCCCTGCTTGATGCGCACCGCTTCGCCATCCTTCAGGCCGAGCTTGTCGAACAGCGCGGTCGGCAGGCCGGCGACGTTTGCGTCACGTGCAGCCACCGTCAGATGCAGCGACGGCGCACGGCGCACCAGCGCATCGGCGTGATAGATCGGCACATCGGCGAGACGCTGCAGGCCGCTGCCGTTCAGCACCACGTTCGATGCAGCGCGCGTGGCCGCCACCGAGGTCTTGTTCGACAGACGCGCGCTCAGGTCGCCCGTACCGAGCGCCGCAACGCGCACTTCTTCCGCCGTGTCAAATTCGAAGCCCGGCAGGCCGAGGATCGTGCCCAGCACGCGCAGGACCTTCCAGCCCGGACGCGTGTCGCCCAGCGCGCGCACGACGCCGTTGAACGACTGAGCCGTGCCTTCCGCATTGACGAAAGTGCCCGAGGTTTCCGTGTGCGGCGCGATCGGCAGCAACACGTCCGCGTAGTCCATGCCGTGCTTGAACGGCGACATCACGACGACCATTTCCGCAGCCTTCAGCGCGGCGATGGCCTGCGCCGGGTTGGCCGTGTCGAATTCCGGCTCGGCGTTCAGCAGCACGTAACCCTTGCGCGGCTGCTCGAACACTTCGCGGGCGTTGAGACCGCCCTCGCCCGGCACGGCATCGACGAGATACGCGCCGACCGAGTTCGCGCCTTCCGTGAGGAAGCCGAGCGTGGCGCCGGTGTTGTCGGCGATCCACTGGGCCGCCGCCTGAATCTGTGCGAAGTCCGGATGCTGGACCGCGACGTTGCCAAGCAGCACGACGCGCTTCTCGCCCGCCGACAGCGATGCCGCGACGTCTTTCGACGCCGCCGATACTTCGCGGCCCGCGAATGCGTCCGGCAGCGCGACGCCGCGCGCTTCCGCCACGGCTGCCGCGATGCCCGCGAGTTGATCGAGCCACGCCGACGGCGCCGCGACCAGGCGATGCGCGGTCGGGATCAGCGAGTCGTCGTTGCTGGCGTTGAGGAAGGTGATCTTCGCGCCGCTCTTCGCGGCCTGACGCAGACGTGCGGCGAACAGCGGATGATCGCGGCGCAGGAACGAGCCGATCACGAAGGCCGTGTCGATCAACGACAGATCGGCGATTTTCGTGCCGAGCCACGGTGCGCCGACGCCGACCGGCGCCGAGAAATCATGCTGGCGCAGACGGAAGTCCACGTTCGGCGTACCGACGCCTTCAGCCAGCGCCTTCAGCAGATGCAGTTCCTCGACCGTGCTGTGCGGCGTGGCCAGTGCGGCGATGGCGCTCGCGCCATGATCCGCCTGGATGCCCTTCAGGCCCTTCGCCACGTATTCGAGCGCGGTCTGCCAGTCGGTTTCGATCCAGTTGCCGCCCTGCTTCAGCATCGGCGTGGTGAGACGCTCGTCGCTGTTCAGGCCTTCGTACGAGAAGCGGTCCTTGTCCGAGATCCAGCATTCGTTGATGGCTTCGTTTTCCATCGGCAGAACGCGCATCACGCGGTTGTTCTTCACCTGCACCACGAGGTTCGCGCCGACGGAATCGTGCGGGCTCACCGACTTGCGGCGTGACAGTTCCCAGGTACGGGCGCTGTAGCGGAACGGCTTGCTCGTGAGCGCGCCGACCGGGCACAGGTCGATCATGTTGCCCGACAGTTCCGAATCCACCGTCTTGCCGACGAACGACGTGATTTCCGAATGCTCGCCGCGGCCCAGCATGCCGAGCTCCATCACGCCGGCCACTTCCTGGCCGAAGCGCACGCAGCGCGTGCAGTGGATGCAGCGCGACATCTCTTCCATCGAGATGAGCGGACCGACGTTCTTGTGGAACACCACGCGCTTTTCTTCGCTGTAGCGCGACTGCGACTTGCCGTAACCGACGGCCAGATCCTGCAGCTGGCATTCGCCGCCCTGATCGCAGATCGGGCAGTCGAGCGGGTGGTTGATCAGCAGGAATTCCATCACCGACTGCTGGGCCTTCACGGCCTTGTCGGAGGTCGTGCGCACGATCATGCCCGCCGACACCGGCGTGGCACAGGCGGGAACGGCCTTCGGCATCTTCTCGACTTCGACGAGGCACATCCGGCAGTTCGCCGCGATCGAGAGCTTCTTGTGATAGCAGAAGTGAGGAATGTACGTGTCGACCTTGTGCGCAGCCTGGATCACCATGCTGCCTTCGGGCACCTCGACCGTCTTGCCGTCAATTTCTAGTTCAACCATGATGGGGAATGGTCCTCAACCTCTTGTCTCGCGCATCTGACTGCGCGCCTGATTACGCGGTCAGCGCTTCGGACGGCGCGTGCGCATGTCCGCCGACAACACAGTGCTTGTGCTCGACGTGATATTCGAATTCGTCCCAGAAGTGCTTGAGCATGCCGCGCACGGGCATCGCCGCTGCGTCGCCCAGCGCGCAGATGGTGCGGCCCATGATGTTCTCGGCGACCGAGTTCAGCAGATCCAGATCTTCCTTGCGGCCGAGGCCATGCTCGATGCGATGCACCACGCGATACAGCCAGCCGGTGCCTTCGCGGCACGGCGTGCACTGGCCGCACGACTCTTCATAGTAGAAGTACGACAGGCGCAGCAGCGAGCGCACCATGCAGCGCGTCTCGTTCATCACGATCACCGCGCCCGAACCCAGCATGGAGCCGGCCTTGGCGATCGAATCGTAGTCCATGTCGGTGGCGAGCATCATGTCGCCCGGCACCACCGGCGCTGACGATCCGCCCGGGATCACCGCCTTGATCTTCTCGCCACGCACGCCGCCGGCCAGTTCCATCAGCGTCGAGAACGGCGTGCCGAGCGGAATCTCGTAGTTGCCCGGACGGTTCACGTCGCCCGAAATGGAGAAGATCTTCGTGCCGCCGTTGTTCGGCTTGCCGAGTTCGAGATAATTCTGCGGGCCGATTTCCAGCAGGAACGGCACGGCCGCGAAGGTCTCGGTGTTGTTGATCGTGGTGGGCTTGCCATACACGCCGAAGCTCGCCGGGAACGGCGGCTTGAAGCGCGGCTGGCCCTTCTTGCCTTCCAGCGATTCGAGCAGCGCGGTTTCTTCGCCGCAGATGTACGCGCCATAGCCATGATGCGCATGCAGTTCGAACGAGAAGCCCGAGCCCAGGATGTTCGCGCCGAGATAGCCGGCCTGGCGCGCTTCTTCAAGCGCCGCCTCGAACACGCGGTAAACCTCGAAGATCTCGCCGTGAATATAGTTGTAGCCGACCGTGATGCCCATGGCATACGCGCCGATGGCCATGCCTTCGATCAGCGCATGCGGGTTCCAGCGCAGGATGTCGCGGTCCTTGAACGTGCCCGGCTCGCCTTCGTCCGAGTTGCAGACGAGATACTTCTGCCCCGGGAACTGACGCGGCATGAAGCTCCACTTCAGGCCGGTCGGGAAGCCCGCGCCGCCGCGGCCGCGCAAGCCCGACGCCTTGACGTCGGCGATCACCTGCTCGGCCGGAATCTTCTCTTCCAGGATGCGGCGCAGCTGCTTGTAGCCGCCGCGCGCGACGTAGTCTTCGAGATGCCAGTTCTCGCCATTGAGGCCGGCGAGGATCAGCGGCTTGATGTGCCGATCGTGGAGTGACGTCATTTCGAAAGTTCCTCGAGCAACTGGTCGATCTTCTCGCGGCTCATGAAGCTGCACATGCGATGGTTGTTCACGAGCATCACGGGTGCGTCGCCGCACGCGCCGAAACACTCGCCTTCCTTCAGCGTGAACTTGCCGTCGGCCGTGGTCTCGCCGAAATCGATTCCCAGCTTCTGCTTCAGATACTCGGCCGCGCTGTCCGAACCGCCGTCCGGTCCGAGCTGGCAAGGCAGGTTCGTGCAGAGCGTGACCTTGTGCTTGCCGACCGGCTTGAGCTCGTACATCGTGTAGAACGTCGCGACTTCCTGCACGGCGACCGGCGGCATGCTCAGGTAGTCCGCCACGAACTGCATGAGTTCGGGCGAGAGCCAACCCTGCTCTTCCTGGGCGACCGCAAGCGCCGCCATCACCGCCGACTGCTTTTGCTCGGCGGGATATTTCGCGACTGCGCGATCGATTTCTTTCAGGCCTTCAGCTGAGATCATTTTCAGACACGACTCTTTCAATTCCTACCGAACGAAAACCCGCCGCGTTATTCACTTGCGGCAGACCTGGCGTTCCTGCGGATTCCTGTTATTGCACTCGCGTTTTCATGCGCGGCGGCTCCAGGAGCGCGCCGCTCACGCGGCAAGGGAGATCAGCGATCGATCTCGCCGAACACGATGTCCTGCGTACCGATGATCGTCACGGCGTCGGCGATCATGTGGCCGCGCGCCATTTCGTCGAGCGCGGCGAGATGCGCATAACCCGGCGCGCGAATCTTGAGGCGATACGGCTTGTTGGCGCCGTCCGAGATCAGATAGATGCCGAACTCGCCCTTCGGATGCTCCACTGCCGCGTACGTCTCGCCTTCCGGCACGTGGAAACCTTCGGTGAAGAGCTTGAAGTGGTGAATCAGCTCTTCCATGTTGCTCTTCATGCCGACGCGCGACGGCGGCGCAACCTTGTGATTATCGACCATCACAGGGCCGGGATTCTTGCGCAGCCACGCAATGCACTGTTTGGCGATGCGGACCGACTGGCGCATTTCTTCCACGCGCACCAGATAACGGTCGTAGCAATCGCCGTTCACGCCGACGGGAATGTCGAAGTCCAGCTGGTCATACACTTCGTACGGCTGCTTCTTGCGCAGATCCCACTCGATGCCCGACCCGCGCAGCATCGCGCCCGACAGGCCCATCTGCAGCGCACGCTCTGGGCTCACCACGCCGATGCCCACGAGACGCTGCTTCCAGATGCGGTTGTCGGTGAGGAGCGTTTCGTACTCGTCGACGCAACCCGGGAAACGGTTGAAGAAGTCTTCGATGAAGTCGAGCAGCGAACCCTGGCGCGTCTCGTTCATCCGGTCGAGCGCCTTCGCGTTGCGGATCTTCGATGCCTTGTATTGCGGCATCGCATCCGGCAGGTCGCGATACACACCGCCCGGACGATAGTACGCCGCGTGCATGCGCGCGCCGGACACCGCCTCGTAGACGTCCATCAGGTCTTCGCGCTCGCGGAACGCGTACAGGAACACTGCCATTGCGCCGACGTCGAGCGCGTGCGAGCCGATCCACATCAGGTGGTTCAGCACGCGCGTGATTTCGTCGAACAGCACGCGGATGTACTTCGCGCGAATCGGCACGTCGATGCCCAGCAGCTTCTCGATCGCCATCACATAGCCGTGCTCGTTGACCATCATCGACACGTAGTCGAGACGGTCCATGTACGGCACCGACTGCAGGAAAGTCTTGGTTTCGGCGAGCTTCTCGGTCGCGCGATGCAGCAGACCGATGTGCGGGTCCGCGCGCTGGATCACTTCGCCGTCGAGTTCGAGCACGAGGCGCAGCACACCGTGCGCTGCCGGATGCTGCGGGCCGAAATTCAGCGTGTAGTTCTTGATCTCTGCCATGGCGTTCTCTTAATGTTTCAGACCGCCATAGCGATCTTCGCGAATCACGCGCGGCGTGATCTCGCGCGGTTCGATCGTCACAGGCTGATACACCACGCGCTTCTCTTCCGGGTCGTAGCGCATTTCCACGTAGCCGGAGACCGGGAAGTCCTTGCGGAACGGATGGCCGATGAAGCCATAGTCCGTCAGGATGCGGCGCAGGTCGGGGTGGCCTTCGAACACGATGCCGTAGAGGTCGAACGCTTCGCGCTCGTACCAGTTCGCCGAGGTCCAGAGGTCGACCACCGAAGGCACGATGGGCACTTCGTCGTCCGGCGCGAACACGCGCACGCGCACGCGCCAATTGTTCGAGATGGACAGGAGATGGCTGACGGCGGCGAAGCGCGGGCCGTCGTAGGCGCCGTCGCCGTAGGTGGAATAGTCCACGCCGGAGAGGTCCATGAGCTGCTCGAAGCGCAGCGACGGATCATCGCGCAGCTGCTTGCAGACTTCCAGGTAGTTCGACGCCTTGACGACGATCGTCACTTGCCCGAGCGACTCCGTAATGCTCTGCAGACGGCCACCAAACGCCGTCTCGAGGTTCGCTTTGAGGGTCTCGAGTTTGCTTGCCATAGTTGGGGAGACTCAGGCCCTTAACTACGGGCGATGGTGTTGGTGCGGCGAATCTTCGCCTGCAACTGGATCACGCCGTAGACCAGCGCTTCGGCGGTCGGAGGACAGCCGGGGACGTAGACATCCACGGGTACGATCCGGTCGCAACCGCGCACGACGGAGTACGAATAGTGGTAGTAGCCGCCGCCGTTCGCGCACGAACCCATGGAGATGACCCAGCGCGGCTCGGCCATCTGGTCGTACACCTTGCGCAGCGCGGGCGCCATCTTGTTGCACAGCGTGCCGGCGACGATCATGACGTCGGACTGACGCGGACTCGGGCGGAACACGACGCCGAAACGGTCCAGGTCATAGCGGGCGGCGCCTGCGTGCATCATCTCGACCGCACAGCAGGCGAGGCCGAACGTCATCGGCCACAGCGAGCCGGTGCGCGTCCAGTTGATCAGCTTGTCAGCCGTGGTGGTGACAAAGCCTTCCTTCAAGACCCCTTCGATACTCATTTCTTGTCCACTCCAGATGAGCTGCCAGCCAAAGCCGCCCATGAATCCGGTGATCTAACCGTCATTCCCAGTCGAGCCCGCCCTTTCTCCAGATGTAGGCGAAGCCGAGCAAAAATTCGAGCAGGAAAATCATCATCGCGATGAAGCCGGGCCAGCCGATCTCGCGCAGGGACACGCCCCACGGAAACAGGAACGCAGTCTCAAGGTCGAAAATGATGAAAAGAATTGCGACGAGATAGTAACGCACATCGAACTTCATCCGCGCGTCTTCGAAGGCTTCGAAGCCGCACTCGTAAGGTGCGTTTTTTTCGGTGTCGGGCCTGTTGGGACCGAGGATCTTGCCAATGCTGACCAGCGCTATACCTAAACCAAGGCCCACCACAAGAAACAAGAAGACGGGGTAATAGGGTGCGAGGTTCAAGGCTATCCTCTGTTCGGTAGAGATGGTCTGTTATTGATTGAGCGCCTCAGCCGGGACGGACCACCCGACAGGGGATTCACTTGGGACCGCTCACGTTATCAGCACACTGTGACAATCGCCGCATGGCGAGCACCACCGCTTCAAAACCGTAAGGGTACTCCAGAAGTGACAATGCCAGCCGAAGCGATGCATGCGGCTGGCATTGGATAACTTTGGTGCCGACGGCGAGACTCGAACTCGCACAGCTTTCGCCACTACCCCCTCAAGATAGCGTGTCTACCAATTTCACCACGTCGGCACTGTACTGCAATCCGGGAAAACTACTTCTTAATTGCCGCGAATCGCTTCAAGACCAGAATTATAACTGCCCGTTCCGAATTGTTCAACGCACAAAATGCAGTTTTCGCGAGAAATTTGTTTTGGCGTTCGAGCCGATTATTTGGGAACGTCGTTGCCCGGCGCGGACGAAGCGGCAGCAGGTGCAGCACCCGAGGCAGCGGTTGCGGGCGCGGCGCCCGAGGCCGGAATCGCAGCCGAAGCGGCCACCGGCGCGTCACCCAGAATGCCCGCCGATGCCTGCGGCTTGTAGCTGCCGAGATAGGTCAGCGCCAGCGTCGTGACGAAGAACACGGCGGCGAGGACGGCTGTCGTACGCGAAAGAAAATTCGCTGATCCGGTCGCGCCGAACAGGCTGCCCGACGAACCGCTGCCGAATGCCGCGCCCATGTCGGCGCCCTTGCCGTGCTGCAGCAGCACGAGTCCGATAACGCCCAGCGCCGACAACAACTGGACGACGATAATCAATGTCTTCAAATACAGCATTTCAACTCACCTGATTCCTGATGTTTCAATGACACTTGCGTGCCGCAATGGTCTTTCCTGATCTGCCCTGCACGCGTGCCGCTTGCCCGATGACTTATTGCAAGGCGGTTTGCGCAGCCTGGCAGATCGCCAGAAAATCCTTCGACTTCAACGACGCGCCGCCAATCAGGCCGCCGTCGATGTCGCCTTGTGCAAACAATTCCCGCGCATTGTCCGGCTTGACGCTGCCGCCGTACAGCAGCAACGCGTTGGCCACTGTCGCGCCCTTCTCCTGCAGCTTGCGACGCAGGAATGCGTGAACCGCCTGCGCCTGCTCCGGTTGCGCCGTCTTGCCGGTGCCGATGGCCCACACCGGTTCGTAGGCGACCACGATGCCCGCCGCCTGCTCCTCGGTCAGCAGCATCAGCACGGCGTCCAGCTGCGTGCCGATGACCTGCTCGGTCGCGCCCGACTCGCGCTCTTCCAGCGTTTCGCCGACACAGACGATGGGCACGAGGCCCGCTTCGATCGCGCGCTGCGTTTTCGCGCCGACGAGTTCCGGGCTTTCGCGATGATACGCGCGACGCTCCGAATGACCCACGATTGCGTAAGTGACGCCGAAGTCCACCGCCATCTCCGCCGCGACTTCGCCGGTGTAGGCGCCGCCGGCATGCGCGGACACGTCCTGCACGCCCCACTTCACCACCGAGCCGCTCAGCAACGCCTGCGATTGCGCGAGATAAGGGCACGGCACGCACACGCCCACGCGGACGTCCTTCTGCAAAGCCGATGCTCCGGCAGCTACTTCGGTCAACAGGGCCGCGTTTTCGTCGATGCGACCATGCATCTTCCAGTTGCCTACCACCAGTTTCGCTCGTTGTCTGGACATAAGTCTCGTCGATCGGCGGCGGCTTGCCGGATGCGCTTGACCGGTAAACCGGAACAGCCGCCCTGTTATTGGAATGAAACCTTTACGAATCGCAAACTGCCTGCAAAACAGGCGATTTTACTGTGATCCGACGAAACCGGTCAAACCGGCAAAAGTGCCTTGCACTTTGGGCACGTCATGAGCACGTCACGACGCATCGCGCCAGTCCAGCATGATCTTGCCGACATGCGTGCTGCTTTCCATCAGCTCGTGCGCCGCCGCGGCTTCAGCAGCCGGAAACACCTGATGGATGACCGGCTTGATGCGCCCCGCCTCGATCTCGGGCCACACGCGCTCCTTCAGCTTCGCCGCGAGCTTCGCCTTGAACGCGACCGGACGCGGGCGCAGCGTCGAGCCCGTGATGACCAGCCGGCGCCGCAGAATGTCGTTCAGGTTGATCTCGGCCTTCGAGCCGCCGAGCAGCGCGATCACGCAGACGCGGCCGCCATCGGCGAGCGCCTTGAGTTCGCGCGGCAGATAGTCGCCGGCGACCATGTCGAGAATCACGTCGACGCCACGGTCGTTGGTCAGCGACTTCACCACTTCGACGAAATCTTCCGTCTTGTAGTTGATCGCGCGCTCCGCACCGAGCGCTTCGCACGCGCGGCATTTTTCATCGGTGCCGGCCGTCGCAAACACGCGAAAGCCGAGCGCCTTCGCGATCTGGATCGCCGTCACGCCGATACCGCTCGACCCGCCCTGCACCAGCAGCGTCTCTTCCTCGCCGTTCTCGCCCGCACCGAGATGCGCACGCTCGAACACATTGCTCCACACCGTGAAGAAAGTTTCCGGCAGCGATGCCGCCTCAATGTCGGACAGGCCCGCCGGCACCGGCAGACATTGTTCGAGCGGCGCCACCGCGTATTCGGCATAACCGCCACCCGCGAGCAGCGCGCACACGCGGTCGCCCTTCTTCAGACCGAACGGATTGTGCTTCGGATTGAAATCGCCATCGACGATCTCGCCCGCCACTTCCAGCCCCGGCAGGTCCGACGCGCCCGGCGGCGGTGCATACGCGCCCTTGCGCTGCAGGACATCCGGACGGTTCACGCCCGACGCCGACACCTTGATGAGCACTTCATTCTTGCCGGGCGCGGGCTGCGGACGCTCGCCCAGTTTCAAGACTTCGGGCGCGCCAAACTCGGTGATTTCGATGGCTTTCATGACCTCTCCCCTGGAACCCGCGATCGCGCTCGGAATGATTCGAACCGGATGACACTGTGCGCGCTGGAGCAATCGCTACTCCCGGGCTCGCACTCACACTGTGATCCAGTCCGACGACGCGTCCGCTCTCATGCAACGGACACGCGTCAGACAAGAAAACGGCCGGCTCGCGCTAGCGGCCGGCCGTCAACACATTACCGCATTACTGCTGCGGCTGCGTCGGTTCCGCGGGTTGAGCGGGTTGCGCGGCTTCGTTCAGCAAAGCCTTCGCCGACAGGCGCACGCGGCCCTTCTCGTCCGTCTGGATGACCTTGACCTTCACGACCTGGCCTTCCTTCAGATAGTCGTTGATGTCCTTCACGCGCTCGTTGACGATCTCGGAGATGTGCAGCAGACCGTCCTTGCCCGGCAGGATGTTCACGATCGCGCCGAAGTCGAGCAGCTTGAGCACCGGGCCTTCGTAGATCTGACCCACTTCCACTTCGGCCGTGATGTTCTCGATGCGCTTCTTCGCCTCGGCCATGCCTTCCGAGCTCGTGCTCGCGATGGTCACGACGCCGTCGTCGGAAATGTCGATGGTCGTGCCGGTTTCTTCCGTCAGCGCGCGGATCACCGAACCGCCCTTGCCGATCACGTCGCGGATCTTCTCCGGATTGATCTTGATGGTGATCATGCGCGGCGCGTAGTCCGACAGTTCCGTGTTCGTGCTCGGCACTGCGGCGGTCATCTTGCCGAGGATGTGCATGCGGCCTTCCTTCGCCTGCGCGAGCGCGACCTGCATGATTTCCTTCGTGATGCCCTGGATCTTGATGTCCATCTGCAGCGCGGTCACGCCTTGCGCCGTGCCGGCCACCTTGAAGTCCATGTCGCCGAGGTGATCTTCGTCGCCGAGGATGTCGGTCAGCACCGCGAACTTGTTGTCTTCGAGGATCAGGCCCATCGCGATGCCCGCAACGTGCGCCTTCATCGGCACGCCGGCGTCCATCAGCGCGAGACAGCCGCCGCACACCGAAGCCATCGACGACGAACCATTCGATTCCGTGATTTCCGACACCACGCGGATCGAGTAGCCGAACTCGTCCGGACCCGGCAGGCACGCGACCAGCGCGCGCTTGGCCAGACGGCCATGGCCGATTTCACGGCGCTTCGGCGAGCCGACGCGGCCCGTTTCGCCCGTCGCGAACGGCGGCATGTTGTAGTGGAGCATGAAGCGCTCGCGGTATTCGCCTTCGAGCGCATCGATGTTCTGCTCGTCGCCCTTCGTGCCCAGCGTGGCCACGACCAGCGCCTGCGTCTCGCCGCGCGTGAACAGCGCCGAGCCGTGCGTGCGCGGCAGGACGCCCGTGCGGATTTCGATCGGACGGACGGTGCGGGTGTCGCGGCCGTCGATACGCGGCTCGCCGTTCAGGATCTGCGTACGGACGATCTTCGCTTCGATGTCGAACAGGACGTTGCCGACGGTTGCCTTGTCGGCCGCCACCGTGCCGCTCGCAGCGGCATCCTGTTCCAGCTTCGACGAGGTTGCTGCGTACACTTCCTTCAGCTTGCCCGAACGCGCCGACTTGTCGCGCAGCTGGTAAGCGGCTTCGAGTTCCGGCTTCGCGATTTCGGTGACGCGTGCGATCAGCGCTTCGTTCTTCGGCGCCGGCGCCCAGTCCCACTCCGGCTTGCCGCCTTCGCGCACGAGCTCATGAATGGCGTCGATGGCCGTCTGCATCTGCTCGTGGCCGAACACGACCGCGCCGAGCATGATTTCTTCGGACAGCTGCTGCGCTTCGGACTCGACCATCAGCACCGCGCGTTCCGTGCCCGCGACCACCAGATCCAGCGCCGATTCCTTCATCTGCGGGCGCGTCGGGTTCAGCACGTACTCGTTGTTGATGTAGGCGACGCGCGCGGCGCCGACCGGACCGTTGAACGGCAGGCCCGACACGGCGAGCGCGGCGGAGGCGCCGATCAGCGCGGGGATGTCGGCGGGGACTTCCGGGTTCAGCGACAGGACGTGGATCACGACCTGCACTTCGTTATAGAAGCCTTCCGGGAAGAGCGGACGCAGCGGACGGTCGATCAGGCGCGAAATCAGCGTTTCGCCTTCCGACGGACGGCCTTCGCGGCGGAAGAAGCCGCCTGGGATCTTGCCGGCGGCGTAGGTCTTTTCGAGGTAATCGACGGTCAGCGGGAAGAAGTCCTGACCCGGCTTGGCGCTCTTCGCGCCGACGACGGTGGCCAGCACCACGGTGTCTTCCACGTCGACGATCACGGCGCCGCTTGCCTGACGGGCGATCTCGCCCGTTTCGAGACGGACGTTATGCTGGCCCCACTTGAATTCCTTGACGATCTTATTGAACATTTCCACTCCTTATACGTTGCGCCAGCGTCCCTCGACGCGGGCGGGACGATCCCAAGCCGCGCGTAAGAGGTGTGTTATGCCATTCCAGCGCGGTACGTCGCGCGAACGAGGCGCGGTGTGCCGCGCTGGAATGACACAAAGCTCTGCCGCGAGGCCGGACCGGGTGTCGAACCGGATGGAGCATCCGGGTAAAGCATGTGTACTGCCGAAATCATCCACCTGGATGTGTCGCGCGCGATTAAGCGATCGAACACCACTTCATCGCCAGACCGTACAAAAACAAAGTGCCTGTATCAGCGGACTGACACAGGCACTCTGTTTCAAAGGCGGCTATGAAGCCACATATGCGCCAATTACTTGCGCAGACCCAGCTTCTCGATCAGCGAGCGGTAGCGGTCCGCGTCCTTGCCCTTCAGGTAGTCGAGCAGCTTCCGGCGACGGCTCACCATGCGCAGCAGACCGCGGCGGCTGTGGTGATCCTTCGAGTGCGACTTGAAGTGGGAAGTGAGTTCGTTGATGCGGCTCGTGAGCAGTGCAACTTGCACTTCGGGGGAGCCGGTGTCGTTGGCGCCGCGCGCGTATTCAGCGACGATGTCGGACTTCTTGATTTCTGCTACGGACATTTGCTTTTCCTTTGATACAGACAGGCGGTCACGGAAGAAAGGCCGTGCCGTGGGGTTACAGGTTTCATGTTTTGCTGCATTTTCGCTTCAGACGGACCTGCCGGCTGAAGGCGAAGCGCGGAGTATAGCACAGGCGCACGCCGCCCACGACCCTTACCGGTCCGGGCGCGTCATCCTGCAAGTGGTCGACTGGACCGTCTTGTCGGCGGGAATGGCGAGCAGCGTCCGGAAGCCATAGCCCGAGCCTTCGTTGTCCAGCTTCACGCCCGCCGTGCCGGCGCGGTCCATCTCCATGACATACAGGGGCTGGATCAGTTGGTGATCGGCGGCGCGCATCGTCGACGGATGGAAACCCTCGCCGTCGAACTTCATACCTTCCAGCGCACGCGCCACCGCCCAAGGATCCGCGCTGCCCGCGCGCGTCATCGCGGCGGCGAGCATTTCGACCATCAGCGGCATGCGGGCCACCAGGTAATCATCGGCGGCCGCGGGATAGCGGGCGCGAAACGCACGGTAATACGCGTCCGATGCCGCGCCGCCCACGTTCGGATGCCAGTCCGCCACCGCGATCACGCGCTTCACGCCGGCGTCGCCGAGCGCGGCCGGCGCGCCCAGGCTGTTGCCGTAGAAGGTGTAGAACTTCGTGTCGAGGCCTTGTTCGCGCGCGGCCTTCACGAGCAGCGTGAGATCGTTGCCCCAGTTGCCGGTGATGACCGCGTCAGCACCGCTCGCGCGGATTTTCGCGATGTAGGGCGCGAAATCCTTCACCCGGCCGATCGGATGAAACTCGTCGCCCGCGATCGCGATATCCGGCCGGCGCTCTTTCAGCGCGCGCTGCGCCTCGCGGCTCACGTCGTGACCGAAGCTGTAGTCCTGGTTCAGCAGATACACCTTCTTGACCGCGCGATCGTCCTTCAGCGCGTCCGCGAGCGCGTCCATGCGCAAGCCGGCGTGGGCATCGAAGCGGAAATGCCAGAAACTGCAGGCGTCGTTGGTGAGCGCGGGGTCGTCGGCGGAGTAGTTGAGGAACAGCGCGCGGTGTTGCGGGTCGCGCGCGTTTTGCCGGTCGATCGCCGCCACCAGCGCCGCCGCCACCGCCGAACTGTTGCCCTGCATCACGAAACCGATGCCATCGTCAATCGCCGCGCGCAGCTGCACGAGGCTCGCCTCGCTGCCGCCCTTGCCGTCGAGCACGACGAGTTCCAGCGGATGCCGGCCGTCGGCGAGCTGGACGCCGCCCTGCGCGTTCACGCGCTCGACGCCGAACTGCAGGTTGCGCTCGACCATCGCCCCCGCGTTGGCGAACGGGCCCGACATGCCCTCGATCATCGCGAGCTTGATCGGCGTCGGGCCGGCGGCGCTTGCCCCCTGCACGCCGATCAAGCATGCCCATGCCGCCACGCACAGCCATCGCGCCCCGCGCGCGCCGATTCGATTCTTCATGCCTGCCGCCGATTCGCTGAAAGCGCGGATCATAGGCCGCCACGCCCGCGCCGCGCAAGTGCGTCATTGCCGACAGATCGGCCCGGATGCCGCAACGTCGCGGAGCATGATTCGGCGTCCGCGCATGTCAGAATCACGGAAAAGATCGAATGAACGATCCTCGCCATCCAGAGGATCTCCACACGCCGGAGGCTTGCCATGCTGCATCCCCTCTTTCGCCTGCGCGCCCTGTTGGCCGGCGCGGGCGTCGCGCTTCTGCTGTCCGCCTGCGCCCAGCCGTGGCAGAACTACCAGGCGGGCGCGGATGCATCGACGATCACCGCGCGCCTCGGCCCGCCGCGCGAAGTCTACGACCTGCCCAGCGGCGGCAAGCGCCTGATGTGGCCGACGCAGCCGCTCGGCGAGTTCACCACGGCCGCCGACATCGACAGTTCCGGGAAAATTGTCAGCGTGCGCCAGGTGCTCGACGAGAACGAGTTCTACAAGGCGCAGATCGGTACGTGGACGAAGGCGGACGTGCTGGTGAATTTCGGCCGGCCGGTCGAAACCTCGTACTTCCCGTTGATGAAACGCCAGGTCTGGACGTATCGCTATATGGAGGCGAACATCTGGTACCTGATGTACAACTTCTATTTCGACGATCAGGGCATTCTGCGCATGACGCAGAAGACGCCGGACCCGCTGCACGATCCGGACCGGCGCAACATGTTCTGATTGCCTGCCTTCTATCTTCCAGAAGCATAAGAAAAGCCCTCTCGCGAGGGCTTTTTCATGTCCCCAAAACGCGCCCGAATCAGAGCTGCGGATTGAGCTTCTCGACCTTCGAGTGGAGCTTGTTCAACGCCGCCAGATACGCCTTCGCCGACGCCGCGACGATGTCCGGATCCGTGCCCACGCCGTTCACGATGCGCCCGCTCTTCGACAGACGCACCGTCACTTCACCCTGTGCCTGCGTGCCGGTGGTGATCGCGTTGACCGAATACAGCACGAGTTCCGCGCCGCTGTCGACCTTCGATTCGATCGCGTGCAGCGTCGCGTCCACCGGACCGTTGCCGCGCGCTTCGCCCGTGACCTCGGCGCCTTCCATCGCGAACACGACCTTGGCCTGCGGCTGCTCGCCCGTTTCGGAATGCTGCTTCAGCGACACGAAGCGGAAATGCTCCTTCGCCTGCGCCTCGGCGGATTCCTCGGAGACGATCTGCATGATGTCTTCGTCGAAGATCTCGGCCTTGCGGTCAGCGAGTTCCTTGAAGCGCGCGAACGCGGCGTTCACCTCGCCTTCGGACTCCAACTGCACGCCCAGTTCTTCGAGACGCTGCTTGAACGCATTGCGGCCCGAGAGCTTGCCGAGCACGATCTTGTTCGCGGCCCAGCCCACGTCTTCCGCGCGCATGATTTCATAGGTGTCGCGCGCCTTCAGCACGCCGTCCTGGTGAATGCCCGACGCGTGTGCAAACGCGTTCGCGCCGACCACCGCCTTGTTCGGCTGCACGACGAACCCGGTGATCTGCGAGACGAGCTTCGAAGTCGGCACGATCTGCGACGTGTCGATGCCGAGATCCAGGCCGAAGTAGTCCTTGCGCGTCTTGACCGACATCACGATCTCTTCGAGCGACGTATTGCCCGCGCGCTCGCCGAGACCGTTGATCGTGCATTCCACCTGACGCGCGCCGCCGATCTGCACGCCTGCCAGCGAATTGGCGACGGCCATGCCGAGGTCGTCGTGGCAGTGCACCGACCAGACGGCCTTGTCGGAATTGGGCACGCGCTCGCGCAACGTCTTCACGAGGTTGCCGTAGAGCTCGGGCACGCCGTAACCGACCGTATCCGCGATATTGATGGTGCGCGCGCCTTCATCGATGACCGCTTCGAGGACGCGGCAGAGATAGTCGATGTCCGAGCGGCTGCCGTCTTCCGGCGAGAACTCGACGTCGTCGGTGAACTTGCGGGCGAAACGCACGGCGAGACGCGCCTGGTCGTAGACCTGCTCCGGCGTCATGCGCAGTTTCTTCTCCATATGCAGCGCCGACGTGGCAATGAACGTGTGAATGCGGAACTGGCCGGCGGGCTTGAGGGCGTCGGCGGCGCGCTGAATGTCCTTGTCGTTCGCCCGGGCCAGCGAGCAGACCGTGCTGTCCTTCACGAGCGAGGCGATGGTGTGGATGGCGTCGAAATCGCCGTTCGAGCTGGCAGCGAAGCCCGCTTCGATGATGTCCACCTTCATGCGCTCCAGCTGCTTCGCGATGCGGATCTTCTCTTCCTTCGTCATCGACGCGCCGGGGGACTGCTCGCCATCACGCAAGGTGGTGTCGAAGATGATCAACTTGTCTGCTGCCATGTTGGGCTCCAGTGGGGAGATTGATTGTTTAAGTGTTGGAAATGACGCGCGGAAATGCAAAAGGGAATTCGGGTGTTCGCGCCACCGCTGGCGTCGAAAACCTGACAGGACGAGCAGACGGGAGGCGAGAAAGATTAGCGCGGTAGGCGCGCTAGTAGCGGTAGTGCGCGTAGCGACGCACCAGCTTGGACTGACAGGAAGGGGAACAGGAAAAAACGCATTCAAAAACTATAACGGCTTTCCGAGGCTCGTGCAATGAGGCGTTCCGCTCGCGCCATCACGCGAACGCCAAAACAAAAAGCCTGCGTCCGATCAGGAGGCAGGCTTTCGATTTTCCTTCACAACGGCGGTCAGTATCCGCCGATGCTCGCGCTCACGCGCTGGCGCAATTCGGCACCGTCGCCGATTTGCGCGTTGTCGATGCGGCGCGCGCCCTGGAAACGTTTCTCCCAGTAGCCGTCTTCCATGTCGTCGACGCGGATCGTGCTGCCGGTGGACGGCGAATGCACGAACTTGTTGTCGCCGATATAGATGCCCACGTGCGAGAACGAGCGGCGCATCGTGTTGAAGAACACGAGATCGCCGGGCTTCAGATCCGACACGCGGACCTTCTCGCCGACGCGGCTCATTTCCTCGGCGCGACGCGGCAGCGTCATGCCCAGCGTGTCCTGGAACACGTAGCGCACGAACCCGCTGCAATCGAGACCGGAATCAGGCGAATTGCCACCCCAGCGATAGCGCACGCCGATCATGTTGAGCGCGCCGACGACGACGTCGCCCGCCTTGCTCGCCATGCCCGACAAAAACGACTTCGCGCCGCCCTGGCTGGTGGTGACGTCGGTATTCGCGGTATCGGTGGATCTGGAAGAAAAAATGCCCGTGCTGGCATTTTGGCTGCTACTGCTGACTTCGTCGGCAAACGCGCCGGAAGTTGCTGTCATCAGGAGGCCGATCAACATGCCCGCGGCGGCGCGCGCGCATGTCTGAGTCAACGTTAGTGGCTGCATCGGTCGGTAGGTTTTACAATTAAAAGCTGTTAAATCAGGGAGATAGCAGAAAGTTTGGAAGGATACTAGCCACAAAGTATTTACCTGTCAAAAGAAATAGAAAAATACAATTGAGACGGGCACCCAATTGGTGAAAAAGAAAGATTTTTAGGATTCGAGGGCTGCGCTCAGAAGCTTTCGCGTGTATTCATCGGAGGGGTTCGAAAAAATCTTCTCCACCTCCCCAGCCTCCACGATAAAACCATTTCGCATCACCGCGACGCGATGTGCCATCGCGCCGATCACCTGTAAATCGTGGCTAATAAAGACGTAGCCCAGGTTGTGCTTCTTCTGAATGTCGGCGAGCAGCGCCAGGACTTGAGTCTGGATCGACACGTCGAGCGCGCTGGTGGGTTCGTCGAGGATCAGGATGCTCGGTTCCAGCACCAGCGCGCGGGCGATCGCGATGCGCTGCCGCTGGCCGCCCGAGAACTCGTGCGGATAGCGCGCGAGCGCCGAGCGTTCCATACCGACTTCCCGCAACACCGCTACCACGCGTGCCCGGCGCGCGGCGGCATCCAGTTCCGGCCGATGCAGCGCCAACCCCTCGCCGACGATCCGCTCGACGGTCTGTCGCGGCGACAGCGAGCTGAACGGATCCTGAAACACCACTTGCAGATTGGAGCGCAGCGCGGTCTGCTCACGGCCGCGAAACTCGCCGAGCGCGCGGCCCTGGAACTGCACCGCGCCGTGCGAGATGCGCTGCAGGCCGAGCAGCGCCATCGCCAGTGTGGACTTGCCCGAGCCGGATTCCCCGACGATCCCGAGTGTCTCGCCCTGCCGCACGGTCAGCGTGACGTCGTCGACGGCCTTGAAGCGGCCGCGCCGGAGCCAGCCCTGGAAGCCGGGCAGGCGCGTCGGGTAATCGACGGAGACGTTCTTCGCGTCGAGCAGGACCGGCGCGATCGGCAGCACCGGCAGCACGCTGCGCTTCGGCTTGCTGGCCAGCAGCCGCTGGGTGTACGGATGCTGCGGCGACGCGAAGATCGATTCCACCGTGCCGCTCTCGACCAGCACGCCCTTCTCCATCACCGCGACGCGCTCCGCGAAGCGCCTGACGAGATTCAGGTCGTGCGTGATCAGCAGCACCGCCATGCCGCGCTCCTGCGCTTCGTCGCGTTGCAGTTCGAGCAGCAGTTCGACGATCTGCGCGCGAATGGTCACGTCGAGCGCCGTCGTGGGCTCGTCGGCGAGCAGGAGACGCGGACGGCACGCGAGCGCCATCGCGATCATCACCCGCTGGCGCTGGCCGCCCGACAACTGATGCGGATAGCTGTCCACGCGCCGCTCGGGCTCCGTGATGCCGGTACGCGCGAGCAATGCGATCGCGCGTCGGCGCGCCTCGCGCGGCGTGGTGCCGTCGTGCAGCTGAATCGTCTCGCCGATCTGGTCGCCCACCGTGTAGAGCGGATTGAGCGCGGTCATCGGCTCCTGGAAGATCATCGCGATGTCGGAGCCGCGCAGGCCGCGCATCGCGCGCTCGCTCTTGTCGAGCAGTTCCTCGCCAGCGAAGCGGATCGAGCCCGACAGTTCGGCTTCTCGCAACAGACGCAGGATGGACAGCGCCGTGACGCTCTTGCCCGAACCCGATTCGCCGACCAGCGCCACGCGTTCGCCCGCGTGGATGTCGAGATTGACGCCGTCGACGGCCAGCGTGTCGCTGAAGCGCACGCGCAGGTCTTTGATGGAAAGAAGCGGTTCGTTCACTGCCCGCCTCCGGCTTTCACGGCATCGGCGATACGCGTGTCGAGCGCGTTGCGCAGCGCGTCGCCCATGAAGGTCAGCAGGAGCAGCGTCGCGACCAGCACGCCAAAGGTAGACAACGAGATCCACCAGGCATCGAGATTGGCCTTGCCTTGCGCGAGCAGTTCGCCGAGCGACGGCGTCGGCGACGGCACGCCCAGCCCGAGAAAGTCGAGGCTCGTCAGCGCGAGAATGGCGCCGCTCATGCGGAACGGCAGGAACGTGATGACCGGCGTGAGACTGTTGGGCAGCACGTGGCGCCAGATGATCTGCCAGTTGGAGAGGCCCATTGCGCGGGCGGCGCGCACGTAATCCTGCGTGCGGTTGCGCAGGAACTCGGCGCGCACATAGTCCGACAAGCCGATCCAGCCAAACAGCGACAAGAGGATGATCAAAAGGATCAGGCTCGGCTCGAAGATCGACGCGAAGATGATGAGCAGATAAAGCTCGGGCAGCGCGCTCCAGACTTCGATGAGCCGCTGCCCGGTAATGTCGATCCGCCCGCCGAAATACCCCTGCACCGCGCCCGCGACGACGCCCAGCAGCGTGCCGATCGCCGTCAGCACGAGCGCGAACAGCACCGATACGCGAAAGCCGTACACGAGCCGCGCGAACACGTCGCGGCCGCGGTCGTCGGTGCCGAGCCAGTTCTCGCGCGACGGCGGCGCCGGATTCGAGCCTTTCGAGAAGTAGTTGAGCGTGTCGTAGTAGTAGTGATTCGGCGGATAGATCGCGAAGTTGCCGGGCGCGCTGAAACGGTCGCGCACGAACGGATCGAGATAATCGGCGGGCGTGGGGAAGTCGCCGCCGAACGTGGTCTCCGCGTAGGTCTTCACGAGCGGAAAGTAGAGATGCCCCTGATAGCGCACGACGAGCGGCTTGTCGTTCGACCACAGCGGCCCGGCGAGGCTGATGACGAACGCCACGACGAACACGACGAGGCTCCAGTAGCCCAGCCGGTTGCGCTTGAAGCGCTGCCACACGCGCCTTCCGGGCGGGATGGATTTTTCGAAGCTAAGCGGCTGGGCGTCGCTGCCGTGTGCGTCGCGCCGTGACGATCGGGATGAAGCGGCTCGATTCAAATCAGCGCTCCAGTTGTTCGAATTGAATGCGCGGATCGACCCAGACGTAGCACAGGTCTGAAATGAGCTTCGTGGCGAGGCCGATCAGCGTGAAGAGATAGAGCGTGCCGAGCACCACCGGATAGTCGCGCCGCACCACGGATTCATACGAGAGCAGCCCGAGGCCGTCGAGCGAGAACAGCGTCTCGATCAGCAGGCTGCCGGTGAAGAACGCGCCGATGAACGCCGCCGGAAAGCCGACGATCAACGGCAGCAGCGCATTGCGGAACACGTGCTTCCACAGCACGCGGCGTTCGCTCAAGCCTTTCGCGCGCGCGGTCAGCACGTATTGCTTTCGGATCTCGTCGAGGAAGGCGTTTTTGGTGAGCATCGTGACGATGGCGAAGCTGCCCACCGCCGAGGCCGTCACCGGCAGCGTGATGTGCCACAGATAATCGAGAATCTTGCCGCCGAGCGACAGCGTGGCCCAGTTGTCGGAGGTGAGATTGCGCAGCGGGAACAGTTGCCAGAACGTTCCTCCGCCGAACAAGACGAGCAGCAGCACGCCGAGCACGAAGCCGGGAATCGCGAAGCCGATCAGCACGATCAGGCTCGTTGCGACATCGAACTTCGAGCCGTTCCTGACCGCCTTCGCAATGCCGAGCGGCACCGATATCAGATACGTGATGAAGAAGGTCCACAGGCCGATGCTGATCGACACCGGCAGCTTCGACACGATCAGCGACCAGACGCTCTGATGCCTGAAATAGCTCTCGCCGAGATCGAAGCGCGCGAACTTGCCGAGCATCAGCACATAGCGTTGCAGCGGTGGCTTGTCGAAGCCGTAGAGCTTCTTCAGTTGCTCGACCTGTTGCGCATCGACGCCCGTATGCGTGCGCAACCCGAAACCGCCGCCTCCGCCTTCGGACTGCCCGCGCCGCAGATCGTGCACCGCCTGCTCGACCGGCCCGCCCGGCACGAACTGGATCACGACGAAGGTCAGCGTCAGCACGCCGAGCAGCGTCGGAATCATCAACAGAATGCGTTTAAGGATGTAGCTCCACATGGCGCGCCCTATTCGGCTTATTCGGCTTGTTCGTCTATTGGGTTGGCGCCGCGGGCGCGTGCTGCGCCCACCACGTCGAAATGATCCATTCCTCGGCGCCGTAGTACAGCGGCAAGGTGGACGGATACGCCAGCGTGTTGCGATACGCCACGCGATGCGTCGCCGAGTACCAGTGCGGCACCACATAGTAGCCGTTCATCAGCACGCGATCGAGCGCATGCGTGGCATCGACCAGTTGCTCGCGCGTCTGCGCGGACACCACCTTCTGCAAGATGGCATCGACGGCCGGCGACTTCACGCCCGCCAGATTGTCCGAGCCCTGCTCGTTCGCCGACTGGCTGCCGAAGCGCGACACCTGTTCGGTGCCCGGCACCTGAACGTCGGGCATGCGCACGCTCGTCATGTCGAAATCGAAGGCATCGAGACGCTTCTGGATCAGCGCGTAATCCACCGTGCGGAAGTTCATCGTGATGCCGAGCTTCTGAAGATTGCGCCCGAACGCGGCCGCGACCGGCTCCATCGACGCGCCACCGCCGGTATCGTCGAGGATCTCGAACACGAAGGGCTCGCCTTTCGCGTTGCGCAGCGCGCCGTCGCGATAGGTCCAGCCCGCCTGCGCCAGCAACTCGCGCGCCTTGATGAGATTGGCACGCAGCGAACCGGGCGGATCGGTGTCCGGCTGGCGCGGCATCGGACCGAACACGGACGGGTCCAGTTGCGGCTTCAACGGATTCAGGATGGCCAGTTCGCCTTCGCTCGGCAGGCCCTTCGCCTGCAGGTCCGTGTTGACGAAGAAGCTGTCGATGCGCCGGTACTGGTTGAAGAACAGTTGCCGGTTGAGCCATTCGAAGTCGAGCGCGAGATCCAGCGCCTGACGCACGCGCACGTCCTTGAACAGCGGCCGGCGCGTGTTCATGAAGAAGCCCTGCATGCCGGTCCCGTTGTGTTGCGGGAATTCGCGCTTGATGAGTTCGCCGTTGTCGAAGCGCTTGCCGATGTCGCGCCGCACCCAGCTGCGCGCAATGTACTCGACCAGCACGTCGTACTCGCCGGCCTTGAAGGCTTCGAGGCGCGCGGTGGGATCGCCGTAAAGCTTGTAGTCGATGTGCGCGAAGTTGAACAAGCCGACCCGCACCGGCAGCGCCGCACCCCAGTAGTCCGGATTGCGCCGGTACGAGATGGTGCGGCCGTTGTCGTAGTGGTCGATCAGATACGGGCCGCTGCCGATCGGCTTCTGGAACGCGATCTGGTCGAACGGAACGCGCGTGCCGTCGGGCTTCATCGCCCACTTGCGCGAGAACACCGGAATGCCGCCCGCGAGCAGCGGCATTTCGCGCGTCGCGACCTTGAACTCGAAGCGGATGGTCAATGGATCGACGATCACCGCGCGCGCGATCTGCCCGAAGTACACCGCGAACTGCGGCGCGGCCAGCGGGCTCTTCAGCGTCTCGAACGAGAACTTCACGTCTTCGGCGGTGACCGGGTCGCCGTTCGAGAAGCGCGCCTTCGGATTGATGTGGAAGGTAGTCGACATGCCGTCCGGCGCCACCGAGATGTCGTCGGCGAGCAGGCCGTAGGCGGTCGCGACTTCGTCGGAACTGCCCGTCGTCAGGCTCTCGAACATCAGCGACAGACCCGGCGCGGGATTGCCGCGCAGCGTGAACGGATTGAACTTGTCGAAGCTCGTCAGGCGGTTCGGATTGGCGAGCACCAGCGTGCCGTCGCGCGGGGCGTCGGGGTTGACGTAGTCGAAGTGCGTGAAGCCCGCCGGGTATTTGGGCTCGCCGTATTGCGCGATGGCATGCACCGCGAAGGCCGGACTCGCCGCCAGTGCAATCGATCCGGCCAGCCACCCGGATAGAACCAGGCGAAAGACGCTGGATGAGCGGATCGTCGGGCGAGTCGTCATGTGCCTTGGTGGTCTCTGGGCGCGATGGATGATGGAGTTGAACGCCCTGCCCGACGACTCCGCGCAAGCGCAGGAATCCTCGGCGGGGCGTTGCGATGTGAGAGAATTCTACCCAAAATCACGCGCCGTCCGGCTTGCTCTATCGGATCCTCCCGAAGGCAGTCCCCGCCGGCGACTGCGCGCGGCCACGCCTGCCCGCCCGCGCGCGACATTGACTTCAAAGAAGGAGCATTCATGGGCTTTCTCGCTGGAAAACGGATTCTGCTCACAGGCCTGCTGTCGAACCGGTCGATTGCCTATGGCATCGCCGAGGCCTGCAAGCGCGAAGGCGCCGAACTCGCGTTCACCTACGTCGGTGAGCGCTTCAAGGAGCGCATCACCGAATTCGCCGCCGAGTTCGGCAGCGACATGATCTATCCGTGCGACGTCGGCGACGACGCGCAAATCGACGCGCTGTTCGGCGCGCTCAAGGAACGCTGGGACTCGCTCGACGGGCTCGTGCATTCCATCGGCTTTGCGCCGCGCGAGGCCATCGCGGGCGACTTCCTCGACGGCATGACGCGCGAGAACTTCCGCATCGCGCACGACATCTCCGCTTACAGCTTCCCGGCGCTCGCCAAGGCCGCGCTGCCGTTGCTGAAAGACGGCTCGTCGCTGCTTACGCTGTCGTACCTCGGCGCCGAACGCGCGCTGCCGAACTACAACACGATGGGTCTCGCGAAGGCCTCGCTCGAAGCGAGCGTGCGCTATATGGCGGCGTCGCCGTCGCTGGGCGGCAAGGGCGTGCGTGTGAACGCCATCTCGGCTGGCCCGATCAAGACACTCGCCGCAAGCGGCATCAAGGGCTTCGGCAAGATCCTGAACTTCGTCGAGGAAAATGCGCCGCTCAAGCGCAATGTCACGACCGAACAGGTGGGCAATGTCGCGGCATTCCTGCTGTCGGATTTGTCGGCGGGCGTGAGCGCGGAAGTCGTGCACGTCGATGCCGGCTTCCATGCCGTGGTCGGCGGCATGGGCGTCGACGCGGAGTAACGCATCCTCTTCACAACGCTTGCCGCGCAGACGGAAAGCGTTAAAACGAAAGCGCCGCTCAATGGGTCGAGCGGCGCTTTTTATTTACTTTCACGAATTGGCTTTGAAGGATTGATTCGCAGCGACTCTCGTGGCGACTTCAGCCTGCCCTGCCCTCAATGACGTCCGTGCGGCCCGCCGTGTCCGTGACCGTGGCCATGCCCCGGCGGCGGACCACGATGCGGCCCGCGGCCATGCCCGTGATAGCGGTAGTAATCGTTGCGGCTCCAGTAGCGACGGCCGTCCCAGTAGCGGCTGCCGTGCCAGCCGATCACCACGGGCGGCGCATAGACGGGCGCGGGCCGATACACGACCGGCGGCGGCGGCGGCGCATAGACGGGCGTAGGCGCGACATACACCGGCGCCGGAATGCCGACGTTCACGCCGACATGCACGTCGGCGCGCGCTGCTTGCGTGCTCATCAGGCCGACCGCCGCGACGGCCATCACGCCCGTCCAGAATGTTTTGGAATGGATCTTCATGTGCAAACGGACCTCGCTGTTGTGCTTGTTCGCTTGCCGGGAAATATAACGGACAGCTTTCAGTGCAATATTTCAGCTTTGTAAGTTGTTGCGCGTCCCGGCGTAATGTCAGGAGAAAGCTTACCTTTTGTTACATTGCACGTGGGCGAAAATTGCTTTCAAACAAACAACCGACGGCGATTCCCCCTTCCAGGCATTGACAAGAATGAAAAAGCCACCCGCGCGGGGTGGCTTCCTCGGGGACTTTCCGGCCGGTCAGTGCCAGCCGCGATGGCCATGGTCGTAGCCGTGCCCGTATCCACGCCCGTGGCCACGATAGTATTCGTCGCGATTCCAGTAGCGGCGGCCGTCCCAGTAACGATCGCCATGCCAGCCGATCACGATGGCCGGCTGCGCATACACGGGCGGCGGGGGCGGCGCGTAGACCACCGGGGGCGGCGGCGGAGCATAGACCGGCGCCGGCGCGACATAGACGGGCGCGGGCACCCCGATGTTCACGCCCACGGACACCCCTGCCATGGCTGCGCCGGACATCGTCACGCCACCGATCAAAACGGCGCCGGCCAGCGCGGAAGCCTTCAAAACCTTGTTCATGTGAAGCCCACCTCGACGGTTTGTTTGTAGTGTTGAGCGGACTATATCGGACGGATGCCAACGTAAGTGTTTGACTTGGTAACCTCCTATTACCGCCGAAAACATTACGAAATGACAACGCACCCGAATGAAAAAACGGCGGCACTGCATCGGGCAGGCCGCCGTTCGACACTTGCGCGAAAAGCGTTCAGTTCGGCAGTTCCTGCCCTCTCGTTTCCGGCGCGAACGGAATGACCGCAAGTCCCACCAGGAAGACGATGCCGGTCAGCGCGATCGGCACGCCGAGCGTCTTCATGTTGAGCACCATCGCGCCGATGCCGAAGTTGACGATCGCGCCGATGAAGCGTCCAACCGACGTACAGAACGCAAAGGCCGTCGCGCGCACGCGGGTTTCGAACTGCTCCGGCAGCCACAGCGAAAACAGCGCGAAGTTGCCGCCGAAGAAGCCGAGCACGACGAGCAGCGCAATGAACGGCACCAGCCCGTTCGGCAGATAGAACGCCCAGCCGAAGGCCAGCGCAATCGACGCTGCCATGCCGATGAAATACACCGCGAGCGTCTTGCGGCGGCCGATTTTCTCGGCCATCGGCGGCAGCGCGAGACAGCCGACAATCGTGCCGATGGAGAGCAATCCCGTCGCGATCGACGCCATCCGCGCCGCGTCGTGCTTGTCCATGCCGGCTTTCGTCGCGAGCTGGATGACCGCCGACGGCTCATACACCGCACCCGCCCACAAGCCGATGATCGCGACCGTCAGCAGCACCGCCGCGACGATCGTCCGCTTGCGGTACTGCGCGTTGAAGATCGCCTTCAGCGAGCTCTCGTGCTTGACGTGCGGCTGGGCCGTTTCGGCGCGTTGCCACTTGTCGGTTTCCTTCACGCGCAGCAACACGAGGATCGAGATGACGACCGGGAACAGCCCGACCAGGAACATCGCGCGCCAGCCGAACGCCGCGCCGATCGTATAGTTCAGCGCGGCCGCGAGGAAGAAGCCCGCGTAATAGCCGGTTTGCAGATAGCCCGCGCCCATCTTGCGGCGATCTTCCGGCCAGGCCTCGGCGACGTAGGTGCCGGCGAGCGCCCACTCCCCGCCGATGCCCACGCCCGCGAAGAAACGATAGATGCCGAGTTCCCACACGTTGTGTGCG
The DNA here is from genome assembly GCF_031451175.1 of Caballeronia sp. LZ035. Classification (NCBI taxonomy): domain Bacteria; kingdom Pseudomonadati; phylum Pseudomonadota; class Betaproteobacteria; order Burkholderiales; family Burkholderiaceae; genus Caballeronia; species Caballeronia sp. LZ035. The sequence goes on from NZ_JARUXS010000001.1 coordinate 2,334,280, forward strand.
GTCGCGGCGAGTCCGGTGAAGATCGCGAACGTGAAGATGGTCGCGGCCAGCACCTTGGTGCGTCCGAAACGATCCGCGAGCGGCCCCCAGATGAACGACAGCCCCCATCCCACCAGGAACAGCGCGAACAGAATCGAACCCGCCAGGCCGACGTTCGCCGGCGTCGCGGCATAGCCCGAGCGCGGCAGCAGTTCGGTGAGCGCCGGCGCGAGCACGAGCGCATAGATGAACGAGTCCATGCCGTCGAGCGTCCAGCCGGCCCAGGCGCCCCAGAAGCCCGTGATCTGCGAGCGGTTGAGCGGTGTCTTCGCGGCGCGCGTGGCGCCTATCTCACGATCCAGCGTTGTCGGCATGGCCATGTCTCTCCGATGAAACTCAAGCGAGGATGAACGACGCGCGCATTCGGAATCTTGTTATGGCGTCTAGGGAAAGCACCGAAACCCGGTGCGCGTTTTTATATATAATATTTGAACATCGACCACGGACAAGTCCGCACTTTCACCTAGCCATGCCCAACGATCTCGCTTCTTCCGGAAGATCCCGGCCTGCCGCGTCGTTCCGCGACGCGCAGTTCGAACCGCGCCAGAGCACGTCGCGCTTCATTGCGGATGCGCTGCGTTCGGCCATCGTCGAGGGTGCGTTGCTGCCGGGCGAACCGCTGCGCCAGGACGCCATCGCGCGACAGTTCTCGGTCAGCGCGATTCCCGTGCGCGAAGCGTTCCGCCAGCTTGAAAGCGAGGGCTGGGTGACCATCGAGCCGAATCGCGGCGCGGCCGTCAGCCTGCAATCCGCCGACGAAGCGCGCGAGATCTACGAGATCCGGGCGTCGCTGGAGAGTCTGGCAATCGGGATTGCCATCGAGCATCACACGTCGGAAACGCTGGCCGAAGCGCAGGGTCTACTGGAAGCCGCGGAACGCGAGCCCGACCCGGCGCTCTACGTCGTGCGCAACGAGCAGTTCCACATGAGCCTGTATGCGCCCGCCGACCGGCCGCGCCTGATGGAACTGATCGGCCAGATGCACCGGCGCGGCGAGCGCTACCTGCGCCTGAAGCTCGGCTTGCCGATTCACAAGGACGCGTCCGATGCCGAGCATCGCGTGATCTTCGCCGCGCTCGCCGCCCGCGATACCGAGCAGGCGCAGACGCTGGTCGCGCGCCATCTGCTCGCGACGGGCGACCTGATCTACCGCTTTCTCGCCGATGCGCAAGCGCTCGCTCATTTGAGCCACAAGAAGAAAAAGCGCCGCGCCTCTTCCCGAACGCTCACTCCGAAGGCCGACCGATGAATTCGTCCCTCCCCGCTGACGCTCCCCGCGACAGCCGCAACTGGAACACGCGCGCGCAGGAAAAGGCGCGTCGCCTGAAACTGATCGAGCCCTGGCTGGACGGCGCGGTGCTCGATCCGGCGCATATCGTCGATGCCCTGGGCGCGCTGATCGTCAGCGGCGACCGCGTGGCGCTGGAAGGCAACAACCAGAAACAGGCCGACTTCCTGTCGCGCGCCTTTGCAAAACTGGATCCGGCGCGCGTGCATGACATCCATCTCCTGATTTCGAGCATCAGCCGCCCGGAACATCTTGCGCTGTTCGAGCAAGGGATCGCGCACAAGGTGGACTTCGCGTTCGCCGGGCCGCAGAGCCTGCGCGTGGCGCAACTGCTCGAGGACGGCATGCTGGAGATCGGCGCGATCTATACGTACATCGAGTTGTACGCGCGCATGTTCATCGACCTCACGCCGGCGGTCGCGCTGGTGTGCGCGGTGCAGGCCGACCGCCACGGCAATCTCTACACGGGCGCGAACACCGAGGACACGCCGACCATCGTCGAGGCCGCCGCGTTCCGGCACGGCATCGTGGTGGCGCAGGTGAACGAGATCGTCGATGAACTGCCGCGCGTCGATATTCCCGGCTCGTGGGTCGATGTCGTCGTGCAGGCCGACCGGCCCTTCGCCGTGGAGCCGCTCTTCACGCGCGATCCGCGCCATATCGGCGAATTGCAGATCCTGATGGCGATGATGACCATCCGCGGCATCTACGACCGCTACGGCGTGACGGCGCTGAATCACGGCATCGGCTTCGACACCGCGGCGATCGAACTGCTGCTGCCCACCTACGGCGAAGCGCTCGGCTTGAAGGGCAAGATCTGCACGCACTGGGCGCTCAATCCGCATCCGACGCTGATCCCCGCGATCGAATCCGGCTGGGTGCAGAGCGTGCATTGCTTCGGCAGCGAAGTGGGCATGGAGGATTACATCGCCGCGCGCCCGGACGTGTTTTTCACCGGCCGCGACGGCAGCCTGCGTTCGAACCGCGTGTTCTGTCAGTTGGCGGGCCAGTATGGCGTGGACCTGTTCATCGGCTCGACCTTGCAGATGGACGCCGACGCCAATTCCTCGACCGTCACGCTCGGCCGTCTGGCGGGCTTCGGCGGCGCGCCGAACATGGGACACGATCCGCGCGGCCGGCGTCATTCGAGCGAAGCCTGGCTCAAGCTGCTGAAGAACGACGGCCCGAATCCGCAGATCGCGCGCGGCCACAAGCTCGTCGTGCAGACCGCCGAGACTTACAAGAAAGGCGGCGAGCCGACCATCGTCGAATCGCTCGATGCGATCGCGGTCGGTGCGAAGAGCGGCATGCCCATCGCGCCCGTGATGATCTACGGCGACGACGTCACGCATGTCGTCACCGAGGAAGGCATCGCGTATCTGCACGCGGCCGAAGGTTTCGATGAACGACGCGCGGCGCTTGCGGCGGTTGCGGGCGTGACGCCCATCGGCATGCGCGCCGATCCCGCGAAAACGGCCGAACTGAGACGGCGCGGCATCGTCGCATATCCGGAAGATCTCGGCGTGCGACGCGGCGAAGCGAAGCGCTCGCTGCTCGCGGCGCGCAGCATCGACGATCTCGTCGCGTGGTCGGGCGGTCTCTATGCGCCGCCCGCGCGCTTTCGCAGCTGGTGAGCGCGATGAACGCCCTGCCCTTGCTGCATGAAGAAGCCTGCGAGCTTGCACTCGAACCGGCGGTCATCGCCGCTCACGCGCGCGATGCGCTGATCGCCGAGGCACGGCTGACGCCAAAGCCCGCGCTCGTCGATCAACGCGGCAGCGGCGCGCATCGCGATCTCGATCTGGACACGATGCTGCGTTCCGCCCACGCACTGCACCCGACCTTTCTCGCGATTGCACGCGCGGCGTCGCGGGCGCGGCCGTCGCAGGCGCTGCGCGAGCAACTGGCGCGCATCGGCCGCGAAGGCGAAATCGCGATGATGAACGCGACCGGCGGCAGCAACGCGCATCGCGGCGCGATCTGGATTGTCGGCTTGCTGTGCGCGGGCGCGGCCTTGCACGCGCCGCACGACAGCGCGGCGATCTGCGCGTCTGCGGCGGCCATCGCGTGTCACGAAGATCGCTATGCGCCGCCGTCGGCGTCGGCGAGTCACGGCGCGCGCGCGAGTTCACGGTATCAGGTGGCCGGCGCGCGCGGCGAAGCACGCGACGGCTTTCCGCATGCACGGCTGATCGGCCTGCCGGCGCTCGACGCCGCGCGCGCCCGCGGTGTCTGCGAGAACGACGCGCAACTCGATGCGCTGATCGCGATCATCGCGTCGCTCGACGATACCTGCCTGCTGCATCGCGGCGGCCTGCGCGCGCTCACGACAGCGCAGGACGGCGCACGCATCGTGATGGCGCGCGGCGGCGCGGGCACCGCTGAAGGCCGCGCCGCGCTCGCGCAACTCGACGACGCGCTGCTCACGCTGAACGCATCGCCCGGCGGCGCCGCCGACCTGCTCGCGGCGACACTCTTTCTCGACAGTCTCAGGCGTCTCGATTGACGCGCATCGAAGCGTAAAGAGGAACGAACGATGGAAAACATGCGATACGAATACCCCGCCACGCGACCCGTCGCGCGCCGCGCGCACGTGGGCGTGGTCGGCTCGGGCGATCTGGAAGTGCTGCTGTCGCCGTCGGACTCGATGCAGGCGGAAGTGGTGATCCGCACGAGCGTCGATGGTTACGGACACGTGTGGAAGAGCGTGCTCGACCGCTTCTTCCAGCGCTACGACGGCGCGGCGAAGATCGAACTGAACGACTTCGGCGCGACGCCGGGCGTCGTGATGCTGCGGCTCAATGAAGCGGTGGAAGCGAGCGAAGGAGACGCGCCATGAATGCTCATGACACCTTTCTCGCGCGCCACAGCTTCATCGAAATGGGCGCGCGCGACCGCGCCCGCGCGCTGCTCGACCCGGGCAGCTTCCGTGAGTTGCTCGGTCCGTTCGACCGGCTCGAATCGCCGTGGCTCGCGATGCAGGACATCGTCTGTCAGGCCGATGACGGTGTGGTGATCGCGCGCGGTCTTCTCGGCGGCGAACCCGCCGTGATCGCCGCGATCGAACCCGCGTTCCAGGGCGGCAGCATCGGCGAGGTGTCGGGCGCGAAGATCGCGGCGGCACTCGAAATGGCGGCGAGCGAGATCGAAGCGGGACGCCCGGTGCGCCCGGTCGTGCTGTTCGAGACCGGCGGCGTGCGCTTGCAGGAAGCGAATCTCGGGCTGGCGGTCATCGCCGAAATTCATGCGGCGATCGTCGCGCTCAGGCGTCATGTGCCGGTGGTCGGCGTGATCGGCGGCATGGTGGGCTGCTTCGGCGGCATGTCGCTCGCGGCCGCGCTCTGCACCGAACTCGTGATGACACGGCAGGCGCGGCTCGGCATGAACGGGCCGGAAGTCATCGAGCAGGAAGCGGGCATCGAGGAACTCGATTCGAGCGACCGCCGCCTCATCTGGTCGATGATCGGCGGCGAGCAACGCGTGGCCGTCGGGCTCGCGGATACGCTGGTCGAGGACGACACCGGCGAGGTGCGCGCGGCCGTGCTCGCGGCATTCGAGCGCGGCGTGCCGGAGCGGCATCGCAGCGAGGACGTCGACGGCTATCTCGCGCGGCTGGCCGAAGTGAATCCGGACGCCATCGATCCCGATACCTTGCGTCAACTGTGGGGCACATCATGACCGACACCCTCTCACGCGGCGCGCGCTGGCTGGACGCGCTCGCCGAAGCTGCATTGCCCGATGAAAGCGGCCCGGTGCGCGTCCGCGAAGGCCGGCTCGACGATGCGCGCGCCACGTTCATCGCCGTCGTACCCGATCCGCGCAACCGCTTCCCGCGCGCGACCGACAACGTCGTCGGCCTCGAACAGGGCTGGCTGCTCGCGCGTGCCGTGCGCGCGCTCATCGATGCCGACCGCGACGCGCCGGTGAAGCGCCCGATCGTCGCCGTGGTCGATGTCAAGAGCCAGGCCTATGGACGCCGCGAGGAACTGCTGGGCGTCCATCTCGCCTGCGCGGCCGCCGCCGATGCCTACGCGAGCGCGCGGCTCGACGGACATCCGGTGATCGCGCTGATCGTCGGGCCGGCGATGTCGGGCGCGTATCTCGCGCACGGCTATCAGGCCAACCGCATCATCGCGCTCGATGCGCCCGGCACCGCCGTGCACGCGATGGGCAAGGAAGCGGCGGCGCGCGTCACGCGGCGCAGCGTCGAGAGCCTCGACGCGCTCGGCGACACCGTGCTGCCGATGTCCTACAAGATGAGCGCGTATGCCAGGCTTGGTTTGCTGCATGAAATGCTCGAAGGCATCGATGCCGACGCGCCCTCTTCCGCCGACATCGCGCGCGTGCAGGCGTCGCTCACGGCGGCGGTGCGCGATGCGCGCAACGGTCCGCGCGACCTGTCGAGCCGGCTCGCGTCCGCCGATGCGCAGCGCACACGCGCGGCGTCCATCGAGGTGCGTCGCCGCATGCGCGAGCAGTGGCACGCGTGATGATGCACGCGCCGCGTCCGCACGACTTGCTGCGGCTCGTACCGGACGCACCGCCGCCTGAAGGCGCGCCCGGCTGGGTCGCGGCGGCGCTTGTGCGCGCGCCGTTCGTCGTGGTGCGGCGCGCGCCTCCGGATAACGGAAAGCTGGCGGTAGGCGTGCGCGGCAGCGTGCGCGGCGAGCGCTTTGGTACGTGGATGGACAGCGGCTGGATCGGGGCGATATTCACGCCTGAAGACCTGAGCACACGCGAGCCTGAATCCGCCCGGCGTGAGCTTCCCGCGTTCACGCTGATGCGCGACATCGCCGGCATGCTCGACGATCGCGCGCTGCGCTGGGGACCGGCCGGCAGCGCGGGTTTCGAACTCGCGAGCGGTGTGCCGACCGTCACGCCGGCGAGCGATCTCGACCTCGTCGTGCGCGCCGACACGCCGCTGCCGCGCAACGACGCCGCCGCGCTCTTCGATGCTCTTTCGCACGCGGCGCAGCAGAGCGGCACGCGCATCGACGTGCAGATTGAAACGCCTGAAGCCGCGTTCTCGCTTGCCGAATACGCGCGTCCGCAGCTGCGTGTGATGCTGCGTCACCCCGCGGGCCCGCGTCTCGTCGACGATCCGTGGGCCGCGTCATGATCGCGTATCTGTTTCCCGGACAAGGCGCGCAGACGCCGGACTTTCTTCATCGGCTCGGCGGCGCCGATCCGCATCCTTTGCTTGCCCGAACCATCGAGGAAGCGTCGGACGCGCTCGGTGTCGACGTCCTTTCGCTCGACACTGCCACGGCGCTCGCTTCGACCATCGCGGTACAGGTGACGCTCGTGGTCTCCGGCGTGGCGGCGGCACGCGCGCTCGCTGACGAAGGCATCGCACCGGACGCCGTGGCCGGCCTGTCGGTCGGCGCGTATGGCGCGGCGGTCGTGGCAGGTGCGCTCGAGTTTGCCGCTGCGCTCAGGCTCGTGCAACTGCGCGCGCAGCTGATGGAGAACGCCTGTCCGCACGGTTACGGCATGCTCGCGGTGCTCGGACTGGACGAGCGCGAGATGACGCGTGCAATCGACGAAAGCGGCGCCGCGGTGTGGATCGGCAATCTGAACGCGCCGCGCCAGATCGTGCTGTCGGGCGGCGACGATGCGCTCGCGACGATTCGCGACGTCGTGCTGTCGCGCGGCGCGCGCAAGGCAGAGCGGCTCGCCGTCAGCGTGCCGTCGCATTGCGTGCTGATGGAGGACGCATCCATTCGCCTCATCGAAGCGGCGCGCACGGTGCGCGTCGATCAGCCACGCATCCCCTATGTCGGCAATCGTGGCGCGCGCGTGCTGCGCAGCGCCGATGCCATCCGCGACGACCTCGCCACCAATCTGCGTTATCCGGTGCGCTGGCATGATTCGACCGTCGCGCTATCGGAGCTCGGCATGAAGGTGTTCGTCGAAATGCCGCCGGGCCGCACGCTCACGTCGCTCGCAGCCGACGCGCTGCCTGAAGCGGCATCGATCGCGCTGGAGGCCGGATCCGTCGCGAGCGCCGCCGCCCGCATCCGCGCCGCGTGCCGCCAGCGGCAGGACTGACCCCGCTCCGTCTTCTCATTGTCAGGTTTTGTAAAAGTTTTGGAATTTTCGACGGATCGACGAGTCGATCACCCTCGAGCATTCCATCTCGCCCGTCCGCCTGCTGCGACCCGGGCGAACCTCGATCCACAACCTGCAACCTGAGAGAAGACCAAGATGACACTCTTTCGCCTGGGCGTTGTCGCGTCCGCTGCGTCCGCCGCCGCCCTGCTCGCTTCGTGCAGCGGAGTGAGCGGTTTCGATCCAACCTCCCTCGCTCAGTCGGGGCAGCTTGCGTCCCAGGCGCTCACGCTGAGCGATGGCGACGTGCGCACGCTGTCGGACAAGTCCTGCGCGCAGATGGACAAGGAGAACCAGATCGCGCCGGCCAACAGTCCGTACACGCAACGGCTCGACAAGATCGCCACGCAGCTTGGCAACAACATCAACGGCGTGCCGGTGAACTACAAGGTCTACATGACGAAGGACGTCAATGCCTGGGCCATGGCGAACGGGTGCGTGCGCGTCTACAGCGGCCTCATGGACCTGATGAACGACGACGAAGTACGCGGCGTGGTCGGCCACGAGATGGGACACGTCGCGCTGGGCCACACGAAGCGCGCGATGCAGGTGGCGTATGCGACGTCGGCGGCGCGCTCGGTGGCGGCGTCGGGCTCGGGGATGATCGCCAGTCTTTCCGGATCGCAACTCGGCGATCTGACCGAGAAGTTCGTCAATGCGCAGTTCTCGCAGGCGCAGGAAAGCGCCGCGGACGATTACTCGTTCGACACGCAAAAGAAGAAAGGCTATAGCCCGGCGGGTCTGGTGACGGCGTTTCAGAAGCTCGCGTCGATCGATGGCGGGCAGTCGAGCCTGCTTGCTTCGCACCCGTCTTCGCCGGCGCGGGCGAAGCATATTCAGGAGCGGCTGGCGTCGGGGAAGTGAGGTCGCGCAGGGTCGATGCGACACGATCGGCGATCGTTTCGGAATCTTGATCAACGCCGGGCGACGCCGGAAGGCCCAAAAACAAAAAGCCCCGCAAGCTTTTAACCTTGCGGGGCTTTTTCCGCCATCACTGGCGGAGACGGAGGGATTCGAACCCTCGATCCAGGTTTTGGCCCAGATGCTCCCTTAGCAGGGGAGTGCCTTCGACCTCTCGGCCACGTCTCCCAAACTTTCCGTTACGCCGGGAGTGCAGCGCAACGAGATCGAGATAATAGCGTGTCTGCTCACGCCGGTCAAATTCGCATGATGATTTTTTTAAATCGCCATGCTTCGCCGAATGCAGCAACAAGAAGGCCCGCGAGCCTTCACACGCCGGTCATCCCTGCGCTTACGCCCGATCCAGCTCGAACGCCTTGTGCAGCGCGCGCACGGCGAGTTCGGTGTATTTCTCGTCGATCAGCACCGAGATCTTGATTTCGGACGTCGAGATCATCTGGATGTTGATGCCCTCTTCCGACAGCGTGCGGAACATCGTGCTCGCGATGCCCACATGCGAGCGCATGCCGACGCCGACCACCGACACCTTCGACACCTTCGGGTCGCCCAGCACCGTTTCCGCCTGCACGTGACCCTTGACCTGGCCGTTCAGGATCTCGAGCGCGCGCGCGTAGTCGCCGCGGCCGACGGTGAACGTGAAGTCGGTCTTGCCGTTCACGCTCTGGTTCTGGATGATCATGTCGATGTCGATGTTCGCATCGGCGACCGGGCCCAGGATCTGATACGCGACGCCCGGCTTGTCGGGCACGCCCATGACCGCGATGCGCGCTTCGTCGCGCTGGAACGCGATGCCGGAGATGACTGCTTTTTCCATGTTCTCGTCTTCTTCAAAAGTGATCAGGGTGCCGGAATGCATCTCGGTGTCGAGCGGCATCAGCGGATCGGTCAGGCTGGAGAGCACGCGCGTCTTCACCTGATACTTGCCGGCAAACTCCACCGAACGGATCTGCAGCACCTTCGAGCCGAGGCTCGCCATTTCCAGCATTTCCTCAAAGGTCACGCGGTCGAGCCGGCGCGCCTCTTCGACCACACGCGGGTCGGTGGTGTACACGCCGTCGACGTCGGTATAGATGAGGCACTCGTCGGCTTTCATCGCCGCCGCGATCGCCACCGCCGACGTATCCGAACCGCCGCGGCCCAGCGTCGCGATATGGCCTTCGGGATCGACGCCCTGGAAGCCCGTGATCACGACAACCTTACCGGCATCGAGATCCTTGAGCACGCGCTCGCCGTCGATTTCGCTGATGCGCGCTTTCGTGAATGCGCTGTCCGTTCTGATCGGCACTTGCCAGCCGGCATAACTCACGGCTTCGAGGCCTTCGGCGTGCAGTGCGATGGCCAGCAGCCCGACGCTCACCTGTTCGCCGGTGGAGGCAATCATGTCGAGTTCGCGCGGGTCCGGGTCCGCCTTGATGTCTCGCGCGAGACCGAGCAGGCGATTGGTTTCGCCGGACATCGCCGAGGGCACGACGACCATCTTGTGGCCAGCCCGATGCCATTTCGCGACGCGCTTGGCGACGTTCTTGATGCGCTCGACCGAGCCCATCGAAGTGCCGCCGTATTTGTGTACGATGAGTGCCATTGTCGTTCTTGAACTGAAGGGAAAACCGCGCTTCACGCGCCAACGCGAGAGCGCTCGATACGCGCGCCACGGCGCTTCGCAGGACTTCGGGGGATGGTGAAGCCAGCTCGATGCGGGGGGCGCTGCCGCCTGCCCGCCGACTCGACTGGATCAGGTTGCGATCAGGAGCGGCGCGCACGGGTGCGTGGTTGCGGACGAATTCGGGTCTTTTGAACGGCGTTGCCGCGCAAAAACACGCTGGGCGAAAACGAGTTACCGTACCCGATCGAGACTGAAATTACAAGGCGCAGCGGCGGCGCGGACGGTTTTACCGCTTCTGGCGCGTGTCGTTCGTCGGGTTCACGCAAGCAGCAGATCCGGCCGCCAGGAGATGCGTCGCAGCGGCCCGTGCGCCGCGGCCGGCGCCGCCTCGCGGTTCACGCCGAGGTGCGGCACATAGAGCAGTGCCTCGCCGATGAACAGCAACGGCACGTCGCGCTTCCAGGCCGGTACGCCACGCTCCTGAAACAGGTTCTTGAGCGTGCGGCTCGGCGCTTCGGCCGCCACGCGCATGCGCTCGCCGCCCGCCCGCGAGCGCGCAACGAGCGGCGCGGCGCGCAGCACGCCCTCGCCCACGACGTCGCCGTCGGGCGCGGCCACGGGTTCGAACACGAACGAGCCGCGCCATTGCGGCAGGCGCCAGACTTCTTCGCCCTGCCATTCCCATTCCACTGCGTTTCTCGGTGCGCTCGCGCCTGCGTCGAGATCGGGTGCATCGGCGCTGTCGCCGGTTTCCCAGAAGAGCGCGTTGCGATACGCACGCAAGCAATGGCCCGCGTGATCGACCCGCAACGCATGACCGTCGCGCGCGGCGGCGGTGTCGCGCAGCTGACGCAGCATGTCGGCGATGCGCGCCGTCGATGCCGCCTGCAACCCGCACGCGCGAATCCAGTGACGCATCAGATTGATCGCGCGCTCGGGTTCCAGCGCGAGCAAGGCGTCGAGCCTGAGCGCATCCGGCTCGTCGTCATGCGCCGCCTGCGCGAGATCGATGCGCGCCAGTTGATCCAGCAAACGCTGCGCGGACGCCGCATGCGACGCCGTGCGCGCGAGCGCATCGCGAAAGCCCGGAAAATGCACCGCCAGCACCGGCAGCACGTCGTGCCGCAGCGCGTTGCGCGCGTAGCGGGTGTCGGCGTTGGATTCGTCGTCGATCCAGCTCAGGTCGCGCTCGTGCGCATACTGTTCGAGCTGCGCGCGCAACAGCCGCAGCAGCGGTCGCAGACGCGCGACGGCGCCGTTCGCATGCTGCGGGGCCATCGCCGCAAGACCCGCGACGCCCGCGCCCCGCAGCAATTGCAGCAGCACGGTCTCGGCCTGGTCGTCGGCGTGATGGGCGATCAGCAGCGCAGCCGCGCCGTACTCGTCGCACAAAGCGTCCAGTGCGCGATATCGGGCGTCGCGCGCCGCCGCTTCGAGGCTTTCGCCACCCGCGCGCGCCACCTCGACCCGACGCACCGCATAGCTCACGCCGAGCGACGCCGCGAAGCGCTCGCAATGCGCGTCCCACGCGTCGGCATTCAGGCTCAACCCATGGTGCACATGGAACGCGACAACCCGCGCCGCGCCGAAGCAGCGCACGGCGGCATCGAGAAGCACGGTGGAATCGAGCCCGCCGCTGAGCGCGACGGCAAGAACAGCATGTGCGGGAAGCGCCGCGTCCGCAACCGCCGCGCGTACCGTCTCGATCACGAGGCGGCCGGCGGGCGTGTCACGGTCGGAGGTCACGATGGATTCGTGAGTGAGGAAGGAATGGCGATGCGGAAAGATGCCTCAGGCCGCTTACGCGCCCGGGATCGTTTCCTTGAACTTGCCGTAGGCCATCAACTTGTCGAAGCGGCGATCGCGCAGTTCGGTCGCGCTCATGCCCTGGAACTGGCGCAGCGAATCGGCGAGTCCGCGGCGCAGCAGCGCGGCCATGCCCTTCGGATCGCGATGCGCGCCGCCGAGCGGCTCGTTGATGATCTTGTCGATGAGACCGAGCGCCTTCAGGCGATGCGCGGTGAGACCGAGCGCCTCGGCCGCTTCCGGCGCCTTGGCCGCGCTCTTCCAGAGAATCGACGCGCAGCCTTCCGGCGAGATCACCGAATAGGTGGAGAACTGCAGCATCATGACCACGTCCGCGACCGCCACGGCCAGCGCGCCGCCGGAACCGCCTTCGCCGATGATCGTCGTGATGATCGGCGTCTTGAGCTCGGCCATCACATACAGATTGCGGCCGATGGCTTCCGACTGGCCGCGCTCTTCCGCGCCGATGCCCGGATACGCGCCCGGCGTATCGACGAACGTGAAGATCGGCAGGTTGAACTTCTCGGCCGTGCGCATCAGGCGCTCGGCCTTGCGATAGCCTTCCGGACGCGGCATGCCGAAGTTGCGCAGCGCGCGTTCCTTCGTGTCGCGGCCCTTCTGATGGCCGAGCACCATGCACGGCTGGCCATTGAAACGCGCGAAGCCGCCGACAATCGCGAGGTCGTCCGCGAAGGAGCGGTCGCCATGCAGTTCGTGGAAGTCGGTGAACAGCTCGCTCACGTAGTCGAGCGTGTAGGGACGCTGCGGATGACGCGCGATTTGCGACACCTGCCAGGGCGACAGGTTCTGGTAGAGATCCTTCGTAAGCTGCTGGCTCTTTTTCGACAGCCGCTCGATTTCTTCCGAAATATCGACAGCGGAATCGTCCTGAACGAAGCGGAGTTCTTCGATTTTCGCTTCGAGTTCAGCGATCGGCTGCTCGAAATCCAGAAACGTGGTCTTCATGTGTTCGAGTCCTGGGAAACATCGGGCAGCGCGTATTCTAACCGCGTCCGTCCCTCTAAAATTCGCGCGGGAACTATCGATTATAAAGCAACGATAGTTCACCCTTGCGCGCCTGCCACGCGCGCCCCTGCGCGCGTCCTTGAGTCGTGTCTAGTGATCGGCCGGGATCGGATTGAGGCTGCGCCACATGTACCAGGTCGCGACGGTGCGCCACGGCTCCCAGTTCGCCGCCACTTCGCGCGCCTCGCTGCGCGTGACCGGTTCGCCGCTGAAATAGTTGACGCTGATCGCCTGGATCAGGCCGAGGTCGTCGAGCGGCAGCACGTCCGGGCGCGACAGGTTGAAGATCAGGAACATCTCCGCCGTCCAGCGGCCGATGCCGCGAATCTGCGTGAGTTCGGCGATCACGGCTTCGTCGTCCATCGAGGTCCACGCGTCGACGTGCAGCGCGCCGTTCTCGAAATGCTGCGCGAGATCGAGAATGTATTCGGCCTTGCGCCGCGACAGGCCGCACGCCTGCAACTTGTCGTGGCCGAGCCGGATGAAGCGCGCGGGATGAATTTCCGGACACGCGGTCTTCACGCGTTCCCAGATGGCCTGCGCGGCTTTCGTCGAGATCTGCTGACCCGCGACGGAACGTGCGAGCGTCGAGAACGGATCGCCCAGATTGACGAGATGAATCTCGCCGAATTTCGGGATCAGCTTCTTGAGAATGCGATCGCGCTTCATCAGGTCTGCACACGCGCGATCCCAGTAGTCGGGACGCACGGCTTCGCGCGTGAGGCCGCCGATCTGCACCGGCTTCACCGCGTCGGCGGTGACGACGTGCGACTTGCGGACGATCTCGCCCTCGCGCGTGTCGGGCACGAGCGCCTGCGCGTGCGGGTCGTCCGCGGCGCGGCCGTTGGCCTTAGCGGCGCGCGCGGACCCTGCGGCACCGTTGGTGCGCGCAGGCGCGGCTTTCGCGGCGCGCGTCACATCGATGGCAGGCTTGCCGCCGTCCGCGCGCTTGAGCGCGCTCTTGCGGCCGTTCACCGCGCCCGCGCCGTCGATCTTGCGCGTGTCCGTTGCAGCCTGACCGTCCACGTGTGTTTCCGTTCGCGCGACGCGCGTGCGCTTCATTGCGCGCGACGCATCGCTAACAGACGCGGGTCGTTTGACCGGCGTCTTCCTGGCCGTTGCCATCGTGCCTCCTGCCTGGTGAGTCGATCAGAGGGTTCGAAGGTCCGCGTTCAGACGCGGCGCCATTCGGTCGACCCACCCGGTTTGTCTTCAAGGGCAATACCGGCTTCGAGCAATTCAGCGCGAATCCGGTCTGCTTCGGCATAGTTCTTCGCCTGCTTGGCGGCGACGCGCCCGGCGATCTTCGCTTCGATCTCCTGCGGCGTCAGTCCCGGCGCCTCGCCCGTGCCCGCGGCCTGCTGCAGGAACACGCGCGGCTCGCGCACGAGCAGACCGAGCACGCCGGCGAGACCCTTCAGCTGACGGGCGGACGCCGGGTCGCGCGAGCGGTTCACCTGGCCCGCGAGATCGAACAGCACGGATACCGCCAGCGGCGTGTTGTAATCATCGTTCATTGCTGACTGGAAACGCTGCGCGTTCGGCTCGTTCCAGTCAAGTGGCTGATTGTCCGGCTCGACATCCTTCAACGCCGTGTACAGCCTCGTGAGTCCGTTGCGGGCGTCGTCGATGTGCACGTCGCTGTAGTTCAGCGGCGAACGATAGTGTGCCCGTGCAATAAAGAAGCGCACCACTTCGGCATCGAATTTCTTCAGCACTTCGCGGATCGTGAAGAAGTTGCCGAGCGACTTCGACATCTTCTCGTTGTCGATCTGCACGTAGCCGTTGTGCATCCAGTAATTCACGAAGGTCTTGCCCGTCGCGCCTTCGCTCTGCGCAATCTCGTTCTCGTGATGCGGAAACTGCAGGTCCTGTCCACCGCCGTGGATGTCGAACTGATCGCCGAGCAGCGTGCAGCCCATTGCCGAACATTCGATGTGCCAGCCCGGACGGCCGCGGCCCCAGCGCGACTCCCAGCCGGAATCGGCGGGCTCGTCTGCCTTCGCCTGCTTCCACAGCACGAAGTCGAGCGGGTCTTCCTTCGCATCGTTCGCGGCGACGCGCTCGCCGGCGCGCAGGTCCTCGATCGACTTGCCGGACAGCTTGCCGTAGTCGGCGAACTTGCGCACCGCGAAGTTCACGTCGCCGTCCTTCGCCTGGTAGGCATAGCCGTTCGACTGCAATGCATCGATCATGCCGAGCATCTGCGGAATGTAGTCGGTCGCGCGCGGTTCGAGGTCCGGCCGCGCGATGCCGAGCGCCGCCGCATCTTCATGCATGGCCTCGATGAAGCGATGCGTGAGCGCCTTGATCGGCTCGTTGTTCTCCACGGCGCGACGAATGATCTTGTCGTCGATGTCCGTGATGTTCTGCACGTACGTGACCTTGTAGCCGAGCGCGCGCAGCCAGCGCTGCACGATGTCGAACACCACCATCACGCGCGCATGACCGATGTGACAGTAGTCATACACCGTCATTCCGCAGACATACATGCGCACCTCGCCGGCGCGAAGCGGCGTGAAGGTTTGCTTGTCACGGGCGAGCGTGTTGTAGATGCGCAGCGAGTTCATAGAAGGCAAAACGTAGAACGGAAATCACCGTGTGCCGGGTAAGGACGGCGTGCACGAGAGCGGCGTGTACGGGGAGCGGACGAGACCCACACGCGAGCGCGAACACGACGGTCATGCGACCTGGACGGACACGGCCACGAGTGGCAAAGGAAAGTCTGGACTCGGCGCCGCATGCATTGCTCGCGGGAACGAACCCGGAGACAAGGGGCAAGATGCGTGCGCGGGACGTGCAGACCTTTTGTTAGAATGGGTCGGAGTATAACACCGGGACTTGAGCCTATGAAAACCCCAGGCGGCCGGGCAGCGGGCCTCGCAAGGCGCGTTCCGGGCCGGGCGCCAAGCCCGTTCGAAGCACCCGCCGAGGGGATTGTTTCAGACTCCGTCACGGTCCGTGCGCCGAAGCGGCCGCCGGTTTTTTGCCGCACGCTTTCGCCGCTTTCCGGCATCCTTCGCAGCATCATTCATTGAATCGATCCCAAGTGACTCATCGCTCAGCGCGCATGGCTTCGCCACTCTCCCGCAGGCTCGTGCCCGCGACCCTCGGTGCATTCGCGGCGCGCTCGCTCGCCGTGGTTGCGCTCTGCATCGGCGTCCCGGGCGCCGCGTTCGCGCAGACCTCGCCCGCCACGCGCGACGATACGCCGCAAATCGACTCGGCGATTGCGAACAAGGACTGGAGCGCGGCGCTCACGCAACTCGACGCGCGCATCGCGAGCCATCCGCGCGACGTCCAGGCGAAGTTCAAGCGCGCCACCGTGCTCGCCCGCCTGAACCGCGACGACGACGCCATCGCCGCATTCACCGAGCTCACGCAGGCCTATCCCGAATTGCCAGAGCCGTACAACAACCTGGCCGCGCTCTATGCGAAGAAGGGCCGCTACGACGACGCGCGCGTCGCGCTCGAAACCGCGGTGAAGGCGAACCCCGGCTATGCGCTCGCCTACGACAATCTCGGCGACCTGTACCTGCGGCTCGCGAGCGAGTCGTACAAGCGCGCGCAGACGCTCGGCTCGAAGAGCCCGCTCACGGCGCAGCGCATCACGGCGATCCAGAGCATCTATACGCCGCCGGCGCGCAAGCGCGGGGCCGCGGCCGCGGCGGCATCGGGCGCCTCGGGGGCCGCTGCCGCGCGCGGTCCGGCTGACGAATGGGCGCCGGCTTCGGGGACAACTTCGGGGACGACATCAGGAAGCAGCGCGACCTCGACCATGCCCTCGCCCGACGATTACTCGCCCTTCGGCGGCCCGAGCAGCCCGCTGCCGAGCACGCCCTACATCGCGCCGAACGCGCAGCCTTGAGTACGCAGCCTTGAGTACGCGGCACTGAACACGCAGCACTGAGCACACGACGCTGGACACGCGCCGGTTCGGCATCCGGCGCGGCGCGCACGGTAAGCTGTCGCCTCGCGGCGCTTCGGGTGCGATCCCGGCGCGCCTCCGGCACGACTCCGGCGCGCTCGTTTCGCAAACAGATTGCCGCGGCTGACGCATTGCATTCACCACACGAGGATCGATCCTTCATGAAATTCCTGATGCTGGCGCTGTCGAGCGCTGCCCTGATCGCGAGCGCGCCGTCGTTCGCCCAGCCCAACGCACAGGCGGCGCACCCCACCGTGCTCCTCAAGACCACGCAAGGCGACATCAAGGTCGAGCTGTATCCCGAAAAGGCGCCGAAGACCGTGGCGAACTTTCTGAGCTACGTGAAGTCCGGTCAATACAGCGGCACGATCTTTCATCGCGTGATTCCGGGTTTCATGATCCAGGGCGGCGGGTTTAGCACGAGTTTTGCTGAGAAGCCCACGCGCGCGCCGATTCCGCTCGAAAGCAAGAACGGCCTGAAGAACCTGACGGGCACCCTCGCGATGGCGCGCACCAGCGACCCGAATTCGGCCACGGCCCAGTTCTTCATCAATACGG
Source organism: Caballeronia sp. LZ035 (assembly GCF_031451175.1). Classification (NCBI taxonomy): domain Bacteria; kingdom Pseudomonadati; phylum Pseudomonadota; class Betaproteobacteria; order Burkholderiales; family Burkholderiaceae; genus Caballeronia; species Caballeronia sp. LZ035. The sequence goes on from NZ_JARUXS010000001.1 coordinate 2,351,560, forward strand.
TCGATAATGCGGGTCTCGACTATCCGAGCCCGGACGGCAACGGCTATGCCGTGTTCGGCAAGGTCGTCGGCGGGATGGATGTCGTGAAGAAGATCGAAGGAAGCCCGACCACTACGCGCGGCCCGATGCAGGACGTGCCGCAGAAGCCGGTCGTGATCGAATCGGCCAGCGTGGTCTCGCAGTAATACGCAACGCCCTTCGCGTCCGTGGTACGGCACGCCGCGCCACGGGCCCATCAAACAATCTGGAACCCTGGAGAACACAATCATGGTCGAACTGCATACGAACCACGGCGTCATCAAGCTCGAACTGGACGCTGAGAAGGCGCCGAAGTCGGTGGAAAACTTCCTCAACTACGTGAAGAAGGGACACTATGACAACACCGTGTTCCACCGCGTGATCGACGGCTTCATGATTCAGGGCGGCGGCTTCGAGCCGGGCATGAAGCAAAAGCCGACCGACGCGCCGATCACCAACGAAGCCAACAACGGCCTCGCGAACGACAACTACACGGTCGCGATGGCCCGCACGAATGATCCGCATTCGGCCACCGCGCAGTTCTTCATCAACGTGAAGGACAACGACTTCCTGAACCACTCGTCGCCGACGCCGCAAGGCTGGGGCTACACCGTGTTCGGCCGCGTGGTCGAGGGCATGGACGTGGTCGACAAGATCAAGAAGGTGAAGACCGGCTCGAAGGGCTTCCATCAGGACGTGCCGGCGGACGACGTCGTGATCGAGAAGGCCGTGGTGGTCTGATCGCGGTCATTGCATGATCGCTACGAACGCGTCATTCGATCGCGGCGCAGCGGGTGCGGCGAAACAGTCGCGCCCGCTGTTTTTCATTTCCGACCTGCACTTGAGCGAGGCGCTGCCGAACACGGTCACGGCGTTCGAGCATTTCGTCGAGGTCACCGCGAACGAGGCGGATTCCGTCTTCATTCTCGGCGACCTGTTCGAATTCTGGATCGGCGACGACATCCTCGATGCGCCATCGTCGCACCCCCGCGCCGCTTTCGCGCGCCGCATGACGCGTCTGATGCATACGCTGTCGGAACGCGGTATCGGGCTGTATGTGATGCACGGCAACCGCGACTTCCTGCTCGGGCCGCGCTTCATGAAGGACGCCGGTGCGATGCTGCTGCCCGAGCCGTTCGTCATCACCGGCTTCGGCAAGCGCATCGTGCTCGCGCACGGCGACGGGCTCTGCACCGCCGATCGCGGCTACCAGGCCTTCCGTGCGCTCGCGCGCAACCGCATCGCGCAACGCCTGTTTCTGGCGTTGCCGCTCGACACGCGCATGGGCGTCGGCCAACGCATGCGTACGAAGAGCGAGGGAGGCCGCATGGCGGGCGCCGCGCCCAAATACGATGTCACGAGAAAGGCCGTGTCCGAGCTCTTCATCGCGAGCCACACGCATACGCTGATTCACGGCCACACGCACCGGCCGGCGATGCATCGCGAGGTCGAGGGCGTGCGCTGGGTGTTGCCTGACTGGGAACTCGATGTCGCCGCGCCGCGCGGAGGCTACCTGCGTCTGGACGAACAGGGCCTGCGCGCGTTGCCGCTGTGAAGCGTCAGCGCGCGGCGTCCGCCGTGTGAACGGCGGCGGCGCTGGTTTTGCCGTCCATCGACGTGCACAGGCGCTTGAGGTCGATGAGCGCGGCGCCGTCCGCCGGATTCAACGCTTCCATGCGCGCGCCAAGCCGCTCCAGCGCCGCGACCATCTCGTCGATGCGCTGGGTCTGCGTCGAGGCATGATCGATCAGGCCGTGGATGGCAAGCGACATCGGATCGTCGGCGTTCGGCGTGATGCCGTAGGCGCAGAAGCCGTTGCGCGCCGGCGTTTCGGCCGGCTTCCTGCCGACTGCCGGCATCACGATGCGCGCCGGATTGCCGACCGCCGTGCCGCCTGCCGGCACCGGCTTCACCACCACGGCATTCGAGCCGATCTTCGCTTCCGCGCCCACCGTGAAGCCGCCGAGCACCTTCGCCCCCGCCCCGACGATCACGCCGCGTTCGAGCGTCGGATGGCGCTTCGCGCCGCGCGTGAGCGAGGTGCCGCCGAGCGTCACGCCCTGATAGATGGTGCAGTCGTCGCCGATCTCGGCCGTCTCGCCGATCACGACACCCATGCCATGATCGATGAACACGCGCCGGCCGAGCGTCGCGCCCGGATGGATCTCGATGCCGGTGAGAAAGCGCGCGACCTGCGACACGAAGCGCGCGAGCCAGCGCCATTGACCGCGCCAGCATGCATGCGCGAACCGATGCAGCACGATGGCGTGCAGCCCTGGATAGCAGGTAGCGACTTCCCATGCGCTGCGGGCAGCGGGATCGCGCTCGCGGATGGCGGCGATGTCTTCGCGAAGTCGGTCGAACATGGCGAGGTCTCGATTGAGGGACAGGGACGGGGCCCGCGCCACGCCGTGCAGGCAGGCGGAGGCCTGCATAGCACGGAACGCGCAAAGCTTATATCGGCTCGGGCCGTTTTCCGGCGATTGTAGGGCGAGCGCGCGGAGTCTGCCGTGATGCCCACGATGCGAATGCGGTCGGCCGGTCCTCGACTTATCCCTTGCGATCCTTGCCCGCCTGCAGCAGCACGTGCTTGGCGATGCCGCGCAGGATATTGACTTCCTCGTGCTCGAGTCCGGCGCGCGCGAACATCTGCCGAATACGCGACATCAGCTTCTTCGGATGGGCCGGATCGAGAAACGCCAGCGCGACGAGCGCTTCTTCGAGATGCGCATACATGCCTTCGATTTCATCGTTCGATGCGCCCTGCTCCGCCGTTTCCACGAGCGCGAGCGGGCTGGCCGGCGCCTGGAACGCGAGACGCAGTTCGTAGGCCAGCACCTGCACGGCCTGCGCGAGATTGAGCGAACTGTAGGCCGGATTGGCCGGGATATGCGCGAGCGCGCTGCAGCGTTCGACGTCCGCATTCGAGAGCCCGGTGCGCTCGTTGCCGAACACGAGCGCGATGTCGCCGTGCCGGACGAACTCGTGCGCACGCTCGGCCAGCGCACGCGGCGGCATCTGCGGCGGGCCGTATTCGCGTGTGCGCGCCGTCAGCGCGACGGACCAGCGGACGCCGGTGAGCGCATCGGCGAGCGTGTCGACGACGTGCGCGGACGCAAGCACGTCATCGGCGCCGGAAGCCATCGCGATGGCTTCCGGTGTGTTCTTGACGTCCGCGATCCGTGGCGCGACGAGCACGAGGCGCGCGAAGCCCATGGTCTTGAGCGCGCGCGCGGCCGCGCCGACATTGCCCGGATGACTCGGCTCGACGAGGACGAAGCGGGTGGAGGTGAAGCCTCCGGCGGGCGGGGAAAGATCGTTGGTGTCCAAGGCGCGGTTCGTGCTGAAAAAAGGCTGGGAATAAAGCGGTTGAGCCCGCTATGTTAACGCGCTTTTGCCGCCCGTCCGACGTCCGGGCCGCATGATGCCGCCGCATCGAGCGCGGCCCGGCGCCGAGTTTCGGGTAAAATGGCGCCCTCGCGCGTCGTGAATGGCGGCCGGATTCACTCCGGACTGTCTCGCGGCCGCCTCGCTCTTATTCAATTCGTCTTTCGTCGACAGTCGTTGTCGCCCACTTTTTCGCTTGTCGCGTCCGTTCGAACGCGCAGGCGGCCAGAGGATTTCGCTCATGCATCCGATGCTCAATATCGCTGTCAAGGCCGCGCGCCGCGCCGGACAGATCATCAACCGCGCATCGCTGGACCTGGACCGCATCCAGATCAGCAAGAAACAGCACAACGACTTCGTGACGGAAGTCGACAAGCCGTCCGAAGCCGCGATCATCGAGACGCTCACCACCGCCTATCCCGACCATTCCATCCTCGCCGAAGAATCCGGCGAGACCGAGCGCCAGTCCGAGTTCCAGTGGATCATCGACCCGCTCGACGGCACCACCAACTTCATCCACGGCTTCCAGTATTACTGCGTGTCGATTGCGCTCGCGCACAAGGGCGTGGTGCAGCAGGCCGTCGTCTACGATCCGACCCGCAACGACCTGTTCACCGCCTCGCGCGGCCGCGGCGCGTATCTGAACGAGCGCCGGATTCGCGTCGGCAAGCTGGACCGGCTGTCGGACGCGCTGGTCGGCACGGGCTTCCCGTTCCGCGACGGCCAGGGCCTCAACGCCTACATGCGCATGTTCAGCGAAATGACGCTGTCGTGCGCGGGCCTGCGCCGTCCGGGCGCGGCGGCGCTGGACCTCGCGAACGTCGCGGCGGGCCGGCTCGACGGTTTCTTCGAGCAGGGCATCCATCCGTGGGACGTCGCGGCAGGCAGCCTGATCGTCACGGAAGCGGGCGGCCTGGTCGGCAACTACACGGGCGAGTCGGACTTCCTGTTCAAGAACGAGATCGTCGCGGCGAACCCGAAGGTCTACGCGCAGATGATCAAGATCCTCGACATGTATTCGCGCACGCGTTTGACCGGCGAATAAGCCGAACGCAGGCGCGCCCCGCTTTTTCCGCATCGTTCCGCACGCGCGCCGGGTCTGCATCGATCGCGGGGCTCCGCTACGATGCACTCTTTTGCCCCGGCCGCATCGGGCGATGCGCATCCCGTCCGCGTCAGGCATTGCGCTTCGGGACCGCGCGCCGAGCCTGCCATCGAGCCCGTCATGAAAAAAGGCTTCTACACGATCATCGCCGCGCAGTTCGTCTCGTCGCTCGCCGACAATGCGCTCCTGATCGCCGCCATCGCCATGCTCGCCGTCGTGCAGTCGGCGCCGTGGGTCACGCCGCTGCTGCAAATCTTCTTCACGATTTCCTACGTGGTGCTCGCGCCCTTCGTAGGCGCATTCGCGGACGCGCTCCAGAAACGCCACGTCATGTTCATCTCGAACGCGCTGAAGGCGGCCGGCTGCGCGCTGATGATCGCGGGCGTGCATCCGATGATCGCGTACGGCGTCGTGGGTCTCGGTGCGGCGGCCTATTCGCCCGCCAAATACGGCATCCTGACCGAACTCCTGCCGCCGCAGAAACTGATCGCGGCCAATGCGTGGCTCGAATCCGCGACGGTCGGCTCGACCATTCTCGGCACCGTGATCGGCGGCGCGCTCGTGAGCCAGATGGTCACGCACTGGGTGGCGCAGGCGCACCTGCCCTTCGTGCACACCGCCGCGCACGCCGCGCTGTTCACCGTGATGCTGATCTACGCGTCGGCGGCGGCGATCAACGCGTTCATTCCCGATACCGGCGCACGCTATCCGAACCTGCTGAACCAGCCGACCCGTCTCGTGCACGACTTCTCGCACTGCTTCAAGGTGCTGTGGAAAGACCGGCTCGCGCAGATTGCGCTGTGGGTCACGACGCTGCTGTGGGGCGCCGCCGTCACGCTGCAACTGCTGGTGCTCAAGTGGGCCGACGCGAACCTCGGCCTGTCGCTGTCGAAGGCGGCCGTGCTGCAGGGCATCACGGGCGTGGGCATCGCGCTCGGCGCGGCGGCGGCGTCCGCGTGGATCGTGCTGCGCCAGTCGCTGAAGGTGCTGCCGGTGGGCGTGCTGATCGGCGCGGTATCGGTGGCGATGGCCTTCTACAACAAGGACCTGTTCCCGGCCGGCGCGGGCGTGCATGTCGGTCCGTGGTTCGCGCCCGCCTACATCCTGATGGCCTATCCGCTGATGATCGCGCTGGGCGGCCTGTCCGGCTTCTTCATCGTGCCGATGAACGCGATCCTGCAGCATCGCGGTGCTACGCTGCTGTCGGCGGGACATTCCATCGCGGTGCAGAACTTCAACCAAAATATCGCCGTGCTGGCGATGCTCGGCGCTTACGCGCTGCTGCTGACCATTCAGGTGCCGGTGCAGTGGATCATCGTCGTTTTCGGTCTGTTCGTCTGCCTGATGATGGCGCTCGCGATGCGCCGCCACGCCCGCAACGACCGCGAAGTCGACCTGGGCGCGATGGTCGAGGAATGATCCTTGCTGATTCGATGAATCTGGATTCGCCGGCCCCGCGCGTGACCGGTTGACAAGCCTGCGCGGGGTACCAAACGAACGGTCGTCAGGCCGTTGCGATAAATCGTGGCAGGCGGCGAATCCGGCGCTAATCTTATTCGGCAACGTCAATAAAGGAGCAAGGAAATGGGATTGTTCACACGTTCGACGCTCGACAGCAAAATCAATGGCGCAGCCAACGTCGGCGAGCGCGCGGTGCGCGGTGCGAGCGACGCGGTCGATTCGGCCAGCAGCCAGTTGCGCAGCCTGCTCGATGATCTGGAAAGTTCGATTCACGGCGCGAAGGACATCGACGCCGACAAGCTGCGGCGCGACCTGCAAGCCAAGCTGAAGTCGGCGCGCTCGCAGATGAACGGCGCGGGCAGCGTGTTCTCGGGCAAGCTCGGCGACGCGGCCGGTTATGCCGATGAATTCGTGCACGACAAGCCTTGGCACACGCTGGGCGCGGTGGCGGGACTCGCGCTGCTGGTGGGATTCCTGGCCGCGCGTGCGTAGAGCGCTGGTTCGGCGAAAGGGTTTCTGATTTCGGGCGGGCGGTCCAATCGCCCGTGTACGGGCGTGTGCGCATGCCGCGCACACTCAGAAATCTGAAACTCGAATCGTGTGCGCAACAGTTGTCACACCTCGCTGACCACAATGCTGACAACGCAAGCGTCGTCCGGGCGCCAGGCCTGAGGCGGCACATCCCAGGGCCACTTTCGAGTGGCCCTGGTTGCGTAAGCGGGGCTTGCTTGTAGGTCTCGGTGAGGTCTCGGTGTCTTTCTCGAACAACTTGGCGGCGCCGGCGTGACCGTATCACCGGCATACAGCCGGCCTCGTTGAACGAGCTAGCTCATGTCCGTCCGGACTAGTCCAATCGGCCGACTCCGCCCGCCCTTCACGACAGGTTAAACTCATGCCCTGTTGGTGGTAACCGGTCATGACCGGTCACCACCGCCGCTATCCGCCGTCCGCGGTGGGCGCACGTTGCGTCCGGCCGTCGGCACGTTCCGGCTTTCACAGCACGCATGATGGGCAATCACACGGCAACTCCCGACTCCTCCAGCGAAACCGCCGCGCCTGCGGACCTGTCGCAACACACGCCCATGATGCAGCAGTATCTGCGCATCAAGGCGCAGCATCCCGGCACGCTGGTGTTCTATCGCATGGGCGACTTCTACGAGCTGTTCTTCGAGGACGCCGAAAAAGCCGCGCGTCTGCTCGATCTCACGCTCACGCAGCGCGGCGCGTCCGGCGGCAATCCCATTCGCATGGCGGGCGTGCCGCATCACGCGTGCGAGCAGTATCTCGCCAAGCTCGTGAAGCTCGGCGAGTCGGTGGCGATCTGTGAGCAGATCGGCGACCCGGCCACGTCAAAGGGCCCCGTCGAACGCAAGGTCATGCGCGTGGTCACGCCGGGCACGCTGACCGACGCCGCCCTGCTCTCCGACAAAAGCGACGTCTACCTGCTTGCGCTCTGCCCCATTCACAACCGGCGCGGCGTGGTCACGAGCGTCGGGCTCGCGTGGCTCAATCTGGCAAGCGGCGCGCTGCGCCTCGCGGAAGTCGCGCCCGCTCAAGTGGGTGCGGCGCTGGAGCGCATCCGTCCGGCCGAAACACTGGTCGCGGATTCGATCACGGACCTGCAAAGCTCGCTCGGGGTAACCAATCTCGGCGCGAGCCACGTCGCCATCACGCGGGTGCCCGCCTGGCATTTCGACGTCGGCTCGGGCACGCAGCGCCTGCGCGAGCAACTGGATGTCGCGAGCCTCGACGGCTTCGGCGCGCAGACGCTCACCTGCGCGTGCGGGGCGGCGGGCGCGTTGCTGCTCTATGCGGCGGCGACCCAGGGCCAGCAGTTGCGCCACGTGCGCAGCCTGAAGGTGGAATACGAGTCGGAATACATCGGGCTGGATCCCGCCACGCGGCGCAATCTCGAATTGACCGAGACGCTGCGCGGCACGGAATCGCCCACCTTGTTCTCCCTGCTCGACACCTGCTGCACGACCATGGGCAGCCGTCTGCTGCGCCACTGGCTGCATCACCCGCCGCGCGACGCCGCCATCGCACAGGCGCGCCAGCAGGCCATCGGCGCGCTCATCGAAGCACCGGCCGCCAGCAGCCTGGATACGTTGCGCACGGCGCTGCGCCGGGTGTCGGACATCGAACGCATCACCGGGCGCCTCGCGCTGCTGTCCGCGCGTCCGCGTGACCTGTCGAGTTTGCGCGACACCTTCGCCGCGCTGCCCGAATTGCGTGTGCAGGTCGCGGGGGTGTCGGCGCAGGCGAGCGCGCTGGAACGCATCAGCGCCGCGCTCGAACCGCCGCATGAATGTCTCGACCTGCTGACGAGCGCCATTGCGCCCGAACCGGCCGCGCTGATCCGCGACGGCGGCGTCATCGCGCGCGGCTACGATCCCGATCTCGACGAACTGCGCGACATCTCGGAGAACTGCGACCAGTTCCTGATCGATCTCGAAACACGCGAGCGCGAGCGCACCGGCATTGCGAACCTGCGCGTCGAGTACAACAAGGTGCATGGCTTCTATATCGAAGTGACGCGCGGCCAGACGGACAAGGTGCCCGACGACTATCGCCGCCGCCAGACGCTGAAGAACGCCGAGCGCTATATCACGCCCGAACTGAAGACCTTCGAGGACAAGGCGCTGTCCGCGCAGGAACGCGCGCTCGCCCGCGAACGCGCGCTCTATGAAGCGCTGCTGCAGAACCTGCTGCCCTTCATCGCGGACTGCCAGCGCGTGGCCGGCGCGCTCGCCGAGATGGACCTGCTGTGTGCTTTCGCCGAACGCGCCCGCGCGCTCGACTGGGTCGCGCCGCAGTTTTCGGCCGAAGCAGGCATCGATATCGAACAAGGGCGACATCCGGTGGTCGAGGCGCAGGTCGAGCAGTTCATCGCCAACGACTGCTGCCTGAGCCAGGATCGCAAGCTCCTGCTGATCACCGGGCCGAACATGGGCGGCAAGTCCACCTTCATGCGTCAGACCGCGCTGATTGCGCTGATGGCCTATGTGGGCAGCTACGTGCCCGCGAAGCGCGCGCGCTTCGGCGCGCTGGACCGCATCTTCACGCGCATCGGCGCTGCCGACGACCTCGCCGGCGGCCGCTCCACCTTCATGGTGGAGATGACCGAAGCCGCTGCGATTCTCAACGACGCCAGCGCGTCGAGTCTCGTGCTGATGGACGAGATCGGGCGCGGCACCTCGACCTTCGATGGCCTCGCGCTCGCGTGGGCCATCGCGCGGCATCTGCTCACGCACAACGCCTGCTACACGTTGTTCGCCACGCACTACTTCGAGCTCACGCAACTGCCGAGCGAGTTCGCGCAGGCAGCGAACGTGCATCTCTCGGCGGTCGAGCACGACCATGGCATCGTGTTCCTGCATGCCGTCAGCGAAGGTCCGGCCAATCAGAGCTACGGCCTGCAGGTGGCGCAACTCGCAGGCGTGCCGTCGGCGGTGATCCGGGCGGCGCGCAAGCATCTGGTGCTGCTCGAACAGCAGTCGATCAACCAGCCCACCCCCCAGTTCGATCTCTTCGCGAGCCAGCCCTATGCGCCGTATGGAGACGAAGCGGAGGCGCCTGAAGCTGTCGAAGCGCCCGAGCATCCGGTGTTGGCGAAGCTGCGCGGATTCGATCCGAACGAACTGCGTCCGCGCGACGCGCTCGATCTGCTCTACGAACTGCACGAGCTGGCGAATGCGCCGCCGGATGACGCGCGTTGAGCGTGCCGGATTATCGCGCCTCTCTCATGCGTCCCGTCTGACGGCTGCGGCCGTGCTGCTCGCGGCGCTCATGTGGAGCGCAGTCGGGCATGCGCAGGCCAGCGGGCCGCTCGGCTTTGCGGTGCTCGCCAACGCGCTCTCGCGCCCCGCTGACGAAGCCCCGGTGCGCCGCATGCTCGATGCCATCGGGCGCGACAGCAACATCGCTTTCATCGTTTACGACGGCAATTTCAAGGGCAGCGCCGAAGCATGCCGCGACAGCATCTATCAGTCGCGCCATGATCTGCTGGATGCGTCGCGCACGCCGGTGATCGTCCTGCTGGGCCAGCACGATTGGGCCGACTGCGGTCAGGTTCACGCAGGTGCCTATGACCCTGTGGAACGGCTCGACTTCATCCGCCAGCTATTCTTCGCCGACGCCAATGCGCTCGGCCAGACGCCGCTCACGCTGTCGCGCCAAAGCGATGTCGCGCGGTTTCGCACCTTTCGCGAGATCGTGCGCTGGCAGTCGCAGGGCGTCGCGTTCATCGGCCTGAACGTGCCGAGTCCGAACAATCACTATCTGACCGCGGGCGGACGCAACGGCGAGTTCGAAGACCGCGCTGTCGCCACCAGCTTCTGGCTCGAACATGCGGCGGAGACCGCGCGGCGCACGGACATGCGTGCGCTCGTCATCCTGCTGCAGGGCGATCCGGATTTCTCGCGCTATGAACGGCGCGAGCGCTTTGCATGGCTGCGCTTTTCACGCGCGAATCCGCCGCGCGACGGCTTCCTCGAACTCAAGCGCAGTCTCGTGAAGGCCGCCGAAACGTTTCGGGGGCCGGTCATCGTGATCCACGGCACGGATGCGTCCGAGCCCGCCGGCTTTCATATCGACCAGCCGCTGCGCAATGACAAAGGGCTGATCGTCACGAACCTGACGCGCGTGGCCATCGCGTTCGGCAAGCCGCAATCGCAATGGCTCGACGTGCAGACCGATGCGCAATGGCATCCGCCGTTCCGTCTGCGCGTGCGTACCGTGAACGGAGCGGCCAACGCGGACACCAGTGCGCCTTCGAGCGCGTCGGACCTGGCGTATCCGACGCCTCAATCGCAACCGACGCCGCTCGCGCTGCCGCGCAACGACCTGCCCGAAGCCCTGCCCGCGCCGCCGACTATGCCCTTGCCCGCGTCCGATCTTCCGCCCATCCTGACGCCGCCGCAGTCGCTGCCGCCTCTTTATCCGACGCCGGCCTCGAGCATGCAGAACGGCGCGGCGCCGAACTCGCCCACGCCGACCCAATAAAAAAAGCGCAGCCGAAGCTGCGCTTTCTTCATCAATGAGTGGTCTCGCGCCGCGCGTTCAGTGCAGCGTCGGGCCCGCGTCCTTGCGCGGTTCGTTATCGTCTTCTTCGTCGTCTTCATCGACGACTTGCAGTCCATCCGCGCCATGCGCGTGCTGATGCTCGATCTCGTCATCCGTGGCGTCACGCACTTCCTGCACCGACAGCGCGAAACGCAAGGCCATGCCCGCGAGCGGATGATTGCCGTCCAGCACGACCTTGTCCTCGGCGACGTCAGTGACGGTGTAGATCAGCGAGTCCAGTTCGTCGTCTGCATCCTCAGGCGTACCTTCGAACTGCATGCCCACTTCCAGCGGCTCGGGAAAACGGCTGCGCTCCTCGATCTTCACGAGCTCGGGATCGTACTCGCCGAATGCGTCCTGCGGCTCGAGCTGGATGAGCGTTTCAAAGCCGGCTTCATGGCCGGCGAGCGCTTCCTCGATCTTGGGGAACGTGCCATCATAGCCGCCGTGCAGATAGACCATCGGCTCGTCGCTTTCCTCGATCAGATTGCCTTGCGCATCCGATAGCTTGTACGCGACCGAAACGACTTTGTCTTTCGCAATTTTCATTGGATCCTCCAAGATACAAGACTCGATTATACGATGCCCAAGCGGCCACACCACGCCAGTCCGTCCCCCCGTTCCACCCCGCCCGGGCCCACTCGTGCGCCCTTGCCGAACGAAATCACCCCCCTGTTGGGCAACCGCACGCCGCTTCAGTTCATGCGTCGCTACTGGCAGAAAAAGCCGCTGTTGATCCGCCAGGCATTCCCCGGTCTTGCCGCTCCGCTGCCGCGTGACGAACTCTTCGCGCTCGCCGATCTCGACGACGTCGAGTCGCGTCTCATCACTCATTTTCGCGACAAATGGGACATGGAGCACGGGCCGTTCGCGCCTGACGAACTGCCATCGGTGAAAAAGCGTGAATGGACGCTGCTCGTGCAAGGCGCGAACCTGCACGACGACCGCGCTCATGCACTGATGAACCAGTTCCGTTTCATTCCGGACGCGCGCCTGGACGATCTGATGATCTCGTACGCCACCGATGGCGGCGGCGTCGGTCCGCATTTCGACTCTTATGATGTGTTTCTGCTGCAGGTGCATGGCAAGCGTCGCTGGCGTATTGGCAAACAGCGCGATCTTTCGCTAAAACCCGGATTGCCGTTGAAAGTTTTACAGCACTTCGAGCCCGAAGAGGAATGGCTGCTGGAGCCCGGCGACATGCTCTATCTGCCGCCGCACGTCGCGCACGACGGCATTGCAGAAGGCGAATGCATGACGGCGTCCATCGGCTTTCGCGCGCCCTCGGAGCATGAACTCACGGCGCAGTTCCTCTATCACCTGGCCGAGCGTGCAGGCGAAGCGGCCGAGGGCGCCCGTGCCGGCGCGCGTTATCGCGATCCCGCTCAGGAACCCGTGGCGAACCCGGGCGCGCTGCCTCAACTGCTGAAGGAGCGTGTAGGCGCGATCCTTGCGAACATCGACTGGGATGAAAAGGACATTGCCGCGTTTCTGGGCACTTATCTGAGCGAGCCGAAGGCGAATGTGGTGTTTGACCCGCCTGAACGCATTTTGAATGAAGCGCGTTTCGTTGAACGTGCAAAAAAGACGGGCGTAAGGCTGGATAGAAAGGCCATTTTGCTCTATGACCAGAAGTCATATTTCGTAAATGGCGAGGCAGCATCGTTATCGTCGAAGCTGAAAAAGTGGCTCCCTGAATTGGCCGATTCAAGGCATCTGGAGGCGAAACGCTTTGTAACACTTACAGACGATTCGACAATGACGGCGTTGCTGCACGAATGGTATCGTGCGGGCTGGATTCAATTGGGCGTCTGGGCTTGACAGGCTTGGCTCAACGAGACTTCCAGAACGCTGCAGATGCTAGAATGCGGCGTTCCGCAATATGAAAGTTTGTATGAGAAAGACAACGTATCGGCCCCCGATTTATCGACGGTCGTTGCGAAAGTGCCTATAATTTCCGGCCAAGCCGTAGGAAGTCTCACACAAAAAAGAATTGTGAGTCTCCACAGCGGCCCTGGTCGGTGTTGGAGCACACATTACCGGTACTTTGCGCTGTTGCTTACCTTTAACCATAAAAGGACGTGATCATGAAGAAATCCCTCCTCGTAGCATCCCTGTTGGCTGCTGTTGCTCTTGCTGCATGCAACAAGTCTAGCGATTCGGCTGCTCCGAGCGCTGCAAGCGATACGTCGGCTGCTTCGGCACCGGCTGCTGCCGCTTCGGACGCAAACGCTGCAGCATCGAGCGCTTCGGCCGCTGCAAGCGACGCAGCTTCGGCTGCTGGCGCTGCTTCGGACGCTGCCGCTTCGGCTGCTGCTCCGGCATCGGGCGCAAGCCAGTAAGGCTTCAGGCGCTATGCCCCCGCAGGCCGCTCAATGCGGCCTGCAAACGAAAAAACCGGCTCTCGAGCCGGTTTTTTTTTTAAGTGTGCTTCATGTCGTGCATGGCGCGTATTGAAAGAACCCTATAGCGTCAGCCAGTCGAAGCCCTCGGCTTGCGTGGCAACGACCACTTCAATCTCCGCTGTCCCCAACACCGCCGCAAGGGCCGCCTGCGCCAGATGCGGCTGATTGTTCTGCTGACTCAGATGAGCGGCTACCAGATGACGCAGCTTCGATCGATCCAGAGAAGCGAGAATGGCCGCGGCCGCATCGTTATTCAGGTGTCCATGCGTTCCGCCGATGCGCGCCTTCAGCGAAGGCGGATAGCGGCTTGCTGCGAGCATCGCGAGATCGTGATTGGATTCGAGTACGAGTGCGTCGCAACCGCTCAGCATGGCCGTGATATGAGGCGTTGAAACGCCCACGTCGGTGAGCACGCCCAGACGGCTGGCGCCATCGGAGAAGACGTATTGCAGCGGCTCGCGGGCATCGTGCGGCACGGTGTAGGGCAACACGCTCAGATCGCCGATGGCCACCCGCTCGTCGCCCCACAGCACGTTCAGCTCGACCTTGCCTTCATCGGCGCCGATCGCGCGCGCCGTGCCCCAGCTCATGTGCAACGGAATCGAGAACTTGCGCGCCAGCGTCATCGCGCTGCCGATGTGATCCGTATGCTCGTGCGTGATGACGATGGCGTCGAGATCTTCGGCGCGGCAATCGAGCCGCGCGAGACGCCGCTCGATCTCCTTCGCCGAGAAGCCGCAGTCGAGCAGCACGCGCGTCGTGGTGGTGCCGCACGACGCCTCGACGAGCAATGCATTGCCTTCGCTGCCGCTGCCCAGACTGGCGAATCTCACGATGCAACCTTGATCAACTGAAGTCCCGCACGCGTGTTAGTTCAACTGTGCGTGAAGCAACGAGACGATGCGCTGCGCATCGGACGACGTATCCGGCTGCCCGTTCGCATCGACGACGCCGATCTGCGTGACCGTGTCCGCCTTCGGCTTCACGTTGACGAGGAACTGGCGCGTCGGCTTCGGCGTGTTGCTCGAAAAGAACTTGCCGAACAGGCCGTCTTTCTTGAGCTCGGCCATCGAGTCCGAGTAATGCACGTAGTAGATGCCCTTCTCGCGATCGCGGTTGTCGACCGTGAAGTTCGTGCGATCGAGCGCCAGGCCCACGCGCAGCCACGCGCGATCGAAGGGCTCGGCGAGATCGAGCGACGTGCCGCCCGCGCCCGGATCCACCGCGACCTTCGCGCCGGCCGGCCGTGCATCGGCGATCAGCTTCTTCGACTGGTCTTCGGTGAGACCGAACTTCTGCATCAGCTTCGTGAGGACCGCCGCTTCGAGCTCCGGATTGCGCGGACGCGTTTCCCAGCGCGAGCCGGTCTTGTCCTGTCCCGTCAACACTTCTTCCATCGCGCTGTGCGTGATGGAGATGTCCGTGGAGCCGTCCTGCGCGCGATCCACCTGGGTGCGGAACATGTCGCGCGTGCCCGACGAATACGCGAAATCGATCAGCTTGCCCACGCTGTTCCTGAACCAGTCGCTCGGAATGTTGGCGCGGTTCTCGGCCCAGTCGGTTGCCATGATGCCGGTAGCGGGCGCGTCGGTCTTGAGCGTGAAGCCGTTCTCCTGCCAGAACTCCTTGAGCGGATCCCAGATCTGGTCGGGCGAGCGGCCGTCGACGACGAGCCAGCGGCGATCGCCGTCCTTCTCGACGTGCATGCCGTACGGATCCTGCGTGTTCGGCACACCGAGCGTCGCGTTGCCGGCCGGCGTGACCGAGCGCTCGGCGGCGCCGCCCAGCGCGTTGATCTTCGGCGGCGCGGCGTAACGCTGGCTGATGTTGGCCGTGGTCAGGTCCGAGGGCACGTTGAGCGACGGCGCGGTTTCAGCAGACTTGTAGTTGACGCGGTCCGGCGCGAGCCAGTCGTTGAGCGTATCGCAACCGGCGAGGGCAAACAGGGCACTGGCGCCAAGCGACAGCACGCTCAGGCGTTTTGCATGAACAAGAAGAGCGGAACGTTTCATGAGGTCCTTCGTTGCTGCTGATGACGCTTGGGTCCTGGCGCGGATCCCGCTCGGGCCGAGCGGTTCATCGGGACCGGCCGATGAGGCCAAGGAGCGTGGGTTGAGGATGGAGGCAGTGGTTCATGTCGATCACTTGCGGCGGCGCGGCGATCACGTGAGTGTGACCATGGCGCGCCGCCGCAGGCGATCAGCCGAGCAGCCCTGACTCGCGCAGCGCGTCGCGCACGACGTCGTGGAAGCGCGCATCGAGCGGCGTGAGCGGCAGACGGATGCCATGCTGCATGTGGCCCAGTTCGGCGAGCGCCCACTTGGCCGGAATCGGATTCGATTCACAGAAGAGCTGTTTGTGCAGCGACAGCAACTGCATGTGGATGCGGCGTGCAGTGACCGCGTCGCCTTCGAGCGCGGCGCGGCACAGCTGGCTCATGGCCTTCGGCGCGACGTTGGCCGTCACCGAGATGTTGCCGTGGCCGCCCAGCAGCATCAGCGCGATGGCCGTGGGGTCGTCGCCGCTGTAGATGCCGAAGTGCGCCGGCGCGTGCTTGATCAGTTGCGCGGCGCGATCGATGTTGCCGGTCGCTTCCTTCACGCCGATGATGCCCGGCACCTGCGCCGCGCGCAGGATGGTTTCGTTGCTCATGTCCGCGACCGTGCGGCCGGGGACGTTGTAGAGGATCACGGGCAGGTCGACGGCTTCCGCGATCGCCTTGAAATGGCGATAGATGCCTTCCTGCGTCGGCTTGTTGTAATACGGGACGACTTGCAGCGTGGCGTCGGCGCCGACCTTCTTCGCGTGCTTCGAGAGTTCGATGGCTTCGGCGGTGGAGTTGCCGCCCGCGCCCGCGATGATCGGAAAGCGCTTGGCCGCGTGTTCGACGGCCGTCTGGATCATCAGGATGTGTTCCTCGACCGACAGCGTGGCCGATTCGCCGCTCGTGCCCACGACGACGAGACCGTTCGAACCCTGTTCGACATGCCAGTCCACCAGTTTTCGGAACGCCGGCAGATCGAGACTACCGTCATCGTGCATCGGGGTAACGATGGCAGGAATGCTGCCGCGGATCTGAAGACCGCCCTGGTGGGTGCCGCTGGTGCCGTTTGTGCCGTTTGTCATGAAACTCTATGAATTTAATCGTGAATTTAGCCGCGAAACGCGATCTCTCGCGATTGTAGCGGATTAGCCGTGCAACGCGTAACGCGGCGGACCCGGGGGTGTGTTACCAATCGTGAGCTGATTTGCCTCGCGGACCGCACAGATGCGCTGCACATACGCCGGCCGCGGTTCATCGAGAAAGCCGTCTTCGTAGCCGATCACGCGCAACGGTCCGCGCACGGCGTCCAGCAGTTCGCCAGGCGCGAGCAGGAACGCCGGATTGGACGGCTTGCCCACACTCGCATTGCCCGCCGCGAAGGTTTCGTAAAGCAGCACGCCGCCCGGCGCAAGCGAGCCGACCAGCGCGCCGAACAACGGCCGGTGCAGATAGTTCGTGACGACGACTGCATCGAACGTTCGGCCGGAAAGCGGCCAAGTAGAACCGTCTTCGAGATCGGCGTTCAACGTGTCGATGCCAATCTCCGACGCCATCGACTCGAGCGCCTGCGCGTCGCGATCCACCGCCAGCACGCGATGCCCTCGCGCCGCCAGCCAGCGCGCATGGCGCCCGCTGCCCGCGGCGACATCGAGCACCGCGCCGCCGGCCGCGATCAGATGCGCCCAGCGCGTGATCCAGACGCTCGCCACACTGTCCATCAGTTGTAGGACAGGCCCATGGCCTCGCGTACGTCGCGCATCGTCTCCACGGCAAACTTGCGGGCCTTGTCGCAGCCGTCCGCAACGATCGCGCGCAGCAGCGACGGATCGTCCATGTATTTCTGCGCGCGTTCGAGCATCGGCTGCTGTTCGCGCAGGATGCCCTCGATCACCGGCTGCTTGCATTCTAGACAGCCGATGCCCGCGCTGCGGCAACCCTTCTGCACCCACGCATGGACCGTCTCGTCGGTATAGACCTCGTGCAGCTTCCAGACCGGGCACTTGTCTGGATCGCCCGGATCGGTGCGGCGCACGCGCGCCGGGTCGGTCGGCATGCGGCGCACCTTCTGTTCGATGGTCGCCGCGTCCTCGCGCAAACCGATGGTATTGCCATAGGACTTCGACATCTTCTGCCCGTCGAGGCCCGGCATGCGCGACGCTTCCGTCAGCAGCACCTGCGGCTCGACCAGGATGATCTTGCGCGAACCTTCCAGATAGCCGAACAGGCGCTCGCGGTCGCTCATCGAGAGGCTCTGCGATTCCTGCAGCATCGCGCGCGCTTGTTCGAGCGCTTCGTCGTCGCCTTCCTGCTGATAGGCGACGCGCAGTTCGTGATACAGCTTCGAGCGCTTGCCGCCGAGCTTCTTCGCGGCTTCCATCGCCTTTTCGTCGAAGCCCGGTTCGCGGCCGTAGAGATAGTTGAAGCGGCGCGCGATTTCACGCGTCATCTCGACGTGCGGCACCTGGTCCTCGCCCACCGGCACGAGCGACGCGCGATACAGCAGGATGTCCGCCGCCATCAGCACCGGATAGCCGAGGAAGCCGTAAGTGTCGAGATCCTTCTCCTTCAGCTTCTCGATCTGCTCCTTGTAGGTCGGCACGCGTTCGAGCCAGCCGAGCGGCGTGCCCATGCCGAGCAGCAGCGACAATTCGGCGTGCTCGGGCACGCGGCTCTGGATGAACAGCGTGGCCTGCGCCGGATCGATGCCCGAGGCCAGCCAGTCGATCAGCACCTCCCAGACGTTTTTCTCGATGACCTCGGGCGTCTCGTAGTGCGTGGTGAGCGCATGCCAGTCCACGACCGCGAAGAAGCACGGGTATTCGGACTGCAGCCGCACCCAGTTTTTCAGCACGCCGTGATAGTGGCCGAGATGCAGCGACCCAGTGGGGCGCATGCCGGAGAAAATACGGTCAGGGAACATGATGTTATGGAAAGAGTGAAGCGAGGGGATTCAGGATGGCCGATACCGCCGCGTAGCCGACGCTCACGAGCGGCCCGAGCCAGAAGCGCGTCAGCACGCCGGTAACGACGAGCGCCATCACGATGAAGAAGCCGTAAGGTTCGAGCTTCGAGAACGCGATGGACGCGCGCACCGGCAGGAGCGCCATCAGCACGCGGCCGCCGTCGAGCGGCGGCAGCGGAAACAGGTTGAGCACGCCGAGCACGAGATTCACGCCGACGCCTGCTGCCGCCATGCGCGTGAAGAACGGTTCGTCGACGTGAAAGACCATGAGCAGCACCGCGATTACGCCCCACACGAGCGCCTGCACGAAGTTGCTACCGGGACCGGCGGCGGCCACCCAGAGGCTGCCCCAGCGCGGATTGCGCAGGTTGCCGAACGCGACCGGCACCGGTTTGGCATAGCCGAACATGAACGCGCCGCTCGTCACGAAATACAGGACGATGGGAATCAGGATCGTGCCGATGGGATCGATATGGCGCATCGGATTCATGGAAACGCGGCCGAGCACGTAGGCCGTGTTGTCGCCGAGCAGGCGCGCGGCGTAACCGTGCGCGGCCTCGTGCAGCGTGATCGCGAAGATCACCGGGAGCGCGTAGACCGCGATGGTCTGTATCAGGGAAGAATCCATAGGGCGGTATTGTATCAAGCAGGCAGGAAGGTTCCGGGCGCGCTGTGTGGCCGTGCGCGCACGCTCTCGGCCGCAGCATGAAGCATGAGACTTAATCGGGACTTATGCGGGCGTTGTGCGGGCGTTGTGCTCGTGTGCGTCACTGCGCGGCGCTAGGCCGTGAGCCCGAACGGTTCGAGACTGCCTCGCCCCGCGCGCACGAGCACGGGCTCCCCCCCGGACAGGTCGATCACCGTGGAAGGCTCCGCGGGACACGCGCCCGCGTCGATCACCAGTTCGATCTGCTTTTCCAGGCGCTCGCGAATCTCCTCGGCGTCGTTGAGCGGTTCGGTGTCGGGCGGCAGGATCAGCGTGGAGGCGAGCAGCGGCTCGCCGAGCGCTTCGAGCAGTCCGAGCGTGATCGTGTGATCCGGCACCCGCAGCCCGATGGTCTTGCGCGACGGATGCGACAGCCGGCGCGGCACTTCCTTGGTGGCCTGCAGCACGAACACATAAGGCCCCGGCGTCACCGACTTGATGAGACGGTATTGCTGGTTGTCGACCTGGGCGAAATTGGACAGCTCGGACAGGTCGCGCACGAGCAGCGACAGCAGTTGCTTGTCGTCGATGCCGCGAATGCGTCGCAGGCGCTCGACGGCGTCCTTGTCGTCGAGATGGCAGGCGAGCGCATAGCTGGAATCCGTCGGCAAGGCGACGAGCCCGCCGTCCTTGATGATCTGCACCGCCTGATTGATGAGCCGCGGCTGCGGATTGTCCGGATGAATGCGAAAGAATTGGGACATGACGACGCCTTGTTGTTTCGATCGTTTGCGCGCGCATGGCACGGGCACACGTGCAACTCGCGCCCAGGTGCGCCGGTACGCGAACTGCGTACGGAATAAGACGGGTGATGCAAAGACCGTGCGCGCGAAAAAGTAATCACGCAGGGAACAGCGCAGGAACCAAGCAGGCGCCGCGCGCGAAGGCGCGTTACAGCCAGCGCTCCCAGACGGGCGTGAGGTCGTCCGGCAACGGCGGCAGCCGGCCGAGATCGACGCGACCTTCGCCCGCGCCGTGGAAGTCCGATCCGCGCGATGCCTCGAAGCCATAGCGACGCGCGACGTCAGCGTACTCGCGATATTGATCGGGCGTGTGACTGCCCGTCACGACCTCGATGGCGCGCCCGCCCAGCTGGATGAACTCGTCGAACAGCGCGGCGAACTCCACTTGCGTGTAATCGTAGCGGCCGGGATGCGCGATGATCGGCTCGCCGCCCGCTTCGCGGATCCACTTCACGGCGTCGGCCAGCTTGGCCCAGCGATGCTCGACGAAGCCTGGCTTGCCGTCGCCGAGATAGCGCGCGAACACCTCGGACGTGGATTTCGCGTAACCCGCGTCGACCAGATAGCGCGCGAAGTGCGTGCGCGAGATCATGTCGGGGTCGTCGGTATAGCGCAGCGCGCCCTTCAGGCAGTCCGGAATGCCAACGGCCGCCAGCGCCTCGCCGATCGCCTCGCCGCGCGCCGCCCGGCCGTTGCGCGTGCATTCGAGGCCTCTTTGCAGCCCTTCGTGTTCGGCATCGACGTTCATGCCGACGATATGCACCGTCCGCGCCGCCCACGTCACCGAGATTTCGACGCCGGCCAGATAGCCCATGCCGAGCGCCTCGGCCGCCGCGCGCGCTTCGCGCTGGCCACCGATCTGATCGTGATCCGTCAGCGACCACAGCGTCACGCCGTTCGCATGCGCCCGTGCCGCAACCTCGGCGGGCGCGAACTGGCCGTCGGACACGGTGGAGTGGCAATGCAGGTCGGCGTTCATCATCGGTTCTCGCGGTTCACTGACATTCTAGTTTAATGGCATGACAGTCCGGGCATGGCGTCCCATCGTCACACGCGGGCGCGCTCACGCACAGAACGCCGCGATCAGCGCCGCAACTCGTTCCGGCTGGTCGTGATGGACCATGTGGCCGGCGTCGTCGATGACCTCCTCGCGCCAGTCGGCAAACGCCTCGAAGCGCTGCTTGAACTCGGCGACGGGCGTCTGGCCGGCAAAGCCCGCGAGGGTCGGCGAATCCTTCGCTTCGACGTGCAACACCGGCGCCGTGACGCGCGCCCACGTTGCGCTGACTTCGTCCAGACGGTACAGCGTCGGTCCGCGCATCTTGTGTGCCGGATCGGCGAGCAGGTGAAACCGTCCGTCCGCTTCTTCGCGCGACCAGAACTGCGCCAGATGGCGCGCGCGGGCCGGCGCGAGGCGCGGATTGGTGCGGATCAGGCGCTCGGCCACTTCGTCGAGGCTCGCGTAGCTGCGCAGTGTTGGCGGCGTGCGCTGGTCGTCCAGCCACTGCGCCAGACGGCCAGGCGCCTGCGACGCGCGCGCCGCCGGCAAACCGAACCCTTCCAGATCGACGACGCGCCGCACGCGCTCCGGCCGCACGCCGGCGTACAGCAGCGCGAGATTCGCGCCCATGCTGTGACCGACGAGATTCGCCGGGGCGTCAGGCGTGAAGTGGTCGAGAAGCCGTTCGAGATCCGCGAGATAGTCCGGAAAGTGGTAATGACCGCCGCCGCTGCGGGCCACCGGCCAGTCCGACAGGCCGAACCCGCGCGCATCCGGCGCGAGCACCTGCCAGTCGCCGGCGAGTGCATCGACGACAAACTGGAACGACGCGCCGATATCCATCCAGCCGTGCAGCATGAAGAGCATCGGTGCATCGGGCGGACCCCAGCGGCGCACATGCAGCCGCACGCCGTGCGCATCGATGAATTCGGAGCGCGATTCCTTCATGTTCCCGCCTTCTTCAAGATAAAAACGGATGATCGTTCGATTATACCGGCGGCGCGTCGTCGAGACCTGAGAGCGCGCGCAGTTCCGCTTCGTCGAAACCCGCCTCGCGACGTGCCTCGAAGTTGAACGGTCCGCGCAGCCGTGGCGCGTGATAGTGGGCGGCGAGGTGTTCGTAGGTCACGTGGGGATCGAGTTGCCGGACGTCGCAGAGAAAGCGGAACCAGCGGTTGCCGATCAGCACATGGCCGATCTCGTCGCGCAGGATGATGTCCAGAATCGCTGCTGAAGCGTGATCGCCCGCCTGCGCGAGCCGCTTGCGAATGGGCGGCGACGCGTCCAGCCCGCGCGCCTCCAGCGTGCGCGGCACCAGCGCCATGCGGCCGAGTACATCCCCACAAGTACGCTGGGCCATGTCCCACAGGCCATCGTGCGCCGGGAAATCGCCGTATGCGTGGCCAAATTCGGCCAGCCGCGCGCTCAGCAGCGAGAAATGATGCGCTTCCTCGGCGGCGACTTTCAGCCAGTCGAGATAGAAATCGTGAGGCATGGCCGGGAAGCGCCAGACGGCATCGAGGGCCAGGTTGATCGCGTTGAATTCGATGTGCGCGAGCGCGTGCAGCAGCACGGCCCGCCCCGCCTCCGACTGCATGCCGCGCCGCTTCAGCGCCGACGGCTCGACCAGCGCAGGCCGCACCGGGCGGCCCGGAAGATCGCCGGGATCGGCCGGGGCACTCGCCGGATCGATCCGCGCCGCCTGCGCGTGCACGGCGTCCCATAGCGCGCGCGTACGCGACGCCTTCACAGCGGGATCGCGCTCGCGCAGGATCTCGAGCGCGAGAAGACGGGCGTCGGTGTCGGAGGGCGTGGTGGTTTCGTGCATGGTGGCGGTCTGGAGAGAGGATGCCGGAAAATTCAGGATCGGCGGGCATCCAGTGCAAACGGCTAAAATGGTCATCCCGGCGCACGCCCGCGCAGCGCGCAGCGACGTCGGCCGCCGAGCCGGCAGGCGCGCATTGTAGCGCCGCCGCCGGACCCGCCCCGGCCACGCCCCGTTCGCACCCGTTCATACAATTCCACGCCTCAGGAGACAATGTGGCCATCTACAAACTCGGCGACGACGCCCCCACCATCCACGAAAGCGTGTTTCTGGCGGACACGGCGACCATCATCGGTCGCGTGACGCTCGCGGAAAACGCCAGCGTGTGGCCCGGCGCCGCCCTGCGCGGCGACAACGAGCCGATCGTCGTCGGGCGCGGCAGCAACGTGCAGGAAGGCGCGGTGCTGCACGCGGACCCGGGTTTTCCGCTGACGATTGAAAACGACGTCACCGTCGGCCATCAGGCCATGTTGCACGGCTGCACCGTCAAGGAAGGCTCGCTGATCGGGATTCAGGCGGTGGTCTTGAATGGTGCGGTCATCGGCCGCAACTGTCTGGTTGGCGCGGGCGCCGTGGTCACCGAAGGCAAGGTCTTTCCGGACAACACGCTGATTCTCGGCGCGCCGGCGAAGGCCGTCCGGGAGATCGGCGAAGCGGACATCGCCCGCATGCGCGGGGCCACGGCAAGCTATGCCGACCGGCGCGAATATTACAAGGCGCAGCTCGTGCGCATCGGCTGAGACCCGGACATCCGGGCCAGTCTCAACACCCAAGGAAGCGTTGTGAACGACCAGTTGCAAAAATTCATGTTCAATGCGGCGCCGGTGCGCGGCGAGATCGTTTCGCTGCGTCAGACGTGGCAGGAAGTGCTCGCGCGTCGCCAGTATCCGGTTGCCGTGCGCACTGTGCTCGGCGAGATGATGGCGGCGTGCGCGCTGCTGTCGGCCAATCTCAAGTTCGACGGCACGCTCGTCATGCAGATCTACGGCGACGGCCCCGTGAAGATGCTGGTCGTGCAGTGCCATTCGAACCTGTCGCTGCGTGCCACGGCCAAGCTGGCCGAGGGCGCGGAGAGCGAACTGAAGGACGAAATGTCGCTCAGCGAGCTGCTGAACCAGCATGGCCGCGGCCGCTGCGTGATCACGCTCGATCCGTCCGACAAGAAGCCGGGCCAGCAGCCGTACCAAGGCATCGTGCCGCTGTCGGGCGAGCACGGCCCGCTGGCGTCGATGGCCGAGGTGCTCGAGCACTACATGCACCACTCGGAGCAGCTCGACACGCGCCTGTGGCTCGCCGCGGATACCGATCGCGCGGTCGGCATGCTGCTGCAGAAGCTGCCCGGCGACGGCGGCATCGTCCCGCATCCGGGCGAGCACGACGCCGATACGTGGCAGCGCGTCTGCCATCTCGGCAGCACGCTGTCCAACGAGGAACTGCTGAAGGAAGAACCGGACACTGTGTTCAAGCGGCTCTTCTGGCAGGAAAACGTCCAGCATTTCGATCCCGCGCCCGCGCGCTTCCAGTGCAGCTGCTCGCGCGAGAAAGTGGGCGGCATGCTGAAGATGCTGGGCCGCGAGGAAGTGGACAGCGTGATCGCGGAACGTGGCGGCGTCGAGGTGCATTGCGAGTTCTGCAACCAGCGTTATGACTTCGACCCGGTGGACGTCGCGCAACTTTTCGTCGCGAAAGAGCTCTCACAAGGCGTGAGCCCGGCGTCGGACCGGCGGCATTGAGCGTCGGCGAAACAGGGCTTGAAAAGGGGCCATGAAGCGTCGCCTGCGGTGCGGTTCACGGAAAGCCCGCCGCAGGTTCTGGTTGAATTTCCGTTCAGATGTCCGGCCCGCTGGAGGTCGCAAGATGAAAACCGCACTGCCCGACTGGAAACGGCTGACGGGGTTGTTCGCATTCGTCGCGGGGTTCGCGCTCGTCGCGGGCTGCGCGATGGAGCCGCCTGGCCCTTCGCCGATTTATAGCCGTCTGCCCGACACCGCGCCCGCGCCGCAACAGGCGCTGACGCCGCAGCAGCAGATGGCCCGCTACAACGCCATCGACAAGCAGGCGCTCAACGAATCGCAGCAGGCCGCCACGGCCAGCGAGGCCGCCCGGACGATGTCGCAGTTCTACGCACCGGCGCCGGCACCCGTCTCGGTGTACGGCGGCTATTCGAGCGGCGGCTGGGGTGGACCGTACTGGGGCACGGGCGTGGGCATCGGCACCTGGTGGTGAGCGCGGCAACACACGGCTCATGAAAACAAAAATGGCGCGATCACGTGAAGTGACCGCGCCATTTTTTCGTCTGTCTGAACCGCGCCGCGTATTACTGCGCGCCGCCCTGCTTCTTCTTCGCGTCAGCCGCCTTGTCCTTCTGCGCCTTGCGGTCGAGATCGCGCAACTCCTGCTTCGAGCGCGACACCGGATTCGGCACCACGCGCAACGGCGCCGACGACACCTGACCGCGCGTCGACCCGCTCATGCCCGGCACGTTGGCCGAGTTGACGGGCGCAGTGGAATTCGGCGAGACGAACTGCACGAACACCTCGCTGTCCTTCACCATGCCCATCTCGTAGCGCGCCCGTTCCTCGACCGCCGACGTGCCGTTCTGCAGATCCTGAACCTCGCCCTGCACCCGCTCGTTACGCAAGCGCAGAGTGGTGTTCTTGTCCGTCTGCTGCCCGAGCTGCTGCTGCAATTCGTGCACGCGCAGCCAGCCGCCGTGGCCCCACCAGAGCGGGTACTGGATCAGCGCCAGCAACAGAATCAGAACGACAGTGACGAGCCGCATTCAAGTAGCCGAAAGAAGCGTCGCCCGGCGGCGAAAGACGTTTGGCCGAGGGCGACGGGCTGGAAATAAGACTGACGAACCCTTATCGACTAAAGCGGCGAAAGCTTTAGCGCAGGTTGTAGAACGCCGACTTGCCCGGATAGCTCGCGATATCGCCGAGATCTTCCTCGATGCGCAGCAGCTGGTTGTACTTCGAGATGCGGTCGCTGCGCGACAGCGAGCCGGTCTTGATCTGGCCGGCATTCAGGCCAACCGCGATATCCGCGATGGTCGAATCTTCCGTCTCGCCCGAACGATGCGAGATGACGGCCGTATAGCCCGCGCGCTTGGCCATTTCGATGGCCGCGAAAGTTTCCGTCAGCGTGCCGATCTGGTTGATCTTGATGAGGATCGAGTTGGCGATGCCCTTCTCGATGCCTTCCTTCAGGATGCGCGTGTTGGTCACGAAGAGATCGTCGCCGACCAGCTGGATCTTCTTGCCGAGCTTGTCGGTCAGCGTCTTCCAGCCGTCCCAGTCGGACTCGTGCATGCCGTCCTCGATCGAGACGATCGGGAACTTGTCGGCCAGCGTGGCGAGGTAGTCGGCGAATTCGGTCGACGACAGTTGCAGGCCTTCGCCCGCGAGCTGGTACTTGCCGTCGTGATAGAACTCGCTCGCCGCGCAATCGAGCGCGAGCAGCACGTCTTCACCGGCGCGATAACCCGCCTTCTCGATGGCTTGCAGAATCGTGGACAGGCACTCGTCGTTGCTGCCGAAGTTCGGCGCGAAGCCGCCTTCGTCGCCCACGGCGGTGCTCATGCCGCGCTCGGCCAGAATCTTCTTCAGCGCGTGGAACACTTCGGCGCCGCAGCGCAGTGCTTCGCGGAAGGTCGGCTGGCTCACCGGCACGATCATGAATTCCTGGATGTCCAGGCTGTTGTTCGCGTGCGCGCCGCCGTTGACGATGTTCATCATCGGCACCGGCAGTTGCATGGCGCCCGAGCCGCCGAAATAGCGGTACAGCGGCAGACCGGCTTCTTCAGCGGCGGCCTTTGCGACGGCCATCGACACGGCCAGCATCGCGTTCGCGCCGAGGCGCGACTTGTTGTCGGTGCCGTCGAGTTCGAGCAGGGTCTTGTCGAGGAAGGCTTGTTCCGAGGCGTCGAGGCCCATGATGGCTTCGGAAATCTCGGTGTTGATGTGTTCGACGGCTTTCAGCACGCCCTTGCCGTTGTAGCGGCCGGCTTCGTCGTCGCGCAGTTCGATGGCTTCGCGCGAACCGGTGGACGCACCCGACGGCACCGCGGCGCGGCCCATCGTGCCCGATTCGAGCAACACGTCGCATTCGACAGTGGGATTGCCTCGCGAATCGAGAATCTCGCGGCCGATGATATCTACGATAGCACTCATGGTTTCCTCAAGAAATGACGATGAATTCTGTCAGGCGTTACGACGCGGCGGGGCCGGACTGGCCGTGGCGCTCGCGCCTGCTGCGCTTCGCCCGGCTCTTCTGCACGACCCGCCGGTTCAGTGGCGCGACGGCGTTTCGCGACTCATGACAAGCGCGGCCGACGCTGCCATGCGGTCACGATACTGCGTGCGTGACCGCTGAATGCTTCAAATCCGGCTTCAGGTTCGGCTTCAGGTTCGTCATGACGGCCCTGCCTTCGAACACATCAGGCACGGCCCGCTCCTCCTGCACGGCCACATCACGTGACCGCTGTTCTGCATGCGGGCGCCGACATGGGCGCCCGCTATCGTACTTCTTCACCGCGAAACTGCAATGGCGGTTGCGCTCGATTTCAATTGAAATCGCTTTCGAGGAACGGACCGCTTTTTACAGCGCGATCGATCGTGATGAGCGTTTCCAGCAGCGCTTCCATGCGATGCAGCGGCACTGCATTCGGACCGTCCGATTTCGCGCAGGCCGGGTCCGGATGCGTCTCCATGAACACGCCCGCGACACCCGTGGCAATCGCCGCGCGCGCCAGCACCGGCACGAATTCGCGCTGGCCGCCGGAACTGGTGCCCTGCCCGCCCGGCAACTGCACCGAGTGGGTGGCGTCGAACACGACCGGCGCGTTCGTCTCGCGCATGATCGCGAGCGAGCGCATGTCGGAGACGAGGTTGTTATAACCGAACGACACGCCGCGCTCGCACGCCATGAAGCGGTCGTCCGACAAGCCCGCTTCGCGCGCGGCGTCGCGTGCCTTGTCGATCACGTTCTTCATGTCGTGCGGCGCGAGAAACTGGCCCTTCTTGATGTTGACCGGCTTGCCCGAACGCGCGCACGCGTGGATGAAATCCGTCTGGCGGCACAGGAAAGCGGGCGTCTGCAGCACGTCCACGACCGATGCCACCGCTTCGATTTCCTCTTCCGCATGCACGTCCGTGAGGACCGGCACGCCCAGTTGCTTCTTCACTTCACCCAGGATGCGCAGGCCTTCGTCCATGCCCGGGCCGCGATACGACTTGCCCGAGCTGCGGTTGGCCTTGTCGAACGACGACTTGTAGATGAACGGAATGCCGAGCTTCGTGGTGATTTCCTTCAGCCGTCCGGCGACGTCAATGGTCATCTGCTCCGACTCGACGACACACGTTCCCGCGATCAGGAAGAACGGCTGGTCCAGACCCGCTTCGAAGTGACACAGCTTCATGCTTGCGCTCCAGCGGTCGCCTTGGACTGCGACGTCGCACCCGCGCCTTGCGCATGCGCGCGCGCGGCTTCGACGAAGGCCTTGAAGAGCGGATGCCCGTCGCGCGGCGTCGAGGTGAACTCGGGGTGGAACTGCACACCGACGAACCACGGATGCAGCGCGTGCGGCAGCTCCATCATTTCGGGCAGGTCCTCGCTCGGGGTACGGGCGCTGATGATAAGCCCGCCTGCTTCGAGCTGGGGCACGAAACGGTTATTGACTTCATAACGGTGCCGATGACGCTCGTTCACATCCGTGCCATAGATGCGCTCGGCCATGGTGCCGGGCTTGATCGGGCACTTCTGCGAACCGAGGCGCATGGTGCCGCCGAGATCCGATTCCTCGCTGCGCTTTTCGACGCGGCCCGCGCGGTCGTACCACTCGGTGATGAGGGCGACGACCGGGTTCTGCGTGTCCTGATCGAACTCGGTGGAGTTCGCATCCGCGAGACCGGCGACGTCGCGCGCGAACTCGATCACCGCGAGCTGCATGCCGAGACAGATGCCGAGATACGGCGTCTTCGATTCGCGCGCGTAGCGGATTGCCTTGATCTTGCCTTCCGTGCCGCGCCGGCCGAAGCCGCCCGGCACCAGCACGGCGTCGAGATGCTTGAGGGCGTCGGTGCCTTCGGCGTCGATCTGCTCGGAGTCGATGTACTCGATGTTGACCTTGGTCGACGTATGGATGGCCGCGTGGCGCAGCGCCTCGATCAGCGACTTGTACGACTCGGTGAGCTCGACATACTTGCCGACCATGCCGATGGTCACTTCGCTCTTCGGATGCTCGAGCTTCTGCACGAGGTCCGCCCACATCGCGAGGTCGGCCGGCGGCGGCGCGAGCTTCAGCGCTTCGCAGATGATGTCGTCGAGATGCTGGTCGTTCAGCATCTGCGGAATCTTGTAGATGCTGTCCGCGTCCCACACGGAAATCACGGCGTCTTCCGGCACGTTCGAGAACATCGAGATCTTCGAGCGCTCGTCGTCGGGAATCGGGCGGTCGGCGCGGCACAGCAGCACGTTCGGATAGATACCGATTTCGCGCAGCTTCTGCACGCTGTGCTGCGTGGGCTTGGTCTTCAGTTCGCCGGCGGTGGCGATGAACGGCACGAGCGTCAGGTGCACGAAGCACGCGCTGTTGCGGCCCATGCGCAGGCTCATCTGGCGCGCGGCTTCGAGGAACGGCAGCGATTCGATGTCGCCCACCGTGCCGCCAATCTCGACGATCGCGACATCCGGCTGGCCGCAGGTGGCCGCTGCCGCGCCGCGTTCGACGAACGCCTGGATTTCGTTGGTGATGTGCGGAATGACCTGCACCGTCTTGCCGAGGTACTCGCCGCGGCGTTCCTTGCGGATCACCGATTCGTAGATCTGGCCGGTGGTGAAGTTGTTGGCCTTGCGCATCTTCGTGCTGATGAAGCGCTCGTAATGGCCGAGGTCGAGGTCGGTTTCCGCGCCGTCTTCCGTCACGAACACTTCGCCGTGCTGAAACGGGGACATCGTGCCGGGGTCGACGTTGATGTAGGGATCGAGCTTGAGGAGGGTGACTTTCAGACCGCGCGATTCGAGGATCGCGGCGAGGGAGGCGGCGGCAATACCCTTGCCGAGGGAAGACACTACGCCGCCGGTGACGAATACATATTTGGTCATCGCTAGATGCTCGCGGGAAAAACGGATTATACCGTAAAGGCCGCGCCCCACGAAGCGTGCCTGGACGCCGGACGGGCTGCGAATGCGCGCGTTTTCATCCGGTTTCCGGGAGATCGTTTCGCCGCGCGGCAGGCGGGCGTCGTGGCCTTTTTCATGTCTGGAATACGGCTGCGCGCATCGACGCGATCATGCGCTGCACGGCGATGTGGGCCTCGTGCCCTTTTACAAGCCGGCATAGGGCCGGTCAGCGCGGCGTCAGCCGGCGTCGCGCATCGACGTGATCATGCGCTGCACGGCGCGGGCGGTGTCGATGGGGCGTTCCATCGGGAACAGATGGCTGCCGTCCATCCATTCGAGCCGCTCGCCGACGACCCGCCGCGTCATGCCGAGCCCCACGTGGCGCACCTCGCGCGAGCGCGTCCCCGCGATGAAGCCCACCGGCACCGGCGCGCCGTGCGCGAGCCGCGCGCCGAGCGTGTGCGGCAAGGTCCGATAGATCCGATATTCGACCTGCCGGTCGAAGGCGAGTGTGCGCCCGCCGTCCGGCTGCGCTTCGCGCATGCCGCGGTCGATGTAGTCGGCCAGCATGCGCTCGTCCCAGCGCGCGAAGGCGGGCTTGGCGTGGAAGTGCCGCCATGCCTCGTCGCGGCTCGCCCAGTGCGTGCGCCGCTTGCGCGTGGCGGCGGCGGGCGACAGCCGCTCGTCCAGTCCGGTCCATTGCGTGATGCGCAGCAAACCGCTTTTCCAGCCCGCGATCACCGGCGAATCGAGCATCACGACGCCCTTCACCCAGTTCGGCCGCTTCAGCGCCGCCAGCAGCGAGACATAGCCGCCCAGCGAATGCCCGACGAGCCAGACTTTCGCGGGTTCGCCGTCGGCGTGACCGCGCTGGCGGTTCATGTCGTCGATGAGCTGTTCCACCAGATGCGGCCAGTCCTGCGTAACCGGAAAGCGCGGATCGTGACCGATGCATTCGATACCGCGAATCTCGAATTCGTCGGCCAGTTCGGCAAACATCGTGCGATAGGTCGATGCGGGAAAACCGTTCGCATGCGAAAACTGGATGATGTCTTTCACGCGGGGACGCCTCCGTGCCGTTCCTTTTGTTCTGATCAGCGCCCCATCCAGTAGCGGGCGTGCGTGTGCCTGAAGCGTTCGAGCGTGAGGTCCGCGCCGATCTCGACGCGCGCTGCGCCGTCTTCGTCGCTGCGTGACAGCGGTATGGCGCGCAGGCCGTAGCGCGCGAACACGCTGGCATTCGGGTGATGAAAACGGTTGCGATAGCCTACCTGAAATAGCGCGGCGCGCGGCTCGACGGCGTCGAGGAAGGGCTCGGTCGACGACGTGCGGCTGCCGTGATGCGGCGCGATCAGCAGGTCGGCGCGCAGGGCGTCGCGGTCCTGCGCAATCAGCATGCGTTCGACGTCGGCTTCGATATCCGCCGTGAAGAGCGCCGCCCGCCCCGCCGCGCTCGTCACCTTGAGCACGCACGACTGCCCGTTGGGCTTGCCCGTGAGCGGCGCAGGCTCCGGCCACAGCACGCGAAACTCGACGCCGTCCCACTGCCAGCGCTGGCCCGCCGCGCAGCGCAGCGTCTCGATGCCGCGCGTGCGAGCGGATGCCCAGAGCACGTCCTGCGCCGGCAGCGAGGCGAGCAGTTGCCGCACGGCGACCGTCCGCAGCACGGCCGGCGCGCCGCCCGCGTGATCCGAATCGGAATGACTGACGACGAGCGCATCGAGTGCGGTCACGCCGGTGGCGAGCAGATAGGGCGCGACGATGCGCTCGCCCGCATGGTTCGATTCCGGGCCGGGACCGGCGTCGAACAGCAGCGCATGATGCGCGGTTTCGATGACGAGCGCCGCGCCCTGTCCGACATCCAGCGCGGTCACACGGAATGCGCCCGGCGGCGCGGGATGCGGCGCGGTCGCGAGCAGCGGCAACCAGGTCAGCGGCGCGGCCCAGCGCAGCGGCCAGCCCGGCGGCGCCAATGCCCATGCAACGCCGATGCACGCCGCCGCCAGCGCGAACGGCTCCGGCCGGGGCAACTGCCACAGCGACGCGGGCGCCGCGGCGGCGAGGCGCGCGAGCAGATCGCACAGCACGGCGAGCGCGGCGTGGGCGACATGCAGCACGGGCGCGTCGAACGGCGCGGGCAACAGCAGGCCGGCGAGCGTCGCGGGCGTCACGAGTGCGCTGATCCATGGAATGGCGAAGGCGTTCGCGAGCGGCCCGAGCAAGGGAATCTGCGAGAACCACCAGACGGTGAGCGGCGCGAGCGCGAGCGTCACCGCGTACTGAACGCGCACGCCGGCTGCCATCCGATGCCGCACGCGACGCGCGCAGCGCTGCATGAAGTGAAGCACACGTGCGACAGTGCGACGCGCGCCGGAGGACGGCGCGGGCCGCTGCCCTACTTCACTCGGATCGGCGCGATCCCATTGGTCGATGTCGTCGTCATCCTGCGTCGTCGGCCGGGAGGCGGCGCGGCCCGCCGAAGCGAGCGCGAAGAGAATCGCGGCCACGGCACCGAACGACAGCCAGAAGCCCGGCGACGTCACCGCCCACGGATCGGCGGTCAGTACGCACGCGAGCGCCCACAGCAACACCAGCGACGACGCCGGCCGCCGGCCGCTCAGCAGTGCGCAGCCGGCAATCAGCAGCATCCACAGGGTGCGTTGCGCGGGCACATTGAAGCCGGCCAGCGCGGCGTAGAACGCGGCGCACGCGGCCGCGCCGAGCATCGCCACCTTCGGCGCCGCCGCGATCAGCGGCGCGGGGACGCCACGCAGTCTCAGGCGCTTCCAGACGAAGCCACACAGCAAACCCGCCAGTCCCGCAACGAAGCCGATATGCAAGCCGGAGATCGCGACGAGGTGACTCGTGCCGGTGGCGCGCATCACGCGCCAGTCTTCGTCGCTGACGGCGTTCTGCGCGCCGACCGCGAGCGCGACTACGACGCCTCGATGCGGCGCATCGTGGAGCACGCTTTCGATGCGCTCACGCAAGCGCGTGCGCAAGCGGTCGAGCGCCAGCAGCGGCCCGCTCGCGTCTGGCTTCAAACGCTGCGGCGCAGGCGTGGCGGAGATGACGCCCGTCGCGCGGATATCGCGTTCCAGCAAGCTCGCTTCGCCATCCCGAAGTGCGAAGTTCGCTTCGGTGTGCGGGCGTTTCAGGCGCGCAGTCAATCGCCAGCGCTCACCCGCGTAGAGGGCTGGCAGCGGCACGCCGTCCTTCTGCATCCACAGCAAGCGCACGACGCGTGGAAAGTCTTTGAGCCTCGCGCCATTCGATTCGACTTCGAAGAGCAAACGCGTGCCGTCGGCGCGCACGTCGGACATGCCGCGCACGAAACCGCTCAGCTCGATATCCCGCTGTTCGTAGGCAACCGGCAACTGCCGCTGCAAGCGCACTTCCGCTCGCCATGCCGCATACGCCAAGCCCGCGACGCAAGCAGCAATCGTGAAGCTCGCCACGCGCAGCCGCGGCTTCGCGATACCCAGCCCTATCGCAATGACGAAGCCGACGCAGCAAACGAGCCATCCGAAGCCGCCCGGCAAGTGCGCCTGCTGCTGCAACCATCCGACGCCCAACGCATATCCCAGCAGAATCGCCCGCACCGCTTCCTCGTCCTCATTGCCGTCGCGAACGCAAACCTCTTTGCATCCGCCGCAACGATTATGAGGAAGCGAGCGCGAGCCGTGGCAGCGCCGCGTGTGCGCTGGCCGTTGTGCCTAGGGAAAGCGTGGCTTCATCGATGCCGCGCAGTTGCGCCAGCACCTGCGCAATGCGCGCCACCTGATCGGGCGTGTTGCGCTGCTTGTAGCGCCACGCGGGCGCGATGTCGGGCGCGTCGGTTTCGAGCACGATCGCGTCGAGCGGCAGATCGGTCGCGAGCCGCCGGATCTGCAGCGCGCGCTCGAAAGTCAGGTTGCCGCCGAAACCCAGCCGCATGCCCTGCGCGATGAACGCCTCGGCCTGCTGGAAACTGCCGTTGAACGCATGCGCGATGCCCTGATGGATGTCATGCACGCGCAGGCCTTTCAGCACCTTGTCCTGCGACTTGCGCACGTGGCAGATCACCGGCAGGCCGAACTCGCGCGCCAGCTTCAGTTGCGCGTTGAAGAAGAACTGCTGGCGGGCGTCGTCGAGCGTCGGCACGAAATAATCGAGCCCGATCTCGCCGATGCCCACGAAGCGCGGATCGTCCATGCTCGCCGCGATGTCCTCGCGCAGCACGCGCAGGTCGTCGTCGGTGGCGCCCGGCGTGAACAGCGGATGAATGCCGAGCGCATACGCCCCGCCCGCGACCCGATGCGCCAGCTCGCGCACCGCGCCAAAGTTGAAGCGCCCGACACCCGGAATCACGATGCGCGCGACGTTCGCCGCGCGCGCGGTCTCGGCGACGGCGTCACGATCGGCGTCGAATTCGCCGGCATCGAGATGACAGTGCGTATCGATCCACATGACGCCCTCCTCGCACCAAAACGCTCAGACCGGCACCACCGGCTCTTCGTGCAGCACGCCGTCGCGCAGGCGGACGATGCGGTCGCAGCGCGCGGCCAGATCCGTGTCATGCGTGACGATCACGAAACTCGTCTCCAGCGTCTGCGACAGCTCCAGCATCAGGTTGAACACCGTGTCCGCGGTGCCGCTGTCGAGGTTGCCGGTGGGCTCGTCGGCGAGCACGCAGGCAGGCCGCGTGACGAGCGCGCGGGCAATCGCCACGCGCTGCCGCTCGCCGCCCGACAGCTCACCCGGCCGATGCTTCGCCCGATGCCCCACGCCCACCCGCTCCAGCATCTCCTGCGCTTCCTTGCGGGACGCCTCCTCGCTCATGCGGCGGATGCGCAGCGGCATCCCGACATTGTCGAGCGCGGTGAATTCCGGCAGCAAATGATGAAACTGATAGACGAAACCGAGCGCGCGATTGCGCAGTTCGTTGCGCTCTTTTTCCTTCAGCTCGGTGAACGGCTTGCCGAGCAGCGAGACCTTGCCGGCGCTCGGTTCGTCGAGGCCGCCGAGCACGTGCAGCAGCGTGCTCTTGCCCGAACCGGATGCGCCGACGATCGCCAGCTTCTCGCCCTTCATCACCTGCAACTGGGCGTTGTTGAGCACGGGCACGTTGAAGCCGCCCTGCACGAAGGCCTTCGAAATGGCCGATGCGTGCAGCACCACGTTGTCGGCGGGAATCAGATCACTCATAGCGCAGCGCCTCCGCCGGACGAATCTTCGCGCCGCGCCAGCTCGGATAGAGCGTCGCGAGCGACGACAACAAAAATGCGATAACGCCGATCTTCGCGACATCGCCGGGCACGAGCTCGGACGGCAGCTCGCTGATGAAATACACCGAAGACGGCAGGAACTGCACGTTGAACAGATGCTCGATCATCGGCACCAGCCACGGAATGCTCCACGCGATCAGGCAGCCGAAGGTCACGCCAAGCGCCGTGCCGATGAAACCGATCGTCACGCCCTGCACGACGAAGATCTTCATGATCGAGCCCGGTTGCGCGCCGAGCGTGCGCAGGATGGCGATGTCGGCCTGCTTGTCGGTGACGGTCATCACCAGCGACGACACCAGGTTGAACGCCGCCACCGCGATGATCAGCGTGAGGATGATGAACATCATGCGCTTCTCGATCTGCACGGCCGAGAACCAGGTCTTGTTCTGCTGCGTCCAGTCGCGGATGTAAAGATCGCCGGACAGCGTTTTCGCCAGTTCGCGCGCCACCTGCGGCGCGCGCTGCATGTCCTTCAGACGCAGCCGCACGCCGGTGGGCGCAGGCAGGCGGAACAGCGCTTCCGCGTCCTTGATCTCGATCAGCGCCAGCGTGGAGTCGTACTCGTAGTGACCGGACTCGAAGATGCCCACCACCGTGAACTGCTTGAGGCGCGGCATCATCCCGGCCGGCGTGATGGTGCCTTCGGGCGCGACCAGCGTGATCTTGTCGCCGGTCATCACGCCCAGGTTCATCGCGAGATCCTTGCCCAGCACGATGCCGAAACCGCCCGGCACGAGGTCGGTGAGCTTGCCGGCGCGCATTTCCTTGCCGATGTCCGAGACTTCCGGCTCCAGCGAAGGCTCCACGCCGCGCAGCGCGACGCCGCTGACCGCGCCCTGGCGCGTGAGCAGCGCCTGCGCCTCGACATAAGGCGCCGCGCCAATCACTTCCGGATTGCGGCGCGCTTCCTGCGCGGTGAGTTGCCAGTTGGGCATCGAACCGGACGGCGAGAAGATCTCGACGTGCGCGAGCACGGACAGCATGCGGTCGCGCACTTCCTTCTGGAAGCCGTTCATCACGGAGAGCACGACGATCAGCGCGGCGACGCCGAGCGCGATGCCCGCCATCGAAACGAGCGCGATGAACGAAATGAAGCCGTTGCCTGTGGTGCGTTTGCTGGCGCGCGTGTAGCGCCAGCCGATCTGCCATTCGTACGGAAGTTTCAAGCGAGTCCTTTTTTGCTGCTGGTCAAGCGTTGCGGCGCCCCGGAGCGGTGCCCCGATCACACCGTGTGAATACGCCCGCGCGGCCGTGGTGGATGCATGACGATCAACGCACATCCGCCCCGCAAGACGCCGATGTCACCGCCCCGCGCGTGAAATTTGCGAAAGTTTGCCATATATGAAGAAAGCGACGCACGAACCTGCATCGCGGACGAGTCGAAATCACGCCGCGCGTGGCATCGGCAAAAGCGCTTTGCCCTACAATGCCGGGCATCATGCCCGCTCACGCACGCCCCGCACTTCATCTCCTGCTGCCCTTCGCGCTGCCCTCGGCGACGGATGCCGCCACCGCCCTGCATGGCCTGGAGGGCGCGGCCCTCGACAGACTGCTGGCCCGCGCCACGCTCGAAGAACGCGTGATCGGCGAAGACTTTCAGCGCACGCTGCCGCACGAACGCTGGATCGCGCGACGTTTCGGCGCGGTCACGCCCGCCGATCAGCGCTATTCAGACGATGCCCCGCTCGCCCCCTTCATGCTGCTCGCCGACGGCGGCACGCCCGGTGATGCGTCGTGGGCCTGCATCGAGCCGGTTCATGTCCGGATCGCACACGATCATCTGGTGCTGATCGATCCGGATACGCTCGGCGTGCATACCGAGGAAGCACGCGTGCTGCTCGAACTGGCGCGCCCGGTAATCGAGGATCAGGGCCTGATGTTGCAGGCGCCGACGCCCTTGCGCTGGTACGTGTCGGGCGCGGCGCTGGGCACGCTGGCCGGCGCGGCGCCGCTGCGCGCGACGGGCCGCAACATCGAAATCTGGCTGCCGCACGAAGCCCGCACCGGCGAGCGTTCGCGCGCGTGGATGAAGCTGCAGAACGAAGTGCAGATGGCCTGGTTCGAACAGCCGCTGAACCTCGAACGCGAGTCGCGCGGCCTGCCCGCCATCAACTCCATCTGGCTGCACGCGCAAGGCGCGCTGCGTCCGGTGACGAGCCCGTTTGCACGCGTGTTCTCGGAGGCCGCCGCCACGCGCGGACTGGCGCTGGCGGCGGGCATCGAACCGTCGCGGCCGCCGGAGTCGTTCGCCGCGCTGTCGAAGGCGGACACGTCCGGCTTGACGCTCGTCGAACTCGATCCGTTCTCGGCGCCGTTCATCGAACAGGACTGGGCGCGCTGGAATGCCGCACTCAGGACGCTCGAAGAGACGTGGTTCGCGCCGGCGCTCCAGGCGCTCAGCGACGGCTCGCTCGGCCGCCTCGAACTGACGCTGTGCGGCGACACCGGTTCGGTCACGCTCACCGTCACGCGCGGCGACCTGCGCAAATTCTGGCGCCGCCGGCCGGTCGCGGCGCTGCTCATCGAATAAGGCTTCTCCGAATGACGCGAATCGTTACCCGTGCCGCCTCCCCCGCCGATGCCGAAGCGCTCGCGCGCCACGGGCTGCATCCCGTCATCGCGCGGCTGTACGCGGCGCGCGGCGTGCGTACGCCCGACGAAGTGGAAACCGAGTTCAAGCGCCTGCATCCGCCCGCCGGCCTCAAGGGTTGCGACGACGCGGCCGTCGTGCTCGCCGATGCCCTCGCCGCCGGCAAGCGCATGCTGGTCGTCGCGGACTACGACTGCGACGGCGCCACCGCCTGCGCCGTGGCCGTGCGCGGCCTGCGCATGTTCGGCGCGAACATCGACTATCTGGTGCCGAACCGCTTCGAGTAT
Organism: Caballeronia sp. LZ035; assembly: GCF_031451175.1. Classification (NCBI taxonomy): domain Bacteria; kingdom Pseudomonadati; phylum Pseudomonadota; class Betaproteobacteria; order Burkholderiales; family Burkholderiaceae; genus Caballeronia; species Caballeronia sp. LZ035. The sequence goes on from NZ_JARUXS010000001.1 coordinate 2,389,546, forward strand.
GGCTACGGACTGACGCCGGAAATCGTCGCACTGGCGGCCCGCTCGAAGTCCGGATTGCCCGAACTGCTGATCACGGTCGACAACGGCATCGCCAGCGTGGATGGCGTCGCGGCCGCGAATGCGCTCGGCATCGACGTGCTCGTGACCGATCATCACCTGCCCGGCGACGAACTCCCCGCTGCGCGCGCCATCGTCAATCCGAACCAGCCGGGCTGCGTGTTTCCGAGCAAATGCCTGGCGGGCGTCGGCGTGATGTTCTACGTACTGCTCGCGTTGCGCGCCGAATTGCGCCGCCGCGGCGCTTATCAGAATCAGGATGTGCCCGAACCGCGCCTCGACGGCCTGCTCGATCTGGTCGCGCTCGGCACCGTCGCGGATGTCGTGAAGCTCGACTGCAACAATCGCATCCTGGTTGCGCAAGGGCTCAAGCGGATCCGCTCGGGCCGCATGCAGCCCGGCGTCGCGGCGCTGTTCCGCGCCGCCGCCCGCGATGCGCGCACTGCCTCGGGTTTCGATCTCGGCTTTGCGCTCGGGCCGCGCCTGAACGCGGCGGGCCGGCTGTCGGACATGTCGCTCGGCATCGAATGCCTGACCACCGACGACATCGGCCGCGCCTGGGAACTTGCGCAGCAACTGGACGGCATGAACCGCGAGCGCCGTGAAATCGAAGCGGGCATGCAGCAGCAGGCGCTGGCCGAACTGCAAACGCTCGACTGCGGCGAGCGCGCCACCCTCACGCTCTACGATGCGAGCTGGCATCAGGGCGTGATCGGGATCGTCGCGGGGCGCCTGAAGGAGCGCTTTCACCGGCCTTCGTTCACGTTCGCCCATGCCGACGACAGCGGCGTGCTCTGCAAGGGCTCCGGCCGCTCGATCCCGGGCTTTCATTTGCGCGACGCAGTCGATCTCATCAGCAAGCGCGAGCCGGGCTTGATCCACAAGTTCGGCGGCCACGCGATGGCTGCGGGCCTCACACTCGCGACCGCCGATATCCCGCGCTTTACCGCCGCGTTCGAAGCAATCGGGCGCGAATGGCTGACCGCGGACGCGCTGGCGCGCACCGTCGAAACCGATGGCGAACTCGAGGATGCGTACTTCACGCCGCAGTTCGTCGAGATGCTCGACGCCGCCGTCTGGGGCCAGGGCTTTCCGGCGCCCACGTTCTCCGGCGAATTCGAAGTCGCCTCGCAGGCGCTCGTGAAAGACAAGCACCTGAAGCTGTCGCTGCTGCGCGGCCGCCAGCGCTTCAACGCGATCTGGTTCAACCACGTCGATCCGCTGCCGCCGCGCGCCACCGTCGCGTACCGGCTGGTCAGTGATTCGTGGAATGGCGTCGCGCGGGTGCAGATGATCGTCGAGCACGCGGGCTGAGAGCACGCAGGCTGAAAACGGCCTCCACGGCCGGTCCGGCGCGGGAAAACGCGGTCGATCGGCTATAATTTGCTCTTTTTACGAAGCCGAAGATCGACAATGGAAGCGGAACGTCTCAACGCGATCGAAAGCCTTCTGGCTGACCTGCGCCGTCGCGCGGGCGAGCTACGGGGGTATCTTTGACTACGACGCCAAGTCCGCGCGTCTAGTCGACGTCAACAAGGAACTCGAAGATCCGAACGTCTGGAACGACTCGAAGAACGCCCAGGCGCTCGGTCGTGAAAAGAAGCTGCTCGACGGCGTCGTCTCGACGATCACCGCGCTCGACGGCGACCTGAGCGACGCCAACGAACTCTTCGAGATGGCGCGCGAGGAAGAGGACGAGGACACGCTGGTCGCGTCCGAAGCCGATGCCGACGCCCTGCGGGTACGGGTCGAGGACATGGAGTTCCGCCGGATGTTCTCCAACCCGGCCGACCCGAACAACTGCTTCATCGACATCCAGGCCGGCGCCGGCGGCACCGAGGCGTGCGACTGGGCGGCCATGCTGCTGCGCCAGTACCTGCGCTACTGCGAGCGCAAAGGCTTCAAGACTGAAGTGCTGGAAGAATCCGAAGGCGACGTCGCCGGCATCAAGAGCGCGACCATCAAGGTCGAGGGCGAATACGCCTACGGCTATCTGCGCACGGAAACCGGCATTCACCGGCTGGTGCGCAAGTCGCCGTTCGATTCGTCGGGCGGACGGCATACGTCGTTCTCGTCGGTGTTCGTGTATCCGGAAATCGACGATTCCATCGAGATCGAGATCAATCCCGCCGACATCCGCACGGACACGTATCGGGCGTCGGGCGCGGGTGGCCAGCACATCAACAAGACCGACTCCGCCGTGCGTCTTACGCATGCGCCGACCGGCATCGTCGTGCAGTGCCAGAACGACCGCTCGCAGCACCGCAACCGCGCGGAAGCCATGCAGATGCTGAAGGCGCGTCTCTATGAGTTCGAGATGCGCAAGCGCCAGGCCGAACAGGACAAGCTCGAATCGAGCAAGACCGACGTGGGCTGGGGCCATCAGATCCGCTCCTACGTGCTCGACCAGAGCCGCGTGAAGGACCTGCGCACGAGCGTCGAAATGAGCAACACGCGCGCCGTGCTCGACGGCGACCTCGACGACTTCATCAGCGCGAGCCTGAAACAGGGCGTCTGACCTGCCCGGACGGCGCGGCCTTCTGGCCGCGCCGGGTTCGTTTCACTGCGCCGCGCCTTTGCCTCATACACAAGCCACACCATCATGACCGAACCGACTCAACCGGGCGTCGCTCCCGAACTGGAAGAAAACCAGATCATGGCCGAGCGGCGCGAGAAACTGCGCGCGCTACGCGAGCAGGGCGTCGCCTATCCGAACGACTTCCGCCCGACGCACCAGGCCGCTGCGCTGCAAGCCAGCTACGCCGACACCGACAAGGACGCGCTCGAAGCGAATCCCCTGCCCGTCGCGCTGGCCGGACGGATGATGCTCAAGCGCGTGATGGGCAAGGCGAGCTTTGCCACGGTTCAGGACGGCAGCGGCCAGATCCAGTTCTTCGTGACGCCCGCCGACGTCGGCGCCGAGACCTACGACGCCTTCAAGAAGTGGGACCTGGGCGACATCATCGCCGCGCAGGGCGTGCTGTTCCGCACCAACAAGGGCGAATTGTCGGTGCGCTGCACGGAGTTGCGCTTGCTGTCGAAGGCCCTGCGTCCGCTGCCGGACAAGTTCCATGGCCTCGCCGACCAGGAAACGCGCTATCGTCAGCGTTATGTGGACCTGATCGTCACGCCGGAATCGCGCCAGACCTTCATGGCGCGTACCAAGGCCGTCACGTCGATCCGCAATTTCATGGCGCAGGCCAACTTCATGGAAGTCGAAACGCCGATGCTGCACCCGATTCCGGGCGGCGCGGCGGCCAAGCCCTTCGTCACGCATCACAACGCGCTTGACATGCAGATGTTCCTGCGCATCGCGCCGGAGCTGTATCTGAAGCGGCTGATCGTCGGCGGCTTCGAACGCGTGTTCGAGATCAACCGTAACTTCCGGAACGAAGGCGTGTCGCCGCGTCACAATCCGGAATTCACGATGATGGAGTTCTACGCAGCGTTCACGGATTACCGCTGGCTGATGGACTTCACCGAACAGCTGATCCGCCAGGCGGCCATCGACGCGCTCGGCACCGCGACCATCACCTATCAAGGGCGCGAACTGGATCTGGCCAAGCCGTTCCATCGGCTGACGATCAGCCAGGCTATTCAGAAGTACGCGCCGCAGTACACCGACGCGCAGTTGTCGGACGGCGCGTTCCTGCGTACGGAGCTGAAGAAGTTCGGCGTCGATCCGAATCAGCCTGCCTTCCTGAACGCCGGAGTGGGTTCGCTGCAACTCGCGCTGTTCGAAGAGACGGCGGAATCGCAATTGTGGGAACCGACTTATATCGTCGATTACCCGATCGAAGTGTCGCCGCTTGCGCGCGCATCGGATTCTGTGCCGGGCATCACCGAGCGGTTCGAGCTGTTCATCACAGGGCGTGAAATCGCGAATGGTTTTTCGGAGCTGAACGATCCGGAAGACCAGGCCGCGCGCTTCCAGAAGCAGGTCGACCAAAAGGATGCCGGCGACGAGGAAGCCATGTACTTCGACGCCGATTACATCCGCGCGCTCGAATACGGCATGCCGCCGACAGGCGGTTGCGGCATCGGCATCGACCGTCTGGTCATGCTGCTCACCGACAGCCCCAGCATTCGTGACGTGATCCTGTTTCCGCATCTGCGTCGCGAAGACTGATTCTCTTTGCTTTTGTGGTCGCGAAGCGCGCCCCTTGCGGGCGCGCTTTTTTTCGTCTGAACGCTTTTTCTGTTACTGCGGGTAAAAGTTTCAAGGCACTGTCCCGAGCTGTCCTTTTGCTGAAGGCCTTTCAGGCTGGCATCGGTTGTGCTTTTCTTCACGCCGTGCGATTCCGGGAAATTGTTACAACCCGAAAAAGCGAAAAATCCGGGTTTGCCCGACAATCAGCCGTAACAGTCGGCTCTGGCCGCGACACTTCGCCTCGAGAGGAGGTTCAGAAAATGGATAACGGGACCAATAAACTCAGCACCTCGCCCGCTTCGAGCGGCGCGCAGCCGCAGCAGCGGCGTTTGCATCCGCTTGTCGCGACGGCAGCGGGCGCGGTGATCGTCGCCAGCCTCGTGGCCACGGCGGCCATGACGGGACTCTTCCCGAAGGCAAGCAGCAACTCGGCGCAGAATCCGCAAACGCAAACGGCTGCGGTCGCGCAGCAGCCTGTGGTCGATTCGGCCGCGCCCAGCCCGGCGCAGCAATCGGCCGCAGCGCAGCAGCAGGCTGCTCAGCAGCAGGCCGCTCAGCAAGCAGCGCAGCAGCAGGCCGCGCAACAAGCCGCCCAGCAGCAAGCGGCTCAACAGGCCGCCCAGCAACAACCACAGCCTGCTCAACCCTCCTACGCGCAGCAACCGCCGCAACATCCGGCCTATTGCTCGACTTGCGGCACCGTCGAAGCCATCTCGGCGGTCAAGCACGAAGGCCATGGTACGGGGATTGGCGCAGTCGGCGGCGCGGTGGCAGGTGGCGTGGTCGGCAACCAGTTCGGACGCGGCGGCGGACGTACCGCGATGACCCTGCTCGGCGCGCTCGGCGGCGGTCTTGCCGGCAACTCGGTCGAGAAGCACGTCCGCAGCGATACCGATTATTCGGTCCGCGTGCGCATGGAGAACGGCCACACGCGCTACTTCACCTACAAGAACGCGCCGCCGTTTGGCCAGGGTCAGCGCGTGCGAGTCGAGAACGGCACGCTGGTCGCGGGTTGATCCGCGCCACGCGGGCGTGAAAAAAGGCGATGGACTATGGGTCCATCGCCTTTTTCGCATTTGGCGCCCTCACGTTCGGTACACAGCGGCCAGCGCCTCTTCTACACACTGCGCGACCGTCCAATGCGCAGTGTCGAGCCGCAGCGGCGGCGGATCCCACGCTTCGTAGTCGCGCTTAACGACTTGATCCCAGGTCGGCAGCTTGAGGCCGGGCACGGTCGCGACGCGCGTTTCCACTCGGCACCGATGCAGCGCCACGTCCGAGCACACAACCTCGATGTCGAGACACGTCGCGCCAGCCTGCCGCGCGACCTCCCGATACGCATCGCGCGTGAGGTTCAGCGGATTCACCGAATCGACGATCACCGTCAGTCCTGCGCGCAGGTTATCGGCCGCGATCCGGCAAGCGGCGACGTAGCCCGCCGGTCCGATATCGGCGCCATTCGGCAGACCACCCGAGTCGCGGATCGCCTGCTCGATGGAATCGATCCGCACGTACACCGCGCGAAGCCGCTTCGCGAGCTCCGCGGCGATCGTGCTCTTCCCTGCCCCCGGCAAGCCGGCAAACACGATCAGCACGGCGTCAATGATCCCGCTGCGAACTGCGTGCCGGGTTCGGCCGGCCACGCATTGCGAGATACCCCCACCAGATATAGCCCGAGAGGCCATACAACACGAACAGGCAGAACAACATCACCGGCGGGTCCGACGACACCAGCACGAACGCCACCACCACCAGCAGCACGCCGGCGAACGGCACGCGATAGCGCACGTCGAGCGCCTTGCCGCTATAGAACGGCGCATTCGACACCATGGTGACGCCTGCGTAGATGGTGAGCGCGAACGCCACCCACGGCAGCCACACGAGCTTGAGCGGTACGCGGTTATCGGTGGCGAGCCACACGAAGCCGGCAATCAGCGCCGCCGCCGCCGGCGAAGGCAAGCCCTGAAAAAAGCGCTTGTCGACGACGCCGACATTCGTATTGAAGCGCGCGAGCCGCAGCGCCGCGCCCGAGCAATACACGAATGCTGCGAGCCAGCCCCAGCGGCCCAGGTCCTTCAGCACCCATTCGTACATCACGAGCGCCGGCGCGACGCCGAACGACACCATGTCCGAAAGACTGTCGAACTGTTCGCCGAACGCGCTCTGCGTGTGCGTCATGCGGGCGACGCGTCCATCCATGCCGTCGAGCACCATCGCGACAAAAATGGCGATGGCCGCGATCTCGAAGCGCACGTTCATCGCCTGCACGACGGCAAAGAAGCCGCAGAACAGCGCGGCCGTGGTGAAAGCGTTCGGCAACAGATAGATGCCGCGCTTCTTGAGGAATTGCTGCCGCTTGGCGCGGCGCGTTTCGACCGCGCCCACGTCCTGCACGGCCTTGTTGCGGCGGAACGCGCGCGGCGAAGCGCCGGACACGCGATTACGGCGTGGTTTGAATGCCGCCATGGAACCTCCGCGTTATTCCGCGAACTCGGCGAGAATCGTCGACGAGGCCGAAACCTTTTCGCCAATCGACACGCGCGGACGGCTTCCCACCGGCAGATAGACATCGACCCGCGAGCCGAAGCGGATAAAACCGTAGCGCTGACCGCGCGTGAGCGGCTCGCCGACATGCACGTAGCACAGGATGCGCCGCGCGATGAGACCGGCGATCTGCACCGACGTCACCGTGTGACCGGCAGCCGTCTGCAGCACGACGGCATTGCGCTCGTTCTCGGTGGATGCCTTGTCCACCGCCGCGTTCAGATACGCGCCCGGGAAGTACTGCACCTTGGTGATCGCGCCATCCACCGGCGAACGCTGCGAGTGCACGTTGAACACGTTCATGAACACGCTGATCTTGAGCGCTTCGCGGCCGGCATACGGATCGTGCGTGGTTTCCACGGCGACGATGCGGCCATCGGCCGGGCACAGCACGGCGTTGGCCTGCGAGGGAATGGGACGCGCCGGATCGCGGAAGAACTGGACGACGAAAATCACGATCAGCCAGAAGATCCAGGCGAAGCCCAGGCCGCCCATCGCCTGCACGAGGATGGCGACGACAGCCGCGATGGCGATGAACGGCCAGCCTTCGCGGGCGATGATCGGATGAGGATAGTTCATGAACGGGTTCTGTGTTTTTTAAAACCGTAGGATAACAAAAGCCGCCCGGCGCCAAGGGCGTCCGGACGGCTTTTGATGCAGCAAGAAGCGTGACTGGCGAAAGACCTTAGTTCTTCGACTGGTCGACCAGCTTGTTCTTCGCGATCCACGGCATCATCGCGCGCAGCTTTGCACCGACCTGCTCGATCTGGTGCTCGGCCGTGATGCGGCGGCGCGATTGCAGCGTCGGCGCGCCGGCGCGGTTCTCGATGATGAAGCTCTTCGCGTACTCGCCGGTCTGGATGTCCTTCAGGACTTCCTTCATCACCTTCTTCGTGTCTTCGGTGATGATGCGCGGACCCGTCACGTACTCGCCGTATTCGGCGTTGTTCGAGATCGAGTAGTTCATGTTCGCGATGCCGCCTTCATAGATCAGGTCGACGATCAGCTTCAGTTCGTGCAGGCACTCGAAGTACGCCATTTCCGGCGCGTAGCCGGCTTCCACCAGCGTTTCGAAACCGGCCTTGATGAGGTCGACCGTACCGCCGCACAGCACCGCTTGCTCACCGAACAGATCGGTTTCGGTCTCTTCACGGAAGTTCGTTTCGATGATGCCCGCACGGCCGCCGCCGTTGGCCGCCGCATACGACAGCGCGACGTCGCGTGCCGAACCCGACTTGTCCTGTGCCACGGCGATCAGGTGCGGCACGCCGCCACCTTGCTGGTACGTGCCGCGCACGGTGTGGCCCGGGGCCTTCGGCGCGATCATGATGACGTCGAGGTCCGCGCGCGGGATCACCTGGCCGTAGTGCACGTTGAAGCCGTGCGCGAAGGCCAGCGCTGCGCCTTGCTTGGCGTTGGCGTGCACTTCGTTCTTGTACACCTCGGCGATCTGCTCGTCGGGCAGGAGCATCATGACGACGTCCGCGCCCTTCACGGCTTCGCCCACTTCCTTCACCTTGAGGCCGGCGTTCTCGGCCTTGCTCCACGATGCGCCGCCCTTGCGCAGGCCGACCGTCACGTTCACGCCGCTTTCCTTCAGGTTCAGCGCGTGTGCATGGCCTTGCGAGCCATAACCGATGATGGTGACTTGCTTGCCCTTGATGAGGGAGAGGTCGGCGTCCTTGTCGTAGAAAACTTTCATGGTGGTTCCTTGAGTCCTGATGATGCGTTGAAATAGGTTGCGCTACGTGTGCTGCTGAAGAGATGAACCGCGCCGCTACACCCGCCGTTACACCTTGAGGATGCGCTCGCCCCGGCCGATGCCGGAGCTGCCCGTGCGAACCGTTTCGAGGATCGCCGTGGCGTCGAGCGCCTGGATGAACGCGTCGAGCTTGTCGGACGCGCCGGTCAGTTCCATCGTGTAGGTCTTCTCGGTCACGTCGATGATGCGGCCGCGGAAAATGTCCGCCATGCGCTTCATCTCTTCGCGTTCCTTGCCGACCGCCCTGACCTTGATGAGCATCAGCTCGCGCTCGATGTGGGCGCCCTCTGTCAGGTCGACCACTTTCACCACCTCGATCAGGCGGTTCAGGTGCTTCGTGATTTGTTCGATCACGTCGTCCGAGCCAATCGAGACGATGGTCAGCCGCGACAGCGAGCTGTCTTCGGTCGGCGCCACCGTCAGCGTTTCGATGTTATAGCCGCGTGCCGAAAACAGCCCCACGACGCGCGATAACGCGCCCGGTTCGTTTTCCAGCAAAACGGAGATGATGTGTTTCATGTTCATGTTTCCCGATGTGTTTCCAGAATGGCGCCTGCCCGAAAAACCCGCGCGCCGCGCATGTCCTTTGTGAAGACAGGCGCGCACGAGCCTCGCGAGACAAACCCGCGTTAGAGATCCTCAGACCCGAGCAGCATTTCCGTGATGCCTTTGCCTGCCTGCACCATCGGGAATACGTTTTCGGTGGGATCGGTCTGGAAGTCGAGAAATACAGTGCGATCCTTGAGACGCAGTGCTTCCTTCAGCGCCGGCTCGACGTCCGCGGTCTTTTCGACGCGGATGCCGACGTGGCCGAACGCTTCGGCAAGCTTCACGAAGTCAGGCAGCGCGTCCATGTACGAACTGGAATAGCGCTTCTTGTATTCGATCTGCTGCCACTGGCGCACCATGCCGAGATAGCGGTTGTTCAGCGAGATGATCTTGACGGGCGTGTTGTACTGCTTGCACGTCGAGAGCTCCTGGATGCACATCTGGATGGAGCCTTCGCCGGTGATGCAGACCACTTCGTCGTCCGGATAGGCCATCTTCACGCCCATCGCCGCCGGCAGGCCGAAGCCCATCGTGCCCAGGCCGCCCGAGTTGATCCAGCGGCGCGGCTTGTTGAACGGATAGAACTGCGCGGCCCACATCTGATGCTGGCCGACGTCCGAGCACACGAAGGCGTTGCCGTCGGTGAGTTCCCAGAGCTTTTCGACCACGTATTGCGGCTTGATGATCTCGCTCTTGCGGTCGTAGGCCAGGCAATCCTTCGCGCGCCAGCCTTCGATCTCGTCCCACCACGACTTGAGCGCGGCGGTGTCCGGGCCGTGCTCCGCGTGCTGCAACTGCTCGATGAGATCCTTCAGCACTTCCTTCACGTCGCCGACGATGGGAATGTCCACCTTCACGCGCTTCGAAATGGAGGAAGGATCGACGTCGATATGGATGATCTTGCGCGGCGACGAGGCGAAATGCTTCGGGTCGCCGATCACGCGGTCGTCGAAGCGCGCGCCGATGGCGATCAGCACGTCGCAGTTCTGCATCGCCATGTTGGCTTCGTACGTGCCGTGCATGCCGAGCATGCCGAGGAACTTCTTGTCCGAGGCACGATAGCCGCCGAGGCCCATCAGCGTGTTGGTGACGGGGTAGCCCAGCAGGTCGGCGAACTGGTTCAGTTCGCGCGCCGCGTCGGCCAGGATGATGCCGCCGCCGGTGTAGATGTACGGACGCTTCGCCGACAGCAGCAACTGCACCGCTTTGCGAATCTGGCCGGAATGGCCCTTGGTGACCGGATTGTACGAACGCAGCGACACGCTCTTGACCGGCTCGTACTTGCACGGCGCTTTCGACACGTCCTTCGGAATGTCGATCAGCACCGGGCCGGGACGGCCGGTACGGGCAATGTAGAAGGCTTTCTTGACGGTTTCCGCCAGGTCGCGCACGTCCTTCACGAGGAAGTTGTGCTTCACGCACGGACGCGTGATGCCGACGGTGTCGCATTCCTGGAAAGCGTCGAGGCCGATGGCCGCGGTGGGCACCTGGCCGCTGATGACGACGAGCGGAATGGAATCCATGTAGGCCGTGGCGATGCCGGTGACGGCATTGGTGACGCCCGGGCCGGAAGTCACGAGACACACGCCTACTTTGCCGGTGGAACGCGAATACGCGTCGGCGGCATGGACGGCGGCCTGCTCGTGGCGCACGAGGATGTGCTGGATCTGGTCCTGCTTGTACAGCTCGTCGTAGATGTAGAGTACCGAGCCGCCGGGATAGCCCCAGATGAATTCGACGTTTTCATCGGCCAGGGCGCGCATGAGCACGGTGCCGCCGATGGAGTCAGCTTCTGGAGAGGGGGTCGTATCCGACGTGGAGAATTCCGCGCTGGGCATGTTCATTCATCACCTTTCGAATTTTCGGCAAAAAATTGATCGGGTGCTCTCTGCCGGGCTTATGGCTCGGGTTCAAGCGGCGCGTCTAGGTTTGACAGGCGTGCTTCTTGGGCTCGCCTCAAAGCAGACATTTCACTGGATGATGCGAGTCAGAAAATGTAACAGCGGCGCAACGGGCGGGTCAAGTAAAAAGTTTCCATTCTGGCCGCGCGCTGGCCAGAATCTTTCAAGCCTGTCGCATATGTCCGCTTATCGTGCCGCAATCGGCGCGCTGGCCACTGTTCCCGCCGCACGCGCAAACCACCGGTCGAGCGTCAAGAACCGCAACAAAACATCCCGAAACCGCCGAATTGCACGAAACTTTGCTAGGATTCGCAGGTTTTCCCAGAACTCCACGATCCCTCACCGACGCAATCCTGACGCAACTTCGAACGCAGATTCGTTGCGCCGGGTCCCAACGGATGGCCTCAGACAAGGAACTCGCCGACTTCCTGGCGGGCGTCGAAAGACGCGCGTTCAAGCAGACCGTGTACACCGTTCGCGATGACGACGCGGCGCTGGACGTCGTCCAGGAAGCGATGATCAAGCTGGCCGAAAAGTACGGCGACCGGCCACCCTCCGAGCTTCCGCTTTTATTCCAGCGTATTCTCCAGAATGCGACGCACGATCATTTTCGTCGCCAGAAGGTGCGCAACACCTGGATCAGCCTGTTTTCGTCCTTCGGCAACGCCGACGACGACGAATTCGACCCGCTCGAAACCTTCGAATCCGGAGACGGCGCGGTCGGCAGCGAAAGCAGCGAGAACCAGCTGGAGCGCGAGCAGGTCCTCAATCTGATCGACGCCGAAATCCAGAAACTGCCCGCACGTCAACGAGAAGCTTTTCTCATGCGTTACTGGGAGGATATGGATGTCGCCGAGACGGCCGCCGCGATGGGTTGCTCCGAGGGCAGCGTGAAGACACATTGCTCCCGCGCTACGCACGCTCTCGCTCAAGCCCTGAAAGCCAAAGGGATCACGCTATGAGTTCCGCACTTGAAACGAAGGAAAACGAGTTCGCGCTGAAGATCGCCCGCGCGCTCGACGAAAACACCGCCAGCCTTCCCGCTGCCACCGTCGACCGGTTGCGGGACGCCCGCCGCGCGGCAATCGCCCGCAAGAAGCCCGAGAAGGTGGCGGTGGCCGTCAGCGCGCCCGCGTTCACGCCGGCCTTCGCCAGCGCGGGCGCTACGTTCACCACGGGCGGCTCCGGCGAGGAACCGCCCGCGCGTGGCCTGTTCGCGCGGCTGGGCGGTCTCGGGCTTGCGTGGCCGCTGGCGGCCCTGATCATCGGCATCGCCGGCATCGCGTACTGGGAAGACCAGCAGCGCCGCGCCGAACTGGCCGAGATCGACGCCGCCATGATGAGCGACAGCCTGCCCATCGACGCCTATCTGGACCACGGCTTCAACGCGTATCTGACGCGCAATCACTAAGCACTGAACCAAGCAGCACTGAACCAAGCAGCACTGAACCAAGCGGGGGAATTTTCGGGTGAGTTACAAGCGCGGTCTCGCGATTGTCTTTGGTTGCGCGATTGCGGGACTGGTCGCGTTCGCCGCAACCTATCCGCGCTTCTACTCCGCCACTCCCGCCGCGCCTTCGGCTGCGGCCGCGCCGGCCGGCGGTTCGGCCACGTCGCCGGATGGCAGCGCCGCTGCGGCTGCCTCCACGAGCCCGCTTTCCTGGAATCATCTGACCGACGCCCAGCGCGTCGCGCTCGCGCCGTTCGCCACGCAGTGGGATTCCTTCTCCGACGAACGCAAGCAGAAGTGGCTCAAGATCGCCTCGCGGTTTCATCGCATGTCGCCGGATGCGCAGAAGCATCTGCATCAGCGCATGGAAGAGTGGGTGCGACTCACGCCCGACCAGCGCAAGGTCGCGCGCGAGAACTACCAGGTGTCGAAATCGGTGCCGCTGGAGAAGCGCGAGAAGGCCTGGGATGCTTACCAGAAGCTGTCCGAGGAGCAGAAGAAAAAGCTGGCGGCGACCGAGCGCACGCGCCGCGGCAACGTCGTCTCCGCGCCGCCCACCGGCAAGACCGAAGTGAAGGACATCAACCGGATCGTCACCGCGCGCGAGCAGGGTCATGCCGGCGCGCACGCGGAAGGCGGTTCGGGTGCGGCGCCCGGCATGGCGGCGCCCGCGTCCGGCGCGCCGGTTCAGCCGGCCATTCCGAATGCCGCGAGCATCGTGCCGGCCACGCCGATTCCGGTATCGCCACAACAGGCGCCCTCGATGTACAACGGCTCGTGAGCGGCTCGTGAGCGCCCCGCCCGTGATCCCCGCCGCCGACCCGCTGCGCGCGCCCACGCTGCGCCGCCGGCTCGCCACGATGCTCTACGAGAGCGTCATCCTGTTCGGCGTGGTGTTCATCGCCGGCTATCTGTTCAGCACACTCACGCAGCAACGCAACGGCCTCACGCATCACAACTGGCTGATGGCGTGGATCGGCATCGTGCTCGCCGCGTATTTCGTGTACTTCTGGACCCACGGCGGCCAGACGCTGCCAATGAAAACCTGGCGTCTCAAGCTCGTCGATACGCGCGGTCAGCCTCTTCGGCCCGCGCGCGCATTCGTGCGCTATGTGCTCGCGTGGCTCTGGTTCCTGCCGCCGCTCGCGCTGCATCCGCTCTTCTCCCTCGCCGTGCCCCAGACGCTCGCCGTCTTCGCCGCGTGGATCGTGCTGTGGGCCGCCGCCGTGCGCCTCGATCCGGCGCGTCAGTTCCTGCACGACCGGCTCGCCGGCACCCGCATCGTCACGGCCCAGGCGGCTGTCAAGTAATAAGAACTTCTCGTGACTGTCACGGCTCGGTCATGGCCGCATGGCGCAATGCGCATACCGAAACCCGATGCGCGAGCCAATGGCCTACACCTCGTCTGTCCGCCCGGCAATCGATCCGCCTGTTGAACTGACATCGTCTCCTTTTCGCTTCGGCAACGGCGAGCTGCGCGCCGGGCCCACCCTGCGCTCCGAATCCACCGACTCACCGCCCTCCGCATCATCGGGCGCGTCGTCGAGCCCGGTCGATCCGCGTCTCGCGTCTTCCCGTCACGATGACGACGACGACTCCACCGACGCGCCCCAACGCTATCGCACCATCTGGCTGTCGGACATCCATCTGGGTTCGGGCGGCTGCCAGGCGCCCTATCTCCTCGACTTCCTCCGTCATCACGAGTCGGAGTACCTGTACCTGGTCGGCGACATCATCGACGGCTGGCAGTTGCGCAAGGGCTGGTTCTGGCCGCAGGCGCACAACGACGTCGTGCAGAAGATCCTGCGCAAGGCGCGCAAGGGCACCCAGGTCATCTATATCCCCGGCAATCACGACGAAGCCGCGCGCCAGTTCTGCGACCTCGCGTTCGGCGACATTCACGTGCGCGGCGAAGCGTTCCACACGACGCTCGCCGGCAAGCGCCTGTGGATCGTTCACGGCGATCTCTTCGACGGCGTGATCCAGCATGCGAAGTGGCTCGCCTATCTCGGCGACACCGCCTACACGATGATCCTGCTCCTGAACCGCTGGTTCAATCGCGTGCGCACGAAACTCGGCTTCAATTACTGGTCGCTGTCGCAATACCTGAAACACCAGGTGAAGAACGCCGTCAACTTCATCTCCCAGTTCGAAAAAGTGATGACCGACGAAGCGCGCCGCCGCGGCTGCGACGGCGTCGTCTGCGGACACATCCACAAGGCCGAGATTCGCGACATCGACGGCGTCCTGTACTGCAACGACGGCGACTGGGTCGAGAGCCTGTCGGCGCTCGTCGAGACTTACGACGGTGAACTGAAGATCGTCTACTGGACCGTCATGCGCTCGCCTTCGCAACGCGCCACGCGGGCGCGCGCGACGGTCTGAACACTGCGCCGAAACCTTCAAGCGACACCAACCCAGGGCCGAACCGATGAAAATCATGATCGTTACCGACGCATGGCAGCCGCAGGTCAACGGCGTCGTGCGCACGCTCACGCAGACGACGAAGGAACTCACCGCGCTGGGACATCGCGTGGAGTTGCTCACGCCGCTCGAATTCCGGACGATTCCCTGCCCCACGTACCCTGAAATCCGCCTCTCGCTGATGCCGGGCCGCCGCGTCGCGGAGCGCATCGACGCGTTCGAGCCGGACGCGCTGCACATCGCGACGGAAGGCCCGCTCGGTCTCGCCGCGCGCGCCTATGCGAAGCGTCACAAGCTGCCCTTCACGACCGCTTACCACACCCGTTTCCCCGAGTACGTGAAAGCGCGCTTCGGCATTCCGCTGGCGCTGACGTATCGCTTCCTGCACTGGTTCCACAAGCCGTCGCAGGCGGTCATGGCGCCCACGCCGGTGGTGCGCAGCGACCTCGAACACTACGGCTTCACGAACGTGGTGCTGTGGACGCGTGGCGTGGATCTCGAGATCTTCCAGCCGATGGATTCGAAGGTCCTCAACACCGCGCGGCCGATCTTCCTGTATGTCGGACGCGTGGCGGTGGAGAAGAACGTCGAGGCCTTTCTCAAGCTCGACCTGCCCGGTTCGAAGTGGGTGGCGGGCGAAGGTCCGGCGCTCGCCGAACTGAAGTCGAAGTACACCAACGTGAACTATCTCGGCGTGCTGTCGCAGACGGAACTGGCGAAGGTCTACGCCGCCGCCGACGTCTTCGTGTTCCCGAGCCGCACCGATACCTTCGGCCTCGTGCTGCTCGAAGCGATGGCCTGCGGCACGCCGGTCGCGGCCTATCCGGTGACGGGTCCGATCGACGTGCTCGGCACGGAAGGTCCGGGCGCGCTGAACGACGACCTGCGCGAAGCCTGTTTGCAGGCGCTGAAGATCGAGCGTAGCGATGCGCGCGCGTGGGCCGAGCGCTTCTCATGGCGCGCGGCGTCGGAGCAGTTCGCCTCGCATCTGCGTCATTTCGGACCGCGCGCGACCTCCGAGCAGGCGGCCGCATGACGCGACGCGCGGCGCCGCGGGAACATGCTGAAGCCAACGCGTCCGCGCGCGATCCGTTCGACGACGAGATCGACGATGACCCGGACGACACGTTGAACCCGGTCAACGGCGTGAACGGCGTGAATGGTGCAAGCGCACCGACCCGCGAACCCCTGAGCCCCGACGACCTGCCCTTCAACCCGTACAAGGGCAATCGCGGCGTGACGCGCGCGTGGCACGCGATGAAAAACTCGCTGTACGGCTTCCAGGTCGCGATTCGCGAGGAGAGCGCGTTCCGCCAGGAACTGACGCTCGCCGCGATCCTGTTGCCGTGCAGCCTGTTCGTGCCGGTCGCGCCGGTGGAACGCGCGGGGCTGATCGCCTCGGTGTTGCTCGTGCTGATCGTCGAGTTGCTCAATTCGAGCGTCGAGGCGGCCATCGACCGCATCTCGCTCGAACGTCACGAACTCTCGAAGCGCGCGAAGGATCTCGGCAGCGCGGCCGTGATGGTCGCGCTCGGCACCTGCCTGATCACCTGGGGGCTGATTCTCTGGCCGCTTGCATCCGCGTGGTTCGCGCGTATCGTGTAACGGAGGGACTGCCGTGCGGCGTACGGCCGATGCGCCCGAACGGCCGGTTTATAATCGTCCGACATTCTCAGTAACAGCAACGGAAGCCGCGCGCGAATGCTCATTCCGAGCCGCGGGCCCGATGCCAAGGTCGGACGACATGGAAGCCAAACCACCCCGCCGCACGCGCGAACGGATACTCGAGCTGTCGCTGAAACTGTTCAACGATATCGGCGAGCCGAACGTCACCACGACGACGATCGCCGAGGAGATGGAAATCAGTCCGGGCAACCTGTACTACCATTTCCGCAATAAAGACGACATCATCAACAGCATCTTCGCGCAGTTCGAGCAGCAGATTCAGAAGCGGCTGCGCTTTCCGGACGACCATCGTCCGACCATCGACGAGATGTGGTCGTATCTGCAATACATGGCGGACTTCCTCTGGACGTACCGCTTCCTGTATCGCGATCTCAATGACCTGCTGGCGCGCAACCGCACGCTCGAAACGCACTTCAAGCAGATCATCACGCACAAGGTGCGCTTCGCGAGCCGCTTGTGCGAAGCACTGGTCGCCGATCAGGAAATGGTCGCGACGCCCGAGGAAATCCAGGTGATCGCGACCAACATGGGCGTCATCGCCACCTACTGGCTGTCGTACCAGTACGTGATGAACCCGCGCAAGTACAACGATCAGGAAGCGATCCGCGCGGAGCTGCATCAGGCGAGCCAGCACATCATCTCGATCATGGCGCCGTATCTGCGCGGCCGTTCGCGTCAACTCTTCGACGACCTCGTGTCGGGCAAGCTGCCGAAGCGCGAGTTCGCCGATTTCCGCGCGCCGCGCGACGAAACACCATCGCCGCTTCCTGCGGCGAAGAACGAAACCAAGGATTCCAGGCAATGAAAGCAGTATGTGTCTATTGCGGCTCCGCGAGCGGCGCCCGCCCCGTCTATGCCGAAGCAGCCAAGGCCTTCGGCCGGGCACTGGTGCAGAACGATCTCGCGCTCGTCTACGGCGGCGGACGCGTCGGCCTGATGGGCCTGATCGCCGATGAAGTCCTCGCCGCCGGCGGCCGCGCGGTCGGCGTGATTCCGGAATTGCTGCTCGCGAAGGAAGTGGGCCACACGGACCTGACCGAACTGCACGTCGTGCCTGACATGCACGAGCGCAAAAAGATGATGGCGGATCTCTCGGACGCGTTCGTCGCGATGCCCGGCGGCGTCGGCACCTTCGAGGAGTTCTTCGAGGTCTATACGTGGGCGCAACTGGGTTATCACCAGAAGCCGGTCGGCCTGCTCGACGTGAACGGCTACTACGATCCGCTGATGGCGATGCTGCGTCACACCGTCGAGGAAGGCTTCATGCGCGCGCCCTATCTCGACATCATCCAGGTCGCGGCTGGACCCGACGAGATGATCGCGAAGCTCGCCGCCTACACGCCGCCCGTGCATGACAAGTGGGCCCAGAAGCGCGACGCCGTCTGACTGTCTTGACCCAAGGGGAAGCCATCCGATGTCCAAAGTCATCCTGATTACCGGCGGCAGCCGCGGCATCGGCCGTGCGGCGGCGGTGCTCGCGGGCCGGCGCGGCTGGTCCGTCGGCGTGAACTATGCGTCCAACGCCGCGGCCGCCGAAGACACCGTCGCGGCAGTCGTCGCGGCGGGCGGCAAGGCGCTCGCCATCGCGGGCGATGTCAGTGACGAAGCCTCCCTCATCGCGATGTTCGACGCCACCGAGCACGCCTTCGGGCCGCTGGACGGCGTCGTGAACAATGCCGGCATCGTCGCGCCCGGTTCCGCGCTCGCGGACATGGACGTGGCGCGCATGAAGCGCATCTTCGACATCAACGTGCTCGGCGCGTATCTGTGCGCGCGTGAGGCGGCGCGGCGCATGTCGACCTCGCGCGGCGGCCGGGGCGGCTCGCTGGTGAATGTGTCGTCGGCGGCGGCACGGCTTGGCGGACCCAACGAGTATGTCGATTACGCGGGCTCCAAGGGCGCGATCGATACCTTGACGATCGGGCTCTCGAAGGAACTCGGCCGCGAAGGCGTGCGCGTGAATGCGATCCGCCCGGGTCTCATCGATACCGAAATCCACGCGAGCGGCGGCAAGCCGGATCGCGCGCATGTGCTGGGCGTGCAAACGCCGATCGGACGCGCGGGCACAGCGGAGGAAGTGGGTGAATCGATCGTCTGGCTGCTGTCGGACGAGTCGTCTTACGTGACCGGCGCGATTCTCGACGTCACCGGCGGCAGATAACGAACGGCGTTCAGAAGCCGCCGTGTGCGGCGAGCCAGGCTTCTTCCTCGGGCAACATCGCGCGCCCGAGAATGCGATTGCGATGCGGAAAGCGCCCGAAGCGCGCGATCACGTCCGCATGCCGTTGCGCCGCTTCGTGAAAGGACGAGATGCCGGTTTCGTCCATCAGTCGTTTGAACAGCCGTAGCGCTTCGTGCTGGCTCGGCATCGACTCGTCGTGCTCGAAAGGCATGTAGGCGAACGCGCGATGCCAGGCGCTCGGCAGTCGCATGTCGTCGCCTTGTGCGACCAGCGTGCGCGCCAGTGACAACGCGCGAGCATCGCCGGCGAAAGCGCGCGGCGTGTTGCGAAAGCAGTTGCGCGAGAACTGGTCGAGCAACACGATCAGCGCGAGCATCGAAAGCGGCGCGCGCTCCCATTCGCGCAGACCATCTTCATGCGCGCTCACCAGCAGTGCGCCGAAACCTTCGGTCAGTTGCGCGTCGAAGGCGCGCTTCTTCTTCCACCACAACTTGCGATCGGTGCCGAACTCGGGCGAGCCCGGCGCGCCGAACCACACGTCGAGCACCGCCTGCGCGCGCGGATCGATCTCGGCCGCCACGCTCAGACCAGTTCCAGCACGAGCCGCCGCGTGCGCGCGCTCTTCTTCTCCAGCTTCGCGATACGCAATGTGCCGATCTCGTTCGTGTTGCGCACATGCGTGCCGCCGCACGGCTGCAGGTCCACTTCGTCGATGCGCAGCAGCCGCACGCGGCCGAGGCCCATCGGCGGTTTCACGCTCATCGTGCGGACGAGTTCGGGGCGCGCGGACATTTCGTCGTCGGTGATCCATTCGGTGCGCACGTCGTGCGCGCCGCCGATCAACGCATTCAGCTTCGCTTCGACCGCTTCCCGCTCGATCGGCTCGACGGTCGCCAGATCGAGGCGCGCGTAGTCGGTCGTGATGCTGCAACCGTCCACCGGATACGGCAACACCGCGCAGATCAGATGACTCGCCGTGTGCAGGCGCATGCGCCGGTAGCGCTGCGCCCAGTCGATTTCCGCCGTCACCATGTCGCCGACCTTCAGGCCGGCCAGCGCCGCTTCCTGACCCGGTGCCGGGACGTGGATGGCGTCGTCGGGCGTGGCGCCTTCGAACTTCGCCTTGCGCGTATCCGCGATCACGATCGTCGTGCCGTCCGCAAGCTTCAGTGTGCCCGCATCGCCCGCCTGACCGCCGCCGAGCGGATAGAACACGGTTTGATCGAGCTGAATGCCCTGTTCGTCGATGGCGGTAATGCTCGCCTCGCAGTGCGTCAGATATGCGTCCTCGCGGAATAGCGCGCGTGTGCCCATGATCGTGCTTCCTTGCTGTATTCGGGGATGAGGCGCTCAAGCGCCTGCGAGCGGACATGATGCAGTACACCCGGCGCAATCGAACCGATACAAAAGCCAGCGATTCAACCGGGACGGTTGCGCATCCAGTCGGCCGTGTCGAAGAACGACGTGAGCAGCCGCTCGCGCAAAGCCTCGTCGAGGCCGATGTCTTCCATCGCCCAGGCCATGCAGCGCAGCCATTGATCGCGCTCGCCCGACGCAATCGCGAACGGCAGATGCCGCGCCCGCAGACGCGGATGTCCGAAACGGCTGATGTAGTGATCCGGTCCGCCCATCCAGCCGCACAGGAACCAGAAGGTCTTGTTGCGCGAATTGTCGAGCGTCGGCGGATGCAGCGCGCGAATGCCCGCGAACTCGGGTTCGAGGTCCATCAGGTCGTAGAAGCGGTCGACGAGCGCGCGCAGGCGCGCTTCGCCGCCGATCAGCTCGAACGCCGTCGGCTGCTGGACTTCGTCTTCAGGGGAAGGTGGGGAGGAATTGACTTCGGTCATTGCTTGAGAACCGGTGAAACACTAGGCGTCGCGCAGCGACTGCAACGCGGGACGCGCGAGCACGCGCCGCAGGCTGAGCCAGCCGCTCAAGCCCGCGCAGGCGACGCCCGCGACCACGCCCGCCGGCACGAGCCACGGATTGAAATCGATATGGAATTCGAACACGCGCGCGGCCAGCACATAGCCGATGCCCTGCGCGCCGAGCGCCGCCATCAGGCCCGACAACGCACCCACCGCGACGAACTCCGCAATCTGCACCGCGCGCACTTGGCCGTGCGACGCGCCGAGCGCGCGCAGCAGCGCCGACTCGCGCACGCGCTCATCCCGCGTGCCGGCAAGCGCCGCGTACAGCACGAGCACGCCCGCCGCGAGCGTGAAGATGAACAGGAACTGCACTGCGCCGATCACCTGCGCGAGCGTACGATGAATCTGCGCGAGGATCGGCGCGACGTCGATGGCCGTGACGTTCGGATAGCGCGCGACCAAGCCGTCGATCATCCGTTGTTCGCTCTCGGGCAGATGAAAGCTCGTGATGAAGGTCGCCGGCAGATCGGCGAGCGCTTCGGGCGGCATCAGCACGAAGAAGTTCACCTTGAACGAATTCCAGTCGACCTTGCGCAGACTCGTCACCGGCGCTTCCACCGGCAGACCCGCGACGTCGAAACGCAGCATGTCGCCTTCTTTCACGCGGATCGTCTTCGCAATGCCCTCTTCGATCGACACCTGCGGCTTCGCGTCCGTGCCGAACCACGTGCCCTGCGTCACGCGGTTGTCGTCGGGCAGCTCGGTGGTATAGGACAGGTTGAATTCGCGATCGACCAGGCGCTTCGCATCGGCCTTGTCGTAGTTGTCGGGATTCACCGGCTTGCCGTTGATCGATACGAGCCGCGCGCGCACCATCGGCGACAGCACGGCGGCCGGCTGACCGTGTGTATGCAGATAGTCGAGGACGCCCGCGCGCTGGTCCGGCTGGATATCGATGAGGAACTGGTTGGGCGCGTCGGGCGGCGTGGCATCGCGCCAGCCCTTGATAAGATCGTTGCGCGTCATGCCGATCAGCAGCAGACACATCAGCCCGATGCCGAGCGCGGTGATCTGCAGCGCGCTCGAGCCGCTGCGCCGTTCCAGCGACGCCAGCGCATAGCGCCAGCCCACGCCCGCGCGGCTGCGTTCGCGCCGCACGAAGCGCGCCGCCGCCCACAGCGCCGCGCGCGCGATCGCGCCGAACACGAGCAAGCCCGCCGCGAAGCCGCCCGCGACGATGCCGCCGAGCTTCCACTCGCCCGCCGCGACGATCAGAAGCGCCGCGAACAGCAGCACGCCGACGCCGTAGGCCGCATGCGCGACCCGCTGCGCGTCGCCGAGTTCGCGGCGGATCACGTGGACCGGCGGCACGCGCGTGATCGGCAGCAGCGGCGGCAACGCGAAGCCGAGCAGCAGCACGAGGCCCATCGCGATGCCTTGCAGTGCGGGCCATGCGCTGGCCTGCGGCAGTTCCACGTCAACGAGCGAGCCCAGCCAGTTCAGCAGCACGAGATGCCCGCCGAAACCGAGCACGACGCCCGTCACGCTGCCGATCACGCCGATCGCCAGGAATTCGTTCAGGAACAGCAGACGCAGCGTGCGCTGGCTGACGCCGAGACAGCGCATCGCGGCGCAGCCGTCGAGATGGCGGCGCGCGAACCGATGCGCGGCCATCGCGATCGCAACCGCCGCGAGCAGCGCGGTCAGCAGCGACACGAGCGTGAGGAAGTGGCTCGCACGGTCGATCGTCTGGCGCACCTGCGGCTGCCCGTCCGACAGCGATTCGAGGCCGACGCCGCGCAGCTTGCCGCCGTCCACCTGGTCGCGCGCGAATTTCGCGAACTCTTCGACCCGGTCGTCCGGTCCCGCCACCAGCAGGCGATACGTGACCCGACTGCCATAGCCGTTCAGGCCAGTGCCCGCGATTTCATCGGCGCGCATCATCAGGCGCGGCGAAAAGTTCACGAAGGAGAAGCCGCGATCCAGTTCCCGCGTGATGACGCCCGCCACCGTGAAGGTCCTCGTGCCGACCTTGAGCGTGCCGCCCACCTTCGTCTTGAGGGCATCGAGCAATGCGGGATCGGCCCAGACCGTGCCGGGCGCGGGAATGCCGTGCGCGGGGGCGTCGGGGGCATCCAGCGCGGGCGCGATGCGCAGCGCACCGCGCAACGGATAGCCGTCGGTCACGCCCTTGATCGCCGCGAGCCGCGAGCTGGGCTGCGAGCTGGGCTGTGAACCGGGCTGTGAACCGGGCTGTGATGCAGTCGAGCTGATCATGCTCGGGAAAATCGTGGTGCCCGCCGTCTCCAGTCCGAGCGACTTCGCTTCAGTGGCGAAGGTCGCATCGACGGGATGATCGGCGCGTACGACGAAATCGGCGGCGATCATCTGGCGGCCGTCGCGGGCCAGCCCCTGGCGCATACGATCGGCGAGAAAGCCGACACTCGACAACGCGGCAACCGCCAGCACGAGCGCGAGCAGCAGCATGGTCAGCTCGCCCGCGCGCCAGTCGCGTGCGGTCATGCGCCACGCCTGGCGCATCAGCGGCACGAGGCCGAGCCGCACGGGCGCATGCGCCGCGCCAGCCTTGCGTGTGACGTGGGAAGGGTTGGAACCGGGCTTCGCTGCGGTGCTCAATCGTGCTTGCTCCGCAGCCGGTCGATACGCGCATAGGTGCGCGGCAGCATGTGCTTGGCCATGCGCGACACGCCGCCGTGCACGCCGCGCGCGAGCCGCGGCAAGGCCCAGCCCGCCAGCACGAGGAACACCAGCACGAGAATGAGGAACAGCAGCGGCACGAACAGCGCGAGGGTAATGCCCGCGAGCGCACCGACATCCTCGGTGGTCGACGCAGCCCAGTTCGACACCGGTTCCGGCGAAAGATTGATGAGCGCGCGCGTGCCCGCCTTGGCGAAATGCGATGCACCGGCGAGCGTGCCGCCCGCGAGCGCCGCGATGGTCAGCATGGCGGGATCGGCGTGGCCGAGCGCGCCGGCCGCGAGCACCGCGCCCGCTGGAATGCGAATGAAGGTGTGGACCGCGTCCCAGAGGGAATCGACAGCGGGGATTTTATCGGCGAGAAACTCGACGACGGTAAGCACCGCCGCGGCACCGATCACCCAGGGGGAAGAAAGAATGGCGAGGGAATCCGGCAGGTGGACGAGGCCCATGCGCTGGAACATCCCGGCGATGAAGACCGTCAGGTACAGGCGCAGCCCGCTCGCCCATGACAGGCCCGCCGCGAGCGAAAGTGACTCAAGCATTGCCGCCTCCCTTGATGCTGCTGCCGAGGTTCGCCGCTGGCGGGCGATTGACCGGCTGAAAATTGCGGTCTTGCCGGGGATGATGAAAAACGTCGCCTGCTGCCATGAAGCCGTGCGGCCCAAACGTGCGATGGCGCATCGGGCGGCGCACGAAACACAGGAATCTGACGAAAACCGGTTGACCTCAGACCATTATATCCACGCAAAACCACGCGGTGCAGCAACAACCCAAGCGATCGGCGTTCCCGGTGCGTCAGCGCACGGCGGCGCCGGACGTACTTTCAATGCCCTGACGAGAGCTTGAGACCGATCAGCCCCGCGACGATCAGCACAGCGCTGAACACGCGCGCCGCCGTGAGCGCCTCGCCCATGAACACGATGCCGAACACGAAAGCGCCGACCGCGCCGATGCCCGTCCAGACCGCGTAGGCCGTGCCGAGGGGCAGTTGCCGCATGGCCATGGCGAGCAGCACGAAGCTGCCGGTGGCGGTGACGAGGGTGAAGACGGACGGCCACAGACGGGTGAAGCCTTCCGAGGTCTTGAGGCCGGCGGCCCAGGCGACTTCGAGCAGGCCGGCGATGAACAGCAGGATCCAGGACATTGGGGTGACTCCCTTGAAAGCGGGGCCGTCCCCGATGGACACGATGCGCAGGCGGTCGTCCGCATGGCCTTGAAGCGAAGCCCGGATTTTACCAAAGTGGTGCATGGCTCGCCCGCAGCGGCGCCGGATTGCCCGTCCGGTTGACGCCGCGCCCGACCTCCGTCATCAAAACCGTGTATTAATCTTGGAAAGCCAGGAGCACAACACGCCGGCGCCCGCGCGCGGCGTCTGGTCTGGCAACCCTGTCAGGAATGCCTCACAAGGAGCGTTCATGCACGTCGATTCGGTCCTGCTGTCCCGTTTCCAGTTCGCCTGGGTCGTCGCGTTCCACATTCTGCTGCCGGCGTTCACGGTCGGCCTGTCCTGCTTCATCGCCACGCTCGAATTCAATTGGTGGGTCACCAAGCGCGACGTCTACCGCCGCCTGTCGGCGTTCTGGCTCAAGATCTTCGCGGTGTCGTTCGGGATGGGCGTGGTGTCGGGCATCGTCATGCCGTTTCAGTTCGGCACCAACTGGAGCCGCTTCTCCGATGCCACCGCCAACGTCGTCGGCCCGCTGATGGGCTACGAGGTGCTGACGGCGTTCTTCCTGGAATCGGCATTTCTCGGCGTCCTGCTGTTCGGCCGCAAGCTGGTGCCGCAATGGGCGCACGTCATGTCGGCGGTGTTCGTCGCCGCGGGTACGGTGATCTCGTCGTTCTGGATTCTCGCCGTGAACAGCTGGATGCAGACGCCGCAGGGGCATCGCATCACGCCCGACGGCCGGTTCGAGGTGGTCAGTTTCTTCGACGTCATCTTCACGCCCTCGTTTCCGTACCGGCTGAGCCATACCGTGAGCGCGTTCCTCGTGACGACCGGTTTCGTGATTCTCGGCGTCGGCGCAATGTACCTGCGACAGCGGCGCGCGCTCGAGGAAAGCCGCGTGATGGTGAAGATGTCGCTGATTTTCCTGATCATCATGGTGCCGATCCAGATGGTGCTCGGCGACTCGCACGGCATCAACACGCTGAAGCACCAGCCCGCCAAGCTCGCCGCGATGGAAGGCCTGTGGGAATCCGGCACGCGCATTCCGGCCAATATCTTCTCGATCCCCGACCAGGACGAAGAGCGCAATCACTTCGAGATCTCGATTCCGGTCCTGGGCAGCCTCTATCTGACCCACGATCCGAACGGCTACGTGCGCGGCCTGAAGGATTTCCCGCGCGAGGACCGGCCGCCCGTCGCGGTGGTGTTCTTCGCGTTCCACATCATGGTGGGCATCGCGCTGCTGATGTTCGCGCTGGTGCTGTGGGGCATCGTGCTGTTCGCGCGCGGCAAGGTGGAGACGAGCACGCGCTGGCTGCGCTGCGCGACCTGGTCGATGCCGGCGGGCTTCATCGCGGTGATCGCCGGCTGGACCACCACCGAAGCAGGCCGTCAGCCGTGGACGGTGTACGGCATCCTGCGCACGAAGGATTCGGTGACGCCTTCCCTGACCGCCGCCGACGTCGGCCTCTCGTGGCTGCTCTACGTGCTCGCGTATCTGGTGATCTTCGGCGCGGGCTTCTTCCTGCTGCGCCGGCTGGTGCGCGTCGGGCCGGCGGAAGTGGCGCATGCGCACGAGAAGGACGAGCTCGACACGAAGACGCGCGCCTCACGGCCGCTCTCGGCGGTGTCGGCGGGTGCGGGCAGCGCGACGCGTCCGGTGAGCGGCGACGACATCGTCCCGCCGGGCCGCGGCCGTTCCTGAGCGCCGCTGAGCGCACCCGATCGCACTGACAAGAACCGAACCGGAGAACCCGATGCTCGATCTCGTGCCCCTGTGGGCCGCCATTCTCGCGCTGGCGGTATTCATGTACGTGCTGCTCGACGGTTTCGATCTGGGCGTCGGCATCATGTTCCTGCTGCGCCGCGACGGCGAGTCGCGCAACCTGATGATCAACTCCGTCGCACCGGTCTGGGATTTCAACGAAACCTGGCTGGTCCTCGGCGGCGGCGGGCTCTTCGCGGTGTTTCCGCTGGCCTTCGCGATCATCGTGCCGGCCGTCTATTTCCCGATTCTCTTCATGCTGCTCGGCCTCATCTTCCGCGGCGTCGCGTTCGAGTTCCGCGAGGTGATCGGCGCGCGCAAGCGGCTCTGGGACGGCGCGTTCGGGCTCGGTTCGCTGGTCGCCACGTTCTCGCAGGGCATCGTGCTCGGCATGTTCATCCAGGGCTTTCCGATCGAAGGCCGCGTCTACACCGGCACCAGCTGGAACTGGGTCGCGCCGTTTCCGCTGCTGACCGGCGTCGGCATGATCTTCGGTTACGCGCTGCAAGGCACGACCTGGCTCGTGCTCAAGACCGAGGGAGAATTGCAGGAGTGGGGACGCCGGATGGCGCGCTATGCGCTCATCGGCGTGATTGCGTTCATTGTGCTCATCAGCCTGTGGACGCCGCTCAAGGACGCGCGTATCGCGGCGCGCTGGTTCGGCTTTCCGGACAGTCTCGTGTTCGCGCCGGTGCCGGTGCTGACCGTGCTGCTCGCCTGGACGCTGTGGACCAGTCTCGCGAAGGGCCGCGAAGTCACGCCGTTCCTGTGTTCGATGGGGCTGTTCTTTCTGGCCTTCACGGGTCTGGTGATCAGCCTGTGGCCGTTCATCGCGCCGCCGTCGGTGACCTTGTGGGATGCCTCGACGGCGCCGCTCTCGCAGCAGTTTCTGCTGATCGGCACGATGTTCCTGCTGCCGGTGCTGATCATCTACGTGGTCTGGTCCTACTGGGTGTTTCGCGGCAAGGTGCGTGGCGACATGGGCTACCACGCGGAGTGATCAGAGCTTCTGCTGGGTCGCAAGCGTCAGCAGCCGCGCCCACTGGTGCGCCTGCGCGCGATCGCGCATCGGCAGGGTCCATTCGCCGTGCTGCGCGTCGCGCACGTCGAGCACGACCTGCCACGCGCCGCCGCTGGCCGGCTCCAGCATGCGCGCGCCGCGCAGGTCCGCGAAGATGTAGCTGCCCTGCGCGTCGCCCACGCGCACGTCGCACAGGCGCTTGCCCGCCGCCAGCCGCACGCCGCCCCACTCGGCCTTGAGTTCGTGGGTCCAGTCGCCGTGCTCGCCGCGGCTCAGGTTCGGCGCAATCTCGCGACGGCTCGCGCGCCAGCGCATCAACCCCGCCGCGATGAGCGCCAGCACGACCACCGCCGCGCCGATTGCCGCACCGAGGCCGAAGTGCGCGTGAATGGTATCGAATGACCAGATCGCGCCGTAGATCAGCAGGCCGACAACGATCAGTCCGACGACGATGGGCATGGCGGCTCCGGTGGGTTCAGATCAGAAAACCGCAGTGCTTCACTGCGCCTTGTGCTTCGCGTTCCAGTCGCGCAGCGCCTGCAGCGTGTTGCTGACGTGCTGGTCCGGCGACAGGCTCGTGTACTCGTAGATGACCTTGCCGTCCGGCGCGATCACATAGGACACGCGATTGGCCATCGTGCTCTTCATGGGCATCGAGGCGTCGTACGAGCGGATGATCTTCGAATCGGCGTCGGCCGCCACCGGGAACTTGCTGCGGCACTCGCTGACGGAGAACTGCTTCAGCGTGTCGATGTTGTCGTGCGACACACCGATGACCGTCGCGCCTTCCGCCTTGTATTGATCGACCGCTTCGGCGAACTCGTGCGCCTCGATCGTGCAGCCCTTGGTGAACGCGGCCGGATAGAAGTACAGCACCACCGGGCCTTTCTTCAGCGCGTCGGCGAGCGAATAGTCGTACACGTTGCCGCCCAGCGATGCCTGTGCGGTGAAGTTGGGCGCGGCATCGCCGGGTTTGAGCGTCGCGGACGCACTGAGCGGATGAAGCACGGCCGCGCAGGCGATGGCCGCCGCCCACATGCGGGCGCCCCGCGCCGTCCGGTTGAGAGACTTGCTGTTCATGCGCGCTCCTTGCGGTGAATGTCGATGATGGGGTGCGCCGCGCGCCCGTCACGCGTTGCCGGCGTCCTCGTCCAGGCGATGCTCGGCAAACCACGCCGCCGCCTCGACCTGCAGCTTGGCCAGCATCGCGGGCGTGAGCGCGTCGAGCCCGGGTTGCGCCAGACGGCTTGCGTCGATGGCAGGCGCATCGCCCCGCTCCGCCGCCCGCGCGACGCCCAGCAGCGTGCCGAGGGCGCCGCTGCCCGTGAGAATGGCGGCGCGGATGTCGGCTGCCAGATGGAGCTTATCGAGAATCTCCGCCGGCTGCATGTCGAGCACGACATGCACCAGCGAAAAGATGCCGGTCATGAAGGCGGCGTCGGCGAGCGCTTCGTCGCCGGGGCGCAGCACGCCGGCCGTGAGTTCCAGGAAGCGCGCGCGGGTGCCGACGAGTTGCAGCAGCGGGTCCGAGCGCCACGGCAGGCCGCTGCCGTCCGCGTAGAGCAGCAACTGCGCCCAGCGCATCAGCTGGCGGGTGCCGACCGCCGCGATCGCTTCGCGCAGCGACGATACGCGCCGCCCGCGCGTCTGCGCGCTCGAATTGGCGAGGCGCATCAGCTGCACGACGATATCCGGGTTGCGCTTGAGCTCCGTTTCGAGTTCGCGCATGCCGGGTTCGCCGGCGAGCACGGTCATCAGCCGCAGCAGCGCGCCGCGCGCCGGGCTGGCGCGCCGCGCCGACAGCACCTGCGGCCGCGCGAAGAAATATCCCTGGAACAAATCGAAGCCGAGCTTCCGGGCCTGCGAGAAGTCGTCGTGCGTCTCGACCTTCTCGGCCACCAGCTGCTTGCCGCGCAGTTTCACCGCCGCCGCCAGTTCCGGCAGTTGCGCGCGATCGGCGGCGAGGAAATCGACCTTGACGATGTCGACCGAGGGGAGCGCTTCGAGCAGTGCGTCGTCGAGCCGCACGACGTCGTCGAGCGCGAAACGAAAGCCCGCCTTGCGCAGTTGCGCGCAACGCTTGAACAGCACGTCGTCGAAGGTGATGTTTTCGAGCAGCTCCAGCACGAAGCGCTGCGGCTGCATGATGTGGACGATGTCGTCGAACAGCAGTTCGCGGCTCATGTTCACATAGCCCGGATACGGACCGAGCACCGCCGGTACACCGATTTCTCCCACCGTACGGGCGACCACGTGAGCGGTGGCCTGCACGTCGTCGTGGACGCGCGCGCGATTGTCGGGACCGTCGCGGAACAGCAGTTCGTAGGCGACCAGCGCGCCGTCGCCATCGAGGATGGGCTGGCGGCCCACGTAGACGCTCTGGCCCCGCCGCCCCAGTATCGAGCGCCTCAGGAACGAATCAGGCATGTCGGGAAGCGCGCTTGGGCGGGCTGGAGGGCGGACGTTGCCGTCGGCGTGTCGGATGGATGCTTGAAGGCCGGCCTGACGATCCGGGCTCGAGCCCGGGCCGGCAGCGAAAGGAAGTCGATCATGAGGCGAACGGAGGCTGGGAATTCACAACGCGGCGAAGGCTGGCCATTGGCGGAGATACCGTTTCCTGCTGAAACCGCGCCACTGTAACCGATATCGCGGGCATACATAATATGAAACTTGATATCGACAATCGCTGGACAATTCTTGACCCCGGCGTGTTTGGTTGCATTTAGGTGACTTGTTAAAGAAACCCACCCCCTGCGCCGATAACTCGCCTGATAGAGCGTGCCGCGCCCGTTCCGGCATGTCCCGGCGGCAGGCGCGAGCCTTAAGTGAGCGCGCCGTCCTTTGCCGGACACGCGCGCCGCCGCCCGAACCCCACCGAAATCATGCAAGCGAACCGGATCACCGCCTCCCGCCGCGCACCGTGGCGCATCGCGCTCGATGCGCTGTCACGCGCATGGGGAAGCGCCGCGCGCGAGCGCCGGGAACACGCCGCGCCGGCCGACGCGCCGCCGGCCCATGCGGCCGAAGACATCGACGCACTGGCTGCGGCATTGGCCACCACCGACGTGACCCAGGCCACGCCCGTTTCACCCGCGCCCGAAGCCATGCTCGGCGCCGTCGATTTCCTCGCCCAGCTCGACGACGCATTGCGCTTTCAACATGTGTCGGACGCGAGCATCGAATTCATCGGCTATCACCGCGACTACCTGAGCATGCTGACCTTGCACGATCTCGTCGCCTCCGAGGAGGCCGACGAGCTGCATGCGCTGGTCGCCCGGGCGCGCGCGAGCGGCAGGCTCGAGTCGGCGGTGCTGACGGTGGTGAAGTCGCTGACCTATCCGATCTGCGTCGAGCTGCGGCTCATTTCGACAGCCGCGCGCGGCACGCCGGGATTCGCACTCGCCGCCTTCGACGTGTCGCACTGGCGCGAACGCGAAGCCGAACTCAACCATCAGCTGCATCACGATCCGCTGACCGGACTCGAAAACCTGACCGCGCTGAAGACCGCGATCGGCGCCGCGCAGGCCGAAGCCGAGCTGACGCGCACGTACGCGGGTCTCGTGCTGCTGGGCATCGACGACTATCAGCGCATCAACCGCGCGCTCGGCTACGATGCCGGCGACGAACTCCTGCGCGAAACCGCGCGCCGCATCCAGCACACGGCAAGCCACGGCGAGCGCGTCGCGCGCGTGGCCGGCGACGAATTCGCCGTGCTGCTGCCGCCCGGCACCTCGCCCGAACTCGCCGAAGCGCTCGGGCGCCGCCTGCTCACCGCGATCGCCCAGCCGTACCGGCATCGCGGGCAGCATACGCACTTGTCGGCGAGCGTAGGCGTCGCGCTGTATCCGGACCAGACCGGCAAAAACGCGCGCAGCAACGTGCAGACGAGCCTGCTGCGCATGGCCGATCACGCGCTCGCGCAGGCCAAGGAAGCGGGCGGCAACGCGCTCGTGTTCCATACCGTCGACGACAATCCCGCCGACGCCGAACGTCTGAAGCTCGAAGCCGACTTGTACGAAGCCGTGCGCAACGGCGAGTTCTCGCTCTACTTCCAGCCGATCACGAAGATCCTGACCGGCGCCGTGGTGGGCGTGGAAGCGCTGATGCGCTGGAATCATCCGGTGCACGGACTGGTGCCGCCCTCGACCTTCATTCCGCTCGCGGAATCGATCGGCCTCATCAACTATCTGGGCAACTGGGTCCTGAAGGCCGCCTGCATGCAGATCGTGCAGTGGGATGCAATCGGCATCCGGCTCGACTATGTTTCCGTGAACGTGTCGCCGCAGCAGTTCCGCGACAAGCGATTCACGGCGGCCGTTCAGGAAGCGCTGGCGCTGACTGGCATCGACGCCCGGCGGCTCGTGTTCGAGATCACCGAGAGCCTGCTGATGCACGATCCGGAAGAAGCGACCGGCCTGCTGGAGGCGCTGACCGCAGTCGGCATCCGCTTCGCCGTGGATGACTTCGGCACCGGCTATTCGAGCCTCGCCTATTTGCAGCGTTTTCCGCTTTCCAAGCTCAAGATCGACCGCAGCTTTGTCGAGAACATTGTTACCTCGCGCAACAACCGTGCGATCGTCGGCGCCGTGGTCGGGCTCGCGCAGTCGCTCGGGCTCGAGCTGGTCGCCGAAGGGGTCGAGACGGAAGCGCAGCGCGATCTGCTGGCGGGGCTCGGCTGCGATCACATCCAGGGCTGGCTGATCAGCCATGCGCTGCCGTCGGACGAACTGGCCCGCTCGTTCCAGTCGAATACGCTGGTGTTGTACGAGGCATGAAGCGCGCCCCTTGGTTCGCGTTCAAATTGAGGAACGCGCCGTAACTCCCTAATAACGTGTAAATTTCGTTATCAGGTGCTGGGATTGTAGGTGCTGGACCGCCTCGGGATAGCCGTCGCGTAACGCAGGGTTCTTATTTTTAGCAATGGCACGCACCAAGGCCGAACTATTGGACAAGTTGTGGTCGCGCATGAGCGAGCGCGGGGATTTCCCCATGCTCTCGCAGGCGCTGCGCTCGACTGTCTCCGCCATGAGCGATGACGACCTCGACTTCACGTCCCTCGTGCAAGTCGTGCTGTCGGACGTCGGCCTCACGCAGAAGGTGCTGCGCCTCGCCAATTCCGCGATGTACGTCGCGTTCGGCGGCAACATCACCACCGTCACGCGCGCGCTGATGGTCCTCGGCATGGACGCCGTCGGCCATCTCGTGGTGGGACTCAAGATCGTCGACCACTTTCACCAGAGCGCGCCGCGCCGTATCGACGCCAAGCTGGAACTCAATCGCACGCTGCTGTCCGGCGCGGTCGCGCGCCAGCTCACCGAACACAAGGACCTGCGCTCCGGCGAGGAAGCCGTGGTCTGCACGCTGATGCGGCAGATCGGCAAGCTGCTCGTGGCGTTCTATCTCGAACACGAGTGGGATCAGTTGCGCCGCAAGGCCGCGTCCGAAAATATCCCGGACAGTGACGCGTGCGCGGCGCTGCTGGGCGTGACCTTCGACGAAATCGGCCTCGAAGCCGCCGACCGCTGGCGCCTGCCGGAGACCATCCGCGAAGGCATGCGCGCGACCGACCCGAACGCGCCCGTCGATGAAACCGTGCCCAAGCACGTACGCTGGCTGCGCGCCATCTCGAACTATTCGACCGAAGTCGCCGACGCCCTCACCGCGCAGAACGTGGCGTCGGAAGGCCGCGAGTCGGTGGTCTTCGACATCTCCAGCCGTTACGCCGGCGCGCTCAACACCGACGCCGACGTCCTCACTTCAATGAGCCTCGCGCTCGCCAACGAAGAAGCCAGCGACGGCGTGATCCGCGAGATCTCCGAACTGCAGGCCAACGCCGACGCCATGGCGCGCGCGAAGATTTCAGCGGAGGCGCGCATCGGCGCGAGCATCGAAGATTTACGCGCGCTGCCCACCCGGAATGCACTGGCGCCGGCGCTTGCGCTGGTCTCCGAATCGATCCTGGCGAGTTTGCATCTGTCGCGCACCGTGGTCTTCGTGCGCCAGGCCAACAATGAATTCCACGCGCGGCTCGGGCTCGGCAGCGGCGTGGAGCCCATGTTGCCGGCACTGCGCTTCTCCGCCGAGTTCCGGCCCGACGTGTTCCATCTCGCCATCAGCAATCCGGTGGGCATCTTCATCGAGAACGCGCACGACGCCCGCATCGACGCGCGCCTGCCGCGCTGGTACAAGGACACGCTCGGCGAGGCGCAGGCGTTCGTGCTGCTGCCGGTGAAGTCGAACGATTCCACCATCGCGCTCATCTATGGCGACTGGACGCATCCGCAGCACGTGCGCAAGATCTCGGCGCCCGAAATGAGCGCGCTGAACGGCCTCACGAAGGAACTGAGCCGCTTCTTTCTCGGCGCCAACTGGAAGGAAGTCGAGCTGATCTGAAGCGGCTTCCGCTCTCCAGACGCGCCTTATTCGCGCCTCAGGATCGCCACGGCCTGCTCGCCGTAACGCACGACATAGCCGCCGTGCGCGCGCTGCCAGTCGAGCGCTTCCGCCTCGTTCGCAAACCAGTTCTTCTCGAAGTCATTGAACGCGCCGGCGTCGAGCCGGTAGCGGTCGATGACCGCATCCGGCTGCGTGTCGATCACGGCCTTGCACGCGTCCCAGTTCGCGTAGCCCAGTTCGGCGGCGATGAGCGCCAGCAGGTGTTTTAGTTGCAGGTCCGCGCGCCGCGCGTGGAGGTGAGTGAGGCCGCCGGCCGGCAGGACGCGTGCCGCGAGCAGGCGGCGCAGCACCGGCATCGACGCGCTCGTGTCGCCGTCGCGAACGAGGCGCAGCAGGCGTCGCGCGTGTTCGCGCAGGTAGTCGCTGTGGGAAACAGGCGAAGCGATGGGACAGGATGTGGACCACATGACGTTGTTCCTTTATGGCGCCGTTCTCGCTGCGGCTGAAAAGGTTCGACGTTGCGGTTCGATCCGGGGTGACGGTACGTCGTGGTCAGGTGCGCAGGACTTTCGCGAGAACGGGCGCCCTGCCGCGCCCGTCCGCGATTTTAACCCACCGTCTGCTTCAGGCCAGCTGGAATTTGCCGACCAGCGCTTTCAGCGCGCGTGCCTGGTCATCGAGCGATTGCGCGGCGGCCGCCGCCTGTTCGACCAGTGCCGCGTTCTGCTGCGTGCCGGCGTCCATCTTCGAGACCGCGTCGCCGATCGATTCGATGCCCGTCTTCTGTTCGGCCGACGCCGCCGAAATCTCGCCCATGATGTCGGTGACGCGGCGCACCGCGCGCACGACTTCTTCCATCGTCGTGCCGGCTTGCTGCGCGTAGGCGGAGCCGTCCGACACCCGCGACACCGACGTGTCGATCAAGCCCTTGATCTCCTTGGCCGCCGACGACGAACGCTGCGCCAGGCTGCGCACCTCGCCCGCGACGACCGCGAAGCCGCGTCCCTGTTCGCCCGCGCGCGCCGCCTCCACAGCCGCGTTCAGCGCGAGGATGTTGGTCTGGAACGCGATGCCCTCAATCACGCCGATGATGTCGCCGATGCTCTTCGCGCTCGCATCGATCCGCTGCATCGTTTCGACGACGCGATTCACCACCGCGCCGCCCTTCTCCGCGATCGCCGACGCGCTTTGCGCCAGCGTGCTGGCCTGCAGCGCGTTGTCGGCGTTCTGACGTACGGTCGAGGTGAGCTGCTCCATGCTGGTCGCGGTCTTTTCCAGCGCGACCGCCTGTTCCTCCGTGCGGCGCGACAGGTCGACGTTGCCGGTCGAGATTTCGCTCGATGCCGAAGCGATTGCCTCCGCGCTCGCCGCAATGTCACCGACGGTCGCCGACAGGCCGGCCCGCATGTCGGCGAGCGCGTGCAGCATGCTGTCGTCGTCGCGGCGCCGGAGCGTGATCTCGTGGGCCAGGTCGCCCGCCGCGATGCGCCGCGCGATGTCCTTCGCGTAGCCGGGTTCGCCGCCGAGCTGTCCGGCGAGCCGTCGCACGACCCATTCGGAGACGCAGATCGCGAGCGCGCACAGCGCGAGCGTCAGCACGGACACCATCACGAACGACGAATGGAAGATGAACGCGGCGGCATCGATGGTGGCGCGCGCGGCGGCGCCCCGGCGCGCGACGAGTTCGTCGACGCGCTTTTCGAGCTTGCCGGTCTCGACCAGCAGCGACACGTCCTGCGTGCCGACCTGCCAGTTCATCTGCGACAGATCGAGCGGCTGTTCCTTGACGAGCTTGACGAAGGTGCGCAGGTTGTTGCTCCAGGTGCCGACGGCGCCGGCGAAGGCTTTCTGCTGCGCGAGTGCGTCATGGTCGGCGTGATCGACGTATTGCGCCAGTTGCGCCTGTTCCCGGCCGATGCCCGCGAGCGCCTGCTCGATTTCCACGCCGAGATCGTCGCGTTCCTTTGCGGTGCTGGCGGTGAGCAGCATCTTTTGCGAGCGGCTCGCGCGCAGCAGATAGCCGCGCGTTTCCTCGGCGGCGCGGCTCGCGACATAGCCCTGCGTATAGATGGATTCGGTCGAGCCGTTGAGGCGGCTGATCTGCGTCAGAGCCAGCGCGCCGATGACGAGCGTGCCCACGAGCACCACGCCGAACGCCAGCCGGAGCGACGCCTTGACGGACAACCCGCGTGGCCGGGCCGTGGCCGCGAAGGATGCGCGTTGAGCGCCCGCTGGAAAGCCCGCGTCGTGTGCGCCGCGTCGCGAAAACAGTTTCATCGATCGATTCCCCGCTTGTGGTCTGCGGACGGCGCCGTCGTGTGGCGCGTCCGGGTCTGGTCCCGCCGGTAGTACGGCAGTTGGCCGGCTTTCTTGAGCCGCTCTTTTACGGTAAGCGAACAGGCGTTCGCTGCCGCCTCAAGCATTTATAGCGTGCCAAAAAAGCTTTTTGTCAG
Organism: Caballeronia sp. LZ035; assembly: GCF_031451175.1. Classification (NCBI taxonomy): domain Bacteria; kingdom Pseudomonadati; phylum Pseudomonadota; class Betaproteobacteria; order Burkholderiales; family Burkholderiaceae; genus Caballeronia; species Caballeronia sp. LZ035. The sequence goes on from NZ_JARUXS010000001.1 coordinate 2,425,646, forward strand.
TGGAATGATCGATCGCGGTGCACCAAGCTGTCCGATTCGCGACAAAGCTTGGCAGGACAACGCAACGGGGACAGCCTACACTTGTCAGAAATTCAGTTAGCGCATAAATCGCTGACTGGAAACAACAAAAACAAAGACAAATCCGCTTACCTCAGCCATTCACCATGCAAACCAGCATCGACAAGGGCGCGTTGTCGCCCGCCGGCGCGACGGCCGGCACTTCCGATACCCAAACGGCCAAGCCCGCGGCCGCAGCCCAACGCACCGTCTATTCGGTACTGGGCGCAATCAGCTTCTCGCATCTGCTGAACGACATGATCCAGTCGCTGATCCTGGCGATCTATCCCATGTTCAAGAGTGAGTTCGCGCTCTCGTTCGGGCAGATCGGCCTCATCACGCTGACCTACCAGATCACCGCGTCGCTGCTGCAGCCGCTCGTCGGGCTTTATACCGACAAACATCCCAAGCCCTATTCGCTGCCGGTCGGCATGGGCTTCACGTTGGCGGGGCTGCTGCTGATGTCGGTGGCAGGCAGCTTCGGCATGCTGCTGGTCGCGGCGGCGCTGGTCGGCTGCGGCTCGTCGGTGTTCCATCCGGAATCGTCGCGGGTCGCGCGCATGGCCTCGGGCGGAAAGCACGGCCTCGCGCAGTCGCTGTTTCAGGTGGGCGGCAATGCGGGTTCGTCGCTCGGACCGCTGCTCGCCGCGCTGATCATCATTCCGCACGGCCAGCGCAGCATTGCGTGGTTCTCGGCGGCGGCGCTCGTCGCGATGTTCGTGCTCGCCAACATCGGCCGCTGGTACAAGCGTCATCCCGCCACGAAGAAAGGCCGCGCCCAGGTGCAGCACGCCACGCTGCCGCGCAAGACCGTCATCATGGCGATGAGCGTGCTCGTGCTGCTCGTGTTCTCGAAGTACTTCTACCTCGCGAGCATCAACAGCTACTTCACCTTCTATCTGATCAACAAGTTCGGGCTGTCGGTGCAGTCGGCGCAGATTCACCTGTTCGTGTTCCTCGCAGCGGTCGCGGCGGGCACGGTGGTCGGCGGGCCGATCGGCGACAAGGTCGGGCGCAAGGTGGTGATCTGGGTGTCGATTCTCGGCGTCGCGCCGTTCACGCTGCTGATGCCCTATGCGAACCTGTTCTGGACCAGCGTGCTGTCGGTGATCATCGGGCTGGTGCTGGCGTCGGCGTTCTCGGCCATCCTCGTGTATGCAACCGAGCTGATTCCCGGCAAGGTCGGCATGGTCGCGGGCCTGTTCTTCGGCTTTGCGTTCGGCATGGGCGGCGTGGGTGCCGCGGTGCTCGGCCAATTGGCCGATGCAACGAGCATCGAGTTCGTCTACAAGGTCTGCGCGTTCCTGCCGCTGATCGGTGTGCTGACGGTGCTGCTGCCGAAAACGCACGACGAGCATGCGAAGGCCTGATTCATCACGCTGATGAGGCCGAAGACGGCGGGCGCATGCGCCCGCCGTTTGTATTTGCGCTTCAGTGTCCGAGCGCCTCCCGCACCAGCGCCAGCGCACCCGGATCTTCGATCGTCGGCAGTTCGCCTGGATCACGCCCTTCCGCCAGCGCCGCAATCGCGCGGCGCAGCAGCTTGCCCGAGCGCGTCTTCGGCAGCATCGTCACGAAATGCACACGCGCCGGACGCGCGATCGCGCCCAGTTGCCTATCCACCGCACGGCACAACTCCGCTTCCATCGCCTCGCGCGCGCCCGGCGCCTCGATGCACGCCGCATCGCGCAGCACGACGAAAGCCGCCGCCGCCTGCCCCTTGACCGCATCGGCGATACCGACCACCGCCACCTCCGCAACCGCCGCGTGCGCCGACAGCGCTTCCTCGATCTCCCGCGTCCCCAGCCGATGGCCCGCGACATTGATCACGTCGTCGGTGCGCCCGAGGATCGACACATAACCGTCCTCATCCTGCACGCCCCAGTCGAAGGTCGAGTAGACGAGCTGGTTCGGCACGCTGTTCCAATAGGTATCCACGAAACGCTGGTCGTCGCCCCACACCGTCTGCATGCACCCCGGCGGCAGCGGATAGTCCAGCGTGACCACGCCCTTCTCGCCCGGCGCGCATTCGTCGCCGCTTGCTTCGTTGCGCAGCTTGAGCCCGAAGCCCAGCGACGGCACGCCCGGCGAACCGAGCTTCGACGGCAAGGCCTCGATGCCGCGCGGGATCGCGATCATCGGCCAGCCGGTTTCGGTCTGCCAGTAGTTGTCGATGACGGGCTTGTGCAGCGCGCCCTGGATCCAGCGCGCGGTGGGTTCGTCAAGCGGTTCGCCGGCGAGGAACAGCGTGCGCAGGCTCGACAGGTCGTAACGCTCCATCAGCGCCGGGTCCTGCTTCTTGAGCACGCGGATCGCGGTGGGCGCGGTGAACATCAGGTTGATGCCGTACTGCTGCACGAGCCGCCACCAGATGCCGCCGTCGGGACGAATGGGCGTGCCTTCGTACATGACCGTCGTACAGCCGGCGATCAGCGGCGCATAGATGATGTAGCTGTGCCCTACCACCCAGCCGATGTCGGACGCGGTGAACATCGTGTCGCCGGGCTGGCCCTCGAAGATATGCTCCATCGACGCGGCGAGCGCCACCGCATAGCCGCCGACATCGCGCTGCACGCCTTTCGGCCGGCCGGTCGTGCCGGACGTGTAGAGCACGTACGACGGCTCGTTGGATTCGAGCCACTCGCAGGGCACGTGGGCGTCGAAGTAACGCTCGCGCAGCGGTTCGTAGGCGACGAGATAGCTCGCTTGCAGGCGCTCCGGCGCCAGTTGCCGGTCGATCAGCAGCACTTGCGGCACCTTGAATTCCGCGCGCGAGAGCGCTTCGTCGACGAGCGGGGTGTAGTCGATCACCCGGCCGCCGCGCGCGCCCGCATCCGCGGTGACGATGAGCGCGGGCTCGGCATCGTCGATGCGCGCGGCGAGATTGGGCGCCGCGAAGCCGCCGAACACGACCGAATGAATCGCGCCGAGACGCGCGCAGGCAAGCATCGCGAAGAGCGCTTCGGGGATCATCGGCAGATAGATCAGCACGCGGTCGCCCTTCTTCACGTGCAGGGAGCGCATGACGGCCGCCATGCGGTTCACTTCGGCATGCAACTCAGCGTAGGTGTAGCGGCGCTCGATGCCCGTTTCCGTCGAGACATACACGAGCGCGTCCTGCTCCGCGCGCGAGGCCAGATGGCGGTCGACGGCGTTATGGCAGAGATTGGTCCTGCCGCCGACGAACCAGCGCGCGAACGGCGGACGGCTCCGGTCGAGCACCTGATCGAACGGCGTCTGCCAGTGAATGCGGCGGGCCTGTTCGGCCCAGAAGTCTTCAGGTTGCTCGATCGACCGGCGATACGCTTCTCGGTAACTCGGCATGCGCGTCGTCCTCTGCAAGGCGGCTTTTTGGCTCCTCAGGATAGAGCAGCCGTAAAACCCCTGCTAGACAGGGCGCGCCCTGATCGATGCCGCGCGTGACGGCGTTCAGCGCGCCTTGCTGCGCGTCGCGGGAAACGGCGCCGCCGTGGGCGCGGAATGCTTGAGCAGCACGGGCGCGAGTTCGCCCGCCACCCGCAGGCTCGACACGACGACCGTCCGCACGCCGCTGCCCTCGGTCAGCGCGCGCTGCTTTTCGCGGGTCGTCGCCCGCGCCTCGATGCGCGGCTCCACGACGATCAGCCCACGGCAGAACGTCGCAAGCACCGCGCGATGCGTGCGCATCCACGCGGCGCGCAGGCGCGCGTCGTCGGCGGATTCGCGTTCGTCGTGCTCGACGGCCAGCACGAACGGCGTCGCGAGCGCCAGCAGGCGGCTCATCTGCGCGCTCCACGCGAACGCATAGCCCGTCCGGACAGCGCGCGGGCGCAGTCGCACGAACGGAAAGCGGCTCGTGTCGAAGAAACGCTCGTCGAGCACGAGCGACGGAATTTCGACGGATCTCGTCACGGAATCGGCGGCATTCACAGCGGTTTCGGACTCCAGTAGTTCAATGCGGCGATCAGGCTCGGCCAGCGCGAAAGCCGCGGCACCACGCGTCGTTTCGATTGTGCGGCGCGTTTCGGGCGGCGCTCGGAATGAGCGTGCGTCTGGCTCGCGGCGGCTTCGCTCCACGCGCGGCGCGTCGTGTCGAGCACACGCTCGGCATTCACCGATACGGCGCATGCGTCACTGCGTGCTTCCCGCTCGTCCGTCGCGCAGGCGGGACTTGCCGCGCCCGCCGCGCCGATGGCGGTGAAATCGTTGGTCATGGTCTTGAGACCTCCCGTTTTTGTTGCCTCAGGTTCTATGAGGCCATTGTATTGAGAATCATTCTCAACTACAAGCGGGATTTGGCCGATCCGGGCGAAATGCGGGAAAGCCCTGCCCGTCTGGCGCCGTGAGGCACTTAGCGGCTGGCAGGCAAAAAGCGCGAAACGATGCCCGACGACCAGGTCGCGGCGATCGCCGTCAGGAAATCGACGAAGGAGGTGGGCGCGGCGGCGTCGGCGGTATCGGAGACGGTGCGCACGACGGCGCACGGCACGTCGTGTTCGAAACAGACCTGCGCGAGCGCCGCGCCTTCCATTTCGACGGCCAGCGCATCCGGCAATGCGTCGCGCAAGGAAAGCAGCGCGTCATGGCTGGCGATGAAACGATCGCCACTGATGATCAGACCGCGATGCACGCGCGGCACAGCGATGCCGAAGCGTTCCGCGAGCACGGCGCCCTGCTCGGCCACGAACGATGCAGCCGCGGCGGCCAGCGCGTTGCTCAGCGCGGCATCGGGCTCGAAGCGCGCGCGTTCGAGCAGCGGCACTTCGTAGCGCGGGAACAGCGGCGAGGCGTCGAGATCGTGTTGCAGCAGCGCATCCGCAACGACGATGTCGCCCACTTTGACATCGGCCCGCACGCCGCCCGCAACGCCCGTGAAGACGATGGCATCGACGTCGAAGACATGGATCAGCGCGCTGGCCGTCGCGGCGGCCGCGACCTTGCCGATGCGCGCCAGCGTCACGACGACGGGCACGCCATGCGCCTGACCGACGTGATACTCGCGCCGCCCGAGCGTCACCGTGCGGAACTCGCCGGCTGCCTGCATCTGCGCGATCAAATCGCCCAGTTCCTGCGGCAGCGCGGCCATGATGCCGAGCCGTTTCATTCGACGGCCTGCAGTTTCGCGATCGCCAGCGCGAGCCATTTCTCGCCATGGCGCTTGAAGCGCACCTGCGCACGGGCATCGCCGCCGGCGCCTTCCAGCGCAGTCACGGTGCCTTCGCCGAACTTCGTATGGAACACGGCCTGCCCGACCTTGAAGCCGGTGTCGGCGGCGCGCTGTTCGTTCGCAAACGACGGCAGCGCCGCGCCCGAGGCCTGCTGGTCGCGCGCAAACGACGAACCGCCGCGCTCCTGCCCCGGCCGCGCGAACCAGTCGCGGCCCCAGCCGGCGTTGTCGGAGCGGCCGCCCCAGCGCGCGCCCGCCTCGACCTTCGGCGTGAGCCACTTGAGCGTGCCTTCGGGCAATTCGTCGAAGAAGCGCGAGCGGATGTTGTAGCGGGTCTGGCCATGCAGCATGCGGCTCTGCGCGAACGACAGATACAGCCGCTCTTTGGCGCGTGTGATCGCCACGTACATGAGGCGGCGCTCTTCTTCCAGTCCGTCCGATTCCTGCGCGCTGTTCTCGTGCGGAAACAATCCCTCTTCCAGCCCGGTGATGAACACCGCCATGAATTCGAGGCCCTTGGCCGCGTGCACGGTCATCAGCTGGACCGCGTCCTGGCCGGCCTGCGCCTGGTTGTCGCCGGCTTCGAGCGAGGCATGCGACAGGAAGCCCGCGAGCGGCGTCATCGTGTCGGGATTCTGGGCGGGGTCGGCAATGCCGGGCGCGTCGAGCACTTCGATCTCGCCGTCTTCGCTCACCGCCGCGATCTCCGGCGCCGCCGTCGCGCCCGGGCGCAGCGGAATGGACCGCGCCGGGGTGTCGAGACCGTAACCTTCCTCGCTCACGAACGCCGCCGCCGCGTTCACGAGTTCCTGCAAGTTTTCCAGCCGGTCCTGACCTTCGCGCTCGGTCTCGTAGAACGCCGCGAGACCGCTCGCGCGCACCACGTACTCGACGGTTTCCGGCAGGCTCATCTGCTGCGTCTCCGCGCGCATCTTCGCGACCAGCGTCGCGAACGCGCCAAGGCTCGAGCCCGCCTTGCCGGTGACGTAGGGCACGGCGGCGGCCATCGAACAGTTATAGAGACGCGCCGCGTCGGCGACCTGCTCGATGGACCGCGCGCCAATGCCGCGCGTCGGAAAGTTGACGACGCGCGCGAACGCGGTGTCGTCATTCGGATTGTCGATGAGACGCAGATACGCGAGCGCGTGCTTCACTTCCTGGCGCTCGAAGAAGCGCAGGCCGCCATACACGCGATACGGAATGCCCGCGTTCACCAGCGTGTGCTCGATGGTCCGCGACTGCGCATTGCTCCGATACAGCACCGCGATCTCGCCGCGCGCCGCGCCCGCATGGATCAGCGCCTTGATTTCCTCGACGATCCAGCCCGCTTCCTGCGAATCCGTGGCCGCTTCATAGACGCGCACCTGCTCGCCGTGTCCCGCGTCGGTCCGCAGGTTCTTGCCGAGCCGGTTGGCGTTGTTGGCGATCAGATAGTTGGCCGCGTCGAGAATATGCCCGTGCGACCGGTAGTTCTGCTCCAGCTTGATCAGGTTGCGCACGCGGAACTCGCGCTCGAAGTCGTGCATGTTGCCGACGTTCGCGCCGCGAAACGCGTAGATGGACTGGTCGTCGTCGCCGACCGCAAAGATCGCGTTGTTCTCACCCGCGAGCATCTTGAGCCACGCGTACTGGAGCTTGTTGGTGTCCTGGAACTCGTCGACGAGGATATTGCGGAAGCGCGCCTGGTAATGCGCCCGCAGCGGCGGATTGTGCGCCAGCAGTTCGAAGCAACGCAGCAGCAGTTCCGGAAAATCGACCACGCCTTCGCGCTGGCATTGCTGGTCGTAGGCCTGGTAGAGCTCGACGAACTTGCGGTTGAAGTCGTCGGTGGCATCGACGTCCTTCGGGCGCAGGCCTTGTTCCTTCGCGTTGTTGATGAAGTACTGAAGGTTCTTGGCCGGATATTTCTCGTCGTCGATATTCAGGCCCTTCATCAGCCGCTTGATGGCGGACAGCTGGTCGGCGGTATCGAGGATCTGGAAGGCCTGCGGCAGGCCGGCGTCACGGAAATGCGCGCGCAGCATGCGGTTGCACAGCCCGTGAAACGTGCCGATCCACATGCCGCGCGTGTCGATGGGCAGCAGCGCCGAGAGCCGCGCCATCATTTCCTTGGCGGCCTTGTTCGTGAAGGTGACGGCCAGCACCGTGGGCGGCGACGCATAGCCCTGCTGGATCAGCCACGCGATGCGGGTGATGAGGACGCGCGTCTTGCCGCTGCCGGCGCCCGCGAGAATGAGCGCGGACTCGTCGGGCAGCGTCACGGCGGCGTGCTGTTCGGGATTCAGGTTGGCGAGCAGTTCGGGCATGGAAAAAGGCGGCGCGGAGGGGTCGAGGCAAGCCGGTCATTATAAGACCGCGCTGCCGGCGACGTTCGGGGGCACGGGCCGCGCCCTCGGCCGAATTCGTCCGACAGCCCGTGCGGAACCTTATAATTGGCGATTCTCCGCATCTTTTCACGCATTTTTCGGCAGATTCCACCATGAGCGACAGCACGCTTGCCAAGAGCTTCGAGCCTCAGCAGATCGAATCCCAATGGGGCCCGGAATGGGAACAACGCGGCTATGCCGCCCCCACGTTCCAAGAAGGCGCGAAGAACTTCTCCATCCAGTTGCCGCCGCCGAACGTCACCGGCACGCTGCACATGGGGCACGCGTTCAACCAGACCATCATGGATGGCCTGACGCGCTATCACCGCATGCTCGGCGAGAACACGCTGTGGGTGCCGGGCACCGATCACGCGGGCATCGCCACGCAGATCGTGGTCGAGCGCCAGCTCGACGCGCAAGGCATCTCGCGTCACGACCTCGGCCGCGAAGCGTTCCTCAAGCGCGTGTGGGCGTGGAAACAGCAGTCCGGCTCGACCATCACGAACCAGGTGCGGCGCCTGGGCGCGTCGATCGACTGGTCGCGTGAATACTTCACGATGGACGACAAGATGTCGGCCGCCGTGCGCGACGTCTTCGTGACGCTCTACAAGCAGGGCCTCATCTATCGCGGCAAGCGCCTCGTGAACTGGGACCCGGTGCTCGGCACCGCCGTCTCGGACCTGGAAGTGGTCAGCGAGGAAGAGAACGGCAACCTCTGGCACATTTCCTATCCGCTGCCGGATGGCTCGGGCCATCTGACGGTCGCCACCACGCGCCCCGAAACCATGCTCGGCGACACCGCCGTGATGGTGCATCCGGAAGACGAGCGCTATCAGCACCTGATCGGCAAGACGGTGACGCTGCCGCTGTGCGACCGCGAGATTCCGGTCATCGCCGACGAATACGTGGATCGCGAATTCGGCACCGGCGTGGTGAAGGTCACGCCCGCGCACGACTTCAACGACTACGCGGTGGGCCAGCGCCACACGCTGCCGATGATCGAAATCTTCACGCTCGACGCGAAGATCAACGACAACGCGCCCGCGAAGTATCGCGGCATGGATCGCTTCGACGCCCGCAAGGAAGTCGTCAAGGATCTCGAGGCGCTCGGCCTGCTGGAATCCGTCAAGCCGCACAAGCTGATGGTGCCGCGCGGCGACCGCACGGGCGTGGCCATCGAGCCGATGCTGACCGACCAGTGGTTCGTCGCGATGAGCAAGGCCGCGCCGGAAGGCACGTTCAATCCGGGCAAGTCCATCACCGACACCTCGCTCGAGGTCGTGCGCAGCGGCCAGATCAAGTTCGTGCCGGAGAACTGGACCACCACGTATTACCAGTGGCTCGAGAACATCCAGGACTGGTGCATCTCGCGGCAGCTCTGGTGGGGTCACCAGATTCCGGCGTGGTACGGCGAGAACGGCGAGATCTTCGTCGCGAAGACGGAAGACGAAGCCCGCGCCGAAGCCGACGCGCAAGGCTATACAGGCGCACTGCGCCGCGACGAAGACGTGCTCGACACGTGGTTCTCGTCGGCGCTGGTGCCGTTCTCGTCGCTCGGCTGGCCGAACGAGACGCCGGAACTGAAGGCATTCCTGCCCTCCTCCGTGCTCGTGACGGGCTTCGACATCATCTTCTTCTGGGTCGCCAGAATGGTGATGATGACCACGCACTTCACCGGCAAGGTGCCTTTCGACACCGTCTATGTGCATGGCCTCGTGCGCGACGCCGAAGGCCAGAAGATGTCGAAGAGCAAGGGCAACACGCTTGACCCTATCGATATCGTCGACGGCATCGACCTCGAAGCGCTGGTCGCCAAGCGCACCACGGGCCTCATGAATCCGAAGGCCGCCGCGCAGATCGAGAAGAAAACGCGCAAGGAATTTCCGGAAGGCATTGCGTCGTTCGGCACGGACGCGCTGCGCTTCACGATGGCGTCGATGGCCACGCTCGGCCGCAACGTCAACTTCGACCTCGCGCGCTGCGAGGGCTATCGCAACTTCTGCAACAAGCTGTGGAACGCCACGCGTTTCGTGCTGATGAACTGCGAAGGCCACGACTGCGGCTTCGCGAACCCCGGCGCGTGCAAGCCGGGCGATTGCGGCCCGGGCGGCTACACCGATTACTCGCAGGCGGACCGCTGGATCGTTTCGCTGTTGCAGCGTACCGAGGCGGAAGTCGAGAAGGGTTTCGCGGATTATCGTTTCGACAACGTCGCCAGCGCGATTTACAAGTTCGTGTGGGACGAGTACTGCGACTGGTACCTGGAACTGGCGAAGGTGCAGATCCAGACCGGCACGCCAGAACAGCAGACGGCCACGCGGCGCACCTTGCTGCGCGTGCTGGAGACGGTGCTGCGCCTCGCGCATCCGATCATCCCGTTCATCACGGAAGCGCTGTGGCAAAAGGTAGCGCCGCTGACGGACGCCTTCCCGGCGGACGCGAAGGAAGGCGAAGCGTCGATCATGACGCAGCCCTACCCGCGCGCCGAGCAGAAAAAGATCGATGAATCGTCTGAACAGTGGGCGGCCGAACTGAAGAGTGTCATCGACGCGTGTCGTAATCTGCGTGGCGAGATGAATCTGTCGCCCGCCGTGAAGGTGCCGTTGCTCGCACACGGCGACGCGGCGCGGCTTGCCACGTTCGCACCGTATGTCGCGGCGCTTGCGCGCCTGTCGGAAGTGAAGATCATCGCCGACGAAGCCGCGCTCGACCACGAGGCGCAGGGCGCGCCGGTCGCGATCATCGGCGGCAGCAAGCTGGTGCTGAAGGTGGAGATCGACGTCGCCGCCGAGCGCGAGCGTCTCGGCAAGGAAGTGGATCGTCTGAGCGCCGAAGTCGTCAAATGTAACGCGAAGCTGGGCAATGAAAGCTTTGTTTCAAAAGCGCCGGCGGCTGTCGTGGAACAGGAGCGAAAAAGGCTGGCAGAATACGAATCCACGATTGAGAAGCTTCAGGCCCAATTATTGCGAATGGCTGTTTGATTCGGGGTTTGAATTATCGAGCCCCTTCGGTTATCTCGACGTTCGAGTGTTTTTAAGAGGATCAGGGTTATCACATGCTAAAAGTTACCAAAGCGGTATTCCCCGTCGCGGGTCTGGGCACGCGGTTCCTTCCCGCGACCAAGGCCAGCCCGAAGGAAATGCTGCCTGTCGTTGACAAGCCGCTGATTCAATACGCGGTAGAGGAAGCGATGGCGGCCGGCATTACCGAAATGATCTTCGTGACGGGCCGCAGCAAGCGTGCCATCGAGGATCACTTCGACAAATCCTACGAGATCGAGGCTGAACTCGAAGCGCGCGGCAAGGCCAAGCTGCTCGAACTCGTGCGCAGCATCAAGCCGAGCCATGTCGATTGCTTCTATGTGCGTCAGGCCGAAGCGCTCGGTCTGGGTCACGCGGTGCTGTGCGCCGAAAAGCTGGTCGGCGACAACCCGTTCGCCGTGATCCTCGCGGACGACTTGCTGTACGGCAAGCCGCCGGTCATGTCGCAGATGATCGAGGTGTTCGACCACTATCACAGCTCGGTGATCGGCGTCGAAGAGATTCCGGCGGAAGACTCGAAGTCGTACGGCATCATCGACGGCAAGGAGTGGGAAGACAACATCTTCAAGCTGTCGGGCATCGTCGAGAAGCCGGAGCCGGCCGTGGCGCCGTCGAATCTGGGCGTGGTCGGCCGTTATGTGCTGAAGCCGCGCGTGTTCGACCACATCCGCGCGCTGAAGCCGGGCGCGGGCGGCGAGCTGCAACTGACGGACGCGATTCAATCGCTGCTGTCGGATGAACAGGTGCTGGCGTACAAGTATCACGGCACGCGTTTCGATTGCGGCAGCAAGCTGGGCTATCTGAAGGCGACCGTTGAATTCGCGCTGCGCCATCCGGAAGTCAAGGCGGAGTTCGAGGAATATCTGCGCAATCGCGCGCCGATTCTCGAAGGCTGAAGCTGCGGTTGAGCGGTTTGTAAATGAAGAGCCCGTCACGATGTGACGGGTTTTTTGCTTTTGTGCGGCTGGTTTAGCACTTAGCGCCGGCGCATCAGGAAGATGAACGTCTTGTCCTGCGCCGTTGTCTCGACGATCTCATTACCGGTCTGCTTGGCAAACGCAGCGAAATCGCGCTGCGATCCCGGGTCCGTGGCCAGGACTTTCAGGATCTGACCACTCGTCATGTCGGCGAGCGCTTTCTTCGCCCGCAGGATCGGCAACGGACAGTTGAGCCCGCGCGCGTCGACTTCCTTGTGAACTTCCATCGCGATTGAACCTTTGTGTGTGGCTGGAGTGAGTGCGCTCTGCTTGAGGATTTTAACGTAGTGGGCTTTCGCCCACCGTGCGACAGCGGGCGCTTGGTAGTGCGCATATCCAGCAGGACTTGCGATGCGCGCCTCCACTGTCTCTGGCCAGGCACGGAATCGATCACCAGGCGGCGGCCCACCGCATGTCAAAATGCCTCATATGTTTGGCAAATCAGACTTTTCTGCCTAATATACATGGCACTATGCCCAAGTCCACGCTACCCATGTTTCCTGCTGCGCTTCGCCAGCTTGAAGCACTGGGCGAACGTCTGCGTCTCGCCCGCCTTCGTCGGCAACTGACGACCGAACTGTTTGCCGAACGCGTCGGCATCTCGCGCGAGACATTGAGGCGGCTCGAGAAAGGTGATCCCTCCATTGCTATCGGCACCTACCTGCGCACGCTACGAGTGCTCGGACTGGAGCACGATATCGACTCAGTCGCGCGTGACGACGAACTCGGCCGCAAGCTGCAGGACCTCGGCCTGCCTCGCCCGCGGCCACGTGGACGTACAAGGACGAGGACGAACTAACCCATGTGAAGCAATCCATGACGAAAAAGAAGGAACGCGCGGAATACGAAGTGCATCTGCAGACACCGGAGCTGGACGTGAGCCAGCGGGTGGGCACCTTGTTTCCGCACGAAGCGATCACCGCGTTGGCTGCATCATTCGAGTACGACACAACGTGGCTCGCGAGCGGAGCGGCATTCATGCTGGACCCTCGACTGGCACTCTTCGCCGGCGAACAACATCCGCACAATAAGGCGCCCGCTTTCGGCATTTTCATGGACTCCTCGCCAGACCGATGGGGCCGCGTCCTGATGGAGCGTCGCGAAGCCGCAGCCGCTTCAAAGCAAGACCGCAAGATGCGCAAACTGCGGGAGATCGACTACCTGCTCGGCGTGTACGATCACACCCGGATGGGCGGCCTGCGTTTCCGGTCTTCAACAGGGCCTTTCCTTGACGACAGCAATAACGCTGCGCCACCGGTATCGTCGCTCAAGGAACTGGCGTATATCAGCCGCCGCGTTGAAGAACCCGGCGTCGAGAACCTTCCGGAATATGAGCAATGGCTCGCGATGCTGGTGGCCCCAGGATCCTCACTTGGCGGCGCGCGTCCCAAGGCAAATTTCACCGATGACGATCAGCGGCTCTGGATTGCAAAGTTTCCTTCCCGAGAGGATCGCTACGACGTCGGGGCCTGGGAGTTTCTGATGCATGTGCTTGCCGCCGCGGCGGGCATCATCCTGCCCGAGGCGCGCCTGGAAAAGCTCTCGGAGCGGTATCGCACGTTCTGTGCGCAGCGCTTCGATCGTTCCCCTCGTGGGCGCCGCATGTACGCCTCGGCAATGACGTTGCTGGAACGTCAGGACGGCGATGCAGGTGCGAGCTATCTTGACTTGGTGCAGTTCATCTCGGACACCGGTGCGCAAGGGCATATCAACGAAGACCTTGAGCAGCTCTTCCGCAGGCTGCTGTTTAATGTCATCGTCGGCAACCGGGACGACCATCTTCGCAATCACGGCTTCATTCGCGAGCCTTCCGGCTGGCGCCTGTCCCCGGCTTTCGATGTCAACCCCAACCCGTACAAGGCAGACCATGCGCTGACGCTCGACGGCCTGAACGCTACGCCGGACGTAAATGCGGTGATGGCCACGGCAGCGCTCTATCGCCTGACTGATCAGCGCGCAGAAGTCGTCAGGAAACAGGTCGAATCCGCGGTGGCAGGCTGGCGGGAGGAAGCCAGAAGGCTCTCGATTCCATCATTCGAGGTAAAGCAAATGGAGAACGTCATTCAGATCTGAGCGTTGGTGAAGCTAGCAGTAGTCATTCAGGTTGAAAGCCCCTCACCGCTCGACCGCTGCCACCTGACTCCTTATGAAAAATATAGAGACAAGCATCCAGCACGTAACGAAAACCGGCACCAACCTGTTTGCCGAGCTAGGATTCCCTCGAGACGAAGCGCGGCACTACCAAGCCGAATCGCTGGCCTTGATCGGTCAGACGCTGGAACTGAGAGAGCAGTTGATGAGCGATACATCGCACCGATCGACATTCACCACTTGAAGCAGGCCTGACCCGCAGACCGCTCGAACGTCGCAGGTATCAGTTCTCCTCCTCATCGGTTGAAGCCCGTCCCCTCAAACCTCCACCCCCCGCCCCTCCTCGAACGCCCGCCTCATCGCCACTCCGATGCGCGTCGCCTCGCGCGCATCGTCGAGCGTGAGCCCCGTCTGCGTTCCCTCCCGCAGCAAGCCGACGAACGCCCGCGCCTCGCGCAGGAACGCGTCCTCGAAACGCTCGAAGAACGTCGGCGTACACACGTTGCGCATGCCGTGCGTATCGGCGATCTCGACCCGGTTCAGCCGCGGATTGCGCCCCACCGACAACGCGCCTGCCGTACCGATCACCTCAGTCTGCGTATCGTGCCCGTGCGCCATCGTCCGCGACGCATACAGCACCGCCAGCCGCCCGCCTTCGAACTCGATGGTACCCACGCCGTTGTCGATGTCATTGCACGCCCGCAAGCCCTCATGAATCGCAATCGTGCCGCTCGCATACACGCGCTTCGCCTTTGGATTGCCGAGCAGCCAGCGCGCGAGATCGATATCGTGAACACTGCAATCGAGAAACAGCCCGCCCGACGTCGGCGCGAAGCGCACGAAGAATCCATCGGGATCGTTCATGTCGCAGGTCTGCGAACGCACCATGAACGGCCGTCCGATCGCGCCTTGCGCCACCTGATCGAACGCATCGCGATAACTCGCATCGAAGCGCCGCACGAAGCCGATCATCACCTGCAGATGCGGATGACGCGCATGTTCCTCGATCACCGCGTCGCATTCCGCGAGGTCCAGCGACAGAGGCTTCTCGCAGAACACGTGCTTGCCCGCGCGCAATGCGGCGATGATCTGCGTCGCATGCAGCGAGGTCGGCGTGACGAGCCATACCGCATCGATGGCCGGATCGGCGAGCAACGCATCGGAGTCCGCATGCAACGCCAGTTCGGGCAGCCGCTCCCGTGCCCACGCCCGCTCTTCCTCCACCGGACTGCACGCGGCGACGAGCCGCGCCCCCGGCACATGCCACGCCAGATTTTCCGCATGACGGCGTCCAAGCCTTCCCAATCCGACGATCCCGCAACGCACCGCGCTCATGCGTTCTGCTCCCCAAGCCTGACGATGCGCTTTTCACGCCAGGACAAGGTCGCGGCTTCGGCGAGTTCAAGCGCCTTCAGCCCGTCGGCGACGGTCGTGCGCACCGGCTTGCCATGATTGACCGCATCGAAGAAATGGGCGATCTCGGCCGCGTACGCCGCGCGATAGCGCTCCAGAAAGAACGCCTCGGGCTTGTCGCTCGACACCGCGGCCGCCGTGTACGCCGTGACTTCGGTCGGCCGTACATTGCCCGCCTGGAGCATGCCGAGACTGCCGAGCAATTCGAAGCGTTGATCGTAGCCATATGCCGCACGCCGCGCCGTGTTGATCTGACACAAGCGACCGCGTTTCGTGCGGATCGTGACGGCGGTCGAATCGATGTCGCCCGCCTCGGCGATGGCCGGATCGGAGAGACAACTGCCGGTCGCATGCAGCGTGTCGGCTTCGTCGTCGAGAATCCAGCGGAAGATATCGAAGTCGTGAATCAGCATGTCCTTAAAGATGCCGCCCGAATGCTCGATGTACGCAACAGGCGGCGCGCCCGGATCGCGACTCGTCACGATCAGCATCTCGGGCTCGCCGATCTCGCCGGCATCGATGCGCGCTTTCACGGCCGAGAACGTCGGATCGAAGCGCCGCTGGAAGCCGATCATGCAGACCACGCCGGCTCGCTGCACGGCATCGGCGCACGCGCGCGCCCGTTCGACGGTCAGATCAACCGGCTTCTCGCAGAACACGTGCTTGCGTTGCGCCGCGGAAGCGAGGATCAGGTCGGCATGCGTATCCGTGCTCGAACAGATGACCGTCGCGCCGACCGATGCATCGCCCATTGCGCCATCGATATCGGCGGCCATCGCGCCGTGCTCCTTCGCGAGCGCGGCGGCCGCGTCGCGGTTCACATCGACGACATACTTCAACCGCACGCCCGGCTGCCGCGCGAGATTCGCCGCGTGAATCCTGCCGATGCGCCCTGCTCCGAACACCGCCACGTCAATCGTCATAGCCGCTTGTCTCCTTGGATTCCTCGACGTTCAATTCGAGCCGGTACGCAAGCGCAATGAACAACGCCTGGCACAGGCAGATGGTGCTCGTGAGCGAACGGAACGCAAACGCGCTGCCTTCCTTCACGAACAGACTCGCGCTCGCATGACGCGCGAGCGGCGAAAGCTGGCTGTCGGTGATGACGAGTGTCTTCGCGCCGTGATGCTGCGCGGCGCGCACGCAATACTGCGTTTCCTTGCCATAGGGCGCGAAACTGATCGCGATCACTACGTCACTCTTCTTCACGCTGCGGACCTGCTCGCGGAACATGCCGCCCAGTCCGGAAATGAGATGCACGCGCTTGCGCGTGTGCTGCAACGCATACACGATGTAGCTCGCCACCGCGAACGACCGGCGCACGCCGATCACATAGATGTTCTCCGCCTGCGACAGCATCTCGACGGCAGCTTCGAACTGCGCGTCATCGAGACCGGCTTCGAGTTCGGACAGCCCGGTGCGGCTCGCCGCGATGAACTCGCGCGCTACCGACACACCCGAGGCCTCGCCTGCCTTCTCGTCGATCAGCTTGCGGATGCGCTCCTGATAGCTCTGCGGCGATGCCCCGCCCGCATAGGCCTGCCTGAACACGGCCTGCAAATCCGAAAAGCCCGAGAAGCCGAAGCGCTGCGCAAAACGCACCACGGCGGAAGCATGCACGCCGCAGGCGCTCGCGATGTCGCTGGTCCGGTCCATCATCACGCTGCTGCGATGCTGCTCGATATACGTCGCCACGCTCTTCAGCTGACGCGGCAGCGAGTCGTAGGCGTCGGTGATCCGTTGCATCAGTTCTTCGACGCCCTGCACTTCGTTGCTGGTCTCTTCCATGTCCACGCTCGTGTTGTGCGCGCCGGATGCCGCGCGCCGTGCAATCGATTATAGGAACGACGGAAGCAAATTGGAATGTATTTTCCATTTGAATCGCGGGTGAAATATCTATTGCAGGCCTCGGGAAACTGACCTACTCTTGGTCCTGAACGCGGCGTTCGGTCGGTTCGAACCCGGCGCCGCGTTCGCCAAAACATCACACCAGACAACAACCGAGATAGGTGGAGACAATGACCCTTTGCAACGGTCGGGCCGCGCTGCGCGCGCTGGCGGCTGCTGCTGCGTTGTGCAGCGCGGCGTGGATGTCGGCAAGTCCCGCTCAGGCAGCGCCTGACGCGAAGTTCGTGTTGATCAGTCACGCGCCGGACTCGGATTCCTGGTGGAACGTCATCAAGAATGCGATCAAGCAGGCGGATGAAGACTTCAACGTACAGACCGACTATCGCAATCCGCCGAACGGCGATATCGCGGACATGTCGCGGCTGATCGAGCAGGCGGCGGCGCGCAACTACGACGGCGTCATCACCACCATCGCGGACTTCGACGTCTTGAAGAGCGCGATCACCAAGGTCACGGCGAAGAAGATCCCGCTCGTGACGATCAACTCGGGCACCGAAGAACAGAGCGCGCAACTGGGCGCGATCATGCATATCGGCCAGCCAGAATATGTGGCGGGCAACGAGGCCGGCAAGAAGGCGAAGGCCGCGGGCGTGAAGTCTTTCCTGTGCGTGAACCACATCGCCACCAATACGGTGTCCTTCGATCGCTGCAAGGGCTTCGCGGATGCACTGGGCATCGACTACAAGGCGTCGACCATCGACTCGGGACAGGACCCGACCGAGATTCAATCGAAGGTCTCGGCGTATCTGCGCAATCATCCGGACACGCAGGCCATCCTGACGCTCGGACCGACGCCCGCCTCGGCGACGCTCAAGGCCGTCACGCAAATGGGTCTGCAAAACAAGATCTACTTCGTGACCTTCGACTTCTCGGATGACATTGCGAAGGGCATCAAGGACGGCACCATCAAGTTCGCGATCGACCAGCAGCCCTACTTGCAGGGCTACATTCCCGTCGCGGTGCTCGCGGTGGTCCACAAGGAGCACACCACCGATCCGGCGAAGATCCGTCAGATCCTCGAAGCCAATCCGAAATTCAAGGCGCGCCTCGAAACCTATGGTTTGCAGCCCTCGTATGGCCCGAAGAACATCCGCTCGGGTCCGGGTTTCATCACCAAGGAGAATCTCGACAAGGTCGTGAAGTACGCCGGTCAATATCGTTGACCGTCACCTGACCTGTTTCGGGCAGCCGTCCTGGCCTGCCCGCTTTTATCCGCTCGACCCGTCTCCCCCGCTGCCCTTCATGGACGCGGGTGGAGACGCGCAACTCGCCACAGGATCAAGTTAGTTTCAAGGAGCCATCATGGGCGTAGCCGGCAAGCATTACCCTCCCCACGCGAATCCACATCCAGAGACCGCTGACACACCCGACACGGCCAAACCGTCGGACGAACGCGTGCGCCGCCAGTCATGGTTCGGCCATCTGCTCAACCGCCCGGAATTCGCGGCCATCTCCGGCACCGTGCTGGTGTTCCTCGTGTTCGGCTTCGGCGCCGGGTCCTCGGGCATGTTCAACCTCGACGGCGTGATGAACTGGTCGCAGGTCGCCGCCTATCTCGGGCTGCTTGCCGTCGGCGCGTGTCTCCTGATGATCGCCGGCGAGTTCGACCTGTCCATCGGCTCGATGATCGGCTTCGCGGGCATGATGGTCGCGCTGCCCGCTGTATACCTGCACTGGCCGCTGTCGCTTGCCATCCTGTTCGCGTTCGTCACGTCGATGCTGCTCGGCGCGCTCAACGGCTATCTCGTGATGAAGACGCGCCTGCCGTCGTTCATCGTCACGCTCGCGTTCCTGTTCATCCTGCGCGGCCTCACGCTCGCGCTCTCGATCATGTTCGCGGACCGCACCATCATCTCCGGCGTCGGCGATCTCGCCCAGAGCGATCCCGTCGCCAACACGCTGTTCCATGGCGTCGCGCTGCACGGCGTGTTCACGTGGCTCGCGCACATGGGCGTCGGCAAGC
The DNA here is from genome assembly GCF_031451175.1 of Caballeronia sp. LZ035. Classification (NCBI taxonomy): domain Bacteria; kingdom Pseudomonadati; phylum Pseudomonadota; class Betaproteobacteria; order Burkholderiales; family Burkholderiaceae; genus Caballeronia; species Caballeronia sp. LZ035. The sequence goes on from NZ_JARUXS010000001.1 coordinate 2,444,608, forward strand.
TGCTCGACAGCGGCGAACCGCTCGTGCCCGGCATTCCGAAGGTCATCATCTGGTGGTTCGCGCTCGCGGCGGTCTGTGCGTTCGTGCTCGCCAAGACCCGCTATGGCAACTGGATCCTCGCGGTCGGCGGCGACGCCAATGCCGCGAAGAATGTCGGCGTGCCGGTGCGGCGCGTGAAGATCTCGCTGTTCGTGCTCACCGCGTTCTGCTCGTGCCTGTTCGCGGTGCTGCAAGTGTGCGACATCGGCTCAGCCGCGGCGGATCGCGGCCTGCAGAAAGAGTTCGAAGCCATCATCGCGGCCGTGATCGGCGGCACGCTGCTGACGGGCGGCTACGGCTCGGTGGTAGGCGCCTGTTTCGGCGCGCTGATCTTCGGCGTCGTGCAGATCGGCATCACCTACACGAACGTGAGCTCGGACTGGTTCCGCGTGTTCCTCGGCGTGATGCTGCTGCTCGCCGTGCTCTTCAACCACTACGTGCGCCGCCGCGTGTCGCAGGCTCAATGAGGAGACAAACATGAACGACGACAACATCCTCGCGCTCGAAAACGTCAGCAAGTTCTTCGGCAAGGTGATCGCGCTGAACGGCGTTACCTTGCGGCTCAGGCGCGGCGAAGTGCACTGCCTGCTGGGCGACAACGGCGCGGGCAAGTCCACGCTCATCAAGACGCTGGCGGGCGTCCATGCGCCCTCGTCGGGCGAGTATCTCGTCGATGGCAAGCCGGTCCGCTTCGAGTCGCCGAAGGACGCGCTGGATCTCGGCATTGCCACCGTGTACCAGGATCTCGCGCTGGTGCCGCTGCTCAGCGTGGCGCGCAACTTCTTCATGGGTCGCGAGCCGCAGAAGAAGCGCTTCGGCGTCTTCAGCGTGATGGACCTCGATCTCGCCGCCGAGACCTCGCGCGCCAAGCTGGCCGAGATGGGCATCAACGTGCGCGACCCGCATCAGCCTATCGGCACGATGTCCGGCGGCGAAAAGCAATGCCTCGCGATTGCGCGCGCGATCCACTTCGGCGCGCGCGTGCTGATTCTCGACGAACCCACGGCGGCGCTCGGCGTGAAGCAGAGCTTCAACGTGCTCAAGCTGATCCACAAGGCGCGCGAAAAAGGCATCTCGGTGATCTTCATCACGCACAACGTGCACCACGCCTATCCGATCGGCGACTCGTTCACGCTGCTCAATCGCGGCCGCTCGATGGGCACCTTCACGAAGGACACCATCAGCAAGAACGAGGTGCTCGACATGATGGCGGGCGGCGCCGAAATGCAGCAGATGATGAACGAGCTCGAAGGCGCGACGATCTGAGGACCCCAGCATGACCACACTTTCCACCTCTCGTTTTGCTGCGGACCGCGAACACGACATCGTGTGCCTCGGGCGGCTCGCCGTCGATCTGTACGCGCAGCAGGTCGGCGCGCGGCTCGAGGATGTGTCGAGCTTCGCGAAGTATCTCGGCGGCTCGTCGGCGAACATTGCGTTCGGCTGCGCGCGGCTCGGGCTCGCATCGTCGATGCTTGCGCGCGTCGGCAACGATCACATGGGCCGCTTCCTCACTGAAACGCTCGCACGCGAAGGCTGCGACGTGAGCCACGTGCGCGTGGATCCGGACCGGCTCACCGCGCTCGTGCTGCTCGGGCTCGAAGATCGCGACACCTTTCCGCTGGTGTTCTATCGCGAGAACTGCGCGGACATGGCCGTGGACGAAGCGGATTTCGACGAAGCGTATATCGCGTCTTCGAAGGCGCTGCTCATCACCGGCACGCACTTCTCGACCGAACAGGTGAACCGCACGAGCCGGCGCGCGCTGGAGGTTGCGCGGCGTCATCAGGTGCGCACGGTGCTCGACATCGACTACCGGCCCGTGCTGTGGGGACTCACCGGCAAGGCCGATGGCGAGACGCGCTTCGTCGCGAACGAAGGCGTCACCGCGCACCTGCAACGCATCCTGCCGCTGATCGATCTCGTGATCGGCACGGAGGAAGAATTCCGCATCGCGGGCGGCAAGGACCGCCTGACCGACGCCCTCGCGATGGTGCGCAAGGTCACGGGTGCTACGCTCGTCGTGAAGCGCGGGCCGCTCGGCTGCTCGATCATCGAAGGGGAAGTGCCCGCCTCCATCGACGACGCCCCCATCCACGGCGGCGTCGAAGTCGAAGTGCTCAACGTGCTCGGCGCGGGCGATGCGTTCGCGTCGGGCTTTCTCTCCGGATGGCTGCGCGACGCGCCGCTCGAAGCCTGCGCGCGCGCGGCGAATGCATGCGGCGCGCTGGTCGTGTCGCGGCACGGCTGCGCGCCCGCGATGCCCACGCCCGCCGAACTCGATTACTTCCTCGCGGCCGCCCACGAAGACCCGGTGCGCATGCGTCGGCCGGATCGCGATGCGACGCTGGCGCGCCTGCATCGCGTGAGTCCGAAGCGCATGCAATGGGACGAAGTGCTCGGTTTTGCCTTCGATCATCGCAACCAGTTCTTCGATCTCGCGCAGCAGACCGGCGCGAGCGAGACGCGCATCGCGACGCTGAAGAACCTGTTTGTCGAGGCGGTCGCACAAACCGAAAAACAGCTTGGCCTCGAAGGCCGGATCGGCGTGCTGATCGACGACCGCTACGGGCAGGATGCGTTGAACGCCGCGACGGGCCGGGGCTGGTGGATCGGACGTCCGGTCGAGTTGCCGGGCTCGCTGCCGCTGGTGTTCGACCATGGCCGCTCGATCGGCACGACGCTCGTGCAGTGGCCGCGCGAACAGGTCGCGAAGTGCCTCGTGCAGTATCACCCCGATCATCCGCACGAACTGAGGCTCGAACAGGAAGCGCAAGTGCGCGCGCTTTACGACGCCGTGCAGGACAGCGGCCACGAACTGCTGCTGGAAGTGATCGTGCCGAAGAACGGGCCGCCCGTCGCGGACGACACGGTGGTTCGCGCGTTGAAGCGTTTCTACAACCTGGGCATCTACCCCGAATGGTGGAAGCTCGAAGCGATGAACGCACGGCAATGGCAGGCGGTGGATGCACTGATCGCCGAACGCGATCCGTATTGCCGCGGCGTCGTGCTGCTGGGTTTGTCGGCGGGTGTCGAACAGTTGCGCGATGGCTTCAAGGCGGCGGCGGACTCGGCGACCTGCCGGGGCTTCACGGTCGGACGGACCATCTTTCATGAGCCGAGCCGAGCGTGGCTTTCAGATCAGATCAACGATGCCGAACTGATCGCGCGTGTGCGGCACACGTTCGAAACGCTCATCGCCGCCTGGCGCGAAACGCGCGATCCGTCTACAGCGGCCCTTCACACCCGACAGGAGCAGATCGCATGAACCAGCGAGCCACGCAACCGGAGACCGAGGTGTCGTCCACGGTTCGACTGACCGCCGCGCAGGCAGTGGTGCGCTATCTCGCGGCGCTGCGCACGGAGCATGGCGAGCCGCTGTTCGGCGGCGTGTTCGCGATCTTCGGGCATGGCAATGTCGCGGGGCTCGGCGAGGCGCTGTATCGCTATCGCGACGAACTGCCGACCTATCGCGCACACAACGAGCAGGCGATGGCCCACAGCGCGATCGCCTATGCGAAGGCGCACATGCGCCGCCGCATGATGGCGGTGACGACGTCCATCGGCCCGGGCGCGACCAATCTCGTCACCGCGGCGGCGCTCGCGCACGTGAACCGCCTGCCGGTGTTGCTGCTGCCGGGCGATATTTTCGTGTCGCGCGCGCCGGACCCGGTGCTTCAGCAACTCGAAGACAGCCACGACGGCGGCGTCTCCGCCAACGATGCGCTGAAGCCCGTGTCGCGTTACTTCGATCGCATCGTGCATCCGGCGCAATTGCTGAGCGCCCTGCCGCGCGCGATTCGCGTGCTCACCGACGCGGCCCAATGCGGCCCGGTGACGCTCGCGCTGCCGCAGGACGTGCAGGCGATGGCCTTCGATTACCCCGCTTCGTTCTTTGCGCCGCGTGTGGTCGAGTTTCATGCGCCCGCGCCGCTGCCGCGCGAGATCGAACGCGCCGCCGCGCTGCTGCGCAACGCGCGCGAGCCGGTGATCGTGGCCGGCGGCGGCGTGCTGTACGGTCTGGCGGCGGAGACGCTGCGCACCTTTGCGCACCGCCATGGCGTGCCGGTGGCTGAAACCCAGGCCGGCAAGGGCGCGCTGGCGTGGGACGATGCGTTGAATGTCGGCGGCATCGGCGTGACGGGCGGCACGGCTGCGAACGAACTGGCGCACGCGAGCGACTGCGTGCTGGCGGTCGGCACGCGGCTGCAGGATTTCACGACGGGTTCGAACACGCTCTTCAAGCAGGCGCGACTGGTCGCCATCAACGCCAATCCATTCGATGCGCTGAAGCAGGACGCCGTCGCCGTGCAGGCGGACGCGCGGCTCGCGCTGGAGGCGTTGTCGGCGGCGCTCGGCGACTGGCGCGCCGCGCCGCAATGGACCACGCGTGCGCATCGTCTCGCTGAGGACTGGCGCGCGACCGTCGCCCACGTGACGAACACGCCGCCCGACGCGGGCCAGTTGCCGCGTGAGGCCGATGTGATCGGCGCCGTGCAGCGTTCGGACGATGCCTCCCCCACGGGCGATATCGTCGTGTGCGCGGCCGGCACGCTGCCCGCCGACTTGCAGAAACTCTGGCGCACGAGCGCGCCGGGCGGCTATCACGTCGAATATGGCTATTCGTGCATGGGCTACGAGATCGCCGGCGGCCTCGGCGTGAAGCTCGCGCGCCCGGAGCGCGAAGTGATTGTGATCGTCGGCGACGGCAGCTATCTGATGATGAACAGCGAACTGGCGACCTCCGTGATGCTCGGCGCCAAGCTGATCGTCGTGCTGCTCGACAACCGTGGCTTCGGCTGCATCAACCGGTTGCAGCAGGCCTGCGGCGGCGCGCCGTTCAACAATCTCATCGACGACTGCAAGCAAGGCGCGCTCGGTGCGCCCGCGATCGACTTCGCGATGCATGCGCGTTCGCTCGGCGCGCTGTCGGAGCATGTCGCGAACATCGACGAGCTCCAGGCTGCCATGAAGCGTGCGCGCGCAGCGGATCGCAGCTATCTGATCTCCATCGACACCGATCCCGCGCGCCCGACCGAGGAAGGCGGCTGGTGGTGGGAAGTTGCGGTGCCGGAAGTGTCCGAACGCGCGGCGGTGGTGGTGGCCCGGGAAGCCTACGAGCGCGCGCTCAACGCGCGCGCCGGCGATTCGCAAATCAACGATGAGGATCCGACATGTCCTTGAACGTACGTATCGGCATCAATCCGCTGTCGTGGATGAATGACGATCTGCCTTCGCTCGGCGGGGAGACGCCGCTGTCGACCGCACTCGCGGAAGGCAAGCAGATCGGCTATGCGGGCTTCGAGCTCGGCAACAAGTTTCCGCGCGAGCCGCAAGCGTTGAGAACGCTGCTCGCGCAGTACGATCTCGCGCTCGTGTCCGGCTGGTATTCGGGACGGCTTGCGGCGCGCGGCGTCGAGGAAGAGATCGACGCGGTGGGTCCGCATCTCGATCTGCTGGCGAAGAACGGCGCGACGGTCATGGTGTATGGCGAGGTCGCCGACTCGATCCAGGGCGCGCCACGGCCGCTGTATCAGCGCCCGCGCTTCTTCTCGGACGCCCGCTGGAACGAGTACGCCGAGCGGCTCGACCGCTTCGCCGAATACACGCGCTCGCGCGGCGTGCGTGTTGCCTATCATCATCACATGGGCGCGTACGTGGAAACGCCCGCCGACGTCGATCGCCTCATGGCGCTCACGAGCGATGCGGTGGGCCTGCTCTTCGATGCCGGGCACATCACCTTCGCAGGCGGGGATGCGCTGACGGAACTGAAGAAACACATCGGGCGCGTATGCCACGTGCATTGCAAGGACGTGCGTCCGGAGATCGTGAAGCTCGCGCGCAACCGCAACTGGAGTTTTCTGGATGCGGTCATCAATGGCGCGTTCACCGTGCCGGGCGATGGCGCCGTGGATTATCCGGGCATCATCGCGTGTCTGGCGGCGCATGATTACGCGGGCTGGCTGGTGGTCGAGGCGGAACAGGATCCGGTCATCGCGCCGAGTTACACCTATGCGGAACGGGGCTATCGCACGTTGCGCGGGCTTGTCGACGGAATCTGCAAGGAGGCGGCATGAGCTTGCTGGTGAAGGCTTCGCGCGACGGCCAGACGATCGCGCGCGTGACGCCCGCTTCGGCGGGGTGGAAGCATGTCGGCTTCGCGGCGTATCGCGTGAGCGCGGGAGACGTGCTGCATGTGTACGACGCGGACCGCGAGAGTTGCATTGTCGTGCTGACGGGCACGGTGAGCATCGAGGCGGGCGACGAGCACTGGCAGTCCATCGGCACGCGCGACAGCGTGTTCGAGGACGCGGCGCCGCATGCCGTGTATGTGCCGCCGAAGCTGGCGGCCATCGTGCGGGCGGAACGCGATGCGGAGATCGGCGTGGCGAGCGCGCCGGCTAAAGGCGAATACCCGCCGCGGCTGATCGAGCCGGCACAGATGAAGCGCTCGACGCGCGGCAAGGGCGCCAATACGCGCTACGTGTGCGACATCCTCCCGCAGACCGAGCCGGCGGAGTCGCTGCTGGTGGTCGAGGTGCGCACGCCGGGCGGGCATGCGTCGAGCTATCCGCCGCACAAGCATGACCGGGACAACGTGCCGGCCGAGAGCGCACTGGAGGAAACGTATTACCATCGGCTGGATCCGCCGCAAGGGTTTGCGTTCCAGCGCGTCTATACCGATGAGCGCGATCTCGACGAGACCATGGCCGTCGAGAATCACGACGTGGTGATGGTGCCGCGTGGGTATCATCCGGTCGTCGTGCCGTATGGCTATGACAACTATTATCTGAACGTCATGGCGGGAGACAAGCGGACCTGGCACTTCAAGAACGATCCGAAGCATGAGTGGATCGTGGAGCGGGATAGCAAGGTGTCGACTTAGCCGACGGAGAGCCATTCGCGTTTGATCGCCTCGTTTTCCGCGAGCGACGCGAATGGCCCTTCGAACTGCACTGCCCCATGCCCCATCACCGCGACACGCGCATTGAGCGTGCGCGCGATGCTCAAGCGCTCTTCGATCAACAGCATCCCCACACCGCGTGCGCGCAGCAACTTCAGGCACTCCGCCACCTGCGCGAGCACCTGAGGCGCGAGCCCTTCCCCGGGTTCGTCGATCACCACCAGCGACGGATCACCCGCCAGCGTGCGCGCAAGCGCAAGCATCTGCTGTTCGCCGCCGGACAGCGCACCCGCCTTCACCGCCGCGCGTTCGCCCAGCACCGGAAACAGGCGATACGCATCGTCCTGCGTGAACCGCGTGCCGCGCCGTTCACCGAGCAGCAGGTTCTCGCGCACTGTCAGCGCGGGAAACACGTCGCGGGTCTCCGCCACATAGCCGATGCCCAACCGCGCAATCCGATGCGGCCGCATCCCGACCAGCGACACCTCGCCATAACGCATCTCGCCCGCGCACTGCACGAGGCCCATGATTGCTTTTGCCAGCGTCGAGCGGCCCGAGCCGTTGCGGCCGACGAGCGCGACCGCCTCGCCGGCCTCGATGCGCAGATTCACGCCATGCAGCACCTGCGCCGCGCCATACCACGCGCGCAGGTTGTCGATGCGCAGTGCGGCGCTCATGAGGACGCGCCGCCGAGATAAGCCACCTGCACGTCGGCGTGAGCGCGAATCTCAGCAGGCGTACCGGTCGCGATCACGCGTCCCCGCACGAGCACCGAGATGCGGTCCGCGAGTCCGAATACCGCGTCCATGTCGTGTTCGATGACGAGCAGCGTGCGGCCTGCCGTGATCGCCCGGATCAACGCCAGCGCCCGCGCAGCTTCCGCGCGATTCATGCCGGCCGTGGGCTCGTCGAGCAGGATGAGCGGCGCATCGGTGGCGAGCGCGATACCGAGATCGAGCGCGCGTTGCTCGGCGTACGCGAGGCGCGCGGCGGGCTCGTCGGCGCGGGCGGTAAGGCCGATCGCATCGAGCATCGCGCGGGCGCAGTCCTCGACCCGTCGCGACGACCACCAGCGGTCGATCAGGCGCGACGGCGCCGCCCCCAACGCCGCGCAGCGCAGGTTGTCGAGCACGGACAGGCCACCGAACACGCTGGTCGTCTGGAAACTGCGTGCGAGCCGGCGCGCCACGCGCGGCGGCGAGTGGCCCGTGATGTCCACGCCCTGCGTCACGATGCGCCCGCCATCGGGACGCGTGCGGCCCGAGATGAGATCGAAGACCGTCGACTTGCCTGCTCCGTTCGGGCCGATCAACGCATGCCGCTCGCCTTGCGCGACGCGCAGATCAACCCCGCGCAGCACGTGGGTCGCGCCGAAGCGCTTGCTAACATCGTGCAACTCAAGCGCCGTGTTCATCGTGTTCATGACGCGGGGCGCATGCGGCGCGCCAGCCAGTAACCGAGCACCGCACATGGCAGCGCGACGAGCCAAGCGCCGGCGGGCAGCGTGAGTGCGCCCGTCTGGCGCGCATAGAGCGTCTCGACGACCGCCACCGTCGCGACGCCCCACGCCAGCGCGCTGAGGCCGCCGAGGCACAATGTGCGCACGTCGCGCCGCAACAGTCCCGCGACACCTTGCGGCGCCGCGACCACGACCCACACGAAGAACAGTCCGAGGTACATCGGCCAGGAGGCGGTGATGTTCGCCAGGGCGACGCTCGCGAAGGTCAGCAGCACCGCGCCCACGACCGGCCCGAAGAACGTCCCCGTTCCGCCAATGACGGTGGCAACGAGCACGCTCGTCGAGCGCGCGAGACCGACGCTTTCCGCCGACACCAGTTCGACATTGATCAGCCCCATCACGCCCGCGACGCCCGCAAAGAACGCCGACACCACCAGCATCGTGAAGCGCACGCGCGCCGGCGCGAAACCGATCGCGGCGGCGCGCGCGGGGTTGTCGCGCACGGCGTTGGCGAGGCGGCACATCGGCGTGTGCGAGAAAACGTACAGCGCAAGCACGGACACCGCGCACCAGCCCGCAATCAGCGCGTAGGCCTCGCGCGGCGGCCCGAAGGTCCAGCCGAACACGGGCTGGCCGCCCGCCCGGTCGATGGTCACGCCGCCCTCCCCGCCGAACCATCCCGGCACGAGCCAGACGCAGGCGGCGACCAGTTCGCCGATGCCGAGCGTGATCATGGCGAACGCCGTGCCGGCGCGTTGCGTCGAGATGAGGCCGAAGACTGCTGCGACGCCCATCGCGACCAGGCCACCCACCAGCGGCAACAGCGTGAGCGACACACCCGCGCGATTGAACACGTGCGCCGCGGCGAACGCGCCGAGCCCGGCATACACCGCATGCCCGAAGGACAGCAGGCCAGTTTCGCCGAGTAGCAGGTTGTAGGACAGGGCAAAGACAATCAGCGTCGCGGTCTGCGCGAGATACGCGAGCAGCCATGACTGGGTGAAAAACATCGGCGGCAAGGCGAGCGCCGCAATCAAAGCGATGAAGCCAAACATCGCGGGCCTGATGGACTGACGGGACTTACGCATCGCGGCTGCGCTCGCCGAAGAGCCCGCGTGGCCGCGCGGCAAGCATCGCGACGAGCAGCAGGTACGGCAGCACGGGCGCGAGTTGCGTCACCGTCAGCGCGCCCCACGCGGGCGGCAGCGTCACGCCGAACACGGCGGCGATACTGCCCGCCGACGCGCTCGCGCTCACCGCGAAGGTTTGCGCACAGCCGATCAGCAACGACGCGACGAGCGCGCCATACAACGAACCCAGCCCGCCGATGACCACGACGACGAACACGATGGGGCCCATGGCATCGGCCATGCCGGGTTCGATGACGGCGAGCGGCGCGCCGATCACGCCGCCCAGCGCGGCGAGCGCGGTGCCGGCGGCGAATACCGTGGTGAAGACGCGCGGGACGTCGTGGCCGAGCGTTTCGACGGCGGCGGGATGCGTCAGGGCCGCGCGCACGACGAGACCCATGCGCGAGGTGCGCAGCACGAGCCACAACGCGCCCAGCATGACGATGGCCACGACCATCATGAACACGCGATAGCGCGCGAACGACGCGCCATACAGCGTGAACAGCGGACCTTCCAGCACGTCCGGAATGACTGCGGGCAACGGCCCGAGACCCCAGACAAGCTTGACACCCTCGCCGATCAATAGCGCCGCGCCGAAGGTCAGCAGTAGTTCGGCGAGCGCGCCGCGCGCATGCACGCGGCGCAACAGCACGCGCTCGAACCACGCGCCCGCCAGCCCGACGAGCACCGGCGCCGCAACGAGCGCCAGCCAGAAGTTGCCGGCAGCCGCGAGCATCTGTCCGACATAGGCGCCGAGCATATAGAAGCTCGCGTGCGCGAAGTTGAGCATGCCGAGCATCGAGAAAATCAGCGTGAGCCCGGCGGACAGCATGAACAACAGCAAACCGGTGCTCACGCCGTTGAGCAGATTCACGCTGAACCACTGGAGCAAGGCGCGCCTCAGCGGGCAAGCAGCGGCTTCAACGCAGCGACGAGGGGCGCAGGCAGCGCCACGGGCCGACGCGTCGCGCGATCGACGTAGACGTGCACGAAGTGCCCTTGCGCGGCGGCTTCGTCGGCACCCTGCGCGAAGATGGCCACTTCGTAGCGCACGCTCGTCGTGCCGAGTTTTTCCACACGCAGGCCTGCCTCGATCGGCTCCGGAAACACTACCGGCGCGAAGAAGTTGCAGCGCGTCTCCACCACGAGGCCGATGGTCTCGCCCTCGCTATAGTCGAGCACGCCGTGACGCAGCAGGTACTCGTTCACGACGGTATCGAAATAGCTGTAGTAGACGACGTTGTTGATGTGCCCATACACGTCGTTATCCGACCAGCGCGTGCTGATCGACAGGAAATGCGCATAGTCCGCGCGAGTGGTTCGGACAGGTTTGGTCATCGTGGGATGCGCGTCGGGACGCGGGACGGTCGGCGTGGCGCCATGTTAGGAGCGGCCCGCCGGACGTGTCAATCCGGCGCGGCAAAGAGGTTCGAAGCTAGTTGCCGGCGCTCGTGCACAACGCACGGACCTCGTCGGTGAAACGATCAACCGTCTCTTCGCGCGTATCCCACGCACACATCAGGCGGCATCCGCCCGAACCGATGAACTGATAGAAGCGCCAGCCCTTCGCGCGCAACTTGGTGGCGACCTGCGTGGGCAACTCGGCGAATACCGCATTCGCCTCGGGTTCGAACATGAGCTTCACGCCGGGAAGACCGGCGAGGCGCGCGGCCATCCGTTGCGCCATCGCATTGGCGTGACTCGCGTTGCGCAGCCAGACGTCGTCGTCAAGCAGGCCGAGCCACGGCGCGGAGATGAAGCGCATCTTCGAGGCAAGCTGTCCCGCCTGCTTCAGCCGATACGCGAAATCGGCGGCAAGCGCGCGGTCGAAGAACACCACCGCTTCCCCCACCGGCAAGCCGTTCTTCGTGCCGCCGAAGCACAGCACGTCGACGCCCGCGCGCCACGTGATCTCCGACGGATGCACATTCAGGCTCGCCACCGCATTCGCGAAGCGCGCGCCGTCCATGTGGACCTTCAGGTGCCGCCGCTTCGCAATCGCCGCGATCGCGCGGATTTCCTCGACGGTGTAGACGGTGCCGACTTCCGTCGCCTGCGTCAGCGCGACGACTTTCGGCTTCGGATAGTGGATGTCGGCGCGCCGCGTGACGATCTCCTCGATCGCGTCGGGCGTCAGCTTGCCGTTCGCACCTTGCGCGGTGAGCAGTTTCGAGCCGCCCGAGAAGAACTCCGGGCCGCCGCATTCGTCGGTTTCGATATGCGCGAGCTCATGGCAGATCACCGAGTGATACGACTGGCACAGCGACGCCAGCGCCAGCGAGTTCGCCGCCGTGCCGTTGAAGACGAAGAACACTTCGCAGTCGGTCTGGAACAGGTCGCGGATGCGGTCGCAGACCTGGGTGGTCCAGGAATCGTCGCCATAGGCGGGTTCGTGACCGCTGTTGTTGGCCTGGATGAGCGCCTGGAGCGCTTCGGGGCAGATGCCCGCGTAATTGTCCGAGGCGAAATGCTGGGTCGTGTCCGTGGGCGCTGTCATGGGAGCGGAGGGCCGGAGAATCTTGATGAACGGGCGCGCGCAGATGACAAAGGCACGCCCGGCGATCCGGCCATTCTAGCGGCTTGAAGCGGCGGCGCGTCCGATCCGTCCGACGCGCCGCCCAAAACCATACGAGGAGAGGCTTACTTGCTGTTCGGCGCGCTGGCCGCGTTGGCTTCCTGCGCCTTCTTTTCCTTCTTGCTGGCTTCGTGATGGCCGATTGCGCAGCCACCCACGGCGCCCACCGCGCCATGCTTGCCGGCGACATGCCCCGCCACGCCGCCCACGGCCGCGCCTTCGATACAGCCCTTCGCCTGAGCAGCGCCTGTTGCAGCCAGCATGGCCGAAGCCAGAACGATCGATGCCAATGTGCGATTCATCGTGTGTCTCCCTTGGGTTGTTGTGGACCCTGAAGGCGTTGCACGCGATGTGCCTGACAGGCTGTAAGAAAAAACGGCCCGATCTGAACCGATCGAGCCGTTCCTTGCGAGCGTCGAAAAACGCTTAGAGCTGCTGTTGCACCCACGCCGTCACACCGGCGAGCGCGGCCGGCAGCTTGGCCGGTTCGGTGCCGCCCGCCTGGGCCATGTCGGGACGGCCGCCGCCCTTGCCCCCCACCTGCTGCGCAACGAAATTGACGAGTTCGCCCGCCTTGACCTTCTTCGATGCATCCGGCGTCACGCCCGCGATCAGGCTGACCTTGCCGCCGTCCACCGACGCCAGCACGATGGCCGCATGCTTCAGCTTGTCCTTCAACCTGTCGACGGTTTCGCGCAGCGTCTTCACATCGGCGCCTTCGAGTTGCGCCGCGAGCACCTGCACGCCCGCCACGTCGACCGCCTGCGACACCAGTTCATCGCCCTGGCTCGCCGCCAGCTTCGACTTCAGCGCGCCCAGTTCCTTCTCCAGCGTCTTCACGTGCTCCTGCACTTGCGCGATGCGCTGCGTCAGTTCCGCCGGCTGGGCCTTCAGCACGCTGGCCGCCGCGTTGATGCGCTGGTCGAGTTCCTGCACGTAGCGCACGGCGTTGTCGCCGGTGATCGCTTCCACGCGACGAATCCCCGCCGCCACGCCGCCCTCCACCACGATCTTGAAGAAGCCGATGTCGCCGGTGCGCTGCACGTGCGTGCCGCCGCAGAGTTCGCGCGAGAAGCCGAGGTCGAGCACGCGCACCGTGTCGCCGTACTTCTCGCCGAACAGCGCCATTGCGCCGCCCTTTACCGCGTCGTCGTAGGCCATCACGCGCACCACGCCCGGTGCGTTCGCGAGAATTTCGTTGTTGACGATCTGCTCGACACGGCGGATTTCGTCGTCCGACATCGGCGCGTTGTGCGCGAAGTCGAAGCGCGTCTTGTCGGCATCGACGAGCGAGCCCTTCTGCTGCACATGGCCGCCCAGCACGTCGCGCAAGGCCTTGTGCATCAGGTGAGTGGCCGAGTGATTGCGTGCGGTGCGGGCGCGGCGGATGGCGTCGATCTCCGCCTTCACCACATCGCCCACCTTCAGCGTGCCCTGTTCCACCGTGCCGTGATGGCCGACGACATCCGCCTGCACCTTCAACGTGTCCGCAACGGCAAAGCGCACGCTGGCATTCGCCAGCACACCCTGGTCGCCGACCTGGCCGCCGGATTCCGCATAGAACGGCGTGTGATCCAGCACCACGACGGCCTGCTGGCCGTGCTGCGCCTCGTTCACCGTCACGCCGTCCACATACAGCGCGAGCACTTTCGCGTCGTCGAAGATTTCCTTCTCGTAGCCGTGGAACATCGACTTCGCGCCCGAATACTCGAGGCCCGCCGCCAGCTTGAACTTGCCCGCCGCGCGCGCCTGGTCGCGCTGGCGCGCCATGGCGTCGTCGAACGCGGGTTCGTCGACCGTCACGCCGCGCTCGCGGCACACGTCCGCCGTCAGGTCGAGCGGGAAGCCGTAAGTGTCGTGCAGCTTGAAGGCGAGTTCGCCGTCCAGTTGCTTCACGCCCTTCCTGTCCAGTTCGGCCAGCTCGCCTTCGAGGATCGACATGCCGTTCTCGATGGTCTCGAAGAAACGCTCTTCCTCCTGGCGCAGGACGTCGGTGACGCGCTGCTGCGCGTCCGCGAGTTCCGGGTAGGCCGCGCCCATTTCCGCGACCAGATCCGCCACCAGCTTGTGGAAGAACGCGCCCTTCCGGCCGAGCTTGTAGCCGTGACGGATCGCGCGGCGCACGATCCGGCGCAGCACGTAGCCGCGGCCTTCGTTGCCGGGAATCACGCCGTCCACGATCAGGAACGAGCACGCGCGGATGTGGTCCGCGATGACCTTCAGCGAGTTGTTCTCCAGATCCGCCGTGGCCGTTTCACGCGCCGCGGCCTTGATGAGAGTCTGGAAGAGATCGATTTCGTAGTTGCTGTGCACGTGCTGCAACACGGCGGCGAGGCGCTCGAGGCCCATGCCCGTATCGACGCACTGCTTGGGCAGCGGCGTCATGTTGCCCTGCGCGTCGCGGTTGAACTGCATGAACACGAGATTCCAGATCTCGATGAAGCGGTCGCCGTCTTCTTCCGGCGATCCCGGCGGGCCGCCCCAGATTTCCGGGCCGTGATCGTAGAACACTTCCGAGCACGGGCCGCACGGGCCGGTGTCGGCCATCTGCCAGAAGTTGTCGGACGCGTAGCGCGCACCCTTGTTGTCGCCGATGCGGATGATGCGCTCGACCGGCACGCCGATTTCCTTCGCCCAGATGTCGAAGGCTTCGTCGTCTTCCTGATAGACCGTGACGGTGAGCTTCTCCGCCGGCAGCGCATAGACCTTGGTCAACAGCTCCCAGCAATAGTGGATGGCGTCGCGCTTGAAATAATCGCCGAACGAGAAATTGCCCAGCATCTCGAAGAACGTATGGTGCCGCGCCGTGTAGCCGACGTTCTCCAGGTCGTTGTGCTTGCCGCCCGCGCGCACGCTGCGCTGCGCGGTGGTGGCACGCGAATACGGCCGCGACTCCGCGCCCAGGAAGACGTCCTTGAACTGGACCATGCCCGAATTGGTGAAGAGCAGCGTCGGGTCGTTGCCGGGCACGAGGCTCGACGAACGCACGATCGTGTGGCCCTTCGATTCGAAAAACTTCAGGAATTTCTCGCGTATTTCGGCGGCTTTCATAGCGTACGGGGCGTGTCTTCGGTTCTTTGATGGTGCCCGCGGGCGGCTCGCGCATGAATCGACGGCAAGCCCGGCCGGCGTGGCGAGGGTGACTGTCGATTATACGGGATTCGCCGCGTCCGGCCGGGCGCGCGGCCAGCCGGCACAAGCTCGCGCGTGCGCCTTTGCAGCGCCTTCGGTATCGCGCGCGGCGCGGTTCTGTGCGACAGTCGCGAAACCGGCGGCCGGCGCCGCAAGACGCCCGCCGTAGCCACTGACGCCACTGAAGCACGAACAAGAGGAAGCGAGCAGACGAATGGGAGCCTTGAGCCATATCCGCGTGCTGGACCTGACCCGCGTGCTGGCGGGACCGTGGTGCGCGCAGACCCTCGCCGATTTCGGCGCGGACGTCATCAAGATCGAACGGCCGGAAACCGGCGACGACACCCGCCAGTGGGGCCCGCCCTATCTCCGCACGCCCGCCGGCGAGGACACCCGCGAGGCCGCGTACTATCTCGCGGCGAACCGCAACAAGCGTTCGGTGACGGTGGATATCGCGACACCCGAAGGCCAGCGCATCGTGCGCGAACTGGCCGCGCAAAGCGATGTCGTGCTGGAGAACTACAAGGCCGGGCAGTTGAAGAAGTACGGGCTCGACTATGAATCGCTGAAGGCCATCAAGCCGGACCTCGTCTATTGCTCGATCACGGGCTTCGGGCAGTCGGGGCCCTATGCGCAACGGGCGGGCTACGACTTCATCGTGCAGGGCATCGGCGGCTTCATGAGCATCACCGGCGAGCGCGACGGCCAGCCGGGCGGCGGCCCGCAAAAGGCGGGCGTGGCGATCGCGGACCTGATGACCGGCATGTATGCGACCGTCGGCGTGCTCACGGCGCTCGCGCATCGCGACCGCACTGGCGAGGGGCAGTACATCGACATGGCGCTGCTCGACGTGCAGGTCGCAATGCTCGCCAACATGAACACCAACTTTCTCGCGAGCGGCACGCCGCCGGTGCGCTGGGGCAATGCGCACCCGAACATCGTGCCGTACCAGACGTTCCAGACCAGCGACGGCTGGATCATCGTCGCGGTGGGCAACGACGGGCAGTTCCGCAAGTTTGTCGAGGCGGGCGGCTGCCCGCAACTCGCCGACGATCCGCGCTTCGCGGCCAATCCGTCACGCGTGCGCAATCGCGAAGTGCTCGTGCCCCTGCTCGCCGACATGGTGCGGCGTCAGGGCAAGCATGAGTGGATCGCGCAGCTGGAGGAAGCCGGCGTGCCGTGCGGACCGATCAACGATCTCGGCGAAGTGTTCGAGGACCCGCAGGTGCTGGCGCGCCGGATGCAGATCGATCTGCCACATCCGAGCGGCGGCACGGTAAAGCTCGTCGCGAGCCCGATCAAGATGAGCGCGACGCCGCCCGAGGCACGCTCGCATCCGCCGCTGCTCGGCGAGCACACGGCAGGCGTGCTGGCCGAACTGCTCGGTTATGACGAGGCGCGGATTGCGGCGTTGCGGGCGTCGAAGACGATCTAGACCGAAGACAACGCGCGGGGAATCAGCGCACACCCGCGCCGATCACACCGCCCGCCGCCGCGCCCGCGACCGTGCCGATCGGCCCGCCCGTGACCAGATAGCCGAGCGCACCGCCCGCAGCGGCGCCCACGCCTGCATGGGCCTGCTGGCGCGAGACCGCGCAGGCCGCGAGGCTCGACACGAGTGCCGCCGCGGCGGCGAGCTTGAAAGTGGTGGCGAGGATCCGCTTCATGATCATCTTCCTTGTGTTGTCGTTGTGATGTGTTGTGGTTGTGCTTGCCTGCCGAAGCGCGTCGCAAAACGCCGTGCTTCATGCAGTCGAGCCGATCATAAAAGCCCGCGCGAGCGCCTTTCAACGCGATTTACGTCCGGTTACGGCGGTTACGAAGCGCACCGCACGCCGTAATCGGTGTAACGAAACTCGCGGGCGAACAACCCGCACGCATCGTCGGAAGCCGGCGGTTGCGTAAGGTAGAATCGACCCCATCTTCAAGGCATTCGTACGCGTCCCTGCCCGTCTCGCGGGAACGCTTCCCGAACCGTTTCACGCGCGCGAGCGCATCCGCTGGCACTCTTTTTCGCATGAACACCGATCGCAACGACGCCCCGGCCCCCTCCAATTTCATTCGCAACATCATCGAAGACGACAACCGCTCCGGCAAATGGTCGCAGCGGGTCGAGACGCGCTTTCCGCCCGAGCCGAACGGCTATCTGCACATCGGCCATGCGAAGAGCATCTGCGTGAATTTCGGCCTCGCCGCGCAATACGGCGGCGTGTGCCATCTGCGCTTCGACGACACGAATCCGGAGAAGGAAAGCGTCGAGTACGTGGATTCCATCATCGACGCCGTCGAATGGCTTGGCTTCGAATGGAACAAGGACGGCCGCGAGCACAAGTACTTTGCGAGCGACTACTACGACCAGCTGTACGACTACGCCGAGATGCTCATCAAGAAGGGCCAGGCCTATGTCGACAGCCAGACCGCGGAAGAGATGCGCGCCACGCGCGGCTCGGCCACCGAGGCCGGCATCAATTCGCCGTACCGCGACCGCACGCCTGACGAGAACCTCGACCTGTTCCGCCGCATGAAGGCGGGCGAGTTCAAGGAAGGCGAACACGTGCTGCGCGCGAAGATCGACATGGCGTCGCCGAACTTCAACATGCGCGACCCGGTGATCTACCGCATCCGCTTCGCGCATCACTACCGGACCGGCGACACCTGGTGCATCTACCCGATGTACGACTACGCGCACTGCGTCTCGGACGCGATCGAGAACATCACGCACTCGCTGTGTACGCTGGAGTTCGAGGATCACCGTCCGCTGTACGACTGGTTCCTCGCACAACTGGCCGACGACGGCGTGTTCCAGCGTCCGCTGCCGCAGCAGATCGAGTTCTCGCGCCTGAATCTCACTTACGCGATCACCAGCAAGCGCAAGCTGCTGCAACTCGTGCAGGAGAATCACGTCGAGGGCTGGGACGATCCGCGCATGCCGACCATCGTCGGCGTGCGGCGGCGCGGCTTCACGCCGGAGAGCATCCGCTTGATGGTGGAGCGCGTCGGCGTGACCAAGGTGGATTCGTGGATCGACATGAGCGTGCTGGAAGGCGCGCTGCGCGACGATCTCGACGAGAAAGCCCCGCGTGCGATCGCCGTGCTCGACCCGCTCAAGCTCATCATCGACAACTATCCGGAAGGCCAGAACGAAGACTGCAGCGCGCCGGTGCATCCGCATCATCCGGATCGCGGCGTGCGTTCGTTCCCGTTTTCGCGTGAATTGTGGATCGAGCGCGAAGACTTCCAGGAAACGCCGCCGAAAGGCTATTTCCGCCTTTTCCCGGGCAACAAGGTGCGCCTGAAATACGGCTTCGTGGTGGAGTGCACGGGCGCGGACAAGGACGAGCACGGCAACGTGACCGCCGTGCACTGCAACTACTTCCCGGACAGCCGCTCGGGCACCGAAGGCGCGAACAACTACAAGGTCAAGGGCACGATTCACTGGGTCAGCGCGGCAACCGCGTACGCGGCCGAAGTGCGTCTCTACGATCGCCTGTTCAAGGAACCGCAGCCCGGCGCGGGCGGCGCGGAGTTCCTGGACGCGCTCAACCCGGATTCGAAGCGCGTGGTGAACGCGTATCTCGAACCGAGCGCGCGCGAAGCGAATGCCGAAGACCGCGTCCAGTTCGAGCGGCATGGTTATTTCGTTGCGGACCGCGTGGATTCGCAGCCGGGCAAGCCGGTGTTCAACCGCATCGTCAGCCTGCGCGACAGCTGGGGCAAGCCGGCCTGAGGGCTTGCCTTCAAAGAAAACGCAGAAAACGCGCCGCGCGGCCACGCGGCGCTGCTGTAGCCGGTCCAGTCGTCGCACGCCGCTCCTCACGAGGACATCATGAAGCTGCCGCATGCCGTCGCGCACGGGTTCCGGGCGCATCGAAGCGCCGCCCTCGCCTGCCTGATCCTGCTCGTCTGCGCTCGGGCGCAGGCCACGAGCACCGCGGAGACGACCCGCGCCAATGCAGCCGTGGATCAGCTGCCGCCTTCCGCCACACTGCGCAAGATCGCCGAGAACGGCGCGATCGTGCTGGGCACGCGCGAGTCGTCGGTGCCGTTCTCGTACACGGTCAAGCAGCAGCCGGTCGGCTATTCGTATGCCATCGCACTGCGGATCGTCGACGAAATCAAAAAGCGGCTCGACATGCCGAACCTCGCGGTGAAGAACGTGATGGTCACCTCGGCCAACCGCATCTCGTACGTGGTGAACAATCAGGTCGACCTGGAATGCGGCTCCACCGCGCATGTCGCCGACCGCGAGCCGCTGGTGGCGTTTTCGAACAGCTTCTTCCGCTACGGCATCCGCATGGCGGTGAAGAAGAAGTCGGGCATCCGCGATTACGCCGATCTCGCCAACAAGACGGTCGCGACCACCGCCGGCACGTCCGATGAACGCATGCTGCGGCAGATGAGCATCGACAAGAAGCTGAACCTGCGCATCATCAGCGCGCGCGATCACGCCGAGGCCTTCGCCGCGCTGCGCTCCGACCGCGCCGTGGCCTTCGTCATGGATGACCCGCTTCTGTACGGCAAGATCGCGCAGGAAGGCAACGCGCGCGGCGAGTATCTCGTGACCGGTGCGTCGCTGGCGAACGAGGCTTATGGCTGCATGATGAGAAAGGGCGATCCGGTGTTCAAGAAGATCGTCGACGACGTGATCGCCGGCATGCAGCGCTCGGGCGAAGCAGCCAAGCTCTACGACACCTGGTTCATGAGCCCGATTCCCCCGGACGGCGTGAACCTCCAGTTCCCGATGTCGCCGGAAATGAAGCTGCTCTTCGACCATCCCAACGACCGCACGCTGGAATGATCAAAGCGTCTCGTGCAGGTCGGCCAGCGACAGTGTGGTCTGGAACAGACGCGCAAGGCTGCGGCTCGCGAACCGGTCGACATCGGCCGGACTGACCCAGCGGTACGCATCCATCTCGGGGATCATCGTGCCGTCGCTGTAACGCGGAAAATAGGATTCGCACACGCAGTTTTCGAGCTGCACTTCGTCGTCGCCGACGCGCACGGCAAACAGATGCAGGTCCTTGTCGCGGCGATAGAGAAAGCGCCCGAGATCCTTCAGCCGCTCCGGCGCCAGCACGATGCCGGTTTCCTCGACGAGCTCGCGCAGCGCCGCCTCGCGCGGGCTTTCGCCGGGATCGGACGCGCCCTTGGGCACGTCCCAGTGCGTGGTTTCGGTGGCGTGACACAGCAGCACGTCGCCCTGTGCGTTCAGCATGACCACGCCGCATGACACGGTGCGGTGGGTCATGCGCGGCTCGCCCCGTTGCGAGCGCTTCGGTTTGTTCTTCTGCTTGCCCGGTTCATCGCGCCTTCACTGCTTCTTCAGCTTCCATTTGCCGTCGCTGGCCTTGCAGGCGGTCGGCGTCCAGGTCTGGGTCTGCCCTTTCGCGTGCGCGACGAGTTCGACCTTGCGGCACTTCATGCCGTCGGACTCGAAGCTGCTCTGCGGCGTGACCGTGCCGTTGACCGGCACCGGATTGCCGGCGCCCTTGTTGTCCCAGTCGAGCGATTCGCCGTCCTGCTTGGTCTCGAGCGCCTTCTGCGCGGCGTTGTTGAGCGCCTGCAGGTCGCGCTGCTTCATGTAGGTGATCGGCGTGTTGTTCAGGAAGCCGAGGTTGGCGGCTTGTGCCGTGGTGCCGGCGATGACGCATGCGCCAGCCGCGAATGTCAGCGTCAGCGTCAGGCGAGCCATGACTCGGGATGGGTTCGGCATTGGGTTCTCCTCGTCGCGGATGAGTATGGCCGCCTGCACGTCCACGCACCCGTGCAACCACAGCGGCAACGGCGATACACCAACGTCAGCCCGTCAAAGCGGGCCGCAACGAGAATAGCATGATGCGGAGCCTTCAGCCGCCGCGCGGGCCGGGATGGCGCCTCGGGCGGCGGTTCGGCCGGCGGTTCGGCCGACAGTTCAGTTCGACACCGACTTCATCTCGCCGATGCCCGTCCCCTTCTGCGCGTCCTTGTCCTTCGCGGGATCGTAGCCGTCGGTGAGCGTGCCGAGGAACGCCACGACATCCTTGATCTCGGCATCGCTGAGCGCCGGCTTGTCGCCCTTCTTGCGATCGAAGGGCGGCTCGGTGTTGATGTTGTCCCAGTACTTCTTCGGCAGGTCGTCGAACTTCTGGACCGCGCCCGTCTTCGACACCGGATAGAACTTCTCCGGATTCGTATCGCGTTCGACGTAAAAGCGCACCACGTCGTCCAGCTTGTGATAGATGCCGTTGTGGAAGAAGGTCTTGCGCGTCGCGACGTTGCGCAGCGACGGCGTGCGGAAGATGCCGCAGTACTCGTCCTGCCCCTTGAGGTCGGTTCGTTCCGGACCGCACGCGCCGAGATCGTGATACTGCGGGTTGCGGTTGATCGGCAATGCGCGATTGCGCGGCACACCGAGCGCGATCAGACCGAAGTCGCTGAACTGCGGCGGCGAGCCGTCCTTCGCGCGCGTGCTGATGTGACAAGCCGCGCAGTTGCCCTTGCTCTCGTCGTTGAAAAGCTGCAGGCCGTGCATCTCGGCGTCGTTGAGCTTCGCGCGGCCGGCGAGGAACGCGTCGTACTTGCTCGTGTACGGATAGAAGCGCTCGGGACTCTGCTCGAAGGTTTCCAGTGCGACCAGCACCGCGGCGAAGACCCGCTCGTCGTTCTGGAAGACATCCGCGCCATAGGCCTGGCGGAATGCGTCGGCATAAGGCGCGGCCTTCACCGCCGCCGCGACCTTAGCCGGCGTGCTGCCCATTTCAAACGACGACAACAGCGGAATGCGCGCCTGATCCGCGCCATGGTCCACGCGGCCGTCCCAGGTGAGGCCGCCGGTGGGACCGGCGTCGACGCTTTCGTCACCTTCGTCGTCCGAGTCGTGGAAGTGCCGCGTGAAGGCCGGCACGCTCTGCAGATACTTGAGCGACGGCACCGCGCGAATCCCCGTCTGATGCATGTCGCTGCCGCCCAGTTGCACGGAGAGCGCGTTGGGCGGACCGAACGCGTGCTGCGGGCTGTGGCACGACGCGCAGGCGAGCTTGCCCGAGCCGGACAGCGAGGGATCGAAGAACAGCTTTTCGCCGAGCACGGTCATCTGATTGACGTGAGCGAAGACCTCGGCGCGCGACTGCGGTTGCGCCGCGACTTTGACGACGCCTGCTTGTGCGCTGGCCGCTGCCGCGCTCGTTCCCGTGTTGATATCGGCCGCATGAGAATCGCAGCCGCTGAGCGCCGCGGTCAACGCGGCAAGGGCGAGCGAGCAGAGAACGAAAGGCAAACGCATCGAAGACATGGGCTTGAAAAAGCGAATTTGAAAGATGCCGAAGCGTATGTCGAACGTGTGTCTTTCATGTGACAGCGCTGTCTTCCCCGTTGCGCCTCGGTCTCCGCCTAAAAATTATTAAGCGCAGATTACGTAATCGAAAGCCTTATTACATGTTCACGTCAAAACGAATTGCCACACTGCGCACGCCGGCGGGCAAAGGCTTTCAAAACTGACCAAGCTTGCGTCACGCGCCGGTCCCCAACACAAGAGAGATTCCTCAATGAACAAGAAACTCGTATGCGCGGTGCCGCTGGCGGCCACCGTTGCATTCGGCCTCTACGCTTGCGGCGGCGACGACCATCACGACGACATTTCCTCGGTGAAGAACGTCGTGGTGATTTATGCGGAGAACCGCAGCTTCGACAACCTGTACGGCCACTTCCCGGGCGCGAACGGCCTGCAGAACGTGACGGCCGCAAACGCGCAGCAGCTCGACCGCGACGGCAGCGTGCTGACGACGCGGCCGACCATCTGGGGCGGCCTGACGGCGACCGGCGTGACGCCGGCGATCACTGCGGCAATGACCACGAATCTGCCGAACGCACCCTTCGCGATCGACGATCCGAAGGGCTTCAACACGGCGCTCAACGTCACGACGCGGGATCTGTATCACCGCTTCTATGAGAACCAGATGCAGATCGACGGCGGCAAGAACGACAAGTTCGTTGCCTGGGGCGATTCGGGCGCGCTGGTGATGGGCCACTACGACACGCCGCCTGAGAAGCTGCCGCTCTACAAGATCGCGCAGCAATACACGCTGGCGGACAACTTCTTCATGAGCGCGTTCGGCGGTTCGTTCCTGAACCACCAGTGGCTGATCTGCGCCTGTACGCCGGTCTATCCGAATGCGGATACGAGCGTGGCCAAGGGTTCGATCTCGTCGGTGAATCCGGACGGCGTGTCGCTGAAACTGGCGACAGCGGCCGGCTCGGCCCTCACGGCCAACACGTCGGGCCTGTTCGTGAACTCGGGCAACCTGACGCCCGACTTCTACGCGGTCAACACGATGCAGCCGCCGTATCAGCCGAGCGGCAACAAGCCCGCGACGGGCGGCGACGCGAACCTCGCGGACCCGACCGTGGCGACGACGCTGCCGCCGCAGACGCAGCAGCACATCGGCGACCTGCTCAATAAGGCCAACGTGAGCTGGGCGTGGTTCGGCGGTTCGTGGAGCGCGGCGCTGGCGGACCGTTCGGTCATCAATGGCGCGGTCAACGTGGTGCCTGACTTCCAGACCCACCATCAGCCGTTCAACTACTTCGCCGATCTGGCGCCGGGCACGACCAACCGCGCGCAGCACTTGCTGGACGGCGGCACCAACGGTGCCGAGTTCATCAAGGCGATCGACGCGGGCACGCTGCCGCAAGTGTCGTTCTACAAGCCGCAGGGCAACCTGAACGAGCACGCCGGTTATACCGACGTGGCGTCGGGCGACCAGCACATCGCCGACCTGATCAGCCATCTGCAGAAGAGCCCGCAATGGAAGAACATGGTCGTCGTCGTGACCTACGACGAGAACGGCGGATTCTGGGATCACGTCTCGCCGCCGAAGGGCGATCGCTGGGGTCCGGGCACGCGTATTCCGGCACTGATCGTGTCGCCGTACGCGAAGAAGGGCTTCGTCGATCACACGCAATACGACACGACGTCGATCCTGCGCTTCATCACCAAGCGCTTCAACCTGCCGTCGCTGCCGGGCCTGACCTCGCGTGACGCGGCGCTGACGGCGAACGGTGCAGCGAAGATGGGCGATCTGACGAACGCGCTCAACTTCTCGCAATAAGCTTTTAGCAGCGTTGTAACCAGACGGGCCGCGGTCGTGTGACCGCGGCCCGTTGCTTTTTTGCCGTCCAGCGCGATGTGCTTCGTCGGTTTGCTTCGTCTCAGGCGCCCGCGAAGAGCGTCGCCAGATCGTTGCCGCGCGCGGCCCCGGCCTGCGCGAGCACGCGCGATTCGAGCTCGTCGATATGCAGGCGCATCGTCGCGAGCGCGGCGTCCAGATTACCCGCTTCGAGGGCATCGACGAGTTGTTCATGTTCGTCCGATGCGCAGTTGGACACCTTCGACGGATCGAACAGCGCCTTGTAGAGCTCGGTCTTCGCGACCAGCTTCGACAGGAACGCCTGCACCTCGGGTACGTTCGCGAGTTCCGCCAGCAGCACGTGGAAGCGCCCCGCGAGACGCACGCATTCCTCCACGCTGCCCGCCTTCACCGCCCGCTGCTCGGCCTTCACATGCGCCCGCAGCGCGCGCTTCGCCTGCGTGCCCAGGGCGCCGCACAGCGACGTGACGATGCCCGCCTCCACCACCTGCCGCGCGCGATAGGCCGCGCGGATATCCGCCACCGTCGGCGACGGCACGAACGCGCCGCGATTCACTTCCAGCGTCAGCTTGCCTTCCGCGCCGAGACGCGCCAACACCTTGCGGATCGTGCCGCGCGTGCAGCCGAAGGCGGCGGCGAGTTCGCGCTCGACCAGCTGCGCGCCCGGCGCGAGCTTGCCCTGCAGCAGCGCGGAAGTGATCGCCGCATGGACGCGTGCATCGGGCGCGGGTGGGTTCGCAGGGGAATCGTTTTCCGGGTGGGGAGTGCTTGCGGCCATGGTGACTTGGGTGCCTGGGTTGTCACGCATTGTAGCGACTGCTTTCGCCGGCGCACGAATCCGGAGTATCAGCGTCCGCGTATTCTTGGTTGACCAAATTCCTATAAAATGGTCAACCAAACGAACGATTCAACGAGGGCTGCTCCATGCAAACATCGACATCCATCCTCGGCTCATGGCTGGCGGATCCCGCGCGATGAAGCCGCGCACGTCGGACCTTGCGTGGCTCGTGGTGATCGTCGTGATCGGCCTGAATCTGCGGCCGCTGCTGACTTCGATCAGTCCGCTGATGAGCGTGATCCTGACTGCGACGGGGCTGTCGTTTCGCGGGGCGTCGATGCTCACCGGCCTGCCGGTCGTCGCGATGGGCGTGTGCGCGTTCGGCGCCAGCGCACTCTCCCGGGCGGTCGGCAACGCGCGCGGCGTGGCGCTCGGGCTGGTCGCGATCGCGGCGGCTTGCGCGGGCCGCTGGTTCGCGGGCAACGCCACGGCGCTGATCGTCAGCGCGGCGGTCGCAGGGACGGGCGTCGCCGTGATCCAGGCGCTCTTGCCGGGGGTCATGAAGGCGCGTTTCGCGGCGCGCCTGCCGTTTGCGATGGGTCTTTATTCCGCTTCGATCATGGCGGGCGGCGGGCTCGGCGCGAGCATCACGCCGGGTGTGGCTTCACGCATGTCGTGGCAGGCGGGGCTCGCGGTCTGGGCGCTGCCCGCGCTCGTCGCGCTGGCCGTCTGGCTGATGCTGATGCTGATGCGCGCCGCTGCGTCGCCGCGCGCCTCCTCGACGCAGCACGCCGCGGCGGCGCCGTCGCTCTTTCTGAACCGGCGCGCGTGGACGCTCGGCGTGTTCTTCGGGCTCGTCAATGGCGGCTATACCAGTCTCGTCGCGTGGATGCCCGCGTATTACCAGCAACTCGGCCAAAGCGTGAGCGCAAGCGGCGCGCTGCTCGCGCTGCTGACCGTCTTTCAGGCTTCTTCGGCCCTGCTCCTGCCGATGGCCGCCGCGCGTTTCGGACACTGGTTCGGGCATGCGAAGGATCGTCGTCCGTGGCTTGCGCTGGGCCTCGTCGCGCAGTTGGGCGGCTTCGCCTTGCTGCTGCTCGCGCCGCTTGCCGCGCCCGTCGTGACGGTTGCACTGATGGGCGGCGGACTGGGCGGCGTGTTCGCGCTGTCGCTCGTCCTGACACTCGATCACGCCGACGATCACGCGCTCGCCGCGCGGCTCGTCGCGTTCGTGCAGGGCGTGGGCTTCGTGATCGCGGCGCTGGCGCCAGTTGTGGCGGGCGTGGTGCGCGACTTGAGCGGGAGCTTCTCGATGACGTGGATGATGCTGTCCGCGAGCCTCGTCGCGATGCTGGCGCTGAGCGGCGTGTTCGGACCTTCGGGGTATGCGCGTGCGATGGGGCCACGCACGAGCGTGCGTCACATGCCGCTCGTCAGCGCACGGCGTGGCAGGCGAAGTATTCGTCGAGCAGATCGGTCATCTGCCACACCGGACACGGACGGCGGCAATGGCCGTCGTAGCCCGCTTCCTTGAGCAGCGCAATGGGCTCCTCCGGGAGAAAACCGCTCATCGCGACGATCAGGCGGTCCGCGTCGTCGGCGGCGGCGCGCAGTTCATGCACCAGCGTGTAGTTGGCGCTGCCGCCGATGCGCGTATCCAGCAACAGCACATGCGGACGCCATTCGGCGATGCTGTGCTTGACCGTCGCGGCGTCCAGCGCCAAGTGCGCAGGAAAACCCTTCAGCTCGAACAGCGACACGAGCGAGGCGCCGAGCACGCGCTCCGGCAACGCGAGCAGCACACGCCGCGCCTCCGGGCGCAGGCGCGTCCGCTTGCGGTTCCATTGCGAGCATTGCGACGGGCTGGTTTCGTAGGCGCGGTTGTTCAAGGCGTCGATCCTTTTTGCGGTCCTTTTCCGATTCGCTTGCGGGAGGTCGGCCCACGCTCGTCACCGCTGCGGCGCATTGCGCGCCATGTTGGCGCATGCGCGCACCGCGGGCGGGCGGCGTGGTTCGGTGGTCCGTGCGGCTGGAGAGCAGCGGACCCTTGCGCGGCGGGGATTGCGGGGTGGAAGCGGTGCGGCCGCCGCGCGGGCTTCGGAAGAGGAAGGGCAGGAAGTGCGCCAGGCAGGCCGCCTCGACCTCAGCGCAGGGACGATCTACGCTGTAGCAAACGCTGAGGCTCGGCGCGCTCAGACCGGTCCACGCCCATCCGCTCCGACGCCAGCCCGTCCGGCAATCCGGGTTTCCCAGGCGCGCGCCGCTTCGGCATCGCCTTGAACCCGAGCCTGCAATACAGTGCTCGTGCCCGAACGTTATCCAGCCTCACATCGAGTACGAAGCAACGTTGTGCGCCCTCTCCGTCCAGCACGCTCGTCATGAGCGCCGTCAGCGCGCCCCGGCTGCGATACGCTGCGTGTGTTGCGCAATGCGCGATCAACGCCTGTCCGCGCGACGGCGCGGGCAATTCCATGGCAAGCCGTGCCCCGCGCATCAAGACACCGACCGCACGTGTCACGCCGAAGTGCCGCAAAACTTGCCACGCAAACACGAGATCGTCGACAACGACCTTTCCGCTCTCATGAATCGCGAGAATGCTGCAGGGCTCGTTGCCGACATCGACTGCCAGCCGATGCCGACGATACGAGAAGCGCCCGAAGCGCGACCCGAAAGCATCTCGGAGGAACGCGATGCATTCGTCAGCGCCGACGCCGAACATATACCCGAACTCGGCCTCGCCCGATGCAAACACGAGCGGCGCACACGACGCAGCGTCCCCGATCCGCGCCGGCCGGCACACGAAGTTCATCGACCTGAGAACGCAAGGCGCGCGACAGCATCGACCGTGCGATCGATCTGGGCTTCCGTATGCGTTGAACAGATGAAGAAGCGCAGGCGCGCAGCCGCCTCTTCCACCGCGGGATAGAAAATCGGCTGCACGTTGATGCCTTCGTCAAACAGCGCATTCGCCCATTGCGCCGCCTTGAGCGAACTGCCCGTGATCACCGGCACCACCGAATAGCCCGCGCTCCTGCCGGTATCCAGTCCGGCTGCACGGGCCCGCGTCAGAAAACGCTGTCCGTTCGTCTGCAAACGGGCGATGCGTTCCGGCTGGGCCTGCATGGTGTCGAGCGCCGCCAGCGAACCCGCCGCCAGCACCGGCGCAAGTCCCACGCTGTACAGGAAGCCCGGCGCGAGGTGCCGCAACATGTCGGTCAAAGCGGTGCTGCCCGCAATGTAGCCGCCGCAGCCCGCCAGCGTCTTGCTCATCGTGCCCATCCAGATGTCGACATCGCCGGACGCCACGTTGCAATGCTCGCGTACGCCGCGTCCCTGCGCGCCGAGCACACCCAGCGAATGCGCTTCATCGACCATGAGGAACGCCGCATGCCGCTGCTTGATCTCGACGAAGCGCGCGAGGTCGGGCACGTCGCCGTCCATGCTGTACAGGCCTTCGATCGCGATCAGCACGCGCCGGTATTCGCCGCGCACGCGCGTGAGCAGTGCATCGAGCGCCTGCCAGTCGTTGTGCGGAAAGCTCAGGCGCTTGGCGCCGCTCAACTGCGCGCCCTGCACGATGCTGTTGTGCGCCAGCGCATCGTGCACGATCAGATCGCCCTGCGCGAACAACGCGCCGATCACCGTCACGTTGGTCGCATGACCGCTCACGAACGCCACGCAATCCTCGACGTCGTAGAAACGCGCAAGCGCCCGCTCCAGCTCGCGCTGCACCGGCCGTTCGCCAGCCACCATGCGGCTCGCCGATGCCGACGTGCCATAGCGATCCAGCGCGGCCTTGGCGGCTTCCGTGACGATGGCATCGCCCGACATGCCCAGATAGTTGTAATTGGCGAAGTTGATGTACTCGGCCCCGTCGATGCGCGTCGTCGCGCCCGCACTGCCCTCGTGCACCCGAAAGAACGGCGAAGCGACTTTCAGCGTCGTCGCCATCTGGCGCATGATGCGCACCTGTTGAGACGCGGGCATGTCCTCGAAGCTCGCAAGGGACGCACGTTCGGCCCGCGTCACCTTCTGCGCATCGAACGGTTCGGCGGCTTGCGCGCCGGTGCGTTCCAGTTGCCGTTGCAGCGCCTTCGCCGCGAGTTTCTGCCTGATCTGTTCCGGCAAGCTCATTTCTTGCGTATTTCCCTATGCGACTTCGGCCAGTTCCCACGCATCGCGATCCGCGAGCAGCGCGGCAAGCAGCCGGTAATTCATTTCATGACTCGGACGCCACGCCGTGACGCGGCCGAGGATCGGCGCGCCCGCCATCGCCAGGTCGCCGATGAGATCGAGCGCGCGATGCCGCACGAACTCATCCGGCATCCGCAAGCCGCCCATCACGCTATTGCCGACGATGGTGGCCGTGCTCGACGGACGCGCGCCGCGCAAGATCGGCTTGCCGGTGACGATGCCCGCGGCAATCGCCAGCACCGCCCACTTCAGGCGCCCATAAGAACGCGACGGCGCAATCTCGCTGGCGAAGGCCGCGGGCGTGACCGTACCCTGCCAGCGCAGGTCCGGAAAGCCGCGCAGATCGGTGCGTACATCGAGTTCGTATCGATCCGACGGTTCGATGCACATGCGGCGCACTTCCTTGCCGTCCGCCTGCTCGACCGTCACCGCTTTCAGCACCCGGACAAAGCGCTTGCCGTGCGCGAGCGGCGCGCGGCCGGCATCGCGCAAGGCGTCGCACCAGGGGGTTGCGCTGCCATCGAGAATCGGCACTTCTTCGGCATCGAGATGCACGGTCGCGTGATCGATTTCCTGCGTCAATAAAGACGCGAGCAGATGTTCCACCGTGCGGATGCCCGTGCCATCGGACGAACGCAGCATCGTGCAGAGTGGCTGACCGTGGCGCAACGACGGATCGACGGGCACCGCGGCAAGTTTCCGTCCGCCACGCGAGCGCTCGAACCAGATGCCGGCGCGTGCACCCCGCACTGCCGGATCGACCGGAACGATGCGCACCTTCACGCGCCGCCCGGTATGCAGTCCACGTCCTTCGATCTCGAGCTCGCGCGCGAGCGTCCCTTGTTCGCGTTGCCATCCGGCAGGCGCGTGGATCATGCGCGCTCCTCGACGCTGCGGCGGTTCGCCGCCCCGTCCGCCGCGGCGTCCGCCTGCAGCGCCTGGACCACGCCGTCGACCTTCGAGACATCCAGCGCATGACGTGCGGCGAGCGCGTTGACCTGACCGGCGACATCGGCCTCCGCCGGTGCATCCTGAGCGCCCTTGATATCCGCGACGATGCGCGCCGCCAGCGAACTCACGGTCGCGCCTTCGGCAATCGCCATCACGGACAGCTTGACGCCGAGCGTCTCTTCGACGGCCATGCCGAGTTCGATGCCCATGAGCGAATCCATGCCGAGTTCGAGCACCGATGCGCACGGCACGATCTTCTCCGGCGACAGATGCAGAATGCGCGCAATCTGCGCCTGCAGGACCGTTTCGACCTGTGCCTGCGCGTCTTCGACGGGAAGCTCGCGCACCTGATCGCGCAGTTGCGCGCCACCTTCCAGCGCGCCTTCATCCGCGACGCCACGCGACAGTTCGCGATAGCGCCGCGCACTCGCCGCCGGCATGCCGCGCGCAATCACCTGCCAGTCGAGACGCAGCACGGCCTCGCCCGCGTGCTTATCGGCGATGGCGCGATCCAGCGCAGCCAGCGCTTCCGTCGACGTAATCGAACCGCCGCCGATGCGCCCTTGCAGCGCCTTCTTCGTTTCGCCGTTGCGCGCGAGGAAGCCGACGTCATCGAGCGGTCCCCACGCCATCACCGTGCCACACAGTCCTTGCGCGCGACGCCATTCGACCAGCGTTTCGAGGAAGGTATTGGCGGCGACATAGCTCGATTGTCCCGGATTGCCGAGATACGTCGTCGCCGACGAATACAGCACGAAGCAATCGAGCGCCATGCCGAGCGTCGCGCGATGCAGGTTCCATGCGCCCGCCACCTTCGGCGCGAACACCGCGCGCATGCGCGCATCGTCGAGATTGCGCAGCAGGCCGTCGTCGATATGCATGGCCGAATGGACGATACCCTTCAGCTCGCGCCCTTGCTGGTTGATCCATGCGATCAGCGCGTCGACCGCGCTGCTGGAGGACACATTGCAGGCACGCACGTCGATACGCGCACCGGTCGATGCCGTCAGTTGCGCAATGCCCTCGGCCTGTTCTGCATCCAGACGTCCGCTGCGGCTTGCGAGCACCATATGCCGTGCGCCGCGTTCGATCATCCAGCGCGCCGTCGCGAAGCCGAAGCCGCCCGTGCCGCCGATGATCAGATAGCTCGCGTCGGCCTTGAACGATGCCCTGGCTGCCGTGGGACGCGCCTTCGGCTGCGGCGTGCCGTGCGGATACGTCACCAGCACCTTGCCGATCTGACGCGCCTGCTGCATCGTGCGGAACGCCGCTTCGGCCTCGCGCGCGGCGAACGCGCGATACGGCAGCGGATGCAGCGCGCCCTCCGCGAAGAGCGCCATCACGTCCGCGAACAGACGCGCGGTGAGATCGGGACGCGCGCTCATCAACTGGTCGGCATCGATACCGAAATAGCTGATGTTGTTGCGGAACGGCCGCAAGCCGATCTGACTGTTTTCGTAGAAATCGCGCTTGCCGAGTTCGAGGAAACGGCCGAACGGACGCAGCGTATCGATGCCGCGCACCATCGCTTCGCCTGCCAGCGAGTTCAAGACGATGTCGATGCCCTCGCCGTTCGTCAGCGCGCGTACATCGTCAGCAAAAGCGAGGCTGCGCGAATCGAGCACGTGCTCCGCGCCGACCAGACGCACGAACTCGCGCTTCTCGCGGCTGCCCGCGCTCGCAAACACTTCCGCGCCGAGATGACGCGCAAGCTGGATCGCCGCGATGCCGACGCCGCCCGCGCCGCCGTGAATCAGCACGCGCTCGCCGCGACGCACGCGCGCCAGTTCGACGAGCGCGTAATAGGCGGTGAAGAATGCGGTCGGAATGGTGGCGGCTTCTTCGAAGCTCATCGACCCGGGTTTCTTCGCAACGGCGTCCGCGCGCGTCTGCACACGGCTGGCAAACGATGCGCTCGCAAAACCGAGCACGGCATCGCCCGCCTGCAGATGCGTGACCTTGCGGCCCGCACGCGTCACGCGGCCCGACAATTCCATGCCGATGGTCGCGCCCGCGAAACCGTTCTCGACGGCTTCGTCCGAGAGCAGGCCCATCGCGTACATGACGTCACGGAAGTTGAGGCCGGTCGCGGCGGGTTCAATCTCCACTTCGTCATCGGCGAGTTCGCGTTCGGGCAGCGGCAGCCATTGCAAATGACGCAGCGAACCCGGCGCTTCGAAACCGAGGCGCGCGTGTAGCGTTTCGGCTTCTGCGCCTGAGGGCTTGGCATCGGCGGGCAGCATACGGGACACATAGCGGCCCGCTGCCGTCAGCACGACTTCTTCTTCGGCATCGTCCGACAGCGCGGCGAGCAGTTCGTCCGCGAGGTGCGCGGCGCTTGCATCGTCCATCTGTTGCAAGTCGATCAGACGACACGCCATTTCCGGATGCTCGTTGGCCAGCGTGCGCGTCAGGCCCCACAGCGTGCCATGCGCAAGCGATGCATCTTCGCTGCGCGCCTCGGCGGGCAATGCCACCGGCGCCGCGCCGTGCGTGACGACGTTCAATTGCGGCATGCGCGCGTTGTGCGTGGCGGCTGCATCGCGCACGAAGGCGGCGAGCGCGAGCGCCGTGGCGTCCTGCGCGCGGAGCATTGCTTCGCCGCTGCGGGTGGAATCGGCTGGTTGCGGCGCGACGAACACCAGATGCGGCGCGTGTTCGAGCGAATGCAGACGCAACGCGGCATCCGCGAGTGAGACGCGCGTCACGGCTTGTCCGCGTGATGTCAGGGCGCGACACAGCGCGGCTTCGAACCCGCTGTCCTGTTCGCTGCCCGCGATCCACCAGGTGCCGCGCGGCGTCACGCCTTCAGCCTGCGACATGTCCAGCGGCTTGCGCGCCACGACGATCGCCGGCACGCTTTCCAGATCGATGTCGTGTTCGATCTCGCGCGTCACGTGCTCGAAGCCCGCGGCTTCAAACAGTGCTTCGAGTTGCGCGGCGGGCACGCCAGACGCGGTATCGAACACGAGTTCGCTGAAGCGTCCGCGCTGCGGCTCCGCCATCACGACGATGCCGCCCGGCGCGAGCCAGCCGCGCAGCGCTTCGAGCAGCTTGCGCGAGGCTTCCTGCGTACCGGGCGCACCGGGCGCACGGCGGGCGACGATCACATCGAACGGACCGCGCTCGCCTTCCAGCGACGGTGCGTCGCCGAAGCTGATGACGGCCGTGCGCGTCGGATCTTCGCTGGCCGGATCGAACGCCTGCACTTGCGCGAACGTTCCGGCCAGCACGCGCTCACAACGTTCGCCCGGCAGCGCAACGTCAAGTCCGTGGATGAACTGCGCATCGGGTGCCGCGATCTCCAGCACGCGAATGCGGCGCGCCGGCGTCCACGACAGCACCGCCTGCGTCACGCACTGCTCCAGCACGCGATTGGCGTGCGCCCAGGTGGGCGAGGCATCGAGATAGTGTTCGTATAGTGCGTCGCGCGTGCTCGAAGGCGCTTCCGCGCTGTCGCTCGCGAGCAGCGCAGGCAGTTGCGCGCCGCGATGCGCCAGCAAGGTCAGTTCCGCCACATGCGCGGGCGACGACGCGAGCAGCGAGCGCCACAGTTCGTCGGCGGCAGGCCAGTCGGCGCAGGCGGCTTCATCGCGCGCGAGGTGACCGTCGCGCTCGATCAGCAAGCCGTCTTCGAGCAGCATGCGTTCGAGTGCATGATGCAGGCGCTCATTCGACGCATCCGCATCATCGATGCCTTCCAGCGCACGCAGTGCGTACGCGCTTGCGAGCACATCGAACAGCGGCAGCGTTTCGGTGAGATGCGACTGCCGGCGCGCAGTGGCGTCGAGCGGGCTCAGCGCGGTCAGTGCATCGAGCGCACGGGCGATCAGCGCAGCCGGTGCGGGCAGCGTGTGCGAGCCGGCAGCGGCGTCGAGCGGCTGCGGACGCGCGATGAACTTCAGGCGCGCAGGCGGCACATGACGGCGTCCGAGCAGATCCACGCGACGGAAACGGCACCCGGAAAGACGCATGACGACGTGATGATCGGCATCGACGAAATCGAACGATGCCAGCACCGAGTGCGGACTGCGCCGGTCGATGCGCGCAATCACCGCGCACACTTCTGCCGTGCGCAGGAAATCGATGCGGCCGATCTGCACCGGCACGTAGGCGGCGTGGTCCTTGCCGCTTGCACCGAGCAGCGCGAACAGCGGATGGAAACCGGCGTCGATCAATGCGGGGTGCATGGCGAAGGCATCGGCGTCCTTCATGACGTCGGCGGCGTCAACGGGCAACGACAGATGCGCGAACGCACGCTCGCCGTCGATGCGCACATCGCGCACCCAGCGGAACGCCGGACCGTAGGACAGACCGATGCGATCGGCCTGTGCATAGAGCTGGTCGGCATCGATGACGTCACGCGCCAGCAAGCCGGACAGATCGTCGGACCGGGACACGACCGGTCCGCTCTGCAGGAAGCGGCCGCTGGCGTTGAGCGCCCACGGATCGTCGCTCATGCGGTCGCGCGTTTCGATGCGGAAGCGCGCCGTTGCCGGATCGATCACGAACCGCACGCGCTTGCTGACACCCGCCTGGAAGACGAGCGGCACATGAATCTCGAGATTCTCCAACGCGCAATCGTCGCGGCGCATGAATTCACGCCCCGCAGCCAGCGCCATCTCGATGTAGCCCGCGCCCGGAAACGCGGGCGCGCCATCGACGACGTGATCGTTCAGGAACGCGATGCGCGCCGGATCGATCTGATTGCCCCACGCCAGCGCGTGCTCCGAGAGCCGGTAACCGAGCAGCGGATGCGCCCGCTTGCGGTTCACCAGGTCGTAGGACTCGGGCGTCGGCATGCGCCAGAAGGTTTCGCGCTGCCACGGATAGGTCGGCAACGCGGTGCGCGCGGCGGGCGGTGCAAAGCGGTCCACTTCGACCGGCGCGCCGTGTGCAACGGCGTTGAGCACGGCGCGACGCAGCATGACCGCGTGGTCTTCATTGCGCTTGAGCGTGATCAGCGCACGCGCGCCGTTGAAACCGCCTGCCTTCAGCGTCTGATCGACATAGCTGCGCAGAATCGCATGCGGGCCGACTTCGAGGAACAGCGCGATGCCCCGCTCCGCCAGATGCCCGATCGCCGATGCGAAGCGCACCGGGTCGCGCACGTTGCGCCACCAGTAGGCGGCATCGAGCTGCGTGCCGTCGAGCGTCGCGCCCGTCACCGTTGAAACGAAGCGTCGCGCGGCCGCGCCCGGCTTCAGATCGGACAGACCGCTTTCGATCTTGCTCTGGATCGCGTCCATGTGACGGCTATGGAACGCGTAGTCGAGCGTGAGCATCCGGAAGAACGTGCCATCCACGCCCAGCGCCGCTTGAATCTCGAGCAGTGCATCGGGGTCGCCTGCGAGCGTGACGGCTTGCGGACTGTTGATGCCTGCAATTTCGACGCGCTCGGCCAGATCGAGTTGCGCGATCAGAATGGCCGCCGCTTCCTCGCTGATGCCCGCTGCCGCCATCAGGCCGCTTCCGCGCGTGAGCGCCTGCGCGCCGCTGCGGATGCGGATCACGCGCACGGCCTGTTCCAGCGTCAACGCGCCGGCCGCCCACGCAGCCGCGATTTCGCCGACGCTGTGTCCGCAGGCCGCGACGTAACGTACGCCGCGTGCCGCGATGGCGCGCGTGATACCGACTTGCATCGCGAACAGCAAAGGCTGTGCGATCTCGGTGGCGGCGAGCGTGTCGGCATCGACGCCTGCTTCGAGCATGGCGGCGAGCGACGGGCTGCCGTCGGCGCACCAGAGTGCATCGACTTCGCGCAGCGCTTCGGCAAACGCGGCGTCTTCCTTCATCAGGCGCTGGCCCATGCCCGCCCATTGCGCGCCGTTCCCCGAATACACGAGCGCGAGCGGCGCGCTTTGCTGCGAGGCCTGACCGGTGACGATCGCCGCTGTGTCGCTTCCAGTCGATGCCGCGAACGCGCCCAGCGCCTCGCGTGCTTCGTCGAGCGATGCGGGCGCCACGATCGCGCGCTGTTCCATCCACTGACGACGGCGCGCAGCGCCTGCTGCGAGCGCGGACCACGGCGTGCCGGCATCGAGTGCGTTCAGATAGCGCGACGCCTGTGCGGCCAGCGCGGCGTTCGAACGTGCGCTGAGCATGAGCGGCGCGAAGCCGGTTGCGGGCGGGTGCTCGTCGGCTTGCGGCGCGGCTGGTGGCGCTTCGCTCAGCACGACGTGGGCATTCGTGCCGCCGAAGCCAAACGAATTGACGCCGACATGCAGCGGCTCGCTGCCGGATTCGAGCGGCGTAAAGCGATCGACCACGCGCATGCGGCCGGCGCCAAAATCGATTTTCGGATTCGGCGACACGAAATGCAGCGAGCGCGGAATCGCGCGGTGCTTCAGGACCAGCACCGCCTTCAGCAGACCCGCCATGCCCGATGCCGTTTCCAGATGGCCGAGATTGGTCTTGACGGAACCGATGAGCAGCGGTGCATCGGCTTCGCGGCCCGCACCGGCGACATCGAGCAGCGCGCGTGTTTCGATCGGATCGCCGACCTGCGTGCCGGTGCCGTGGGCTTCGACGTAGGCGAGTTGCGCGGGCAGGACGTTGGCATCGGCATAAACGCGGCGCAGCAAGGCAGCCTGCGTCGCCGCACCCGGTACGCTGATGCCGCCTTGCGTGAAGCCGTCCGAATTGACGCCGGAACCGGAGATGACGGCGTGGATCGTGTCGCCGTCCGCGAGCGCGCGAGACAGCGTTTTGAGCATGACGAACGCGCCGCCTTCGGAGCGCACATAGCCGTCGCCGCGCGAATCGAAGGCGCGGCAACGGCCTGTCGGCGACAACATCGACGCCTTGGCGAAACTGACGAAGCCGAACGGATGCAGCAGCATGTTCACGCCGCCCGCGAGCGCCGTTTCCGCTTCGCCCGATGCCAGTGCGCCACAGGCCTGATGCAGCGCGACCAGCGACGAGGAACAGGCGGTATCGATCGACATGCTGGGACCGCGCAAATCGTACAGATAAGAGACGCGGTTGGCCGCGATGCTCATCGTACTGCCGGTTGCCGAATAGGGATCGACAGCCGACAGATCGTCCATGCTGCGATTGCCGTAGTCCGTGCTCGCGACCCCGACGAAGACGGCGCAATTGCGGCCTTTCATGTCGGCGGGACGCACGCCTGCATCTTCGAATGCTTCCCACGCGAGTTCGAGCAGGAGACGCTGCTGCGGGTCCATCTGCGCGGCTTCGCGGGGCGAAATGCCGAAGAACTGCGCGTCAAAGCCGGCCACGTGATCGAGGATGCCTGCTGAGAAGGTGTAGCTCTTGCCGGGCTCCTGCTTCGAAGGATGCTGGTAGAAATCCGTGCCGAAGCGATCGGCCGGGATTTCAGTGACGGCATCCTTTTCCTGTACGAGCAGATTCCAGAGATCGTCGGTGTTGGTTACGCCACCAGGGAGCCGGCACGACATGCCGATGATTGCGATTTTTTGGGTCATGTTCTCAATTCATCTCTGCAGGCGCGAATTGCGTTTGCGGCGCGGGGCGTGTGGCGCGTTCGCCTTCCATGACGCCAACCAGCGCACGACCCAGTTCATCGATGCGCAGGTCCCGCGACCCTTGTGAGGTCGCGCCGTAATTCGTCCAGATAAAGAAGTCGCTCTTGTGCGGAAACTGACCGATATGCCGATACGCGCGTGACATCGCCGGGACGTGATCGCCGTAGAAACACACGATCGTGTCGCGTTCGCGCGTGCGCAGATACTCGAGGAGGCGGCCGATCATGGCGTCCGCGTTTTCGAGATGGCGCAGGTAAGCGGTGAGTTCGTGCAACTCGGGTGCGTCGCCGAGGGCGTGCCAGGCCGCGCCTTCGCCCGGTCCGACCGTTTCCAGATGCAGCGGACCGTGGTTTTCCATCGTCACGGCGAAGATGAACGCCGGTTCGGCACTGGCTTCGAGCGACTCGATGATCTTGTCGGCAACGGCTGCATCAGCGACGTAGGCACCGGCGCGGCGCGCTGTTTCAAAGGCCTTGATATCGATGAAGCACTCGAAACCGAGATGGCGATAAGCGCGATCACGGCCAAAAAAGTCGCTGTGGTAAGGATGGATCGCGCTTGTCCTGTACCCCGCGCCTTTCAGCCACGACGCCAGGCTTGCACCCGCTCGCCGCACGAACGCATACGGATAAAAGCGCGCGTATCCGAGCTTCGACTGATCGAGGCCGGTGAGCAGCGCAAATTCGCTGCGCATGGTGTTCGCGCCCCACGCGGGAACATCGAGTTCGCCGCTCAGGCAGGCTTCGGCTCGGGCGATGTCGAACTTTTCGAGGACGGAAGCGCGAATTTTTGAATGAAGACGGCGGGCATCGAAGAAGGATTCGCTCTGAATGACGAGCACGTCCGGGCGATGTGGAGCGGCGTTCGCGAGCGCAAACGAGTTGGTGTCGAGCGCTGTCTGCATCGCTCGAAACGTCCGCACGCGCATGCCGTTCACGAGATAGGCTGCGAAGACCGCGACGAAGCCGTGCATCACGTGATCCAGTGGAGGATCGAGCGTAAGCGGCAGGCGAGAAGGAAGCATGGCGCACGCTCCGAGCGAGAGCGCGACGATGCATGCAAGCAACGCGTAGTGCGGATGCCCGAGCGGCGCATCGAGGACGAACGCGATCACGAAGACGCCGATGCCGAGCACGATCGCGACAAGCTTGCCCAGGCTCAGAAACGGCAGATACAGACGGGGATGCCGGAACAACTGCGAGAAGAGACTGAGATCGGTGAAGACGAACGGCTCCCGCAAAGTCTCGTATTTCGCGTTGTTGACGATGACGAGAGCAGCCACGCAGGCAAACGCGACGAACGCGGAGAACGCGGGCCGGGCGCTTGCCATCAGCGCGCTGCAGAACAACAGGTTGACCACGCTGGCCAGCAACAACATCGAACGCCAGGAACGGCGCCAGCACGCTGTGGCGCGCGGACGTGCGCAGGCATCGGCGCACAGGGATGCCGATAGTGCGATGAGACAACCGAGCAGCGCGTTCACCGCGGCGGGCGCGCGGGGCGCACCGGATAAAACAGCGCGAGCAGCGCGTCGCCGATGGCTGCGGGCATTGCACGAACAAAGCGCATGCCGAGATAAAGCGGACCGGGAAACGCGATGATCTTGCGGCGCGCGGCGAGTCCGCGCTGAATGACGCGTGCAGCTTTCGATGAAGTCCAGAGGAACGGCTTGCTGCCGGGGAACACATCGCTCATGGCGGTTTTGACAAAGCCGGGCAGAACGATCGACAGCGCAATGCCATGGCGCGCGAGCAACGGCCTCACCGATTCGCCGTACGCGTGCAGCGCCGATTTGCTCGCGCAATAGGCCGGCGAAACGGCCATGCCGCGGATAGCGGCGAGCGAAGCGACGAGTGCGATCTGGCCGCGTCGGCGTGCGCGCATACGCTCCGCCACGGCTTGCACGGCATGCATCGCGCCGAAGAAGTTGGTTTCCACGACCCTGCGCGTGCACGCGAGATCTTCCCAGTCATCCGGCGAAGACAGCGTGTTGGCGACGCCTGCATTCGCGATCAGAAGGTCGACGGGATAGCGATGATCGAAGTCTGCGAGCCATGCGTTCATGGCATCGGCGTCACATACATCGAGCACGCCTTCCACGACATGCGCACCCGCTTCGCGGCAGCGATCCGCGCATGCATGCAGGCGCGCCCGATCGCGGCCGAGCAAACCGAGCGTTGCGCCGGGCTCAGCGTAAGCACGGGCAAGCGCTTCCCCCAGACCGGCGCTCGCGCCCGTCACGACGATCACGCGGGCGCTAGCCATCGCTGCCCGCCTCCAGACGTGCGACAGCGCCGGCCACCGCCATCTCGATGCCGCGCCGCGTGTAGAAGTCGCCGTTGATCTGGGTATTGCAGATCACGTAGTCGAGAAACGCCTGATAGAGCTGCATGTCGGGAGGGCTCGCCTGACTCCAGAAGTCGTCGAGCGAACCTTGCCAGGTCATGCCGGGCATGTTGTAGATCGCGCTACCCAACGCGATGAGCGGACGCTGGTGATGCAGCGCCGACAGCCCCACCGTGCTGTTCACGACGACCACGCCCTGCGCGTGATCCAGCAAGGTTGGCAGATGACCGGCTTCGAGATAGACGAGACGCTGCGCCATATCGAGCGACTTCGCCAGTTCGCGTGCGAATCGCTTGTATTCGATGAGACCTGTATCGAGCGGATGATTCTTGATGACGAGCAAGGCGTCCGCGGGCGCATTCTGCGCGAACGAACGCACGACACGCTCGATGGCTTCGCGCACGCCGCCGCCGAACGGCGAATGCACGACGATCTGCGAATCCGAATTCAGTTGCAGGGGGAACAGATAGTACGGATGCCTGGCATCGACGAGGTCGGCCGTGGCGCGCACCGCGTCATCGCGATGACGCTTCTGCCGCGCGAAGCGCGCCGCGAGCGCCGAGTATTCCTTCATGCCGTTGTGCGGGCGATGACTTTCGTAGCCAGGAAAACGCTGCGCATGGAAAGCATTGCCCAGCCGATACCGGATGTCGTGCCAGGCGCGTTCGTAGAGGTTGTAGCCGGTTGCCCGCGCCTCAGGGACCGATGCAACGCGATTCTCGAGGTACCACGCCGGATCGCGCGGCATGCGCGAGCGGCCATTGACGCCGTATTGCTCAAGCGTCAGCCAGTGTGGCCGCACATAGCCTTCCTCGAAGACGTGCACACGCACGCCGTGGCGCTCGGCAATGGGATGCAAAGGAGCGTGAATGGCGCGGCAATCACCGAAAAGAAAGATATCCGAGAAGAATCCGGAGCCGATTTTATGCTCGTACCAGGCCGGTAAATCCCGAGTGTGCTCCGTGTAGTTCAATGCCTGCGATCCGCGTGAATAAAGCAGATCCCCGCCGCAGAAATTAATCCGCTGCACCGTGTGTCGTTTCTCGCTTAGCGCTGCCGAGAGATGCGAAAAGAAATGGGACGCGGTGCCTTGAAGGGCGAGGAACGATCGCGGCATCGGAAATGGGAATTGAAAGGAAGCAGTTGGGGAAAGCC
Source organism: Caballeronia sp. LZ035 (assembly GCF_031451175.1). Classification (NCBI taxonomy): domain Bacteria; kingdom Pseudomonadati; phylum Pseudomonadota; class Betaproteobacteria; order Burkholderiales; family Burkholderiaceae; genus Caballeronia; species Caballeronia sp. LZ035. The sequence goes on from NZ_JARUXS010000001.1 coordinate 2,485,904, forward strand.
CAACCGACCATCAAGATTCGGTAAGTTTTACGTATTTGGCGAGATGATTTTTCGCAATGATACGTTCGTAATATTACTTTGTCTGACAGTTCTTAAGCACATGTTGCAAAAATAGCACAATGAAATGTAACACTTCAACACTTTCTCACATCAGATATAATCCGCCGCAATCTTGCCCAGCAAGGAGTTCACGCAGCCGACGCCCCTTTCGGACGTCTGGCAGGCGGGAAGAGTGACAGTCGGTTGAGGAAGATCGGCCCGATTGATGCTTTCGCCGACCGCGTGATGAATTGTAACATTTCTTAGCAAAGGTAGTTTTTACCTTTTATGCGTTTGTAAGATTTTCAACCAAAAGTTGAGATCAGTTTACGCGTTCGAACCCGCTTCGCTCGTCGATCGTCGAGGTGAGAGCGCCGGGCATATTCATTTGTATGCTCAATTGCGATTTCACGCTTTGGAATAAAGCTTTGGAAAAGACTCAGCATTTGCCGGCTCAACCGATTGGCAACAAGGAAAGTCAAGGGATATTGGCGCGGTGGAAGGGCGTTAATCGGCTATGTCTCCTCACCGTGATTTTTCCGACGGTTATTGCCACCTTGTATTACGGGCTTTTCGCTTCCGATGTTTATGTATCGGAGTCGCGGTTCGTCGTGCGGAGCCCGCAGAAAGAGACGCAAACCGGCTTCTTCAGTTCGCTTCTGGACAGTACGGGCTTCAGCAGCTCGCAAGACGACACGTACGCGGTCAACGACTACATGACCTCGCGGGACGCGCTCGCCGCGCTGAACAAGAGCGACTACTTCGCCAAGGCCTACTCGGGCACGCACGGCGACGTTCTCAGTCGCTTCCCGGCGTTCGACTTCGATCGCAGCTTCGAAGGTCTCTACAAGTACTACGGCAAGCAGGTCGACGTGCAGTTGGACAGCACGACGTCGATCACCTCGCTCAAGGTCAATGCGTTCACGGCGCAGGACGCCTGGCGTATCAACGTGCGGCTGCTTGAACTGGCCGAGCAACTCGTCAACCGAATGAACGACCGTGCGCGTCAGGACACGCTCAAGGTCGCGCGCGATGAAGTGGCGCGCGCCGAGAACCGCGTAAAGGATGCGTCCGTCGCGCTGTCGGGCTACCGGAATGATCAAAATGTGTTCGACCCGGACAAGCAGTCGGCCTTGAAGTTGCAGCAGGTAGCGACCTTGCAGCAGGCGCTCATCGAAACCAAGACGCAACTGGCCCAGCTTCAGTCCGTGGCGCCCGACAATCCGCAGATTCCGGTACTGCGCACGCGCATGACGGCGCTTCAAAGCGAAATTGCGAACGCGGCCGGGACCGTGGTGGGCGACAAGTCGTCGCTCGCGCGCAAGGCGCCTGGCTACGAACGGCTGATGCTCGAACGGGAGTTTGCGGAGAAACAACTTGCCTCCGCGATGGCTTCGCTGGAAAGCGCGCGCACGCAAGTCCAGAAGCAGCAGTTGTACCTCGAACGCATCGCCGCGCCTGGACTGCCCGATCAGGCCTTGCTTCCCAAGCGCCTTCGCGGAGTGATTACGGTCCTGATCGCCGGTCTGGTGGCGTGGGGCTCCCTGAGTCTGCTCATTTCAAGTGTTCGCGAACACAAGAGCTAAGACTGCGCATGAGTACCTCCACGCCCTTCGCTACGTCTCTGCGCATTCAGCTTCGCGTCGTGCACGCACTGTTGATGCGCGAGATCATCACACGCTATGGACGGCATAACCTCGGCTTTGCGTGGCTTTTTGCAGAGCCGATGCTGTTCACGGTGGGCATCATGGCGTTGTGGAGCACGATACACTCCATGGGGTCGTCGCATCACATCGATGCAGTTGCCTTTGCCCTGATGAGCTACTCGACCGTGCTCGTCTGGCGCAACACCATCGGACGATGCACGCTGGCAGTGGAGCCCAATACGGCTCTCCTGTTTCACCGCAATGTGCGCGTGCTCGACCTATTCCTGTCTCGTATCGCACTCGAGCTCACCGGCGCGACGCTGTCGATCAGCATTCTGCTTCTGATCATGATCGTCGCAGGCGTGGTTTCGCCTCCCGCCGACCTGCTTGAAATGTGCCTCGGCTGGGGGTTGCTGTGCTGGTACGCGGCATCCATGGCGCTCGTCGTGGGCGGCCTGTGCGAATACAGCGAACTTGTCGAACGTCTTTGGCACCCAATCGCCTATTTTCAGTTGCCTGTCTCCGGCGCGTTCGCCATGGCTGCCTGGCTGCCCGATCGACTGCGGGCAATCGTGTTGCTCTTTCCCGCGCCGAATTGCGTCGAGATCTTCCGTGAAGGCTACTTTGGCGAACAGTTCAAGGCGTACTACGACATTCCCTACGTGGTCTCGATTCTCTCGGTGCTGACCTTCGTCGGCCTGTGGATCATCCGGGACGTCTCCAGCCGCGTGGAGCCGCGATGATTCATCTCGACGGCGTGACCAAGTACTACAAGACGCGCAGCGGGCGCCGGCGGATTCTCGACAACGTCAATCTTCGTGTGAACCGTGGCGACAAGATCGGCATTCTCGGCAAGAACGGCTCCGGCAAATCGACCTTGATTCGCCTGATTGGCGGGTCGGAAGCGCCGACGTCGGGAAACATCGACCGTGAAATGAGCGTGTCGTGGCCGCTGGCCTTCGGCGGCGGCTTTCAGGGCAGCCTGACCGGTCTCGACAACCTGCGCTTCATTTGCCGCGTGTACGGCGTCAAGCACGAAGACGTCCTCGCGTTCGTCGAGGACTTCTCCGAACTGGGCGTCTATATGCGTGAGCCCGTCAAGAATTACTCCGCCGGCATGCGCGCACGTCTGGCGTTTGCCCTGTCCATGGCGATCGAATTCGACTGCTTTCTGATCGATGAAGTCATCTCCGTGGGCGATGCGCGCTTTCATCAGAAGTGCCACGACGAACTGTTCGTCAAACGCAAGGACCGCGCTCAGATCATCGTGTCGCATGAAGCGCACAACATCCGCGAGCATTGCAATCGGGCCTGCGTGCTGCATAACGGCGTGTTGACGGAATTTCCGAACATCGACGCTGCGTACGACTACTACAACTCGAGGTAAAAGTTGAAGCATCCCGTCAACAAGAAGCAGATCAAGGTCTTGCTGGAAATGCGCCCCGCGCTCGAAGGCTTCGCGGGCATTCCTCAGGAATGTCGCCTCCTATTCCGTGGCTTGCGGATGCTCGACGATGTGGACGCCGAGGGGATGATCCAGACATCCCAGCGCACGCTCGCGCGCGGCACGCCGATCCGTACGAAGCGCTTTAAGAAGGTCACGGCCGCGAAACGCCTCAACCGCTATTCGCGCGTGATCGTGTCGCTGGCCGAAAAGCCCTATCGCACGCTGATAGACGAAGTCTACAGCTACATCGAAAAGCGCCTGGCGGCGACATCGCTATCGCTTCGCTCGCTGGCCGGCGGCGGCCGCATCAAGCTGACGCAGTTCGAATCGCACAACTTCACTGACTTCACGTGGCGCACGCTGTTTGCCAAAACGCTTCCGGCGTCGGACTTCGACCTGGTCTCCAGCGCGGATCATCGGATTTGCTCCGTACCGTGGCACACCATGCACATGGCCGGCCTCAAATCGATGAGCGTGTCGCCGAACCCGCAGTACCCGCGTCTTGCGACCGAAGGCGTTGATGTCTTCATTGCGCAGACACCCTACCCGGCCTCCATCGACCGCAAGACGGCTTTTGTCGTGCGATATCACGACGCTATTCCCGTCCTGATGCCGCACACCATTCCGGATAAATCGCTGCATCAGGCGACGCACTTCTACGCGCTGTCGAGCAACGTGAAATCGGGCGCTTACTTCGCATGTGTTTCGGAATCGACGCGCCAGGACCTCCTGCGCATGTTCCCCGAGGTCGCCGATCGTGCCGTGACCATCTACAACATGGTCTCGCATCACTACTTCAAAGAAGCCGCGCAAGCGCAACGCGTGCCCGACATCATTCGCGGGCGCCTTTACGAAAGCGATGCAGTGAAAGGCGTCGAGCTTCGTCCGAAGTTCTTCAGCCTGCGCGAGCAGGAGGGCTTCTATCGTCGCGTGCTCAACGAGAAGCCGCTCAAATATCTGTTGATCGTGTCGACTGTCGAGCCGCGCAAGAACCACACGCGTCTGCTCGCTGCTTGGGAAGTGCTGAAGGCCGAGGTCGATCCAGATATCAAGCTGGTCGTGGTCGGCACAATCGGATGGGATTACATGTCGATCGTCAAGGGCTTCCGCTCGTGGATCGACCGTGGCGAACTGTTCATGCTCAATGCCGTGCCCGCGCCGGACCTGCGCGTGCTCTATCGAAATGCGGCCGCGACGGTTTGCCCGAGCCTCGGTGAAGGCTTCGACTTCTCAGGCGTCGAAGCAATGCGCAGCGACGGCGTGGTGATCGCATCCGACATCCCCGTGCATCGCGAAGTCTATGAAGATGCAGCGGAGTACTTCGATCCCTACTCGACCGCAACGCTCGTCAAGGCGCTCAAGAACGTACTCTACGCCTCTGACGCAGAACAGCGCCAGGCCCGTCTGCGCGAACGCGGCCACGCAGTGTCCGAGCGATATCTGCCGGAGAACGTTCTGCCGAAGTGGCAACAGTTCATCGAGAACGTCGCTTCAAAGCCGCGGCCGGCTCTGACGGACGCGAACGCCCTGCCCACTCCCAATCAAGTGCGGGGTGCGGTTGACGTCCGCTGATCGACAATCCGGCAATCCGCTGGCGTGGCTCGGCGCTGCAATCGCAGCGCCTGCGCGCCTGCAGCGTATGTTGAAGACTCACGCCGAAGCCATCTTCGATGCGCTCTTCATGCCGTTGGCCGGCCGCGAAGCGAGCGAAGCGGAACGCTCCGCTTTCGTGCATCGGCTTCGGCAGGGCCTCGGCTTGCGAGAGTTCGCGCAAGAAGTCGCAGCGATGGAAAGCGCGTGGCAACGCGCGGTCCGCACGTCATCGAACGAGCTGGTGCAACAGGCGTATCGAGGCGTGCTCGGACGCGATGCTGATCCCGAAGGCCTCCAGGTTCATGCGTCATTGCTTGAACGGGACGGCGATCTCGCGCGTCTGATCCAAGTCATGGATCGCTCGGTCGAAAGCGAACGCAACCGGTTCCAACACGTGCGCGCTCAATGGCTCGACGCGCTCGAGCAGGCCGATGCATCGCATGAATCGGTCGTGACGCAACTCGCGGCCAACGTGCGTACGGCTGATACGTTCGACGACATGGCAGTTGCTCTTCACGCACTGACAACCCCCGATGCCTTGTGGGCCTCGGTCGTTCGGCTCCGCGCGGAGGACCTCGTGAACGAGGCCTACGCAGCCGTGTTGAAACGTGAAGCCGACGTCGACGGTCGCACGGTTCACGCCGCCGCGCTGCGCAAGCACCTGAGTGTAAAGACGCTCGTAGAGGGTCTCGTCAAATCCAGAGAGCACGAACAAAACCAGTTCGGGCAGCTCAAGCGATCGTTGCACGATGCACTCGCCGGCTACGCACTGCTGTCCGCGCAGATGAATGCACGAGCGATCGAACGCGTCGTTCAGGCAAGGAACCATACTGAACTGGTAGGCTCGCTGGCGGCTTCGCTCGATTCCGAACTCGAACGTTCCGCGCTCTTCCATCGCAAGCATCCGCAAATTCGCTTTCGGCCCGTGGGTATCGGGCGGCTGCTCACGCCGCGGCCACTCGGGCTCATCTTCGTGCCGTCTGAAGCATGGCTGCCTTTTGCGCTGGGCATCAGCGAATACTTCCAGCAGACTCAGTCGATCGAATCGGTTCTGGTCTATCAGGAATGGTCACCCGCCATCTCCGACGCGTGCGCGCTTTCGGCATCGGTCTTCGATGTCATCGAGCTTCGAACGCTGCTGACGAATGCCCAGACCCTCAAACTGCGTCCATCGTTCATCGTGTCGCATTCATTTGGCTGGCTGCCGCAAACACGCTCGCTCCTCGCGCAGTTCAGCAGCGCGAGCTTCTTCACGTATGCGGACGCCTTCAAGAACGAGATGGACTCGAGACTCGACGCCGAGCGCAACATCATCGGCGGCTTCTACTTCGGCTATCAGCCCGAAGGGCGCAAGGTCCGACCGCAGGCCATTCTGCCGACGACCGAAATCGTGCGGCACATCCACGCCATTGCCGGGCAATACGAGTTCGCAGACAATTTCAAGGAACAGATCGGCGGGCGGCGCGACTACGCCCTCGTTTATCTGCGCTATTGGGGAACCGGACCGTACGCATTCTCACTCGAAGAAGTCGCGCGTTGCATCGTCGATACGGTGACGCGCTTTTCCGATCCAACGAGCACGATCGTGCTCAAGCGCGATTCGCGCGCGCATCCCGATCTTTACTCGATCGTCGATTCGGCGTTGAACCAGGCAGGCTTTATCACCGAAGACTTCGGCAGCCTGCTCACTCGCGTCGGTGTGGGCGAAGCGTACGAAGCCATGCCGGTGGAGTACTTCCTGTCCAAGGGCCTTCTGTGCGATGCGGTCCGTCACTTCGTATTCGACAGCAGCCTGAGTTTTCACATCGCCGTGGCGCCGAAAATCGAGCGAGACACGGAGATCGTCATCGGAGCGGCACTCGACAGTCTCGCCAATGAAATGGAGCAAGAGGTCGCGCATGTCGACAACGTCGAAGACCAACTCGCTCAAGAACGGGGCACGGCTGCCCGCAGCAAGCTGGCAGGCATCAAGACGATCCGCCGCTATTCGAAGCACTACTTCGACGCCGTCATGAATCACACCGCGCCGCGCGCGCTCAGTTGCGCGCACGTCTCGGACGGTCTCTATCTGGTCAAGCTTCATTCAGTTTCGCATCCAGGCCATGAACAACAATAATCACATCATCAACGCGCGGCATGTCTTCGAAGTCGAGATGGACGGGCTCCGCAAGGTGCGCGATCTCATCGACGACGCCTTCGCCGGCGCAGTCGAATGCATCATTCAGTCAAAGGGACGAGTCGTGCTGTGTGGCATCGGCAAGTCAGGGTATGTCGCACGCAAGATCTTCGCGACGCTGGTGAGCACGGGCACCCCGAGTCTCTACATGCATCCGGGCGAAGCGTTCCATGGCGATCTCGGCATGGTCTTACCCGACGATATCTTCGTGATGGTGTCGAACTCCGGTGAGACCGAGGAAATCCTGCGGCTGGTCCCGTTCATCGAGGAAAACGGCAACAAGATGATTGCGCTGACCGGCAATCCGGAATCGAGCCTTGCACGTGTCGCCGATCATCACCTCAACGTACGCATCGAAGAAGAGGCTTGCCCGCTGCAACTGGCGCCGACGGCGTCCACGACAGCAACACTCGTCATGGGCGACGCACTCGCCGTCGCTCTGATGAAAGCACGCAACTTCGGCGCGGAAAATTTCGCACGCTTCCACCCCGGCGGTTCGCTCGGACGAAAGCTGCTGCAGCGCGTGCGCGACACCTTGCAATCAGCGACTTTCGTCGAAGCGAACGCACCCGCGACCACGGTTATAGCCAGGCTCGCCGAATCCAGAACCGGGCTCATCTGCGTTGGCTGGGACCACGACCTGCAGGGAATCATCACCGATGGCGACCTGCGCCGCTCCCTGAATAAACACGCCGACTCGAGCTTCTTCGAGTTGCAAGCTCGCGACCTGATGTCGTCCCAACCCAAAACGGTGGATGCGGCCACACGCTGCGCCGACGCGGATCTGCTGATGCAGAGCGCGGGAGTGAATTCCCTGATCGCCATGAATCAGGGACGTGTGTGCGGAATCTACCAACTGCTCAACAAATCGATCTGAAGGCGCTCGATGAAAGTCATTGCTTTTCTACCTGCCAAGGGTTCGAGCTCTCGCATCGAGAGCAAGAACATGAAGCTTCTCGACGGGAAGCCGCTGTTTCTTCATATGCTGGAAAATCTCACGGCGTGCGATTTCATCGACGAGGTCTATCTCGATACCGAATCTGAAGATGTAATCGCAGCCGCAAGCGAAGTTGCGTGCAAGGTTATGCGCCGCGATCCCGAACTCGCGAGCAACCGGACCGACGGGAACAAGCTGTTCCTGAACGAAGTCCGGTACGCGCAGGCGGACATCTATATACAGGCGCTTGGCACCAGTCCGTTCATCACACCCGAGACGATCAAGAAAGGTATCGACATTCTTGTCGAACACCCGGAATACGATTCGGTCGTGCTGGTGCGCAAGGAGCGTCAGTACACCTGGCGCGACGGCCACCCCGTGTATGACATCGAGCATATTCCCAACAGTTCAGATCTCGGCGACACGGTAATCGAAACGATGGGGCTCTACATCGTGCGGCGCGAGGCAGCGCTCGATACGCAGCGCCGGATCGGCAATAACCCATATCTGCTCGATGCCTCTGCGCTCGAAGCGGTGGACGTGAACTGGCCCGAAGATTTCGCGCTGGCGGAGCTCATCGCGGCAGGTATGCGCGAGAAGGACCGCAAGCTGCTCGGCAATATTAAAAATCACCTGACCAGCTCGATGCTGTCCGACATCCTCGATGATCTCGGCTATCCGAATCAGATCGTCAAGGGTCTCACGCCGAATTTGAGCGGCGCGAAGATTTTCGGCCGTGCCAAAACGCTCAAGCTGCGTGCGCTTGAGGAAGGTGAAGATTTCCGCGGTATTTATCACGCGCTCAAGTCCTACGAGACGATCGTTCCCGATGACATCATCGTCGTGGAGAACGAGGTGTCCACGCATGCATATTTCGGCGAGTTGAATGCCAATCTCGCGATCCGCTCCGGTGCAGCCGGCGTGATCGTCAACGGCATGACACGCGACACGGTTGCTGTGCGCGCAACGGGCTTGCCGGTGTTTGCGAAAGGTTCGACCTGTCAGGACGTCCGCAAACGCGCGACGACCGAGTCGATCAACAAGACCATCTCGCTGAACGGAATCGAAGTGCGTCCGCACACCTTGATTTTCGCGGATGCGGAAGGTGTCGTCGTGATCCCGCTGCGCATCGAAAAGCAGATCATCGAAGAAATCTTCAAGGCTGCAGCGAATGAAAAGCGCATTCTCGTTGATATCTCAAACGGCGCAGACGTGGATCATCTGACGTCGGCGTACGGCTTTTTCTAAATAAAAAGGGCGCCCCCGTTCGGGGCGCCCCGGATCAAATCGGGCTTCGGATATCAATACGTCCGAATCACGTTGGTCACCGGGAAGGCCACCGAAAACACCAGATTCAAGAACTTCTGCAACTCGGCCACCGGCGCATTCGACACATACACCAGGTCTCGATTGCTCATCGGAAACGACTGCGCGACGAAGAAACTCGACGGGTCTTTCAGATTCAAGCGATACACCACCGGCACCTTGTCGTCCGCCGTGGTACGCACCGGCTGATTGGGCCAGTTGAGAGCGTCTTTAGGCTCGAAGCGAAAGATGAACACGCCCTTCGGGTCCGAACGACTGTCGTTCAAACCGCCCGCGCGAGCGAGTGCCTGCGAGAGCGTGATGCCTTGCGCTTCGAAGTTGATTTCGTCGTTCTTGCCGGAGGCGCCGAGCACCGTGAAGCTCAGCGGCTGGAACAGCGCGGTCACGACGTCGCCTGCATGAAGCGGCACGTTCTGGCGCGGGTCGCGAATGATGGTCTGCAACGGCAGCGATTCGACCATGTCGCCGCGTGTGACCTGAATCATGGTCTTGTCGACAGGTTGCTTGACGCCACCGGAGTTGGCCAGTGCATCGAGGAGTCGTTCGCCGCCCGCGGTAAGTTCCATGCGCGAACTGGCGTTCACGTCGCCCACTACCGTGACATAGGAGGTGGCGTTCTTGACGAGGCGGACGAGGACTTGCGGCTGATTGGCCTTGCCCTTGAGGCGCGCTGCGATCGCTTGCGACAGTTCGGTCGACGAGCGGCCGGCGGCCTGTACCTGGCCGACGAAGGGAACATCGATCTTGCCGTCCGTATCGATGATCTGCGCCGGCAGCACCGTGGCCTTCGCGCCTGCGCTGCCACCGATGTCGGCCTGCGACATGGTGGTGCCGAAGAGCGTGGCAGGCGGAGCCTCCCAAACGGAGACTTCGATCACATCGCCCGGGCCGAATTGCTGGCGTCCGAGGCGGGCGTTGCCGAGGCTCTTTGCGAAGTCGTCGGTGCTGCGCTCGGCGAGCAGTTTGCGGGCGACATCGTCAGTGACGTCGATGATTTGAATGCCACCCAGTGCCTGGGTGGCCTGGTTGTTGGATTCATCGCCGACGCTCATGACCTGGGCCGCGGTGGGACCCGACGAAGGAACGACCGAACACGCGGTCACTCCGAAGAGCGTGGAGGAAGCGATCAGGCTTAGTGCAGTTCTTCGGCAATACATGGGTAGGGAAGCTCGTTGTTGACGCAGTTGAACACTACGAGAAGCGATTCGAAATAGAGAGAAGCAAGTTGAATCAATCAGTCGATCAAAGTATCGGTCGCCACGAATTCTGTCACAACACGTTTGGGTAGCATAGAGAAATTGGCCGCTGTTCTGCTGGATGTTTCGCGTTTGCTTCATCGTCTCTTGAAGCAGAAATTGCCTACCGGGGTGGACCGCGTCGGGCTCGAATACGTACGCCATTACAGCGTGCGCCCAGACACGCGCGCCGTACTCAGCGAAGCAGGCATGAGCGTCGTGTTGTCGTCGTCACAATCGAAGCGCGCCTTCGAACTCTTGCTCGAACAGAATTTCGCATCGTCAAACAAGGTGCGAAAGCTCATTGTCGAAGCGGCATGTCGCGTGTTGCGCAATGACAACTTCATGCAGGCAACGCTGCTGCATACCAGTCACTCGGGAATCGAGCGCGCGCGTTATATGCATGCGATGAAGCGTCGCGGCATACGCACTGTCGCGATGGTGCACGACCTCATTCCGCTCACCCATGCAGAGTATTGCCGGCCTGCTGTCGACGCTACTCATCGTCAGCGCATGCATTCGGCTTTGAGGCACGCACACGGCATCATCGCCAATTCGAAGTACACGCTGGATACGCTGGATGACGAAGCGCACACCGCAGGCCTGTGCGTGCCGTCAGCAGTCGTTGCCCATCTTGCCCCGGGTCTCGAACTCAGGGCGCGCGTGAAGCGTCTCATCGATGTGCCCTACTTCGTCATGCTCGGCACCATCGAGCCGCGCAAGAACCACTGGCTCATGCTCCAGGTATGGCGTCGACTCGTTGAACAACTCGGCGATGCTGCGCCGAAACTCGTCATCATCGGGCGTCGCGGATGGGAGTGCGAAAACGCCGTCGACATGCTTGAACGCAGCGCGCCGCTTAAACAAGCGGTCATCGAAGAAGCAGATTGCAATGACGAACGGCTTCAGGCGTGGCTTCAGCATGCGCAGGCGCTGCTGTTTCCTTCTTTCGTCGAAGGCTATGGCATGCCGCTCGTGGAGGCGCTCACGCTGGGCGTGCCCGTGCTCGCCAGCGATCTCGATGTCTTCCACGAGATCGCCGGCGATATCCCCGAGTATCTCGATCCGCTCGACGGTCCATGCTGGCTCCAAAGCATTCGCGCCTATTCAGACCCTTCAAACACGGCACGAAACGCGCAGATCGCGCGTATAAAAGACTTTCAGGCACCAACGTGGCAGCAACATTTCGATGTAGTCGATCGCTTCATTGAGGCGTTGCGCTGATGTCCATGTCGGGTCCGGTATGGTCGAACGCGCCGCGCGGCACTCGCATGCTGTCGCGCTGGATCGTGCCATCGGAGGCATTGACGGATGCGCTCCACGACATCACCCTCGGTCTCTCGCCCAGCATCGCGCATACGATGCAACGCGTGCTGTCTGCGCACGCCACGCCCGCACGTGATCGCTTGCCTTACTGTGCGCCCGCGTTGCTGACGGCGCGCGAACGGACACGTGTGCTCATCATCGACCAACGCCAGCGCTCATGCACGATGCATGGCGTCGCGCGCAACGACCCACGCACATGGTCACTCATGTTCGATGCGGCGCGCACGTCGCACCCCGACGCCGAGTTGTGGATCACGCGATCCGGTGAACGTGCGCGAGGAACCTGGCTGTCGGCCTCATGCGACCTGACGTTGCACGATGTTCGCAGCATCGACGATAGATACTCTATCTGCGCCGCGTTTGCGCATGTGGATCATGTCTATACGCTGAGCGCGGCAGAGGGCATGCACGCGTTGATCGCAGGCAAGCCGGTACATGTGTTCGGCGCACCGTACTACGCAGGCTGGGGCCTGACGCATGATGCAAACGCCTTGCCTGATCGCACCGCGCGCCCTACATTGCATGCGCTGTTCGAACTGACATTCATGCATTGGGCTCGCTATGTCGATCCGTCGACACACAAGGAAGGCACGCTCGATCAACTGCTCGACGCGCTCGAAGCACATGCTCAAGTGCGTCAGCGTTTTGCGGATCTGCCGACCGTCGCGGGCGTACGCTTTCAAATATGGAAGCGCCCCTTCGCGACGCCTTTCTTGCGCGCGGGCGGCAACGCACTCTGCTGGACCGACGAGCCCGGGCAACGCTCGTGCCACGAACTTGCCGCTTTTTGGGGCGCACGAAGCGCAAAAGGATTACCTGACGGCGTGAAGCACTTTCGTATCGAAGACGGCTTCTTGCACTCGTGCGGGCTCGGCTCCGACATGATCGCACCGATGAGCCAGGTGATCGACCAGCGCGGCATTTACTTCGATGCAAGCCGCCCAAGCGACCTTTCCACGCTGCTGAACGAAACCGACTTCAGCGAGACCGAACTCGCACGAAGCGCAGCGCTGAGACGCTCTATTGTCGAAGCGGGCCTTACCAAATACAACCTCGGCCGATGTGCGCCTGCATGGCGCGCGCCGCGAGGAAAGCGTGTCGTGCTCGTGCCGGGCCAGGTTGCCGACGATGCATCGATCCGGCTCGGCACACGCGGCATCACGACGGCCGATGCCTTGTTGCGCGAAGTTCGACGGCTGCGTCGGGACGCGTTCATCGTGTACAAGCCGCATCCGGATGTACTGTCAGGTAATCGGGAGGGACTGATCGATGCCCACAGTCTCGCCGATATGGTTGATATCGAAGCCGATCTGCTTTCGCTCGTGGATCGCGCCGATGAAGTTCACACGCTATCATCGCTCGCCGGTTTCGATGCGCTGCTGCGCGGCAAGGACGTCTTCACCTATGGCATGCCGTTCTATGCGGGCTGGGGTCTTACGCACGACGCGCTCGCCCCGCCTTCATGGCGCAAGCGCACGCTTACGCTCGACCAGTTGGTGGCAGGCGCATTGATTCGCTATCCGATTTACTTCGATTGGCATCTGGCGATTCACACTACACCGGAAGCAATCGTCCAGCAACTTGCCCGGCGGGCTTCGCGCCCGCTGTCAAAGCAACCGAAACATCTGCGGATGCTCTTGAAGATCATCCGATGGTGCCGCAATGCACTCCGACATATGGCATGGCGTGTGCGGCACGCGCATTGTGGCTCAACCGAATCAAACACCCAGGCACAGGAACAGTAATCACATGAAAATCGTACCGGTCATTCTCTGCGGCGGTAGTGGCACTCGTTTGTGGCCCATGTCCCGTGGCGGTTATCCGAAGCAGTACCTCAAGCTCACGGGGGAACTCACGTTGGTTCAGCAGACGGCCAGGCGACTGCACGACGTCGAGCATGTCGCCGCGCCGATCGTCGTCACCAACAACGAGCAGCGCTTTCTGGTGGCGGAACAACTGCGCCAGATCGGCGTGCAGCCCTCCGCGATCGTGCTGGAACCGGCGGGTCGCAACACGGCGCCGGCAATTGCCGTGGCAGCACAACTCGCCACCCGCGATGGACAGGATGCTTTGCTGCTCGTACTGCCCTCGGATCACGTCATCCTTAACGAACGCGTGTACGCCGAACTCGTGCAAGCGGCGAGTGCCGTGGCGGCGGACGGCCATCTCGTGACCTTCGGTATCGAGCCGACGTCCGCGCATACGGGTTATGGCTACATTCGCGCAGGCGCGGCCTTGTCGTCGCAATCGGGCGCGCATGCGGTCGATGCCTTCGTTGAGAAACCGGATGCGCAGACCGCCGAACGCTTTCTGTCGGACGGCGGATATTACTGGAACAGCGGTATGTTCATGCTGAAGGCATCGACCTATCTGGCTGAACTGACGCGCCATGCACCGGACATCGCCGAAACGTCTGCGCTCGCGCTCGATGACGCCAAATGCGACAACGACTTCATTCGCCTCGACGCGAGTGCTTTCATGCGCTGCCCGAACGTATCGGTCGACTATGCGGTGATGGAAAAGACGGACCGCGCGGCCGTGATTGCGGCCGCGGACCTCGGCTGGAACGATATCGGCTCATGGTCGGCATTGGCCGAAATAGCCGACACCGATGACGCAGGCAACGCTGTGATCGGCGACGTGCTCGCTGAAGGCGTCACGAATTCCTATGTGCGCGCCGAGCATCGGATGGTGGCGGCGATCGGGCTGGACAATGTCGTCATCGTCGAAACGGCGGATGCGGTGCTGGTCGCGCATCGCGATCGTGCGCAGGACGTCAAGAAAATCGTCGAGCGGCTCAATGCGTCGGGACGGCATGAGTCGGTCACGCATCGCCGCGTGGTACGTCCGTGGGGCTCGTACGAAGGCATCGATCAAGGTGACCGCTTCCAGGTCAAGCGAATCGTCGTGAATCCTGCCGCTCAGTTGAGTTTGCAGATGCATCATCATCGCGCGGAGCACTGGATCGTCGTGAAGGGCACGGCGATCGTCACCAATGGCGACAATGAAATCATTCTTTCCGAGAATCAGTCGACGTATATTCCGCTCGGCGTCACGCACCGCTTGCGAAATCCTGGCCGCATTCCGCTGGAACTGATTGAAGTGCAATCGGGCTCGTATCTCGGCGAGGATGATATCGTCCGCTTTGAAGACACGTACGGGCGCGTAGGCAACAATTGAAGAGGTAGGCGGTGGTGCGGCGTCCTTGTCCCGGTTCGGCTGATTCAAGCCCGCCGGGGGACGCCCCGCCAGCAAGTGATCTTGTCCTTACACCAGCGGGCGCCCCCATGCATCGCCAAAGGCTACCTCATGGAATCAGAGCGCTCGAGTTTGCGTAGGGACGGTCGAGGATAGCAATGCACCGAGGCTGCGCGTACAGGCGAAAATCCCTCGCCTTCGAGCCAGCAGGAAACGCAGCCATAACCCCAAGATTTTCTGGCCCGCCCTACACGACTCGAACGTGTGACCTACGGCTTAGAAGGCCGTTGCTCTATCCAGCTGAGCTAAGGGCGGATATCGACGCGCGCGGCCAGGATGAAGCAACCCGGCCGCGGATCTGAAGAGACGGCGATTTTACCTCATTCCGGGGCGCCCACACCCCGCTTCGTCTGGCTAGAGCGGCTGCGGATGCATCATGAACCAGCCGAGGAAGAAGATCCCCGCGATCACGCAGTACACGCCGAACGACGCCAGCTTGCCGTGCCCTTCGAAGTAGCGCATCAGGAAGCGCACGCTGAGATAGGCCGCGATGCCCGTCAGCACGCCGCCGAGCACCGAATCGAACAACTGGCCCGGCGCATGGAACAGCTTCGGCAGTTCGAGCACGCCTGCTGCAAAAATGATCGGCGTACCGAGCAGGAACGAAAACTCCGCCGCTGCCTCGGCCGTCAGGCCAGCACCGACGCCCGCGATCATCGTCAGGCCGCTGCGCGAGAACCCCGGAATCAGCGCACCGATCTGCGCCAGCCCCACCAGAAACGCCTGCTTGAACGTGAGCTTCTCCGGCGCCTGCAGCGCGCGGCGCTTTTGCAGCCGGTCGCCGAACCACAGCAGCACGCCATTGACGATCAGCGCCGCCGCCACGATCCGCAAATCGTGAAAAAGTGCCTCAAGACGCTTTTCGAGCAGCAAGCCGACGATGCCCGTCGGAATCGTACCGATGATGAGCGCCCACATCATGTGGCCGTCGTCGTTCTTGCGGCCGCCAAGCGACGCAAAGAAGCCGCGGATCAGCGCGACCCAGCGCACGCGGAAATACCACAGCAAGGCGATGGCGGTGCCGAGATGCAGCGCTACGAGAAACGGCAGCAACTGCGGCGCATGCTTGTCAATATGCATGCCGATCAGTCCGGGGACCAGCAAGGTATGGCCGAGACTGCTGACGGGGAAGAGTTCGGTAACGCCCTGCAGGACGCTCAGGAATACGAGAAACCACAGAGTCACGCGTCGGTCCTTTTTCGGGAAGGGAGGGACGCGCCGTGGAATTGCACCCCGGCATCCCGCGCGTCGCGCGAAGCCAGACGAGGCGTACAGGGAGATCAGGCAGGAAGGCAGGGTGACACGGCGCACGAACGGACCCGATTATGCCGACAGGCCTATCGAGCGCCAAGCGCTACCGCACACAAAACAGCACACAAAAGACACCGACAGACAATCGTCGGCGAATCGATAAGTTATAGAAAGCAGTTCAAAGGCAATCCGAAAGAAATGCCCTCGCGCAAGCGGCTGTGCGACGGCCGGTCAGGCCTTCAGCTTGTACAGAAAAAGCGCCGTGCTCGCCCCGAAGAGGCCGAACATCGCGACACCCATCGCCATCGCCAGATCCATGGTCACTCCTTGTCCGTCTGGTTCCCAACACTGGGAACCTATAAGACCATATCGACCGGGCATCGGTCAGTCGCAATTTCCCGCAAAGGGTTTCCCTGTAGACAATCTGAGGCAGAATCATCCCACTCGCGAGCAGCGCCGTCTCCTCGTCCCGACGCGCGCTAGCCCTACCCTCAACGGAGTGCATGGCCATCATGTCAATGGAACAGGAAGTCATCGAAATCGAGCGCGACGGCGCCGCCCTTCTGCTCGCGCCGCATGCCGGCGGGCGGCTCATGACCTGGCGGGTCGGCGGCGAGCCCGTCATTCACTGGCCCGATGCGCCCGACTGGTCCAAGCCCGCCAAAATCCGTGGCGGCAATCCGCTGTTGTTCCCGTTTCTCGGGCGGCATTTCGTCGACGGGCAGATCGGGCATTGGCGCGATCCCGAAGGCGTCGTCCATGCACTGCCCACGCACGGCTTCGCGCGCGACCTGCCCTTCACCTGGACGCGCGACGCGGATGGCCACGGCGTGCGCATGACCCTCGTCGACAGCGACGCCACCCGCGCCGGCTATCCGTTCGCGTTCCGCTTCGAGGCGGCCTACCGCATCGTCGATGCGCACACGCTCGAAGTGGAACTCACCACGTCGAATCCGGGCGAAGTGCCGCTGCCCTACTACGCCGGACATCACTTCTACTTCCATCTGCCGCACGGCCAGCGCGCCGAAAGCAGCGTGCAGCTGCCGCACACCGAACGCCGCCGGCAGTTGCCGGACGGATCCATCACCGCCGCCGAAGCGGGCCTGGCGAGTTATTCGCTCGCGGATCCGGCCATCGTCGACGTGTTTCACTGTCTCACGCGCCAGCCCGACGAACCGATGCTGCTGAATCTGCCGAGTCTCGGGCGCGCAGTGCGCTTCGAACTGCAACAGCCCGACTCGGTGCCGTGGTACGCCGTCACCACCTGGACCGAGTCGGATACCTCGGACTTCTACTGCGTCGAGCCGTGGATCGGCCTGCCGGACGCCATTCACAACGGCCGCGGCCTGCGCTGGCTCGCGCCCGGCAAGACCGAAACGGCATCGCTCAGACTGGTCGTGACGCCCGCTGCGTGACGCACTGCGGGCGGCTTTCTGTTCGGGCAAACCCGAGCCTGTAAAATCCTGCCTTTCTTTCCGCCGCGCGGCCGTGCTCCGACTCCGCGTGGCGACGCCTTGCGAGGTCAGGTTTGCAAACAGGAATTCGACGGCTCGTCTGCACGTCACTCATCGCGGTGCTGGCCGCCTGCGGCTCGGCGCCGGTCGGGCCCGGCTTCTATCGAGTGGAGCGCGGCGACACGGTATCGAAGATCGCGCGCGCCAAGCGCACCAGCGTCGCCAATATCGCGCGCTGGAACGGGCTCTCCAATCCCGACGCCATCGAGGTCGGACAGGTGCTGCGCGTCGCCCCGCCCCCCGGCAGCGCGACCTCGGCGACATCCGCCGCGGCCTCGTCCGGCTCGACGGACACGAATGCCGGCACACAATCGGCAACGCAATCGTCGGCACAGGGCAAGGCGGGACCGGGCGTGTCGCTCGTCTGGCCTGCACAGGGCAGCGTGATCCGCGGTTTCGACGGCAAGAATTCGAAGGGCGTCGACATCGCCAATGCCGCGGGCACGCCGGTCATCGCGGCGGCGGCCGGCAGCGTCGTCTACGCGGGCAACGGCCTGCGCGGCTACGGCAACATGCTGATCGTCAAGCACGACGACGACTATCTGACCGCCTACGCACACAACCGCGTCCTGCTGGTGAAGGAAGGCCAGACCGTGCAGCAGGGCCAGCAGATCGCCGAGATGGGCGATACCGACAGCAACCGCACGATGCTGCATTTCGAAGTGCGCTATATGGGCCGCTCGGTGGACCCGGCGCGCTATCTGCCGTCGCGCTGAACGCGCGGCGGACGTTACAAGGAAGATCGATGAATTTGAAGAAGAGAATGAACGCTGCGGCCGTCTGCGCGGCGCTCGCATTGACCGGTGCGCTCGCAGGCTGCGCGCATACGACGAAGATGACCTATCTGCCTTCGGGCGATACCGGCTTCGCCATCAACTGCAGCGGCGGCGACGCTTCCACCAGCTGGGCTGCCTGCTACAAGCAGGCGGGAGAAACCTGCGGTGCGTACGGCTATGACGTGATTTCGAAGGATGCCGACAACGGCGCGACGGCCGGCGGTTCGGTGGGCGGAATCTTTGGAGCGAACATCAAGAATCGCTCGATGGTGATCCGCTGCAAGCAATGAGCGTTGCCGCGGCGGCGTGATGGCCGACTACCTACGCGGATTGTTTCAGGCGTCGAAGCCGGCCATGGCATCGTCATCCGGGAGCGTGTCGGACGGGGCGCGCCAGTGTCCCGATAACGGATCGATACGCGCGGCAAACGCGAACAGCGAGGCCAAACCCAAAGGGGCGACGACGGCGAAAACCCACAGCAGATTCATGATCGATACATTTTGAAACAATTTGTTGGATGATACCGTTCCAGCAAAATGTTCGCTTGAATGATTCGTCAGTGTGTGCGGCAGGTAGCTATTTCCGTATCTTGCCGACTGGGCGCCCGTCACTCCGCCTTTGCATCCCGTTACGCTCCGAAACAAGCGCATACAGCCCTGTCCCGGGCGTCTTCTTAAAATGTGTTCAGCCCGTGCGCGGTATCCGCGCGAACGGCCGGCGCGGGTCAGAGGCCCCGGTGCGTCTGCATCGGGGCCTCGCCTGTGCGCTGGCCTCGTGAGCGTTATTGCGGTTGTGCCGGTGCGATGATCATCGGCGGCGTCATGTCGGTGGGCACGCCCTTGTAGTCGGGCGGATCCTGCGGCGGATGTTTCTGGTTCGGGGATTCTGCGCAGGCGGACAAGCCGAGCGCCAGCGTGAAAACAGTGACAGCTGCAAGAACGATACGCGACATGGTGCTCCTGGACAGGGTTGGACAGAGCATCGGCTGGACGCCTGGCCGATTGAAGCTCAATGGAACTTCATCGACACGTTCATCAACGCGCCGATTGAACTTCAGAAACGGCAAAGGGGTTACAAGCCGTAACTTGTAACCCCTTCGTGTGTGGTGGTCGGAGCGATAGGATTCGAACCTACGACCCTCTGATCCCAAATCAGATGCGCTACCAGGCTGCGCTACGCTCCGAACGAGCCGCGAATTGTAGCGTGCCGGCCACGCATCCGCAATGCCGGACATGCAAGCTTCTTAGCAGCGACGCGCGGGCACGCAACTTCCTGCAATGGAACCTGCGTGCGAACCTTGCTCGTTACCCCTTTCTCAGCGGAGACAAGCGATGAACCTCATTCTCTGGCGCCATGCCGAAGCGGAAGATCAGGCGCCAAGCGATCTTGCGCGTCAGCTCACGTCGCGCGGGCGCAAGCAGGCGCAGAGCGTCGCGAGGTGGCTGAAGGCGCGCGTCGGCGATGACGCCCTCCTGCTCGCCAGCCCCGCGACGCGCACGATCCAGACGGCCGAAGCGTTCGGCGACCGGTATCGCGTCGTCGATGCGCTCGCGCCCGGCAACAGCGCGCAGGCCGTGCTCGACGCTGCGGGCTGGCCCGACGGCATGGCTGAAACGGTTGTCGTGATCGGCCATCAGCCGACGCTCGGCCGCCTTGCCGCCCTTCTCATGACGGGCACGGAAACGGAATGGTCGGTGAAGAAGTCGGGCGTCTGGTGGTTCCAGTCGCGCACGCGCCTGGGCGACGGCCAGACGGTGCTGCGCGCGGTCATCAATCCGGATCTGCTATGAACTGAAGCGCGTCACGCGGACAGCGGCACATGACAAGGTCCAAGGCGTTTCACCGAAACGTCATTGCCATGCCATGCGAGCGTCATCGCGGATTACTACATTGGCGAGGACTCAAGCCACAGCCACGTCCTGTCGAGGAAAGCCAATGCAAGATCTGCCGACGCCCGTCCTGCAACTCGGAGCGGCATCCTTCTCGCTCGAATCGCGCCGTCATCTTCCGCGCACGTCCGAAACCCACACGGGACGCGAGCGCCTGCAAGTCTCGTGGGCGCGCGACGACGACGCCCTGCGCGACGCTCAACGCCTGCGCTATCGCGTGTTCTCGGAAGAGATGGGCGCGCGTCTTTCCGGTCCCGCCGGGCTCGACGTCGATGTTTTCGACGCCTATTGCGATCACCTGCTCGTACGCGATCTGGACAGCCTGCAAGTGGTTGGCACGTATCGCGTGCTGCCGCCGCATCAGGCTGCGCGTATCGGCCGCCTGTACGCGGAAAGCGAGTTCGACGTGTCGCGTCTCACGCACCTGCGACCGAAGCTCGTCGAGGTGGGCCGTTCGTGCGTGCATCCCGACTATCGCAACGGGGCGGTGATCATGTCGCTGTGGGGCGGGCTCGCCGCCTATATGATGCAGAACGGCTATGAAACGATGCTTGGCTGCGCGAGCGTCGGCATGATCGACGGCGGCCACTACGCGGCGAATCTCTACACCTCGCTTGCCGCCGATGCGCTGACGGCGCCCGAATACCGCGCGTTCCCGCATACGCCGCTGCCGGTCGAAGAACTGCGTACCGGCGCGAACGTCAGTCCGCCGCCGCTGGTGAAGGGTTATCTGCGCCTGGGCGCGAAGATTTGCGGCGCACCCGCGTGGGATCCCGACTTCAATACCGCCGATTTCCTCACGCTGTTCCGTCTCTCCGACATCAACGCGCGTTATGCGCGCCACTTCATCGGCGACATGCAGGGACGCTGAGCTGCACTTGCGGCACGCGTTCAGGAAGAAGGCCCCGGCGCATCCATGCGGCTGGGCCTTCGTCATTCAGGCATCGGTGCTTCAGTCACGCACTCAGTCAACCGCTTCAGTCAGCCGCTTCAGTGAGCCGCTTCAGTGACCCGCTCAATCACCCGTATAGACCACGCGATACGGACGCCCGATCTTCTCCCATTCCATCGCCTCCTGGACGAGGCTGTAATCGGTGAGCGGATTGTTCGTGACCCAGTCGCTCGGCAGACGCACCTCGAAGCCGCCGCCCGCAGCCCGCACCTCGATGCCCGGCAAGCCGACCTCCGCGCGCCGGCGCGACAGCAGCGCCGCGAGCCGCAGGCAGAACAAAAGCGTCCAGTCGACGTCGCGCGTCTGCGCGAGCTTGCCAAGCTTGCCCGCATGCCCGAGCACGAGCGTGGCGAGGCGCGCCTGATCGGTGCGTGAGAAGCCCGGCATGTCGGCGTTGCTGGCGATGTACGCGGAATGCTTGTGATAGGCGCTGTGCGCGATCGACAGCCCGATCTCGTGCAGCGACGCCGCCCACGCAAGGAACATGCGATTTTCCTCGCGCAGGTCTTCGTCGGGCTCGCCCAGTTGATCGTGGAAGCTGATGGCGAGCTCGCCGATGCGGTCGGCCTGCGCCGCATCGACCCCATAGCGCCGCTTGAAGCCCTCCACGGTGACCGTGCGCATGTCCTGATGCTGCGAGCGGCCCAGCAGGTCATAGAGCACGCCGAGACGCAGCGCGGCATCGGTCGTGTCTGCATAGTCGATGCCCAGTTCCTCGAAGACGCCGAGCATGATCGAGAGTCCGCCTGCCAGCACGGGCACGCGATCCGGCTTGAGCGCGGTGAGCTTCAGCCGGTTGACGTTCTCCGCCTTGATGACCGCGCGCTTCAGCCGCTCGAGACCGCCGCGCGAAATGCCGTGCGTGATGCCTTCGTCGTTGAAGCCGTTCGCCTCGATCAGCTCCGCCAACGCCCGTGCGGTGCCCGACGAACCGATCGCCTGATCCCAGCCGGTCTGCTTGTACTCGCTTGAAATGATCTGGATCTCGCGTTTGGCGGCGAGTTCGGCCTGGCGCATCGTGTATTCATCGACGTTGCCGGACGGGAAGAACTGGAGCGTATGGCTCACGCAGCCAATGTAAAGACTCTCCATGTGGATCGGCGTGTAGTGCGAGCCGATGATGAACTCGGTCGAGCCGCCGCCGATGTCGACGACGAGACGCCGGCCCGCGATCGCCGGCACGGAATGCGCGGCGCCGGCGTAGATCAGGCGCGCTTCCTCGCGTCCGGCGATGACTTCGATTGGAAAGCCGAGCGCCGCTTCGGCTTCGGCGAGGAAGTCATGCGCGTTCTTCGCGACGCGCAGCGTATTCGTGGCGACCGCGCGCACCTGGTCTGGATGGAAATCGCGCAGCCGTTCGCCGAAACGCTTCAGCGCGTCCCAGCCGCGCACTTGCGAGGCGCGGTCGAGCAGCTTGTCCCGGGACAGCCCGCCGCCGAGGCGGACCGGCTCGCGCAGCGCATCGACCTGATAGATCTGGCTACCGGCGGGCGTTTCCTCGACCCGGCCGACGATCAGCCGGAAACTGTTCGATCCGAGGTCGACTGCGGCAAGAAGATGGGGATGTGTGACCATCGGAGATCCAGAAAACGTGATGTGGGGGAGCGTTGTTACTGTGGCACTGCTGCTTCGGCGCCGTGACGGCGGCGCTGTTGCAGCGCACGAATTCTATTGCATGCCCGCGCCTTCCGCGTCCGCCCGTTTCTGACAGCCCCTTCGCGGACCGGGTGCGCACGCTCTTGAGACGCTATTCGCATTGTGAGTAGAATTTGTGAAAATCGTTCTGTCATCAAAAATACATCAAACTGTGAGAGCATTCGAGCGCACCTTTACCTCTTTGATCGAGACACCTCCCATCCCGCCGATGTCCATCCGCTATCCGCTCTTCAACCGCGAACTGGGCATATTGGGTTTCAACGAGCGCGTTCTCGCGCAAGCCGCCGATACGACGGTTCCCTTGTTGGAACGCCTGCGCTTCATTTGCATCACCAGCAGTAATCTCGACGAATTCTTCGAAGTCCGCATGGCGGGTCTGCAGGAGCAGATGCGCGACAACCCCGGCACGCTTTCGCCGGACGGCATGTCCTTGCAGCATGTGTACGACCTCGTGTCTGAACGCGCGCAGCGTCTGGTGCGCCAGCAATACTCGATGCTGCATGACATCGTACTGCCGGCGCTCGAAATGGAAGGCATCTACTTTCACGGCGCCGAAAGCTGGAGTGAACAGCAGACTGCCTGGGCGCGCGATTATTTCCACAATGAACTGCTGCCGGTGCTGACGCCGATCGGCCTCGATCCCGCGCATCCGTTCCCGCGCGTGCTGAACAAGAGCCTGAACTTCGTTGTCGAACTGGAGGGCACGGATGCCTTCGGACGCCAGGCGATGATGGGCATCGTGCAGGCCCCGCGCGCGCTGCCGCGCCTCGTGCGCATGCCGGAAGCGCTGTCAGGCTATCCGCACGGTTTTGTGCTGCTGAGCTCGTTCATGCAGCATTTCGTCAACGACCTGTTTCCGCACTTGATCGTGCGGGGCTGCAACCAGTTTCGCATTACGCGCAACAGCGAGTTGTTCGTCGACGAAGATGAAATCACCAATCTGCGGGTTGCGCTGCAGGGCGAACTGCCGGCGCGCCATCTGGGCAATGCGGTGCGGCTGGAGGTGTCGGCGGAGACGCCGCCGCATCTCGTGCGCCGCCTGCTCGACGAAAGCCAGTTGAGCGAGCGCGACCTGTACCGCGTGAACGGGGCGGTGAACCTGGTGCGGCTCATGCAGTTGCCTGAGATGGTTGATCGGCCGGATCTGAAGTTCGTGCCGCATATTCCGTCGGTGCCGAAGGCGATTGCCAACACGACCAATCTCTTCGATGCGATCGATCAGGGCGACATCCTGATGCATCATCCGTACGAGAGTTTTCAGCCTGTGCTGGAGCTGTTGTTGCAGGCCGCGAAGGACCCGCAAGTGGTCGCGATCAAGCAGACCATCTATCGCACGGGCACGGATTCGCCGCTGATGGACGCGCTGATGCAGGCGGCGCGCAATGGCAAGGAAGTGACGGTGGTGGTGGAACTGCTGGCGCGCTTCGATGAGGAAACCAATATCAGCTGGGCTTCGCAGCTGGAGGCGGTGGGCGCGCATGTGGTGTATGGCGTGGTGGGCCACAAATGCCACGCGAAGATGGTGTTGATCGTGCGGCGTGTGTCGCAGGGCGGCAAGCTGGTGTTGAAGCGTTACGCGCATTTGGGCACGGGTAACTATCATCCGCGCACGGCGCGTCTTTATACCGACTTCGGGCTGATGACCGCCGACCAGGAAATGTGCGAGGACGTGCATCACGTGTTCCAGCAGCTGACTGGCATCGGCGGAGAGATCGCGCTGCATCAGTTGTGGCAGTCGCCGTTCACGCTGCACGCGAAGCTGATCGATGCGATCCGCGCCGAGGCGGAGCATGCGCGACTTGGGCGGCGGGCTCGTATCGTGGCGAAGATGAATGCGCTGCTTGAACCTACTGTGATCGAGGCGTTGTATGAGGCTTCACGCGCAGGGGTGAAGATCGATTTGATCGTGCGAGGGGTGTGTTCGCTGAAGCCAGGCGTGGAAGATCTTTCGGAGAACATTACCGTGAGGTCCATCGTCGGGCGGTTCCTCGAACATCATCGGATCTTCTATTTTTATGCGAATGGGAAGGAAGATGTGTTTCTGTCGAGCGCGGACTGGATGGATCGCAATTTCTTCCGGCGGGTGGAGGTCGCGTTTCCGATTCGCGATCGGCGGTTGAAGCGGCGGGTTATTGCTGAAGGGTTATCGGTTTGTCTCGGGGATAATCAATCCGCGTGGGTCATGCAGAGCGATGGGCACTATCGGAAGCGCCGGCCCGGGAAGTCGATTCGCAATGCGCAATTGGGGCTGCTGACGAAGTTCTGTTCTTGATTTTTTTGCGCAGGCTGTTTTCTTTCGTTTGCGCTTGCATGGATTTCCCGTGTTCGCGTCGGTCTGCTTGCACTGCCCCTCCCCGGGGCGGGGGTAACTTTCTTTGCGGCTGCAAAGAAAGTCACCAAAGAAAGCAGCTTTTCTTCCCGCCCAAA
>NZ_JARUXS010000001.1:2511451-2516177 GCF_031451175.1 Caballeronia sp. LZ035
CCGCTAGTGAACCTTGGGCGGTAAGAAAGCTGCTTTCTTTGGTGACTTTCTTTGCAGCCGCAAAGAAAGTTACCCCCGCCCCGGGGAGGGGCAGTGCAAGCAGACCGACGTGAAAGCAGGAAGTCCATGGAAGCGCAAACCAACAGAAGCAACAACGCGAAAGCCAAGAGCGAAGACCTCCGCCCCGCGGAGGGGCAGTGCTAATAGACCAATGCGAATGCAGGAAGTCCATAGAAGCGCAAGCGAATAACAACAAGCGCAAGCAAGCAACCACCCCCTATGCTGCCAAAGACTTCCTCAAAGCCGTCCGCGAAGCGGGAAACCTGACGACAAACGTACTCCCCTTCCCGACTTCACTTTTGACATCAAGCTCCGCATGATGCCGTTGCAGCACATGCTTGACGATGGCGAGACCCAAACCGGTCCCACCGGTATCCCTTGAACGGCTCCTATCCACGCGATAAAACCGCTCCGTAAGCCGCGGAATATGTTCCGCCGGAATACCGAACCCGCTGTCCCGCACCGAGAACACCGCACGATCCTTGACCCGTTCCCACGACACATCAATCGTCCCGCCGTCAGGCGTATACCGCACTGCGTTCGTAACGAGATTACCCAGCGCACTCATCACTTCAGTCTCGACACCCGCCACGGTAAGCGAGTCATCGCTATGAAAAGTGATCCGATGCCGCCCATTCGAAAGATTGTTCGCATCGTCCTCGATATGCCGGATGACCGAGCGCATGTCCAGCACTTCATCGCCCGGCGGACGCATGTCCCCTTCGAGATTCGCCAGCACCAGCAGATCCCGCACGATGTTCTGCATGCGCAGCGCCTGCTGATCCATCATGTCGAGATAACGCATGCGATCCGCTTCATCGAGCGGCAATTCGCGCATCGTCTCGAGAAAGCCCGACAACACCGTCAGCGGCGTCTTCAACTCATGCGAAACATTGGCGACGAAATCGCGGCGCATCGAATCCGTGCGCTCCAGTTCGGTAATGTCCTGCGTAAGCACCAGCTTGCGGTTGTCGCCATAAGGAAACACCTGCACCGACACCGTGTATTTGCGGTTCACGCCCATCCCGCGCATCACGAGCGTCTCTTCGTAATGGTGTGAGTTCAGATAGCGAATGAAGTCGGGATGACGCACGAGATGCGTGATGTGCTGGCGCAAGTCGCGCTTCGCATCGAGCCCGAAATGCTGCTCGGCAATCGCGTTGCACCACTCGATCTGATCGTGGTCGTCAAGCATCGCGACGCCGTTCGGCGAGGCCTGGATAGCCTGGATGAAACGCGCATGCTGCTGCTCGACCTGCCGCACCTGGGCATGCCAGCGCTTCGCGAGCTTGTGCAGACGGTAGTAGATCTCGCCCCAGACGCCGAGCGCACTCGGCACCTCGCCGTAGACCGGCGCTTCCAGCAGACGCCACAGGCGCTGCATGTGATACGTAACGAAGAAGCCCTGCACGACAAGCATGAGCACCGCGAAGGCCAGCGCGACGCGCACGCCGGCCAACGCGCCTAGCGCGGCGCTGATGCCCGCGAGCAGCGCGAAGGACACGATGGCACGCGTCCAGATGATGTTCATGGTGGCGATGAATCTGAGTGACGTTGAACCAGCAAACCCGGCGGCAAACCCGACAACACCCCGGCAGCACCTCAAGCGTCAAACCCGCCCGGCCGCGTCAGGCCGCATCAGGCCACGCTTCAGGCGCTCTTCGCGAGCCGGTAACCGCTGCCGCGGACCGTTTCGATCATAGCATCGCAGCCAGCCGGCTTGAGCGCGGCACGCAGACGCTTGATATGCACATCGACCGTACGCTCCTCCACGAACACGTGATCGCCCCACACCTGGTCGAGCAACTGCGTGCGGCTATGGACACGCTCCGGATGCGTCATGAAGAAGTGCAGCAGGCGGAACTCGGTCGGGCCGAGATCGAGCTTGATGTCGTTGCCCGAATGACTCGCGGCCACGCGATGCGTCGCCGGATCCAGCCGCAGGCCGTTGATCGCAACCACGTCTTCCGTCAGCTGCGGCGCGCGCCGGCGCAGCACCGCCTTGATGCGCGCCATCAGTTCCTTCGGCGAGAACGGCTTGGTGACATAGTCATCCGCGCCGATCTCGAGTCCAAGCACCTTGTCCTGCTCGTCGCCACGCGCCGTCAGCATGATGATCGGAATGTGCTTCGTACGCTCGTTGTTGCGCAGCTCGCGCGCGAACGCAATGCCCGACTTGCCGGGCAGCATCCAGTCGAGCAGCACGAGATCGGGCAGCACGTCACTGATCAGGTTTTGCGCCTGCTCCGCGTTATAAGCGCGAATGGGGCAATGCCCCGCATGCTGGAGATTCACCGAGATCAGCTCGGAGATCGCGGGTTCGTCTTCGACGACGAGGATACTGCTGGGCATCGGCACCTCTGGACCTTTTTGCTTGGGTTGATACGCGGCGGATTAACTCAACGCCTCGCGTTCGAGCTGGTCGCGCGACTTGTGCCGCACGTCCGTGCCCTTGACGATGTAGATGATGAACTCGGCGATGTTCTTCGCGTGATCGCCGATGCGCTCCACCGCCTTCGCGATGAACAGGTAGTCGAGCCCCGCCGAAATGGTGCGCGGATCTTCCATCATGTACGTCACGAGCTTGCGCACGAAGGCACGGAATTCATCGTCGATGGCCTTGTCGTCGCGCACGATCTGCGCGGCCGCCACCGTGTCGAGACGCGCGAACGCATCCAGCGCGCGGCGCAAAATGGACACCGCCATCTCGCCCGACAGACGGATCTCGGCGATGTTCACCGTACGACCCGCGCCATCTTCGTTGATGCGCTTCACACGCTTGGCGATCTTCTCGGCTTCGTCGCCGGCGCGCTCGAGATTCGTAATGGTCTTCGAGATCGCCATCAACAGACGCAGGTCGCGCGCGGCCGGCTGGCGACGCGCGATGATGTTGCTGCACTCCTCGTCGATCTCGACTTCCATCGTGTTCAGACGCGCTTCCGCGACGATCACCTGGTCGGCAATGCCGATGTCGAATTCGTTCAGCGCCTGCATCGCCGCGATGATCTGCGACTCGACCAGACCGCCCATTTCCAGCACCTTCGACGACACCGCATTGAGGTCGGCGTCGAACTGGCTTGAAAGATGTTTGTCGGACATGTGTGCTCCTTAAGCCTGTGTGTTTTGCCTGGGCTGACGATCAGCCAAAGCGGCCCGTGATGTAGTCTTCCGTTTCCTTGCGGGCCGGCTTGATGAAGATCTTTTCGGTATCGCCGAATTCGATCAGTTCACCCAGATACATATAGGCAGTGTAGTCCGAACAACGCGCCGCCTGCTGCATGTTATGCGTGACGATCACAACCGTGTAATCGCTCTTCAGTTCGGCGATCAGCTCTTCGATGCGGCCCGTCGAAATCGGGTCCAGCGCCGAGCACGGTTCGTCGAGCAACAGCACTTCCGGACGGATGGCAATGCCGCGCGCAATGCACAGGCGCTGCTGCTGGCCGCCCGACAGACCATAGCCGCTCTGCTGCAGCTTGTCCTTCACCTCGGTCCAGAGCGCCGCCTTGGTCAGCGCCCATTCGACGCGATCGTCCATTTCCGAACGCGACAGCTGCTCGAACATCTTCACGCCGAACGCAATGTTGTCGTAGATCGACATCGGGAACGGCGTCGGCTTTTGAAACACCATGCCGACACGCGCGCGCAGCAGCGAGATGTCCTTGGTGGTGTCGAGCAGGTTGACGCCGTCCATCAGGATCTCGCCTTCGGCGCGCTGTTCCGGATAGAGCGCGTACATCTTGTTGAAGGTGCGCAGGAGCGTGGACTTGCCGCAACCCGACGGCCCGATGAACGCCGTGACCTTCTTCTCGGGAATGCGCAGGTTGATGTTCTTCAGCGCGTGATACTTGTTGTAGAAGAAGTTGAGGTTGTTCACCTCGATCTTCGGCTTCATCGAATCCAGCGACGGCGCGCCGTGTGTAGGACGCACGCTGCCCGGCACCGGACCGCGTTCGACCGGCTTGTCTTCAGTCTTCGAATTCAGGTGGTTGACACCACTTTCGACCATATTCATGGAATCACTCCGCCCTTATTTCTTCGAGAAGATCGCACGCGCCAGGATATTCAGACCCAGCACGCCGAGCGTAATCAGGAACACACCGGCCCACGCGAGCGATTGCCACTGCGGGAACGGACTCATCGCGAACTTGTAGATCGTGACCGGCAGATTGGCGATCGGCTGATTCAAGTCCATCGAGAAAAACTGGTTCGACAGCGCCGTGAACAAAAGCGGCGCGGTTTCGCCGGTGATACGCGCGACCGCCAGCAGCACGCCGGTGACGATGCCGCCGACCGACGCCTTCAGCGTGATCGACATCACCATCTTCCACTTCGGCGTGCCGAGCGCGAAGGCCGCTTCACGCAGCGCATTCGGCACGAGCTTCAGCATGTTCTCGGTCGTGCGGATCACGATCGGAATCTGCAGCAGCGCCAGCGAAATCACGCCGGCCCAGCCCGAGAAGCGGCCCATCTTCGCCACGACGATCGCATACACGAACAGACCGACGACGATCGACGGCGCCGACAGCAGGATGTCGTTGATGAAGCGCGTCACGCTCGCGAGCCAGCGCTTCTGGCCATACTCGGCGAGATACACGCCCGCGAGAATGCCCAGCGGCGTGCCGACGAAGGTCGCGATCACCACCAGCAGCAGGCTGCCGACGAT
>NZ_JARUXS010000001.1:2516187-2746739 GCF_031451175.1 Caballeronia sp. LZ035
GATCCAGCGACAGCCCGCCGATGCCGAGCTTGCGCGTCGTGGAGAGAATCCACACGAGCCACAGCAGACCGAAGGCCATGGCCGCGAGCGACATCGTCAGCGCAATCGCATTGGTGCCGCGGCGGCGGCTTTGCAGTTTCTGGCGGGTTGCCTGGAGGCGCGCCGGATCCTGATTGAACGTAGCGGGACGGCTCATTATTTACGGCCCTCCCCGCGTTCCATGCGCAGCAGCATCAGCTTGGAGAGCGCGAGTACGAAGAAGGTGATCACGAACAGAATCAGACCGAGTTCCATCAGCGCCGACGTGTGCAGGCCCGGGCTCGCTTCAGCGAACTCGTTGGCGAGCGCCGAGGTGATGCTGTTGCCGGGCGAGAACAACGAGACGTTGTCGAGCAGGTTGGTGTTGCCGATCACGAAGGTGACCGCCATGGTTTCGCCGAGCGCACGGCCGAGGCCGAGCATCACGCCGCCGATCACACCGGCACGCGTGTAGGGCAGCACGATCTTCCACATCACTTCCCAGGTCGTGCAGCCGATGCCATACGCCGATTCCTTCAGCAGCACGGGCGTGACTTCGAAGACGTCGCGCATCACGGAGGCGATGTATGGAATGATCATGATCGCGAGGATCACGCCGGCGCACAGGATGCCGATGCCGATTGGCGGCCCCTGGAAGAACATGCCGATCACGGGCACGCCGCCAAGCAGCTTGCCGAGCGGCTTCTCGAAGTATTCGGCGAAGATCGGCGCGAACACGAGCAGGCCCCACATGCCGTAGACGATCGACGGGATCGCGGCCAGCAGTTCGATGGCGACGCCGAGCGGACGGCGCAGCCACGCGGGCGAGAGTTCGGTCAGGAACAGCGCGATGCCGAAGCTCACCGGCACGGCGATGATGAGCGCGATCAGCGAGGTCGCGATCGTGCCGTAGATGGGCACGAGCGCGCCGAAAGACTCGCTGGGTGGATCCCACTCGGCACGCCAGAGAAACGACAGGCCGAACTTCTGGATGGTCGGCATCGACGCGACGAGCAGCGAAACGATAATGCCGCCCAGGAGAAGCAGCGTGATGACGGCTGCAAGCCGCGTCACGCCGCCGAAAATGAGGTCGCCGAGCGGGCTGGGCGCGCGCTGGGTGTGCGCTGCCGGCACAGCCGACGATAAGTTGATGTCCGACATGGGAGCCTTGGTTTCGCTACGTGTCAGACCGCGCGACAGGCCTTTCGACCTGCCGCGCGGCTTGCTTTGCTGCTGTCTGTCCGCCGCCTCAACAGCTTAGGACAGTTTCAAACGGCAGGTGCCTGCTTACTCTGCGACAGCCTTGCCCGAAGCGTCCTTGACCTTCGCCTTCCATTGCGTCTTGATTTCGGCGACGACCGAATCCGGCAGCGAGATGTAGTCGAGTTCGTTGGCAGCCTGACCGCCGTTCTTGAACGCCCAGTCGAAGAACTTCAGCGTTTCCGTGCCTTGCGCCGGCTTGTCCTGCGTGGCGTGCAGCAGCACGAACGTTGCGCCGACGATCGGCCATGCGTTCTTGCCCGGCTCGTCCGTCAGGATCTGGTAGAACGACTTCGACCAGTCCGCGCCCGCAGCAGCGGCCTTGAACGTGTCCGTCTTCGGCTCGACCACCGTGCCCGCCGAGTTCTTCATGCCGACGTAGGTCATCTTGTTTTGCTTGGCGTAGGCCCATTCCACGTAGCCGATCGCGCCCGGCAGACGCTGCACGAAGGCCGCGACGCCGTCATTGCCCTTGCCGCCCGTACCCGTCGGCCAGTTCACCGTCGAGCCTTCGCCGACCTTCGACTTCCAGTCTGCGTTGACCTTCGACAGGTAGTTCGTCCAGATGAAGCTGGTGCCCGAACCATCGGCGCGGCGGACCACGGCGATGTCCGTATCCGGCAGCTTCGCCTTCGGGTTCAGCGCGACGATCGCCGGGTCGTTCCACTTCTTGATCTTGCCGAGGTAGATGTCGCCGAGCAGCTGGCCCGACAGCGTGACTTCACCGGCCTTGACGCCCGGCACGTTGATCACCGGCACAACGCCGCCCACCACCGTCGGGAACTGGAACAGGCCGTCCTTGGCCAGTTCGTCGTCCTTCAGCGGAGCGTCCGAACCGGCGAAATCCACCGTCTTGGCGATGATCTGCTTGATCCCGCCCGACGAGCCGATGCCCTGGTAGTTCACCTTGCCGCCGCCGGACTTCTGGTAGGCGTCCGCCCACTTCGTGTAGATCGGGGCTGCGAAGGTGGAACCCGCGCCGGTGAGGTCGGCTGCTTGGGCAGAAACGGCGAAGAGTGCACCAATCAGTCCGGCCAGCGCGGTGTGCATCAATTTCATTCTTGATCTCCAGTAGTGAGCGTGTGTCGTGTGCGTTGAGACGACAGGCGAAATATAGGAGGAGTTCGTGACAGTAATATGACTAATCGTGAAGGCCGCGTGTCATTCCGCTTACGCATTGAAAGTCGGCCGGTTGTCAATTTGTCAAATGATTGATCGCAAATAAAAAAGCGGGCATGCGCCCGCTTTTAGCGAAATGTGACAAGTTTCAGTAAACGCTCACGAAGTCGCTTCCTTCACCACCTGAGCAATCGTTTCCGCGTGCTGAACGGCGTCCTGTTGCGCGGCGGCTTCCACCATCACGCGCAGGACCGGTTCAGTGCCGGACGCGCGAATCAAGACCCGCCCGTGCGATTCGAGGGAACGCTCGGCTTGCTCCACCGCGCGACGAATTGCCTCGCTGCTTTTCCAGTCCGCGCCGGCGCTCATGCGGACGTTGATCAGTTTTTGCGGGAACAGACTGACGCCGTCGAGCAGTTCGGCCAGCGACTTGCCGCTGCGCTGGATCGCCGCCAGCACCAGCAGCGCCGAGACAATGCCGTCGCCGGTCGAATGGCGGTCCAGCGACAGGATGTGGCCCGAGCCTTCAGCGCCCAGTTGCCAGCCGTTTTCGCGCAGCTTTTCGAGCACGTAGCGGTCGCCCACCGCGGCGCGCACGAACTGCACGCCCGCGTCCTTCAGCGCGACTTCGACGGCCATGTTGGTCATCAGCGTGCCGACCGCGCCTTGCACCTGGCCGTCGGTCGCGATGCGGTCCTTGACGAGCACGTAGAGCAGCTCGTCGCCGTTGTAGAGCCGGCCGGTCGAATCGACGATCTGCACGCGGTCGGCGTCACCGTCGAGCGCAATGCCGAGATCGGCCTTGTGCTCCAGCACCGCGCGGACGAGCGCGTCGGGCGCGGTGGCGCCGACGCCGTCGTTGATGTTGAAGCCGTTCGGCGCGACGCCGATCGACACCACTTCCGCGCCGAGTTCGTGGAAGACATGCGGCGCGACGTCATAGGCGGCGCCATGGGCGCAATCGACGACGAGCTTGAGCCCGCGCAGGTCGAAGCTCGCGGGAAACGTGCTCTTGCAGAACTCGATGTAACGGCCGCCGGCGTCGTCCAGCCGCCGTGCCTTGCCGAGACGCTCGGAGGGCGCGCATTCCATCGGTTGCTCGAGTTGTTGCTCGATCAGCAGCTCGACTTCGTCGGGCAGCTTGTTGCCGTCCGCCGAGAAGAACTTGATGCCGTTGTCGTTGTACGGATTGTGCGATGCGCTGATCACCACGCCCGCCGACAGCCGCAACGCCCGCGTCAGGTAGGCGACGCCGGGCGTCGGCATCGGGCCGGCCAGCATCACGTCGACGCCCGCGGCCGAGAAGCCCGATTCGAGCGCCGCTTCCAGCATGTAGCCGGAGACGCGCGTGTCCTTGCCGATCAGCACCGTAGGACGATTGCCTTTCCTGGAATGCGCGCGATCCGCGCCGGCGAGCACTTTGCCCGCTGCGTAGCCGAGCTTGAGGACGAAATCAGGCGTAATCGGAGCTACGCCTACGCGCCCCCGCACACCGTCCGTGCCGAAATATTGACGTGCCATTGTTGCTTGACCCTCCTCGCGGACATATGGCGCCTGTTATAGGCCCGCGGATATGTTGACGTTCGTTCTAAACCGGTGCGCGCGCCTGCACCGTGATCCTTGCCGATCGAAGCCCGCTGTCAATCATGCCTGCGGGACGTGGCCTCGTGAGTGGCCTGCCAGACCTTGAGAGCATCGACGGTTTCAGCGACGTCGTGGACCCGGATGATCGCCGCGCCCCGTTCCGCCGCGCAGACGGCCGCGGCGATACTCGCCGCGAGGCGTTCGCCGGCGCCGCGGCCGGTGACGGCACCCAGCATCGACTTGCGCGACATGCCGGCGAGCAGCGGAACATTCGTGCCGGAAGGCAATGTTTCGCGCAGATGAGCGAGCAGCGCGTAATTATGCGCCACCGTCTTGCCGAAACCGTAGCCGGGATCGAGCGCGATCCGCGAAGCCGCGATGCCTGCGTTGTCGAGCGCCGCCAGGCGCGTTTCGAAGAAGTCGCGTACGTCCGCGACGACATCCTGATAGAACGGCTCGTGGACCTGCATCGTGCGTGGTTCGCCGAGCATGTGCATCACGCACAGGCCGCACTTGCTGTCCTTCACGGCGTCGAGCGCGCCTTCCTGACGCAGGCCCCAGATGTCGTTGATCATGTCCGCGCCGGCATCGAGCACGGCCCGCATGACGGCGGGCTTGTAGGTATCGACGGAAAGCGGCACGTTGACCGCGCGCAAGGCCTCGACGAGCGGCACCACGCGCTCCAGTTCCTCGTCGAGCGGCACTGGCGGCGCGCCGGGCCGGGTCGATTCGCCACCGATGTCGATCATGTCGGCACCATCGGCGAGCATTTTCTCGGCGCGAGACAGCGCGTCTTCACGCGACAGGAAGCGACCGCCGTCCGAGAAGGAATCCGGCGTGACGTTGAGAATGCCCATGACGAGCGGGCGTTCGAAGCGCAGCACGAAGCGGCCGCATTGCAGCGGTTCGGCTGACGGTGAAGATGCGTGCAAGTTGCTCAAGCTGGGTGGCCAGGACAAAACAGGCGAAGGAAAGGACTGCATTTCGTGCCCTGAAATTGAAAATGGGCCGGCGTGCAATGCACACCGGCCCATCAACGGAAGCGTGAAACTCAGGCCGTGGCCGGCGCGTTGCCCGGCTTGACCTCGGTGCCGCTGCTGCCGCCCGGAGGCGTGTCGCCCGACGGCGGCGGCAGGTTCTTCGGCGGACGCGGCGGACGATCCGACATGATGTCGGTGATCTGGTCAGCGTCGATGGTTTCCCATTCGAGCAGCGCCTTCGTCATGGCTTCGACTCTTGCGCGGTTGTCTTCGAGCAGCCTGCGGGCGAGCGCATATTGCTCGTCGAGGATGCGGCGGATTTCCGCGTCGACCTTCTGCTGCGTAGCCTCGGACACCGACTTCGCGCCCATCTTGCCGAACATGCCGTTTTCTTCGGTATCGACGTAGACCATCGTGCCGAGCACATCGGACATGCCGTAACGCGTCACCATGTCGCGCGCCATCTTGGTTGCGCGTTCGAAGTCGTTGGAGGCGCCCGTGGACATCGAATTCAGGAACACTTCCTCGGCTGCGCGGCCGCCGAACAGAATGGCGATTTCTTCCAGCATCTTGTCGCGGTACAGGTTCACGCGGTCATGTTCCGGCAACTGCCAGGTGACGCCCAGTGCCCAGCCGCGCGGCATGATGGTGACCTTGTGGACCGGGTCGGCATGCGGCAGCAGCTTCGCCACCACGGCGTGGCCCGACTCGTGATACGCCGTGTTGCGGCGCTCTTCCTCGCGCATGACAGCCGACTTGCGCTCCGGACCCATGAAGATCTTGTCCTTCGCGTCTTCGAAATCCTGCATCTCGACGATGCGCTTGCCGCGGCGCGCCGCGAACAGCGCGGCTTCGTTCACGAGGTTCGCGAGATCCGCACCCGAGAAGCCCGGCGTGCCGCGCGCGATGACCGAAGCGTCGACGTCGTTGGCGATCGGCACCTTGCGCAGATGCACCTTCATGATGTGCTCGCGACCGCGGATATCCGGCAGACCGACATACACCTGGCGGTCGAAGCGGCCCGGACGCAGCAGCGCCTTGTCGAGCACGTCGGAACGGTTGGTGGCAGCGATCACGATGACGCCCGAGTTCGCCTCGAAACCGTCCATCTCGACCAGCATCTGGTTCAGCGTCTGTTCGCGCTCGTCGTTGCCGCCGCCCATGCCTGCGCCGCGATGACGGCCGACAGCGTCGATTTCGTCGATGAACACGATGCACGGCGCATGCTTCTTGGCCTGCTCGAACATGTCGCGGACCCGGGCCGCGCCCACGCCGACGAACATTTCCACGAAGTCAGAACCCGAAATGCTGAAGAACGGCACCTTCGCCTCGCCGGCGATGGCGCGTGCCAGCAGCGTCTTGCCGGTACCCGGAGGGCCGACCAGCAGCACGCCGCGTGGAATGCGCCCGCCCAGCTTCTGGAACTTCTGCGGATCACGCAGGAAGTCCACCAGCTCGGACACTTCTTCCTTGGCTTCGTCGCAGCCCGCGACGTCGGTGAAATTGATCGCGTTGTTGTTCTCGTCGATCAGCCGCGCTCGCGACTTGCCGAATGAAAACGCCCCGCCTTTGCCGCCCCCCTGCATCTGCCGCATCATGTAGAACCAGAAACCGATGATCAGGATCGTCGGTCCGAGGTAGTACAGCGCGGAAACGAGGGCGTTGGGTTCGTCGTCAGCCTTGCCGCTGACCTGAACGCCGTATTTCATGAGATCGCCGACCATCCAGATGTCGCCCGGCGACACGATCTGGTACTTCTGGCCATCTGCCGGAGTCACCGTGAGATTGCGGCCCTGAACGGTGACGTTCTTGACTTTGCCGGCTTTCGCGTCGTCCATGAACTGCGAATAGGACACCCCTTCCTGCACGCGTGGCTTGTCGAACTGCTTGAACACCGTGAACAGCACCAGTGCGATCACGAGCCACACTGCCGCCTTAGAGAACATATTGTTGTTCAAAGCACCACTCCTCACTCATAGACGGGCGCCTACATAAACCTTGCGGCGCCACCAAAGCATTCTAATCCAGACCGCTAACCCCTGCCATAAGGTTTAACTACCGCAAAAATAGCGGCAGGGGCAATGTTTTCGGCATAATCGGCGAATATCTCGCTCTTATTCGCCGATTTTGTTTAAGGAGCCCGATCAGCCCGGATGCTTGAGCCGGCGCCCCAGGATGAATGTCTCCGACGATTTGTCGCGAGACGCCTTGGGTTTGCGCGGCGCCACCACTTTGAACTGGTGCTTGAACTTCTCGACAATCTGACTATAGCCGCTGCCATGAAAACATTTGACCAGCAAGGCACCTTCCGGTTTCAGATGATTCTGGGAGAACTCCAGCGCCAGATCGCAGAGATGTTCGATGCGAGCCGCATCCGCGCTCGCAACACCAGAGAGGTTGGGGGCCATGTCTGAAATAACAAGGTCCACCTGACGCTCGCCGACCAATTCCGCGAGTTGCGCGAGCACTTCGTCTTCACGGAAGTCGCCTTGGAGGAACGTGACGTCGGAGATGGGGTCCATCGGCAGGATATCGAGCGCGATGATCGTGCCGTCGATGCCGCCCTGGCGCTCGGCGTCGCGCTTCGAGCCTTGCGCAAGCTTGTTGCGCGCGTACTGGCTCCAGCTGCCGGGCGTCGAGCCCAGATCGACGATCACCATGCCCGGCTTGATGAGTTTGTCCTGTTCGTCGATCTCCTTGAGCTTGTACGCGGCGCGCGCGCGATAACCTTCCCGCTGCGCCATCTTCACGTAGGGATCGTTGATGTGGTCGTGCAGCCACGAATGATTGAAACGGTTTTTTGCCATTGAAACGAAAGTGAGGTGGCGCCAGCGACGAAAGCGCGCTGCACGCCCGGTGCGTATTTTGCTGCATCGCGTGATGCTTTTAGCGGATAATACGCGGCTTGCTGGCCGGACCGGTCCTTGGGCGCTCACGCGTTCCAAAACCCCGCTTCCGGCCTGTTTTGTTTTATGGTGGGCGACGGCGCGCGTCATGCGTTCTCAGTCAGGAATCGCGTCGAATCGTCGCAACCGCGCACGTGCCGCTACGTGTTACCCGGCCGCCCACATTTTAGTCGAGTCCCTATTTTCTCATGCCAGCCCTGACACTCTCCCCCGCCGAGCGCTCCGATCTGCGCTCCCAGGCCCATGCGCTCAAGCCCGTCGTGCTCGTCGGCGCGGAGGGTCTGACCGATGCCGTGCTCAAGGAAATCAACGTCCACCTCGAGGCGCATCAACTCATCAAGGTGCGCGTCTTCGGCGACGAACGCGAAGCACGCGTCGCGGTCTACGACGAAATCTGCGATCGCCTGAACGCCGCGCCGATCCAGCATATCGGCAAGCTGCTGGTGGTCTGGCGGCCCGAAGGCGCAGCGCCGCAGAAGAGCCGCGTCACCCGCACCCGCAGCACCATGCCGCCGAGCGCGGGCGAAGCCGCCGAGCGTGAAACCAAGGGCCGCGCGCCGCGCATCGTCAAGGCGGTGAAGATCTCGCGCGACGCACCGGCCTTCAAAAAGCCGAAAAAACAAACCCTGAAAGTGCTGGGCAACGAACGCGTGACAGCGGGCGGCAACGTCAAGCGCGCGAAGAAGCGCCAGCCGAGCACGAAGCGTCAACATCAATCGTCGAAATGATGAACGGCGCGTGCGCTTCTTGTGAAGCACACGCGCCGCGCGAACCCGGCGGGCGTGAATAAAGTCAGCTGCGCGCGCGTTTCGCGGCCATCTTCGCCGACTTGTTCTTCGGCACGATGGCCACCGGCGCCGCTCCCGGCAAGCGCCAGACGAGCGCAATGCCGAACAGGCATTCGATCAGATAGATCGCGCTGGAGATACCGTGCAGCACGCCGAACTGCTTTGCATACGGCGAGTTCGCGAGGTCGGTGCCGGCTTCCTGCGCGGCCATGCGCAGCGAGTTCATGAACGGCTGCAGGCCGAAATACCCAATCAGCACGCACAGCAGCATCATGGCGACAATCCAGCGCACGCGCCTGTAATCGACGATGCCGCTCTTCACATAGCGATTGCCGATCAGGATGAGCACCAGTGCGCTCACCACGCCGATGATCGCTTCGATGCGAAAGAGCTGCGCGGCCACGGAGCCGGCCTCGGTTCGATCCAGCATCGAGAACAGGACCGGCGCTGCAATGAGGCCGAGGGTCAGCAGGCTGCCGACCCACACCATGGAAACGAGGCGAAAGACCCGGTGCGCCATCAGACGTAGCGCACGGCAATGATTTCGTATTCGCGCGCGCCGCTCGGCGCCTGCACGGCCGCGACATCGCCCTCGGACTTCGAGATCAGTGCCCGCGCAATGGGCGAACTGACCGAGATGAGACCGTGATCGAGATCGGCTTCGTCGTCGCCGACGATCTGATACGTGACCGTATCGCCCGACGCCAGATCTTCCAGTTCGACGGTTGCGCCGAAGACCACGCGGCCTTCGGCTTCCACTTGCGTCGGGTCAATCACTTGCGCCGCGGCAAGCTTCGACTCCAGATCCGCGATGCGGCCCTCGATGAAGCCCTGCTTTTCTTTCGCGGCATCGTATTCCGCGTTTTCCGACAGATCGCCCTGCGCGCGCGCTTCGGCGATGGCGGTGATGACTGCCGGACGCTCGACAGCCTTCAGGCGTTGCAATTCGTCGCGCAGCAGCTCCGCGCCGCGCTTCGTCAAAGGAATCGTGCTCATAGACAACCCACAAACAAAAACAGCCGTAAAAAAATTACCGCGGTTAAGCGCATCCCCCTTGGCGGGAGGACACCGCTTAACCGCGGCTCGTGAGGCTTGGACCTGTAATCGAAGCCTTAGTTTAGGCGAGCATGCAGGCCTTGTAAATCATAGACTTCCAAATCGCGGAGGTAACGCAGACCCTCCACGGCGGCGCGCGCGCCCGACATGGTCGTGTAGTACGTCACCTTGTTGGCCTGCGCGCTCATGCGGATGGAGCGCGAGTCGGCGATGGCCGCGCGCGTTTCGTCGACGGTGGTGAACACCAGCGCGATTTCCCCGTTCTTGATCATGTCGACGATGTGCGGACGGCCGTCCTTCACCTTGTTGACGACCTTCACCGGTACGCCCGCCGCAGCAATCGCTGCCGCCGTGCCCTTGGTCGCAACGATCGGATAGCCGAGTTCGTGCAGCATCTGCGCGACTTCGACGGCCTTCGGCTTGTCGGCGTCCATCACGGTCAGCAGCACCGTGCCGGACTCCGGCAGACGCGAACCCGCCGCGAGCTGCGACTTGAAGAGCGCTTCGCCGAACGTGCGGCCCACGCCCATCACTTCGCCGGTCGAGCGCATTTCCGGTCCGAGCACCGGATCGACCGCCGGGAACTTGACGAACGGGAACACGGCTTCCTTGACGCTGTAGTACGGCGGAATGACTTCCTTCGTCACGCCTTGTTGCTTCAGCTTCTGACCGACCATCGCGCGCGCAGCGATCTTCGCGAGCGGCAGGCCGGTGGCCTTCGACACGTACGGCACCGTGCGCGACGCGCGCGGATTCACTTCCAGCACGTAGATGATGTCCTGCTTCGAGCCGTCTTCCTGCGGCACTTGCTGGATGGCGAACTGCACGTTCATCAGGCCAATCACATTCAG
Source organism: Caballeronia sp. LZ035 (assembly GCF_031451175.1). Lineage (NCBI taxonomy): Bacteria > Pseudomonadati > Pseudomonadota > Betaproteobacteria > Burkholderiales > Burkholderiaceae > Caballeronia > Caballeronia sp. LZ035. The sequence goes on from NZ_JARUXS010000001.1 coordinate 2,526,750, forward strand.
CGCCTTCGCCATGGCGGCAGTCTGGCGCTTCAGTTCATCGACGGTTTCTTTCGACAGCGAGTACGGCGGCAGCGAACAGGCCGAATCGCCCGAGTGCACGCCCGCCTGCTCGATGTGCTCCATCACGCCGCCGATGAACACGTCGTCACCGTCGGAGATGCAGTCGACATCGCATTCGATCGCGTCGTTGAGGAAGCGGTCGAGCAGCACCGGCGAATCGTTCGATACCTTCACGGCCTCGCGCATATAGCGTTCGAGGTCGCGCGGCTCGTGGACGATTTCCATCGCGCGGCCGCCGAGCACATACGACGGACGCACCACCAGCGGATAACCGATTTCCTCGGCCAGCTTGAGCGCTTCATCTTCGGCGCGCGCGGTGCGGTTGGGCGGCTGGCGCAGTTCGAGATCCTGCAGCAGCTTCTGGAAGCGTTCGCGGTCTTCGGCTGCGTCGATCATGTCCGGCGACGTACCGATGATCGGCACGCCGTTCGCTTCGAGATCGAGTGCGAGCTTGAGCGGCGTCTGGCCGCCGTACTGGACGATCACGCCAACCGGCTTTTCCAGGTCGACGATCTCGAGCACGTCTTCGAGCGTCAGCGACTCGAAGTACAGGCGGTCGGACGTGTCGTAGTCGGTCGACACGGTTTCCGGGTTGCAGTTGACCATGATGGTTTCATAGCCGTCCTCGCGCATCGCGAGCGCGGCATGCACGCAGCAATAGTCGAACTCGATGCCCTGCCCGATCCGGTTCGGACCGCCGCCCAGCACCATGATCTTTTTCTTGTCCGTCGGGTTCGCTTCGCACTCTTCCTCGTAGGTCGAGTACATGTAGGCGGTCTTGGTCGCGAACTCGGCCGCGCACGTGTCGACTCGCTTGTAGACCGGACGCACCTTGAGTGCGTGACGCTTCTTGCGCACGTCGGTTTGATTCGAGCCGGTGAGCCTCGCGAGACGCCGGTCCGAGAAGCCGCTCTTCTTCAGGTACAGCAGTTCATCGCGCGTGAGGCTGTCGAGCGTGCGGCCTTCGAGCGCCTTCTCCTTCAGAATGATCTGCTCGATCTGCGCGAGGAACCAAGGGTCGATGGACGTCTCTTCGAAGATCTCTTCCATCGTCAGGCCGAGACGGAACGCGTCGCCGAGATACCAGATGCGGTCCGGACCCGGCTCGCCGATCTCGCGAATCACTTCGTCGCGGCTCGTGGTCTTTTCATCGAGACCGTCGACGCCGACTTCCAGACCGCGCAAGGCTTTCTGAAACGATTCCTGGAACGTGCGGCCCATGGCCATCACTTCGCCGACCGACTTCATCTGCGTCGTCAGGCGCGAATCGGCTTCACGGAATTTCTCGAACGCGAAGCGCGGCACCTTCGTCACGACATAGTCGATGGTCGGTTCGAACGATGCCGGCGTCTGGCCGCCGGTGATTTCGTTCTTCAGTTCGTCGAGCGTATAGCCGCAGGCGAGCTTCGCGGCGACCTTGGCGATCGGGAAACCGGTGGCCTTCGACGCCAGTGCCGACGAACGCGACACGCGCGGATTCATCTCGATGACGACCATGCGGCCGTCCTTCGGGTTGATCGCGAACTGCACGTTCGAGCCGCCTGTATCCACGCCGATCTCGCGCAGCACCGCGAGCGACGCGTTACGCAGCACTTGATACTCTTTGTCGGTGAGCGTCTGCGCGGGCGCGACGGTGATGGAGTCGCCGGTGTGCACACCCATCGGGTCGAGGTTTTCGATGGAGCAGACGATGATGCAGTTGTCCGCGCGGTCGCGGACCACTTCCATCTCGTACTCTTTCCAGCCCAGCAGCGACTCTTCGATCAGCAGTTCGCGCGTCGGCGAGAGATCGAGACCGCGACGGCAGATCTCTTCGAACTCTTCCTTGTTATACGCGATGCCACCGCCCGAGCCGCCCAGCGTGAACGACGGACGGATCACCGTGGGATAACCGCCGCTGCCCGTGGCCTCGGCGATCTGCGCCTGCACGGTGAGCGCTTCTTCCATCGAATGCGCGATGCCCGACTTGGCCGACCCGAGGCCGATCTTCGTCATCGCTTCCTTGAACTTCTGGCGGTCTTCCGCCTTGTCGATGGCTTCCGGCGACGCGCCGATCAATTCGACCTTGTACTTTTCCAGCACGCCGTGATGGAACAGGTCCAGCGCGCAGTTGAGCGCGGTCTGTCCGCCCATGGTCGGCAGGATCGCGTCCGGACGCTCCTTCGCGATGATGCGCTCGACCACTTCCCACGTAATCGGCTCGATGTAGGTGACGTCGGCCGTGTTCGGGTCGGTCATGATCGTCGCGGGATTGCTGTTGACGAGAATGACCTTGTAGCCCTCTTCCCTCAGCGCCTTGCAGGCCTGCGCGCCCGAATAGTCGAACTCGCACGCCTGGCCGATGATGATCGGGCCCGCGCCGATGATGAGAATGCTCTTGATGTCTGTGCGCTTCGGCATAACTGTGCTCTGTGTGTATTCGGTGTTCTGTTCTTAGGCTGCGACCTTCTGCGCTTCCATCAGCTTGATGAAGCGGTCGAACAGATACGCGATGTCGTGCGGGCCGGGCGACGCTTCCGGGTGGCCCTGGAAGCAGAACGCGGGCTTGTCGGTGAGGGCGAAGCCCTGCAGCGTGCCGTCGAACAGCGAGACGTGCGTGACCTTGGCGTTGGCGGGCAGCGTCGTGGCATCGACTGCGAAGCCATGGTTCTGCGACGTGATCACCACGCGGCCGTCGTCCATGTCCTTCACCGGATGGTTCGCGCCATGATGGCCGGTCTTCATCTTCATGGTCTTCGCGCCGACCGCGAGGCCCATGATCTGATGGCCGAGACAGATGCCAAAGGTGGGAATGCCCTTCGCGATGAACTCGCGCGTCGCGGCAATCGCGTAGTCGCACGGTTCCGGGTCGCCCGGGCCGTTCGACAGGAAGATGCCGTCCGGGTTGAGCGCGAGCGCGTCGGCGGCCGTGGATTGCGCAGGCAGCACGGTCACGTGGCAGCCGCGCTCGGCGAGCATGCGCAGGATGTTGTACTTGACGCCGTAGTCGAATGCGACGACGCGGAATTTCGGCGCTTCCTGCTTGCCGTAGCCGCTGCCCAGACGCCATTCGGTCTGGGTCCATTCATAGCTCTTCTCGGTCGACACGACCTTCGCGAGGTCCATGCCCGCGAGACCCGGGAACGAGCGCGCGAGGCCGAGTGCCTTCGCTTCGTCATCGCTGCCCGCGAGAATGCAGCCGTTCTGGGCGCCCTTCTCGCGCAGGATACGCGTGAGCTTGCGGGTGTCGATGCCCGAGATGGCGACGACGCCTTGCGCCTTCAGATAGTCGGCGAGCGTCTGTTCGGAGCGGAAGTTGGAGGCGAGCACCGGCAGGTCGCGAATGATGAGGCCGGCGGCATGGACTTTGGTGGCTTCGACGTCCTCGGCGTTGACGCCGTAGTTGCCGATGTGCGGGTAGGTCAACGTGACGATCTGGCGGGCGTAGCTGGGATCCGTGAGGATTTCCTGATAGCCGGTGATGGCGGTGTTGAAGACCACTTCGCCGATCGTCGAACCGGGCGCGCCGATCGATTGACCACGAAAGACCGTGCCGTCGGCAAGTGCGAGTAGTGCGGGGGAAAATGACGGCAACACGGGAAGCTCCTTGGGGAACACCCTGTTACCGACCTGTCTGTCCGAAATTCAGGCTTGGCTTCCCGCTGCCCGAATGACTCAAGGCGCGCGGGTTTCCTTCGCACAGTGACGGCGGCGGCTCGCGAGGCGCGCATCGCGGCTTGGACCGGCTCGCTCGCGCGGGGCAAGCGGGGTTTCGAAGCAGGCGAAGGGCGGCGTGCGGCGCGCGCTGGCTGGCGCAGCGAACGACGGTGAATGGGAGGTAGGCGCTAGGGTGCGGGTTGAAATGCTCAAACCTTCGAAGTATAGCGTGGAACGGCCATCTTCGCCAGATTCCGAAAGCTTCCGGCTATGGAAACGAGCGCCGTCAGGAGAGCGGCTGAGGCGCTTCAGCGTCGTCCTTGCGCATGGTCCGGCCTGGCAGGAAGTACCAGACCGCACTCGCCGCCTGCAGCGCGATCAGCCCGATCCATACGGTGACGTGCGCCGCCGCCGGATAGCGGCCGCCGTCGGCATGCCACAGCGACAGCATCGCGCCGACGCCAACCTGGAAGCCGAAGATCAACAGGAAGATCACGAGCGTCAGCGTGGTATGCACCCGCCCGATCAGGTGCGGCGCGAAATATTCCGCGGCGACTGCGTAGCTCAGGATGCCCGTGCCGCCGAAAAAACCGTACGCCGCGAGCAGGACGGACGGCGGCAGCGGCACGCGCAGCACCATCAGGATCTGCGTGGCGACGTACAGCACCATGCCGGTGCCGCAGAACGCGTACACCGACACGCCCCGCCGCTCCATGCCGCGCGCGGCCACGCCGAAACCGACGCAGCCGAGCATCATCGCGAGACCGAGCACCGACACCAGTGCCGCGGCATGCGCGGGCGCGAGATCCATCACGTCGAGCAGAAAGGGGCGGATCCACAGCGACTGCATCGCGAAGAAGACGCCCTGCGTGACGACCGAAAACGACGCAAGCTTCCAGAACACGGCGCTCTTCAGAATGCTCCAGGTGCCGCGGAACTGCGTGATGACGTCGGCGCGCTGGTGCGGGTCGGTTTCCGCCCTGGCCGGCGCGCACAGCAGGATCGCCGCGGCGACCACGAGCGTGAACGCCACGAGGCCGAAGCACACTTCCCGCCACGTCGCGACGTGCAGCAGCGACGCCAGCGGCGCCCCGACCACGACGCCGCCCAGGCCGCCAACGGCCATCGTGAAGCCGTTCACCATCGGCAGGCGGGCGAGCGCGAAGTGTTGCGCGGACGCCTTGAAGGCCGCGCTCAAGCACACCGACACACCGACGCCGATCAACAGCCGCCCGATCATCAGCCCGGCGATGCCGTGCGCCGCGCCGAACACGCCGATGCCCGCCGCCGCGAACACCAGCATGCCGGCCGTAACGCGGCGCGGTCCGAAGTGATCGAGCAGCACGCCGACGGGAATCTGCGCGGCCGCGAAGCCGATGAAATACAGCGACGTCAGCAGCCCGAGATCGGCGGCGGAGAGGCCGAGATCGTGGGTAATCAACGGGGCGAAGCCGAGATTGACGCCGCGAAACACGTACGAGACGAAATAGCCGGCGGCAAACAGGAAGAAGACGCGAAGTCGAACGGAGGACAGCATGTGGAACCGGGTTTTCCTGATTCTTCTGGACCGCCAGTTTAATCGGGGCCGGCAAAAGAAAACGCCGTCACCTTGGTGACGGCGTGGGATAGCGCCCCGGCGACTGGCGCCCGACGCTACTTCTTCTTGCTGGTCTTCGTGCTCGCGGCGGCGTGCTTGGTAGTCGTGGTGGTCTTGGCTGCGGCCGGTTTGGCTGCGGGCGCCGCCGACACCTTGGTCACCTTGCCCGACGCGTGGGCAGGCGCCTTGCCGCGCGACTTCGATTCCGGCACGCGCGTGCCGATCTTCGACACCCCGCCCGAAGAACGGCTCGACGCCGCCACCGTTTCGACGCGCACCGGACCCGGCTCGGCCGGCACCGGACGGCCGTACGGCACGTGCAGCACGACCACTTGCCCCGGCATGAACATGTCGCCGCGCGTGCGGTTCCACGATTTCACCTGCGAGGTGGAGACGTCGTAGCGGTCGGCCAGCGTCGACACAGACTGCTTGCGACGCACGCGGATCACGAGCCGGCGCGTGTCGGGCACGTCGCGCTCGACGGCCAGCGTCGCGTTCGCGGCGACATCGGCACTGATGTCCTCGTCGTCGTCATCGGTGCGCGGCACGACGATCGTCGAGCCCGGCTTCAGGCGCATGCCCGCCGGAATGCGGTTGACCGACATCAGCGTGTCCGCGTCCACGCCGATCTTCTCGGCGATCGCAGTGGGGCGCGCCCGCTCCGTGACGGTGTACGTGGTCCACGACGACAACGGCCCCGAATACGACGTCAGATTGCGCTGGAACGAAGCGGCGTTGTCGAACGGCAGCAGGATTTGCGGATTGGTCGCGCCGAGAATCACCGGCTTCGCAAACGACGGATTCAGCGAGCGGAACTCCTCGACGCTCATGCTGGCGAGCTTCGCGGCCATGGTCACGTCGATGTCGCGCGCGGTGGTGACCGTCACGAAGTACGGGTGATTCGGAATGTCCGGCAGCGTGAGCCCGTACATCTGCGGATTGCTGACGATGTTCTTCACCGCCTGCAGCTTCGGCACGTAGTTCCGGGTTTCGTTGGGCATGCGCAGACTTTCATAGTCGGTCGGCAGCCCCGCGGCCTCGTTCCGGGCGATCGCGCGCTGCACGTTGCCTTCGCCCCAGTTGTATGCGGCGAGCGCGAGATGCCAGTCGCCGAACATGTCGTGCAGACGCGAGAGGTAATCGAGCGCGGCGCTGGTCGAGGCCAGCACGTCGCGGCGCTCGTCCTGCCACATGTTCTGCTTGAGGTTGTAGTCGCGGCCGGTGCCCGGCACGAACTGCCACATGCCGGCAGCCTTCGCCACCGACAGCGCCTGCGGATTGAACGCCGATTCGATGAACGGCAGCAGCGCCAGCTCGGTCGGCATATGCCGCTGCTCGAGCTCCTCGACGATGTGATACAGGTATTTCTGCGAGCGCCCCGTCATGCGCTCGACGTAGTCCGGGCGCTGCGCGTACCAGTTGACCTGCATGTCGACCAGGTCGCTCTGCAGATCGGGAATCTGGAAGCCCGCGCGGATGCGGGTCCAGAGATCGGCGGAACCGACCAGCGAGGTGACCGGGGTCTTGTCGACGTCGATGGTTTCCTTGGCGGCCGCGGTGCGACGGATGGTATCGGCTACTTTCTGCTGTTGCTGCTCGGAAGCTGTGGCGGGTGTGTTGGCAAGAGGATCAGACGCCGTCGGCCCTTGGCTCGCGCACGCGGCGAGCATCAGGACGGACAGCGCGCTAAGAATTAGTCGCATGGAACGTCTCGGCTTCCAAAGAATGAGGCTTGGAAATTTGCAGCCGATGGTACGGAACCACACCAAGGACGTCAATAAAAACGCACGCGAAAGCCCTGCAAAATCCGCGATCTACTGGCGTTTCCAACGTTTCGGATTAAGTCGACCCGAAAAATGCGGTTCAGCGGAACTTATCTTTCCAGCTGCGCATCATCCGAAACGCCTCCAGCCTGTCGGCCACCGGCGCGCCGAATTGCTCCGCCAGACGCGTGTGAATGGCCGGAACGTCGGCCCGCAGAAACGGATTCACCGCCTTCTCATGAGCGATGGTGGTCGGCAGCGTCGGCTTGCCGGAGACGCGCAAGGCCTGCGCGGCGGCGTCCCAGCGCGAGAGCGCGTCGTTGTCCGGCTCGACCGCGCGCGCAAAGCGGATGTTGGAGAGCGTGTACTCATGCGCGCAATGCACCAGGGTGGTGTCCGGCAGCGCGGCGAGTGAATCGAGCGAGGCGAGCATCTGCTGCGGCGTGCCTTCGAACAGGCGACCGCAGCCGCTTGCGAACAGGGTGTCGCCGCAGAACAGATGCGGCGTGCCGTGCGGATCGGCCGCCTGGAAATACGCGATGTGACCGGCCGTATGGCCAGGTACGTCGATGACGGAGAACGCGAGCGCGGGGTGCGCAATGTCCACCTGGTCGCCGCCCGAGAGGCGCTGCGTCAGGTGCTCGATGCGCTCGCTGGCCGGACCGTAGACCGGAACGCTGCCCTCGGCCGTTCGGCGATCGAGCAGCGCTTTCACGCCGCCGACATGGTCCTGATGATGGTGCGTGAGTAAAATAGCGGTCAGCCGCCAGCCGCGTTTGGCGAGATACGCCTCGACAGGCGCGGCGTCACCCGGGTCGACCACCACTGCATCGCGGCCGTCCGAGACGAGCCAGATGTAGTTGTCCTCGAACGCCGGCACCGGCACGTATTCCAGTGCGCCCTTGTCCAGCGGCTGAGCCGGCGAGCTTCCGTCAAGCGAATCCATAGCGATCATCTATGCGTCAACCCGAACATGTCTGACCGAGCGATTATAGACTGGCCCACCTGGACGAGCTCAGCGCCCGGGCGCTACGTGCTCGACTGGGAGCAGGCGCAGCTCGATCACGTGGTGTCCGACATCTTCGGCTATCACGCGCTGCAGCTCGGCATGCCGCAGCTCGACGCATTGCGCGAGAACCGCATGACCGGCCGCGCGCTGGTGCTCGACGCCGAAAGCGCAGCGAGCGCGCCGTTCACCCCGCCGCGCGCCGCCACGCCAGGCGTCAGCGCCCTGCCCGCCGCCAGCGCGCCCGATGGCCGCAGCACCGTCTGGTGCGACCTGCTCGACCTGCCGTTCGAAGCGCAGAGCGTCGACCTGCTGGTGCTGCCGCATACGCTGGAGTTTTCGCCGGATCCGCACCGCCTGCTGCGCGAAGCCGAACGCGTGCTGCTGCCCGAGGGCCAGTTGATCATCCTCGGCTTCAATTCGCTGAGCCTGTGGGGCGCACGGCAATCGCTCGGCAAGGTGGCGGGCCGGCCGTTCGTGCCGTCGGCGCATGAAATGATCGCGTTCACACGCATCAAGGACTGGATCAAGCTGCTCGGCTTCGACCTTGAACGCGGCCGCTTCGGCTGCTATCGTCCGCCGCTCGTCACCGACAAGTGGCTGCAACGCTATCAATTCATGGAGCCCGCCGGCGACCGCTGGTGGCCCATCTTCGGCGCGGCGTACATGATCACGGCGGTGAAGCGCGTGCGCGGCATGCGTCTGATCGGCCCGCGCAAGCTGAAAAAATCCGCGCTCGCCGCCGGCCTCGCGCCGGTCGCCGCTCCGCATACGCGCAACGAGACTTCCATTGAGCCTTGATGACTGACGAATCTGCATCGAACACCGTAATCGACATCTACACGGACGGCGCCTGCAAAGGCAATCCCGGCCCCGGCGGCTGGGGCGCCCTGCTGCGCTTCGGCACGCTGGAGAAGGAACTGTTCGGCGGCGAAGCCGCGACCACCAACAACCGCATGGAGCTGATGGCGGTGATCGCCGCGCTCGAAGCCCTGAAACGCCCGTGCCAGGCCGTGATCCATACCGATTCGCAATATGTCCAGAAAGGCATCAGCGAATGGATCCACGGCTGGAAGAAGAAAAACTGGATGACTGCCGCGAAGACGCCCGTCAAGAACGCCGACCTCTGGAAGCGGCTGGACGGGCTTGTCGCGCAGCATCGCATCGAATGGCGCTGGGTCAAGGGGCACGCGGGCCATCCGGAAAACGAACGCGCCGACGCGCTTGCCAATCGCGGCGTGACCTCGCTCGCCGACAGCTAACCCGCAGCACGAATCATCGAATTCAAGACATCCCATGCGCCAACTGATACTGGATACCGAAACGACCGGCCTGAATGCGAGGACCGGCGATCGGATCATCGAAATCGGCTGCGTCGAGCTGATCAATCGACGACTCACCGGCAATAACCTGCACCTCTATGTGAATCCGGAACGCGACAGCGATCCTGGCGCGCTCGCGGTGCACGGCCTGACGACCGAGTTCCTCAGTGACAAGCCGAAGTTCGCCGAGATCGCGGCGCAATTGCGCGACTTCATCGCGGGCGCCGAGCTGATCATCCATAACGCGCCCTTCGACGTCGGCTTCCTCGACGTGGAGTTCGCGTTGCTCGGCTTGCCGAAGGTGAAGGAAACGGTGGGCGGCGTGATCGATTCGCTCGCGCAGGCCAAGCAGATGTTCCCCGGCAAGCGCAATTCGCTCGACGCGCTGTGCGACCGTTTCGGCATCAGCAACGCGCATCGCACGCTGCACGGCGCGCTGCTCGACTCCGAGCTGCTTGCGGAGGTGTATCTGGCGATGACGCGCGGGCAGGAAAGCCTCGTCATCGACATGCTGGGCGAACAAACGGCGGCGGGCGCGTCCGCCACGCCGCGCGAAGCCTTCGATGATCTCGACCTGCCGGTGATCGCGGCGAGCGCGGAAGAACAGTCGGCGCACGAGGCCGTGCTCAACGAACTGGACCGCGCCATCAAGGGGACGAGCGTCTGGCGCGCGGAGCCGGCGCCGGCGCCGACGGAAGGCGATGCCGTCGCCGCGTGATTTTTTCGGATTTGCTTAATGAGGGACTAGACGAGACTCAAAACGCCTGACATAATCTCGTCTCTCTTCGGGTGGTTAGCTCAGCGGTAGAGCACTGCCTTCACACGGCAGGGGTCACTGGGAAGATCAAATACGGAGCACCGTGATCTTTCGACCTAAAGTAAAACTCGAAGAACGCATGTAGCAGGGCGATTAACTCAGCGGTAGAGTGCCACCTTCACACGGTGGAAGTCAGTGGTTCGATCCCACTATCGCCCACCAAATACTGATAGACGTTTTTCGTACCGAAACGATTGATACGAAAATCTGCAGAAATAAGGCCGCTAGTCCTCCCCCGAGAGCTAGCGGCCTTTCGTTTAAGTAGTGCGCAATCCGCCCTACTTCCCGCGTTTCGACTTCGCATCTATCTCCGCTTGTTCCTGCTGGAGCAACTTGTTCACCGTGTTGACGCAGATTTCGTCATACATCTTGAACGCATCTTCGAGAGAATAGTATTCCTCCAACTCGCGGTGCGTGGCGTAGTGGTCCGCTACGATTCGGGATACGAACGGGTCCACGTTATCGCGCGACACCTGCTGCGCGTCCGACCGGAAGCGTGACGGAATCTTCACCACCTTCCACTCGTCCAAGAAGCCCCAGTTGAACTTGTTGACGACTTTCATAACGCCCGCCAACACGATTCGCGGCGCGAGGCTTCCAGCTAGGCAGCGCACGTAAGCGTCGATTGCCGCCTCGTTATCAAGCCGCACCCATTCGCCGTTCTCCGCTCGCACTTCGGTCAGCGACAGCATTTCGGTCGGACGGATCGCCGCGAGTCCGGACCCCATAACGCGGAACCCGTATGCGGCGCTGAACTGCTTCGTCCGGTACGTCACGCCGAACGAAGTGTGCTCGAAAGTTTCGCGTGCCATTTCGTTCTCTCCTTATTGAAGGCGACCAGACTGGCCGGAGTTCGCCACGCCGTTGTTCTGGCGGTTAAGGTGCTGCTCGACCACACGCCCAACGTGCTCCGGATCGGTCGCACCGTTGATGTTGAAGGTGTTGTTTTGCGTGACGCCTTGGCTAAACGTGCGGCCTCCCGGTCCACCGAACCCTTCGACAGTCGAACCCCAAGTGTGCAGATTCGACATGGCGTGCTCGTTGTCTGCCGTGTCCTTAACCAATTGCGCACGCGCGGCAGGATTGGCGATAGGAAGTTGCGCCCGTTGTTCGAGGCCCGCGTGCGCCTGAAGCAGCGAGCTAAGACGATTCGACAAAGCCCAAGCGATGTCCGCTTTCGGCACGCCGCCCGTCATAACCTGCCGATAGTCGCGCAAGCCGAGGTCCGCCGCGACTTGCTTGGCGAGTCCGACAATCTGGATGCCGTCCTTCGAATTCAACTGGTGCAGGTTCGTTTGCGGCCCACCGGTGAATCCGTAGGCGGGCGTGGCATTCCGGTCCCATGCGTTCGCTTGCGGCCCGGACATACCGAAATACGCGCCACCGTTAGCCAGAACCTTCGCGGGATATGCGGCGTTCACCGGACCCCACTTCGAACGGTCGAATCCGCCGTGATAGTAGCGAAGGCCCAACGTCTGATCGCCGCCCGCCTTCTTCATCATGGCCGCGAGAATCGCCGTGCCCGCGTCGATATTTGCGGCAGGATCGTTCCAGTTCTTGTCGTTCAGGCCGTACTTCGCCCAATTGACCTTGTTGACGCCCATAAGGCCGAAAGACGAATCGCTGTGAGCGTTCGGGTTCCAAGTGCTCTCCGTGCCGATGATTCCGCGCACGAGACTTTCCGGCATGCCGTACTTCTTCGCGGCAGCGCTGATTTGAGCGTCGTAGGCATTGCTCCCGGCACTCCCCGAAGCGCCGCCCGTAAGCGCCGCGCCCGCTGCGACCGGGTTATATGTGAACCCGCCCGGACGGTTATCACCCGGCATACCGGACGAAGGGTTAGCGCCCGTACCGATGCCCGAAGCGCGGCCCACTTCCCCCGCCCAAGCGGACCAAGCCGCGTGCTCGTCCGTAACGCCGCTCATAATGTTGACCGAATCGGTGAACGAGTTAATCGCGAGTTGGAACTGGGAGACGATCGCTTGAAACTGCGCGTTATCTTCGTCATCCGCCACTGCTGCGGCTTCAACGTTCTTTTGTTCCTGCTTGGTCTTTTCGGTGGATTCCTTCGCTGCTTCCCGCGACCAACGCGCAGTCTCGTTAACGTCCTGCGTCACCTTTTCCGTGCTCTTAAGAGCCTCAGAAAGCCCCTTCCCGCCCGTCCAATCGCCGTCCGCTACCGGAATAGTCCCCATGCCGACTTCCGGCTGGCCGTGGTCCGTTTTCGCGTAGTTGAGCGACTTGTTCAGGCCGCTCACGAAGTCCGCCAGCGGCCCGAGAACGAACCCGCCTACGGTGGTCGTAAGCTTGGTCATTTCTTCGTTGAACTTTGCGAGTTCATCGTTGAACTTGGCCGTGTTGGCGATAGCGTCCTGCCGCGCCTTAAGTTGATCAGCCGACATGTTGATCGTGCCGAGCGCGCCGCCCTGCTTCGCCATCGAAAGCGCCACGTCCTTATTCATTCCGAGCATTTGTGCTTCGGCCTGAATCTGCGATGGCTGCATCCCCTTCCATCGCGCGGCGAGTTGCGTGCCGGCTGCGGTCGTGGAAAGAGGTGAAGCGCCCTGCTGCACGCCGAGCATAGCCAGCAGCCGATTCTCCGGGCCGGTACGGGAGCGATCCGCGTAGGCGTTATTCAGGACGCCACGCAGCGACTTAAGCGAATCGGACACGTTGCCGCGCGTGACGTTACCGCCCACGAGACGGTGCGACCAATCTTCGAACCGGAGCATCCCCATACCGGATGCGCGGGCGTCTTGCCGCTGGGCGTTAATCTGGTCGCGCGTGAGCATCGCGGTTTTGTACGCCGCATACAGCGCGGCAGTAAATCCGCCCACCGCGAGACTCGCACCGCCGAATCCGGTAGTGATCCCGCGAAGGCTGGAAGCGATGTTATCGAACGCGGGCGCGACCTTCCCCAACTCGCGCACGGTGGTCGATGCGAAGTCCTTCGCGCCGCCCGTAATCGCGTTCAGGCCTTTGTTTGTCTCTGCGGTCTTAGCGTTCAGCTTCGACAGTTCCGTCACTGCGGCGTTCACTTTGATCTGGTAGTTGATCGTGAACTGATCAAGATTGCTATTAGCCATGCTCGATTACTCCCCGGTCGATTGAATGGTTTGTGCTGCTTCTTCTGCCGCGCGCAGCATCGACTCGGTATGTGCGGCGAAGGCCATCGCCACGCGAGCGCCTGCTGCGTCCCACGACTTGTTCGCGAATTCGCGCTGTACTTGATCAATCTCGTTGAACGCTAAGACCTGATCGAAAACGTACTTGGCGCTGGCCCAGTGCTTGAAGGCTTCGTTAATAGCTGCCGGAGAGTTGAGCGGCTGACCGTTCACGGTGGCGGTCGAAAGAATGTTGAGACGGAAGCGCGTGCGTTTCGCTTCGTCATCCTCCGTCATGTAGTCTATCGCTGCGGCAGCAGCCTCCCACCCTTCGAAGGCCGAGAAGCGCCGGATCGTAACGGACACGACCGGGCCGTGCTCCGGGCGCGTTTCGATAACCTTCTCGTTAGGCATCGGAGTAGCGCCCTGCGGTTCTGCCGCGCTGTCCTGCTCCGTCTTGTCGTTGCGTTTGAAGATGCTCATTTTTGCTAGTTATCCTAAGCGTTAAGTTGAAATGAATTAGGCCGTACCGTTAATCACTGCGTTGTCGCTATCTGCGGGCGGATAGCCGCTGACCTTCACGTAGAAGGGCGTTTGCCGCGTGGTCAGCATGTATTCGAGTTCCATGATCACGTATGTTCCGTTCAGTGACGGATTCTGCGAAGACAAGAACTTAGCGCCGTGAGCCAAGCGGATTTCCGTGTTCATGAATACGACACCCTCCACGCCTACTTCGGTCCAGCACGGCACGCCGATGAACTCGTTAAGGGTGATCAGGTCCGTCTTGTTAATCACCGAGCGCATATCCATGACGTAAAGAAAATCGTCATCAATGAACGCAGCGACCTTCCCCCAGTACCGGTCCTGAAGCGCCGGAACGATAGCGGAAAGCATTACGATGCTCGTGCCGGGATTCTGGAGAATGTAATCGCCATAGCTGCTGCTGAACTTGATGTGCGCTTCATCGAACCCTAGCTGCTTCCCGCCCCACAGCGCGAACTGTCGAAAGGTCGTCACAGTCGGTGCGGCGTTATCTGCGCCTGTCTTCGGATCGGTTGCCGCGACGTACCTGGACTTGTCCGATTGATGCGTGCGTGCGGTGATCTCCACAGTGATATTGGGCGGCCCTTCGATCAGGCTGCAACCCGATACTTCGCCCACAAAGATGGTCGATGCGCCGCTGGTCTTTCCGACCGTGCCCGGATCGTATTCATAGCCCGCCGCGATCCACACGCGAGCCAGCGGCTGTCGCGTGCCGAAGTTCTCCAACTGCCCCGAGCGATACTGGTTAAAGTTGGTCAGAAGCTGTTCGCGAAGGTGCTGCGGCAGGTTCGTCACCTGAATGTGCGCGACGTTCTGGTATGCGAGCGCGGCCTTTTTGATGCGGACGTTCATGTTGAACGACTCGTCCAAAATAACCGTGCCGCTGTTCGCGTCGAAAGGGTTCGTGGGCGCGGACTGATCGCCGCCCGCCCGAGGCAACTGGAAGGCGATACGGATAAGGCGCTTGCCGATTGATTGTCCCGCCATGATTCAAATTCTCCCTTAAGCCGCAGCAGCGCCAATCAGCAAGTCGCGAAACTTCTGATAGCCCACGTCCACCTTAGCCACTTCCGCGACCATCTTTCGCGCTTCCTCAGCGGTCGTGCGTTCGAACAACTCAGTCGCTTCGAACGCCTCGCACGCGTTAGACGCGAACACGAAGTTAGGCTCACGCCGCGCGGCGATGAATTCAGTGGTGACGCGATGGAACGTGTCGCAGTACGCCTCCCAGCGTGTAACGTTTCGACTCGTGTCCTTACGCATCGCGATATAAAGCGCAATCGCGAGGTCACCGAACTTGAACCGCAGCCGCTCCGGGTCGCTAAAGTCCTGCGGCGCGGCCATGCTGTTCGCCATACGGAAGGACAGCGGCGCGTTCTTAAGCATTTCGATTGTGATCATGATTACGCACCCTTGCGAGCGGCGTGATACGCGGCAATCTCGCGCTCCGCTTCCTCAACCACATCAGCAAAGGCGCGAAGTGCATCGGGCAAGCAATCGCTGTGTTCAACCAAATTGAGACAGTGCTCGATGTAAAAGTCGAACGTCGCTTGTCCCACTCCGAACGGACCTTCCCGAAACAATCCCGTCTTCCCCTGCGATTCGATCACCGACCGAAACAACTCGCTGAGGACGCGGCTGGACATATCCTGCTCCAGTTCGCCGCGAGCGATACGCGCTTCAATTTCAACCTTCGCTTGCTCTAATTTGTTCATGATTTTGGTCTGTAGTTAGTTGCCGCGCAGCGAGTCCATCGTGGCGCGGTTCGATGCGAGACGGGCATTGATTCGCGTGCGTAGTTCGTTTTCCGAAGCCGCATCCATACCTGCTCCGTCCATGATGCGATTCTTCTGTGCGGCCAGTCTCGCTTCGTCCTCTGCGATAACTGTCGATAGGTCGTCCATGCACTGCTTGCGGATGGCGGCGCTTCGATTTCTGCCCTCTTCCAATGCCGCGTCAGCAATCGCCCTATACATGGCGCTGCTACCCGGAACAGACTTCGATCTCACTACTGAAAGCGCGGAATCGCACGCGCGCATTCTTTTGCTGGTATCGCTCACAATTCACTCCAGTCTTGTATTGTTAGTGAAGCTGAAGCGCAACCGAGTTGTCGTCCGAATTCTCGACTTCACAAGCGTCTTTGAACAACTCGGCAATCCGCTCTTGATTTGCGGCGATGCCCTTGTGAGTCGCGACGACCTCCTGCTGGAACTCGTTGAAATCTTGCGTCGATTCGAGTAGTGCCAGACCGGCCTCAGCGACTTCGATGGTCGATTTGCTCAAGTTTTTGATCTGCTCTTTGTAGTATGCGAGTTTGTCTGCGTCCATCTAGTTCACTCCAGTGGTCCGTTCGTACTTCTATGTTTAAGGGAAACAGGCCGCGCAATCAGCACCGATGTATCCGCGCGGCGATGAAGTTCAAAGTGACTAGAGCAGTTGCTAGGGTGCGTCCAGTCAAGCCAAATCTTCACCGCCACTATCGCGTAGAGGATTGCGCGGAGTGGATGCAATTACTCGCCGGTCGAAACCGCTGCGCTGTTTGCGAGTCCCGTAAAGTGCTCCGGATAAATCGACTCGGCCAAGTCAGCACGAAGGCGTGCGGACACGGCCTCGATATGCTCCGTGCCTTTCTCGCCGCAAAGGTTGCGTATTACAGGCAACAACTCTTCCAGTGCGGCAATGGCGTTGAAACGTTCCTTGCAACGGGGTGAAATAAACATGATTCGTACTCCAAAGTTTGATGGTTAAATGAAAATGCGAAGTTACTCAGCCAACACGTACTGGCCCAGCCGCGAATCCCAACGCGTGCGAATCGGGGTCATTTCCGCGCCGGTCGCTGCGGCCTGGGCTTCTGCTGCGTCCATAGCGGCCTTAAGCTTGGCCTTAGCGGTCGATGCCGAGTCCTGCGCGCGGATACCCTTAACCGTTACGCCGCGCCGCTGAACACTGACTCCGGTGCGCGGGATACCGCCGCGAGCGCGAAGCCCAGCGAACAAGGCGTCCATGCCGCGCGCCAGCTTCGTCATAAGCCCGTCCATGCTCTCGACGCTCTCCCTACGCTCTTCCGCCTCTGCGAGCGGCTTACCGGCCAACTCCGCGATCACCTCGCCTGCCTGAGCGCCGGTCAGCGTGGCGTTGATCGCGGCCATCGCGGGATTCGTGCCGGGAGGTGTCACGGCCATCGCGGCTTCGTGATTTTCTTGTGCTTTCCGCTCGGTGCTCTCAGCCTTCTCTTGGAGAAATGCCTCGCTCTCACTCTCGTTGTTTTCCTCTGCCGGAATCCACGCGCCGTTTGCCGCGAAGTGGCCTGATTCCAGATCGTTTTCTGCGGAGGCTTCAAAGCCCTTCGGCGTGAAGTTGCCGTCCATCACCACTTGCCGCGTCTTGCGGCTGGCGGTCATGTGCGCCTTCGGAACGTTCACCGCGAACGTGCCCGCCAGTTCGCCCGTAACGGTCGCGCTTACTGCGGAGTCCGCTACATAGCTGGCCGAATCTGCCGCGCGTGCCGTGTGGCCGTTAAGCTTGTCGGAGGCCTGCTGGTTCGCGTGCTTCGTGGCGAGTTGCGGATGCTTGGCGCGGAGAACCTCTCCCCACTTCTGTTCGAAGGCGGGATTCTTCAGCGCGTCCGTCATAGCGTCGATCACCGTGTCTTCGCTGTCTTTGCTGTTGAGGCGGTGCTTGAACTTCGGCGCGAAGCTATCGACCGGCGCGCTGAAGAGGTTGGTATTGCTGTCACGGTTCATGATTCGTTTGCTCCTAATGTGATTGGTGATTACTTCTTTGCTGCTTCGTGCTGGTCGATGATGAAGGTGAGACGACCGCGCCAATTCCAGAGCGCCGCCCGTTCCGCTGGGTCTTTCGCGACCGTGAGCAGCCGATCCACTTCCACCAGCATTTCCTTCGCTGCCTTCAGGATCGACAGCCCCTGCCGAATCTGGGCGCACTCGCCGCGCACTTCCGGGAGGCTTTCGAGGAAGTTAGCGCCGTGGAATGAACGGTCCACGAGTCGCGCGTCCAGTTCCGACTTATCCGCGAACGTCACGATGTACGCGACTTGCGGGTGGACTCCTTGCGCGCGCAGCATGCAATAGCCGGTAAGCGCCGCGCGGTGCTCTTTCATCCACTCTTCGCCGCGCTCACGCAACTCCGCTTCCGTGCGTTTCTTATTCAGCGGCCACTTAATATCAGCATTGCTCCACTCGCCGCGCGGAGTGAAGTAGGTTTCCGCTGCCGACTTAACTTCGCGCACACTCTCGAAAATCCAGAAGTGACCCGGCGTGCCGCCTTCATACTTCAAAATCTGGTCAATCTCGTGCGCCATGTACGTGACGTCCGGATTGAGCACTTGCGTCGGACGGCCCTTTTTGTCGTGGAGGGTGATGGTCATGCCAGTTCCTTTTCTGCTGCTTTCACTGCTGCCTTTTCCACATCGTATTGGCATTGCGAATAGAGCCAAGCCGCGCCCGGCAAATGCGTTTTCTTCCACCGCTCGATTGCCGCAGCTACGGGCGGCGTAATGGCGGACTTCGCATTTACGATATTCCACAGAGTCAAATATGCAACTCCGATTTCTTTTGCCGCGTCTTTAACGGTAAGGCGCTCACCGTCAATAAACGCTTTAAGGGCCGTGCCCGGATGCGAATATGTTTGCATTATGAGATTACCCTGGGGTGGGTCGGTTGTTGGCGCGATGTAAGATTTACCTAAACTATAATCGGGCGGAGTTTCGATGGCTACAAAAATCGTGTAGCGCTATAAATATTTTCCGTGTTCGATTTACCCGGTCTAGAATTCGATTTAGGCGAAACATAATTCGTGTTAATCCAATACCGGAGTAAATCAAAATCATGCGTTCTAATATCCACTGCCATCCGTTATTTCTGCTTTGTGCCGCGACTAAATGGCCGGATCAATTCGGGTTGGTGTTATCGGTTTATGTCGGATTTGTAGCCTTGGCCGCATTTAAACATTTTCAGAGTAAACTTCCCGCTATCTGAAACCCGATTACTGGATTCACCGATTATGGACGCGACCGATTGCGGCTGGCTTACGCCGTTAATGCATATTATTGAGCCGCCTGAGTATCATGGGAGTACGGAAGCACAGAGGATGCGGCGAACGTGGGTCGCTGCGGACGGTTCCGAGAAGGCGCTGCCGAGCCTGCTAGAGCGTCCAGTAGCCCCGAGCCGCCCGCCACCCGTAGCCGCGCCACCCGTGGAAAGCCGCGAGGAACGGGAGGCGCGGATTTGGCTGAAAAGGTCGGCAGGTGCCAAGCGTAGATTTAAGATTAACTATGAACCGGCTTACGTCACGTTAAACGATGGCGAGCGGATAAGGTGCGAAACTCTGAAGGAAGCGTTTGCTCTTGTGCGCTTGCCGCCTGTGATTATCAATATTTACAGGAAACAACTAAATGCCGACAGGAGACTAGACTTGCGGCTTGGCGAGCGACACTATTATTTTGAGATGGTGGAATAATGGAAAAGCTAGATAGCCGCAGCCGCCCGCCAGTCGGCGTAACCACCACGAACTGGGACCGCATGGTTTATTCGTTCACCAACAGAAAGACGCGCGGCAGTTCGAAGAAATATAAGCCCAGAGCCAGCGCGGTGACTGTGATTGTGTCGGAAGGAAAGAAGGCTGGCTGAGCGCTTTGTGCCGCCCGCCACTGTGAAATAGAAAGGCCCGGTTCAATCTCTACCCATCGCGCAACGAGTGGAGAACTGAACCGGGCCTGTTTCTACATCTAGCCGCAAGCGACTGGCGGTGATTGGGTGGAGACTGGAGACGAATATGGCCTTACCGGGGTCGATTATAGGCGCTGTGCTGAACAAATAAAACAAGCAGAATAAATCAGCGATACACCGGGACCATCACGACTTCGCAATCCCATCCTTGCGGGCCGCTGCTGATGCCTGCCCATTGCCGCCAAGCGTCCCGTTGCGTCATTACTTGTGACGGCTGGCATTTCGGTTGCGGCTCGTAATGGTCGATGTAGCGGGCTGGCGGTTGTTGCCGCGCCCGCGCGATACGTGCGCGCGCTCGCGCTGCCTCTTCGGCTTCCACCTCCCGTGCCGCTGCTAGGCCGCGCTGCAAACACTCGTTCTCGGTGATACCGGGGCAAGGGTGAAGGGCGTCTTGCGCTTGCTGAATATTCCGTCTTAATGCGTCCTGATGCGGCGTTTGGGCGTGCGCTGCTACTGTGGAAAGAAGAATGGCGATGGTTGCTATGTGTTTCTTGAACATGGTATGTACTCCTGTGTAAAGGTGATGATGGTTTTGAAGCGTCCGAAAAATAAATTGAAGTGGGTATGGTTTAAATGGACCTCGTGCGGAAAGTGGGTCAGGCCTTGGCTTTTGATATAGGCAAACGAAATGACTTTTCAAACTATGAGAGATAGGTGTAGAGCGTCGCGCGGCTGATGCCGTATGAGCGGGCCACCTCTGCCTTCTGCTCCCCTGCCGCGATGCGCGCCCGTAGCTCTGCCGCCTGTGTATCCGTGAGGCTAGGCTTTCGGCCTTTGTACTTTCCGTCAGCCTTCGCTATGGCTATGCCTTCTGCTTGTCGCTCTTTGATTAGCTCGCGTTCGAAGTCTGCGAAGGCCGCAAGCATGGTCATCATTAGCTTCGCAGAGTGATCGTTATTGCTCGCTCCGAATATCAGGCTGTTCTTCTCGAAGCGCACCGTTACGCCGCGCGTGTTGAGTTGTTCGACAATCTCTAGCAGGTGCTTTGTATTACGTGCGAGACGGTCTATAGAGTGGACGTACAGCGTATCGCCTTCGCGCACGTATGCGAGCATGGCCTGTAACTGCGGACGGTCGATTGTCTTTCCGCTTTGCTTGTCTTCAAAGATGCGGTCCAGTTCTATACCGTCCAATTGCCGCGCGGTGTTTTGGTCAGCACTGCTAACTCTTATGTAGCCAACTCTTTGGCCTTTCGACATTTGATTATCTCCGGTCGGTTTAGATACGTCCGGATTAAGTCTAAGGCCGAAATAGGAAAGCGTAAAGTTGCAGATTAATCGACCCTAATCAGACGCGAATTACACAATATCAAAGCGTCTAAATACGGCGTACTCTATTCGGACGTGTAGCGCGGACAAAAGAAAAGCGGCCCGCTAGGAGCCGCTGCTTAGGTTTAGGCTAGGTCGGTATGCGACGGGCCGCGCGAGGCCCGCCTAACACTTAATGCAGGCCTGCATTCGGCTTTTCGGCTTCCGGCTTCGGGTCCGTATAAAGGTCGTCCAGCGTCGGAACGCGCTTCGTCCGTCCCGCATCGTCAATAACAGTTATCCCGGCCAGCACGCACGCTTCCTTCAATGCCGCGACGCGCACAGACTCTTTCATCATTGGGTTATTGGCGATGTCGAGATAGCCATGCAGCGCCTTCTTGTCGCTCAATATCTTATCAACCGACATAGCAGCAAGATACCTGTCGAACGCATCAGCGTACACGTATGTCGATTCGAGCATATCGACGCGCGTGCGCGTATCCATCGGGTCGATGCAGTTGACGCTGCCGAACACGCGACGAAAGGCCGAAGGGCCATACATGCCCCTCACACGCTGAATTGCGTATGTCTCGACAAACTCGATGTTATCCCTCAGAAATGTTTCATCGCTGAATAAATGAGTCGGGATATGTTTAGTAACTGCCGCGATTGCCATGATTTGCCGCCTGATGATTATTGTTCACTGCCTTCGATTCTACTGTCGAGTTGTGTCGAATGGCGAGTAGCAGTCGCAGTGCCACGAACACACACAATCATCTTCGCCGCGTGTTAATTTGCTGTGCATTAGCGGAACTTGCCGCGCATGCGGGATGTTTCAAGACTGACTTGCTAACCAATGACAGGGTTATTCGGGTTAAAACGTTCTGCCGCATGTTTAACCCACAAGACCAGTGTACTTCCCAATGCCCTCTTACTTCTTATTCTTTTAAGTTAAAGAGGTTAAGAAGGTTAAGGGTTATTAGAAAGTTCTAACGAAACATATCCTCCTACCTTTCGTGCACGCCGCCGGGACTTTGCGGCGAAGGGCCCATTTTTTTAACCCGGAGGCGTTTTAATGTAGAACCCAAGCCCCTATTGGGTCCGCGAGGTTAAAAATCGGGTTAAAAATCGCATTCGGGTTAAAAATCGTATAAAAGGAGGAATATAAAAACACGTCCTTTAATAACGAAAAGTTATATAACGCCCAATCTAGCACGAACGATAAAAAGCAAAAAGCCGCCGTGATACGCACCGGCGGCAGACAAAAAACGGACGACGAACCTCAAAACGACCCAGACCCAGCTTCCCTTTCGTCGTACTCCCCTTCGTCAGACTTGTACACTGCCTCAACAAATTCCACCACGTTAGCGAAGCCCGGAAAGAAGAACCCCGGATCGTTGCCTTTGAACCGCCCAGACTCGCACTCCAATTTAAGGCCGTTCATATAAGCATCCCAATGCATGTGATTGAGCGGCTTCTTGCAATGCGTCTCCCACTCGGCTTCGAAGTCCTTTCGGTACACGAGTACGCCGGTGCGGCCCTTCAGCTTCTTCTTGTTCTGATCCAAGACATACGCGCCATTTTCGTCCTTCGCCCATTCAGTTCGCATTGACTTATCGCACTCGCGCAACGTCGTCATGAAGTGCGTATCGAGTTCGTGGTTGTGAGAGGTGCCGCGCCCAAACTTCATTTCTTCTGCGCTGAACTCGAACACAGCTTTCGAAGTCTCGCGCACGAGCTTGTTGTAAGTGTCCATACCGTTCTCCTTCATCCACGCGCGGCACTCGCTCATAACCTGCCAGAACATCTCTTCGAACCCGTCAAAGTTGATTTCGAATCCAGCTTTCCACGATGGCTTACCATCCTTATCCGCCTCCTGACCGACAAAGAACGGATAGAACCGCCGATTGCCGGTGGCGTCGCGTTGCAGCCCTTCGTACTTATTCCCGTCCAGGACTGCCACCCATTGCCGTTGCTGGTCGAAGTGTCCTTCATAAAGGTAACGCATCTTATCGGACGTGCGGCTGACGAAATCTTTGATCGCGTTGAGGTCGCCTTGACCGAACCCGGTCATTTCGCCGATATTCGCGATGATCGAGTTGCCTGTTATCTCGCGCAGAAATTCCATCTTCTTACCGTCACCGCCCAAGTCCAACTGAACAGAGGACGCTTCCGGGGCGTCCAAGACCGTCCGCACGATCTCATTACTGAAACGAGACTTACCGGCGTTCTGCGCACCGAACAGCGAGATGACGATAGGGGCCAAACTACCCGGCGAAGTGATTCTGTTGTAGAGGGAAAGCCAAAAGTATTTCCCGACTTTGTGATTGGTTTCGGTTTTGACGCAGTCGATCAAATCGATCAGCGCCGTTTCGAGTCTCGACTTTCCGTCCCATTCCGGCACCCGGCGTTCGAATTTCGGGATAAGGTCGTTCACTTTTACCTGCATCGCCCATTCTTTAAACGCCTTACGCGTGCCGTCGATAGGTTGCGCCTCCAGACCTGCCGCGCGCATCGCTTCGATAATCGGAATCATCGAATAGCGGTCGTCCACGACCACGCCTTTGTGGTCCACGAATCGACCACGGAATAGGTCGATGTGCGGTCTTCCGTTTTCCACGTCCTCACCGAACAGCACGCTCAGCGCATAAGCCCGGTTCTGGTCGCACGAAACTGGCTTCGTCAGCGTCATCTGCGCGACGGTTTTCGTCTCGACCACTGGCCAGTTGAACGCGGGCGTACCCGGCAGCACACGCAGCGCACGCGCTCGCTTCACCAAGTCCGGCTCCCTCGCGCGGATAGCGTCCATAGCCGCCGCAGTGTCATCGTTCAGCTTCACTTCTTGCAGCCTCAACTGCGTAACGTTCGATGCGCCCGCCTCCATGTCGTCACCGTCCGATTCCGTGATTTCGTCCGAAATGTCATCCTCCGGCAGATCGGCCATCGGGTGAATATCGTTACGGTGTACTGAGCTTTCTTTTTCGACTTGCATAGTATAAAATCCTACGTAGATTCAACGGGTTACGGACTCCATCGCACCCATCCCTGAGTCACCCTTCGTCCGTGTCTGTTTTGAGTCGCTGCGTTTTTTGTGCTATTAGGCCGCTGCACCTCCATCCGGGTCAGCGGCCTTCTTTTTGGCCCTTCGCGCGAGCACCGGCAGAATCGCCGTTTCGAACCACTCTGCGTTGTCCTCGTTCGCCTTGTCGCATTCGATCTCGATTTGCGGCATCACCACAGCGTCAATAAAGTGCGTCCATGTACGCTTGCGCGAAAAGACGAACAGCCCGTCACCCCCCTTCTTCGAATAGATAGGTTCTTTGCGGCAAGAGTCGTGCTGGCACCCGAACACAAAATCGTGCTCTGCGCCCGGTACAGGCCCGCGAAAATACGCAGAATCGTCACCGTGGGCACTCTTGTGAAACTCGTCCCAAGGACAAACGATCCGGTACTTGCCGGTGTCCTTCTCGACCGCCGCGAGCAGCCGCGTGGCGATGCGCATCCATGCAAACTCCACCTTCATCTCGCGGTCGTCACGCTCTACCCGCTTCTGGACAGAGACTGCGATCGGTGATCCGAAGGCCGCTGCGATAGAGTCGATCGAATACCGGCGCGAGTAGTCTGCGGACCGAAGCGACACGAGAAATGGCTTTCCCGTCACGGCGTCCGCATACTTCAGCGAGCCGTCCGATAGGCGCTTGTTGTTGATCCCGATAGGCATACGGCCATATCGCGAAACGTCGCGAATCGTGTGATCGCCGCCCTTCTTCAGAACGACATGCGTAAAGCCCACGAGAAACGCCTTAAACCGTCTCATGTCCGTTTCAGGCTCACTAAGCATGTACCAGACTTGCGCGTTGCCGGGTGACGTCTCGACTACAGCCGTGGGCGGCAGAATTGCGGCGAGTTCGTCCACGGACAGATCGCCCTTCGAACCTGCGCCGGGTGTCGCGCCAATCCGAACGTCGTCCACCATTAGCGCCAGCCCGGCAGAAAACGATTCTTCGCCGCGCCAGTAACGCATCCGTCCGGTTTTGGCGTTTAGCGTCTGCTTAGAGGCGGAAATACAGACATAGCAGTTCTTGTTGCTGTCGATGTACTTGCCGTTCTTGTACGGCACAGGCCACCATCCGGCGTGCTGACGTTTGTTCTCCGCGTCATATTTCGCCGTGGCTTCTTCCGCATAACCCGCCATCACGCGCTCGTCCTCTGGAACGCCGCACCCTAGCTCGCGCAGAAATTCTTCAGCAGCAGCCAGCCTTCCTTCGCGCTCGTTCATGCTTGGCTCCCTTCGTCACTCGACATTTCTGCGGCGTGACTCGCTCCGTCCTTCGCCCAAATCCCGGTCATCAATTCCCTTAGATCGCGCTCCTTAAGTGCGGCGAGCATCTTGTCGCCCTCTCCTTCGTGGGTCATGTTCATAATCGCTACGTTGATTGCCCTGCGGCGGTCGCGTCGATAATTCGGGCAGTTCCCTCCGTCCATCGGAAAAATGAATGAGCCGTCTTTCTTCCGTCGCTTCCGAAGCAGGTATTTCGCCCAATAGAAGTCCGCTTGTGAAATCGCACCTTTGTCCTTTGCGAACGACAGAAGCCGCAGCGTAGGCCACGCGTCGAGGCTGTCCGTGATCTTCCGAAGTCCGGAGAACAGGCCGTTGGTCTTAATGTTGGTCATGAAGCGTCGGATACAGCAGTTCCCGACTATCGTTTTGTTTCCGGTGAGGACGTTTTCGATTAGGCATCGCTCAGTGATCGGGTGGTGCGTACAAAGGCAAGTGCCGCCCGGTTCGTAATCGACTCCGTCCAAGTGCCATTCGTCAAAGGCAAACTCCCAATGAAGTTTATTCAGGGAGCGCGCCATGATTTCTTCCTTGAGAACCTCAAAGTTGTTGCTCATGATTTGTGCTGTGCTTGCATAGTTTTAGAAGCAAAAAGGGCTAACCCTAGGTGCAAGCGGTCAACCCTTTCTATGTCCGTCTTAAGGCGTACTAATCAGCGCGCCGGGCGGGATTTGCCCTTGAAATTCGATTACGCTACTTGTGCCACTTCTTTGAAGTCGTATCGCTTGCCCGGCTTCACTTTCTTTACCTTGAACGGAATTTCGCCCGTTTCAATTGCGTGGATTGCGGCGCAACGAACAAAATCGCTGACCGAATATCCTTGGTCATCGAGCATTTCGATAAGCCGCGCCTTCGACTCTGGGTCGATTGCCCCGGTGATCTCTTGATACTTCGACATGGTTCGCTCCTAGCGAGGTAACTAGGAGTAATTCTAGCGCGCGGACATTATAAATAGTTCGTCACTCTCGGATTTATTTTCGCGATAGATTTTAACTCTCACAATTTAAAGAATTCCGACATTCAGATCGCGACTGTCAGAATTTCGCGCGGCGAGTACAAACAAAAACGCCCACCTAAAATCAGGCGGGCGTCCCAAGCTGCGATATGCACAGTCCTACAGCGCGGCGCTCACTCCGGTAACGAGCGAGAACGCGTAGAACTTTCCGCCCTGTTCGAACGTCTCTTTGCCGCTGCTCTTAAGTGCGAGGCGGAACTTAATGTGCTTGCTGAATTCGAGACGATGAGCGCGGAAGGCTTCTGCGACTGACCGGTGTTCGGTCATTTGGCCGTTGTGAGTCACGACTACCGCATGTTTGACGATGCGGGCCGCTCTGACTTTCTCGTCCGCCCAGCTGCGACTGACGCCTGCTGCGTTGCCGAGCTTCGGCATTTGAAACACCGGAAACGTGATCGGCTCCAATCCAAAATCTGCGCGCGTAGGAAACTTCTCCCAAGCTGCGGCGGCATGAACGACTGCGGGCGCTGCGACTTTTGCGGTAAGGGTTTTGCGGGCCATGATTCGTATTCCTCACTAATTTGGTTCTGGGTTGGGTTCTGGTCGCTGCTCACTACGGAAATAATTCTGCTCCAGCGTCCACAAACTGCGTTACAGAAACTTACACTATCCTGACGAAATTGTTGCTATCAACTCTGCGCGGCTGATAGTAGGTTGATACGGTCGAGCGCTTCCCTAGTCTTGTCGGCACGTAGCCATCCGTAGTGCTTGTCGATCATCGCTGTGGAAGTCCCGGCCATCCGCGCGACCACGAAAGCGTCCATGCCGCCCGCGATCATCTCGCTGATGGCCGTGTGTCGAATCGAATAGAGCACGAGCGAATCGGACAGACCCGCCGCAGCCACCGCTTTATCGAACGCGTTGCCCCAAGTCTCTTTCCGCCACTTCGCGCCGCCCGTAGTCGTGAACAGGAGCGCGTTGCCGATCTTGAACTCTGCGCGGCCTCGCACGAAGGACAGAGCCGCACTCGACAACACGATTACTCGCGGCCCGGTCTTACCGTCCAGCGCGAGCGTGCCCTGTTCCCGGTCGAAGTCGCACGCGCGCACTCCCGCTATTTCGCCCGGTCGCGCTCCGGTAAGGAGTAGCGCCGTTACGAAGGCCCGAATATCGTGCGCAGAGACGGCTAGAAGGCGCTCGCGGTCGCTCGCCGGTACGAAGCCCTGCCTTCGCCGCCCGACAGCGCGAAAGGGTGTAACGGCGCGCCACGCAGCATCCGTGTCGATCATGCCCATTCGGTACGCGAAATTGAGCGCGGCCTTAAGGCTCGACAATTGCCGGTTGCTAGAGTCCTTCGCCGCCCGTAGCGCTTCGCCTTCCTTCCGGAGCACCTGCTTCCGGACCCAATCGAGAATGTGCTGCGCTTTAAGGTCCACGAGCGCCACCGCGCCGATAGGTTGCGCGTCGATCATGTACCGGAACCGGGCGGCGGAATCTTTCGCGGCCTTCTCTGACTTCTGGAGACGCTGGTGCTCGACATACAGCGCGCACGCCTTCCGAATGGTCATCGCTTCTGGCGGCTGCTGCGCTTGTTCTTCCGAGACAGGACGCGCCGCCCATTCGATTACGCGCACCGCCGCCGTATCGAAGTCGGGAAGGTCCGGACCTAAAGCGACGAAGCGCTGCCGCCCGTCCTCTCCGCGCAGCCGCCCTAGCCAGTGTCCGCCCGTCTCGGTACGCCGAAAACCTACGTAGAGTCCCGCCCGTATGCGCGCCCAGTAGGGCTCACGCCTAGGCGTTAGGCGGTCGCGCGAGGTCTTACTGTGGATCAGGTTTGTTGCGGTCGTCATTAGTCTCTCCGTACTAAAAAATACGAAAATCCTAACGGAAAGTTGTGATATAACGATAGTCAGCCGCAGAATATTCTATGATTTTCGTTGTTCGCGCAGCAGCTTTCGCCTTCACACGGCAGGGGTCACTGGTTCGATCCCAGTACTACCCACCAGGATTCTGGTGTTGGTAAAGACAAGCACCGAAGATCAAAAAGGCTCAGGTTTAACGACCTGAGCCTTTTTTCATTTCCGCTTCGGCAGTATCAAGTCATCCGCCCGCAGACGCCCAGATCCCGCGCGCCATGCCGCTCGCGGCGATCACCATCACCATTACCAGTCCCGCTTCCAGGTCGCTCATCCACGCGAAACGGCGCGCGCGCGTGAGATCGATCGGCCCGCCCTGCGCCCGCGCCACTCGCCAGCGGATCAGCGCGAGCATCGGCGACACTTCGATCAGCAAGATCACCACGAGCGCCGTCATCTTCAGGTGGAACAGCGGCTCGTGCAGATAGTAGGCCGCGCCCTTCTCGAAACCGCCGAACGCACGCATCGCGCCGGTGACGATCAACACGATCGCCGTGATGCCCCAGACCATGTCAGACCGGAATACATCGCGCAGACGGAGTTCATTGGCCTGGACCGACTGCGTGGCGTCGAGCCGCCGCAACGCACGCGCGCGCGCCAGCACGGAACCGAGCGCGAAGCCGAAGCCCAGCAGGTGAAGCGCGGCCAGCATCCAGCGTATCAACATGCTTTCCTCCCATCGCAGCGAACAAGACGAAAGACGTGGACTTGCGGCGAGACGGTGCGCGTCAGATCTGCCGCAACGTCGTATCGAGCGAACGCGCGGCCTGGCGGTCGCTCTCGCCAGTGATCGCCGCGCGGAACACCGTCGTGCGATTGTGCCCTGCCGCGGCCGGCGAGTCCCACAGCAATTCGACCCTGGCGCGGCGCGCGAACAGGCCGCGCCGCACCTCGCCGCGCGCCTGGACGACGGGCGTGGCGGGTTGGGTGGCGGGCGTGAGCAGGCTCGTCGAGGGCGCGGCACGCTCGGGCGGCTCGGTCCACTTGAGGGAAAGTTCGCGGGCATCGTACTGGCCGAGCTTGCGGCTTTCTGCCCAGACGATGGCGGTGCGAGTGACGGGATCGAGCGAAATGGCGTAACGGCCGATGGCAAAACGGCGCGCCGCGATATTGGTGCGCCAGAGTGCGCGCGGACGGCAGATCCACATGACGACCGCATAGAGCGCGGGGCCGACCAGCAGCCAGCCGTTCGTCTCCGTGAGCGCATGCATGAAGCGATGCCCGCCGGAAGTCCAGATGAAGGCGCCGACCGAGAACATTGCGAAGCCGAAGGTGAGGAGCGCGAGCAGCCGCAGCGCCTGCCGCAGCCATTGCGGCAGCGGATGGAGCGGCCGCTCGAGACGCGCCTTCGCGCCGGGCAGCACGACCAGCAGGAAGATCAGCACGACGTTCACGCACGCCCACGGCGACAAGGTCATGGCGCGCAGCGAAGAGAGATAGCCCATCTGCGACATCGATAATGCCCAGCGCGCCGCCAGTACCAACCCGATGGCGCGCAGTGCGAAGACCGTGCCGGCGCCGGGTGCGGGGCTCGCGCTGGTTTGCCTGGTTCTCGCCAAAAGAAACTCCTGTCCACTTACGATGCTTGGCTGCTCCGCGCACTGCGAAGTCCGGGCCATTATAGGGAGATTACGGATCTCGTCAGAGGTTTCCACGAGCGTAGCGCGGTCTGGCGCTCCAAGAACATTGCCACACACGCCCGACTGTGTCTGATTACGACAACGCCCCGCGTGCCTTGAGGCGCGCGGGGCGTTTTTTTGCAGCCAACGCCGCACCGGGCGGCGCTTGCTTAGCTAGCGTTAACTTCGCGCAGCACGGTGCGGCGCTTCTGACGCAGCATCTCTTCGTACACGCTGACGTAGTTCGCCGCCATCACCTTCGACGAGAAGCGCGCTTCGAACGCGGCGCGGACCTTCTCGCGCGGCAGCGTGTCGAGACGCTTCACGGCGGCGATCGCGCTCAGTTCGTCTTCCACGACGAAGCCCGACACGCCGTTTTCGATCACTTCCGGCACCGAACCGCGATTGAACGCGATCACCGGCGTGCCGCAGGCCATGGCTTCGATCATCACCAGACCGAAGGGCTCCGGCCAGTCGATCGGGAACACCAGCGCATGCGCGTTGCCGAGGAACTCACGCTTTTCGGCTTCGCCGATTTCGCCGATGTACTCGACGTGCGGGAGCGCCATCAGCGGCTTGATCGTTTCTTCGTAATAGGCGCGGTCAGCCTTGTCGATCTTGGCGGCGACCTTGAGCTTCATGCCCGCCTGCCCGGCGATGCGGATCGCGCGGTCGAGGCCCTTCTCCGGCGAAACGCGGCCGAGGAACGCGAGGTAGCCCGGCTCCACGTTGGGGATCGGCGTGAGCACGTTTTCGGGCAGACCGTGATACACGGTCGACAGCCAGTTGGCCTGTTGCAGCGGCTGGCGCTGGTTGTCCGAAATCGAGATGACCGGCACGTCCTTGAACGTGTTGAAGATCGGCTGCAGTTCGGGCAGGTCGAGACGGCCGTGCATGGTCGTCAGAAACGGCACCGGCTGGCGCGCGAACAGCGAGAACGGGTAGTAGTCGATGTGGAAATGCAGCACGTCGAATTCTTCGGCGCGGCGGCACACTTCCTCGAGCAGCAGCATGTGCGGGGCCATCACGTCGCGGATGGTCGGGTCGAGGCGCAGCGCTTGCGGCCAGAATGCTTCGAGCTTGGCGGACGTTTGCGAATCACCGCTCGCGAAGAGCGTGACATCGTGTCCAGCATCCACGAGTGCCTCAGTCAGGTAAGACACCAC
The DNA here is from genome assembly GCF_031451175.1 of Caballeronia sp. LZ035. Taxonomy (NCBI): domain Bacteria; kingdom Pseudomonadati; phylum Pseudomonadota; class Betaproteobacteria; order Burkholderiales; family Burkholderiaceae; genus Caballeronia; species Caballeronia sp. LZ035. The sequence goes on from NZ_JARUXS010000001.1 coordinate 2,557,587, forward strand.
GCGCTCCGTGCCGCCATACAGCTTCGGCGGAACAGCTTCGTGGAGGGGCGCGATTTGAGCGATTCGCATGTCGTGAAACTCCTAATGAAAGATCAGGCTAAAACTACAGTCGTTTTGACGTCGGGAGCGAGTCGCTCGGCTCGGGCGAAGCTTTCCGCGGCGCGTAGGCCGCGGCGCAAAGGCTGATGCTCGAGTGAAGAAGCGGGATCGCTGTTCACTGGTTTCTGCACGGTCGATTGGACAAAGCAAGTGCGGTTCCATATCTCAAAAGTCCGTGCGCCTGCAATTAACGCGCTTGCAACTGGACGGTTGACGGCAACTTGCAAAAAGCTGTCTGCGACCTAGGGTGAAACCCGGAGCGCATTATGGAGCTTTTTACACGCGCATAGCGGCAGTCATTTCAACTTATTTACCTTGTTACAAGAGGGATACATTTTGCAAACCCCTGTTTATTAAGGTTGTTCTACATTGGAGAACGGGTTTTGCGGGGTCTCCGGGCGAAGCGGCGCGGCATTGCCGCTCAGGAGGCCCGTATCAGCCAAAGCGTCAACCACGGTATCCGGCGCTGGCGCGCCACGTGCTTTTACCCTTGCTGGATCTCGCCGCTCATTGCCTTACGGCGAGCGATGGGGCGCAAAAACTTGCGCAAAATGCTTACAATGCGCGCCGACGCCGTGCGCTAGACAGACGCAGGACCAGACATGTCGGCGAGCTTTGTTCCGTGCGGTGTCATGTGATCGGCGCGATGGCCGGCCGCCGCCCGAATTCCCGCCGCAGCGATGTTCGGAGGCCCACATGGGCCGGACATCGCCGGCCCGAAGACGCCTTGCCCCTCCGCGATACTGGCTACAATCCAGTGATGGAGACGGCGCAGCGTCGCTTGTTTGACGTCGGTCGCGCCGTGGCGGGCCAGGTTTCGATTGCCGCGGAAGTTCCAGCGGACGTGCCCGAAGGCGCAACACGCTCAACCGCTCTACGACCAAAAAAGACCATTGGACCAACTTACCGTCTCCCAGCGTAACGCGTACAACGCGAAGCTTTCGAGCTACGCGCATCATCCGCTCGCGTTCCTGCTGCGCTACATCCGCCGGCATCCCGTCGCCCATTCGATCGTGCTGTTCAGCGTGTTCGCCGCGGTGGGCTGTGCCCTCGCCTCGCAGTACGCGATCAAGCATCTGATCGACGTACTCGGCCAGGGGCGCGGACACCCCGGCCCGCTCTGGGGTGCGTTCATGATCCTGGTCGGCCTGATCGCCGCCGACAACCTGCTGTGGCGGGTCGGCGGCTGGGTCGGCGCACATGTGTTCGTGATCGTGACCGGCGACCTGCGCAAGGACCTGTTCTCGTATCTCTCTGGCCACTCGCCCACCTACTTCTCCGAGAAGCAGCCCGGCATGCTCGCCAGCCGGATCACCGCGACCTCGAACGCCATCTACACCGCCGAAAACGTCATGGCGTGGAACGTCCTGCCGCCGTGCATCGCGGTGCTGGGCGCCATCGTAATGATCGTCTCGGTCAATCCGTGGATGGCCGCCGGCCTGATGACCGCGTCACTGGTCCTGGCGCTGATCCTCTACCGCCTCGCCAAGCGCGGCTCGGCGCGGCATCACAACTTCGCGTCGAAAGCGGCGTCGGTGGACGGCGAACTCGTCGACGTGATCGGCAACATGTCGCTCGTGCGCGCGTTCGGCATGACTTTCCGCGAACAGAAGCGCTTCGGCTCGACCGTGAAGGCGGAAATGGTCGCGCGCCAGCAGAGCCTGCTGTACCTCGAAAAGCTGCGACTGTTCCATGCGGTCGTCACGGCGATCCTCTCCGCCGGCCTGCTCGGCTGGGCCTTGTGGCTGTGGTCGAAAGGCCAGGCGACGTCGGGCGATATCGTGCTGGTCAGCTCGCTGGGCTTCACCATCCTGCACGGCACGCGCGACCTCGCCGTGGCCCTGGTGGATGTGACGCAGCACGTCGCGCGTCTCGCCGAAGCCGTGCAGACGCTGCTCGAGCCACACGGCATGCCGGATCGCTCGGACGCGACGGAACTCGTGCCGCAAGGCGGACGCGTCGACTTCGAAAACGTGACGTTCGCCTATCCACGCCGCCGTCCGATTCTCGACAACTTCCATCTGCATATCGAGCCGGGCCAGCGCGTCGGGCTGATCGGCAAGTCGGGCGCGGGTAAATCCACCGTGCTCGCGCTGTTGCAGCGTTTCTATGAAACCCAGAAGGGCAGCATCAGGATCGATGGCCAGGACATCGGCTCGATCACGCAGGACAGCCTGCGTCATTCGATCGCGCTCGTGCCGCAGGATATCTCGCTGTTCCACCGCACCGTGTTCGAGAACATCGCCTATGGCCGTCCCGAGGCGAGCCGCGAAGAAGTGCTCGCCGCCGCCCGCGAGGCGCGCTGCACGGACTTCATCGAGGCGATGCCGGAAGGCTTCGACACGATCGTCGGCGACCGCGGCGTCAAGCTGTCCGGCGGCCAGCGCCAGCGCATCGCGATTGCGCGCGCCATCCTGAAGAACGCGCCGATCCTGCTGCTCGACGAAGCCACCTCCGCCCTCGACAGCGCGTCGGAAGAAGCGATCCAGCAAGCGCTCGACCGTTTGATGGTCGGCCGCACGGTGATCGCGATCGCGCACCGTCTGTCCACCTTGCAGAACTTCGACCGCATCATCGTGATGAGCTCGGGCAAGGTCATCGACGATGGCACGCCGCAAGAGTTGCGCGAACGTCCGGGGCTGTATCGCGAGTTGCTCGCGAAGCAGCACGGCAAGCTGCCGTCGATCGTCTCGACGCCGCACAAGCAGCCCGCGTGAGCGGGCCTGGCCGGCTTCAGCGCGTATTCAGATCGCGCAGGAAGTTGTCGCGCCAGACCGAGACGTTGTTGTCGCGCAGTTGCTGCATCATTTCGTCGTAGCGCGCGCGACGCTCGGCCAGCGGCATCTTGAGCGCCGTGGCGAGCGCATCGGCCATGCCGTCGATGTCGAGCGGATTCACGATCAGCGCGGCCGTCAGTTCGCGCGCCGCGCCCGCGAACTGCGACAGCACCAGCACGCCGGGATCGTCCGGATCCTGCGCCGACACATACTCCTTCGCCACCAGATTCATGCCGTCGCGCAAAGGCGTGACGAGGCCGACGTGCGCCTCGCGGAACAGCGCGGCGAGCACCGGCCGCTCGTATTGCCGATGGATATAGCGAATCGGCGTCCAGTCGAGTTCGGCATAGCGCCCGTTGATGCGGCCCGACTCCGCTTCGAGCTGCAGGCGGATGTCGCGATAGGCATCGACGTCCGAGCGCGTCGGCGGCGCGATCTGCAGGAACGACACGTTATTGCGCTGATGCGAATCGTGCTCGACCAGACGTTCGAACGCACGAAAACGCTCGACCAGACCCTTCGAATAATCCAGCCGGTCGACGCTCATCACGAGCTTGCGATGATGCAGCGTCGCCTTGACGATCTCGACATCGCGCCCGCTTTCGCCGTCTTTGGCCAGCGCGGCGATTTCATCGGGATAGACGCCGATCGGATACGCCGCCGCGCGCAAGCTTTGCCCGAACGCGCGAATCTCGGCGGGCTTCCCGGCGTTGCGCGTGACCGCGCCGCCCGCCTCCGTGACGATGTATTCGCAGAACGCGTGCAGATCGGGTTCGGTCTGGAAGCCGAGCAGATCGAACGCGCACAGTGCTTCCATCAACTCGCGATGCCGCGGCACGGCGAGCAGGATCTGCGGCGCGGGAAACGGAATGTGCAGGAAGAAGCCGATGCGGTTCGTCACGCCCTGCGCCCGCAATGCCTGGGCGAACGGAATCAGATGATAGTCGTGGACCCAGATCACGTCGTCGGGCTTGAGCAGCGGCGCGAGCTGCGCGGCAAGCCAGCGGTTCACGCGGCAATAGCCGTCGAATTCGTTGCGGTCGAACTCGATCAGGTCGGGCCGATAGTGGAACGCCGGCCATAACGTCGCATTGGAAAAGCCGCGGTAGTACTGGTCATAGTCGCGCCGCGACAGACCGATCGTCGCGAACGTCACCGGCCCATGTTCTTCGAGCTGGATGCCGGGCTCGGCGTCCGTGGGTGAAGACAGCACGTCGCCGCTCCAGCCGAACCACATGCCGCCGGTTTCCTTGAGCGCGTCGTACACGCCAACCGCCAGGCCGCCCGCCGCCGGGCCGCCTTCGGAAATCGGCGCGACCCGGTTCGACACGATGATGAGCCGGCTCACGCGTGCTTCCCCGCCGTGCCCGAGATGACCTGCAGCCAGTCGAGCAGCAGTTCGACCGACTCGATGCGCGCCCGCGCGACCGTGTCACCGGGACCGACCTTGACCGAGAGACCGTCAAACTCGTTGACCACCGCAAAGCCTTTTTCGTCGGTGAGATCGTCGCCGATGAACACGGGACGGCGACCGGTGAACGGCGGCTCGCCCAGGAACGCGCGCACGGCGCGGCCCTTGTCGACGTCCTTCGGTTTGATCTCGTAGACCATCTTGCCGGGTTGCAGCACGTAGGCATCGGCGTATTGCTGCACGAGACGCTCGGTCGCGGCGCGCGCGGCGGGTTCGCGTTCGGCCGCATTGCGATAGTGCAGCGCCAGCGCCGCGCCCTTGATTTCGAGCAGCATGCCGGGATTCGCGCTCACGACCTTTTCCAGCTCGTGTTCCATGCGCAGCAGGCGATCGTCGTTGAAGCCGATGCGTTGCAGGTCGCCGTTGGCGTCGCGCCGTTCCGCGCCGTGCATGCCCGCAACGGGCAGATCAGGCATGTGCAGGAACGAATCGATATTGTCGATGCCGCGTCCCGACACGACCGCCACCGCGCCATTGGTCGCGCGCCTGAGCGCTGCAAGGATGTCGGGCACCGAACGCGGCACGAAGATGCCGTCCGGGGTGGAGGCGAGTTCGACCAGTGTGCCGTCGAAATCGAAGAAGAAAGCGGTCTCGGCGAGAGACAGGGAATCAGGAAGAATTTGCATCGATCTTGGGCCTGGTGTTTGGCTGGCGACACCCTGGACAGACGCCGCCAGACAGCGCGAAGTGTGGGCATCTTACCGCCTGAGTACCGCCTGGGGGCTTTCGGGCATGCAAGCCGTTATCTTACGAATGCCGGCGCAGGGTCTTTCAGCGCGCTTGAGACATGCGGCAAATGGTCTCGAAAAAGCCGGGGCAACGCGATGTTTTGCTGGTCATCAAGCAAAAGGCGTGTATTTTGCGACGTTGTCCTCGAATCATCCTGCAAGACGAATCCCGATGCACGCTTCGTTCCCAGCCTTCCTTGTCCGGCGGTTCATCGCCCTTCTTACCCTGTGCGCGCTTGCCGCCTGCTCGAAGCCCGCGGAGCCCTGGCATCTCACCGATGTCTCGGGTCATCTGCCCGACCTGGATTTTTCACTCGTCGATGACGGCGGCCAGCCCGTCACCGGCCAGTCGTTCGCCGGCCGGACCACGCTGGTCTACTTCGGCTACACGCATTGTCCGGATGTCTGCCCGGAAACCATGGCGCGGCTGATGCAGGTGCTGGAGCGCGTCGGACCGGAGGCGGACAAGGCGCGCATCGTGTTCATCTCCGTCGATCCTGCGCGCGACACGCCCGCGTTGCTGCGCTCGTATGTGCGCGCCTTCGACGACAAGCACGCCGTCGGCCTCACCGGCACGGACCGCGCCATCGAGCGGGTGGCACAGCGTTATCGCGTGGCCTATCAGATGGAAAAGCGCGCACCGGACGGCGCGTACGAGGTCACGCACAGTTCCGCCGTCTACATCTTCGACGCCGAAGGCCACGCGCGCCTGCTCGCCACCGAGCAGGATTCCGCGGACGCCATCGCGACCGATCTGAAACGCGTGATCGACGCGAAGGCTTCCTGACCATGCATACCCTGCTCTACTGGCTCGACCCCTGGGAGCCGTCGCCGACGGTCGTGATCGCGGTGCTCGTCGCCGGCATTTTGTTCGCGCGCGGCGCGCGGCATGCGCGCGTGACGTTGGCGCGGCGTATCGCGTTCTGGTTCGGGTTGAGCGCGCTCTACGTCGCGCTGCATACGCGGCTCGATTACTTCTTCGAGCATGAGTTCTTCATGCATCGATTGCAGCATCTGGTGCTGCATCATCTCGGGCCGTTCTTCATTGCGCTGTCGTATCCCGGCGCGGCGCTGCGCGCGGGCATTCCGTTCGATTGGCGCAGGCGCTGGCTGCGCCCGGCGGCTCAAAGCAGCGTGGCGCGCGGCTTCTCTGCCGTCGTGTTCAATCCGGTCGTGGCGGTCGTGCTGTTCGTCGGGCTGATTTACTTCTGGCTGCTCTCGCCGATCCACTTCAAGGCGATGCTGGATGCCCGGCTTTATCGCGTGATGAACTGGAGCATGTTGATCGACGGCCTGCTGTTCTGGTGGCTCGTGCTCGATCCGCGTCCGGCCCCGCCCGCGCGTCTCGCGCCCGGCAGGCGCATCCTGATCGTGATCGCCGCGATTCCGCCGCAGATCATCCTGGGCGCGTATATCTTCTTCACGCCGCACGAGCTGTATCCGATCTATTCGATCTGCGGCCGCGCATTCACGTGGATCACGCCGATGCGCGACCAGCAGATCGGCGGCCTGTTGCTGTGGATTCCGGGTTCGATGATGAGCGTGATCGGCGCGCTGATTGCGCTGCGTCACTGGATGCGGCTGTCGGCACGGACGCGCCTGCGAAAGGAGAACGGACGCGGCGTCGATGCCGCGCCCGGTGGCGCGAAGGTCAAGGCAAACGCCGTGGCGTCATGAACCGAAGCCGGGGCGGCGCATCCAGACGTGCGGGATGCCGTCTTCATCGTGAATCCCCGACGACGCCACGAACCCGAACGCGCCATAGAAGCGCTGGAGATGGGCCTGAGCGTGCAGGCTGATCGGGTCGTCCGGCCATTGCGCAAGGATGCGTTCGAGTGCGCGTTCGAGCATCGCGTTGCCTAGCTTGAGACCGCGGAACTTTGCCGTGGTCAGCACGCGGCCGATCCGTACGTCTTTCTCGGTGTCGTCCGGCGTTCCCGGCAGCAACACCCGCAGATACCCGGCGAGTGCGGGACGCTGGCCGTTCTCTCCTGCGCCATAGGCCAGCAGGTGCCACGCATCGATATCGAGACCGTCGATGTCGCCATACACGCAGTTCTGCTCGACGACGAACACCGCGCTGCGCGCCGCGAGCATGTCGTAGACCTCGGCGGTCGAGAGGTCGTCGAAGGCCTTCCAGCGCCATTCGAGTGAAGAGAGTCGGTCGGTCATGGGAATCCGGATGCGGGGAGTATCGCGATTATGCCGCGCGACGGGCGGCCGCGAATAAAGGTGACGCGGTCAAGCGCGAAAGCTGATCGGTGATTGGCGAAAGCCTGCGGGCAAAAAGAAAAAGCCCTGACGGATCAGGGCTTTCGAGTGGAGGCGCGGACCGGAGTCGAACCGGTCTAAACGGCTTTGCAGGCCGCTGCATAACCGCTTTGCTACCGCGCCGTATGCGGTTCCGGCTGCCGGTCATACGCCGGCTTCTTCACCAAACAAAAAGGGAAGCTTGGCTTCCCCTTTGATTGGAGCGGGAGACGAGTCTCGAACTCGCGACCTCAACCTTGGCAAGGTTGCGCTCTACCAACTGAGCTACTCCCGCAATGTCCTGCGATGCTGCCTGTGTTACTTGTGCTGCTGCTTCCGACGTTACGCGCCCACTGCTTCAACGCTGACCACACCGGAAACTTTCTGATCTGGAGCGGGAGACGAGTCTCGAACTCGCGACCTCAACCTTGGCAAGGTTGCGCTCTACCAACTGAGCTACTCCCGCATTTTTACTGCTGACTCTGCCGCACGTTTTTATCGCACTTCGCGTATTTGCGTCGTGCCGTGCATCAGAGAAACGAGATTATGTAGAAGCTAAAGAAGCCTGTCAACAGTTTTGTGAGAGGAATTTTCCGTTTCGACGCAATATTCCGCGCGAACGAATCGGCAGGCCTCGCCCGGCCCAAAGAATCACAGCATGCCGCCCCGCTCGCGAATCTGCGGCCACGCGAGCTTCATGTAGTAGAGCATCGACCAGACCGTGAGCACGGCGGCAACATCGATGAGCCACAGCCCCCACACGCGCGTGTCGATCATCCATTGCGTGCCGCTGATCTTGAGCGGGCCGTAGAACAGTAGCATCGGGATGGCGACCATCTGGCACACGGTCTTGAACTTGCCGAGCTGGTTCACCGCGACGCTCTTCGATGCGCCGATCTGCGCCATCCATTCGCGCAGCGCCGAGATGGTGATCTCGCGTCCGACGATCACGAGCGCGATCACCGCATTCAGCCGCGACAGCTGCACGAGCACGAGCAAGGCGGCGGTCACCATCAGCTTGTCGGCGACGGGATCGAGGAACGCGCCGAACGCCGAGGTCTGGTTGAGCTTGCGCGCGAGAAAGCCGTCGAACCAGTCGGTGAGCGCGGCGAGCACGAAGATCAGCATGCCGAGCAGGTTGCGGTGCTCCGGGCTCATCATCATGTCCGGCAGATAGAACACGCCCACGACAAGCGGAATCAGCACGATCCGCAGCCATGTCAGAAAGATCGGTAGATTGAACGGCATGGGCGCAGGCGAGTGGAGGACATGTAAGGGAGCCGCCATTGTGCCGCGTCGATCCCGCGCTCACAAGGCAGCAACCCGGACCGGCGCGCCCCGCGACGGGCTTCGTGTCGCGAGGCGCGGCGGGACCAGCTCAATGCAACTGACGGTAGATCTGCTGTGCCAGCGCAAGCGAGATGCCTTCGACACTGGCCAGGTCCTCGACGCTCGCCGCCTGCACGCCGCGCAATCCGCCGAAGCGCGACAAGAGCCGCTGACGCCGTTTCGCACCGACGCCTTCGAGTTCTTCCAGCCGCGAGGTTTGACGGGCTTTCGCGCGTTTCGCCCGCATGCCGGTGATCGCGAAGCGGTGAGCTTCGTCGCGGATCTGCGCGACCAGCATCAGCGCTGCGCTTTCCTTGCCGAGTTCTAGCGCGGGCCGGCCGTCGGCGAAGATGAGCGTCTCCAGTCCGACCTTGCGCCCTTCGCCCTTCGCGACGCCGACCAGCATGCCGTGATCGAGACCGAGTTCCGAGAACACCTGCCTGGCGATTTCCACCTGGCCCTTGCCGCCGTCGATCAGCACGATGGTCGGCAGCGCGCCGCCCGCGGCGACGGGCTCGGCGCCGTCAGGCGTGACGGTGGGATCGGCGGCATCGCCGGGCTGCAGGGTGGCGGCTTCGTCGGTGGCGTTGGCGGCCGCCTGCGCGACCATCTTCTCGTAGCGGCGCGTGAGCACCTGGCGCATGGCGGCGTAGTCGTCGCCGGGCGTGATGCCGGTGATGTTGTAGCGGCGATACTCGCCCGACTGCATCTTGTGATGATGGAACACGACACACGACGCCTGCGTGGCCTCGCCCATCGTATGGCTGATGTCGAAGCACTCCACGCGCAGTTGCGCGAGGTCGTCCATCTCCATGCCGAGCGTGTCGGCGAGCGCGCGGGTGCGCGCCTGCTGCGAACCTTGCTCCGATAGCAGCCGTGCGAGCGCGAGCCGGGCGTTCTGCTCGGCCATCGAGAGCCATACGCGCTTCTGCCCTTGCGGCTGACGCAGCAGCGTGACCTTGTGCCCGGCCTGCTCGATCAGCAGGTCGACGAGATCGCGGCTCGACGGCGCATGACTCACGACGAGCACAGGCGGCACCCGATTGCCGATGTAATGCTGCGCCATGAACGCTTCCAGCACTTCGGCTTCGAGCGCGTTTTCGCGGGGTTCGGGGCGGGTTTGGGGGTCGGCTTCGGCTCCGGCTTCGGCTTCGGCTTCGGCTTCGGCTTCGGCTTCGGCTTCGGCTTCGGCTTCGGCTTCGGCTTCGGCTTCGGCTTCGGCTTCGGCTTCGGCTTCGGCTCCGGCTCCGGCTCCGGCTCCGGCTCCGGCTTTGATATCAGCCTCGGCGTCCGTCTCGCCGGTAGCAGCGTCCGCTTCGAGATTCACCACAGCCGCGTCGACCCGCGCGGCGGCGAGTTCAGCGCCATCCGCCAGTTCGGGCAACTCGGCCAACTCACCCAGTTCGTCCTCGTCGCCCAGCGACAGCGCGCTTTCAACGTGCGTCGGAAAATAAGCCTTGTCGCCGAGATGCCTTCCGCCGCGCACCATCGCGAGATTCACGCACACCTTGCCGCCCAGCGCGACCACCGCGAGGATATCGACATCGCTCTCGCCGCCCACTTCGATCGCCTGCTGATGCAGCACCGTCGACAGCGAGCTCATCTGGTTGCGCACCGCGGCGGCCTGCTCGAACTTGAGATCGGCGGCGAAGGCGTGCATCTTCTGCTCGAGTTCCTTCATCACCTCACCCTGCCGTCCGAGCAGGAAGCGCGACGCGTTGGCGACATCGCGCGCGTAATCCTCCTCGCCGATGAGTCCGGTGCACGGCGCGGTGCAGCGTCCGATCTGATGCAGCAGGCACGGCCGCGTGCGGTTGCTGAACACCGAGTCCTCGCAGGTCCGCAACTGGAACACGCGCTGCAGGATCTGGATGCTTTCGCGCACCGCCCATGCGCTCGGAAACGGCCCGAAATACTGGTTCTTCTTGTCGACCGCGCCCCGGTAATACGCCATGCGCGGGAACGCGTGACCGGTGAGCTTGAGGAACGGATACGACTTGTCGTCGCGAAACAGGATGTTGTAGCGCGGCGCGAGCGCCTTGATCAGGTTGTTCTCGAGCAGCAGCGCTTCGGCTTCGGAACGCGTGACCGTGGTTTCGATCTTGCGGATGCGCGTCACCATCATCGCGATGCGCGGCGAATGCAGCGTCTTCGTGAAATAACTCGACACGCGCTTCTTCAGATTGCGCGCCTTGCCGACGTACAGCACGTTGCCGCCGCTGTCGTAGTAGCGGTATACGCCCGGCAGATGGGGCAGTTGCGCAAGGGTCTTTTTCGGGTCGAACTCCGCGTCGGAAGCGGATTCGTGTGCGGCGGAGTCAGTCATGCAGCGAAAGTCGCGAGTATCCCGCGCGAGGCACGGCGCGAAGCCTGGTTGGGGAGGCGCGCGCGAGCGTCAGAGCCGCGGTCGTTATCTTAGAATCGCCATTTTAGAACATTACGCCGCGCGCCAACGTCCCATGTCCGCACAGCCGCCCACGCCGTCCGCCACGCCTGAACTCGCCTGCGACATCTTTTGCGCGGTCATCGACAACTTCGGCGACATCGGCGTCTGCTGGCGTCTCGCGCGGCAGCTGCGGGCGGAGTACGGCTGGCGCGTACGGCTCATCGTCGACGATCTGAAAGTCTTCCACGCCCTCTGTCCGGCCGTCGACGCCACGCTCGCGCGGCAGGAAGCCATGGGCGTCGTGATCGAGCACTGGCACGATCCCGCGCATGCCGGCGACAGGCTCGACATTGCAGACGTCGTGATCGAAGCGTTCGCATGCGAGTTGCCGCCCGCCTACGTCGCCGCGATGGCGCGGCGCGAGCGCAAGCCGGTCTGGGTGAATCTGGAGTATCTGAGCGGCGAGGACTGGGTCGCGGACTTTCACATGCGGCCTTCGCCGCATCCGCGTTATCCGCTCGAAAAGACGTTCTTCTTTCCCGGCCTCGGCGCGGGCACGGGCGGCGTACTGAAGGAACGCGATCTCGACACGCGGCGCGCAGCGTTCGATGCGCCCGCATGGTGGCACGAACACGTACAAGGCGAGCCGCCGGGCGCCGACAGCACCGTCGTCTCCCTGTTCGCTTACGAGAACCCTGCCATCGACAGCCTGCTCGCGCAGTGGCGTGACGGCGCCGCGCCGGTCGTGCTGCTCGCGCCGGAAGGCCGCATCTCGGGCGCGCTCGCGCGCTTCTTCGGCCTGCCCCGCTTCACCGCGGGCATGTCGGCACGCGCGGGCGCAGTGCGGGCCCACGCGCTGGGATTCGTCGAGCAGCCGCGTTTCGACGCCTTGCTGTGGGCCGCCGACATCAATTTCGTGCGCGGCGAAGATTCGTTCGTGCGTGCGCAGTGGGCCTGCAAGCCGTTCGTCTGGCACATCTATCCGCAAGCCGACGACGCTCATCTCCCCAAGCTCGATGCCGCCCTCGCCCATTACACGCATGCGCTCGACGCATCGGCGCAGGCTTCGACGGCACGCTTCTGGCACGCATGGAACGGCGCGGGCACGCCGGACTGGGCCGATTTCTGGCGTCATCGCCGGGCGCTGGAGGCCCGCGCCGCGAGCTGGGCCGGCGAGCTGGCGGGCATCGGCGACCTGGCGGGCAATCTTGTCGCGCATGTGCGTGCGCGCCTGCCTCGCGGATGATGCCCCTGCCTTCGCCCGCGCCCTGTCTCGCGTGCCCGCCATCTTCACCTGGTTTGTACGCGTCATCCGACTGGCCCAACGGGCAAAAACTCAGTTAAAATAAGCGGTTATCCGAGGAAGCAGCGCGAGTGGGCAACGGGCAGGCGGTAGCGAGTCCTTGCCTGAGTGCCGGCATCTCGCTGCGGTCAGCGGCGGTCAGCAAAGGCCGGCACGGCATACACCGTCGCCCACGTTGCCTGACAGGCAGCCTTCCTCGTTAGCCAGCATTCACGCGTGGCGGCGCAGCGCCGCTGCCGGATCGAATCATCCAGGCATCTAGCCCTATCCATTCGTACAGGACCAGTTTTATGAAGACCGCACAAGAACTCCGCGTCGGCAACGTCGTCATGATCGGCAGCGATGCCATGGTGGTGCAGCGCGCCGAGTACAACAAGTCGGGCCGCAACGCCGCGGTCGTGAAGATGAAGTTCAAGAACCTGCTGACGAACTCCGGCATGGAAACCGTCTACAAGGCGGACGACAAGTTCGACGTCGTGCTGCTGGACCGCAAGGAAGTGACCTACTCCTACTTCGCCGACCCGATGTACGTCTTCATGGACGCCGACTACAACCAGTTCGAAGTCGAAGCCGAAATGATGGGCGACGCGCTCAACTACCTCGAAGACGGCATGGCGTGCGAAGTCGTGTTCTACAACGAGAAGGCCATCTCGGTCGAACTGCCCACCACGCTCGTGCGCGAGATCATCTACACGGAACCGGCCGTGAAGGGCGACACGTCGTCGGGCAAGGTGCTGAAGACCGCCAAGCTGAACACGGGTTTCGAGCTGCAAGTGCCGCTGTTCTGCAATATCGGCGACAAGATCGAAATCGACACGCGTACGAACGAGTACCGCAGCCGCGCCTAAGCCGCGCACGCGCAGGTCACGCCGGCGCCGCGCACGAAGCACCCTGCCGCGACGGCTCCCCGAACAAAGCGCCCTTCACGGGCGCTTTTTCTTTTGCATGAATTTTTTGACAAATTCAGGCAAACTTTACCGCTCGGGCCCTCATTCGATGAGATTGCGTCCGACCGGGAAATCCCCGCAAAGGCTACGCCATCCAGCCACGATCGGAAAAATCACCCGCGTGGCACGGTTCCTGCTGAAAACTTTCGATAACGATTTCAGAGCCGACATGCAAAAACCGCGTCCCATCACGAGCCGGTTGTTGATTGTGGCGGCACTCGCACTGCCGCCGTTTGCGTTGCTGGGATGCAAATCGACGCCGCCGTCCGCAGCACCCGTCGCCGGCCAGCCGGCCACCGATGACGCCACCCTGGCCGCCCGCGTGAAGCAGGCGTTGGCCGCGGATCCGCAGCTCAGATCGTTGCCGGTGAGCGTCGCAACGTACCGCGGCGTGGTGCAGGTGGCGGGATACGTGGAATCGGATGCGCAGATCGAGCGCGCTCTGGCCGTGGCCCGCAGCGTGCCGGGCGTGCGATCCGTCAGCAACGAACTGCATCTCAGACCGCGCTGAGGCGTTCACCGGGGAACAGGAACAGATGACACACGAGTAACGCAGGACGAGAACCGCAGCGGGTCGTGCGCCGAGTCAGACGAAGGCAGCGCCGCCCGCCCACGAAACACCGGAGGCCCGTGCCGCGCTGTTGCGGCCGGCACGAAGCAACGGTGCATTACAGTCCACTTTGAGACATTGGCCCGCCATGCCACACGCCCTGATTGTCGAAGACGATCCCAATAGCCTTTCAGGTCTGTCCGCGATTCTGTCGGCGGACGGCTTTTCCGTCGACACGGCGACGACCCTCGCGGAGGCACGCTCCGCGCTGACGCGCTTCATCCCCGATGTCGTGCTGATCGACCTGAATCTGCCGGACGGCAGCGGCCTCGATCTGTTGCCGAGCCTGCCCTCGCAACCGCCGGACGGCGCGTTGCCGGTGATCGTGATGACCGGCAACGCGACCGTGGAAAGCGCGATCGAGGGTTTGCGGCACGGCATCTGGGACTATCTGCTGAAGCCGGTCAACATTCCGCGCCTGCGCAGCCTGCTGGCGCGCATCCCGCGTCCATACGAACTCACCGAGGAAGTGCAGGCGCTGCGCTCCACGCTGCGCGACCTGGGCCACTTCGGCGACATGACCGGCCGCAGCGCGGCGATGCAGCACGTCTACGATCTCATCGAACACACGGCGCCGACCGAAGCAGCCGTGCTGATCTGCGGCGAACCCGGCACGGGCAAGAAGATCGCGGCGCGCACGATTCATCAACTGAGCCGCCGTCGCAAGGGCCCGTTCGTCACCTTCGACTGCTCTGCTTACCGTCACTCCGGCACGACCGGCGAGGCGCCGCAGCGCACGATGGAAAGCATCCTGTTCGGCCATGAGCGCAATGCCTACGCGGGCGCGGAGCATCGCGAACCGGGCCTGCTCGAACAGGCGGGCGGCGGCACGCTGTTCCTCGACCAGATCGATTCGCTGCCGTTGCCGCAGCAGGAAGCGCTGTTGCGCGCGCTCGATTCGCAGACCTTCATGCGGGTAGGCGGCAGCAACCGGATCATGACGGACTTCCGCCTGATCGCCGCGTCGCGCACGCCGATCCGCGAGGCGGTTGCGAGCGGTGCGATGCGCGAAGACCTGTTCCAGCGGCTGTCGGCCTCGTCGATCATGCTGCCGCCGCTGAGCGAACGCGACGACGACATCGCGCTCATCGCGGAAGCGCTCGTCGACGAACTCAACCGCGAAAATCACATTGCCGGGATCACGAGCGGATCGCCGAAACGCGTCAGCCCGGGGTTCATTCGCGAGTGCTTTGCGACCGAATGGCCAGGCAACGTACGCGAGATGCGCGAGCGCGTGCGGCGCGCCTATCACGCGTCGGGTGAAACCATCGAGACATTGCGTGTGGATGAACCCGGCGGACTCGGCGGACGCGGCCTGAACGGCAGCAGCGTGCAGGTGACGGTCGGCACGGCACTGGCCGACGTCGAGGACATGCTGATCCGCGCGACGCTCGAAGCGGTGGGCGGCACGCGACATCGCGCGGCGACGCTGCTGGGCATCAGCCCGAAGACGCTCTACAACAAGCTGCAACGGATGAAGCTCGAACCGTCGTGATGCCGTCGTGATGCTTTTAGCGAAGCTGAAAAAAACGCCACGATCGTGGCGTTTTTTTCATCTGAATCGTCCGGAAAGGAATCAGCCCAGCGTGTCCTTGATGAGCGCGCGTGCCGCCCGATACTCCGCCTGTTCCTGCAGCTTGTCCCAGCCCGGCGCCTTGCCGCGCGGCCGCATCTGCTTGAGCCGCTGCACCGACGCCTTCGACGGCGCATGGCGCAAGTGCTTCAGCACCCGTCCCGCCTCCTCCGGCTGATTGCAGATCAGCACCATGTCGCAGCCCGCCGCAAGCGCGGCGCTCGCCGCTTCGGTGAGCGTGCCGCCGGCGCGTGCTGCTTCCATCGAGAGATCGTCGCTGAAGATCGCGCCCTTGAAGCCGAGCCTGCCGCGCAGGATGTCCTGCAGCCAGATGCGCGAAAAGCCGGCGGGCTTGTCGTCGACCTGCGTATAGATGACATGCGCCGGGATCACCGACGCGAGCGCCATGCCGAGCCAGTCATACGGACGCACGTCGGCGGCGAGGATATCGTCGAGCGTGCGGTCGTCGGTGGGCAGCGCCACGTGCGAGTCGGCGGACGCGAAGCCGTGACCCGGGAAATGCTTGCCGCAATTCGCCATGCCCGCGAGCGCCAGACCGTGATTCAGACTCTTCGCGAGCATCGTCACGACGCGCGGATCGCCATGCAGCGCGCGATCGCCGATCACCTTCGACTGCCCGTAGTTCAGGTCCAGCACCGGCGTGAAGCTCATGTCGATGCCGCACGCGCGCAGTTCGGACGCCAGCACGTAGCCGAACGCGGTCGCGGTCTTCGTCGCGGCGAGCACGTCACGGTCCCACAACTCGCCGAGCCGACCGGGTGCGGGCAGCACGGTGAAGCCGTCGGTGCGGAAACGCTGCACGCGCCCGCCTTCGTGATCGACGGCGATCAGGATGTCCTCGCGCACGTCGCGGATCGCATCGGTCAGCGCGACCAGCTGCGCGCGGTTCTCGAAATGCCTTGCGAACAGGATGATCCCGCCGGTCATCGGATGCGTGAGACGGTCGATGTCGGCGTCGGACAGGGTCGTGCCGGCGACGTCGAGCATGACGGGGCCGGGAGTGCGTTTCATCGATTTCAATGGAAGCTCTAAATGGATGGAATGAATGTCAGACGCGCTCGGGCGTCTCGGCGATCACGAACGACACCGCGTAGTCGCGCTCGTCGCTGACCGTGACCTGCGCGGTGATGCCGCGCTGCGCGAGCCACTCGGCCAGTTCGCCGGACGCGACGCACATGGGCTTGCCGCTCGGTTCGTTGAGCGTTTGCAGCGCGCGCCAGGTCATCGGCCAGCGCATGCCGAGGCCGATCGCCTTCGAGAACGCTTCCTTGGCCGAGAAGCGCGTGGCGAGGAACGCGAGGCCGCGCACCTCCGAGCGCGCGCGCCGGGCGTGATAGATGCGCAGTTCGTCCGGGCCGAGCACCTTCTCGGCGAAGCGTCCCTTGGTGCGCTCCATGACCGCCGCGATGCGGCTGACCTGCACGATGTCGGTGCCGATTCCGTAGATCGCCATGTCGACTCGCGCTTCAGCGTGCGTGGCCGGCGGCGAGACGCGAGGCGACCATGATCGCCTTCATCTCGCGGACCGCGTTGTCCCAGCCGGCGAAGATCGCATGCGCGACGATCGCGTGACCGATGTTCAATTCGACGATGCCCGGCAGCGCGGCGATCGCCTGCACGTTGGTGTAGTGCAGTCCGTGCCCGGCGTTGACCTTGAGGCCCAGCGCATTGCCGAAGTCGACGCTCCGCGCCACACGCTCGAATTCGTCCTGCTGCGCGGCTTCGTCGTGCGCCTCGGCATAGCGGCCGGTATGCAGTTCGATGACGGGCGCGCCCGCTTCGTGCGCGGCGCGAATCTGCGTTTCGTCCGGGTCGATGAACAGCGACACGCGCGCGCCCGCGTCGGCCAGTTGCCGGCACGCGGCCTTCACCTCTTCGAAGCGGCCCGCGACATCGAGCCCGCCTTCCGTCGTGACTTCCTGACGCTTCTCCGGCACGAGACAGACATCGTGCGGCTGGATCTCGCAGGCGATGTCGAGCATCTCGCGCGTCACCGCGCACTCCAGATTCATGCGCGTCTTCAGCAGCGGACGCAGCGTGCGCACGTCGGCATCGACGATATGGCGACGGTCTTCGCGCAGATGCAGCGTGATGACGTCGGCGCCCGCTTCCTCGGCAGCCAATGCCGCGCGGATCGGATCGGGATAGGACGTGCCGCGCGCATTGCGCAGCGTGGCGACGTGATCGATGTTCACGCCCAGATCGATGACGTTCGCAGGCGACGAGAGAAAGAAGCTCATAGTTTTTGCAGGTCGATCAGTATCTGTCGGGTGGCGAGCGGCGTGCCGCCCAGGTAATGATTCAGCAGGAAGCGCATCAGCGTCTTGCTCTGGGTTGCGGTCTGCGAGCTGGCGAAGTCGTCGCGCTCCATGTCGATCAGCGTCTGCCCCGAGATTACCGGCCATGGCGGCGGCAGGTCATCGGATGCTTCACGCACGCCACGGTCGGGATCGAACACATAGCGGCCGTCGGGCGTCACCGGCTGGCGCGTCACGGTGCGCGTGAGGTTCATCGCGTAGCCGGTTTCGCGCAGCAGCACGCGTTCGAACGAACGCAGCACCTGCACGGCGGGTTCGTCGTGAGCCAGGCGCGACAGCGTCAGCACGTAGTGATTGAATAGCGCGGGATGCGCGTCCTCGCGGGCGCAGAACTTCACCAGCAGCTCGTTGACGTAGAAACCGCACAGCAGCGCGTCGCCCGCGAGCGGCAGCATGCCGCCGACCCACTCGGCCGTTGTCAGCGTGCGCACTTCGCCCTTGCCGGTCCACGACAGCCCCAATGGCTGGAAGGTCTGCAACACGCCGCGCAGCGCGGAATGTGGACGCTTCGCGCCTTTCGCGACGAGCGCGACGCGGCCGTGATCGCGCGAAAAGACGTCGATGATCAGGCTCGTCTCGCGATACGGATAGCTGTGCAGCACGAAGCCCGGCTGTTCGGCAATGCGGAAGTCCGAACGCGGCGCGGCGCGCGGACGCTTCTCGGCGCTTTCGCCCGTGCTGGCCGCCGCGCCACGCGCGCGCTTCTTCGCGACGCGCGCGGCCGGACGCTCGGTCGCGTCGAAATCGTCGTCAGGACGATCGTCGGCGGACGGCGTCATCCACGCGTCGCTGGTGCCGTCGTCCATGAGTCGTGGCCCATTCGTTTCGGTCGCTGTTTATTCGTAGCCGTAGGCGCGCAGGCCCGCTTCGTTGTCGGCCCAGCCGCTCTTCACCTTGACGAAGGTTTCCAGATACACCGGGCCGTCGAACAGCTTCTCCATGTCATGGCGCGCTTCGGTGCTGATCTGCTTCAGCTTCGCGCCCTTCTGGCCGATGATCATCGCCTTGTGGCCGTCACGGTCCACCATGATGGTCGCGAACACGCGGCGCAACCGGCCTTCGGTCTCGAACTTCTCGATCAGCACGGTGCTCGTGTACGGCAGTTCATCGCCGGTCCAGCGGAACACTTTCTCGCGCAGGATTTCCGCCGCGAGGAAGCGCTCGCTGCGGTCGGTGAGATCGTCTTCGCCGTAGATCGGCTCGCCTTCGGGCAGATACGGCTTGAGCACGGTGAGCAGACGCTTGATGTCCTCGGGCTGCTTCGCCGCCAGCGGCACGATCTCGCGGAAGTCGCGCAAGGCCGACATCTGCTGCATGAACGGAAACAGCGAATCCTTGTCGCCGACCCGGTCGAGCTTGTTGGCGATCAGCAGTGTAGGCGTGCCGGGCGGAATCAGATCGAGCACTTGCTGGTCGTCGGGGCCGAAACGGCCGGCCTCGATCACGAACAGGATGGCGTCGACGGAAGTGAGCGTCGAGGTCACCGCGCGGTTCAGCGAGCGGTTGAGCGCGCCGCTGTGGCGCGTCTGGAAGCCGGGGGTGTCGACGAAGATGTACTGCGCGTCGCCGATGGTGTTGATGCCGGTGATGCGGTGGCGCGTGGTCTGCGCCTTGCGCGAGGTGATGCTCACCTTCTGGCCGACGAGCGCGTTCATCAGCGTCGATTTGCCGACATTCGGCCGGCCGACGATGGCGATCATGCCGCAGCGGAAACCGGGGGATACGGGAGTGTTCATAGTCGTGTGCAGCAAGGTTTCGTTGGAGCGCGGCGGAGCAAGCCGGGCCCGGGCGCGCGGCGGCGCGTGTCAGTGGCGTCAGTGACCGGCGTCGGCGGCGCGCGCGACGCGGCTCGCGGGCGCCTCGGCGGCGGTGCCTGCGTCCGCAGCCGGTTCGGTGTGCACGGCCTGCTCCGCCGTGGCCGCTTCGCTTTTCACGACTTTCTCGGGCTTGTGGATGACCGCGCGCTCGGGCTTGTCGGCGGCGGCGTACGCGCCCGCCGACGGTTCCACGTGCGTCGCCCGGATGACCGCGAGCGGCGGCGTGACTGCCGGACGTTCGTCGGCGGCATGCGGCACGCCGTGGCTACCATGCTGGCGCTCACGCCGGTCGGGCGAACGCAGGTCGAGCGCGGCCTGGATCCCGGTGACGCCGGGCACCACTTCCAGTTCGGCCAGCTTGGCCGAACGCGCGCCCTTGCGCTTCGGCTTGACGCCGAGCGTGGGCGCGGCGGCCGCCACTTCGTCGAGCGCCTTCTTGGCCGCGGCCTGCTCGGCCGCGCGACGGCTCGCGCCGGAACCGGACACCTTGACGTCGAGCTTGGGCACCGAGCATTCCACTTCGAACTGCTGGTTGTGCGCGGCGCCGTGTGTCGCGACGACGGTATAGGTCGGCAGCGCGATCTTGTGGCCTTGCAGATATTCCTGGAGCAGCGTCTTGGCATCCTTGCCGATGGTGCGCGGATCGATGTGATCCAGCACCGGCGTGTAGAGGCGCTTGATGACGGTCGCGGCGGCGTCGAAACCGCCGTCGAGGAAAATGGCGCCGAAAATGGCTTCGAGCGTGTCCGCCAGGATGGAGGGGCGACGGAAGCCGCCGCTGCGCAGTTCGCCTTCACCGAGCCGCAGCCCTTCGGAGACGTTCAGCGCCTGTGCAATCTCGTACAAAGACTGCTGCTTGACCAGATTCGCGCGGACGCGGGACAGATCACCTTCGTCGAGTTTGCCGAATCTTTGAAACAAAAGCGCAGCCACCACGCAATTTAGAACGGAATCGCCGAGAAATTCGAGCCGTTCGTTGTTCGTGGCACTGTGACTGCGGTGGGTCATCGCCTGGCGCAGCAATTCCGCATTGCGAAATTCGTACCGCAGCCGGCTTTCCAGCGGAGAAGAGGGCATGGAGAGAGTATAACGCGGGCGCGACGGGCGACGATTCCGTCATCCGCCGCCGGAAAACGCGCGCGGAGACGGTGTTAGCCGCGCTTCTTCACGCCGTTTCGAAGCTTTTGTTTTGATGTTTTCGACACGCCGGCTGCGTTGCATGACGAGCCGGCGCAACACGCGTCATTCGAACGAGCCGATGCGTTTCAGATTGCTGAAGTTCATCCAGATGAAGAACGCACGTCCGACGATGTTCTGGTCCGGCACGAAACCCCAATAGCGGCTGTCCGCGCTGTTGTCGCGGTTGTCGCCCATCATGAAGTAATTGCCCGGCGGCACTTTGCAGGTCACGCCCTGCGCGTTGTAGTTGCAGTTGTCGCGGAACGGGAAGTCTTCCGCGCCCATGATGTACGGCGGCACTTGCGGATTGTTCAGGATCGCGTTCTTGCGACCATTGCCGAGGTCTTCCATGAACTGCTTCGAATAGCCGATGCTTTCGCTGTCGAAATAATCGGGCATCGGCGTTTCAGGGACCGGCTTGCCGTTGATGGTGAGCTTCTTGTCTTCGTAGGCAACCGTGTCGCCCGGCAGGCCGATCACGCGCTTGATGTAGTCGACCGACTCGTCCTTCGGATAGCGGAACACGACCACGTCGCCCCGTTGCAGCGGACTGCCCTGCGTCATCTTGGTATTGCTGATCGGCAGGCGCAGACCGTACTCGTACTTGTTGACGAGGATGAAGTCGCCGACGAGCAGCGTCGGGATCATGGAGCCGGACGGAATCTTGAACGGCTCGATGATGAACGAGCGCACCACGAAGACAGCCAGGATCACCGGGAAAAAGCTCGCCGTGTATTCGAGCCACCACGGCTGGCGCAGCTTGTCGTCGCGCATGCGCGCGCGGGTCTGGTCGGCGTTCTCGTCGGCGAAACGCTCGCCCACGCGCTCCTGCTGGCGGTCGAATTCGGCGACCGCGGATTCGGCTGCGCGACGCCGTTGCGGCAGGAACACCAGCTTGTCGAGCACCCACGCAATACCCGTCAGCACGACGAGAATCAAAAGAATCAATGCAAAATTCATCAATCGCTTCCGGTTGTTATCGTTGTTTGCCCGACGGACGCGCCGCCGGGCGGAACGGCGCGGACGTCAATCGTCCACGCGCAGGATGGCCAGGAAGGCTTCCTGCGGAATCTCGACCGAGCCGACCTGCTTCATGCGCTTCTTGCCGGCCTTCTGTTTCTCGAGCAGTTTCTTCTTGCGCGAGATGTCGCCGCCATAGCACTTCGCCAGCACGTTCTTGCGCAGCGCCTTGATGTTCTCGCGCGCGATGATGTTCGAGCCGATGGTCGCCTGAATGGCCACGTCGTACATCTGGCGCGGAATCAGCTCGCGCATCTTCGACGCCACTTCGCGCCCGCGATACTGGCTCTGCGAACGGTGCACGATGACGGACAGCGCATCGACCTTGTCGCCGTTGATGAGCATATCCACTTTAACCACGTCGGCCGCGCGATATTCCTTGAACTCGTAATCCATCGACGCATAACCGCGCGACGTGGACTTCAGGCGGTCGAAGAAGTCGAGCACGATTTCCGCCATCGGGATTTCGTACGTGAGCTGCACCTGGCGCCCGTGATACTGCATGTTGATTTGCGAGCCGCGCTTGGCCGTACACAGCGTGATGACCGAGCCGACATATTCCTGCGGCATGTACAGGTTCACGGTGACGATCGGCTCGCGCACTTCTTCGATCTTCGGCGGTTCCGGCATCTTGGCCGGATTCTCGACCATGATCGTGGTGCCGTCGCTTTGCAGGACTTCGTAGATCACGGTGGGCGCGGTCGTGATGAGGTCCATGTCGAACTCGCGCTCGAGCCGCTCCTGCACGATTTCCATGTGCAGCAGGCCGAGGAAGCCGCAGCGGAAACCGAAGCCGAGCGCCTGCGACACTTCCGGCTCGAATTGCAGCGAAGCGTCGTTCAGCTTCAGCTTTTCGAGCGACTCGCGCAGCGCGTCGTACTGGTTGGCTTCGACCGGATAGAGGCCGGCGAACACCTGCGGCTTCACTTCCTTGAAGCCCGGCAGCGGTTCGGTTGCCGGACGGGTCGAGACGGTAACGGTATCGCCGACCTTCGCGGCCGTCAGTTCCTTGATGCCCGCGATCACGAAGCCCACCTGCCCCGCCGACAGCTCCGGCAGGTGCGTGGACTTCGGCGCGAACACGCCGACGTGCTCGACCGGATACTGCGCGCCGGTCGCCATCATCTTGATCTTGTCTTTCGGCCTGAGGACGCCGTTGACAATGCGCACCAGCATCACGACGCCGACGTAATTATCGAACCACGAGTCGATGATCAGCGCCTGCAACGGGGCTTCGGGATCGCCCTTGGGCGGCGGCACTTTCGCGATCAGCGATTCGAGGACGTCCGCCACGCCGAGGCCGGTCTTCGCGCTGCAATGCACGGCGTCGGTGGCGTCGATGCCGATCACGTCCTCGATTTCGGTGATCGCATTTTCGGGATTCGCCGCCGGCAGGTCGATCTTGTTCAGCACCGGCACCACTTCCACGCCCAGTTCGATGGCCGTGTAGCAGTTCGCGACGGTCTGCGCCTCGACGCCCTGGCTCGCGTCCACCACCAGCAGCGCGCCTTCGCAGGCGGACAGCGACCGGCTGACTTCATAGGAGAAGTCGACGTGTCCGGGGGTATCGATGAGGTTCAGGTTGTAGGTCTTGCCGTCACGCGCCTGGTAGGACAGCGCCGCGGTCTGTGCCTTGATGGTGATGCCGCGCTCGCGCTCCAGGTCCATCGAATCGAGCACCTGCGCTTCCATCTCGCGGTCGGACAAGCCGCCGCACAGCTGGATGATGCGGTCGGCGAGCGTCGACTTGCCGTGGTCGATGTGCGCAATGATCGAGAAATTACGAATATGGTCCATTCAGTGCCGCAAGCAGAAAAAGCGAAAAAGGCGCGCCCTCAGCAACGCGGAGCACGCCTTGAAAAATTCGGGGAAAACTTCGGCATTTTAGCCGATAACGGGTTCGACCCGCCGCTTTTCGGCACGCCGCGAGCGCAAGCGCTGCGTCATGCGCGGCGCGCAGCCAGTGCGGCGTCCACCGCTTGGGCATCGAGCCGGTAGTGGCACAGCTCGACGCCGTCGAGCACCAGCACGGGAACGAGCTCGTCGTAGCGCGCCTCGAGCGCCGGATCTTCGTCGATATCGATCCATTCAATCGCCGCGCCGTGCCGTGTTGCGATCGGCTCCAGCGCGGCGCGCATCTCCTCGCACAGATGGCACCAGGCGCGGCCGTAGAGCTTGAAGACCGACGCCGACATCGACAAGGCCCTGCTTACTTCTGCGCCGGCACGCGCGGACGCAGCGGCACGAACTGCGTGTTGTCGCCGCGCCGCACGAGCACCGCGATCATCTTGCTGGCGTCGAGATTCTGCGCGACCGCCTCGAACTGCTTCGCGCTCGTGATGTCGGTGTCGCCCACGCGCAGGACGATGTCGCCCTTCTGGAAGCCCGCGCGCGCCGCCGGACCTTCGACCGCGTCCACCTGCACGCCGTTGTTGAGCTTGAGCGTCTTCTTCTGCTCGGCAGGAATGTCGCTCACGGCGAGCCCGAGCGAATTGCTCGCGCGTTCCTTCGGCTGCGGCGTCTTCTTCTGCTCGGTCTTGGCGACCTTGTCCGGCTGCATCTCGGTCACGGTGATCGGCAGGTCGCGCGTCTGGCCCTTGCGCCAGACCGTGATCGTGGCCTTCGTGCCGGGCTTGGTGTCGCCGACCATGCGCGGCAAGTCGGTCGCGGTCTCGACGCTCTGGCCGTTGAAGCGGGTAATGATGTCGCCCGGCTGCACGCCGGCCTTGTCCGCCGGTCCGCCCGACTCGACGCTCGACACCAGCGCACCTTGCGCCTTCGGCAGCCCGAGCGAATCGGCGACATCCTTCGTCACCTCGCCGATCGCCACCGCGATGCGGCCGCGCGTCACCTTGCCCGTGGTCTTGAGCTGATCGGCCACGCGCATGGCTTCGTCGATCGGAATCGCGAACGAAATGCCCATGAAGCCGCCGGTGCGGCTGTAGATCTGCGAATTGATGCCGATCACCTCGCCCGCCATGTTGATCAGCGGACCGCCCGAGTTGCCCGGATTCACCGCGACATCGGTCTGGATAAACGGCAGGTAATCGCCCGTATCGCGGCCCTTCGCGCTGACGATGCCCGCGGTCACGGTGTTGTCGAGACCGAACGGCGAGCCGATCGCCAGCACCCATTCGCCGACGCGCACCTTGTTCGAATCGCCGATGGTGATGGCCGGCAGGTTCGTCGCGCTGATCTTCACCACGGCGACGTCCGTGCGTTCGTCCACGCCGATGAGCCGCGCCTTGAATTCGCGCTTGTCGGTGAGCGTGACGTAGATGGTGTCGGCGTCATCGACGACGTGGGCGTTGGTCATCACGTAGCCGTCGGTCGACAGGATGAAGCCCGAGCCGACGCCGCTGCTCTGCTCCGAGTTGTCCTGGTTGTCGTCGGGCGCGTTGCGGCTGCCGCCTTTGCCCTGGTCGCCTTGACCACTGCCGCCGTTGTTGCCGCCGCCGTTATTGCCGCCGCCACCGCCACCGCCCCGAGGCGGCTGGCCGGGCATCGGAATGCCGAAGAAGCGGCGGAAGAATTCGGACATGTCGCCTTCGTCCATGCCGGGCGGGAGGCCGCGCAGGTCACTGCCGGAACTGACGCGCGAGGTGGTGCGAATGTTCACCACGGAAGGGCCGACCTTGTCGACGAGCGTCGTAAAGTCCGGCAGATTCACCGTGGGCACCGCCGCCGCCGTTTGCGAGATGAACGGCAGGCACACGGCAAGCGCCGCGGCCGCGATGAACTTGCGCAGCGAGTAATGGCTCATGAGCGGGAGACCGGGGTCGGATTACTTGGAAGGCTTGTATTCTATGGTAGAAGCAAATTGCTGCAACGTGGCTTGCGGCACCTCGCCCAGCAAAGTGATCCAGAAATCCCCGCGCCGCTTCACCAGCACATGCGTGGCGCCGCTGTTTCCCGCCCCTTCCTTGCGCGTATTTTTCTCGACCGGCTCGACGAAGACCGAAATGGTCGCCAGCCCGTCCGAAAACACCGCCTGATCGACGGGGATCGGCGGCTGTCCTGGCTGGCTCGACGCCATCGGCCGGCGCAGTTCGCGAATCTTGCGGAACCCGGCGACGTTCGGCGTCAGCTGCCAGCCTTGCGCTTCCATGTCCACGGGTTGCACCGGCGGGCGGACAACCGTCCAGCCAGACGTGCTGCGGATGCCATTGGCGATCGGCGTCTTGTCGCCCGGGCCGCCAATCTTCACCTGCGAAAACGACAGCTGTTCGAGCACCTGGCCGTCGGCATCCAGCGTCTGGGCGCGCAACAGCAGGCCTGTCTTGGCGTCGGCCCAGAGCTTGTAGGCGAAACGATAGGCGTCTTTCGGATCGAGTTCGAGCACCGTGGTGTCGAGCCCCGCGACCCGGTCGTTGCCGAGCAGCTTCGGTTCGTAGGCGGCGAGCACCTGGGCGCCGCTCGTCGCGAGCAGGGCCGGGAAGGAATCGCGATTCTGCCGATGCTCGACCACCAGCAAATGACGCTCGGGCACGAACGTGAACATGTCGTCGTCGTGGCGCAGCATCTTGCGCGGCGCGCCGTCGAGACTTTCGAGCGATTCATATTCGCCGTCGCCGCGCGTGGCGACATGCGTGATGCGCGACGATTGCACCGTCGCGCCACGCTGGTAGACAAACGTGCCTTCGTAATTCTGCTGCTGCGCCGCTTCGTGGATGCGGTCGAGCAGCGTGGCGGCTGATTTGCGCGCGGCGGCGGGGTCGTTATCTTGCGCGAAACTGCCCGATGCCGCCGTCAACAACACGGCTGCGCAAAGCATGAATGCCGGCAGCCTTCCCCAATGGTTCGTTTTGTTCAACCGCACACTCGGCATCAAATTATTGGTCCTGCGAGGTAGCCGCCGCGCGAATCAAGGGCATCGAACCGGGCATTACAGGCTGTTGGGAAAACTGCTGGTGCGCTTCCAGGTACTGATCCAGATTGGCGTCGCGAATGATGTTCGCCTCGACGATCGGGGAGCGTGTGGTAGCCGCCGGCACGGATGCCATGGCCACGCGCTGCATCGAATCCGCCGGGGAGACGCTGGCCATCTGCGCGCCACCGTGGCTGTCCACGCCCTGCAACTGCGGCACGACAATCCACGTCAGCGTGGCGGCCGCCGCGGCCACCGCAAAAGCCGGCATCACGCGACGGCGCAGCAGGCCCCCGCGCGCTTTCGCCGCAGGCAGTGCCGCCGGGGCCAGCACATGCGCCTCGGCTTCGAAACGTTCGGAGAAGGCGGCCATGAACGCACTGCTGCGCGCCGGACTGACCGCGAGATCGTCGGAGCGCAGCGCGTCTCCGATCAGGTGATACGCCGACCACGCCGCGCGGTCGTCGTGTTTCAGTTCCGCGAGAAACTGGCCGAGGTTGCCCATTTCGTCGACGGACTCACCGTCGACGAATGCCGACATGCGTTCGCCGCGCGAACCTGCTTGCGTCTGATTCTGCACCGAGACCGACCCCATGATGCTCCCCATCTCTTTGACCCACACCCGTAGTGACACCAACTAACCCAGAAATCGCGTCCCTGCCCCGTGCTTGACCGCCGCTTACCAGCGCTTGCCTTCGGGAGTGTCCAACAACGGACGCAATTTTGCCGCAATGGCTTCGCGAGCACGAAAAATTCTCGATCTGACGGTGCCGATGGGGCAATTCATCATCTCGGCGATTTCCTCGTAACTCAACCCTTCGATTTCCCGGAGTGTGATGGCGGTGCGAAGCTCCTCGGGCAACAGCGCCATCGCAGCATTGACCGTCTGAGCGATCTGCTTGCTCATCAACATCGACTCGGGCGTGTTGATATCCCTTAGTTGGTCGGCGTCGGAGAAAGTTTCCGCTTCTTCGGCATCTGCTTCGGTAGAAGTGGGCGCCCGGCGCCCTTGCGTGGCAAGGTAGTTCTTTGCCGTATTGACGGCGATGCGATACAGCCAGGTGTAGAACGCCGATTCACCCCGGAATTGCGGCAGCGCACGATAAGCCTTGATGAAGGCGTCCTGGGCGACGTCCTCGACCTCGGCGGGGTCGCGCACGAGGCGCGAGATCAGTCGAATGATCTTGCGGTGGTACTTGGCGACCAGCAGTTCGAACGCGGCCTTGTCACCCTTCTGCACCCGTTCGACCAGCAGTTGGTCGATTTCTTTTTCGCTCACCTGGGAAATCCGTTTGACTTGGTCTGTTGCGCGGAGGGCTATTGTAACGGCCCCGCTTGTAAGGCAACTGGAACGCTCATCAGACGTTACAGTCGTTACAGGTGGGAAGCCGCGCTGCGGCGGGCCTGCACGGCGAGCAGGCGGAAGCTTTCGGGGTCAATGGCATCGGCCGCGACGAGCAGCGTTCCGGCCTTCCTGTGCGCGCTCGTCAGGCGCAGGGCGAGTAGCCACCCGCCCCATTGCGCGCAGCGCGTAATGCGCCGGTGAGAAATGGCGCCGTCCGTATGCCGGAGCGTGAGGCCGTCGCCATGCAGGTGCAGGGTCCTGGGCTGAGCACGCATCCATCGGTACGACGCCAGTCCGAGCACTGCTGCTGTCAGCGCGCACGCCACGGCTGCATGACCCGCGTGGCCCGTATGCGCCAGCGCGCACTGGAACACCGCGGCACAGGCAACCGCCAGAAAGCAAGCAAGAGCCGCGAGCAGAAAACGCGACGGCCGCAGCGGAATGCCCGGCGCGAAGCCGGTTTCCCGATGCGGCCGACGGACGCGCGCACTCGTCATCTCAGTTGCCCTGACAGCGCGCGCGGCGGACTCAGTGACGCTTGAAGACGAGCGAACCGTTCGTGCCGCCAAAGCCGAACGAGTTCTTCACCGCCACGTCGATCTTCATGTCACGCGCGGTATTGGCGCAGTAGTCCAGGTCGCACTTCGGATCCTGGTTGAAGATGTTGATGGTCGGCGGCGACACCTGGTTGTGGATGGCCAGCACCGTGAACACCGACTCCAGGCCGCCCGCGCCGCCCAACAGGTGGCCGGTCATCGACTTGGTGGAATTCACGACGGCCTTCTTCGCCTGATCGCCGAGCGCACGCGTGATGCCGATGGTTTCGGCAATGTCGCCGAGCGGCGTGGACGTGCCGTGCGCGTTGACGTAGTTCACTTCGTCGGGGTTGATGCGCGCGTTTTTCATCGCGTTGACCATCGCACGACGGCCGCCGTCGCCGTCTTCCGGCGGCGCGGTCATGTGATACGCGTCGCCGCTCATGCCGTAGCCGAGCACTTCAGCGTAGATCTTCGCGCCGCGCGCCTTCGCGTGTTCGTACTCTTCGAGCACCATCACGCCGGCGCCCTCGCCCAGCACGAAACCGTCGCGATCCGTGTCCCACGGACGGCTGGCGGTGGCGGGATCGTCGTTGCGCTGCGACAGCGCGCGCGCCGCCGCGAAGCCGCCGATGCCGAGCGGCGAGACCGTAGCCTCGGCGCCGCCGGCGATCATGACGTCGGCGTCACCGTATTCGATGAGACGCGACGCCTCGCCGATGCAGTGCAGGCCGGTCGTGCAGGCGGTGACCATCGAGAGATTCGGGCCTTTGAAGCCGAAGCGGATGGACAGATGGCCGGAGATCATGTTGATGATCGAGGCCGGCACGAAGAACGGCGAGATGCGGCGCGGGCCGCGATTGAGCAATTCGGTCTGCGTGACTTCGATCATCGGCAGGCCGCCGATGCCCGAGCCGACCACCACGCCCACGCGCTCCGCGTTGTCCTCGGTGATCTCGAGGCCGCTGTCCTGCATGGCCTGGACGCCTGCCGCGAAGCCATAATGGATGAACGTATCCATATGGCGCGCTTCCTTGGCGGGCATGTAGTCCTCGATGTTGAAGCCCTTCACTTCCCCCGCGAAACGCGTGGAGAAGTTCGTGGCGTCGAACTTCGTGATATTGGCGATGCCCGACTTGCCCGCGACCAGATTGGCCCAGCCGTCGGCAACGGTATTGCCGACAGGCGACACGAGCCCCAGGCCTGTAACAACAACTCGACGACGGCTCACGGTAACCCCTTATCCATAGAATGACGAAATACAAAAGCCACAGCGGCCACAGGAAACCGCCCTGTGTGCCCTGTGGCTTTCAAACTGGTCTTTGCAGCGACTGAGCATCTAGCTGTTCAGCGATGCGCCGCTGGCCTCAGTACCTCAGGCCTTGACGTTGGCGCGAGCGTAATCGATCGCTTGCTGAACCGTGGTGATCTTCTCGGCTTCTTCATCCGGAATTTCCATGCCGAATTCGTCTTCGAGCGCCATCACCAGTTCCACGGTATCGAGCGAGTCAGCGCCCAGATCGTTCACGAACGACGCTTCGTTCTTGATTTCAGCTTCCGCCACGCCGAGTTGTTCGGCGACGATCTTCTTCACGCGCTGTTCGATGTTGTCCATGCAGCCCTCCGAGGGGAAAAAAGTTCAAAAATACGAGTGCGCGCATTTTATCAGGTTTGGACCCGCAAAATACGGCGCTTCAGTTCCATGCTCCGCTGTCCGGCGCGCTGCTTCAAGCGGGCTGCCGGGGCTTCGCGATGATTCCTTGCCGCCGCGCGGCAGCGGTGCGCACGATGCCTTGCAGAGCACAGTGCGCGCCCGTCCGGCGCGGATATTAAGCGAAAACGCGCAAAATTCCTATTCAACCTTACATGTACATGCCGCCGTTCACGTGCAGCGTCGTGCCCGTGATATAGCCGGCGTACGGCGAGGCCAGGAATGCCACAGCATGCGCGATATCTTCCGGGCTGCCCAGTCGGCCAAGTGGTATGGATGCGGTGAGCGCGGCACGCTGCTCTTCGGGCAGCACCTTGGTCATGTCGGTGTCGATGAAACCCGGCGCGATGCAGTTCACGGTGATGCCGCGGCTGCCGATCTCGCGCGCCAGCGCCCGCGTCATGCCCGCGACGCCGGCCTTGGCGGCCGCGTAGTTCGCCTGGCCGGGATTGCCCGACGAACCGACCACCGATGTGATGTTGATGATGCGGCCGCCGCGCGCTTTCATCATCGGGCGCAACACTGCGCGCGACAAACGGAAGACTGCGCGCAGGTTGGTGTCGATGACGGCGTCGAACTCGTCGTCCTTCATGCGCATCGCAAGCTGGTCCTTCGTGATGCCCGCGTTGTTCACGAGCACGTTCAGGCCGCCGAATTCCTTCACGATGCCGTCGATGAAGGCGTCGCCCGCTGCGTCGTCATTGACGTTCAGCACCGCGCCGCGGCCCTTGCCGCCCGCCTGCGCCAGCGCCTCGCCGATGCTCGCCGCGCCGCTTTCGCTCGTGGCCGTGCCGATGACCGTCGCGCCCTGCTTCGCGAGTTCGAGCGCGATCGCCCGTCCGATGCCGCGCGACGCGCCCGTCACGACGGCTACTTGCTTTTCCAGGCTCATGGTGTCGTTCCTTATGTCGTTCAGCCAGCAATCAGCGTGCGCGTGTCGTCGAGCGAGGCCGGATCGAAGATGGATGCGCCGGTCAGGTTGCCGTCGATGCGCTTCGTCAGTCCCGCGAGCACCTTGCCCGGACCGCATTCGACAACATGCGTGACGCCGTCGCGCGCCATGGCCTGCACGCATTCGACCCAGCGCACCGGGCCCGCGGCCTGGCGCACGAGCGCGTCCTTGATCGCGGCGGGATCGGAGACGATCGCGACATCGATGTTATTGATCAGCGGAATCTGCGGCGCCTTGATTTCGACTTGGGCGAGATAGTCACGCAGCTGGTCGGACGCGGGCTTGAGCAGCGACGAATGGAACGGCGCCGACACCGGCAGCGGCAGGGCGCGCTTGGCGCCCTTCGCCTTCGCGACTTCACAGGCTTTCTCGACCGCCGCCTTCGAACCGGCGATCACGACTTGCGCAGGCGCGTTGAAGTTCACCGCTTCGACCACGCCCGCCGACGCCGCTTCGGCGCACACGGCGCGCACGGTGTCGTCGTCGAGACCGAGGATCGCGGCCATGCCGCCTTCGCCCACCGGCACGGCGTTCTGCATCGCCTGCGCGCGAAAACGCACGAGCGGCACGGCGTCCGCGAACGCCAGCGCGCCGGCCGCGACCAGCGCCGTGTATTCGCCCAGGCTATGGCCCGCGACGAGCGCCGGCTTGAGTCCGGTTTCCTGCTCCCACACGCGGTAGATCGCGTACGCGGCCGTCAGCATGACCGGCTGGGTGTTGGTCGTCAGGTTCAGGTCTTCGGCGGGGCCTTCGGCGATCAGCTTGCCGAGATCCTGGCCGAGCGCGTCGGATGCCTGCTGCAGCGTCTCGCGCACGATGGCGTGGTCAGCGAAGGCGTTGAGCATGCCGATCGATTGCGAACCCTGCCCGGGGAAAACGAATGCAAATTTCATCTCGTCCTCGTTGTCTGGAATGCGCCGCGATGCCTTCGCGGACCGCGCGCTGCTTGGGCGCGCGGGGTCTGTCACGAAGGGAAAATCAGCGGCGGATAGGTGAAGTAACTGGAAAAGCGCGGCCGGGGAATCAGTAGCGAATGACCGATGCGCCCCAGGTGAAGCCGCCGCCCACGCCTTCAATCAGCAGATGGTCGCCGCGCTTGATGCGGCCGTCGCGCACGGCGACGTCGAAGGCGAGCGGAATCGAGGCCGCCGACGTATTGCCGTGCTCACCCACCGTCACCACCATGCGCTCGGGCGGCAGATGCAGCTTGCGGGCCGTGCTCTGCATGATGCGGATATTGGCCTGATGGGGGATCAGCCAGTCGATGTCGTCCGGCGTGAGTTGCGCACGCTCCAGTGCCTCGACGGCGACCTTCTCCAGCACGTTGACGGCGAGCTTGAAGACGGCCTGGCCATCCATGTGCAGGAACGCGCTGCCTTCGACCACGCCGCCGTTCACGTTGCCCGGTGTGCAGAGAATGTCCGAATGGCTGCCGTCCGCGTGCAGCGCACTCGACAGCACGCCGGGCTCTTCCGACGCCTGCAGGATGATGGCGCCGGCGCCGTCGCCGAACAGTACGCAGGTGGTGCGGTCCTTGAAGTCGAGGATGCGCGAGAAGGTTTCCGCGCCGATCACGAGCGCCGTGCGGGCGAGGCCGCTGCGAATGAAGCTGTCCGCGGTGGCCACGCCATAGGCGAAGCCGGAGCAGACGGCCTGCACGTCGAAGGCCGCGCCGTGATTGCGGATGCCGAGCTTGTTCTGCAGCAGGCAGGCCGTGCTCGGGAACACGAAGTCCGGCGTTGAAGTGGCGACGATGATCAGATCGATCGACTGGGGATCGATACCCGCCGCCTCGATGGCCCGCTGCGACGCGATCAGCGCGAGGTCGCTCGAAGTCTGGTTCGGCGCCGCGAAGTGGCGCGCGTGAATGCCGGTGCGTGCGACGATCCATTCGTCGCTCGTCTCGACGCCCTGTTTCGCGAGACGATCGGCCAAGTCCTGATTCGTGACGCGCTCGTCCGGCAGATAGCTGCCGGTGCCCAGCACGCGTGAGTAGAGATTGGTTTGAGCCATTATGCCTTCGAATGTAGCGCAGTTCCGGACTCGCCCGGCGGGTTCGGCTGCGAGTTGGGCGGTGTAGCGGGCTGCGGGTCTGTCGGTGCAGCAGCGCTTGACGGCGCGCCTTCGACACCTGCAGCAGGCGGCGCCTCGGGCGCGGACACGCTGGTCTCGCGCGCGGCGGGCGCGTTTTCTTCCATCGCGCGCACCAGGCGTTCGAGCACGCCATTTTTGACGGCATCATACCCGCGTTTGATCGCCCACTCAAAGCCGAAGGCCTCGGCCGAACCGTGGCTCTTGATGACGAGCCCGCGCAGGCCCAGCAAGGCTGCGCCGTTGTATTGCGCGGGGTCGACACGGCGCTTGAAACGCTTGAGCACCGGCAGCGCGACGAGCGCCATCAGCTTCGAGGCGAACGAGCGGCTGAACTCTTCCTTGATGATGTCGGCGAGCATCTTCGCGAGCCCTTCCGACGTCTTCAGCGCGACATTGCCGACGAAGCCGTCGCACACGACGACATCCGTCGTGCCTTTGTAGATGTCGTTGCCTTCCACGTTGCCGTAGAAATTGAGCGTGCTCGCACGCAGCAGTTCGCCCGCGCGCTTGATGGTCTCATTGCCCTTGATGACTTCTTCGCCGATATTCAGCAGACCGATGGTCGGCCGCTCGCGGCCCTCGATGGCCGACACCAGCGCGTGGCCCATCTCGGCGAACTGCAGCAGATGCCCCGGCTCGCAATCGACGTTGGCGCCGAGATCGAGCACGGTGGTGTAGCCCTTCTGGCTCGGCATGGCGAACGCGATGGCCGGACGTTCGATGCCGGCAAGCGTCTTCAGCACGTAGCGCGAGACCGCCATGAGCGCGCCGGTGTTGCCGGCGGAAATGCAGGTCTGCGCCGCGCCTTCCTTCACGAGGTTGAGCGCGACGCGCATCGATGAATCTTTCTTCTTGCGCAGCGCGACTTCGACCGGGTCGTCCATGGCGACGACTTCGCTCGCGGCGACGACGCTCAGGCGAGTTTCATCGAGTGCCTTGCACTTTCGGAGCTGGGCGCGGATGGGCTGCTCGAGACCGACGAGCATGAGATGCGCGTCGGGATGCGAGCGCACGAAACTGACGGCAGCGGGAACGGTCACGGCCGGACCGTGGTCGCCCCCCATGCAGTCGATGGTGATCTTTACAGTCATGGAACGCGACGAATTTCGGACACAAAAAAGCGGCAGTGAAATGCCGCCTTCTTGTCGTACCGGGAAAGTGTCAAGAGCGAATTGCGCCCGAACGCCCGCAGAATGGTTTCCGCGAGCTGGACGGGCGACGGGGAACGCTTAGTCGTTCTTCGTCTTGATGACTTTCTTGCCACGATAGTAGCCATTCGGGCTCACGTGGTGGCGGAGGTGCACTTCACCCGTGCTCGGCTCGACAGCCAGCGGAGCCGTCGTGAGGAAGTCGTGGGAACGGTGCATGCCGCGCTTCGACGGCGACTTCTTGTTTTGCTGAACTGCCATGATTACTCCAGAAAAATTTTGCGAATTCTAACACAGCCCGATCCGCCGACAGCCCTCGGCCGTACGGCCATCGGGTGCGCACATCGCGCTACCTGTTTGTTGCTGCTACTAAACCTGTTCAGTGCATCAGTGCTGGCCGCCGCCGGAACCGCCCGGCTTGAGCTTTTCCAGCACCGCAAACGGATTCGGCTTGTCTGCTGCTTCCGCCGCACTGTTTTCTTCCGACTCGTCGTCCGCGCTGCCTTTAGCACTGCCTGAGAGCAGGCTTTCGTGCACCTCGGGACACACGGTGTGCTTGGGCACGAGCGGCAAGGACAACAACAACTCCTCTTCGATCAAGTCGACGAGATCGAACTGGCGCGAGCCCACGATCACTTCGACTTCATCGTCGTCGAGCGGAAATTCGTCCGCTTCTTCCTCCGTCGCGACGATCCGATAGGTGGCATCGACATCGAGATGCTGCGAATACGGCGAAAGACAGCGTTGACACCTGAGCCATACCGAGCCATGAACCGCGAGGCGCAGATAAGGCTGCGGCGCTTCCACGCCGTCGTCCTGCAATTCCGGCTGGGTCGAGCCCTCGGCCTGCCAGGTGAAGACAGTGTCTTCTTCTCCCGCTGCCGGACCACCCGATGCATCCGACACATCGGCCGGCACTTCGGCTAACATGCGCGGCATCTGCGATATGCGCAGCGCGCCGGCTGCCTGCGTGCCGCTGGTGGCGAATTCAAAAACGTCGAGCGCGCGCAGATCGGCGGGGCTCGCAGGTTTGCCAGGATTCCGGGTCATGTGCGCTCCTGCTGGTGTCTTGCTTGTGCCTTGTTTGGCGGGTGCTTCGGCGGATACTTCGGATGAACGCCCGGTATGCACCGCGACGCCGTATTCGGTCAGGCGTGGCTTGCCCGAATTTGCATCAGGCTGGCTTTCATGCTTTCGCGCTTGTGCCTGCTACTGTGCCTGCTACTGTGCCTGCCGGAGCCCTGACCAGAAGGCACCTCACCCGCGCCTCACCAGATTCACTGGCCTGAGACGCGAAGCTGCTTGCGCACCGACCGATGAAAAGCCCAAAATCATATCGGCTTTATTCTTTCGAGTCAAATACTTAAGCATCAAGCCGCGCACCACCGTTTTTTCCTTCTTTTTTACTGATTTCCCTTCATGTCCGACGCTTCAACTTCCCTTCCGCGCCTGATTCTGGCGTCGAGTTCCCCGTACCGGCGCGCGTTGCTGGAGCGCCTGCGGATGCCGTTCGAGGTCATCGTCCCGGCGATCGACGAAATGCCGCTCGAAGACGAAACACCGCAGGCGACGGCGCTGCGCCTTTCCGCCGTCAAGGCGCGGGCGGCAGCGGCGCGTGTCACGCAGCCTGACGGGCTGCTCGTGATCGGCTCGGACCAGGTCGCGACCTTCGACGGCCTGCAGATCGGCAAGCCCCGCACGCACGACAAGGCCGTCGAGCAACTGCGTGCGATGCGCGGCCGGAGCGTCGAGTTTCACAGCGCGCTGTGTGTCTTCGACAGCCGCACGAATGACATTCAAACCGCCGATATCGTCACGCGCGTGCGCTTTCGCGACTATTCGGATGCGCAGATCGAAACCTATCTGCGCGCCGAAACGCCCTACGATTGCGCCGGCAGCGCGAAATCCGAGGGCCTGGGGATTGCTTTGCTGGAAGCGATCGAATCCGATGATCCCACCGCGCTGATCGGCCTGCCGCTGATCGCGCTGACGGGCATGCTGGCCCACGCCGGCTTGCCGGTACTGGGGGCGCAATGAGCGGCGTCCTCTATCTGATTCCGAACACGCTCGGCGAAGGCGACGCCGCCGCGCTCGCGCAGGTGCTGCCCGATCCGGTGCGCGCCCAGGCGGCCGCGCTGGCGTACTACATCGGCGAAAACGCCAAGACCACGCGCGCGTTCCTGAAGAAAGTCGGCACGGAACGGCCGATCCAGGAAATCGACGTGCGCGAGCTGAACGTCAAGACGCCGCCGGGCGAGATCGACCGACTGCTCGCGCCGATCCTCGCGGGCACCGACGCCGGACTCGTTTCCGAGGCGGGCTGCCCGGCCGTCGCCGACCCCGGTGCGCTGCTGGTGCGACGCGCGCACGATCGCGGCGTGAAGGTGGTGCCGCTCGTCGGACCGAGCTCGATCCTGCTGGCGCTGATGGCCTCGGGCATGAACGGCCAGAGTTTTGCGTTCAACGGTTATCTGCCCGTCGATGCCACCGAGCGCGGCAAGCGCCTGCGCGAACTCGAACAACTGTCGCGCAAGGCCAGTCAGACGCAGATTTTCATCGAAACGCCCTATCGCAACCGCGCGATGCTCGACACGCTGATCGCGACCTGCGCGCCCTCGACGCTGATCTGCGTCGCCGTGGATCTGACCTTGCCGGGCGAAACCATCGTCACGCGCACGGCAGCCGACTGGAAGAAGAAGGCCGCGCCGGACCTGCAAAAGCGTCCGGCGATCTTCCTGCTGCTCGCGTCGTAACGCTCAGTGCAGCTGGAACCGGCCGCCGAGCGTCAGCGCGCGCACGGCGGCATCGCCCGCCGAGGCGCCGAAGCGCCGCACCACGCGCTCGCTGATACTTTCCTTCTGGGTGTAGTCGACGATATCCGGCTGCTTGATGACCTCGCGCGCGACATAGCCGGCGTCGCCGAAATCATCCGCGAGGCCGAGCGCAACGCTCTTCTCGCCGGTCCAGATCATGCCGGAGAACATCTCCGGATCGTCTTTCAGCCGCTTGCCGCGGCCCTGCTTCACGGCGTCGATGAACTGCGTGTGGATCTGGTCGAGCATGTCCTGCGCGTGGGCGGTCATCACGGGCGTTTCGGGCGAGAACGGATCGAACTCGCCCTTGTTGGCGCCCGCCGTGTGCAGGCGCCGCTGGACGCCGAGCTTGTCCATCAGGCCGGTGAAGCCGAAACCGTCCATCAGCACGCCGATCGAGCCGACGACGCTCGCCTTGTTCACATAGATCTTGTCGGCGGCCGAGGCGACGTAATAGCCGCCTGACGCGCACATGTCGTCGACGACCACGTACAGCGGCGTTTTCGGATATTTCGCACGCAGGCGCTTGATCTCGCCGTAGATGATGCCCGCCTGCACCGGACTGCCGCCCGGGCTGTTGATGCGCAGGATCACGCCGGCCGTGTTTTCGTCCTCGAAGGCGCTTTGCAGTGCGCCGTCGATGTTGTCGGCGCTGGCGTCGCCGGTGGCGGAAATCTCGCCTTGCAGGTCGATCAATGCCGTGTGCTTGCCGGCCTTCGCGGCCCGGTCGCCGGTGAAATCGAACACGCCCCAGGCAACCAGCGCAATGACGATCAGAAACAGGAACCGGAAGAAGATGCGCCAGCGCCGGGCGGCGCGCTGCTCGCGGATCGCGGCCAGGGCGATGCGCTCGAGCGCTTCGCGCTCCCAGTTGTCGTTGCCGCGTGGAAGGTTGTCGGACATGCGTAGTTCAGGCGAGTGAAAGGATGGAAGGCGGGCGAATCAGGCGGGCTGCAAGGACGCATCGGGAAGCCAGAAGACCGCGCGGCCCTCAGGCGTGTCGCGCTCCTCGACCGACACGGCGCGCAGGCGCGCACCGCGGCACGGACCACCGACGCATTTGCCGGTGTCCGGCTGGTAGATCGCCCCGTGAGTCGCGCACATCAAGTATAGGCCCGAGCTCTCGAAGAACTGACCCTCGTTCCAGTCGAGCTCCATTGGCACGTGCGCGCAGCGGTTCAGATAGCCGTACGGCTTGCCGTCGTAGCGCACAAAAAAGACGACCGCCTCGCCGGCGGCGTCCGTCGCCGGTACGCGGACGCCCGCGCCGCCGTCGACGAGTGCGTCCGCTGCGCACACGCGCACCGCGTCCCGCGCCGCTTCGCTCATGCGTGCTCCCGAAGCCAGCCGGCCAGCGACGCGACACTGTCCGCGCAGAAATGCGGCTTGAGCACCGCGAGCGAATCCGCCGGATGCGCGCCATACCCCACGCCCACGCCCGCCGCGCCCGCGTTGATGGCCATTTGCAGGTCGTGCGTCGTGTCGCCGATCATCACGGTGCGGGCGAGATCCTGGCCGAGTTCGCGCGTGAGCTCGTGCAGCATGGCCGGATGCGGCTTGGAGAAGGTTTCGTCGGCGCAGCGCGTGCCGTCGAAGGCGCTCGTCAGACGCGACTGATCCAGCGCGCGATTCAGCCCGACGCGGCTCTTGCCCGTCGCAACCGCGAGAAAATAGCCTTCGTCGCGCAGCGCCTGCAGCATGTCGCGCACGCCGGGAAAAAGCTCGGTTTCCTGCCCTTTCGTCAGGAAATGGAAGCGATAACGCTCGGCCAGGCGCGGATAGTCGGCCGGATCGAGCGTCGGCGCGCAGATTTGCAGCGCATCCTTGAGGCCGAGACCGATCACATAACTGGCGGATTCGTCGGCGGGAACTGGCAGGCCCAGGTCGCGGCAGGCGGCCTGGATGCTGCGCGTGATGTGGACGGTCGAATCCATCAGCGTGCCGTCCCAGTCGAAAACGATCAGATCGAATTGCTTCCGCGGCATTTACGGTGTCTCACGATTTTTGAGTTGTTCGATGAAGCGCCGGCACTCGGCGGGCAGCGGCGCTTCGAACTGAATGGCTTCGCCGCTCGCCGGATGGGTGATCTTCAGCCGGTAAGCGTGCAAAAACATGCGTTTCAGCGACGCTTTCGCGCTCGGACGCGCCAGATCCTTGTTCAGCGCGAAGTCGCCGTACTTGGTGTCGCCGGCGATCGGCAGGCCGATGCTCGCCATGTGCACGCGGATCTGATGCGTGCGTCCGGTCTTCAGTTCCGCCTCGACCCACGCGTAGTCGTCCCAGCGTTCGATCAGATTGAACACCGTGTGCGACGGCAGTCCGTTTTCCTGGATGCGCACGCGGCGCTCGCCGTCGGCGGCGACGTATTTGTGCAGCGGCGCCTTCACGACGCGCCGGCGGCCCCAGTCGGCGGGCCAGTCGCCGTGGCCGACCGCGTAATAGCGCTTGTCGAGGCGATTTTCCCGAATCTGCTCGTGCAGGTTGACCAGCGCGGCGCGTTTCTTCGCAAGCATCAGCACGCCGGAGGTTTCCCGGTCCAGCCTATGCACCAGTTCGAGGAACTTGGCGTGCGGCCGGGCGTTGCGCAGTTGTTCGATCACCCCGAACGCCACGCCGCTGCCGCCATGCACGGCGACGCCCGAGGGTTTGTCGATGACGATCAGATGGTCGTCTTCGAAAAGAATGGGAAATTCGGCGGCCGGCGCGTTCGATGACACCGGCGTTTCGTCCGGCTGAGCCGTACGGATAGGCGGCACACGCACGAGATCGCCCATTTCGAGACGGTACGCGGCGTCGATGCGGCCCTTGTTCACGCGCACTTCGCCGCTGCGGAGAATCCGATAAATATGGCTCTTTGGCACGCCTTTACAGACGCGCAGCAGGAAGTTGTCGATCCGCTGACCGGCGGCAGTCTCGTCGACTTCGATCATCGACACCTGTTCGCTTGCGACCTGTTTATGGGAAGTTTTGCCTAACTCATTCATTCTGAATATAATTTGCGAGCAGTCTGAAAAGGTTGATGCTTTAGATCAAGCAGGAACCGCGATTGAACAGACTGTACAGGTGCAAGCGATAAACCATCATTTTACTTGCGCCCAAGGTCGGTTGCTCACCCTGAAGACAGAGAGCAGCGAGTTGCACGCACGGCGATATCACCGGCAGGGACGAAGCCCACAGGCGCGTTCGGTCGAGTCGATCGCCGGTCGGTAACGGATTTCTGGTCAAAAAGAATTTTATCGGCGAGAAGCGAAGGCGCCCGGTGCAACAACCGGTCGCCGCCTGAATCGGTCCTGCGCGAAATTGCGCATGAGCAGGAGAAACAGGCAATCGACGCTCGCCGGTGTTGCGAACAACTGCCGGCGGAATCGCTGCTGCGCTGTAATCTGCGAAGCGCGATCACGCCGCCATGAGGCGAGACACACGGCAGCCAGCCGACGGGCGCGATACAAGGCCCGCGGCGGCGCCGGCGCGGCCTGGCCGCAGGAAGGATCGGTACGCAGCATCGCGCCGGTGTGCGCGAGACCGCTCTTCCGCGGCCACCGTTGGGAGGATTCAGGCGCTGCAAAGCGCGTTGGGCAGGCAGTGCGTCGGGACGTTTCGACCGTCCCGGACGTCCGTCCGCCACGCCGCCGTCCATCCTCGCCACGCGCCGCGCGGCTCGACTTCGCCTC
Source organism: Caballeronia sp. LZ035 (assembly GCF_031451175.1). Taxonomy (NCBI): domain Bacteria; kingdom Pseudomonadati; phylum Pseudomonadota; class Betaproteobacteria; order Burkholderiales; family Burkholderiaceae; genus Caballeronia; species Caballeronia sp. LZ035. The sequence continues at coordinate 2,598,552 of NZ_JARUXS010000001.1, forward strand.
GCCGTTGTTTCGCATGTGCCCCATGGCACGGCCGCCGCGCTGGCGGCTGTCGCCTGCTTTCGGCAATTCTCCCGCCAGAAATCCCGCTCCAGCGTGCTTTGTGACAACACACAAAAAGCGCGGCTCGCCCGCCTTCCCGCCTCGCGCGCGTGACCTTCATCCGTCACTGACGCCGATTCGCCTGACGAGGGAGGACGAAAGCCGCTCTGGAGCCGTTCCATGAAACGCATGCTGTTTAACGCGACGCAGCAAGAAGAACTGCGCGTCGCCATCGTCGATGGGCAGAAACTCATCGACATCGACATCGAAACCGCCGGGCGCGAACAGCGCAAAGGCAACATCTACAAGGGAGTCGTCACCCGCATCGAGCCGTCGCTCGAAGCCTGCTTCGTCAACTACGGCGAGGACCGCCACGGCTTCCTGCCGTTCAAGGAAGTCGCCCGCCAGTATTTCCGCGACGGCGTCGACATGCGCTCCGCGCGCATCCAGGACGCGCTGCGCGAAGGCCAGGAACTCATCGTCCAGGTCGAGAAGGAAGAGCGCGGCAACAAGGGCGCGGCGCTGACCACGTTCATCTCGCTGGCCGGCCGCTACCTCGTCCTGATGCCGAACAATCCGCGCGGCGGCGGCGTGTCGCGCCGTATCGAGGGCGACGAGCGCCAGGAACTGCGCGAAACCATGGCGCAGCTCGAATTGCCGGAAGGCATGAGCATCATCGCGCGCACGGCGGGCATCGGTCGTTCGGCGGAAGAGCTGCAGTGGGACCTGAACTACCTGATGCAGCTGTGGCGCGCGATCGAAGCCGCGTCGCAGAGCGGGGTCGGCGGCCAGCCGATGCTGATTTATCTCGAATCCAGCCTCGTCATCCGCGCGATCCGCGATTATTTCCAGCCGGACATCGGCGAAATCCTTATCGACACGACCGAAATCCATGATCAGGCCCGCGCCTTCATGGACATCGTGATGCCCGACAACCTCTCGAAGGTGAAGCGCTATCACGACGACGTGCCGCTGTTCTCGCGCTTTCAGATCGAGCATCAGATCGAAACCGCGTACTCGCGCACGGTGCCGCTGCCCTCGGGCGGCGCGATCGTGATCGATCACACCGAGGCGCTCGTCGCCATCGACGTGAACTCGGCGCGCGCGACCAAGGGCGCCGACATCGAGGAAACCGCGACGCGCACCAATCTCGAAGCCGCCGACGAAGTCGCGCGCCAGCTTCGTCTGCGCGACCTGGGCGGCCTGATCGTGATCGATTTCATCGACATGGAATCGGCCAAGAGCCAGCGCGAAGTCGAGCAGCGTCTGAAGGACGCACTCAAGCACGACCGCGCCCGCGTACAAATGGGCAAGATTTCGCGCTTCGGCCTGATGGAACTGTCGCGTCAGCGTCTGCGTCCGGCGCTGTCGGAAGGCAGCCACGTGACCTGCCCGCGCTGCAACGGCACGGGCCATATCCGCGACACCGAATCGTCCGCGCTGCAAGTGCTGCGGATCATTCAGGAAGAAGCGATGAAGGAGCACACCGCGGCAATTCATTGCCAGGTGCCGGTCGAGGTGACCGCCTTCCTGTTGAACGAAAAGCGCTCGGAAATCAACAAGATCGAATCGCGCTTCAAGGTCAACGTCGTCCTGATTCCGAACAAGCATCTGGAAACGCCGCATTACAAGCTGGAGCGTCTGCGTCACGACGACGCACGCCTCGACGAGCCGCGCGCATCGTGGAAGATGGCCGTGGAAGCCGCGACGGAACTCGAGTCCGAGACCGGCTACAGCAAGCGCGCCGAAGAGGTGAAGCCGAAGCAGGAAGCCGCGGTCAAGGGCATCACGCCCGAGAAACCTGCGCCGAGCGCGCCGGTCAAGGCCGCTCCGGTCGAGGCCGCGCCCGTTGCGGCGCCGGTGCCGGCGAGCGGCGGATTCATCGCGTGGATCAAGAACCTGTTCGGCATCCAGCCGGAGGTCAAGCCCGCCCCGGCTCCGGTCGAGGCGCAACCGGCCGCGCGTCCGCAACGTGAGCGCAGCGAACGCTCGGGCAGCGGCGATCGCAACCGCAACCGCCGCAGTGGCGGCGGCGCGGGCCGCGACGGCGCGTCGGCAGGTGCGGCGAGTGGCGCCAACGGCAGTACCGGTGGCAACGGCACGGGCCGCCAAGGCGCGCGCCGCGAGGATCGCGAGCCGCGTGGCGGTCGTGAGGGACGCGAACTGCGTGAAGTGCGCGAGCCGCGTGAACCCCGCGAACCGCGTGAGGCACGCGAAGCCCGCGAGCCGCGCGAGGCCCGTGAGCCGCGTGAAGGCCGTGAGCGCAGCGCCGAGCGCGCCGCGCGTCCGGAAACAGGCGAACGCCAGGAACGCCGCGAACGTCCGGATCGTGGTGAACGCGGTGCCGAGCGCGCTGATCGTTCCGACCGCGCTGATCGTCCCGAACGTGCGGAGCGCGGGGAACGGTCGGATCGTGGCGAGCGCCGCAAGCCGCAACCGGAAGCCGCCGTCGAAGCACTGACGCAAGGCGAAACCGTGGTGTCGGAAATCGTCGAGTCGTCGCAGATCGATGTGGACACCGCAGGCTTCGACGCGGACTCCGCCGATCAGGCCAACAGCGCGCGTGACGGCGAAGAGCGTCGCCGCCGTCGTCGTGGCCGTCGTGGCGGCCGTCGCGAACGCGAGGAAGACGGCATCACCGTGAATCATGCGGCTGACGTCGCGGAAGCCGAAGGCGCCGCCGACAGCACCTCGGCGCAGGCCGGCGTGTTCGACGCCGAAGCCGCGCAGGAAGTGTCCGTGCGTCGCGAAGCGCGTCCGGTGGCTGAACCGGCCGAAGCAGCGGCGCCGACACCGGTCGAAGCCGTGGCCGCGCAACCGGTGGAAGCGCCGGTCCAGGCGCCGGTTGAAGTGAAGCCGCAAGCGCCGGCGCCTGTCGTCGCTGAAGCAGCGCCGGTGGCGAAGGCTCAGGAGGCCGAGCCGGTCGAACCGAAGGCATCGACGCCCGCAGCAGCCGACTTCGACGTGTTCGCCAAGCCGGCTCCCGCGCCGTCGGTCGACAACCCGTTCGGTCCGACGCCGAAGGCTGCCGAAACCAAGCCTGTCGATCCGTTCGCGCCCGTGGCCGACGAAGCCAGGCCGGTCGAAGCTGCGCCCGCTCCGGTCGAAACGCCGGCGCCGGTTGCCGAGGTCGCCAAGCCCGCTCCGGTTGTCGCTGAAGCCGCGCCTGAAGCGGTTCCGGCGCCTGCCTCTGCCGAAGCCGAAGTGGCGGAGCCGGTGAAGGTCGCCGCGGTCGCACCGACGCCCGAGGCAACGGCCGTTGCACCCGTGCCGCCGATCGAACACGCCGAAGTGCAGGCGCCGGTCGCAGCGGAACCGGTGAAGGCAGCCGCGCCGGCCGCATCCGCGACCGCCGCGACCGCTACGCCGATCGCCGCCGAAGCGATCCAGCCGATGCTCGAACGCGCCGGCCTCGTGTGGGTCAACACCGACGAGAGCAAGCTGCGTGAAGCCGATGCTGCCGCCGCCCGCGTGCCCGCGCCGGTGCGCGTGCCGCGCGAGCGCAAGGTGCTGCCGCCGGCCGACACCACACCGATGCAGCAGGTGGAAACCGGCAAGAGCGCTCATTGAGCTATCACTGAGCGCTCTGACGCCCGGCACGGCTCCACGCCGTACCGGGCTGGACGGACGAAACGCCATCGATCCACATCGATGGCGTTTTTTTTCGCGCAGCCGCCGCGCATCGCTGCAAAAATGCGGGAAAACCAGACCCCGCGCGGGTATCCCCCTTGCGACTCCGATGAGCACCTTCCGTTAAAATGGAACGGTCATCGAACGATTCGCAACCTCAAAACAAGACCGCCACGGTCGAGCCGAACCCCATCCATCATGTCCCGACGCATCATCCCCGTGACCGACATCAGCGCGATTCCGGCCTTCGCCGGCGTCGCCGCCGCGCCATCGGGGCTGCTCACGGACACGCTCGCGCGCCCCTTGCGCGACCTGCGCATCTCGGTGACCGACCGCTGCAACTTCCGCTGCGTGTACTGCATGCCGCGCGAGGTCTTCGACAAGCATTACCCGTTTCTGCCGCACGCCGCCCTGCTCTCCTTCGAGGAAATCGAGCGGCTGGCGCGCGTGTTCGTCTCGCATGGCGTCGAGAAGATTCGCCTGACGGGCGGCGAGCCGCTCCTGCGCAAGAACATCGAATATCTGATCGAGCGGCTGGCGCTGCTGCGTACGCCCGAAGGCCGTCCGCTCGACCTCACCCTGACCACGAACGGTTCGCTGCTCGCGCGCAAGGCCCGCTCGCTGCGGGACGCGGGGCTGTCGCGCGTCACGGTCAGCCTCGACGCCCTCGACGACGCGCTGTTTCGCCGCATGAACGACGCCGACTTCGCGGTAGGCGACGTGCTCGAAGGCATCGCCACGGCGCAGGCAGTCGGGCTTGCGCCGCTCAAGGTGAACATGGTCGTCAAGCGCGGCACCAACGACCAGGAAATCGTGCCGATGGCGCGTCACTTCAAGGGCAGCGGCGCCATCCTGCGGTTCATCGAATACATGGACGTGGGCGCGTCGAATGGCTGGAACATGAGCGAAGTGCTGCCGTCGGCGCAGGTGGTGGAGCGCATCGACGCGCACTTCCCGCTCGCGCCGCTCGAAGCCCATACCGACGCCGAAACCGCCCAACGCTGGGGTTATCGCGACGGCAGCGGCGAGATCGGCGTGATCTCCAGCGTCACGCGCGCGTTCTGCGGAACCTGCACGCGCGCGCGGCTCTCGACCGAAGGCAAGCTGTACCTCTGTCTCTTCGCCGTCGCCGGACACGATCTGCGCGGCCTGATCCGCGGCGGCGCCAGCGATGAGGACGTCGCCACTTCCATCGCGCGCATCTGGGAAGCACGCGGCGACCGCTATTCGCAATTGCGCGGCAGCGCGTCGGCCCCGGCACGGAGCGACGGACCGCGCGTCGAAATGTCGTACATCGGTGGCTGACGCAGGCGAAACGACCGTGCAGGCCACGCCTCAATCCCATGCTTTCTCCGACGTCACGGCGCTCGTGCTGGCGGGCGGACGCGGCTCGCGCATGGGCGGCGTCGACAAGGGCATGCAGCCGTTTCGCGGCGAACCGCTCGCGCTGCACGTGATGCGGCGTCTCGCCCCGCAGGCCAGCGCGATGCTGGTCAGCGCCAACCGCTCGCTCGATGACTACGCGCGTCTCGGCGCGCCCTTCGCCGCGCGCGTCATCGCCGATACGCGCGCGGCCTATCCAGGGCCGCTTGCCGGCATCGCAGCCGCGCTGCGCGAGGCGCGCACCGGCTTCGTGCTGACCGCGCCTTGCGACGCGCCGTTCGTCGACGAACACCTGGGCGCCGCGCTGATGCAGGCGCTCGAAACAAAGGGTGTCGACATTGCGTATGCGGCGACGGTCGAGGCATCCGGCGACGTGCAGGCGCATCCGGTGTTCGCGCTGCTGCGCACCTCGCTCGCCGACGATCTCGACGCCTGGCTGGACGCCGGCGAGCGCAAGGTGCGCGCGTGGTACGCGCGCCACACGGCGGCTGAAGTCCAATTTCACGATGTACGTGCGTTTTACAATGTCAACGATTTGCAGCAGCTGGCCGAGCTGGAGCGCGACTGACCGCTCAACCCGCTGTTCGCTCGCGTCCGCCCATGTGGCCTGATCCTTCCAGGCTGCTCGTTCCCTCCGCCGCCGTGGCATTGCCTCACCGCCCTGCGCAGGCCGCGATCCACTCCGATTCATGACCACGCCCAAGGAATTCTTCGCCTCCGTTGCTCAGTACGATCCGAATGCGCTGCCTGTCGAGGCCGCGCAGGACATCGTGCGTCAATGGGCGATGCCGCGCGGCGCCGATGCGCCCGCGGAACGCGTGAGCCTGCACGACGCGCTGGGCCGCGTGCTGGCGGAGGACGTGATTTCTCCCATCGACGTCCCCGCCTTCGACAATTCGGCGATGGACGGCTACGCGTTCGCGGCCACGGCGGTGACGGGCGCCGGCGCAACGGTCGAACTTCCGGTCGCGGGCACGGCATTCGCCGGCCGTCCTTTCGTGGCCACGTCCGGCGGGCGCGAATGCGTGCGCATCATGACCGGCGCACTGATGCCGCCGGGTTGCGACACGGTGGTGCCGCAGGAGCAGGTCACCCGCGAAGGCGACACCATTCGCTTTGCCGTCGCAGGCATCCACGCGGGACAGAATCGCCGGCTGGCAGGCGAGGATCTCGCCCGGGGCAAGCCCGCGCTGGTCGCCGGGCGCGTCGTGCGGGCGTCGGATCTCGGGCTGCTGGCGTCGCTCGGGATCGGCGAAGTGGCGGTGCGCAAGCGGCTCGTCGTGGCCTTCTTCTCGACCGGCGACGAACTGCGCTCCATCGGCGAAACCCTGAGCGCGGGCAGCGTCTACGACAGCAATCGCTACACGCTGTTCGCGATGCTCCGGCGCCTGGGTGTCGAGACGCTCGATCTCGGCATCGTGCGCGACGACCGCGCCTCGCTCGAAACCGCGCTGCGTCACGCGACCTCCAGTGCGGACGTCGTCATCAGTTCGGGCGGCGTCTCGGTGGGCGATGCGGACTTCACGCGCGACCTGCTGAATTCGCTCGGCGAAGTCGCCTTCTGGAAGATCGCGATGCGCCCCGGCCGGCCGCTGGCATTCGGCCGCCTGTGGTCCGGCGAACGCGCGGGCGCGGGCCGCTCGGCGCTGTTCTTCGGCTTGCCGGGCAATCCGGTCGCCGTGATGGCGACCTTCTACTTCATCGTGCGCGAGGCCTTGCTCGCCATGTCGGGTGCGCAGCGGCAGGCGCTCACGGCCCTTCGCGCCCGCGCCGCCGAGCCGATGAAGAAACGCGCAGGCCGCACCGAATTCCAGCGCGGCATTGCGACACGCGAGGCCGATGGCGGCTGGCGCGTCGTCACGACCGGTCCGCAAGGCTCGGGCGTGCTCAGCTCGATGAGCGAAGCAAACTGCTTCATCGTGCTCGAGCATGCTCGCGGTGACATAGACGCCGGCGACGATGTCGAGATCGTGCCGTTCGACGGCCTGATCTGACGACTGCGCCGCGCGCGCGCATCGCCGGAACCCTCATTCCTATATCGACAGACGGGGCACCCTTCCATGAAAAAACAGATTTCGTTCATCGCACCGGGACAGACCGCCAAGGCGCTGATCCTCGTTTATCTGACCTTCAGCGTGCCGATCGTGCTGCTGGGCGTCGTGGTCGCGTTCGTGCGCTATGGCTCGGTGGAAGTGAGCACGGTCACGAGCGCCCTGCTGCTCAACGCGATCCTTGGCTTCATCCTCTTGTGGATCGCCTGTCATGCGTACAACTGGGTGGCATCGCGTTTCGGCGGCATCGAGATCACGCTGTCCGACGCGCCGGAGGAAGCGTGAGCGCCGCCCTCATCCGTGCGGCAACGCCCGCCGATGTCGGCGCCGTGTTCGCGCTGATGCTCGAGCTGGCCGAGTTCGAGAAGCTGACGCATCTGTTCGTCGCCACCGAGCAGGATGTGCATGAGGCGTTGTTCGGCACGCGTCCGGCCGCCGAAGCGCTGGTCGCCGAGCAGAACGGCGAGATCGTCTCTTACGCGCTGTTCTTCCAGAACTTCTCGACCTTCCTCGGCAAGCGCGGCCTGTATCTCGAAGACCTCTACGTGCGTCCCTCGATGCGCGGCAGCGGCCTCGGCACGCAGATGTTGAAGAAGCTGGCCGCGCTCGCGGTGGAACGTCAATGCGGCCGCTTCGAATGGTCGGTGCTCGACTGGAACCAGAACGCCATCGACTTCTACGAAAAGATGGGCGCGACCGTGCTGCCCGACTGGCGCATCGTGCGCGTCACGGGCGAGCCGCTCGAACGGCTGGCCGTGTCGTCGTAATCAAGTCTCGTCGTCGCCTTCGGGCGAGGGTACGTCACCGGACACTTCACCCGACGCCTCGCCCAGCAGTCCCGCCGCCCGCTCCCCCGGCAACGCCTCCACGTCGCGCAGACGCTTGTTCATCTGCCGCGTGCGCGTCTGCGCCGCCTCGATCGAACGCGTGACCGTTTCGAGCTGCGACTTGGTGCGCGCCAGCACGTCGCCGAATTTGCCGAACTCGGTCTTCACCGCGCCCAGCACCTGCCAGACCTCGCTGGAACGCTTCTCGATGGCCAGCGTGCGAAAGCCCATCTGCAAACTGTTGAGCAGCGCGGTCAGCGTGGTCGGTCCCGCTATGCTCACGCGATAGTCGCGCTGCAGCGCATCGCTCAGACCGGGGCGGCGCAGCGCTTCGGCGTACAGACCCTCGGTGGGCAGGAACAGCAGCGCGAAGTCCGTGGTATGCGGCGGCGCGACGTATTTCTGCGCGATCGCCTTCGCTTCCGCGCGCAGACGGCCTTCGAGCGCACGCGCAGCCTCTTCCACGGCGGCCGGATCGGCACGTTCCTGCGCATCGATCAGACGCTCGTAGTCCTCGCGCGGAAACTTCGCGTCGATGGGCAGCCACACGGGCGAAGCGGCTTCATCCGACCTTGCGGAAGAACCCGGCGCGTCATGACGGCCGGGCAGCTTGATCGCGAATTCCACGCGGTCGTTACTGTTCGGCACCGTCGCAACGTTCTTCGCGTATTGCTCCGGCGTGAGCAACTGCTCCAGCAGCGCTTCGAGTTGCACTTCGCCCCAGGTGCCGCGCGTCTTGACGTTGGTCAGCACCTTCTTCAGGTCGCCGACGCCCGCCGCGAGCGTCTGCATCTCGCCCAGCCCACGATGCACCTGCTCCAGCCTGTCCGACACCAGCTTGAACGACTCGCCCAGCCGCTGCTCCAGCGTGGCGTGCAGCTTTTCGTCGACGGTGCGGCGCATTTCATCGAGCTTCGTGGCGTTGTTCGCCTCGATGTCCTTCAGACGCGCCTCGAGCGTCGCGCGCACCTCGCCGAGCCGCCGCTCGTTCGCCTCCGACAGCTGCGCGAGATGCAGCGAGATCGAATCGCCGAAGCGCTTCAGCGCATTGCCCTGCTCCTCGCGCGCCTGCTGGCTCTGTTGCGCCAGTTGTTGCGCGAGCGCGTCGAACTGCGCGTTCTGCACGCTCGACGTACTCGCGAGCTGTGTCGACAGCGTCTGATGAAACTGGCCGAAGCCGTTCTGCGCTTCCATGCGCGACACCCGCGCACTTTCCGCGATATCGCCGCGCACGCCGCGTTCGAGCCGTTCCTGCGCGCGCGCGTGCGCCTCGCCCATGTCGTTGACGCGGTCGGTGAGCGCCTCGAACTCGTCGTGCATGCCGCCCTGCGACGCGCGCCGCAGCATCACGACGAGCGCAATGAGCGCAATCACCAGCGCGACTGCCAGCACGGCGACCCCGCCCACCAGCAGTTCCATCATTTCTTCAGTACGCCCGGATTGATCGGATTCGGCGGATTGCCCGCGCGCGGACCTTCGCCGAGGGCAGCGATCAGGTTGTCGGCGGCGAGATTCGCCATGGCGCGGCGCGTGGCTTCGGTCGCGCTGGCAATGTGCGGCGTCAGCACGACGTTGTCGAGCACCAGGAAATCAGGATTGAAGTTCGGCTCACCTTCGAAGACATCGAGCCCCGCCGCGGCGATGCGCTTGTCACGCAACGCGGCGATCAGCGCGGCATCGTCGACGATACCGCCGCGCGCGATGTTCGTGAGCGTCGCGGTCGGCTTCATCAGCGCGAGTTCAGCGGCGCCGATGGTGTGATGGCTCTCCTTCGAATACGGCACGACGAGCACCACGTGATCCGCGCGCTTCAGCAAGTCTTCCTTCGACGCGTACTCCGCATTCAGCGCGGCCTCGATCTCGGGCGCCACGCGCGAGCGGTTGTGATACATCACGCGCATGTTGAAACCGCTCGCGCGCCGCGCGAGCGCCTGCCCGATGCGCCCCATGCCGATCACGCCGAGCGTGGAGCCGTACACGTCGGCGCCGAGGAAGGAATCGAAGGACCATTTCTGCCACTGGCCCGCGCGCAGGAAATGCTCCGACTCGGTTACGCGACGCGCGGCCGCCATCATCAGCGCCCAGCCGAAGTCGGCGGTGCTTTCGTTCAGCACGTCCGGCGTATTGGTGCCGAGCACGCCGTGCGCGTCGAACGCCTGCATGTCGAAGTTGTTGTAGCCGACCGCCATGTTCGCGACGACCTTCAGCTTCGGCGCGGCCGCGAGTTCGGCGTCGCCGACGCGCTCGCCGGCCGTGAACGCGCCGTCGCAGTCGGCGAGACGCCGGACGAATTCTTCCTGCGGAAGGACATCGCCCATGTTGGCGTCCACATCGAAAATCTGTTTCAGCCGCTCGATGACATCGGGGAACGTGGATCGCGCGACAAGCACTTTCTTCTTCATTGCCTACTCCCGGAAAAATAGCCAGCCCAGCATGGCGAAAAGCGGCAGCAAGACGACGCCCGACCACGCGATATAGCCGAAGAAACTAGGCATGCGCACACCGCGCGACTCGGCGATCGCCTTGACCATGAAATTCGGCGCGTTGCCGATATAGGTGTTCGCGCCCATGAAGACCGCGCCCGCGGAAATGGCGGCGAGCGTGGTGGCGTCGGTGGTCATGAGCGTGCGGGCGTCGCCGCCTGCGAGATTGAAGAACACGAGATAAGTAGGCGCGTTGTCGAGAAACGACGACAGCAGGCCGGTGGCCCAGAAGTACGCCAGGTCCACCGGCTTGCCGTTCGCATCCGACACCGCGTGCACGATGCCCGCGAATGCGCCGTCCGCGCCCGCGCGCAGGATGGTGATGACAGGCGCGATGGTGACGAAGATCGCGGCGAACAGTCTGGCGACTTCGGCGATGGGCGCCCAATCGAACGCATTGCCCTCGCGCGCGCGCTTCGGCGTGAATGCAAGCGACGCCAGCAACACGACCGCGAGCAGCACGTCGCGCACGAGGTTCTGCAGCTGCACCTGTGTGCCGAACACATCGAACGCGATGCCGGGCTTCCACACGCCGCTCATCAGCACCAGCGCGACGATGGCCGCGAGCAGCGCGAAGTTGATCTTGCCGTCGATGCCGAGCGACGGCGTGTCGGGCGTCGGATCGAGTGCCGGCCGGCCGGCATCGTGCTTGCGCCACGTGTGGCTGTCGAGCAGATAAAACAGCGCGAGTAACACGACGCAGAGAAACAGCATGGGCAGCGCGAGATGCAGCGTGGTCCAGAAGAATCCGACACCGTTCAGAAAGCCCAGGAACAGCGGCGGATCGCCCAGCGGCGTGAGCGAGCCGCCGGCGTTCGCAACGAGAAAGATGAAGAACACGACCACGTGCACGACATGCTTGCGGTTGTCGTTGGCGCGCAGCAGCGGCCGGATCAGGAGCATGGCCGCGCCGGTCGTGCCCATGAGGCTCGCGAGCACGGTGCCCAGCGCGAGCAGTCCGGTATTGAGCCGCGCCGAGCCGTGCAGGTTACCGCGCACGCAGATGCCGCCCGCAACTGTATAGAGCGCGGCCAGCAGCATGATGAAGGGCAGATACTCGTCGAGCAGCGCGTGCAGCAGCACGCCGCCCGCGGTGCCGGCGCCGAACGCGACGGCGAACGGCAGGAGAAACGCGAGCGCCCAGGCTGCCGCGATCTTGCCGTCATGGCGATGCCATAGCTTCGGCGTCAGCAGCGGAAGGACCGCGATGGACAACAGCACGCCGACGAACGGCAAACCCCACGCGGCCGAAAGCGTTGCGCCGTCGAGCGTGGCCGCCGCGGCGGGAGACGTGACCGAGGCCAACGCAGCAAGCAGGACACCGCCAGCCAGAAGCCGCATCGAACTCAGGCTCCGCGCACGACGATGACATGCACGCGATACGGCCCGTGTGCGCCGAGCACGATGGTCTGTTCGATATCGCCGGTGCGCGACGGCCCCGAGACGAAATTGACCGCACGCGGCAGTTCGCCCCGTTCGGCGCGGATGAGCGCGAAGGCGTCTTCGTGCGCCGCGACGATGCGCGACGCCGGCACGATGGCAATGTGAGTGGCCGGCAGCAGCGCGCCGGATGCGGGCGTTTCGGCGCCGGACAGCAGCACCAGCGAACCGGTTTCGGCAGTGGCGCAGAAACAGCCGGTGATACCGACGAGATCGGCATCGGCGGGCTTGCGCAACGACACTTGCAGGCCGGCTTCGGCAAACGGCAGGTCAGCGAGCGCGGGCCACGCGACCACTTCGGTCGGGAGATTCAACGCATGAACATAACGCGCGGCTTCGGCGGGGGTGTCGGCAAGCGATTCGACTTCGGCCACGGTGGTGGCAAGGCGCTCGGCCTCCAGCCTGAAACGCGCGATGAGTTCTTCGCGCGTCTGCGGCAGCGGCGGACGCGGGCCCGCCGGATGGCGCTCGACATACTCCTGCGCCGCGGTGCGTTCGGCGTCCGTCGGCTCGCCGCGACGGCCCTGCGCACTGCGGATGCGCGCGAGAATGGTGCGGCGCGCGGCCGATGTATCCATGGTGCCGTCCTCTTTCCTCTGCAAAGCTGCGTAGGTGCGTAAATGCGTAGGTGCGTGAGCCGAATCGATCAGCGACGCGTCGAATTATAGCGAGCGGGGTTTGCGCGCGAACCTCGGCCGGACGGCATAGGACGGGTGCACAACCCAGGCACGCAAAAACGCACGCGTCAGAGTTCGTCCACCGGCTGCTCGATGCCGAATACCTGGCGCAGGTAGGCGAGATAAGCGCGGTCGTCGCACATGTTCTTGCCCGGCGAGTCCGACAGCTTCGCAACCGGCTGCCCGTTGCAGCGAACCATCTTGATGACGATCTGCAGCGGCTGATAGCCGAGGTCGTTGGTGAGATTCGTGCCGACGCCGAATGCCAGCTGGCAGCGGCCGCGGAACCGCTCGTAGAGCTGCAGCACCTTGGGGATGTCGAGCGCGTCCGAGAACACGAGGATCTTGGTGCGCGGGTCGCAGCGGTTCTCCTCGTAATGGCGCAGCAGGCGCTCGCCCCAGTCGAACGGATCGCCCGAGTCGTGCCGCGCGCCGTCAAAGAGCTTGCAGAAGTACATGTCGAAGTCGTTCAGGAACGCCTTCATGCCGTACACGTCCGACAGCGCAATGCCCAGGTCGCCGCGATATTCCTTGGCCCACATCTCGAAGCCGTAGATCTGCGAATCGCGCAGACGCGGACCCAGCGCCTGACACGCCTGCAGGTATTCATGCGCCATGGTGCCGAGCGGGCGCTGGCCGTGCTTCATCGCGTAATAGACGTTGCTCGTGCCGGCGAACTGCGCGCCCAGGCGTTCCTTGAGCGTCAGCACGACTTCCTCGTGCCACTGCTTGGAGAAGCGGCGACGCGTGCCGTAGTCGGCGATCTTGCAGTCGGAATATTCGGGCGGCGTGGCGAGCAGCTTGATCTTCTCGCGCAGGCGCTCGCGGCCGGTTTCGTACTCGGGCTTGCGCTGGGTGTTGCGGAAGTAGACCTCGTTGACGATCGCGAGCACCGGAATCTCGAAGAGGATCGTATGCAGCCAGGGCCCTTCGATATCGATGTCGATCTCGCCGTTGTTCTTCGCCGACGGCGCAATGCGAATGGACTTCTCGTTCAGATGGAACAGCGCGAGGAAATCGATGAAGTCGCTCTTGATGAAGCGCATGTGCCGCAGATAGTCGAGCTCTTCTTCCTTGAAGCGCAGATTGCAGAGCTGCCGGACTTCATCGCGAATTTCGTCGATGTACGGCACGAGATCGACATTCGGCGTGCGGCAGCGAAAGCGATATTCGACGTTCGCCGCCGGGAAATGATGCAGCACGACCTGCATCATCGTAAATTTATAGAGGTCAGTGTCGAGCAGCGAAGTGATGATCATGGTTCTGGCTGAAACATCCACGCGAAAAGACGACGCACCGGTTCAAGCCGCCTGCCCCGCTGGCCCGATGCGGTCCCGATGTGCATTGATGGCGAACGGGCCTTGCTACAAACAGACTCTGACCCGAATACGCTCTGCAGGTCATGTTACCCGAATGTGCGCGCCGGCATGGGGCATGGCCGCCCTCTCCGGCCCGTTGCAAAGGCTTCCTGTGCCGCGCATAACAACATCACGAATCGATATAAGGCAGGCGGCGCGGGCGCTCGCGTCCGTTTTTCCTATTACGCTACAATACGCGTTTCCGCAAGCGCACCTCCCGGCCCATGCAGCCGCCCAGGGCGCAGCCCCCACGAATTCCGCATGCAGGAGCCTGAATGACTCACGTTGTGACCGAAAGCTGCATCAAGTGCAAGTTCACTGATTGCGTGGACGTGTGCCCGGTGGATTGCTTCCGCGAAGGTCCCAACTTTCTCGCGATCGATCCGGACGAGTGCATCGACTGCGCCGTGTGCGTCGCCGAATGCCCGGTCAATGCGATCTACGCCGAAGAAGATGTGCCCGGGGATCAGCAACACTTCACTGAACTGAACGCCGACCTCTCCCGCAACTGGCCGAGCATCACCAAGACGAAGGCGCCGCTGCCGGAGTCGGATGAGTTCAAGGACGTCAAGGAAAAGCTGAATCTGCTGGAGCGCTGATTTTGCGGGGTTTGTGAAGCCCTCTATTCAAGCTGCAAAAGCGGTTATCGAATGAAGATTGGGCGTTGACAGTAAAGCACCACCGCCCTATAATCTCGCTTCTCTGCTGTAGATGTTCCCCGATAGCTCAGTTGGTAGAGCGCCGGACTGTTAATCCGTAGGTCCCTGGTTCGAGCCCAGGTCGGGGAGCCAAGAGTTTTATTCAAAGCTCCAGCAAGCGTTGTTCAAAACCCAGTCTATTGGCTGGGTTTTTCATCTCAGCTTCACATGTTGTCATGTTGTTCCCCGATAGCTCAGTTGGTAGAGCGCCGGACTGTTAATCCGTAGGTCCCTGGTTCGAGCCCAGGTCGGGGAGCCAAAAAGGCTTCATCGCAGGATCCAGCAAAAGCCCAGTCTTCGATTGGGCTTTTTGTTTTTGCGCGCCGGTTTTCTCTTCTCTACGCGTCGTCACCGTCCAGGCGGATCTCGTTTATCCGTTCGTCGATCTATTCCCGCGATAAACGATAGCGTGAGAAACGATGCACTGGATCATCCTGTTGATCTTCATCGTCTGTGCGGCCTGCACATATTGGCTTGGCAAGGTTCGAACGGCTTTGTCGGCGGCGAATTGAATCACGCGTTCAAGCATCTCTGTCCGATCCGGCTCGTCGGCAAGCGTGTGAAAGCGTGGAACCGGACCGTGTACACCATCGTCAAGTGGCTGGGTGGCGATCTTCTTCAGGTATCAAGGCTTGACGAACATCGGCCTCTTCACGCGAGCCACACCAGCGTAAGCGACCGCACGCCTTGCGCGCCGCGAATCAGCACACCTTCGATATCCGCCGTCGCCGACGGTCCGGTCACGAGCACTGCATAACGCGCCGTCCTGAAGTCGTCGCGCCGATAGACCTGCTGCAAGCCTTCGACGAGTTGCGCCGGATCGAGCAGCACGACCAGATGCTGGGCCAGATAGCCGATCGAGTTCACGACATATTCCTGCTCGCTGAACCACACCGAGCCCGTTTCCGCGACGCCGAAGCGCCCCCTGACGACCGCGACATCGACGTCCTGAAGCGATGCCGGCACGGTATCCGCTGCAAGCGGCCGGTTGCCCGCCACACCAGGCACGGCTGAGGCGATCACCTTAGCGTCCGCAAAGCGCGCGGCGATCAGCGCGTTCACGTCCTGCAGGCTCGATGCCTCGACGCACGTGCCGCCCATCGCGGCAAGCGCGGTGCTGAAACGCTCTTTCAGGTCGCCCGGCGGCGCCGGAAACAGCGGCACTTCCGGCCGCGGACGCGCGGCGGGTTGCGCCGCGCGGATCTTCGAGAGAAAGGCTTCGCGACTCGTCATTTGGCCGGCTTCCGGTTTTTCCTGTACCACTCGTGAAAGGTCTCGGCGGGCGCTTCGGGCAGTTCGCGCTGGCGTCCCCAGATGTTGAGCGGGTTATAGAGCACGAAGTTGGGCAGGCGCTTGAGCGCACCGCCCAGCGATGCCACGCTCGCGCGATACAGCGTCGGACTCGCCAGCAGCCGCCCCGCCATCTTCAGCACTTCCTGCTTGACGAAGGGCACCTCGTGCTTCTCCGCGATCACCTCGCGCCACTTGTAGATCTGCTCGTGAATGTTCACCTTCACCGGACACACATTGGTGCAGCTGCCGTTCATCGTCGAGGCGAACGGCAGCGCGCTGTAGCGCTTGAGATCGTGCGTCGGATTGATGATCGCGCCGATCGGTCCGGAATACGTGCCGCCGTACGACAGCCCGCCGCTCCTTCGATACACCGGACACGTGTTCATGCACGCCCCGCAGCGGATGCATTTGAGCGAAAACCAAAAGTCGTCCATCGCCAGGCGCTCGGAGCGGCCGTTGTCGACGAGGATGAAATGCATCTCCGTGCCCGGCCGTGGCTGGCGGAAGTGCGAAGTGTATTGCGTGATCGGCGAGCCGAGCGCGCTGCGCGACAGCATGCGCACGAACACACCGAGATCCGCGATGGTCGGAATGATCTTCTCGATGCCGATCGACGCGATATGCAGCGGCGGCACGTTCGCCGAGAGATCGGCATTGCCCTCGTTCGTGCACACGACGACCGTGCCCGTCTCCGCGACCGCGAAGTTGCAGCCGGTCATGCCGGCGGTCTTCTCGCGCACGAAGTACGGCCGCGTGTGCATGCGCTGGCTTTCCGCGAGATAGTGGATGTCGCTGTTCGCGGGATCGGTGCCGATGGTGCGCCCGAACAGCTCGGCGACATCCGCGCGCAGCTTGTGGACGGCCGGCACCACCATGTGGCTCGGGTCCTGGTGATCGAGCTGCTGGATGCGCTCGCCGAGGTCCGTCTCCATCACCGTGATGCCGCGCGGCTCGAGATAGTCGCGCATATAGCATTCGTCGGTGAGCATCGACTTGCTCTTCACGAGCGCGGTCATGCCACGCTCGCTCATCAACTGGTAGACGAGTTCGTTGTGTTCCTGCGCGTTCGCTGCGAAATGCACGGTCACGCCGTTCTTCTCCGCCTGATCGGCGAACTGCGCGAGATAGTCCGCAAGATGCGACAGCGTATGTTCCTTGATGCCCGACGCCAGATCCCGCATCGTTTCCCATTCGGCGATGCCGTGCGCCTGCGCATCGCGCTTGGTACGCAAGTCCCACAGACGCTTGTCGTGGAAGGCGACGTGATCCGGTTTCTGCAGAAACGCGCTGGCTGCTTTCGCGTGATCGATACGGATGGTCTTGCTCATGCGCGCGCTCCGTTCAGCACCTGCGCGATATGGATGAACTTGGCCTCGACCTTCATGCGTTCGGCGCAGCCCTGCTGGTGCATCAGGCACGACATGTCGCCCGACACGATGTACTCCGCGCCCGCGCCGACGTGATCGCTCACCTTGTCCTGCCCCATGCGCACGGAGACGGCCGCTTCAGTAACCGAGAACGTGCCGCCGAAGCCGCAGCATTCATCGGGACGCGCCGGCGCGACGAACTCGATGCCCTTCACGCCTTCCAGCAACGCGCGCGGCTTCGAGTACGGCGTGCCCGCGACTTCGGAATTCGACGACTCGCGCAGATGCCGCACCGCGCTGCAACTGTTGTGCAGCCCGATGCGATGCGGAAACTCGGCCCACGGAAACTCGCGCACGCCGAGCACGTCGTGCAGGAACTCAACCAGTTCGAACGTACTGCGCCGCACCTTCTGCACGGCGCTGGTCTGTTCGATCGCGGTGAAGTGCTCGCGCACGTGATGCGTGCAACTCGCCGACGGTCCCACCACGTAGTCATAGTCGGCGAAGTTGCGCGCGAACACGCGTTCCGCGCCTGCGGCGTCCTTGTGGGCGCCGCTGTTGGCCATCGGCTGGCCGCAGCAGGTCTGGTCTTGCGGATAGTCGACATCGAGCCCGAGCCGTTCGAGCAGTTCCAGCGTGGCGATACCGACTTGCGGATAGAAGGCGTCGATGAAACAGGGCACGAAAAGGGCGACTTTCATGAGGACCGATGGCACATGTCGATTGCGGGAACGGGGATGAATCTTTTTGGTAAGCTTGGTCTGACCAAGACTTTAATGAGATGCGTGTTTCGTGTCAAACTCGGGCACCTTTCGAGTTTCCACGTTCCGTCTGCTTCAATCGATGACCTTTCAGCCCGTCCAATCGCATTCCTACGCCCGCGTGCGCATCTCGGACGTCGTGTCCGGGCAGATTCGCGAGTTGATCTCGAACGGCACGCTGCTGCCCGGCCAGCGCCTGCCCGCCGAACGCGATCTGGCCGAGCAGCTGAACGTGTCGCGTCCGTCGCTGCGCGAGGCGCTGATCCGGCTGGAATCCGATGGATTCATCCGCGCGGCGGGGCGCGGGGGTTTCGTCGTATCGGACGTGACGGCGCCGCTGGTGTCGCGGCCGCTCGCCGCGCTGCTCGATCAGCAGCCGGATGCCAGCGCCGACGTGCTGGAATTGCGCCACGGGCTGGAAACGCTGTCCACGGCCTACGCGGCCGAGCGCGCCACCGAGGCCGATCTGGCGCGCATCGCCGCCGCTTTCGACGCGCTCGAGGCCGCGGTGGCAAGCAAGAGCACGCGCATCGCGGAGAAGGACGCGGCTTTCCATCTGGCGATTGCAGATGCAACGCACAACGTCGCGCTGACGCACGTCATGCATGGGCTCAACGAACTGGTGCGCGAATCGATGCTCACGTCGCATCGGCTGGTGGACTACGACGACGAAGTCGAGGCCAACCTGATGGCGCAGCATCGCGCGATGTTCGACGCGATTGTTGCGCGCAACCCGGCACAGGCGCGTGAATGCGCGGGGGCGCATCTGGACTATGTGCGCACGCTGTATCGCGATCGTCCGGCGCGCAAGCGGGCACAAGCGTAATGATTACGTAAGCTTGGGATAGGATAAGACCTACACAGCTTTCGGACTTGCACGGCTAACGTGCATGCGCCGCCTTCGCGATACTGGAACCGTCAAAAACGATACGCGAAGGAGAACAACATGCCTTACCTGCTCGGATGGCTGCTCGGCGTGCCGGTGGTGGTGCTGGTGATTCTTTATCTGATCTTCCACTGAACGGACCGGATGTGTGACACATCGAAAGAACCCAGGGGCGTCGATACAATACGACGCCCCTCTTCTTTTCCGGATGATGTCGATGAAGCGTCCCGTCCTTGCCTTCGCAGTGCTGGCCTCCTTTTACGGCGCGGGACTCGCGCATGCCGAGGAGATCGCCAGCGTCAATACCAACTTCCGTTTCACGGGCTCTGATCGCGTCACCGTCGACGCCTACGACGATCCGCTCGTCCAAGGCGTGACCTGCTACGTTTCGCGGGCGCGGACGGGCGGCGTGAAAGGCACGCTGGGCATCGCGGAAGATCCGACCGAGGCGTCGATCGCCTGCCGGCAGGTCGGTCCGATCAAGTTCACGCAGCCGCTCAAGCAGAAAACCGACGTGTTTTCGGCGGGCATGTCGTTTATCTTCAAGACGCTGCACGTGGTGCGCGTGGTCGATACGAAGCGCAACACGCTCGTCTATCTCACCTACAGCGACCGCATCGCGACCGGCAGTCCGAAGAACAGCGTGACCGCCGTGCCGGTGCCGGAAGGCACGGCCATACCGATGAAGTGACAACGTTGTAAACTCCCCGTTTCCCCTCTTCATCCGCCATTCCGCCATGAATGCCGCCCATTTCCGCGATGCCGCACGCTACTGGCGCTCGCCGCTCGTGCCGGACGCGGACATGGTGACCGCGGAATACTACGACCACGAATTCACGCCGCACTGGCACGACGCCTACACGGTGCCCGTGATCGAGGCCGGCGCGGAATGCTTCGACTATCGTGGTGCGCATCATGTCGCGGAAACGGGCTCGGTGCCGGTGATCAATCCGGGCGAAGTGCATACGGGCGCACGGGCGGTCGATGTCGGCTGGCGCTATCGCGTGTTCTACCTGCCGGTGCCCTTCGTCGAGGACCTCGCGCACGATCTGTGCGGACAACGCGCCACCGCGCCGCGGTTTCCGGATCACATCATCCGCGACGCCGATCTCGCACGGCGCCTCGTGCATGCGCACTGCGTGCTGGAGCGCGGCGCCGATCCGCTCGAAGCCGAGCTGGCTCTTGTCGATGCCGTCACCACGCTGATCGGCCGGCACGCACGGGAGCACGCGGGTGCGCCGTCGCTCGCCGCCGACGCGCGGCGCGTCGAAACCATGAAGTCCCGTCTCGCCGACGACCTGCTCGAACCCGTCACACTCGCCGAACTGGCGCGCACGGTGGGCCTGTCGACCTTCCACGCCGCCCGGCTGTTCGCGCGCACGACCGGTCTCGCACCGCATGCCTGGCGCAACCAGATGCGGATCGTGCGGGCGCTGCCCGCGCTGCGCTCGGGCGCATCGGTCACCGACGTCGCGGCGGCCAGCGGCTTCACCGACCAGAGTCACTTCACCCGCCACTTCAAGCGCGCGTTCGGCGTGCCGCCGGGCCGCTGGCGCTGAGCGTTTCCGCAAGCAGCGCGGCGGCTGCGACGACAAGCGCAAGAACGTACAAGCCATCTGGGCACCGCGTTGCGTATCCTCGCTGTCACTGGAGGAAATCTTGAAGGCAACATCCGCACAATCGTCCGCCATGCAGTCCGCGCGGCACTCGGCCCAACCGTCCACGCCGCCATCCGGCCAGGCGCTGCGCGAATTCGCCGCCGGCGCCCGCGATACCCTCCCGATGATGATCGGCGCCGCGCCCTTCGGCGTGATCTTCGGCACGCTCGTCACGGCCAGCCCGCTCTCGCTGTGGCACGGCCAGTTGATGTCGCTCGCCGTGTTCGCCGGGTCCGCGCAGTTCATCGCCGTCGGCCTGATCGCGTCGCACGCCAGCTTCGCCGTCATCTGGGCGACGACGCTCGTCGTCAATCTCCGTCATGTGCTCTATTCCGCGACGCTCGCGCCGTATGTCGCGCATCTGCCGCGACGCTGGCGCTGGGCGCTCGCGAGCGTGCTCACCGACGAAGTCTTCGCCGTCGCCTACGCGCATTACCAGAAGCGCAATCCCGGCGAAATCGGACCGCACTATTTCTTCGGCTCCGGCGTCTCGATGTATCTGAACTGGCAGGCGTGGACGCTCATCGGCCTGCTGTTCGGCGCGGCGTTTCCCGGCCTCAAGTCGCTCGGGCTCGACTTCGCGATGGTCGCCACCTTCATCGCGATCATCGTGCCGCAGCTCGTCGCGGTGCGCTTCGTCGCGGCAGCGCTCGCCTCGGGCGTGCTGTCCTTCGCGTGGCAGGACTGGCCGTACAAGCTCGGCCTGCTGGCGGCGGTGCTCGTGGGCGTGGCAGTCGGCATGATGCTGACGCTGCGGGACCATCGCGCGCAACGCAAACAGGCGTCGAAGGAGCACGCGCAATGAATGCCGCCTCGAACTACGTGCTGCTCATCCTCGGCATGGCCGCGGTCACGTTCACGATCCGCGCTGCCGTGTTCGTGCTCGGCGAGCGCCTGCCCTTTCCGCCCATCGTGCGCACGGCCCTCTCGTTCGTGCCCGTGACGGTGCTGACCGCCATCATCGTGCCGATGACCGTCTCCCCGCACGGCAACGGCGCCGAAATCACCTGGCGCAATCCGCAGCTGGTGGCGGCGCTGGTCGCGGTTATCGTGTGCGTGCTCAGCAAACGGCCGCTTCTGACCATTGCCGTCTCCCTGACCGTGTTCTTCGTCTGGCAACTGCTGGTGCTGCGCTAACGTTTTCCATCCATCAGCTCGCAAACGGCTTTCAAAAAGCGTCAAAAAAGCCTCAAGTTCCCGGAACCCGCGCCGATATCAGAAACGAATGGCCTCCGCCCACAGAGGCGGCGCCACCAGCATTACCCGTTTCCGGCGTAACCGGAAACGGAACCGGGAACCACCATGCGCCAAATCACCCTTTCGCTCCGCGAAGAGACGATCGCTTCCTTGCAGCGCGACTTCGACGCCTTCCTGCGTCTGTCGCTGAAGCTCGATCCGCAGTTCGTCACACCGTCGTTCGAAGATTTCCTGCGAGCGATCCTGCTCGACAACCACACGCCGCTCACCGAGCAGGCCGTGCAGCGCATGCTCTCGCACGGCCAATACGCGTGGGCCAAGCGCGCGCTCGACAAGGAGTTTCCGGATGTCGTCGAGATCCTGATCCGTCAGGCGGCCGAACATGGCTTCGCGTTCGCGATTCGCGCCGACTGGACCGCGGAAGATCTCGTCAAGGCGTCGCGCGAATGGGCGGCGGCCATCGTCACCGAAGCCAAGGGTGACGTGTCGCAAGTGGACATGCTGGCCTCGCAGATCAAATCCGCGGCGGCGGACATTCGCGAAGTGGAAGAGAAGATGCAGACGCCCGCGTGGCGGCTCGCGGATTCGCTGCGCCAGCGCGTGTACGAAATGAAGATCACGGTGGAAACGAGCATCGGCTCGACGGCGCGCGAAAAGCTCGGCGAACTGCGCTGCCTGCTGCGGCTCGGCATCGTGTATGGCTCGATCCAGAAGCAGGAAGCGCAGCAAGTGCTCGAGATGCTGCGTTCGCTGCGCCCGGAACTGTTCGTCGAAGAGCCTTACGACGGCTACACGCGCTTCGCCGCCTGGCTGCGCAGCATCTTCTCGCCGCCGCGCACGCCGCGCGCCTCGCGCGCACCGCGCTGAGCCGCACCCTTCTTACTCCCACATCCCCTTCAGGCGCGCCGCGATATCCAGCTTCGCTTTAGCGGCCGCCGCCAGCCCCGCGGCCGTCGGCGCCGTGGGCGCGATCACCGGCGGCCAGGCGGCCGTCTCGAACTGCGGCAGCAGATGCGGCGGAATGAAGCGCGTACGCTGCGCCCACACGTGGCGGTCGCCAAGATGCGTCTGGTTGTGCACGTAGAAGCGCTGCGGCGTAATGATGTGCAGGTCTTCCTTTGCACGCGTCATTGCGACATATAACAAGCGCCGCTCTTCGTCGATTTCCTCGTCGCTGCCCGTGCCCAGGTCGGACGGAATGCAGCCGTCCACGCCATTCAGCACGAACACATTGCGCCATTCCTGGCCCTTGGCCGAATGAATGGTCGAGAGGATCAGATAGTCTTCGTCCAGCAGCGGCACGCCGGATTCGTCGCTGGTCGCGTCGGGCGGATCGAGCGTGAGTTCGGTGAGGAAGCGCTCGCGCGTCGGATAGGTCGACGCGATGCTCTCCATCTGCATCACGTCGCCGATGCGGATCGCCGCGTCCTCGTGATTGCGTTCGAGATGCGGTTCATACCAGCGGCGGATCATTTCGAACTCGGCGGGCCAGCCCGATTCGCGGCCGCACAGCTTCGCCATCAGCCCGACGAAGCGCGGCCAGTCCTCGCTGGCGCGCGCGGGCGCCTGAAAACCGGCAATGGCCTGCGACGCCACCGCCTGCGGCGCGCTCACGCTGTCGAGCAGCCGTCCAGCCAGCGCCGGCCCGATGCCCGGCAGCAATTGCGCAACGCGAAAGCCCGCAACGCGGTCGCGCGGATTCTCGGCCCAGCGCAGCACGGCGAGCACGTCCTTGACGTGAATCGAATCGAGAAACTTGAGGCCGCCGAACTTCACGAACGGAATATTGCGCCGCGTGAGTTCGATTTCGAGCGTGGCGCTGTGATGCGCCGCGCGAAACAGCACCGCCTGCGACTTGAGCTTCATGCCGCCCTCGCGCGCTTCGAGCACTTTCTCGACGACATAGCGCGCCTGATCGGCTTCATCGGCGACGCTGACGACGCGCGGTTTCTGCGCCGACGCCTTGTCGGTCCACAGGTTCTTCGTGTAGCGCTCGGACGCAAGTCCGATTACCGCGTTCGACGCCTCGAGGATCGGCTGCGTCGAGCGGTAGTTGCGATCCAGCGTGACGCTGGCGGCGGGCGGGTTGAAGTGCCCGGGGAAATCGAGAATGTTGCGCACCGTCGCGCCGCGAAACGAATAGATGGACTGCGCATCGTCGCCGACGACGGTCAGGCCGCGGCCGTCCGGTTTCATCGCGAGCAGGATGGACGCCTGCAGGCGGTTGGTGTCCTGGTATTCGTCGACGAGCACGTGATCGAAACGGCTCGACAGGTCCGCCGCCACCGACGGCTCCGCCGCGAGATGCGACCAGTAGAGCAACAGGTCGTCGTAGTCGAGCACGCTTTGCGACTGCTTGGCGTTCACATATGCGGCGAACAGGCGCTTCAGGTCGGCTTCCCACTCGCGGCACCAGGGGAACGACTGGTCGAGCACCGTGGCCAGCGACGCGCCGGTGTTCACGACGCGTGAATAGATCGAGAAGCAGGTGGACTTGGCCGGGAAGCGCTTTTCCTTCGATGACAGCCCGAGCTCGTGGCGCACGAGATTCATCAGGTCGGCGGAATCTTCGCGGTCGTTGATGGTGAACGACGGCGCGAGGCCGACGAGATCGGCGTAATCGCGCAGCAGCCGCGCGCCGACGCTGTGGAAGGTGCCCGACCACGTGAGCCCCTGCGCGATGGCACTGCGCGTACCGAGCGCGTGAGTGGCGATGCGGGTCACGCGCCGTGTCATTTCGAGCGCCGCGCGGCGCGAAAAGGTGAGCAGCAGGATGCGATGCGGATCGGCGCCTTTCACCAGCAGGTGCGCGACGCGATGCGCGAGCGTATTGGTCTTGCCGGATCCCGCACCCGCGATGACCAGCAGCGGGCCGCCCCGGCGATCGGGTTCATCGACACCGAATTCGACCGCCTGGCGTTGCGCCTCGTTGAGCTTCGCGAGATAGTCCGCGACTTGTCTGGCGGTGGAATCGGCAGCGGCGTCGGCGGTATCAGGGAGCGTGAGCACGGGAACAAGGATGGCGGGAAAAGAGTGACGCACACTGTATATCCATACAACCATCGCACGCAAGTCTTTGGTCCGGCTCGGCTTTTGGCCCCTGAAGGAAACGAGCCCGGTTCATTGGGAACCGGGCTCGCTGCGCTGCTCGACAAGCCTCAGACGGCTAGTCCGCCTTCTTCGCGTTCTTCAGCTTCGCGTCCGCAGCGGCTTCGTTGGCTTCGGACTGGGCTTCGGCCTTCTTCTTGTCGGCCTTGGCTTGCGCGACGGCAGCGTCCTTGTCGGCCGATGCCTGCTTCTTCGCCGCCTTCTGGTCGGCCTTCGTCATGGGCGTGTCGCTGGTGGTCTGAGCGAACGAAGCCGCGCTCGCGCTGGCCAGCGTCGCCGCGACGAGCGCGGCCAGGAATGCCTTCGATCCTTGCTTCATAAGTCCTCCGTTGAACGATTCCGCCTGGACAGCAACTCGCTTAGTGCTGCAGTCCCGTGTCCTTCGGCGCGTTCGGCTCGGTGGCGTTCAGTTCGGCCTTGGCGGCGTCCTTGTCGGCCTTGCGATTGATCTTCGCGTTCTTCACCTCTTCCTTGTAGCCGGCCTTGGCCTGCTCGCGCTGCGCCTTCAGTTCGGCCTTCGACGCCTTCTTCGACGCGCGGTATTCCGCATTGGCCTGCGCGTTGGCGTTGCGGCGCTGGACGAGCGGGTCGGTCGGCGCGGGCGCAACGAGGTTCTGCGGCGCCGGCGTCACCGGCTGCTGGGCCTGCGCGGGCATGGCGTTGCCGGGCATCGGGTTCGACATCTGGCCCGGCGCCGGCTGCATCGTCTGCGCCTGTGCGGGCGGCGGCGTCATGGGGGCCGGCTGCGTGCTTTGCGCGAAGGCGCTCGACGCGGCGAGCGTGGCGATAGCGGTACCGATCAACAGGTTGCGAGCTTGAGTCATGAGCGTGTCCTCTCTCTGGTTTGTGTGCCGTCAGATCGTTGTCCGCACGGCGTTTGTCGATTTGGAAAGATGACCGAAGCTGTTTCAGTCAAACCGTCGGACCCGCCGGTGCGCGGACGAGTTCTCCGAAAGCCGTCATTGTTACCGACGGTTTCATCTGGCTACATTTGCCAACCAGACGGCTTTCGAACCCATTACCGGGGTCCCGCTCTCAAACAGCACGGCGCATGCCCGGCGCGCGCTCGCCGGTCGTTTATGATGGATGCCTTCCTCCTGCCATCCTGCTTCGTCCGTCCATGCCGTCACTCCAATTCACCCTCACGGGCGACTTCGTCGAACTTCACAACCTGCTCAAACTGATGGGTCTCGCGGACAGCGGCGGCTCCGCGAAGGCGCGCGTCGCCATGGGCGATGTGACCGTCGACGGCCACGTGGAATTGCGCAAGACGTGCAAGATCCGCGCGGGCCAGGTCGTGAAACTCGACGGCCAGACCATCCGCGTGCGCGCGCCCGAGTGACGCACTCACCGCTTGAGCCCGCGCGTCACGCACTTGCCAAAAGTCCGGCATAAGCCGGCGCGTCATCGACAGGCCGCACGCGACGCAATAAGCTTGTCATCTTTCGTTTCAAGGCCTGGCCCCGGGAACGGGCGCGGAATAATCCTGACGTCGGCATGGTCAGGAAGCTGCGTCCCCATGCCGCGCCGCCGCGTCCTCTCCGTTCGATTCGCTCTCCACCATGCATGCCCAGACCCCGCGCGCGCACCGCGCGCATCAAGGACCGCCGAGCCTCACCCGTCACGCCGCCGACACCGCGCGCCTCGCGGCGCCGCTCGCCATCGCGCAGCTCTCGCAGATGGCGATGGGCGTCACCGACACCATCCTGCTCGGCTCGCTCGGCCCCGATGCGCTCGCCGCCGGCGGCCTGGGCGCGAATCTTTTCTTCGTCGTCGTGACGCTGCTGCAGGGCGTGCTGACGTCGGTGTCGGTCTCCGTGGCGCACGCGCGCGGCGCCAACGCCGACGAGCGCGTGCCCGGCATCTACTGGACCGGCTTCGTGCTGTCGCTGCTGCTCGCGGTGCCCGCCTTCGTGCTGCTGTCCTATGCCGAAGCCATCCTGCTCGCGTTCCACGAACCGGCGCTGCTGGCGAAAAACGTCGGCGAATACTGCGCCGTGCTGCGCTGGGGCACGCCCGCCAGCCTGATCGGCGTCGGCATGATGCGCGCGTTCCTGCCGGCCATCGGTGCGGCGCGCAGGCTGCTATGGGTGTCGATTGGCGGCGTGTTCGTCAACGGCTTCCTCAACTACGGCCTGATTCACGGCGCCTACGGCCTGCCGCGCGAAGGCTTTCTCGGTTCCGCGGCAGCCACCACGATTACCGTCTGGCTGATCGCGCTCGCGCTCGTCGCGTTCCTGCATCTGCGGCCGCGCTACCGGCATTTCGTCACGCGCACGCGGCCGCGCCTGCCGCTGATGAGCGAATTGTTCAGCATCGGCTGGCCGGTCGCGATCACCTACGGCGTCGAATCCACCCTCTTCCTCGCCACCGGCATGATGGTCGGCCTGCTCGGCGAAGCGCCGCTCGCCGCGCATCAGATCGCACTCAACGTGGCCTCGGTGGCGTTCATGGTACCGCTCGCCATCGGCCAGGCGGCGAACGTGCGCGTCGGCTACTGGGTCGGCGCGGGCGTGCCGGTCGCCGCGCGCCATGCGGGCTTCGTCGCGCTGGCGCTGGGCGTCGGCTTCATGATGTGCTCCGGCCTCGTGCTGATCACGGCGCCGCATGCGATCGTCGGCCTGTATCTGAAACTCGATGATCCCGCCAACGCCCGCACCGTCGCGCTTGCCGCCTCGCTGCTCGGCGTGGCGGCCGTGTTCCAGATCGTCGACGGCATGCAGACGGTCGGCTCGGGCTGCCTGCGCGGCCTGCGTGACACCCGCGTGCCGATGCTCGCCGCCGCGTTCGGCTACTGGGGCGTCGGCTTTCCGACCGGCTATGTCCTCGCGTTTCATTTCGAACTGGGCGCGAAGGGGCTGTGGTGGGGACTGGCGGCCGGGCTCGCGAGCGTCGCCGCGCTGATGACGCTGCGTTTTCACCGCATCAGCCGAAGGTTTATCGAAACCGGCACGGCCCCGAACCCGGACGCCGCTGATGCCAGCGCCGCGCCGCATGGTCACGTCTGATTCCCGTTGCTGGTGGATGCCTGATAAGCAAATGAGCCGCACGACGAAATGCATGGCACGAATGCTTGGTTGGTGCGCCGCTCGCGCATGGTTACGATGAATCCGTCTCCTCCTTGAGACATCTGTGACAGGGGTTGTCAGCCCGCCTTCAACCAGGCGGGCTTTTTTTCGTCCCGCGTTTATTGCCGCTCTCCTCGTTCGCTGTGCCACCGACGTTGGCAGGGCTGGCTCGCAAATCCCCTTAGAATTGTTTCAATGGCGTGGCTGGAGAACGCTTTTTGCTAGGACTTCGTCTGCCGCGCACACGAGAACGCAAGCGACGGACAAGTCGAAACAACGAGAAAGAGGAATCGAAGTGTCGGAAAGTCGGGGAATGCAGCGAGCCGCACGGCGTGACGCGCCGGACGCGCGGAAGGGTCGGCGCATTGCGCCGCGAGGAATAATGGCCGGCGTGCGCGGCCTGGGCACGGCGCTGCTGGCTGCCACGCTGCTCGCCGCCTGCGCCACACGCCCGCCCGCGACGGCGTTTGACCGTCCAGCGAGCCACGCGCTCGCGCCCGATACCGCGACGCCGCTCGAAGACGCGCTGAGGCCGCTCGAACAACAGCATCCGGACCAATCCGCGGTGCGCCTGCTGCCGACCGGCACCGACGCGCTCCAGGCCCGCATCGCGCTCGCCCGTGCAGCGACGAAGACGCTGGACATGCAGTACTACATCGCCGAGGAAGACAACACCGGCAAGCTGCTGCTCGGCGCGGCGCTGTATGCGGCGGATCGCGGCGTGCGCGTGCGCATGCTGGTCGATGATCTGAATTTCAAGGACATCGACCGGATCATGGCGGCGCTCAACTCGCACGACAAGATCGAGATCCGCGTGTTCAACCCGTACGGCAGCGCGCAGCGCAGCTTTGCCGAACGCACGCAGAATTTCTTCACGAACCTGAATCACTTCACGCGCCGGATGCACAACAAGGCGATGATCGCGGACAACCAGATCGCGATTGTCGGCGGCCGCAATCTCGGCGACGAATACTTCAGCGCGAGCCCGACGCTGCAGTTCCGCGACCTCGATGTATTCGCCGCAGGCCCGGTGACGCAGAAGATCTCCGCGAGCTTCGACGACTACTGGAACAGCCCGCTCTCCTACCCTTTACGCGCGCTGAACAAGCAGAAGTTCGACGCATCCGAACTCGACAAGACTCGCGACGACCTGCGCGCACACTGGCGCGCCCAGGCGGACCCGCTGAACGCGAAGCCGCTCAACGCGACGCCCCTCGCCCGGCAGATCGCGCGCGGGGAAATGGGCCTGGTCTGGGCGCCGACGGAGTTCTGGGTGGATTCGCCGTCGAAGATCGAGCATCCGAGCGACGACTACCAGAGCCCGCCCATGAATCGCCTCGCGGAGTTGCTGAAAGAGGCGCAGCGCGAATTCCTGATCATTTCGCCCTATTTCGTGCCGCACGACGCCGGCGTGGACATTCTCGCCGACGTGACGAAGCGCCACGTGCGCGTCGCCGTGCTGACGAATTCGCTTGCCGCAACCGATGCCGTCGCGGTCCAGGCGGGCTACGCGCCGTATCGGATTCCGCTGTTGCAGCACGGCGTGGAACTGTACGAGTTCAAGCCGCTGCAGGTCGCAGGCGAAGGCAGCCCGCGCGCGGGGCTGTTCGGCTCGCAATCGCGCGCCAGCCTGCATGCCAAGGCCTATGTGATCGATCGGAGTATCCTCGTGATCGGCTCCATGAATCTCGATCCGCGCTCGGCGAAACTGAACACCGAACTCGCGCTCGTGATCCACGACGCGTCCATCGCCAGCCAGGCCGCCCAGCTGTTCGACCACGGCACCGATCCGAAGGTCAGCTGGCGGGTCCAGCTCGCCAGCGCGGCCGTCACCGAGGAGCTGCGGCGCACGGGAGCACCGCAATCGGGGCTCATGTGGACCGCCGAGCAGGACGGCAGCCTCGTCACCTGGAATTTCGATCCCGAAGCAGGGTTATATCGCAATGCGATGACCGGCCTGTTTATGCTGTTGCCCGTCGACAAGCAGCTTTGATCCAACTTCGTAAGGACTTTCGAGCCATGACACAGAACGCGCAAGGCGACGTACGGATGGAGAAGGACACGTTCGGCGAGATCGCCGTGCCGAACGCCAAACTCTGGGGCGCGCAGACGCAGCGCTCGTTGCAGAACTTCAAGATTTCGACGGAAAAGCAGTCGCCCGAGCTGATTACGGCGCTCGCCGTCATCAAGCACGCCGCCGCCGAAGTGAACGACGAGCTGAAACAGCTCGATTCGAAGAAGGCGAAGGCGATCATGCAGGCCGCACAGGAAATCATCGACGGCAAGCATCCCGACGAATTCCCGCTCGCCGTGTGGCAGACCGGCTCGGGCACGCAGACCAACATGAACCTCAACGAGGTCATCGCCAACCGCGCGAGCGAGATTCTCGGCGGTGCGCGCGGCGAGGAGCGTCTCGTGCATCCGAACGACGACGTCAACCGCGGCCAGTCGTCCAACGACGTGTTCCCGACCGCGATGCATGTCGCCGCGGCCTACGGCATCGTCAAGCACCTGGTGCCGACGCTCAAGACACTGCGCAACACGCTCGACGAGAAGTCGAAGGCGTTTGCGAAGATCGTGAAAATCGGCCGCACGCATTTGCAGGACGCGACGCCGCTCACGCTCGGACAGGAATTCTCAGGCTATGTCGCGCAGCTCGACCAGGGCATCCGCCACGTCGAGGCGACGCTGCCGCATCTGTATCAACTGGCGCAGGGCGGCACGGCGGTCGGCACGGGCCTGAACGCCCATCCGCAGTTCGCGGGCAAGGTGGCGGCGGCGATCGGCAAGCTCACCGGCCTCCCTTTCGAGACCGCGCCGAACAAGTTCGAGGTGATGGCCGCCGCCGATGCGCTCGTCGCCGCGCATGGCGCGCTGAAGACCATCGCCGCGAGCCTGATGAAGATTGCCAACGACGTGCGCTGGCTCGCGAGCGGCCCGCGCTGCGGCCTGGGCGAACTGTCGATTCCCGAGAACGAGCCGGGCAGCTCGATCATGCCGGGCAAGGTCAACCCGACCCAGTCCGAAGCCGTGACCATGCTGTGCTGCCAGGTGTTCGGCAATGATGTCGCCGTGAACTTCGGCGGCGCGAGCGGCAACTTCGAGCTGAACGTGTTCCGGCCGATGATCGCGCACAACGTGCTGCAATCCATCCGCCTGCTCGCCGACGGCGCGCAGAGCTTCAACGACAACTGCGCGGTGGGTATCGAGCCGAACGAGAAGCGCATCGACAGCCTGCTCAACGAATCGCTGATGCTGGTGACGGCGCTCAATCCGCATATCGGCTACGACAAGGCCGCGAAGATCGCGAAGAAGGCGCACAAGGAAGGCACGACGCTGAAGGCGTCCGCGCTCGCGCTCGGCTTCGTGACCGAGCAGCAGTTCGACGAATGGGTCAAGCCGGGCGATATGGTCGGCAACCCGTAACCGGCTTCGTTCCCTCAGTGCGGCGGGTTCAGACCTTGCCCGCCGCCACTTCCTCCGGCTTCAGCTCGACGATCGCATCCAGCGCGTCCTTCACGTCCATCGCATAGCGGGCGAGGCGCTGTTCCTCGTCGGTTTCCGGCACGAATGGAGGCACCGGGGTCGGGCTGCCCTGTTCGTCGACGGCGACGAATACCATCAGGCAATCGGTCGTCTGCTGCAACTCGCCGACTTTCGGATCGCCCGCGTGCACGGAGATATGGATGTGCATGCTGGTGCGCCCCGTCGCGACCACGCGCGCGCGGAGTTCCACGAGATTGCCGACCAGAATGGGCCGCCGGAAACGGATATTGCCCACGCTCACCGTCACCGCGTAACGCCCGGACCACATGGCCGCGCAGGCATAGGCGGTTTCGTCGATCCATTTCATCAGTGCGCCGCCATGGACCTTGCCGCCGAAATTCACGGACGTCGGCTCGGCAAGAAAGCGGAAGGTGGTCTCGGCGCGGCTCTTCGGGGCGGCGGGAATGGGCGTTACGGCGGGCGTGTTCATGGGCGTCATCACTGGAAGCATGTGACGCCGATTATACGAAGCGAAAATGCCGCTAGTCGTGGACGGTGATGCCCTGGTCGACGGTGCCGTACATCGTGATGCTGCCGCCCCCGCCCGCCGATGACGACGGCCCGCCCGCACAGCCCGCGCACAGCATCGCGACGCCGAGGACGCTCGCGAGAATCAGTCTGGTCATGGGAAATCTCCTGCTGCTTCGAAATGCCAGGGGTCATTCTAGCGCCGCCCGCATGCAGCGACATTTCGGGATGCGGTGAAACATCGGATGCGAAGTCGCGCTAGAGTGAACCGATCCGGTCACCGGTTTCGAATCCACATCATGAATACCGCACTCGATGACACCGACGCGCGCACGCGTCATTTTCCTGGTCTGTCGCGCATCGGCGCGCTGCTCGCCGATCCCGGCCGCGCCGCGATGCTCTGGTCGCTGATGGACGGCACCGCACGTCCCGCGGGCGAACTGACAATGATCGCGGGCCTGTCGCCTTCGGCGGCAAGCGGCCATCTCGCGCGCCTCACCGAGGGCGGATTGCTGGCGCTCGAAGTGAGCGGGCGGCATCGCTACTATCGGATTGCGACGCCGGATATCGCCGCGGCCATCGAGGCGCTCGCCAATCTGGCGCGAGCGAGCGCGCCGCAGCGCACGCCCGAACGGCCGCCGTCCGCCGTGCCGCTCGAGATGCGCTACGCGCGCACCTGCTACGACCATCTGGCGGGCGAACTGGCCGTGCAGCTGTTCGACGGCATGCTCGCGCGCCGCTGGCTCGCCGCCGCTGCCGGCCAGATCCAGGCTCCCGGCCCTACTGCCCTCGAGGCCACGCCCGATGGCGCCGAGGCGTTCGCGGCGCTCGGCATCGACCTGACGGCGCAGCGGGCCCGCAGAAGGCGCTTTGCCTGTACGTGCATCGACTGGAGCGAGCGGCGGCCGCATCTGGGCGGCGCGCTCGGTGTGGCGTTTCTCTCCGCCTGCGAGACGCGCGGCTGGATCGAACAGACGGCGAAGCATCGCGTGCTGCGCGTGACGCCGTCCGGGCGGCGTCACTTCGAGGACTTCCTCTCCCGCCGATAAGCTTTGTTACGCACGCCTGTGCGCCGTTACAAACCGCATCGTACGGATACACGGCCGAGCGATACATTGATCCGACAGGCCGCGCGCACGGAAGGCGCCTGCATGACGCACGGCGCGGCTGTCGGAGAAAACAATGAAGACCAGGACCATTGCGGCCGCGACGCTTGCCCTGTTCGCGCTGTTGTCGCATGCGGGGACGGACGCGTTCGCGCAGACGCCATCGATGGCCGCCGCGCCGCAGAATGATTCGGGCGATCCGCCCGGACGTATCGCGCGCCTCAACTACATGGCCGGCACCGTGACCACCGAACCCGCCGGCGCGTCCGACTGGTCCTACGCGCAGATCAACCGCCCGCTCACGACCGGCGATCAGCTCTGGAACGACGAGAACGCACGCTCGGAGCTGCATGTCGGCTCGACGGCGGTGCGGCTCGGATCGTCCACCGCGCTTTCGGTACTCGCGCTCGACGACAACACCGCGCAGCTCAAGATCGCGCAGGGCACGCTGTCGACGCGCGTGCGCGAAGTGCCGCCCGGCTCGAACTATGAAATCGACACGCCCAACCTCGCGCTGAGCGTGACGACGCCCGGCGACCTGCGCGTGGACGTCGCGCCCGATGGCCGCGCCACGACCGTCACGGTGCGCAGCGGCGGCGTGACGGTGTATGGCGACGGCGGCGCGGTGCAACTCGGCGGCGGCCAGCAGATCACGTTCGAAGGCACGAATCTCACGCAGACGGCGGCCAACGCGGCGCCCGCGCCCGATGCCTTCGATCAATGGGCGACGAGCCGCGACGCGGCCGAGGATCGCTCGGTCTCGGCGCGGTATGTGTCGCGCGACATGCCCGGCTATCAGGATCTCGACGCCAACGGCACATGGCGCACGGATCCGTCGTATGGGCCGGTGTGGGTGCCGAATGCGGTGTCCGCCGACTGGGCGCCGTATCGTCAGGGACACTGGGCGTGGCAGGACCCGTGGGGCTGGACCTGGATCGACGATGCACCGTGGGGCTTCGCGCCCTATCACTATGGCCGCTGGGCGGTGGTCGGGTCGCAGTGGGCGTGGGTGCCGGGGCCGGATGCCGTCGCTGCGCCGCCGGCCTATGCGCCGGCGCTGGTCGGCTTCGTCGGCGACGGCGACGGCGGCGTCGACTGGAATGTCGCGCTGACTGTCGGCGGCGTCGCGGCTGCGGGGCTCGCGTGGTTCCCGCTCGGGCCGGGCGAGCCGTGGCATCCGCATCGCAACGGGTGGAGCCCGCGCTATTACGAGCGTGTGAACCAGCATGTCTATGTCGATCGCTCGGTTCACATCAACAACACGTACATCAACTACCGCGAGCGGCGCGGACTCACCGCCGCGCCGGCGAACATGTTCGTGCGTGGGCAGCCGGTCGGGCGCCAGCCGTATGCCGTTGATCCGGCGCGTCTGCGCAATCCGCATTTCTTCGCGGGTGCGCCGGGCATCGCGCCAACCCGCGACAGTTTCGCGCCGGGCGCGCGGCGCACGGACTATCGGCCGCCGCAGGGCGGTTACACGCGTCCCGTCGTGGCGACGCGCGCGCCGGTTGCACCGCCTGCGTTTCAGGGCCGTGTTCCGCAGCACGGTGATGCGCGGGCTGCCGCGCCACGTAATGAACCGGTACATCTCGTCGCGACGCATGGGCCGGCTCGGCAGGTGATCGCCGACGGGGCTGCGTTTAATGCGGCGCATGCGATGAATGCACCGCATGTGCCCAATGCACCGAACTCGCCCTCGCCCGGCGCGCCGCAGCGGCCAGGATTCGCTGCTGCACCGGGCGTCGGACAGCCGGCTCAACCGCATGGCAATGGCGTGCCGCGCCCGCCGCAACAGGCACAGTTCGGCGCCGCCCCGCACTCATCACATGGCGATGCCGCGCCGGGACACCCGGTCATGAACACGCCTCACGCGCCTGCGGCTCAGCAAGCACAAGTGGCTGGGCCGCATACGCCGCAGGTCTATCGCGGCGCGTCCCAAGCGCCGATGCAGCCGCAGGCGGGCTTTGCTCAGCACCCGCCGACTCAGGCGCAGCCGCAGACGCCGCAAGCGGGCTTCGCTCAGCACCCGCCGACTCAAGCGCAGCCGCAGATGCCGCAAGGAGGCTTCGCGCAGCACGCGCCGACTCAAGCGCAGCCGCGGACGCCGCAAGGAGGCTTTGCTCAGCGCGCGCCGGTTCAAGCGCAGCCTCAGCCGCCGCAAGCAGGCTTTGCTCAGCACCCGCCTCAGCCGCCCCAAGCCCCCATGGCTCAGCACGCGCCGCAGCCGCAGCCCCAGCCTTATCGCCCGGCCCACGTCGAGCAGCCGCACGCGCAGACACCCATGCCGCAGCAGCAAGCTCAACGGCCGGCGGAGTTTCATCCCGCGCCCCAGCGCCAACCGATGCATCAGGAGGTACACCAGGCACCGCCGCAGATGCAGCAGCCGCATCGCGAACCGCAGCCGCAGCAACCGCAGCAGCAGCCCCATCCGCAGCCGCAGCAACCGCAGCAAGCCCAGCAGCCCCAACACGGCGGCGGCAACGATCATCACCGGAGCTGAGCGTCGTCGTCTGAAACGAAAAATGCGCGGCCGAAGCCACGCATTTTCAAGCATCAGACGGGTCAGAACAGCCGCTTACACGGCCATCGGCGCGGTAAGCGGCTCGTGATGCCGGTAGCCTTCGAGCGCGAAGTCCGTCGGCTCGATCTTCTCCAGCCATTCAGGCTCGTATCGTCCCGTGACCGCATAGTCCGGCACACGGTCCGAGATGATCAACTGCGGCGAAGGATACGGTTCGCGCTTCAATTGCTCGTTCAGCATGTCGAGCTGGTTTTCATAGATATGCGCGTCACCGATGAAATAGCTGAACCAGCGCGGCGTATAGCCCGTCAGCCGCCCGACCAGATGCAGCAGCGCCGCGCCCTCGGTCAGGTTGAACGGCGTGCCGAGGCCGACGTCATTGCTGCGGATATACAGGCACAGCGAAATCTCGCGCGTCGTCGCGTTCGGGATGAACTGGTACAGCAGGTGGCACGCGGGCAGCGCGATTTCATCGAGCTTGGCGGGATTCCATGCGTGAAACAGAATGCGCCGGTCGGTCGGACGCTCGATGATCGTATCAAGACACTGCCGCAACTGATCGATCGCCTTGTACAGCAACACCTGCTCGCGCCCGTTCTCGCTGAAGCTCGTGACGAGCTGATAGCCGCGATTGGTCGCATCGGCGATCTGGTCGCCGGAACGCGCATCGACCAGTTTGTATGCCGGCCACTTGCGCCACTGCACGCCGTAGACGTCGCCGAGATCGTCCGGACCCTGGCGATAGGGATTCTCGAGCCACTGCGGATTGTCGTTGGCGTTGGCGTCCCAAACCTTGCAGCCGAGCGCGCGAAAGTCCGCCGCGCTTTTCGACGCGCGCAGAAAACCGACCAGCTCGCCAATCGCCGACTTGAACGCGAGCTTCTTGGTGGTGACGGCGGGAAATCCCTGTTGAAGGTCATAGCGCAGCATGGCGCCGGGGATGCTGATCGTGCGAATGCCCGTGCGGTTTTCCTGCCACGTGCCGGTATCGAGGATCGTCTGGACGAGCTCGAGATACTGTTTCATTCGATGTTCCTTGGGAATGCCGCACGCCCTCGCGAACGGAAGGCGGAAAAAGCGATTCTACCAAGCGCGCAGGCGCCACGCTCGCGATGCCATGTGCGGGCGCTGCAATGAAAAAGGGCGCCATGGGCGCCCGTTCTCAAGCAGGATCCGGCAGCCGGATTCAGCCGCGTGTTGCGTGTTCCGGCGGCGCGTCGACCTCGATATGACGCATGCCGTGCGCGCTCAACAGGCGATACAGCGTCACGCGCGAAATGCCCAGTTCATGGGCGGCATCGCCGAGACGCCCGCGATGCCGCAACAGCGCGAGTTCGATTGCCTGACGCTCGGCCGCCTCGCGCGCCTGCGCCAGCGACACCGGCGCGACTTCCACGTATTCGCCGAGTTCGAGATCACGCGCGGTGATCTGGCGCCCTTCCGACATGACGATCGCTCGCCGCACGCGATTGATCAGCTCGCGCACGTTGCCCGGCCAGCCGTAGTTGTGAATCGCGGCGATGGCGTCCGGCGAAAAGCCGCGCAAACGACGGCTCGCGTCCTTCTTGAAGCGGTCGAGCATGTGCTTCGCCAGCAACTCGATGTCCTTGCCGCGTGCCCTGAGCGGCGGCTCGTCGATCTGCAGCACGCACAGCCGGTGATACAGGTCGGCGCGGAAACGTCCTTCGATCATCGCCGTCTGCATGTCGACGTGCGTGGCCGAGATAATGCGCACGTCCACGGGCGTCGAGCCGTGACCGCCCAGACGTTCGACCTTGCGTTCCTGAAGGAAGCGCAGCAGGCTGGCCTGGCTTTCGAGCGGCAGGTCGCCGATTTCGTCGAGGAACAGCGTGCCGCCGTTGGCCGCTTCCACCCGGCCGATCTTGCGCTGGTTCGCACCGGTAAAGGCGCCGCGTTCGTAGCCGAACAGCTCCGATTGCAGCAGATGCGCGGGAATCGCGCCGCAGTTGATCGCGACGAACGGCTGGTCGCGGCGCGCGGAGCGTTCGTGGATGGCCACGGCGGTGAGTTCCTTGCCGGTGCCCGATTCGCCGGAGATGAAGACGGGGGCGTCGGTCATCGCGACCTTGCGGATGGAGCGGAACAGCGCGAGCATCGCGTCGCACGAGCCGACCATCTCGCCTTCCGCGCGGCCTTCGCTGCGCGCGTCGTTCGACGCTGCGTCATGCAGTGCAACCATGCCGTAAGCATGCCCGACGGAATCGACGACGCGGTCGTTCGACGTCGGCAGCGTGACGTAATCGAAACAATAATCGCGAATCAGGCGCCGTACGGCGGAATCTTCCAGTTGGCCCGCGACGGTCGCCGCCACCCAGCCCACGTTGGTCATGGTCAGCGACGATTCGAACGCCGCCAGTTCATGCGATTCGAAATGGCTCGACAGATCGAGCAGACCGCCTGTTGCCACGTCATTGCGCAAGGCCTTGCGCGTGTCGCGTGCGCTCGCGACGATTTCGATGTGCCAGCCGCGCTCCTCGAAACGCGCGCACAGCGTCTCGCTTGGATCGCGAGTCACGTATATGAGTTGCCGCCGAGCGACGTCCATTATTCAGATCCTTAGTTCAACGTTCGTTGAAAAGGTCGCGTAGTCAAGGCTCGCGCTACATCGCAGACTTCGTTGTCCTCGCATGTTTGCCAGTGCATTTACAGCAGGACTTGCAGTTCGATACATCGCCCCCGGGACATGGCGCGGAACCCCTTGCACCCTTCCACGAAACCCTTTATGTCTGATTCTGTGCTGTTTTTGAGAGACTACTATAACCCAGAAACCCCGAAAACAAATATCGCCCGAGGCGAACGAAACCGCCACAAAACCCTGATAGGACGGGCTTGGCAAGAATTTCTCACATATTTATTAAAAGCTTTGCGCACAATTTGATACGACAAAATCTTATACCGGAATCGCACGGACTTCAGGTTTTTCTGACGTGACGTTTCACCATTGAAACGTTTTCGCCCGTTATTCGGGCCGCGTTTCCCGCAATATTTCCGACCTGCTTTACCCCTCAATGGATCCACGCCGATGGCATGCATCTCGCTAAAGTCGTGCATTGTCGGAGCGTAAAAACGACTTATTTGCCGAACGTGCGTACAAAACTCATATGACTATCATCGTTCGCATAATCGCCTTTACCGACGCGATGATTACTTTATTTCCAGATGTTTTCCGAATCCGGGAATAGTTACCTTGGGTTATGTCGTCAAGATGGCACTCGATAGTTCATTCCAGCGCGCCGATTCCCGCGATACGCATTCAAGCGACCCGTTCGAGGACGACGATCCGTACGCGCTGCGCGCCGCCCTCCGGCCAGGCGGCGTCGGCATCAGCGTAACCCTGTGGGACGAAGCCCCTCCCGCGCCGGAAGCCCCTTCGGCACCGCTCGCGCCCGTGGCATTCGACGACGACCCGCCATCGTCGTGAGGGCCCGCGTCCGCGCGGGATCCGTCGGTTAGAATCAAAGGCCCGGCGGCGCAGACCACACGCGCCGTTTGCCTCGACTCCGACCTTCCCATGACGACGCTGACCCTGATCGTCGCCCGCGCACGCAACGGCGTGATCGGCCGCGACAACCAACTGCCCTGGCGCCTGCCCGAAGACCTCGCCTTCTTCAAGCGCACGACGATGGGCGCGCCCATCATCATGGGCCGCAAGACGCATGAATCGATTGGCCGGCCCTTGCCCGGGCGGCGCAACATCGTGGTGTCGCGCGATGCCACGCGGCGCTACGCAGGCTGCGACGTCGTGACGAACCTGGAAGCCGCGCTCGCGCTCGAACCGGCGCACGAAGCGTTTCTGATTGGCGGCGCGCAGCTTTATCAGGACGCCGTCGCGCGCGCGGACAAGCTGATCGTCACCGAGATCGACGCCGATTTCGACGGCGACACGCGCTTTCCCGCGCCCGATCCCGAGCTGTGGCGGGAAGTGTCGCGTGAGCCGCATCGCGCGGCGGCGCCGAATGACTTCGCGTTTGCATTCGTGACCTACG
Source organism: Caballeronia sp. LZ035 (assembly GCF_031451175.1). Taxonomy (NCBI): domain Bacteria; kingdom Pseudomonadati; phylum Pseudomonadota; class Betaproteobacteria; order Burkholderiales; family Burkholderiaceae; genus Caballeronia; species Caballeronia sp. LZ035. The sequence continues at coordinate 2,638,124 of NZ_JARUXS010000001.1, forward strand.
AGCGCATTGCGCCGTCGGAATGACACAATGACAAAAGCCCCGGCATGACCGGGGCTTTGTCTTGGCAACGTCGAAGTCGGACAGCTTACTGACCCGCCACCGTCATCCGCTCGATCAGCACCGAACCGATCTCCTTCGTGCCGCGCACGACCGTATCCGCGCCGATCGCCTCGATGTGGCGGAACATCTCCTGCAGCGTGCTCGCCACGGTGATTTCCTCGACGGCATGCACGATCTTGCCGTTCTCGACCCAGAAGCCCGACGCGCCGCGCGAATAATCGCCGGTCACGTAGTTCACGCCCTGCCCCATCAGTTCGGTCAGCAGCAAGCCCGTGTCGAGTTTCTTGAGCATCGCCTCGAAGTCGTCTTCCGGCTTCGTGTGCGTGCTGCGCATGCTCAGGTTGTGCGAGCCGCCGGCGTTGCCGGTGGTCCGCATGCCGAGCTTGCGGGCCGAGTACGTCGACAGGAAATAGCCCTGCACGACGCCGTCGTCCACGACGTTGCGACGCTGCGTACGCACGCCTTCCTCGTCGAACGGCGCGCTGCCCATGCCGCCCTTCACGTGCGGATCCTCGACGATCTGGATATGCGGCGCGAACACCGGCTTGCCGAGGCTGTCGACCAGGAACGTGGTCTTGCGATACAGCGCGCCGCCGCTCACGGCCTGCACGAACGCGCCGAGAATGCCGGCCGCGAGCGGCGCCTCGAACAGCACGCGGCATTTGCGCGTGTCGAGACTCTTCGCGCCCAGACGCGCGAGCGCGCGTTCCGCCGCGTAGCGTCCCACTGCTTCGGGCGCGGCGAGACTGGCTGCGTCGCGCTTTGACGTGTACCAGTCGTCGCGCTGCATGTCGCGGCCCGCTGCCGCGATCGGCGCGCACGCGATGTAGTGCCGCGAGTACGGATAGCCCGCCATGAAGCCGCGCGAGGTGGCGAGCACGAACTGCGAGTGCTGCGCGGAGACGCTCGCGCCTTCCGAATTGCTCACGCGACGGTCGACGGCGAAAGCAGCGGCTTCGGCGCGGCGGGCGATGTCGGCGGCCTCTTCGGCGTCGACGTCCCACGGGTGATAGAGATCGAGATCCTGCGGCGCCTGCTCGAGCAGTTCCTCTTCGGCGAGACCCGCCGCGCTGTCCTCGGCCGTGAAGCGCGCGATGTTGTACGCGGCGGCAACCGTGTCGCGCAACGCGTCGCGCGTGAAGTCGGCGGTGCTCGCGTTGCCGCGCTTCTTGCCGATGAACACCGTCACGCCGACCATCTTGTCGCGGTTGTGTTCGATGGTTTCGACTTCGCCGCGCCGCACGCTCACTGAAAGGCCGTCGCCTTCGGAGATTTCGGTGGCGGCATCGCTCGCGCCGAGCTCTTTCGCGTAGCGCAGGATGTCGGAGGCGATCTCCTTCAGCTCGTCCTGCGTGTGCGGGAAATAGCGTTGCTTGACGTCCATGTCTGCTGCCATGTTGGTTGCCTTTGGAAGTCGGGCGCCGCGCGCCCGCGCATGTCGTGGTTGCTTCGGATTTCCCGGTTCGGGACGTCTCACAGCAGACGTCGAACAGCGGGATTGGCGTATCCCGCGATCATAGCAAGGAGCGCGCGCATTCACCCGCAGGTATCGTCAACGAAGGGTGCGCGCGCCCCGGGCAGCGCACGGCCGCAAGCTACAATGTCGGGATGAACCGTAAAACCCGCATTCAACCGATCGATGCCGGCCGCGACGACGAGCGCGACGCCGACGATCACGGCTACGACCGTCCGAGCAAATCCCAGCTGAAGCGCGACATGCACGCGCTGCAGGAGCTGGGCGCAGCGCTCATTGCATTGCCGAAAGACGCGCTGAAACGCATGCCGATGCCCGAGACGCTCGGCGACGCCGTGCGCGAGGCGCGCCGCATCACCGATCACGAAGGCAAGCGCCGTCAGTTGCAGTATGTCGGCAAGCTGATGCGTTCGCTGCACGAAGACGAAACCGCTGCGCTGCGCACGGCAATGGATACCTTCCGCGGCGTGAACAAGGCCGAGACCGCGCGCCTGCACTGGATCGAGCGCACGCGCGAGAAACTGCTCGCCGACGACGCTGCCTTGACCGAATTCATCCGCAACCATCCGGGCGTCGATCCGCAGGAAGGCCGCACGCTGATCCGCAATGCGCGCAAGGAGCGCGAGCAGCAGAAGCCGCCGCGCTATTACCGCGAACTGTTCCAGTGGATCAAGACCGCGGCGGGCCTGGTGGACGATGACGATGACAGCGAAGGCGACGAGGACGGCCGTGACGACGACACCGAAGCGTAGTCATCCGGACGAGCTGATCGTCGGCCTCGTGTCGATCAGCGACCGCGCGTCGCAGGGCGTCTATGAGGACAAGGGCCTGCCGTCGCTGGAAACATGGCTGGGCGAAGCGCTCGCCACGCCCTTCCGCGCCGAGACGCGCCTGATCCACGACGACGCGGCCACCATCTCCGCGACGCTCGTCGAACTCGTCGATACGCTTTGCTGCGATCTCGTTCTGACCACCGGCGGCACCGGACCGTCGCGGCGCGATGTCACGCCGGAAGCCACGCTCGCGGTCGCCACGAAACCGATGCCCGGCTTCGGCGAACAAATGCGTCAGATCAGTCTGAATTTCGTGCCCACGGCGATACTGTCGCGCCAGGTCGCGGTGATCCGCGAGACGGCGGATCACGCCGCGCTGATCATCAACCTGCCGGGCCAGCCGAAGTCGATCCGCGAGACGCTCGAAGGTTTGAAGGACGCCGACGGCACGCAGAAGGTGCCGGGCATTTTCGCGGCGGTGCCGTATTGCATCGACCTGATTGGCGGGCCGTATATCGAGACGCGGCCCGACGTGGTCGCCGCGTTCCGCCCGAAAAGCGCGCGGCGCGCGCCGCAGGCGTGATTACGGCGTGCCGGCCGCGGACGCTGATGCCGACGCCGCCGGAATCAGGAAGTGCTGGCGGTAGTACTTGAGTTCGTCGATGGATTCGTGGATGTCGGCGAGCGCCGTGTGCATCGCGCGCTTCTGGAAGCCCTTGTAGATGGCCGGCTGCCAGCGGCGGCACAGTTCCTTGAGCGTGCTGACGTCCAGGTTGCGGTAATGGAAGAACGTTTCCAGCTCCGGCATCCAGCGCGCCATGAAGCGGCGGTCCTGGCAGATGGAATTGCCGCACATCGGCGACTTGCCCGGCGGCACGTACTGGCCGAGGAACTCGCGAATCTGCCGCGTGGCTTCGGCTTCATCGACCGTCGAGGCCTTGACGCGCTCGATCAACCCCGAGCGGCCATGCGTGTTGCGATTCCACTCGTCCATGCGGCCAAGCGTCTCGTCCGACTGATGGATGGCCAGCACCGGCCCCTCCACGAGCTTGTCGAGCGTCGAATTAGTCACGACCACCGCGATCTCGATGATCTTGTCATTGTCGGGATCGAGGCCGGTCATCTCCATGTCCAGCCACACGAGATTCATGTCGCTGCGCACGAGCGTGGTGTCATCGGCGGGCTTCGCGGATTCTGGAGCGGCGGAGAGTTCGGTCATGAAAGCGGCCTGAAGGGGAGAAAGCCACGACGGAGCGGCACTGGAATCCTTGCAGGATGTGACAACGCCGGCGCAGCCAAGAACCTATAATTCTCGCATAGTTCAATCGGAATTCCCGGATGGCCAACCTCACTCTCGCTTTCTCGACGCTGTTCGTCGTCGCCCTGGTCGGCATGGTCGCGACCAAGCTCTGGCTGGCGTCGCGCCAGATTCGCTACGTCGCCGGGCATCGCGAGAGCGTGCCGGCGCAATTCTCGGGGACCATACCGCTCGCGGCGCACCAGCGCGCGGCAGATTACACGGTCGAACGCACCCGCCTCACGATGATCGAAGTCGTCACGAGCGCGGTCGTGCTGGTCGCCCTGACGCTGCTCGGCGGCGTGCAGGCGCTCGATCTCGCGATCTCCGGCTGGCTCGGGCGCGGCTATCTCGGGCAGATTGCGCTGGTGGCGTCGGTGATCGTGATCACGAGTCTCATCGACCTGCCCTTCGACTACATCCGTCACTTCGTGGTCGAGGAGAAGTTCGGCTTCAACCGCATGTCGAAGAAGCTGTTCTTCGTCGATCTCGTGAAGGGCACGGTGCTCGCCGCCGTGATCGGCGCGCCGCTGCTGCTGCTCACGCTCTGGCTGATGGATCGCGCCGGCGCCTACTGGTGGCTCTGGACCTGGATGGTCTGGGTCGCCTTCCAGCTGCTCGCGATGATCATCTATCCGAGCTTCATCGCCCCGCTCTTCAACAAGTTCGAACCGCTGAAGGACGAAGCGCTCGTCGCGCGCATCACGAACCTGATGTCGCGCACCGGCTTCGCCGCCAAGGGCCTGTTCGTGATGGACGGCAGCCGCCGTTCGGCGCACGGCAACGCGTATTTCACGGGCTTCGGCGCGGCCAAGCGCATCGTCTTCTTCGATACCCTGCTCGCGCGCCTCTCCGGCAGCGAAATCGAGGCGGTGCTCGCGCACGAACTCGGCCACTTCAAGCGCCGTCACGTGCTGAAACTGATGATCGTGATGTTCGGCATCAGCCTCGCCATGCTCGCGCTGCTCGGCTGGCTCGTGCAGACCGTCTGGTTCTATGAAGGGCTCGGCGTGCGGCCGTCGCTCGTCGGCAGCAACAACGGCCTCGCGCTCGTGCTGTTCATGCTCGTGCTGCCGGTGTTCATGTTCTTCATCACGCCGCTCGGCAGCCTGACTTCGCGCAAGAACGAGTTCGAAGCCGATGCCTTCGCCGCCAGCCAGACCGATCCGAAAGACCTCGTGAATGCGCTCGTCAAGCTCTACGAGGACAACGCGTCGACGCTCACGCCCGACCCGCTCTACACCGCGTTCTACTATTCCCATCCGCCCGCATCACAACGCATCGACCGTCTGATGCAGCACGCCGCATGACGCGCGGTTCCGGGCGCCCCGACGTGGGCGCGCGCTTCGAAGGCACAGTGATCGCGGCGCACGGCCGTCACTATCTGGTGATGCCCGATGACGGCGGCGCGCTCTTGCAGTGCTTTCCGCGCGGCAAGAAAAGTGAGGTGGCGGTCGGCGATCACGTGATCTGCGAACAATCGTCGGCGGATCAGGGCGTGATCGTCGAGATCGGCGAGCGGCGCAATCTGCTGTATCGCTCGGATCAGTTCAAGTCGAAGCTGTTCGCGGCCAATCTCGATCAGCTCATGATCGTGCTCGCCACCGAACCGCACTTCAGCGGCGACCTGCTCGGCCGCGCGCTGGTCGCAGCGGAGGCGCACGGGCTGGAAGCGCTGATCGTGCTCAACAAGATCGATGTGGAAGGCGCGCTGCCGCTCGCGCGCGAACGGCTCGCGCCGTATCGCGACCTGGGTTACGCGGTGGTCGAACTCTCCGCGAAGCACACGCCCGGCAACGTGCATCCATTGCTCGACGCGCGCCTGAAAGACCGCTCGACGATCCTGCTCGGCCAGTCCGGCATGGGCAAATCCACCTTGGTCAACCTGCTCGTGCCCGATGCCGACGCCGCCACGCGCGAAATCTCCTCTGCGCTCAACAGCGGCCGCCATACGACCACCTTCACGCGGCTCTATAAGCTGCCCGGCGGCGGCGCGTTGATCGACTCGCCCGGTTTCCAGGAATTCGGCCTGCATCATCTGAGCGAAGGCCAGCTCGAACGCGCCTTCGCGGATTTCCGGCCGTATCTCGGCGAGTGCCGCTTCTACAATTGCCATCATCTGCATGAGCCGGGCTGTGCGGTGCTCGAGGCAGTCGAAGCTGGCAAGATCCGCCCCGAACGACACGCGCTCTATGCGCAACTGGTGCACGAAGCGAGTCAGATCGTTCGATGAAGCGTCTCACGCGCGCCCCGAATCTCATCACGGCGCAGCACTGGGTGAACGTGCTGGCGACCGCGGGCGTGCCGTGCGAGCTGCACAACCGCTATTTGAATGGCGCGATGGGAGAGATTCCGGCGGATCAGTGCGCGCCGGAAATCTGGATTACCGACGATCGCGACGAAGCACTGGCATTGCGCCTTCTGGAGCGCGCACGAAAAGGGCCGGACGCGAACGCCCGGCCCTGGAAATGCAAGCAATGCGGTGAGTGGCTGGAGCCGCAATTCACGGTGTGCTGGCAGTGCCAGACGCCGCGCGATCCGCTCGACGATTGACGACTGATCAGGCCAGCCAGACGGCGATGGTCAGCATGAGCAGCAGCAGCATCCACAGGATCACGGCGCGCCATACGAGCCCGACCGCCGATTGCAGCGTGCGCGGCGTGCAGTCGTCGCCGACGGGTAACGGACCGGCTTCGCCCACGGCCAGCGCCTCGACCGAAAGCGGTTCGGCGAGCGGGCCCGCGAGCCGCGCGCCAAGCGCACCGCTGCCTGCCGCGAGCAGGACGCCTTCGTTCGCATCCGGCCATTGGCGGGCGTGATTGCGCCACGCGTAGATCGCGTCCTCGAAGTTGCCGACGATCGCAAAGCCCAGCGACGTCAGCCGCGCCGGCACCCAGTCGATCACGAAGAACGCGCGCTGCGCGAACGAGGAGAACTCGGCGGTGCGCTCGGGATCCGGCTTCGACCACGCCCGCGCCAGATACTCGGCAATGCGATACAGCACGGCGCCTGCCGGGCCGATCGGAATCAGGAACCAGAAGAACACGCCGAACACGTGCCGATGCGACGCCACGACCGCATGCACCAGCGTATGACGCACGATTTCGCTGACAGGCATGTCGACCGTATCGATGCCGGTCCACTCGGTCAGCACTTCGCGCGCGCGCGGTACGTCATCGTTGTTGAGCGCGAGATGGATGTCGGTGAAATAGTGGCTGAACTGGCGAAAGCCCAGCGTGAAGTAGACGATGACCACGTTCCACAGGAACGCGAGCACGAAGTTGATGTGGTACAGGACGTAGTAGACCAGTCCGACGACGAGCGTCCACGGCAGCACGACCACCAGCCACGCGACGATGCCGTGCTTCTGCTTGCCGGCGTCGAAGCCATGCGCGGTGGATTCCGCATGGTATTGGAGCAACGCCGCAACCGGGTTGTGCGGCTTGAGCGCGCGCACTTGCTCGAGGATGAGAGCCAGCAATACAGAGAAAAAAGTCATGCCAAGCGCCGAAACAGTCGGTTAGTTCGAGTTTCGCGTAACGATAGCACAGCGTTTGCGGCCTTCCACGCGCGACGTCATTGCGCGCACCGACGCTGCGTCCGCTTGCCGTGCGCGTTGACGTTCAGGCCGCGAGGAAGCGGTAGAAATTGCGCAACATGCCAGCCGTTGCGCCCCAGATGAAATAGGGCGCCTTTCCTTCGCCCGGCACGTAGGGCATGGCAAAAAAACGACGCTCGCCGCCTTCCCAGCGGAAAACGCGCACTTCGTGGTTGGCGGGATTCATCAGCCAGGCGAGCGGGACTTCGAAGATGTCGGCCACTTCGCAGGTGTCGGCGTGCAGCGTGAACGGCGGCGAGACCAGCGCGACCACCGGCGTCACCTTGAAGCCCGTGCCCGTCAGATACTCGGGCATCGCGCCGATGACCTCGCAATGTTCAGCGTCCAGCCCGACCTCTTCCTTCGCCTCGCGCAAGGCGGTGGCGGCGGCATCGGCGTCTTCCGGCTCGCGGCGGCCGCCCGGAAAACTGATCTGGCCAGCATGGTCCGACAGGTGATCGGCGCGTTGAGTCAGCAGCACGGTCAGGCCGCCCTCGCGCTTGACCAGCGCCACCAGCACCGACGCCACGCGCGGGTCGCCGCCAATCGCCTTGATGCGCTGTTCGCGTTCTTCCTGCTGCCAGTCGAGTTGCATGGCGAAGCGCGCGCGCAAGCCTTCCGGCGAGAGGCGCTCGGGCGCGATGGGCGGGAGCGCTTCGCCCGTCGCCGCGACAGGCATTTTTTCGGGTTCGAGGATGCGCGGAGTCGAAGTCTTGCCGGTGGACACGGATTGGTTACGGGTAGGAGACGGAGGGGGACGGGGCTGCCGAAGTCCTGATTTGAACACACCAAAGAAAAAAGCACCCGCGAGGGTGCTTTTTTCGGAGGACTCGTGCGCGGTCTTGCTGCGACGACTTACTCGGCAGCAGGCGCCGACTTGCCCTTGAAGACCAGCTTTTCCTTGATTCGAGCCGACTTGCCCGAACGCTCGCGGAGGTAGTACAGCTTTGCGCGGCGAACATCACCACGACGCTTCACGACGATGCTTGCGAGCAGCGGCGAGTAGGTCTGGAACGTACGCTCGACGCCTTCGCCCGACGAGATCTTGCGGACGATGAAGTTCGAGTTCAGGCCACGGTTGCGCTTCGCAATGACGACGCCTTCGTAAGCCTGGACACGCTTGCGCGTGCCTTCGACCACGTTCACGTTGACGACGACGGTATCGCCCGGCGCGAAGTCGGGGATGCTCTTCTCGCCCAGAACGCGTGCGATCTCTTCCTTCTCGAGTTGTTCAATCAGATTCATTACTGACTCCTTGTGCCATCTTGCCGGAGTTGTGTGCCTGAAATGAAGGCCCCGGTAGAGGATGGGTTTGCTTCAGGCGCCGATGCGACTCGACGCCCCCTGTGTCCCGCTCGTCGGCCCGAAACCTAGGCAGGTTTCGACGCTTCCTTTGCGAGTTCTGCGAGCCATGCCTCATCGGCACGGCTCAACATCTTGCCCTTGCGCGCCCGCGCGATCAGATCGGGCCGCTTGGCGAGCGTGTTGCGCAATGCTTCACGCCTGCGCCACGCCTCGATTTCCTTGTGATGGCCGCCGAGCAGCACATCCGGGACACGCACGCCTTCGTACTCTTCAGGCCGCGTGTAGTGCGGACAGTCCAGCAAAGTGTCCACGAAACTGTCCTGCACCGCCGATTGCGCGTCATTCAGCACACCGGGCAGATGCCGGACCACTGCGTCCATCAGCGCCATGGCCGGAAGTTCACCGCCCGAGAGCACGAAGTCGCCGAGGCTGACTTCTTCGTCCACTTCGCGATCGATCAGACGCTGGTCGATGGCTTCGTAACGGCCGCACAGCAGCACCAGACCGGGCTCTTCAGCGAACTGCATCACGCGCTCGTGGTTCAGCGTGGCGCCTTGCGGCGACATCATCACGACGCGCGTCGCTGCGATACCCTGCTCGCGCTGCGCCGCCTTCGCGGCATGCAGCGCGGCTTCCAGCGGACGCGCCAGCATGACCATGCCGGGACCGCCGCCATAGGGACGATCGTCGACGGTGCGGTAGTTGTCGGTCGTGAAGTCACGCGGATTCCACGTGCGCAGACCGAACCGTTCCTGCTTGACCGCCCGGCTGGTGATGCCCCAGTCGGTCAGCGCGCGAAACATCTCGGGAAAGAGCGTCACGACATCGAACTGCATCGCTCTCTCCGTAACGTGCCGAGGTTCAATAGTCGGCGTCCCAGTCCACGACGATACGCTTCGCCGCGCGGTCCACCGTCTTCACATACACGCCGACGAACGGAATCAGCCGCTCGCCGATGATGGGCGCGCCTTCCTTGCTGGTGTCCGGATACTCGATCCGCAGGATGGAATGTGCGCCGTTGTCGATCAGGTCCGCGACACGGCCCAGGGCCACGCCGGCTTCATTTTCGACATCCAGGCCGAGCAGGTCGACCCAGTAGAATTCGTCTTCGCTGGCGAGCTTCGGGAAATCGCTGCGCGCGATATGCACCGTATGCCCTTTCAGCGACATGGCCAGATCACGGTCATCACAGCCGCCCAGGCGCGCGACGATGGTGTCGGCGTGCACTTTGGACTGCATGCAGCGCGCGGACTTGCGTTCGCGGCCCTTCACGAGCCACCAGCGCCTGGCGTTCAGCAAGGCGTCGCCGCCCTGCTTGCCGCCGGCGTGCGGGACGATCTTGACCCAGCCCTTGAGACCGTAGGCATCGGCAATGAAACCGACTTCGACGGCGTCGTCAGGCAAAGCCTTGACCGGCTCGATTGCGCCGTCCGGCTGAGTGCCACTTGCGTTGCCACTCGAAACCTTGCCACTCGAAACGTCGGTCGCCACGCGGCGCCCGCCCGGCTTGCGGACGAATGCGCCAAACGTGGCGGAACCTTCATCTTGCCCCGGTTGTGGCTGACCGATGCTTCCGGCAGCGCGTCCGGATTCTGAATCGCGCGTGGACATCGGCGAGCCTTTGGGCAGGTTTCGAGCGTTGTGTTGCGTGGTCTAAGCTAGCGTGCGCAGCTGGCTCAGGTAGCCGCTTACGCAGCCGGCTGAGCTTGCTGAGCCTGCTTGACCAGGCGCTCGACCGTCGGCGACAGTTGTGCGCCGACTTCCTTCCAGTACGTCAGGCGGTCCTGAGCGATACGGAGCGATTCGCCCTTCGTGGCGACCGGGTTGTAGAAACCCACGCGCTCGATGAAGCGGCCGTCACGACGGCTACGCGAATCAGTTGCGACGATGTTGTAGAACGGGCGCTTCTTCGAGCCGCCACGAGCCAAGCGGATGATGACCATGCTGAAATCCTTGAAAACCGGGGTTCGGAACAACGAGAACAGGCGATTATAGCCGGATTTCACTGCGCCACCAAACACTTGAAGCATTTTTTGGATGCAGGGCCGTTCAAAAGATCGCTTCGCGAGATTCACGGATACCGGAAATCAGTCCCGTGCGGCATCGTGGCATCGGTGTTCGGGGCACGCGCGGGCGTAAAATGACGCCCGCACTCCCGCTGCACTCTCCTTTACCACCGCCTTCGCTGATGACTTCCTCGTCCGTCGCCACGCCCTCCGGCTCGAACCCTGCCGGCAAGCAGGTCCCGCCCTATTTCCGTTCGAAGACGCTCACCGCGGCGCTCGCCTTCCTGTTCGGCTCGATCGGCCTGCATCGTTTCTATCTGTATGGGCTGCGCGACAAGTACGGCTGGGCGCATATCGTCGGCATTGTGCTGGGGGCGTTCGGCTATCTGCTGCTGAAGGAAACCGAGCGCGCCTCGCTGCTCGGCTGGGCGCTGGCCTTCCCCGGCGCCGTTTCGCTGCTGGCGGCGTTTTTGTCGGCGATTGTCTACGGCCTGCGCCCCGACGCCAAATGGGACGCGCAGTTCAACGCGCATACCGGACGCAACAGCCGCTCCGGCTGGACAGTCATCTTCATCGTGATTTTTTCGCTGCTGATCGGCGCCTTCCTGCTGATGACCGGTCTCGCGCTGACCTTCCAGACGTATTTCGAAGGCCAGGTCCAGGCGGCCAAGACGCTCTCGCAATAAGCTTCAGAACAGGTCGAGCTGCGGATTCAGCGGCGCCGCTGCGGCCTTCACGGCTGCGGCCCGCTTTTCCGGGCACTGGAACTCGGACATATCCAGAATGCCGCGCTGCCGCGCATTCAGTCCCAGCCGCCGGGTTGCCTGGCGAAAGCGCTGCCGCAACATGTCGGCCCACAGGCCCTCGCCCTTCATGCGCGTCGAAAAATTCGAGTCATAGTCTTTGCCGCCACGCATATCGCGCACGCGGCTCATTACGCGTTCCGCGCGATCCGGAAAGTGCGCCGCGAGCCAGTCCTTGAACAGCGGCGCGACTTCCCAGGGCAAGCGCAGCACGATATAGCTCGCGCTCGTCGCGCCCGCCTCCGCGCAGGCTTCCAGCACGCGCTCCAAGTCCGGCTCCGTGACGAACGGGATCACCGGCGCGATGCTGACGCCCACCGGAATGCCCGCATCGGCGAGCGCGCGCACCGTGCGCAAACGCCGTGAAGGCGTCGATGCACGCGGCTCCAGCGTGCGCGCGATGTCCGCGTCCAAGGTGGTGATGGTGATGGCGGCCATGACTTGTCCACGTTCCGCCATGGGCGCGAGCAGGTCGATGTCGCGCTCGATCAGCGAGTTCTTCGTGATGGCCGCGAACGGATGGCCGTAGTCGTGCAGCACTTCGATCACGCGCCGCGTCAGCCGCAGGTCGCGCTCGACGGGCTGATAGGCATCCGTATTCACGCCAAGCGCGATAGGTTCGGGCTCGTAATTCGGCTTCGCGAGTTCGCGCTTGAGCAGTTCGGGCGCGTTGACCTTCGCGTAGATGCGGCTCTCGAAATCGAGCCCGGGCGACAGCCCGAGATAACTGTGCGTAGGCCGGGCAAAGCAGTAAATGCAGCCGTGCTCACACCCCCGGTAAGGGTTGAGCGAGACCGAAAACGGAATATCCGGCGAGCTGTTGCGTGTGAGGATGCTTTTCGCGCGCTCCTCGAAAATCTGCGTGCGCAGCGGCGGCGCGCCGTTTTCCTCGCCTTCGACGGCATGCAGCCAGCCGTCGTCGACGCGTTCGCGCTCGTCCTTCTCGTAGCGCCCCTGAAGGTTCGTGACCGCGCCGCGCCCTTTCAGCGGCGCGGGAGGCGCGACAGGATATTCACGGTCGGGCGATGACATTGCAGCAAATCCGTCAAACAATACTGTACAAATATACAGTAGTCGGACGGCAACGCAAGCGAAGAATCACACCTCCACAAGAATTTTCAGCGTCTCCTTGATCTCCTCCATCACGACATAACTCTTCGACTGCACCGCGCCCGGCAGTTGCAGCAGGATGTCGCCGAGCAGCTTGCGATAGTCGGCCATTTCCCCGATACGCGCCTTGATCAGATAGTCGAAGTCGCCGGAGACGAGATGGCACTCGAGCACCTCGGGAATCTTCTGCACCTCGCGGCGAAATTTGTCGAACATGTTGCCGCTCTTGTGATCGAGCGTGATCTCCACGAACACCAGCAGCGCTGCGCCCAGCTCAGCGGGATTCACGCGCGCGTGATAGCCGGTGATGACGCCGTCACGCTCCATGCGCTTCACGCGCTCGATGCACGGCGTCACCGAAAGCCCCACGCGCTCCGCGAGATCCTTCATCGCGATGCGGCCATCCTCCTGAAGGATGTTCAGGATCTTGTGATCGAGCTTGTCGAGCGTGCGCACGGGATTTCGCTGCGTTCTCATGTTTTTTTCCTGAAAACCGTCTAAATACAATAACTAAAACTGCCTCGATGTCCATACCATAGTCGATAACACTATACGAGCTTCAGATAGCCGCGTCGATCCACTTAAAGCACGCGCATTCGGAAGCGTCACCGAATCGGGTCGGAGTTCTCATGCGAATCGTTATTCTCGGAAGCGGCGTCGTTGGCGTGACGAGCGCGTATTACCTCGCACGCGCGGGCCACGAAGTCACGGTCATCGACCGCGAAGCAGGCCCCGCGCTCGAAACGAGTTTTGCGAACGCCGGACAGATCTCCCCCGGCTATGCATCGCCGTGGGCCGCTCCGGGCGTACCGCTCAAGGCGGTGAAATGGATGTTCGAGAAGCACGCGCCGCTCGCCATCCGGCTCGACGGCACGATGAACCAGCTGCAATGGATGTGGCAGATGCTGCGCAACTGCACGCAGGATCGCTACACGATCAACAAGGGCCGCATGGTGCGTCTCGCCGAATACAGCCGCGACTGCCTGCAGGCATTGCGCGCCGACACCGGCATCCAGTACGAAGGTCGCACCGGCGGCACGCTGCAGCTGTTCCGCTCGCAGCAACAGTTCGATGGCGCGGGCAAGGACATCGACGTGCTGAAGGAAGCCAACGTACCGTTCGAACTGCTGACCGCGGACGAACTGAAGAAGGCCGAACCCGCGCTCGCCGCCGTGTCGCACAAGCTGACGGGCGGCCTGCGCCTGCCGAACGACGAAACCGGCGACTGCCAGATGTTCACGACGCGTCTTGCCGCGATGGCCGAGGCGCTCGGTGTCAAGTTCCGCTACAACACGTCGATCGACGCGCTGCTCGTCGCCAACGGCCGCATCGCGGGCGTGCAGTGCGGCCAGGAACGGGTGACGGCTGATTCCTACGTCGTCGCGCTCGGCTCCTATTCGCCGAAGCTGCTCCGCGATCTCGTGAAGATTCCGGTGTATCCGCTGAAGGGTTATTCGCTCACCGCGCCGATCGTCGATGCCGCGCGTGCGCCGGTCTCCACCGTGCTCGACGAGACCTACAAGATCGCCATCACGCGTTTCGACGACCGCATCCGCGTCGGCGGCATGGCGGAGATTGTCGGGTTCAGCAAGGAACTGAAGCAGGCGCGCCGCGAGACGCTGGAAATGTGCGTGAACGACCTGTTCCCCGGCGGCGGCGATACCGCGAAGGCCAGCTTCTGGACCGGCCTGCGCCCGATGACGCCGGATGGCACGCCGATCGTCGGCCGTACCCGCGTGCCGAACCTGTTCCTCAACACGGGCCACGGCACACTGGGCTGGACGATGTCGTGCGGTTCGGGCCAGTTGCTGGCGGATCTGATGTCGGGCAAGCAGCCCGCGATCCGTGCCGATGACCTCTCGGTGCATCGCTATGAAGGCAACGTCGGCGTGAACGGCCGGCCGGGCTACGCGAACGCCTGAGCTTTCGAAGCATCGAACAAAAACGGCGCCTTCCACGGCGCCGTTTGTCATTCCTAGAACTGGTCTTCGCTCAAGGCCAGCACGCCTTCGCGGCCATTCGCGCTGACGATCGACGCCTCGATGCCCGGCGCCAGCGAAAGAATATGCTCCGCGAAAAATTCCGCCGTCGCGATCTTGGCCGTATGGAAGCGTTCGTCGTCCGAGCGCTTCGCGTGCGAGACGAGCATCGCGCGCGCCATCTGCCATCCGCACAGCACGACGCCCGCCAGCCGCAGATACGGCACGCTGCCCGCGAACACCGCGTTCGGATCGCTCTTGAACTTCGCGATGACGAATTCGATCGCGCGCGCCAGCGACAGCGATCCCGCGCTCAGATGCCGATGCATCGACTTGAACGGCTGGCCCTCGACCTCGGCAAGCGCCGCGATGGTCTGGTCGATCTGCGCGAGCAGCGCCTGCGCGGTGCGGCCGCCGTCGCGCACGGTCTTGCGGCCGACGAGATCGTTCGCCTGGATCGCGGTTGTGCCTTCATAGATCGGCAGGATGCGGGCGTCGCGATAATGCTGCGCCGCGCCCGTTTCCTCGATGAAGCCCATGCCGCCATGCACCTGCACGCCGAGGCTCGCGACATCGACGGACATCTCCGTGCTGAATCCCTTCACGATCGGCACGAGGTACTCGTAAATGGCCTGATGGCTCTGGCGCGCGGCGTCGTCGGCGTGCGCGTGGGCCAGGTCGCTGTGCGACGCCGCCACATACGCGAGCGCGCGGGCGCCTTCGGTATAGGCGCGCATCGTCGAGAGCATGCGGCGCACGTCCGGATGATGAATGATGGTCACCGGCTCCTTCGCGCTGCCGTCGACGGGACGGCTCTGCACGCGCTCCTTGGCGTAGGCCACCGCCTGCTGGTAGGCGCGCTCCGCCACCGCGATGCCCTGCATGCCCACGGCAAAACGCGCCGCGTTCATCATGATGAACATGTATTCGAGGCCGCGATTCTCCTCGCCGATCAGATGACCCACCGCCCCGCCGTGGTCGCCGAATTGCAGCACGGCAGTCGGGCTCGCCTTGATGCCCAGCTTGTGTTCGATCGACACGCACTGCACGTCGTTGCGCGCGCCAAGCGAGCCGTCTTCGTTGACGAGGAACTTCGGCACGATGAACAGCGAAATCCCTTTCACGCCTTCGGGCGCGTCGGGCGTGCGTGCGAGCACGAGATGCACGATGTTCTCCGCCATGTCGTGCTCGCCGTACGTGATGAAGATCTTGGTGCCAAACAGCTTGTAGGTGGCGTCGCCCTGCGGTTCCGCGCGCGTGCGTACCAGCGCGAGATCGGAACCGGCCTGCGGCTCGGTCAGGTTCATCGTGCCGGTCCATTCACCTGAAATGAACTTCGGCAGATAGCGCGCCTTCTGTGCGTCGCTGCCGGCGGTGAGCAACGCTTCGATGGCGCCATCGGTCAGGAGCGGACACAGCGCGAAGGAGAGACTCGCCGAATTGAGCATTTCGATGCACGGCGTCGCGATCAGCTTCGGCAAGCCCTGGCCGCCGAAGTCCGCCGGATGCACGACGCCCTGCCAGCCGCCCTCCGCGAACTGCCGGAACGCCTGCTTGAAACCCGGCGTCGTGGTGACCTCGCCGTTGGCCCACGCGCTGGGTTCCCGGTCGCCCGCGACGTTCAGCGGTGCAATCACTTCGCCGCAGAAGCGCGCCGCTTCCTCGACGACCGCCTGCGCGGTTTCGAAGCCCGCGTCCTCGTGACCGGGCAACGCGGCGATGCCGTCGATATCGGCCAACTCCTTCATCACGAACAACATGTCCTTGAGCGGGGCGTGGTAGCTCATCGTCCTGTCTCCTCCCTTACCTTGATAGCCGAAAAAAAGGGCGCAACATCCGTCGCGCCCTCGTTCGTGTCATGGCGAATGCAATTCACCCGGCGCGGCTTCAGCCCAGCTCTTTCACCAGTTCCGGCACGACCGCGAACAGATCGCCGACGAGACCGTAATCGGCCACGCTGAAGATCGGCGCTTCCGCGTCCTTGTTGATCGCGACGATCACCTTGCTGTCCTTCATGCCCGCCAAGTGCTGGATCGCACCCGAGATGCCGACTGCCACGTACAACTGCGGCGCGACGATCTTGCCCGTCTGGCCCACCTGGAAGTCGTTCGGCACGTAACCGGCATCGACCGCTGCGCGCGATGCGCCCAGCGCCGCGCCCAGCTTGTCCGCCAGCGGCTCCAGCGTCTTCGTGTAGTTCTCGCCGCTGCCCAAGCCACGGCCACCCGACACGATGATGTGCGCGCTCGTCAGTTCCGGACGGTCCAGCTTCGTCACTTCACGGCTGACGAACTGCGAAATGCCTGCATCGGCGGCGGCTTCGATTTTCTCGACCGTCGCGCTGCCGCCTTCCGCTGCAACCGGATCGAAGCCCGTTGCACGCACCGTGATGACCTTGATCGGATCGCTCGATTGAACCGTCGCAATGGCATTGCCTGCGTAGATCGGACGCTCGAAGGTGTCCGCGCTGTCGACGGCGGTGATGTCGCTGATCTGCGCGACATCCAGATGCGCGGCGATACGCGGCGCGATGTTCTTGCCGTAAGCCGTAGCCGGAGCCAGGATGTGCGAATAATCCTTCGCGATGTTCAGCACCGTGCCGTCGACATTTTCCGCGAGGCCGTCGGCGAGTTGAGGCGCATCGGCAAGCAGCACTTTGGCCACGCCTGCAATCTTCGCCGCAGCATCGGCTGCGCCTTGCGCGTTCGCGCCTGCGACCAGCACATGCACGTCGCCGCCGATCTTCGTTGCAGCCGCAACCGTATTGAGCGTCGCTGCCTTGATCGACGCGTTGTCGTGTTCCGCAATTACCAGAATCGTCATTTTTCCGCGTCTCCTTTACAGCACCTTGGCTTCGGTCTTCAGCTTCTCGACCAGCGTCTTCACGTCCGGCACCGTGATACCGGCGCTGCGCTTCGGCGGCTCGACAACCTTCAGCGTCTTCAAACGCGGCGCGACATCCACACCCAGATCCGCCGGTTTCACCGTGGTGAGCGTCTTTTTCTTCGCCTTCATGATGTTCGGCAACGTCACATAACGCGGCTCGTTGAGACGCAGGTCGGTGGTCACGACAGCCGGCAGCTTCAGCGACAGCGTTTCCGCGCCGCCATCCACTTCGCGCGAGACGGTGGCTTTGCCATCCGCGATCACGACCTTCGATGCGAACGTCGCTTGCGGCAGACCTGCCAATGCAGCGAGCATCTGGCCGGTTTGATTCGAATCGTCGTCGATGGCCTGCTTGCCGAGAATGACGAGTTCAGGCTTTTCCTGATCGACGAGCGCTTTCAGGATCTTCGCGACGGCGAGCGGCTGAAGCTCATCGGCCGATTCGACCAGAATGCCGCGATCCGCGCCGATCGCCATGGCCGTGCGCAGCGTTTCCTGACATTGCGTCACGCCGCACGACACCGCGATCACTTCGGTTGCAACGCCCGCTTCCCTCAGACGCACCGCTTCTTCCACGGCGATCTCGTCGAACGGGTTCATCGACATCTTCACGTTGGCGATATCGACGCCCGTGTTGTCCGATTTCACGCGGACCTTCACGTTGTAGTCGACCACGCGCTTGACTGGCACCAGAATTTTCATCCACACGCTCCAAAGTTACGATTACGTCAACCCAGCGTCATTATACGAGCGACGCGGCGGCTCACTTCCCCGCAATCGGGCAGGCCGGGTCATCGTGCAATAGGATTTTCCCTATTTTTATCGAACGATCGTTCTATTCAAATCCACGAAAACCCGTATTCGTCACGTTTCCTTGCTGCTTTACCACGCGGTGATGACCGCCCCCGCGTACTTGCCTTCCACGAACTGCTTCACTTCCGGCGAGTGATACGCCGCCACCAGCTTGGCGACCCACGGCTTGTCCTTGTCGGCGGCGCGGATCGCGATGATGTTCACGTACGGGCCGTGCGGATCCTCGATGGCGATCGCATCCGACTTCGGCTTGAGACCCGCTTCCATCGCGAAGTTCGTGTTGATGGCGGCGGCGTCGACATCGTCGAGCGAGCGCGGGATCTGCGCCGCGTCCAGTTCGACGATCTTCAGCTTCTTCGGATTCTCCGCGATGTCGAGCGGCGTGGCCTTCAGGCCCGCGTCGGCGCGCAGCTTGATGAGACCTTGCTTCTGCAACAGCAGCAGCGCACGGCCGCCGTTGGTCGGATCGTTGGGCACCGCGATGCGCGCGCCGTTCGGCAGCGCCGCAAGCGACTTCAGCTTCTTCGAGTAGATGCCCATCGGAAACGTCACGGTATCCGCGATGCGGATGAGCTTGTAGCCGCGATCCTTCACTTGCGCGTCGAGATACGGCAGATGCTGGTAGCTGTTCGCGTCGAGATCGCCGGCGGAGAGTGCGGCATTCGGCTGCACGTAGTCCGAGAATTCGATCACGGTGATCTTGAGGCCGTTCTTCGCGGCGACCTGCTTCACCACGTCCATGATCTGCGCGTGCGGGCCGCCCGTCACGCCCATCTTGATGGCGTCCTCGGCGTGTGCGACGTTGAACAGCGATGCGCTCAGGAGCGCGGCGGCGAACTTCAGGATGAATCGACGTTGCATGGTGTGGTCTCTTGGATTGATTTATTTGTGGCTAAGCCGCCGCACGAACCAGTCGCCGAACGACTGCACGAGCTGCACGAACACGATGAGGATCACGACGACGGTGATCATCACTTCCGGCAGGAAGCGCTGATAGCCGTAGCGGATGCCGAGATCGCCGAGGCCGCCGCCGCCGATCGCGCCCGCCATCGCCGAATAGCCGACCAGCGAGACGAACGTGATGGTCAGCCCGGCGACGACGCCCGGCAGCGATTCCGGCAGCAGCACCTTGAAGACGATCTGGCGGGTGGACGCGCCCATGGCCTGCGCGGCTTCGATGAGCCCGCGATCCACTTCGCGCAGCGCCGTTTCGACCAGCCGCGCGACGAACGGCGCGGCGGCGATGGTCAGCGGCACGACGGCGGCCGCCGTGCCGATCGACGAGCCGACGATCAGGCGCGTGAACGGAATCACGGCGACCAGCAGGATGATGAACGGCGTGGAGCGCACCGCATTGACGATGCCGCCGAGCACGCGATTCACCGCGAGATTGGGCAGCACGCCGTCGCGGTCGGTCAGATAGAGCAGCACGCCGAGCGGCAGGCCCACGGCGGCGCCCACGAGTCCCGAGATGCCGACCATGACCAGCGTTTCCCAGAACGACTGCACGAACATGTCGAACATTTCACTCAACATGGGACAGTTCCTCCACCACGACGCCCTGCGAACGCAGATAGTCGATCGCTTCCGCGACCTTCACCGGTTGCCCGCCCGCCAGCACCGCGAGCGAGCCGAACGCCTGGCCCTGGATCTCGTCGATCTGGCCATGCAGGATGTTGAAATCGAGCTCGTAGCGGCGGATGGTCTCGGAGAGAATCGGCTGATCGACGCCCGAGCCCGTGAACGCGAGCCGCAGCAGATGCCCGCTGCCGGTCTTGAGGCGCTCGCTCACGCGGGCCTTCAGCGCGGGCGGCAGTTCGTGCGCGATGACGTCGCCGATCAAAGCGCGCGTCACTTCGTGATGCGGCCGCATGAAGACATCGACGACCTTGCCCTCTTCCACCACGCGCCCCGCGTCCAGCACCGCGACGCGGTCGCACACCTGCTTGATCACTTCCATCTGGTGCGTGATGAGGACGATGGTCAGGCCGAGCTCGCGATTGATCCGGCGCAGCAGATCGAGAATGGCGCGCGTGGTTTCGGGATCGAGCGCGGAGGTGGCCTCGTCCGAGAGCAGCACTTTCGGCTTGCTCGCGAGCGCCCGCGCGATGCCCACGCGCTGTTTCTGGCCGCCGCTGATCTGCGCGGGGTACTTGTCCTTGTGCTGCGTCAGGCCGACCAGTTCGAGCAGCGGCAGCACGGCGGCCTCGATCTCGTCGCGTTTCTTGCCGGCGAGTTCGAGCGGCAGCGCGACGTTGCCGTACACGGTGCGCGAACTGAGCAGGTTGAAATGCTGGAAGATCATGCCGATATCGCGGCGCGCGGCCCGCAGGTCGTCGCGCGAGAGCGTCATGAGGTCGCGGCCGCCCACCACGACGCTGCCTTCGCTTGGCCGCGTCAGCAGGTTGATGGTGCGCACCAGCGTGCTCTTGCCGGCGCCGCTGCGTCCGATGATGCCGAAGACTTCACCGGCCGGAATCGTCAGATTGACGTTGTGCAACGCTTCGACCCAGCCCCGGGGCCCGGCGAAACGTTGTGAAAGGTTGTGGATTTCGATCATGGAAATACAAACGGCGGAAGGCCTCGCCAGGTGCATGCACCCGCGCAGCCGCCGCCGCTTGATGAAGCTGAAGCTGGTTTTGTCCTGTTCGCCCGCGATTTTACAGGACCGGCTTCATTCTGTTTAATAATGATTTCAGATCACTTAATAACTCATCGAAATGACAGGCAAGGCACGCACGCTCTATTCGACGAGCATGGTTACGACGCGTCATGGCGTCGATTTGCTGCTGCATCGCTGGCAGCCGGCGCGGGACGGCGACGCACAGGCGGTGCTTGCGCGCGTGGCGCTCGTGCATGGGCTGGGCGAACATGCGGGCCGGTATGACGCGCTGGCGCTTGCGCTGAACGCGGCGGGCATCGAACTGTTTGCGGTCGATCTGCGCGGCCACGGCAAGTCGTCGGGGCCGCGCGTGCGGGTGCGCGTCTTCAACGACTATCTGCGTGATACCGACGTGCTGCTCGAAGCCTGCGCCGCGACGCCGCCCGCCGCCACGCCGCTGTTCCTGATGGGCCACAGCATGGGCGGGACGATCGCGGCGCTGTACGCCATCGAGCGGGCGCAGGAAAGGAAGCTGGCCGGGCTGATCCTGTCGAGCCCCGCGCTGAAGCTTGCGCCCGGCATGCCGCGCTGGAAAGCGGCATTGACCCGCGCGGCCGGGTTGATCGCGCCGCGCATGGCCGCGTTCAGCATCGATCCCGCGTTGCTGTCGCGTGCAAGCGGTGTGGTGAGCGCGTATCAGCGCGATCCGCTCGTGCATCACGGTCCGGTGCCCGCGCGCACGGCGGCGCAGATTCTTGCCGGTATGGAACGCGTGACGGCGAAGCGCGCGACGCTCAACGTGCCGCTGCGGATATTCCACGGCACTGCCGACGCCATCTGCGACCCCGCCGGCAGCCGTGACTTCGAAGCGAACGTCGGCTCGACCGACAGCACCCTCGCGATGATTCCGGACAGCGTGCACGAGACGCTCAACGACCTGGATCGCGATCGCGTGATCCGTGAACTGATCGACTGGATTCTGGTGCGCGCCGATCATGCGCGCACGCATGCGTCCGGCTAGATCTCCGCGAGCGCGCGCAGATGCGCGACCACGCTGCGGCCGAGCGCCGAAAGGTTGTAGCCGCCTTCCAGACAGCTCACGATGCGCCCTTGCGCGTGACGCTCGGCCACGCGGCGAATCTGCTCGGTGATCCACGCGTAGTCGTCTTCGACGAGGCCCATGTTGGCCATGTCGTCTTCGCGATGGGCGTCGAACCCGGCGGAGAAGAAGATCATCTGCGGCTTGAATGCCTCGAGCCGCGGCAGCCACATCATGTCGACCACTTCGCGCACTTCCATGCCCTTGGTGCGCGCGGCGAGCGGCACGTTGACCATGTTGTCCGCGTGATTGCCGGCGCCGCTGAACGGATAGAACGGATGCTGGAAGAAGCTGCACATCAGCACGCGCGGGTCGCCGCTGAAGGCGGCTTCGGTGCCGTTGCCGTGATGCACGTCGAAATCGACGATGGCGACGCGCTGCAATCCATGCACGTCGAGCGCATGCCGCGCCGCGATCGCGACGTTGTTGAAGAGACAGAAGCCCATCGCGCGCGCGGGCTCCGCATGATGGCCCGGCGGACGCACGCTGCAGAACGCATTGTCAAAGCGTCCCTCGATGACCGCATCGGTGGCCGCGACCGCCGCGCCCGCCGCGCGCAATGCGGCCTGATAGGACGCGGGGCACATCGAGGTATCGGGGTCCAGTTCGCTGCGCCCGTGCTCGGGCGTGCGGCTCTTGATGTAGTCGATATGCGCCTGCGTGTGCACGCGCGCAAGCTCGGCTTCGTTGGCGAGCGGGGCTTCCTCGCGTTCGATCAGCGCGTCGATACGGCTCGCGATCAGTTGATCTTCAATGGCCTGCAAGCGTGCCGGGCATTCGGGATGCCATTGGCCGTTGTCGTGCTGGAGGCAGTCGGGATGGGAGTAGAAGCCGGTCGCCATGGTGTCTCGCAATGCCGCTTTCGTCGGCTCTCGTCTCGTCTTTTTTCGTCATACACGACCACGGGCCGCGCAGTTGACGCTAAGTTACCACACCGTTACCACAGCGTTCCCGATGACGGCCGCGCCCGCGGATCTGGCCGGTAAGGGCGCGAGGCGTCGGTTATACTGCCCCGACGCCTTGCCGGCCGTGCCACTGCGCGCGGTCCGTCGCAGGCCGTTGCGTTCCGTTGAGAATCGTTGCGGATCGATCCCGGTCGATCCAGATCAAAGGCCGGCTCGAGTCACCCGAAGCACCGCGGCAGATTCAAGGCCCACTCGAGACCGGCTCCACGAGCGTCGTGCCGCCCGAACATCCGGCATCGCCCCAACCGCCCCAACCACGCACACCATGACTTTTCAGTTTGCTCCGTCCGACCTCGCGGCCCCGTTCAAGCCGACCCCACGCGCGTTCCTCGCCGCACTCGTCTGCGCGCTCGGCTGCCTCGGCGCGACCGGCGCCCTCGCCCAGTCTCAGCAACCCCAGACCGCGACGCCGCAAGGCCAGATGTTCGAAGAAGAGATCGTGCCGCAGCGTTACGCGAACAATCCGAATGTCGAGGCGTTCATCAACGACATGGTGGCGCGCTACGACTTCGATTCCTCCGCGCTGCACGACCTGTTCGCGCGCGTCAGCTATTCGGCCACGGCGGCGAAGCTGGTGCTGCCCTCGCCCACGCCCGCGACCAAGAACTGGCGCGCGTACCAGGCGCGCTTCATCGAGCCGGTGCGCATCAATGCGGGCGTGAAGTTCTGGCGCGCCAACCAGGCGACGCTCAAACGCGCGGCCGAGCAGTTCGGGGTGCCGCCGGAAGTCATCGTGGGCATCATCGGCGTGGAGACGATCTACGGCCGCTACATGGGCAACTTCCGCGCGCTCGACGCGCTGACCACGCTCACCTTCGATTATCCGAACACGCCGAACCGCGCCGAGCGCATGGCGACCTTCCGCAAGAACCTCGAAGACCTGCTCGTGTGGACGCGCGATTCGCAGATCGACCCGACCACGGTGCTCGGCTCCTACACGGGCGCGATCGGCATTCCGCAGTTCCTGCCGAGCAGCATCGTGCAGTACGCGGTGGATTACGACGGCAACAGCCGTATCGACTTGCGCACGAGTCCGGCGGATGCCATCGGCAGCGTGGCGAACTATCTGAAGCAGAACGGCTGGGAAGCGGGCCGCCCGGTGGTGTGGCGCATTGCCGGCGACGAAGGCAGCCAGGGCATTGCACAGGCCGCGGCGGATGGCGCGCCGGAACCGAAGTGGTCGCTCGCGCAGCTGACCAAGGCCGGCATGCTGCTCAACGAACCGGGGCTGAATCTCGCGGCCGAGGCTGCGACGCCGCTCACGGTCGTCGACTTGCCCACGCCGGGACGCGCGACCGAGTACACGCTCGGACTGAAGAACTTCTATGTGCTGACGCGTTACAACCGCAGCTTCTTCTACGCGCTTGCGGTGTATCAGCTGGGCGAGGCGGTGAAGGCGCGCATGAACGCGGGTGATACAGGTGCAAGCTCGCAATAGCGCGCGGTCCGCTCGCGCATGAAGAAAACCCCGGCGCGCCGGGGTTTTTTCATTCAGCGCATTGAGCGCTGCCAGCCACCGGGGCCTCAGGCGGGAAACACGCCCGTCGACAGATACCGGTCGCCGCGATCGCAGACGATGAACACGATGGTCGCGTTCTCGACCTGACGCGCGATGCGCAGCGCGACTTCGCACGCGCCGCCCGACGAGATGCCCGCAAAGATGCCTTCGACGGACGCCAGGCGCCGCGCCATGGCTTCCGACGCGGCCTGGCTCACGTTCTCGACGCGATCCACGCGGCTGCGATCGAAGATCTTCGGCAGATAGGCTTCCGGCCACTTGCGAATGCCCGGAATGCGCGAGCCTTCTTCCGGCTGCGCGCCGATGATCTCGATCTTCTCGTTCTGCTCCTTCAAATACTTCGACACGCCCATGATCGTGCCGGTCGTGCCCATGGACGACACGAAGTGCGTGAGGCGTCCTTCGGTCTGCTTCCAGAGTTCCGGGCCGGTGGCTTCGTAATGCGCAAGCGGGTTGTCCGGATTCGCGAACTGGTCGAGGATGATGCCGCGGCCGTCGCGCTGCATCTGGTCGGCGAGATCGCGGGCGTATTCCATGCCGCCCTTCACCGGCGTCATGATGATTTCCGCGCCATACGCCGCCATGCTCTGGCGACGCTCCACCGAGAGATCCTCGGGCATCAGCAGGACCATTTTGTAGCCGCGCATGGCGGCGGCCATGGCGAGCGCGATACCGGTATTGCCGCTCGTGGCTTCGATCAGCGTGTCGCCCGGCTTGATGCGGCCGCGTTCCTCGGCCTTGCGGATCATCGAAGCCGCCGGGCGGTCCTTCACCGAACCCGCCGGATTGTTGCCTTCGAGCTTGCCCAGCACGACGTTGTTGCGGCTGCGGATTTCATCGTCCACGACGCGGACGAGTTGCACGAGCGGCGTATTGCCGATCGTGTCTTCGATAGTCATGTAAGCCATATGCGGAGCGGAATCGAGTTTCACGCGCGAGTGCGTCTGGCGTGAAAGCAGAGGTAAGGGGGATGGTCGATTGTAGCCCAGTGATCCTTCCGACGCCCACGCAGCCCTGCCGCGCGGATGGTCTGCTGGCTGGATCCGTAAGCCCTTCGACAGCCTCAGCGCCCACAGACGCACGCAAAAAGCCCCGCGGGAGGCACACCGCGGGGAGCCCAAACCCTCTACAGGCTGAAGGAGTCCAAAAGCCAAGGTCCGGTCACGCGCTGCGCACCAGAGCGCGCCCGGAGCAATTCAACGACGCTGCCGGTTACTTCTTGACGACCACCGGCTTGGCCGAGGCGGACGCCGACACCGGCGTGGCGACCGCCGAGTTGGCCGCGCCAGGCGTTGCCGCGTTACCCGGCGGTGCAGCTGCCGTCTTGGTGGAGGCGCCGATGGTCAGCCCTTCCGCTTCCAGACGCTGGACGGTCTTGCCGCCCATGCCCTTCACGCGCGTGCCGAGATCGCCGGCGTCCTTGAACGGGCCGTGCGCCTGGCGTTCGTCGAGAATGGCCTTCGCCTTGGCCGGGCCGATACCCTTGATGCCGCGCAGCGCGTCGACATCTGCGGTGTTGACGTCGACGGCCGCAAACGCCGAGCCGAGGGAAAAGATCAGCGCGAACGCGGCAAGGGACGAGAGTGCGTGCTTGAACATGACTGAGTCTCCGTGAGGAACCGGCCGGCGACCTGCCGACCGTGAGACCCAGTGTAGAGAGGGACGGCGCGCGTTTATAGCTGGCCGAACAGCCAGCGCACGTAGCGGTCGACGCCTTCCTGAACCGTCAGGAACGGCGTGTCGTAGCCGGCTGCGCGCAGCTTCGACTGGTCGGCTTGCGTGAAGCACTGATACTTGCCGCGCAGCGCGTCTGGAAACGCGATGTACTCCAGCAAGCCGCGCTGCACGAGCTCCGCGAGCGAGAGCGAGGCCTCGCCGTCGAGCGCGCGCAAGGAGTTCACGACGGTCGACGCGATGTCGTTGAACGGCTGCGCGCGGCCCGTGCCGAGGTTGAAGATGCCCGACTTCTCCGGATGATCGAAGAAGAACAGGTTCACCTTCACGACGTCTTCCACCGAGATGAAATCGCGCGTCTGCTCGCCCGCCGCATAGCCGTTGTATTCGCCGAACAGCTTGACCTTGCCTTCCGAGCGGAACTGGTTGAAGTTGTGGAACGCGACCGACGCCATGCGGCCCTTGTGCGTCTCACGCGGACCGTACACGTTGAAATAGCGGAAGCCGACAATCTGGCTCTTCGCCTGCGGCAACACCTGGCGCACGATCTGGTCGAACAGCAGCTTCGAGTAGCCGTAGACGTTGAGCGGCTTCTCGTACGCGCGCTCCTCGACAAACTTGCTCGACCCGCCGTACGTGGCCGCCGACGACGCGTACAGGAACTGCGCCCCTTGCGCGAGGCACGTGTCCATCACGTCACGGCTGTAGCGGAAGTTGTTGTCCATCATGTAGCGGCCGTCGGTTTCCATCGTGTCCGAACAGGCGCCTTCATGGAACACCGCGCGTACCTTGCCGAAGTCGCCGCGCTTGAAGCGCTCGACGAATTCGGTCTTGTCGAGGTAGTCGTCGATGTCGCAATCGACGAGATTCTTGAACTTGTCGGCGCGCGTCAGGTTGTCGACTGCGATCACGCGCTGTTCGCCGCGCTCATTGAGCGCCTTGACAATGTTGCTGCCGATGAATCCGGCCGCACCGGTAACGATGATGGTCATGGCGGTTTATCAGAGAGAGGGAATCAGGCGAAGAGTTCGTTGTAGTCGACGGTGGCCGTGCCCAGCTTGCCGACCACGATGCCCGCCGCGCGGTTCGCGTACACGATGGAGTCGACCAGCGGCACGCCCGCGCCCAGCATGGTTGCGACCGTCGCGATGACGGTGTCGCCGGCGCCCGAGACATCATACACTTCGCGTGCTTCGGCCGACGTATGCACCACCTGGCCTTCGGTGAAGAGCGTCATGCCTTCTTCCGAACGCGTCAGCAGCAGCGCGCCGAACTCGAGTTCGCGGCGTAGCTTCGCCACGCGCTCGTGCAGGTCTTCTTCCGACTTCCATTGGCCGACGACCTCGCGCAGTTCCGCGCGGTTCGGCGTGATGAGCGTCGCGCCGCGATAGCGGTCCCAGTCGTCGCCTTTCGGATCGACCAGCACCGGTTTTCCGGCGCGCCGTGCTTCGGCGATCATCTGCGTGACGTGCGTCAGGCCGCCCTTCGCGTAGTCCGACATGAGGATCACGTCGTGCTGCGGCAGGATGTCGGCAAAGCGTTCGAGGCACGCGCGCAGCACTTCGTGATTCGGCGTGTTCTCGAAGTCCACGCGCAGCAATTGCTGCTGACGCGACAGCACGCGCAGCTTGATGGTCGTGAGCAGTTCAGGATCGCGCTCCAGATGCGCCGCGACCTTGCTCTCGCCGAGCAGTTCGACCACGCGTTCACCCGGCTCGTCGTGTCCGACGACGCACAGCAGACCCGCCTGCGCGCCGAGCGCCGCCGCATTGCGCGCGACGTTGGCTGCGCCGCCGAGACGGTCTTCCTTCTTCTGCACATGCACGACCGGCACGGGTGCTTCGGGCGAGATGCGGTTGACGTCGCCGAACCAATAGCGGTCAAGCATCACGTCGCCGACCACCAGCACACGCGCCGCCGCCACGCGCGCACGCGGCACGACGGGAATCTCGGGCTGGGTGTCGGGCTTAATGTCGTGAGCCGTTGGGGTCGAGTTCGACATGGGGACGTCCTATTGCGTAGTAGTCGATGCCCAGTTCGGCCATCGCTTCCGGTTCGTACAGATTGCGGCCATCGAAAATCACCGGCGCCTTCAGCGCGCCTTTCAGATGAGCGAAGTCGGGGCTCTTGAATTCCTTCCATTCGGTCACGATGACGAGCGCATCCGCGTTCGTCAGCGCATCCTGCTGCGTCTTCACGAAGTGCAGGCGCTTCATGTCGTCCGCACGGTCCGCGAGATCGAGCGCGAAAACGCGTTCGGCCTCGTCGCGCGCGACCGGATCGTAGGCCTGCACCGATGCGCCGCGCTTCAGCAGCGCCTCGATCATGCGGCGGCTCGACGCCTCGCGCATGTCGTCGGTGTTCGGCTTGAACGCGAGGCCCCAGACGGCGAACGTGCGGCCGCGCAGATCCTCGCCCATGCGCCGCAGGATCTTGTTGACGAGCACTTCCTTCTGGTCGTCATTGACGGCTTCCACGGCTTCGAGGATGCGCAGCGTGTGACCGTTTTCGCGGGCCGTCTGCGCGAGCGCCTGCACGTCCTTCGGAAAACATGAACCGCCGTAGCCGCAGCCCGCATACAGGAAGTGATAGCCGATGCGCGGATCCGAGCCGATGCCGCGCCGCACCGCTTCGATATCGGCGCCGACGGTATCCGCGAGATTCGACAGGTCGTTCATGAACGAGATGCGCGTGGCGAGCATCGCGTTGGCCGCGTACTTCGTGAACTCCGCCGAGCGCACGTCCATGTAGAGCGTGCGTTCGTGATTGCGGTTGAACGGCGCGTACAGGCGCTTCATCTTCTCGCGCGCGATCTGGCCAGCGTGGTCGTCGTCGATGCCGATCACGATGCGGTCAGGCCGCATGAAGTCATCGACGGCCGCGCCCTCTTTCAGGAACTCCGGGTTCGACACGACCGAGACGCCGTGCTTGTCCGAGCCTTCGAGCCCGCGCGCCTTGAGTTCCTCGGCAACGACGCGGCGCACCTGAAGCGCCGTGCCGACCGGCACCGTCGACTTGTCGACGATCACCTTGAAACCGTTCGCATACTTGCCGATGTTGCGCGCCGCCGCGAGCACGTATTGCAGGTCGGCGGAGCCGTCTTCGTCGGGCGGCGTGCCGACGGCGATGAACTGGATGTCGCCGTGCTCGACGCTCGCTTTCACGTCGGTGGAAAACTGGATGCGGCCCGCGGCGCGCGTGCGCCTGAGCATTTCCTGCAGGCCCGGCTCGTGGATGGGCACGCCGCCGTTGTTGAGAATCTCGATCTTGCGCGGATCGACGTCCACGCAAAACACGTCATTGCCGATTTCGGCGAGACACGCGCCGGTCACCAGACCGACATAACCCGTGCCGACGATGGTCACTTTCATACGCTTTCCAGTGAGGTCTGAATTGCCGGGGCGCACGCAGCGCCCGCTTTCACGCCTGCTTCGGGATGGGCCACGCTGCTCAGGCCGAACTCGTGATTGGCTCGACGCGGCGCGGCGCGTACGTCTCCCAGCCACTGCAGCCGGGACACTGCCAATAGAATAGCCGCGCACGGAAACCGCAGGTCTGGCATGTGTAACGCGGCAGATTCTTGGTGCGCTGCTTCACCAGATTGCGCATCAGTTCGAGTTCGCCGCGGCGCGGTTCCTCGGCCGTCGCTTCCTGCGCTTCGAGCAGACGCGTCATGCCCGCGAGATTCGGCGCGCTTTGCATCTGCTTGCGGGCCAGCGCGTGCGCCGCGTCCAGTCCGCGCAGTTCCTGCACGTGCTTGTAGGCGACATCGAGCAGATCGTTCGACGGATAGCGGCTCGCGTACTCGGTCAGCAGCGCGACGCCGTCTTCCTTGCGTTCGAGCGCGCTGTAGGCCTTCATCAGCTTCTCGGCGACGAGCGGCAGATACGCCTCGTTCTGCTCTTCGACGCGCTTCCAGTGCGCAATCGCACCGTCCAGATTGCCGGCGGCCGCTTCCACGTCGCCGCCGAGGATGGTCGCGCGCACGTTGTCCGGATTCGACGCCAGCGCGAGTTTCAGCTCCGCGCGCGCGCCGTCGGGATTCTTGCGCTGCAACGCTTCCTGCGCGAGTTCGCAATGAAAATGCGCGATCTCCATGTGCAGCGACGGCGCGCCCATCTGCTCGATCTGCTCGGCCGTCGTGATCGACTTCGGCCAGTCCTTCTCGATCTCGTAGATGGTCAGCAGCGCGCGTTTCGCGCCGAGCGAGTATTCGCCGGAATCGAGCGAGCGGAAGGTTTCTTCGGCGCGGTCCAGCAGGCCGGCTTTCAGGAAGTCCTGGCCCAGCTCGTAGAGCGCGTGATCGCGCTCCGCGACCGGCAGATCGGCGCGGCTCAGCAGGTTCTGGTGCACGCGGATCGCGCGATCGGTTTCGCCCCGGCGGCGGAACAGGTTGCCGAGCGCGAAGTGCAGTTCGATGGTTTCGGGATCCAGCTTGGCAACTTCGATGAAGGCGTCGATGGCCTTGTCGTGTTGCTCGTTGAGGAGGAAGTTGAGGCCGCGGAAGTACGAGCGCGGCAGGTTCGCATTCTCGGACAGCAGCGTTTTCAGGTCATAGCGGGACGTCATCCAGCCCAGCGCGAACGCGACGGGAATGACGAGCAGCCACCAGAAGTCTAGATCCATGCGATTAGTCGAGAAGAGTGAGGTGTCTGCCGGCCGCGGGCATCATGTTCAGATGAGCGGCGGCATCGGCGGTTCTTCCTTCACCACCGGCGTCTCGCGCGCCACGCGCAACTCGCGCTTGAGGCGGCCGTTCTCCATGCGCAGGCGAACCCGCGCCGGCAACGCAGAGACGAGTCCCGCCAGCAATCCAACGACGAAAAACGCCAGGCCGATCAGGATCAGCGGCGCTTGCCAGGCATAGCCGGCGAGGAAATTCAGCGTCGCCGTCTGGGTGTTGGCCAGGGCCAGCACCAGAAGCAGCACGAAAACCAGGACGCGGATCAGCCAGACAATGAATTTCATACGGGGTCTCGCGGGAGCGGTTGCGGGTGGTGCACGTGGCGCAGGCGGCAGCCGTATCGTGTGGAACGGCGAGCGAAACGTGTTACGAGGTCAAAGTGACCGGTATTGTAATTGATGCTCATGCGCACCGGCAGTCGTCGGCGCTTTGCTCGTCTTTCAGCAAGCCACGCACCCGTCGCGTTAAAGCGCGTGCACGTCGCGTGCAAATGAAGCGCCCATGAAAAAAGCACCCCGAAGGGTGCTTTCTCTGGTCGATGGCCCGCTGGCCGACGAACCCGGCCGATCAGAGATCGTCCGAATCATCGTCATTCGACATCTTCAGCGGCTCGCCCGAACGGCCGTCGACGCGTTCGCGCAATTCCTTGCCCGGCTTGAAGTGCGGCACGAATTTCTCCGGTACCAGCACCTTCTCACCCGACTTGGGATTGCGCCCGACGCGTGACGGACGACGGTTGAGCCCGAAGCTGCCGAAGCCGCGAATCTCGATGCGGTGACCGTTGGCCAAGGCCTCCGACATCGCATCGAGCATCGTCTTTACCGCGAAATCCGCATCCTTGAGGACAAGTTGCGGAAATCGCGACGCCAACTGGGCGACCAATTCCGATTTGGTCATTCTGCAGCCGTGCCGTTAAGGGCTTAGCTGTTCTGGCCGTCGAGCTTGGCCTTGAGCAGCGCGCCGAGGTTGGTCGTACCGGTCGCGGCGGCGTTCGAGTCGCCCTGCAGGCTGCGCATGGCTTCCTGCTGTTCGGCCGAATCCTTCGCCTTGATCGACAGGTTGATGCCACGCGACTTGCGATCGATGTTGATGATCATCGCGTTGACCTTGTCGCCTTCCTTCAGCACGTTGCGCGCATCTTCCACGCGGTCCTGAGCGATTTCGGAAGCACGCAGGTAGCCTTCGACGTCCGCGTTCAGCGCAATGACAGCACCCTTCGGATCCACCGACTTCACCACGCCGTCGACGATGGCGCCCTTGTCGTTGATCGCGACGAAGTTGCTGAACGGGTCGCCTTCCAGCTGCTTGATGCCCAGCGAGATGCGTTCCTTCTCGACGTCGATGCCCAGAACCACGGCTTCGACTTCGTCGCCCTTCTTGTACTTGCGGACGGCTTCTTCGCCGGTTTCCGACCACGACAGGTCCGACAGGTGAACCAGACCGTCGATGCCGCCGGGCAGACCGATGAACACGCCGAAGTCGGTGATCGACTTGATGGCGCCGGACAGCTTGTCGCCCTTCTTGTAGTTGCGGCTGAAGTCATCCCACGGATTCGGCTTGCACTGCTTCATGCCGAGCGAGATACGGCGGCGGTCTTCGTCGATTTCGAGAACCATGACTTCGACTTCGTCGCCCAGCTGGACAACCTTCGACGGCGCGACGTTCTTGTTGGTCCAGTCCATTTCCGACACGTGAACCAGGCCTTCGATGCCCGATTCCACTTCGACGAATGCGCCGTAGTCGGTGATGTTGGTGACCTTGCCGAACAGGCGCGTGCCCGACGGGTAACGGCGCGAGATGCCTTCCCACGGATCGTCGCCCAGTTGCTTGATGCCGAGCGAAACGCGGTTCTTCTCTTGGTCGAACTTGAGGATCTTGGCGGTGACTTCCTGGCCAACCGACAGGACTTCCGACGGGTGACGCACACGACGCCATGCGATGTCGGTGATGTGCAGCAGGCCGTCGATACCGCCGAGGTCCACGAATGCGCCGTAGTCGGTGATGTTCTTGACCACGCCTTCGACAATCGCGCCTTCCTTCAGCGTCTCGAGCAGCTTCGCGCGCTCTTCGCCTTGGGTCGCTTCGATCACCGCGCGGCGCGACAGCACCACGTTGTTACGCTTGCGGTCGAGCTTGATGACGCGGAATTCGAGCGTCTTGCCTTCGTACGGCGTCGTGTCCTTGACCGGACGCGTGTCGACGAGCGAACCCGGCAGGAACGCGCGGATGCCGTTGACCATCACGGTCATGCCGCCCTTGACCTTGCCGGTAATCGTGCCGGTCACGAGTTCGTTGTTGTCCAGCGCTTTTTCCAGCGACAGCCACGAAGCGAGGCGCTTCGCCTTGTCGCGCGACAGGATGGTGTCGCCATAGCCGTTTTCCAGCGCGTCGATCGCGACGGAAACGAAGTCGCCCGCCTGCACTTCCACTTCACCCGCGTCGTTCAGGAATTCTTCGAGCGGAATATAGGCTTCGGACTTGAGACCAGCGTTGACGACCACGAAGTTGTGGTCGACGCGCACGACTTCGGCGGAGATCACTTCGCCCGCGCGCATGTCCTGCTTGGTCAGCGACTCTTCGAACAGAGCCGCGAAAGATTCGGTATTCGGGGTGGAGGTTTGCAGGTCGGACATAAAAATCTGTATTTGCACAGCCCTTGCGCGGTGGTCCGGGGACAATCCCATGCTGGACCGGTGAAACGCAAAGCCGTACGGGGTTAAGGGGTTTAACACACGCCCCGCCTCGTGGCGGAGCACCTTGCTGCTTGCTTCTTGCTTCTACTGCCTTTACTTTTTACTGCCTTTACTTTTTACTGCCTGACTTTTACTGCACTACGCGAATGCCGCTGTACCAGCCGATGATCTGCTCGACCGCCTGGTCGATGGACAGACCGGAGGTGTCCAGCGTCTTCGCATCCGCCGCAGGCTTGAGCGGCGCGACACTCCGGTTCATGTCCCGGGCGTCCCGTTCGCGCAAATCGCGCAGCAGGTCATCTATGATAGCAGAAAAACCTTTTTGCATCAATTGCTTATGCCGTCTGGCGGCGCGTGCCTCGACGCTTGCCGTCAGAAACACCTTCAGCGTGGCATCCGGGAAGATTACGGTGCCCATGTCGCGGCCGTCGGCGACCAGTCCCGGGCGCTTGCGGAACGCCCGCTGGCGCGCGACCAGCGCCTGGCGCACCTCATGATGAACCGCGATGGCGGACGCGCGGTTGCCCACTTCTTCCTGACGGATTTCGCCGGAGACGTCGACTCCATCGAGCTGCGCGCAGCCTTCGCGGAAGGTGATATGGAGCGACTCGATCAGCTTTGCAAGCCCGGCCACGTCGTCTGTCGCGATCTGGTAGCGCACGCTCGCGAGCGCCGCCAGCCGGTACAGCGCGCCGCTGTCGAGCAGGTGAAAGCCAAGCGTCGCCGCGACGACCGCGGCGACCGTGCCCTTGCCCGAAGCGGTCGGCCCGTCGATGGTGATCACTGGAATGGGGTCGAATGGACGGGTCGGTTTCATCGAATCTGGCCGTTCTGGCCCGTTAGGGTTGCCGTTGAAATCAAAGTCATCGCGCTTCACGGTACAGCACGCCGGTCACGCCTTCACGAGGGCCGCGAAGCGCTCGAAGTAATCCGGAAACGTCTTGTTCACGCATTTCGGATCGTTGATACGCACCGGCACGCCGCCCAGGCTCACTAGCGAGAAGCACATGGCCATGCGGTGATCGTCGTAGGTGTCGATCGCGGCGCCCGGCGTGAGTGTCGCGGGCGGCGTGACCACGAGATAGTCCGCGCCCTCTTCCACCGTCGCGCCGACCTTGCGCAGTTCCGTCGCCATCGCGGCGATGCGGTCGGTTTCCTTCACGCGCCAGCTCGCGATATTGCGCAGCGTCGTCGTGCCGTTCGCGAACAGCGCGGCCACGGCGATGGTCATCGCGGCATCGGGAATCAGGTTGAAATCCATGTCGATGGCAGCGAGCCTGCCGTCGTCGGACTCGACGCCCCGCACCTCGATCCAGTCCTCGCCCATCATGATGTTCGCGCCCATGCGGTTGAGCGCATCGGCGAAACCGACATCGCCCTGGATGCTCGAACGCCCGACGCCTTCCACGCGCAGCGGACCATGCCCGATCGCCCCCGCCGCCAGGAAATACGAGGCCGACGACGCATCGCCTTCCACCATGATCGCGCCCGGCGAGCGATAGCCGGCGCCGGCCGGAATCGTGAAACGCGCCCAGCCGTCGCGCTCGACCTTCACGCCGAAGCGCTCCATCAGGCGAATCGTGATCTCGATATAGGGCTTCGAAATCAGCTCGCCCTCGATCTCGATCGTCACCGGGCCGCTGCGCCCTTCGGCCACCGGCAGGCTCATCAGGAGCGCGGTGAGGAACTGGCTCGACACGTCGCCGCGCACGCGCACGGGACGGTCCACCGCGATCTTCGCCGGATGGATCTTGAGCGGCGGAAAGCCGTCGTTGAGTTCGTAGTCGATGCGCGCGCCGATCTGACGCAGCCCGTCGACGAGATCGCCGATCGGCCGCTCGTGCATGCGCGGCACGCCGTGCACGCGATATTCACCGCCGTTGACGGCCAGCGCCGCCGTCAGCGGACGTACCGCCGTGCCCGCGTTGCCGAGGAACAGTTCCGCCGACTTCGACGGAAACGCACCGCCCGTACCGGCCACGACGATCCGCTCGCCATCCTCGCGGACGCCGACGCCGAGCGTCTTGAGCGCGGCGATCATCACGCGCGTGTCGTCGGAATCGAGCAGATTGGTGATCGAGGTTTCGCCGCTCGACAATGCCGCGAGCAGCAGCACGCGGTTCGAGATGCTCTTCGACCCGGGCAAGCGCACCGTGCCGGACGCGCGTGCGAAGGGTCCGAGATCCAGATGTTCCATAGTGTGTCCTTGTTGTGCTGCGTGCTTCTTCGCGGCTTACTTTTCCGCGCCTTCACCGGCCGGCCTGACGCCGCCGCGTTCCTGCCACTCCCGGCGCGCCACGCGCGAGCGCGCGAAGGCTTCTTCGAGCGCGGCGCCGTCCGACGCCTCGATCGCCGCGCGAAAACGCGCGAGCACGGCCGTGTAGTCGTCCAGTTCGGCGAGCAGCGCGGCGCGGTTCGCCAGACAGATGTCGCGCCACATTTCCGGACTCGATGCCGCGATGCGCGTGAAGTCACGGAACCCGCCCGCCGCGAACGAAAATTTCAGCTCGGCGTCGGGCGTCGCGAGAATCTGGTCAACGAGCGCGAACGACAGCACATGCGGCAAGTGGCTCACCGAAGCGAACACGCGATCGTGCTGCGCCTCGCTCATCTCGCGCACGCAGGCGCCGGTGGCACGCCACATCGAGGCGATGCGTTCGACGTCAGCCGACGCGTTCTCCGCCAGCGGAGTCAGCACGACATTGCGTCCGACATACAGCTCCGGCAATGCCGCATCGACGCCGCTCGACTCGCGGCCCGCGATCGGATGCCCCGGCACGAATTGCGCGATCCGCGCGCCCAGCGCCTGCCGCGCCGCTGCAACGACATCGCTCTTGGTGCTGCCGGCATCGGTGACGATGGCGTGCGGGTCCAGCAACGGCGCAATCCGCGCGAGCAGCGGGCCCGTCTGCGCGACCGGCGCCGCGAGCAGCACGAGGTCGGCGCCCTGCAGCGCATGCGTCAGCGCGGGAGTGTCGCCGAGGGCGACGGCTTCGTCGACTACGCCGAGCTCGAGCGCCCGCGCCACCGACTGCGCCGAACGCCCGACGCCGACGATCCGCCCCGCGAGCTCCGCGCGTTCACGCAGCGCGCGCGCAAGCGATCCGCCGATCAAACCGACGCCGAGAATAACGAGTTTATTGAAAGAGAACGCAGCCACGGGGGACATCGAAAAAAACGCGTCGTGCGACGCAGGAAACCGGACCGCCGCGCACGCGCGACGGCAACGAAGCCGTCAGCGGGCGCGCGGGTACGAACCGAGAATCTTGAGGAACGCGGCCTTGCGCCCGAGTTCGTCGAGGGCGGCGGCGACGGACGGATCGTCGCGATGGCCTTCGATGTCGATATAGAAGTAGTACTCCCACGTGCCGGCACGCGCCGGGCGCGACTCGAAACGGTTCATCGACACGCCGTGCGCCGCGAGCGGCTCCAGCAGCTTGAACACCGCGCCCGACTCGTTCTTCACCGTGACGATCAGCGAAGTCTGATCGTGGCCGCTCGAACCGGTCGGTTCCCGGCCGATGATCACGAACCGCGTGCGATTGTGCGGATCGTCCTGGATCATCGAGAACACGACGCCGAGACCGTAATGCGTGGCCGCGCGGTCGCCGGCGATGGCCGCGACCGTCGCATCTTCCACCGCCATGCGCGCCGCTTCGGCGTTGCTCGACACCGCCTGCCGCTCCAGATGTGGCGCATTGGCGGCGAGCCAGCGCTGGCACTGCGCGAGCGCCTGCGGATGCGCGCATACGCGCTTGACGCCGTCGAGCGTGCCGGACGCCGTCAGCAGGTTGTGATGGATCGGCAAGGCCAGTTCGCCGCCGATCAGCAACGAGGTGGACAGCAGCAAATCGAGCGTGCGCGACACCGCGCCTTCGGCCGAATTCTCGACCGGCACGACGCCGTACTGAGCCGCGCCTGCTTCGACCGCGCGAAACACTTCGTCGATCGACGGACACGGCACGCCATGAATCGAATGTCCGAAGTACTCGAACATCGCCTGTTCGCTGTAGGTGCCGACCGGACCGAGAAACGCCGCGCTGATGCTCTGTTCGAGCGCGCGGCTCGCGGCCATGATCTCGCGCCAGATGGACGCGATGTGGTCGTCGGCGAGCGGGCCCTGGCTCATGTCCTGAAGCCGCGCGATGACCTGCAGTTCGCGCTCGGGACGAAACACCGGCGCGTTGAAATGCTTCTTCACCTCGCCCACTTCGAGCGCGACGGAGGCACGCTGGTTCAGCAGCGCGATGAGTTGCGCGTCGAGCGCGTCGATGCGCTCACGCAGGGGTTTGAGTTGCGAATTGAGATCGTCGTCCATGCGGTGCTAGATGTGTGATGCCGGTTTAAGCGCTGGCGCGCTCGAATTCCTTCATGTATTCGACGAGCGCCTTGACGCCCTCGACCGGCACCGCGTTGTAGATCGATGCCCGCATGCCGCCGACGGACTTGTGGCCCTTCAGTTGCAACAGCCCGCGCGCTTTGGCGCCGGCCAGGAAATCCGCGTTGCGCGATTCGTCGGCGAGGAAGAACGGCACGTTCATGCGCGAACGGTTCTGCCGCTCCACCTTGTTGACGTAGAAAGAGCTGGAATCGATGGTGTCATAGAGCAGCTTCGCCTTCTCGACGTTGCGCGCTTCGATCGCTTCCAGTCCGCCCTGCTTCTTCAGCCATTTGAAGACGAGTCCAGCGATGTAGATCGCATAGGTGGGCGGCGTGTTGTACATGGAATTGTTTTCAGCGACGGTCTTCCACTCGAACGCCGACGGACAAATGGGCAGCGCGCGGTCCAGCAGGTCCTCGCGCACGATCACGACCGTCACGCCCGCCATGCCGATGTTCTTCTGCGCGCCGCCGAAGAGCACGCCGTACTTGGCGATGTCCATGGGGCGCGAGAGGATGTGCGAGGAAGCATCGGCGACGAGCGGGATATCGCCGAGATCCGGAATCTCGAAGGCCTCGACGCCGTCGATGGTTTCGTTCGAGCACAGATGCACGTAGGCGGGATCGTCGGACAACTGCCATTCGTCGAAGGCCGGCACGCGCGTGAAGCCCGCTTCGGTCTTGCCACTGGCTGCGAGATGGGCCGTGCCGTACTTCTGCGCTTCCTTGAACGACTTCGTGGACCACGAACCCGTCACGATGAAATCGACCGCGTGCTTACCGGCGAGCAGGTTCATCGGCACGATGGCGTTCTCGCCGAGCCCGCCGCCCTGCAGGAACAGGATGCGATGCGAAGCCGGCACCTTCAGCAGGTCGCGCAGGTCGGTGAGCGCGGCCTCGTGGATCGACATGAATTCGGCGCCGCGGTGGCTCATTTCCATCACGCTCATGCCGCTGCCTTGCCAGTCGAGCATTTCGTCGGCTGCTTGCTGGAGCACTTCTTCTGGCATCGCCGCGGGGCCGGCGGAGAAATTGAACACGCGCATCTGAGAAAGTCCGGATGGCAGGCGCGAAACGAACAGCGGCCAGTGATTACCGCATGTTCACGCCCAAAAAAAGAAATGGCTGCTTGCGCTCGCGCGCAAACAACCATTATCGCACTGTCCTCGAAACGCGCCAACGAAAGGGGCCGTAAGCCCCTTCGCGTGGTCCGTCCGGACGATGCCGCCGTGCTTACTTACCCGGCTTGACGCTCGCCACTTCCTGATCGGCTTGCGTGCGCGTTGCCTTGATGGCTTGCGGCATGTACTTCTGCATCAGGCCGTTGACCACGTCGCGGCCAACCTGGTCTTGCACCTGAATGAACTTGCGGCCGGTCGGGCTCTTGTAGAACGTGGTCAGATCCTTGATCTCGTCCGTGGTGTAGTACTTCGCGTATGCGTCGTACTGAGCCTGCATCGCGTCCTTGCGGAAAGAGTCGGTCGCGAAGACCTGGCCGGCGGAGTCGACCAGCTTCGGCACTGCGTTCTTCTGCAGCGTCGGGACAGCAGCCTGCTTTTGCTTGTCGTTCAGCGACTTGTTCTCCGAGAGCGCGTCCGAGAGGATGGCCGGGACGAGTTGCTTCGACTGCATCTGCGCGCTGTTGCCGATTGCGCCAACCAGCTTCTGCGCGTCGATGGCGTCGAGCAGGTCCTTGATCGCGGCTTGCTTGGCCGGATCAACCGGTGCTGCTGCCGGCGCCGGAGCTGCCGACGTGGCCGGCGCCTGGTTCTGAAGCGACTGAGCCATTGCGAAAGTCGGCACAAATGCGGCCAGCAACATCCACTGCTTGAAACGTCCTTGCATCATTACTCCCTGTAGAAATTATCCAGTTCAGCACTGGCCACGAGCGTTCGCGTTATCTGAAGCCGATCCGGTCATCCACGCGGATGACCGCAATCCACTTCTTTACGCGCTGCGTCGCGCAGCTTAACCAATCCAAGCTTACAAATGCTTTAAGCGCGGCTAAAACGAGGTAGAACGGAGCGTCGCGATACACACGCTATCAGGCATCCTCATCGCCCGTGCCCGGGGACTCACTGCCTGACTCATCGCCATTCGACGGTGCATCGGCTTCGTCGAGTTCCGCTTCGGCTTCCGCCTCAGCGATGTGCTGCAAGCCGGACAGCTTGGTTCCCTCGTCAAGGCTGATGAGTGTAACACCTTGGGTTGCGCGGCCCATCTCACGGATCTCGGACACGCGCGTGCGAATCAGCACGCCCGAATTCGTGATCAGCATGATCTCGCTTTCCGGCTCGACGAGCGTCGCGGCCACCACGCGGCCGTTGCGCTCCGACGTCTGGATCGCGATCATGCCCTTCGTGCCGCGGCCGTGGCGCGTGTACTCGTTGATCGGCGTGCGCTTGCCGTAGCCGTTCTCGGTTGCAGTCAGCACCGACTGGTTTTCACCGCCCGCCACCAGCAACGCGATGACCTGCTGCCCGTCTTCCAGCTGCATGCCCCGCACGCCGCGTGCCTCCCGGCCCATCCCACGCACGTCGTTCTCGTCGAAACGCACGGCCTTGCCGGAATCGGAGAACAGCATGACGTCATGCTGGCCGTCGGTGATCGCGGCGCCAATCAGGTAATCGCCCTCGTCCAGACCCACCGCGATGATGCCCTTCTTCAGCGGACGGCTGAACGCCTCGAGCGGCGTCTTCTTGACGGTGCCGAGCGAGGTGGCCATGAACACGTACTTGTCCGCCGAGAATTCCTTGATCGGCAGCACGACGTTGATCTTCTCGCCGTCCTGAAGCGGGAACATGTTCACGATCGGCCGGCCGCGCGAGTTGCGCGAGCCCTGCGGCACTTCGTACACCTTGATCCAGTACACGCGGCCGCGATTCGAGAAGCACAGCATGTGATCGTGCGTGTTCGCGATGAACAACGTGTCGATCCAGTCGTCTTCCTTCATCTGCGTCGCCTGCTTGCCGCGGCCGCCGCGCTTCTGCGCGCGATATTCGGACAGCGGCTGCGACTTCACATAACCCGCGTGCGACATGGTGACGACCATGTCCGTGGGCGTGATCAGGTCTTCGGTGTTCAGCTCGGTCGCGTTCATCTCGATGCGCGAACGGCGGTCGTCGCCGAACTCCGCACGGATCTGGCCGAGCTCGTCGACGATCATCTGGCGAATCCGTTCCGGACGCGCGAGGATGTCGAGCAGGTCGGCGATCTGCGCCATCACTTCACGGTACTCGCCGACGATCTTGTCCTGCTCCAGACCCGTCAGGCGTTGCAGGCGCATCTGCAGGATTTCCTGCGCCTGCACGTCGGACAGGCGATACAGCCCGTCTTCCTGCAGGCCGTACGCCGGATTCAGCCCTTCCGGACGATAGGCCGCACGGCCGCCCGAGGCTTCGGTCTCGGTGCGCGTGAGCATCTCGCGCACGAGCGACGAGTCCCAGGGACGCGCCATCAGTTCCTGACGCGCGATGGGCGGCGTGGGCGCGGCCTTGATGATGGCGATGAACTCGTCGATGTTCGCGAGCGCCACTGCAAGACCTTCGAGCACGTGGCCGCGATCGCGCGCCTTGCGCAGTTCGTAGACCGTGCGCCGCGTCAGCACTTCCCGTCGATGCGACAGGAAACATTCGATCATTTCCTTCAGGTTCAGGAGCTTCGGCTGGCCGTCGACGAGCGCGACCAGGTTCATGCCGAACGTGTCCTGCAACTGCGTCTGCTTGTACAGGTTGTTCAGGATGACTTCCGGCACTTCGCCGCGCTTCAGCTCGATCACGACGCGCATGCCGCTCTTGTCGGATTCGTCGCGGATGTCGGAGATGCCTTCCAGCTTTTTCTCGTTGACGAGTTCGGCGATGCGCTCGAGCAGCGTGCGCTTGTTCACCTGATACGGAATTTCGTCGACGATGATCGCCATGCGCTGGCCGCGGTCGATCTCTTCGAAGTGCGTGGTCGCGCGCATCACGACGCGCCCGCGGCCCGTGCGATAGCCGTCGCGCACGCCGGCGACGCCGTAGATGATGCCGGCGGTCGGGAAGTCCGGCGCGGGCACGATCTCGATCAGTTCGTCGACCGTGGCCTCGGGCGTGTTCAGCAGATGCAGGCAGGCGTCGACGATTTCGCGCAGGTTGTGCGGCGGAATGTTGGTGGCCATGCCGACCGCGATACCCGCCGAACCGTTGATCAGCAAATTCGGAATTCGGGCCGGCAGAACGAGCGGCTCGTTTTCGCTGCCGTCGTAATTCGGACCGAAGTCGACGGTTTCCTTGTCGATGTCGGCCAGCAACTCGTGGCCGATCTTCGCCATGCGGATTTCGGTGTAGCGCATGGCGGCGGCGTTGTCGCCGTCGACCGAACCGAAATTGCCCTGGCCGTCCACCAGCATGTAGCGCAGCGAGAACGGCTGCGCCATGCGCACGATGGTCTCGTAGACGGAGGCGTCGCCGTGAGGATGGTATTTACCGATGACGTCGCCGACGATACGCGCCGACTTCTTGTACGCGCGATTCCAGTCGTTGTTCAGCTCGTGCATCGAATACAGCGCCCGGCGATGCACCGGCTTGAGGCCATCGCGGACATCGGGAAGCGCACGTCCTACGATCACGCTCATCGCGTAATCGAGATACGAACGGCGCATTTCCTCCTCGAGGGAGATTGGCAGAGTCTCTTTGGCGAATTGATCCATTATCCGTGTCTTGAACTGTGCAGCGGCGACACGGCAGCGCGTTCGTGAGCGTCGAATCAGGATTCAACTGCTCGTCACGCGCCCGCCAGCCGCGTGACATGCGCCGCGCGGCCTCGGCCTGTAGGCCGACGTCCGCTGCATGCCTCGCTGTATGCCTCGCTTCAGGGCTTTACTTCAGGCTTTGCTTCAGGGCCTTGCTTCATGGCTTTTTACACACTGCGAACGCAGCGCATCAGGAAATTCTACCATGCGCACCCTGCCCGACCGGACGCCCTGCGTATACATAGTGTGTGTATCCAGATCGGCGATCATC
Organism: Caballeronia sp. LZ035; assembly: GCF_031451175.1. NCBI lineage: Bacteria > Pseudomonadati > Pseudomonadota > Betaproteobacteria > Burkholderiales > Burkholderiaceae > Caballeronia > Caballeronia sp. LZ035. The sequence goes on from NZ_JARUXS010000001.1 coordinate 2,680,844, forward strand.
ACCCGGATGGCGAACCTGAAGTTCGCAATGCGCAATGCTGTTCCAAACATTTACAAAATCGCGGGAACGCGTATCGCCGGTTCGTCATGTGGGCGGGCTATGATGCCGCCTCGCCGTTTTATCGGCGGCACAGGATTCGACGATGAAATCCCGCAGAAAATAGCGCTCAGGCACGTAATGTGCGCACGTTTTGCGCCTTCTTTGGCGTGCGCCGCTTCCTGTCCCCTTCATGTTGCGGAAGCGCCACATAAGGTTGCGGGGCTTGAGGGTGCGGGGATATTTTTATCGTTGCAAGGGAACGATATGGCAAAATGCCAACGCACAAAGTTAGACACTGCTCGAAGTCTACACAGCGCGTTTTGTTCCGTAGGGAATGTTATACTTCGAGCAATGTATGACTTGTCTTCGTCTACAGGCTCGCAGTAAACCTGCGGTAATCTCAATTTCGAGAGGAGAAATATGAATAAACTTTCAAAGCTCGCGTTCATTGCAGCTACCGCAGTTATGGCTGCATCGGCCTCGGCGCAGTCGGTGCCGGCCTCGCGACAAGCAGTGAATGATAACTGGGTGAACGGCACGGGCGAATATGTGTGGATGAACGGCACGAACGAACTGTGCTGGCGCGATGCGTTCTGGACGCCGGCTACGGCAAACGCGAAGTGCGATGGCGCGCTGGTCGCGCAAGCACCGACGCCGCCGGCTCCGGTTGCTCCGCCGCCGCCGGTCATCCAGTCGCAAAAGGTTACCTACCAGGCTGACGCCCTGTTCGACTTCGACAAGGCCGTCCTGAAGCCGGCTGGCAAGCAGCAGCTCGACGATCTGGCATCGAAGATCGGCGCGCTGAACCTCGAAGTTGTGGTTGCAACGGGTTACACGGACCGTATCGGTTCGGACAAGTACAACGATCGTCTGTCGCTGCGCCGTGCGCAAGCTGTGAAGGCTTACCTGGTCAGCAAGGGCATCGAAGCCAACCGCGTCTACACGGAAGGCAAGGGCAAGCGTGACCCGGTTACGGGCGGCAAGTGCCAACAGAAGAACCGCAAGCAACTTATCGCCTGCCTCGCACCGGATCGTCGCGTGGAAGTCGAAGTTGTCGGCACGACGCGTCAGCCGCAGCAGTAATCGCGAGTTGGATTGCCGCAGATCAAACCCCCGCCTCGGCGGGGGTTTTTTTATGCCTTTCTTCAGTCCCGGCAGCTTGTCCTGAACACGCTGCGCGCCCGCTTCCCCGGCAATCCGGGCCGGCCCCTTTTTGCCCGCCTCCGGAGACGCCTATATACTCGGCTTAATCGATAACCGAGCGTTTCACGACTCAATCCAAGGCAATTCCCAACATGACCAATGTCGATCCCCACGAACTACAGAAATTCAGCGAGCTCGCGCATCGCTGGTGGGACCCGAACGCCGAGTTCAAGCCGCTGCACGAGCTGAACCCGGTCCGTCTCGACTGGATCGACGCCCACGCCCACCTGATGAGCAAGCGCGTGGTGGATATCGGCTGCGGCGGCGGCATCCTGTCGGAATCGATGGCCACGCGCGGCGCCAGCGTCAAAGGCATCGATCTCTCGTCGAGCGCGCTGGGCGTGGCGGATCTGCATAGCCTCGAAAGCGGCGTCGAAGTCGCCTACGAGGAGATTTCGGCGGAAGCGCTCGCCGCGCGCGAGCCCGCGTCCTACGACGTCGTCACCTGCATGGAAATGCTCGAACACGTGCCGAATCCCGCCGGCACCGTTGCCGCATGCGCCACGCTCGTGAAGCCGGGCGGCTGGGTGTTCTTCTCCACGCTGAACCGCAACGCGAAGGCCTATCTGTTCGCGGTCATCGGGGCCGAATACATCGCGCGCATGCTGCCGCGCGGCACGCATGACTACGCGCGCTTCATCAAGCCGTCGGAACTCGCGACCTTTGCGCGCACGGCATCGCTGCTGCCTGTGGATATCAAGGGCATCACCTATCGGCCGATCTCGAAGCACTTCGGATTGTCGAACGACACGAGCATCAACTACATGATGGCTTGCCGACGCGAAGCCTGACGCCATGAACCCAGAAGATCCTCTCGTTACGGGCACCCTCGATGCCCAGCCGTTGCCGGACGACCCCACGCCCCTGCCCCAGCGCGTCGCCGAGCGGGACGGCCTCGGGCTGTGCCAGGCCGTGCTGTTCGATCTCGACGGCACCCTCGCCGACACTGCGCCCGACCTCGTCGCGGCGGTGAACAAGATGCGTCACGACCGCGGCCTCGAAATGCGGCCGCTGGAACTGTTGCGGCCGTTTGCGTCGGCGGGTGCGCGCGGGCTGCTGGGCGGCGCATTCGAGATCGGCCCGGAACATCATGACTTCGCGGCGATGCGCGACGAGTTCCTCGCCAATTACGAAGCCGATTTGTGTATCGAAACGACGCTCTTTCCGGGCATCCTCGAACTGCTCGACCAGCTCGATGCCCGCGGCGTGCGCTGGGGCATCGTCACGAACAAGGTGACGCGGCTCTCCGAGCCGCTCGTCGCGCTGCTTGGACTGGACGCGCGCGCCGGCTGTCTCGTCTGCGGCGACACGACACCGCATTCGAAGCCCCATCCGGCGCCGCTGCTGCATGCGGCCGAGTTGCTCGATGTCGCACCGGAGCGCATCGTCTATGTCGGCGACGATCTCCGCGACGTGCAGGCGGGTTTCGCGGCCGGAATGATCACGGTCGCGGCCGCGTACGGCTATTGCGGCGACGATATTCCGCCGCGTCGCTGGCATGCCACCCATGTGGTGGACACGCCGGAGGAGCTGCAACAACTGCTGCGTGACATCGGTTGAGAAGCTGCTGAAATGTTGGCTTGAGAATCCCGCGGTTCGCCCCATCTGGCGTTTCGTGGGATAATCAACGTTCAGTTTTGGGGGCGACCTGGTTTCGACAGGGGTTGTGAAGCGGTCAGGGCATACCGAGGACCCGTCACCTCGTTAATCAATGGGAAAAACGTAACTGCAAACGACGAAACGTTCGCACTGGCTGCCTAAGGGCTAGCCGTCCTCTCACTAATTCGCTGACGGGTTAGGGTAGCAATACCACGAGAGGTCATATACGTCAGATAAGCCTTTGCGGCGTCACGACGCCAAGGTCGAAAATTTAGTGAATCGCCGTCACGCAGCGTGTTCGTCCGCGTCGTGGCAGTTAAATCAAAAGACAGAACTAAGTATGTAGAACTGTTCGTAGAGCGCTTCTGGACGCGGGTTCGATTCCCGCCGCCTCCACCAGAATCCTCCAGAAAACCCGCATAAGGTCATCGCCTTGTGCGGGTTTTTTTTCGCCTTAAGTCTCCCCCATCGCGTCCAACGTCATGGCAGCGGCAACCGTTCGCCACAGCGACAGCGCGTTTCAACCTCCGCTGTTTCAGATTTATCCAGTAGCGCGCATCGCGGTTTTTTTCGAGACTCTCATCTGATAGCCACAGTACTTTTCGAGCGATCAGTTCGCGGACGTTCGAGCGCCCCGATCCCGCTCGCTGAGCACCATGAGCGTTTCGCCGGTGTCGCATGCGACAGGGTCCAGGCGATCTCGCGCAATCGAATCACCTTCGCGGCTGGCTCAGACGTTATTGATTCGCCTACGGCCCCGCAGTGACTCGACGCCATCCCGCGTGGCCCAGTCCTGGAATCGGAAAGGAGAAGCATGATGAGCGGCGAACCGCCTGTGAAGCCGCGTGCGGCGCGCCGCGTTCCTCTCGAAACCGTGTGCTTCTCCGACACGCGCGGACAGGTGAAGGGGTTCGCGCACGGCTGGTTCTTCTGGGTCCATGGGGCATTCAAGGGTGCGCTGGACATACGGTTCGTCGAACGGATCGACGCGAAGCCCACCTTGGCCTTGCGCGAGAAGAACGCTCAGGAACGCTTCGGATTGTCGCTTTCGGACTTGCGTCGCCGAAGACGCGAAAGCGTCGAGATGAAGAGCAACTTCCAGGAGATCATGAAAATTTCGAGGAAGGTGATGCTGGAAACGGAGACATCCTCGCCAGCTTACACATTTCGAGCCGGCGATTCGTTCGAGAGCCGGTGTGGCGAGTGGTACTTGAAAGTGACGCACGAAACCGTCGAGAGGGTCGTAGGCATCGGAGACGATACGTTGATCAGCCATGAAGTACTCGGCGTCACGCTCTATCGTCGTGCTGGTGGCTCCGACGCACGCTGGATCAGGCAACGGTGCGTCGAACTGCATCAATCAGAGCTTGCCGCGCTTCTCAAAACCGGCTCGGCCGCGTCTATCGATCTGATCGCCGTAAACGTCGACCAAGGCTCTGCAACGCAGATCGCGCTGTTCTGAACAGGCGGCAATAGAGAGCGCGGCCTCGGGCTTCGCTCGAATGAAGGCCTTCGTCTTCAGAAAGCAGGCAACAAACGAAAACAGTCTCCACCTTCAGGGTGGGCGGTCATCGAACTAAAGAGCGCAGGATTATGGGCTACTCAGGTCAGTTGCTGTCCAAGCAGGAATACTACGCACGCAAAGGCATTGAACAGGGTAGCAAATCGCTTCCGTCAGGGCTATCGCAGACACTAGACAGCTATGAGACTCAACTTCAGGCCGAAGCTCAGCGACTTGTTGCCAGCGATCGAGGGGACTTCACGAGCAGGCAAGCCACCAGGATCGAGTCGCTTGGAAACATCAATGACGCGTTGAGCCGAACGCCTGCTCAGTGCGAGGCATTGCTGGACGATTCTCCGCTGTCGGTCACCGTCTCGCATACTCGCGAACAGCAACGTCCCGTGCTGGTCAGGCTTCGCGAAGACCAGCTCATGCGAGAGGCCGAACTGAAGGCTTTCCGAGCGCTCAACAACATCACCAAAGGAGCGTCGTATCCCGAGAGTCCGTTGCTGCCCTATCTTTGGCTGCTGCCCGCCATCCTGGGCGAAACAGTGATCAATGCATTCTTCTACGAGAACGCTCAAGGCCTGCTCGGTGGGGCGGTCGTCGCGTTCACCGTCTCGTTCGTCAATCTCGCGATCGCGTTCGGGCTTGGCGTTGTGTTCCGGGACAAAAATCTTTCCGCGCCCCATAAAAGGGTAATGGGTTGGGCCGCGCTAGTCGTCGCGAGCGTGGTCGCCATTTACTTCAACGCGATCTTCTCCGCATACCGGAGCGGATATCAGCTACTGACCGATCCAACGGACATCGTGGAAGCGAGCGTGGCGTTCACACGTGCGATGACTGTCGCGGGGGAAGTTTTCATCGGACAGCTGCCATCGAACGACTTCATGAGTTTTATTCTGTTCTTCATCGGCCTCCTACTGAGCCTGCTTGCTTTCCGTAAGGGCTACACCTCTGACGACCGCTATCCCGGACACAGCGCGCACGATCGGCTGTTCATGCAAGCCACCCGGCAATACGACGATGCCATGGACCGGGTGCGCCTCAAGGTGGCCGAGGAGATTCAGCGCCGGCTGAATGGCATGGCAAGCGCCAAGGCGCCGCTGGATCAAGGGGGACCGCGTCTCGATCAACTCAGGAATTCGCTCTCGGTCGATATCAACGCGCTAAAGGAATCACTGACCCAGTTGCAGCGTGACTTCACGCTCGTGCTGGATACGTACCGGCAGCAGAACGTCTCCGTTCGTCCCGTCCCGCCTCCTGACTACTTCGCGCGGACCCCTGACCTGATCGCGCCATACCTGACCGTGGATGTCAGCGAATTCCATGCGGATCTCGACAGGGTGGAACAGCGACTCAATACCCACAGAAGCACGTATCTGTCGCAACTCAACGAAGCCATGCGCGACCTCGACAACGAAGGCCGCGCCCAACAAGGGCCGGCCATGACCGAGTTCGCGGCCGACATCACTCATGAGGCCCAGCGCAACATCGATGCAAGCAAGCTGACCATGCCCGTGTCCGCGACATTCGGTGCCCATGCATGAGCAAGACGATGCAGGCAGGCATCGTCGCTGGCGTCAGCGCGATTCTGCTCATGGGCTTTCTGGTCGCTTCAAAACTGATGAAGCCCGCCCCGCTCGATGCAAAGGGTTGCGGTCAGACAATCGCGAGCAAAACCGTCATCGTCCTGGATACGAGCGACGGCGTGCCCGTACAGACACACCAGGAAATCATCGACCGCGTGAAGAACAGGATCGATAAGAAGGTGCAGGACGGCGATCTGGTCTCGGTCTTTACGATCAGCGCCCTATCGAAGAAAAGCCTCGTACCCGCGTTCGCCTATTGCAAGCCGCGCCGCATCGGCAACGCGTTGAAGGAAAGCACGCGCATACTCGAGCGCACCTACCTGATGAAGTTCCAGAAACCCCTGGAGGCCGCCATACGCGCCCCGATCCAGGGCTCGATGGAGTCGCCTATCGCGCAATCGCTGGTGGATCTTTCGCTCTCCGACTACGTTCGGTCGAACGGCAATACGACACTGATCGTGTTCTCCGACATGATGGAGTACACGGATCGCTTCTCACTGTACAACTGCGATTCCGGCAGCCTGGCGATCAAATCCTTCAGGGACTCACGCGGCGCTGCCGTTGCGAGACCGACGTTCCATAACGTCGATATCGAGATCAATATCATCCCGCGCATCGGCACGACGGCAGCCGTGGGGCGATGCCGCGATACCTTCTGGGCCTGGTTTTTCGGTGACGATGAAGGCCCCTCCGCACGCTTCACGCCGTCGAATCTGCCCGGATAGTCGAGATGCAAGTCAACATCAATCGCGTGTTCATCATGGCGATGTCGGGCGCCGCACTCGCCGCCACGGCATCGGTCGTTCTGAATTTGCCCGTTCCCGTCGTCCTGATCTGCGAGTTGTTGCCGCTGTGCCTCTATTTCTCGGCGCTCTACCGCTTCGGCAAGAATGGTCTGAGTCACACCGCGATCGACAGCGTCTACTACTTCGGCTTCATCATCACGATTCTTTCCCTCGCCGGCAGTGTGATGCGCGTGTGGATGTTCGGCATCGAAAAGGACATGAGCAGCCTGATTGCACAGTTCGGCGTCGGTCTGCTCGCAACAGGGCTCGCACTCGTATTTCGACTCATCCTGACCGCGCGCGTGGAATCGCTGAATGCCAAGGACCTCAGCCAGACCATCGACGAATATATTCAGCGCATTGACGGCATTGCGGTCAAGGTCGAGATGTCCGCCGCCAGTTTCGAAGGGCTGTCGCAGTCGTTACAGGATCGAACGCGGGCGGTCGTCGAGTCCGTTCACGAGGAATGCACGTCGAGCATGCGCTCGGCGGCGGCGGCCTTCTCCGAGTCGATTACGGGCATGTCCCGGCAGGCGAGCGAGTCCGTCATGCGCTTCGGCGCCATGGTCGAATCGGTCGCCACGGCCCCGCACGTCAAGCAATTCGATGCGACCGTCCATGAACTTGCCAACGGCCTCAAGGCTTCAGCGACCGAAATTACAAATCACGGCCGGCTCGCGTCCGAGGAAGCCCTGCGCGTCACCCGGCAGGTGCTCGATGCATCCAGCGAATGGCACGTGGAGACGCTCGGCAAAATGTCGCAGGCGAGTCAGCAGACCATTGAGACGACGCTTGCCACGCTATCCCGACTCGACCTGACCATCAATACCTCGACGGTCAAGTCCGACCTCGTGCTGCTGTCGCGCACGATCACGACCTTCACGAAGCGGTTCTCCGAACTCGATGACAAGCTGGCTTCGGCTCACGCGCGTCACAGCGTGGAAACGCTGGAACCGATCATCGAGCGATTTGCGGAACACCTCAAACAAATCGGCCACGACGTGCAGGCCCAGACTGCCGAAAGATTCAACTACGTATCGGCGAAGCTCGCTTCCGAGGCCGCAAACGGCATTGCCGCCATTGGCGAACACGTTCGAGCAGAACACAAGCAGCAGGTCGACGCGCTGGCCACGCACCTCAACCGTTTGGCCACGTCCCTCGAACAAGCAGACCAACGCTCCGCAATCGAGTGTCTCGTACAAGGGATTGCGGAAAACATCGATCGCCTGGTCGCGGCCATCGACCACACGGCCCGGTCATCCGGGCTGGAGCGAATCGAGCAGCGCATCGACACATTGGCTGAAAACGCCGCGCGGGCGATGTCGGCCTTCGAACGCGCGAGCCAAGCGTCGAGCACCGAGCGCCTGGTCGAGCGGTTCGATGCGTTCGCCGAGCATATGAACCGCTTGATGAGCATGCTGGAGCGCGTGGCGTCGCAGGTCAACGAGCTTCCGGCGGACTCGCCGAGCCGGTCCGCTGTGCCGGACATTCCGCCCATCGCCACTCACGCGATCCGATCGTAATGAGTCGCCTCGTTGTCAGACATGCAATCGCCTAACCAACACGACAGCGTTTTCCTGCTGACGCTCGTCGACTTTCTTTTCCAGATCATATTTTTCGGACTGATCGCCTATGCGATCTCGGTCGTCACGAAAAACGAGGACTGGAAGTCGGCCGCGCTCGCCCTCCAGCAAAAGTTCAAGGAGGCTTCTCCGGCTCACCTGCAAAGCGTGATCGACGTCATGCCTGCCGATGCACAACGCTTAAAAACCGCACTGGCAAACGAAGAGGCCGTACAGCGCCTGACGCAGCATTTTGGCGTGTCGAATCTGACAGAACTCACGGATGAACTGACTCGCATGGCGCCCGTCGAGCAGTTGCGTGTCGCCAGCACGCTGGTAAAGAAGGCAGGAGGCATCGAGCGCGCCCATGACGCAATCGACCGGTACATCAAAAATGGCATTGGCAAACCGGCGTGTCTTCTCACGGAGGGCTCGACCAGCCGGGCAAAGCCGCTGGCAACCGTGATCGGTTACGAAACCCACCTGGACTTTCAGACCGAGACGCCCGAGCTATCCGCCGTGCTGACCAGGATGGGCATGGACTACGCGTCCGTGCGGTCGCTGCGACTGGCTGAGTTCAAGCAAGTGTTCAGCAGACTGGGCGCGCTCTATCCGGATTGCATGTACACCTTCAACCTGATCGAGAAGACGCGCTATGTCGAGCCGCGCGACGCAGCAACCGCCAACTGGAACGTGCGCGTCATTCCGAGGCGTGGCTGAGCTCGCGTCACCCATCCGAGCTGACTCTCCCAATTCAACACACACATCGCTCTTATTCAACCCTCCAAACCGCCACATGAACCCAAACACGCAATTCGCCCAAGCCGAACCCATTTCACAAAATGTCCGCCCAAATTTTTGATATTAATCAGAAGTACTCAGTCGCAACGCGAAACGATGCAAGTCAAGAACTCTGAACGATGGGCCTCACGAGGCCATAGCCGCTGGATCATCGCCGCGGCGGCTCTCTTGACGGCGTTTTCCGTCCGCCTGATGCTGCACCCGCTGCTCGGCCCGGTCATGCCGCAAATCACCTTTCTCCTGGCCGCCGTGCTCGTCGAGTATTTCTGCGGCCTCGCCCCTGCCGTCATCGTCATGCTGACGGGACTCTTCATCGCGATCTACATGTTTGTCCCGCCCTACGCGAGCATCGGCCCGGTTGACCAACGGGTGCTCTGCCTGATGCTTTCGTATTTGCTCATTGCCATTCTCGTCATCACGCTGATTGAACACCTGAAGCGCGCACAATATCGCGGCGAACTGCTGGCGTCCGTCGCGTACTCCCGCTATGAAATGCTCTTGCGCGACGACAACGAACGCCTCCTCACGCGACGTGCCAATGATGAAATGCATCGCATGCTGCACCACATCTCGCATTTCAACCGGTCGCTGATCCTCATCAAGGCGCTCGATCCCGCGACCGGCGCCCGCGCGCGCGGCACCGTTGCGGCAACACCCGTTCCCGCGGCCGTTGGCGACGTCGACGACGCGCCGTTTTCGTTCGGCATGACGTTTGGCTCGAAGCATTCGCAAGTGCACCAGGAGGATCTCGCACGCGTGAGCGATCGCCTGGCGCCGGGCCACTACCGCATGCGTTTCATGAGCGGACCCGACTGGCAGGCAGGCGAATGCGTGTGCGAGCGCTTCGCTACGCCGACCGGCGAATTCCTGGTCATTAGAACGGACGACTGAGCATGCGCGCCTCTCCGATCTTCCCCGTGCCACGCGGCGATCACGCCGTGCTCCTGTTGCATGGCCTGTCGAGCACGCCGGCTGAACTGCGCTATCTTTCCCGCGCGCTCGCGGAGGAAGGCATCCTGACTCACGCGCCGACACTCGACGGCTACAGCGCCGGTACGGGGCACGCGCCGATGGAGCAATGGATCGACGCGGCGCTTGCCGAGTTCGATGCACTCGCAACACGGCACAAGCACGTCTCGGTGTGCGGCCTGTCGATGGGCGCGACGCTGGCGGCCGCTGTCGCGCAGCAGCGCCCGAACGTGCGCGCGTTGCTGCTGCTGTCGATCACCTTGAACTACGACGGCTGGGCAATGCCGTGGTATCGCTTCCTGGTCGACGCCCTGTACTTCACGCCTTGGCGCTCGCGCTTCCGTTATCGCGAGCACGCGCCGTACGGCTTGCGCAACGAGGCGCTGCGCGCGAAGATCGCGCGCGCGATGCAGAAGGGTGCCATCAGCGACGTGGGACCCGCGTTCATTACGACGCCTGCGATTCACGAGGCCAGCCGGCTTGCCAAAGCGGTACGCCGCAAGCTTGACTGCATCGGCGCAGACTGCCTCATCATTCACGCCATCGACGACGAAACCTCCAGCCCTCACAACGCCCGCCTCGTGGCGGCCGGCATCAAGGCGCCCTTTCTTCGCACCATCTGGCTCGACGACTCGTACCACATGATCGCGTCCGACAACGAGCGGGAGGTCGTCGCGCGCGAATGCACGCTGTTTTTGCGCGAGAGCGCCGCGTCTTCTGCGTCCTGCACCACGCCGCCCCCGGTCGTCTCGCGAGCGCTGGCCCGACGTCTGCGACAGTTGAGCGCCGTGGCGCGCAAGCCATGATCGTCGACGCAACGGTTGCGAGGCGTGCCGCAGCGCTTGTCGCGTTCGCCATGTGCTGCACGACAAACGTCGTACGCGCCGATGAACCCGAAACATCAGGCGACTGGAAAGTCTCGATCGGACCCGGCCTGTACGTCTTCCCGAAGTTCCCCGGCTCCTCGAAGCTTCAGGTGCTGCCCTTCCCCATGCAGGACATTTCCTGGAAGGACCGGGTGTTCTCGCAAGGACCGGACGTGCTCGGCGTCAATGCGCTGCAGGGAGACAACTATCACCTGGGGATGTCAGTGAGCTTCGACTTCCAGTCGCGCTCGTCGTCCGATTCCCCACGGCTCAGCGGCCTGCCCAATGTTCACTATGGTCCGAAACTGCGTCTGTTCGGCGATTACACCGTGTGGGCCTTTACCGGCGCGGCGGCGGTCTATCAGGACATCGCGGGGACCGGCCAGGGTCTGACGGCGACGGGCGATCTGCTGGTGTCGGTGCCCGTCGGCACGTGGCTGTTTTCGATGGGACCAGGCCTCACGTGGGCCAACAGCGAATACACGCGAACCTTCTTCGGCATCACGCCACAGGAAAGTGCGGCATCCGGATTGCCGCGTTACGACGCGGGTTCCGGCCTGCGCGACCTTCACTTCAACGTGAGTGCAACCGGCACGCTCAACCGGCACTGGTCGGTGACTATCGCGGCCATCGCGGGCCGCCTCGAGCACGACGCGGCAGGCAGTCCGATCACCGAGCGTCGGTTCGACCTCAACGGCACGGCCTCGCTGCTTTACCGTTTCTGAAAGCTGCGCCGAAGGCCTCCCGCATTCGATGAAATTCGATGAAAAAAACCCCGCACGAGGCGGGGTGAAGATCCTTGAGAGACGTAGACGAGATCTCTGCGGTCCCGTCTACGTAGAAAAGAATAGGCGCGCAACCCTTGCCATCGAATCAGAGCGGTCCGAATACCCCGCCCGAGATCGCTTGCGACACCACGCCGCACGACCGCTCCGCACACGTGTTCGCTCGACCACCGACCGCCCGACTCGCGCAAGCGCATTCTCCTGCTTTATCCTGTGAACCAACGGGCGCGCCGGCGTCGCTGACGGGGACAGCATGGGCAAAGGCATATCGGTGAGTCGTAGCGTGGCCGCGTGGCTGTTCCTGGCGCGGGCCGCGCTGCTTTCGATCCTTGCACTGTCCCCGCTCACGGCAAGCGCCGCTCCGCCCTCCGCCGATTGCAGCGCCGGCACGCTCGTCACCGTGGTCGCGCATCTCGACGACGACCTGCTGTTCGTCAACCCCGGCATCAGCGACAAGCTCAAGGCGGGCTGGTGCGTCACCGTCGTCCATCTGATCGGCGGCTCGAACGACGCGAAGTTCGACTACGTCGTGCTGCGCGAGACCGGCACCAAGCTGGCCTATGCCCGCATGGCCGGCGTCGCCGACGAATGGGACGAATCGACTGTGATGTTCGCGGGCAAGCCGGTCCATCAGATCGTGCTCAAACCCCAGCCGAAGGTGAAGCTGCTGGAACTGCGCCTGCCCGGCGGACACGTGCGCGGCGGCAAGGTGCCGCTCGGTCTGCTCTGGGATCGCGGCCAGACCTTGACCATCCATCCGATGAACGCCGACGGCAGCGGCGCAACCCGCTACGATCGCGCCTCGCTGAGCGCGACGCTGCGCGAAATCCTGATGCCCGCCACGGACATCTACACGCTCAATCCGGATACGGTCGCGTTCATGGAGCACCCGGACCATATCTACGCCGCCCGCATCACCCGCGCGGTCGCGCAGAGCCTGAAGCGCAACGTACCGATCAGCTATCACATCACGTATCCGACCGGCGGCCTGCCCAAGAATCTGAGCGCCGACGAGACCCAGACGAAACGCGATGTCGTCGGCAGTTATTTTGCGATCGATGGCAACGACGCAGGCCACGTGTTCGGCGAATACATGTGGGACGGCAACTGGGTGGCACGGCGCTATCGCACGACGGCCCGCTCGAACGACCCCGGCCCGGATTTCCAGTTGCGCCCGTTTCAGCTCGTCAACGAGTATTCGAGCCGCTGCATCGAATCGTCCGGCATCGGCCATGCGCCGCGGCTTGAGGCCTGCTCGGGCGCGCCATCGCAGAACTGGTTCTGGCAGCAGTTGCCGGTCATGCCGGGCGACAAGAACGACGCCCTGCTCGTCAACGCCGCGACGCGCGGCTGCATCGCGGAGCGCGACGCGGGCTTCGTCGAACAAGCCTGCAGCCCGTCGAGCCCCGCGCAGCGCTGGACGCCATGGGACTTCGGCTTCGTCTACACGCCACTCGATCACTGCCTCGGCGAGAAGGACGGCCTGCTGGACGCCGGGCGCTGCTCGATGTCCACGGCGCAATACCGCTGGTCGCCCTCGCCGCAGACCGTCTGGACCGACACGCGCCAGGAAGGCGCCCTCTATGGCGACGTGAAAGGCACGGGCCGGGACAGCGTCGTGTACGTACAGCGTCGCAAGGACGGCCCGGGCTTCAACGTGTGGGTGGCGGAGATGTCGCGCATGGACCAGGCGTCGCCGTGGTACCTGAACGCCGTGCCCTTCGATCCGCACGCGACGCTCACGCCCACCTGCACCGGCGACGCGCTCTGCTTCGACAGCGCGCGCTTCCTGCTCGCCGATTTCGACGGCGACGGCCGCGCCGACCTGATGGTCATCACGCCGCGCAACGGTGGCACTGCTTTCTGGCTGTTGAAGAGTACGGGCGCGCATTTCGCGGCGCCGCGCCTCTGGTACCAGACGACCGCCGACTGGACGCCCGCCGACGCCCAGCAATATGTCGCCGGCGACTTCACCGGCTGTGGCCGCGCCGACGTGCTGATCGCCCGCAAGCGCCACGACGCGGGACTCGATCTCGACGTGCTGACGGCGGGTCCGTCGGGCGGCAACGCGCCTGCGCGCTGGCTGGAGGCGCCCGAACTCGACGCGGGCGCGCGCTTCATGCCCGCGCGCGTCGCGGGCGCGGCTGACGCGCGCCGTGCGGGACTCGTCGCGCTGGAGGACGTGAAGGGCGCGCTCGCGCTCTCGCAATTCACGAGCAGCGGGAGCGGCTTCACGCCGGCGTATCGCACGAACGTCTGGCCGCAGTTCCAGGCGCCGTTCGTGAAAGTGGTGGCGGGCGATATCGACGGCGACGGCATCGACGATCTCGTCGTGCTCGAACCGCGCGGCGATGCAACCGGCACGCGCGTCTTCACGATGAAGGGCGGCAAGGTGTTCGGCGCGGCCCGCGAAAGCGCGACGCTCGCCGATACGTCTTACGCCGATTCGATGCCCGCGCTGATCCGCCGCAACGAGCACGACAATCACGCGACGCTGGTGCTCTTCAGGCGCGCCAACGCGCGTCTCGGCGAGTTCTACTACACGGGCGGGCCGCCGAGCGTAGCGGGCCGCGACTTCGACACCGGCTTCAATCTCGGTCCTGTGCAGTTGTGGGGCGATCTGCCGGGGCTGTTCTCCGAGTCGCTGTGGCTCAAGACCCTCGCGTATTGGGGCCGATGAGACCGGCCCCAACCCGCACTCAGCCCAGACCAACCCGCAGGTTCAGCACATCGCGCGCGATCGCCAGATAACGGTCCGCCGTGCCCTGCAAGGTGAGACCGTTGAGCGGACGTTCGGCGCGCGGCTGCGTGAGCGCGTCGAGGAGCCCGCGGGCGTAGGCGTCGATGTCGGCGGTATCGAGCAACTGCACGCCGGCAAAGTTGCTCGCGAAGGCGAACGCGGCAATCGCGCTCGCCACCACCGGAATGCCCGACGCCAGCGCCTCCAGGAAGCTGATGCCCTGCGACTCGAAGCTCGACGGCATCGCGAACACCGACGACGCACGCAGGATCTGCGCTACCTGCATCTGCGGCCCGTCGATCGCCACGCGCTCGGTGAGCCCAAGCTGCGCGACGCGCTGGACCACGGCCGCGTGATACGCGACATTCTCGATCACGCCGCACAGCCGCAGGCGCGCATCGGGATGCACGCGCGCCACGTGCGCGAAGGCTTCGACCGTCTGCAATTGGTTCTTCTCGGGAATGTAGCGGCCCACCTGCACGATCTGCTTGTGCGCAACGGGCGCGGCGGGCAGTGTCTCGTCCGTGAAGTGCGAGACATCGACACCGTTCGGCACGACGATCATCGACGGATGCGAACCAATTTCCTGCACGTACTCGTCGATGTTCTTCTGCGACACGCCGATCACCGCCTTCGCACGCCCCGAGAGCAGGCGTTCCGCGCGCAGCAGCACGCCGTTCGTGAAATCGTTCACGCCGGAATGCATGACCCAGACGATCGGCACGCGTGTCGGCAACGCGCGGACATAGAGCGCGGGAATGGTCGCGTGCGCGAAGATGATGTCGGGCTTGAAGGTGCGGATCGCCCGCTGCAGGAACAGCAGACGTCCGAGCCGGCCAAGCGGCCGTTTCGGAAACAGGCGGATCACGTCATGAGCCTGGAGTTCGGCGCTGATGTGAGCGAAATCGTCGTGCTCCGGCATCAGCGACGCAATGCAGACGCTGTGTCCTCCTTGCTGATGACCGATCGCCACGCCCTTCGCTATCACCTCCGCCCCTGAAAGGCGAGGCGCCAGTATGACCTGGAGAATTCGCATGTATGCTGTCCCTCGGCTATTCCGAAGCGCCCGGAGCCCGATCCGTCCTGCCAACGTAGGGTGTCCTCGTTGCCGCCGGCCGCGCGCGCGATGAATCGCTTCGCCGGCCAGTCAGCGCACTTCCTGTTTTTATCGTTATGAGAATCAAGGCGCCCGCCACGAAAATCGCAAAGCGCCGCGCACGGTTAACGTACTCCTGACGTCATATCAAACGCACGCCATCAGGTAGTGTTTTTCGGTCGCGGCAGAAAAGTGCGTGAAGCGGTGCGGCGGCGCGTCACGTGGCGGACAAGCGGTGGGGAACGGGAGACGCGGCGCGAGAACACGCGCCGCGGTAATGACAGCCTCTGAAAATCAGTTCGAACCGTCTTTCGGGCACTTCAGGTTACAGCCGTCCGGGTCGCCGGCGTCGCCGCGGCGGCGCATCGCGGACTTGCCGTTCTGATACTTCTCCGACGGCGCCGAGGCGGCGAACTGCATCTGCGGATGTTCATTGAGACGGAACTGGTCTTGCAGGATGCCGCCCGGCATGCCCGGCGAATTCTGGGCGAAGGCGACAGGAACGAGATAAGCGGCGCCGGCAACGAGCGCGGCGGCGGAACAGGCAAGCAACGAGAGTTTCATGGCAATAGTCGCGCGGCGAAACCGCGCCTTGAACGGAAAGTCTGACAGCAAGACGTTAGGTTAACCCAATTCGCCGCCCATGGCAGTTCCGAAACCGGTTCACTCTCTTACCGCGCGTTGCGGCGTGTTACCCGCGCAGCCCTTCATCGACGTCAACCACCGTGCCGCAGCGCGCCGGATCATAGCCTTCGAGGTGCGCGACGCTCTCGGTGAAGCCGGCGCTGCGCAAGGTGCGCAGGACCGAGGCCAGACGCGCCTCGTCGAGACGCGCGCGTTCGCAGGCGAAGAAATAGTCCTCGTCGATGATCGGAATGAAGTCGAGCGCAAAATGCTGCGCCGCAGGCTGCACGCCGAAGCCGAGATCCGCCATGCCGCTCGCGACGAACGCTGCAATCGCCGAATGCGTGAGTTCAGTGGTCGCATAGCCGTTGATCTGGTCCGGATCCACCCCCACGCTCCGCAATGACAGATCCAGCAGCATGCGCGTGCCCGAACCGGGCTGCCGGTTCACGAAGCGCACATCGTGGCGCGCGAGATCGCGCAGGCCCATGATCCGCTTCGGATTGCCCTTCGGCAGAAACAGACCCTGCGTGCGGCGCGTGAGACGAATCAACTGATGCTTGCGCTGATCCAGCCAGGGACGATAGATGTCGGCGCAGGTCGACCGAAATTCGCCGATCGGCAGATGGAAGCCCGCCAGCTCGCACTCGCCGCGCGCCAGCGCACTCACCGCCTCCGCACTTTCCCGATACTTGATGTCGACCGGTACGCGCTGCTCGCCGAGCGCACGCACGAGTGTCGCGACCGCATAGCCGTGCGACGCGTGGATCCGCACCTGCATGACATCGCCCGCGAGGCGCCGGTTCAGTTCTCCTGCGACCTCGGTCGCCACGGCTTCCAGCGGCGCGGCGAGCCGGTCTCCGCAGACCCGCTGCGCGCGCAATACGGACTCGCCCAGTTCGGACAGCACCGAGCCCCGTCCGCGTGACTTGGTGATGAGCGCGCCGCCGAGACGCGCTTCGATATCCCGCAACAAACCCCACGCATGCCGATAGGACAAACCCTTAGCGTTCGCGGCATTCGCGATGCTGCCTGTTTGCGCGACGAGCTGCAGCAGCGGCACAACCGCGCTGAGACTGGTTTCCCGGCCATCGGCGTCCCGCAGCACCAGCTCCGCGCGGCATTCGACATCAACCATATGTACTCTCCCCTCCTATTGCCAGGATATATCACGACGCCTATTGTTCTTTTACAGGCTCGGCACCTGAAATTATATCGACTCAAATATGTACCACAAAACATATGCCGAGCGTTGGAGGAGCCCCCAATGACAACTACGCAGCCGAACGTCGCTGCAACCGAAGAGCTGGTGCGTCGTCACGCCGTGCAAGGCGCCACCTTGATGACCATCCTGCATGCCATCCAGGACGAAGTCGGCCATGTGCCGGAGACGGCCATTGCGCCGCTTGCACGGGCCTTGTCGCTGTCGCGCGCCGAAGTGCATGGCGTCATCACCTACTATCACCATTTCCGTTCCGCGCCGCCCGCGCGCGTCACCGTGCAGTTGTGCCGCGCGGAAGCCTGCCGCAGCATGGGCACGGAAGCGCTGAAGGATCACATCGAAGGCCATACCGGCTGTCGCTTCGACAGCGGTCACGCGGAAGACACCGAGCTTGAATCGGTGTTCTGCCTCGGCCAGTGCGCGCTGTCGCCGGCGCTGATGATCAACGGCGAACTGCACGCGCGCGTGACCCCCGCGAAGTTCGACCGTCTCCTTGCCGCCGCACAGGCCAAGGTGTCGGAGGTGACGGCATGACGCGCATCTATGTCCCCATCGATTCCGCCGCGCTCGCGCTGGGCGCAGAAGCCGTCGCTGACGCCGTTGCGAGCGAGGCGCAGCAACGCGGCCTCGACGTGCAGATCGTGCGCAACGGTTCGCGCGGCCTCTTCTATCTCGAACCGCTGATCGAAGTCGAAACGCCCAAAGGCCGCATCGGCTATGCGAACGTCGAGGCCGAAGACATCGCCGCGCTGTTCGATGCCGGTTTCCACGAAGGCGGTGCGCATGAGAAGCGCGTCGGCGTGGTCGACGAAATTCCTTATCTGAAGAACCAGCAACGCCTGACCTTCACGCGCATCGGCATCACGGATCCACTGTCGATCGACGATTACGTCGCGCTCGGCGGCTTGCAGGGCCTGCGCAACGTACTCGACATGAACGGCGACGCCGTGGTCGAGTCGCTGATCGATTCCGGTCTGCGCGGACGCGGCGGCGCCGCTTTCCCGGCCGGCATCAAGTGGAAGACGGTGCGTGCGGCGCTCGCGGACCAGAAGTACATCGTCTGCAACGCGGATGAAGGCGACTCGGGCACCTTCTCCGACCGTCTCGCGATGGAAAGCGATCCGTACATGCTGATCGAAGGCATGATCATCGCGGGCGTGACGTGCGGCGCCACGCAGGGCTACATCTACGTGCGCAGCGAGTATCCGCATTCGATCGCGACGCTCAACCGCGCGATCGACAAAGCCCGCGACGCCGGCTGGCTCGGCGCGAGCGTGCTGGGTTCATCGCATGCGTTCGAACTCCATGTCGCGAAAGGCGCCGGCGCCTATGTGTGCGGCGAGGAAACGGCGCTGCTCGAATCGCTCGAAGGCAAGCGCGGCATCGTCCGCGCGAAGCCGCCGGTGCCTGCGCTGGTCGGCCTCTACGGCAAGCCGACCGTCATCAACAACGTCATCACGCTCGCCACCGTGCCGATCATCTTCGCGAAGGGCGCGGCGTTCTATCGCGACTTCGGCATGGGTCGCTCGCGCGGCACGCTGCCATTCCAGATCGCGGGCAACGTGAAGCAAGGCGGACTCGTCGAACTGGCGTTCGGCGTGACGCTGCGCGAACTGATCTTCGAATACGGCGGCGGCACCGCGAGCGGCCGGCCGGCGCGCGCCGTGCAGGTGGGCGGCCCGCTCGGCACCTATCTTCCGGAAAGCCAGTGGGACATCCCGCTCGACTACGAGGAATACGCGAAGGTCGGCGCGGTGGTGGGTCACGGCGGTCTCGTGATTCACGACGACACCTCGAACCTCGCCGAACTTGCGCAATACGCGATGCACTTCTGCGCGCTCGAATCGTGCGGCAAGTGCACGCCCTGCCGCATCGGCTCGACGCGCGGCGAGGAAGTCATCGCGAAGATCCGTGAAGGCGATACCTCGGTGAAGCAGATCACCTTGCTGCGCGAACTGTGCGACACGATGGTGTCCGGTTCGCTCTGCGCGATGGGCGGCATGACGCCGTTCCCGGTCATGTCCGCACTCGATCACTTCCCGGAAGATTTCGGTCTGCCCCATACGCCGGCACAGAAAGCGGCCTGAGCACGCGACTGAGCGAACAGAAGGAGACAAAGACAATGTCCAATACCATCAACGGCTGCGGTTCCGGCAATTGCGCGTGCAAGAGCGCGGCATCGGTGCAGCGCCGCGACCCGTTCGACGAAACCGACTACGGCACGCCGCTGCGTCATGCCGATGTCGATGTGACGCTGGAGATCGACGGCGAAAGCGTGACGGTGCCCGCGGGCACGTCCGTGATGCGCGCGGCGATCGAAGCCGGCGTCAACGTGCCGAAGCTGTGTGCCACCGATTCGCTCGAACCGTGGGGTTCGTGCCGCCTGTGCCTGGTCGAGATCGAAGGCAAGCGCGGCTATCCGGCCTCGTGCACGACGCCCGTGGAAGCCGGCATGAAGGTCCGCACGCAAAGCGACAAGCTGCAATCGCTGCGTCGCAACGTGATGGAGCTCTATATCTCCGATCACCCGCTCGACTGCCTCACCTGCCCCGCCAACGGCGACTGCGAACTGCAGGACATGGCGGGCGTGGTCGGCCTGCGCGAAGTGCGCTACGGCTATGAAGGCGCGAATCACCTGAAGGACAAGAAGGACGAGTCGAACCCGTACTTCACCTACGATCCGTCGAAGTGCATCGTCTGCAATCGCTGCGTGCGGGCGTGCGAAGAGACACAGGGCACCTTTGCGCTGACCATCGCCGGACGCGGCTTCGAGTCGCGCGTCGCAGCGAGCGAGAACGTGCCGTTCATGGAGTCCGAATGCGTGTCGTGCGGCGCCTGCGTGGCCGCCTGCCCGACCGCGACGCTGCAGGAAAAGAGCGTCATCATGCTGGGCCAGGCGGAACATTCGGCGATCACGACCTGCGCGTACTGCGGCGTCGGCTGCTCGCTGAAGGCGGAGATGAAGGGCAACACCGTCGTGCGCATGACGCCGAACAAGAACGGCCAGGCCAACGAAGGCCACGCCTGCGTGAAGGGCCGCTTCGCATGGGGCTACGCGACGCACAAGGACCGCATCAAGAAGCCGATGATCCGCGCGAAGATCACCGATCCGTGGCGCGAAGTCTCGTGGGAGGAAGCGCTCAACTACGCGGCGAGCGAGTTCCGCCGCATCCAGGACAAGTACGGGCGCGATTCGATCGGCGGGATTACTTCGTCGCGCTGCACGAACGAGGAAACCTATCTCGTCCAGAAGCTCGTGCGCGCCGCGTTCGGCAACAACAACGTGGACACCTGCGCGCGTGTCTGCCACTCGCCGACAGGCTACGGTCTCAAGTCCACGCTCGGCGAGTCCGCCGGCACGCAGACCTTTGCTTCGGTCGAGCAGTCGGATGTGATCATCGTGATGGGCGCGAATCCGACCGACGGCCATCCGGTCTTCGGCTCGCGTCTCAAGCGCCGCGTGCGTGAAGGCGCGAAGCTGATCGTGATCGATCCGCGTCGCATCGATATCGTCGATACGCCGCACGTGAAGGCGCAGTATCACTTGCAGTTGCGTCCCGGCACGAACGTCGCGATGGTCAACTCGCTGGCTCACGTGATCGTCACCGAAGGCCTGCTGAAGGAAGACTTCATCGCGGAACGCTGCGAGCCGCGCGCGTTCGGTCAATGGCGTGACTTCGTCTCGCGCGAAGAGAATTCGCCCGAAGCCATGGAAGCGACCACCGGCGTGCCGGCACAGCAAGTCCGCGAAGCCGCACGCATCTATGCGCTCGGCGGCAACGGCGCGATCTACTACGGCCTCGGCGTGACCGAGCACGCGCAAGGCTCGACGACCGTCATGGGCATCGCAAACCTCGCGATGGCGACGGGCAATATCGGCCGGGAAGGCGTCGGCGTGAATCCGCTGCGCGGCCAGAACAACGTGCAGGGCTCCTGCGACATGGGTTCGTTCCCGCACGAGCTGCCGGGCTATCGCCATATCGGCGATGCCGCCGTGCGCGCGCTGTTCGAGGAAGCCTGGAACGTCAAGCTGCAGGACGAACCCGGCCTGCGCATTCCCAACATGTTCGACGCCGCGATGCACGGCACCTTCATGGGCCTGTACTGCCAGGGCGAGGACATCGTGCAGTCGGATCCGAACACGCAGCATGTGGCGGATGCGCTCTCGTCGATGGAATGCATCGTCGTGCAGGACATCTTCCTCAACGAGACCGCCAAGTACGCGCACGTGCTGCTGCCGGGCTCGACCTTCCTGGAGAAGGACGGCACTTTCACCAACGCGGAACGCCGCATCTCGCGCGTGCGCAAGGTGATGCCGCCGCTCGCCGGCTTCTCGGACTGGGAAGTGACCATCAAGCTGTCGCGCGCGCTCGGCTACGAGATGAACTACGCGAACCCGTCCGAGATCATGGACGAGATCGCGCGTCTCACGCCGACCTTCCACGGCGTGTCCTACGAACGCCTCGACGAACTGGGCAGCATCCAGTGGCCGTGCAACGAACGCGCGCCGGACGGCACGCCGACGATGCACATCGACGAGTTCGTGCGCGGCAAGGGCCGCTTCGTCATCACGAAGTTCATCGCGACGCCGGAGAAGGTCACGCGCAAGTATCCGCTGCTGCTGACCACGGGCCGCATCCTGTCGCAATACAACGTCGGCGCGCAGACGCGGCGCACCGAAAACTCGCAATGGCACGACGAGGACCGACTCGAAATCCATCCGGTGGATGCGGAAGACCGCGGCATCCGGCATGACGACTGGGTGGGCATCGAATCGCGCGCGGGACAGACCGTGTTGCGCGCGAAGATCTCGGAGCGCATGCAGCCGGGCGTGGTGTACACGACCTTCCACTTCCCGGAATCGGGCGCGAACGTCATCACGACAGACTCCTCCGACTGGGCCACCAACTGTCCGGAGTACAAGGTGACGGCGGTGCAGGTGATGCCGGTCGAGCAGCCGTCGCAATGGCAGAAGGATTATTCGCGCTTCAACACGCAGCAGCTCGAACTGCTGAACCTCGCCACCACGTCGGGAAAATAACGCATGGACGTCGACAACCTGATCGAGATGGCGAACCGGATCGGCGAATTCTTCGATTCGATGCCGGATCGCGCTGAAGCCATCGACAGCGTGGCGGATCACATCCGCCGCTTCTGGGAGCCGCGCATGCGGCTCGCGATTCTCGCCGCGCTGGACAACCCGGAAGCAAGCGCGACGATGGAGCCGATCCTGCACGAGGCGTTGACGCTGCACAGGTCGGACTTGCAGCCCAAAACCGCGCCGGCCTGATACAACTGACCTCACGAGCCCTGCACCGCAGGGCTTTTTTTTAGTCCTCGCGCGGCGCCGGCCGCTCCGCGCTCGTGTCCTGGGCGCCGAACCAGCTTTCGCAGTGACGCAGCAGTGCGGGCACATCGGACGGCGCGCGGCCGCGTGCGGCGATATAGCCGTCCGGACGGACGAGGTAGAACGCGGGACGCGTGCGCCCGTACTGATCGGTGAGCGACTGCGCGCCCTCGCCGCTGGTATCCGTGATGCGCCACACGCGCACGGCGTTCGGCAGGATGGCGTCGATGGCTTTTGCCAAACCGTCGAGGTCCGGGTCGCGCATCGCATGCGCGACGGTGATCGTCGCGGGCGCCAGCGCAATGTCGTCCTCGCCGCTCGGGTTCACGAGCAGGAACAGCGAGAAGCAGCCGGGATCGTGCAGGTCGAACAGACAGCCGACACCCGGCAGACGCCCGAGCGGACCGTCGATGACATGCACGCGCGCATCGGGCGCACGCTCGCCCGCACGCGGACCGCCATCGAGCAGACGCTCCAGCGTCAGCGGACTCTTGCGATAGTTGATCGACAGCTCGCTCACCGTGCGCCGCATCGCGTCGCGCAACGGGCCGATCGCGGCGAGCGCGGGCATCACGTGATCGCGCATCAGCTTCATTGGACCGTGCTCCGCGCCGGCCATCTGCGTGAGCAGGTTCGATTGCCGCAGCACGTCGCGCTCGATCGGATGCCGCTCCGTGTGATAGCTGTCCAGCAGCCGTTCGGGCGCGCCGCCCGCAAGCATGCGCGCGATCTTCCAGCCGAGATTGAGCGCTTCCTGGATGCCGGTGTTCATGCCTTGCGCGCCGGCCGGGCTGTGGACGTGCGCGGCGTCGCCGGCGAGAAACACACGCTCCACGCGCAGGCGGTCGACCATCCGGCTGTTCAAATGAAAGTAGGACGACCACGTCAGGTTCGAGAGCGTCATCTTGTGATGCACGCGGCGCTCGACGAGCGCGCGGCATTCGTCGAGCGTCGGACCGGCCTTCGTGCTGTCGGCCTTGACGGCATCCGCGGCCGCCGTGGGCAGGTCGGCGATCAGGCGCGCGCGCTCGCCACCCATCGGAAACAGCGCGGCGAGTCCTTCGCCCGAGGCGAAGATATGGAACTCGTCGTCGGGCCAGTCGACGTCCACCTGAAGATCCGCCAGCAGGTAAGTCTGGTCGAAGGTCTTGCCGTCGAAGCCGATGCCCAGCCGGTGCCGCACGAAGCTGTGCGCGCCGTCGGCTGCGATCAGATAGGAGGGGCGCAGCAGTTCGTCGCGTCCGTTGGGATGCCGCAGCGTGGCCTGCACGCCCGCCGAGCCCTGCGAAAAGTCGATGAGCTCCACGCCGCGTTCGATCTCGACATGAAATTGCTTCAGATGCTCGGTGAGCAGGCGCTCGGTCTCGGTCTGGTCGAGGAACAGCAGATACGGATAGCGGGTCTGCAACGGATCGAAGTCGAGGCGCGCGAGGCGCTGTCCGTTCGAATAGAGATTGGCGACCCGCGCACGATGACCGAGTTCGAGGAAGGGCGCGACCGTGCGATGCTGCTCGAAGAGTTCGAGCGTGCGGGCCTGGATGCCGATGGCGCGTGAATACGGTAGCGGCTGCCTCGCCTTGTCGACGAGCCTGACCGGTATGTGCGCGCGCGAGAGACTCATGGCGGCGGCGAGGCCCGTCGGACCCGCGCCCGCGATCAGGACGGGCGCCACGTCCAGCTTGTCGTTCGGATTCAGCTTTGGCGCGAACATGCGGTCCTCCGTGAAACGTCACGGCGTCTAGTGTACGCCCGCCTCCTTTGCGTCCGCTGTGGGTTGCGTCACGCGCACGCTCAATGCGCGTGCCCGCGTTCCTGAAGAATGCACGCATGGCAGTCCATGCCGAACTCGACCTGCACGGTCGCGTGATGCATCGAATAGTCGCGGCGCAAGGTGCCGACCACGCCCTGCACGAACGCATCGCCGGGATGGCCCTGCGGCATCACGAGATGCACGGTCAACGCGTTTTCGGTCGTGGAGAGCGCCCACACGTGGAGATCGTGCACGTCGCTGACGCCCGGCAGTTGCACCAGATAGGTCCGGATACGCGTCACGTCGACGCCCGGTGGAACGGCGGCCATGGCAAGCCGCATTGCATCGCGTCCAAGGCCCCAGGTGCCGTAGACGATCACCGCGACCACGATCAGGCTCATCAGCGGGTCGAGCCAGCTCCACCCGGTGAACAGGATGACGAGGCCGCTCACTGCGACGGCGGCGGAGATGGCGGCGTCGGCGGCCATGTGCATGAAGGCGCCGCGCACGTTGAGGTCGTCCTTGCTGCCGCGCATGAAGAGCCACGCCGAGAAGCCGTTGACGACCATGCCGAGCGTCGCGACGATGAACACGTCGAGGCCCGCGACGGGCGCCGGATGGATGAGCCGCTGAATGGCTTCCAGCACGATCGCGCCGCACGCGAACAACAGCAGCGCCGCGTTGGCGAGCGACGCAAGGATCGACGAACTGCCGAGTCCGAAGGTATAGCGCGCGCTGGGCTGGCGCGTGCCGAGCCAGACGGCGCCCCACGCGAGCAGCAGGCCGAGGACATCGGAGAGATTGTGGCCGGCGTCGGCGAGCAGCGCGGTGGAGTGCGCGAGGAAACCGTAGACCGCCTGCACGACGACGATCAGCACGTTCAGCCCGACCGCCAGCGCAAAGCTGCGGCCCTGGCCCGCCTGCGGCGCGTGGTGATGATGGTGACCGCCCGGGCCATGGGCATGTGAATGACCGTGGCCTTCGTGCTTGTGGTCATGCTTGTGTTCGTGTTCTTCGTGTCGATGCGTGTCCATCTCGATGCTCTTCGTTGGTTGATTCAGTCGAGGTCGGCGGCTTCCGGATGCGGCTCGGCGACGTGCTCCAGCAATTCGCCCAGCATCGCGCTGATGTGGCGGTCGGCGGCCACATAGAAGACCTGCTTGCCCTGGCGTTCGGCCCGCACGATGCGCGCCGCGCGCAACAGCCGCAAATGGTGGCTCACCAGGGAGGCCGACAACCCCAGCCCCTGCGCGATGGCGCCCACCGCCCGTTTCTGCTCGACACACGCCAGCACGATGCGCAAACGCGTGGGATCGCCCAGCAGACGGAACAGGTCGGCCAAGGGCACGACGCGCTCGTCTGACGTGATTTCGCCGGGAGAAACGAACAGTGCGGACATGGCAAGCTCGAACAAACATGTGAACAGGTATTCATATGTTATGCGCCCTTATCGCCGGTGGTCAACCGTGCTTTTGGAAAACCGTGGCCGCCGGTGTGGGAAAATACGAGGTTTGTATTTCCGGCCTGTGTCTCTTTTCCGTCATGGACACCGTTTTTGCCCGCGGTTTCGCGGCCCATCGTGACGGCCGCCTGACCGACGCGGAGCGCGACTATCAAGCCGCGCTCGCCGCCGAACCCCATCACGTCGACGCGCTCCACTACCTCGGCGTGCTGCGCCATCAGCAAGGCCAGCACGCGGAGGCGGCCGAGCTCGTGCGCCGCGCCGTGGACCTGCGCCCGACCGACGCGGGCCTGCAGCTGAACCTCGGCAACGCGCTGAAGGCGCTCGGCCGGCTCGACGACGCCATCGAGCGTTTCCGCAATGCGCTGACGCTCGCGCCCGGCTTTCCGCTCGCGCAGTACAACCTGGGCAACGCCTACACGGCGGCGGGCCGTCATGAAGACGCCGCCGATGCCTTCGAGAAGGCGCTGCGCCTGCGCCCCGACGACCCCGCCGCGTGGAACAACTTCGGCAACGCGCTCTCCGCGCTGCGGCGCTTCAAGGACGCGGCGCAGGCGTTCCGGCGCGCGCTCGTCCTGCGGCCGCGCCACGCGGGGGCGCACAACAATCTCGGCATGGCGCTGAATGCCCTCGGCGACACGCCCGGGGCCATCGAGCACTTTCGCGCGGCGCTCGATGTCGAGCCGAATTACGTCGCCGCGCACTTCAATCTCGGCAATCTGCTGGATGCGAACGGCAATCCCGCCGATGCGCTGCCCGTCTTGCGGCAAGCAGTCGGCTTGCAGCCGCGCTTCGCGCCCGGACATTTCGGGCTGGGTCATGCGCTTGCTCGCCTCGGGCGTCACGAGGAAGCCGTGCCGCATTTCGAGCGCGCGGTCGGACTCGATCCGAAATACGGCGTCGCGTGGCTGTCGCTCGGCAATGCGCATCTGGCGCGCGGCGCGCATCAAGCGGCGTTGCGTGCCTTCGATCAGGCATTGCGGCTCGACGCCAGCATGCCCGCGGCGCAACTGAACCGCGCGCTCGCGTTGCTGGCAACGGGCGACTATGCACGCGGCCTGCCGGCCTACGAAGCGCGTCTGGAGACGGCCGGCAGCGAGCCCGCGCCGGCGCTGCCGCGCTGGCACGGCGAGCCGATGCCGGGACGCACGCTGCTGGTTCGCGCCGAACAGGGTTTCGGCGACACGCTGCAGTTCGTGCGTTTCGCGCCGTACGCGGCGCAGCGCGTCGGCAGGCTCGTGCTGGAGGTGCAGCCCGCGCTCGTGGCGCTGTTGGCGCCCGCGGCGAAGGCCGCGCGCGTCGAGTTGAAAAGCCGCGCCGACGACACGCCATCACGCGCGGATGCCTTCTGTCCGCTGCTGAGCCTGCCGCATGCGCTCGGCGTCGCGTCGCCGGATGCGGTGCCGGCGCGCACGCCTTATCTCGTCGTGCCGGCGGACTACCGGCGCAAATGGCGCGGGTCGCTCGGCGGGCAGCACAAGCGCAAGATCGGCATTGCGTGGTCGGGACGCATGCAGCCGGGCGAAACGCGCTCGGCGCCCGTGGAAGCGCTCGCGCCGCTGCTCGCGCTCGCGGATGTCGACTGGATCGTGTTGCAGCCGTTCCTCACCCCGCATGAGCGCGCCGTGCTGCGCGCGCATCCGAATGCGAAGGCCATTCACGGCTTCGAAGGACGCCTGGAGAATTTCGCCGACACGGGCGCGATCGTCGACCGGCTGGATGCGGTGGTGTCCGTCGATACGTCGGTGGCCCACCTCGCGGGCGTGCTCGGCAAGCCACTGTGGGTGATGCTGGCGCATGCCGCCGACTGGCGCTGGGGCATCGATTCCGACCGCTGTCCGTGGTATCCCGCCGCGCGGCTGGTGCGCCAGCGGACGCCGGGCGCATGGCGCGAGGTGATCGAAGACGTAGCGGTGGCGCTGCGGGACTGACCACGCACCGAAAGATCAGCCATGGATGAGATTCTCGACGAAGTCTGGACCCTGCTCGACTCCGGTGCGAACGCCGGCGCGCAGCGCTCGCCCTTCACGATGCTCCAGGCTGCGACGCACGGGCTGGACGGTGCGCCCGCCGTGCGCACCGTGGTGTTGCGGCGCACCTGTCGCGAACAGCGCTCGCTCATGTTTCACACCGACTTGCGTTCGACGAAAGTCGCCGAGTTGCGACGCGATGCGCGTATTGCGATCATCGGTTGCGACATGGAGGCTGGAAAGCAACTGCGGCTGACGGGCACGGCGCGCATCATCGAGGATCCACGCGACACGCGGCCGATATGGGAAGCCAGCCGGCCGCGCACGCTGATTGTGTATCGCACCCCGTTCGCGCCCGGCGCGCCGGTGTCCACGCCCGCCGAAGCGCATCCAAACTCCGCTGCGACGGACGGCTTCGAACATTTCTGCCTGATCGAGATTACCGTGTCAGGGATCGACTATCTGCACTTGGCGCCGGAAGGACACGTCCGGGCGCGCCTTCACTTCGACGAAGGAAGCTGGCGCGGCCAGTGGCTCGCGCCCTGACTGCACTCAAGCCGTCTTGTACTGATTGCGCGCCTCCGGCGAGCGATACAGCACGCAGGTCGCGATCAGCCCGCACACGGCGGCGAGTCCCATCCACAGACCCGGCGCGGCCTTGTTGCCGGTGGCATGGATCAAATACGTGGAGATGGCCGGCGTGAAGCCGCCGATGGTCGTCGCGAGGCTATAGGCCATCGAGAAGCCCGTGGTGCGCACTTCGACCGGCATGACTTCGGTGAGCGCGACGACCATTGCGCCGTTGTAGCTGCCGTACAGGAACGAGAGCCACAGTTCGCACAGCAAGAGGCGCATGAAGGACGGATCCGCGACCAGCCATTGCACGATCGGATACGACGTGAGAATGGTCAGGATCGTGAACACCAGCAGCACCGGCCGGCGGCCCACGCGATCCGACAGCGCGCCCATCACCGGCAGCCAGACCAGGTTCGAGATACCGACGCACACGGTCACGACGAGCGCATCGACCGACGAGAGCTTCAGCACTTCCTTGCCGAAGGTCGGCGTGTAGGCGGTGATCATGTAGAACGACACGGTGGTCATGATGACCATGCCCATGCCGGCCAGCACGATGCCCCAGTTCTGCGCGATCGAGCGGGCGATCTGGCCCATGCTCGGACGATGCTTGCGCGCGAGGAACTCATCCGTTTCACGCAGCGAACGGCGAATGATGAACAGGAACGGCACGATCAGGCAGCCGATCAGGAACGGCACGCGCCAGCCCCATGCGGTCATCTGGTCGGCGGGCAGCAGCCGGTTCATGATCACGCCGATGAGCGCGGCGAACACCACCGCGACCTGCTGGCTGCCGGACTGCCAGGAGCAATAGAAGCCCTTGTTGCCCTTGGTCGCGATCTCGGACAGGTACACCGACACCCCGCCCAGTTCCACACCGGCCGAGAAGCCTTGCAGCAGACGCCCGCCGAGCACGATGATCGGCGCCAGTGCGCCGATGGTGGCATAGCCCGGCACCAGCGCGACGCAGGCAGTGCCGACCGCCATCAGCCCGAGCGTCAGGATCAGGCCTTTGCGGCGGCCATGATGGTCGATGTACGCGCCGAGCACGATGGCGCCGAACGGACGCATCAGGAAACCCGCCCCGAATACGGAAAGCGCCAGCATCAGCGAGGCGAACTCGTTGCCGCTCGGAAAATAGGTCTTGGCGATCGCCGAGGCGTAATAGCCGTAGACCATGAAGTCATACATTTCGAGGAAGTTTCCGCTGACGACGCGAAACACCGACTTGAACTTTGATTCGTTGGCTGGAGCGACGTGGGCTGTGGACATGAACGTTCTCGACAATCGTGAGATGAGCGCGACGGGCCTCGCGGTGCGCGGTTCAGCGACCTGCGCAAAATCCGTACTTGAACGGATGGCGGCGCGCCGTGCTGACCGGGAGGAACAGGCTTCGTTGTTATGGTTGCGGCGACCTCAATCTTAACGCCTGCGCCTCGACGGCTGCATAGAACAGCGTCTAATTTCGTTCAAATTTCATTAAAATTAGCTTACATATGCCTAACGTAAAACCGACAATCGAGATGTCCGGCACGCGGCTCGTCCTGCGCGACGCCACTTCCGGCGACCGCGACCTTATCGTGTCGATGCACGTGCGCAGTTGGGTATCGGCGTACCGCGGCATCCTGCCGGACCGCTATCTCGATCGCGACATCCACGCGGAACGTGCCGCGCACTGGGCCGCGCGCCTGCCGGAACTGGCTCGAGGCGCGGGGCGCGTGGTCATCGCCCTGCATGAGGACGAGGCGGTCGGCTTCACCTGTCTGATCGAACCCGACGAACACGGCAGCGTGCTGGTCGACAACCTGCACGCGCTGCCGGGGCACAAGGGCCTCGGCGCCGGCACCGCGATGCTCGCCGAAGCCAACCGCTGGGCGCGCGAGCGCGGCGCGCGGCAACTGCACCTGTCCGTGCTGGAGGAGAATGCGGCGGCCATCGGCTTCTACGAATCGCGCGGCTGGCGACGCGAGGCGCGCGAAGCCGACCACATGGCAGGCATCGACCTGTTCTGCTTGCGTTACGTTTTCCCGCTCGACTGAGCCCCGCGGCGCCACACGCCGAAACGCTCGCGTTTTTTCAACCAACGCCAGCGAAATTAGGAATGCTCTGGTCGCGGGAAAGAAAACCGTTTCGTATGATTGCCGGTCGAAAATTCGGCTTGTCCGCCCGCGCGACGAGACCGTTTCCGCGCCATCAGGGTCGATGCATTCCGCTGCTGCCCGCGTGCGGCGCATGTCTGTGGAATCTCGATGAGCGAACCGTTGATCGTTGTGGAAGGCGAACTGCGTCTGCCGACGGTGCGCCCGCTGTCGGGCCTTGCGCTGGGCGTCGGAATGGAATGGGCGCTTGCCCGCGCGCGTCCGGTCCAGTCGCCGTTCGAAATCGCGCTGTACGCGGCACGGTTCAAGACCGCCTATCTGCCGGCCTTCCGTCTGTCCGATTCCACTGCGCGTTATCGCGCGGTGAGCCTGTGGAGCGTGTTCGCGCACGGCGAACTGCCGCGCGCCATCCTGGACCTGCTCGACAGCCATCGCGCCCGCGCGCGCGCGGACGAAGCGCCGGTGGATCCGCTGCGCCTGAGCGCGCCGATCCATGCAGGGTTGGGGGCGGCGCGCCGGGGCATGTCGCGCCTCACGCAGATCCTGACCGGCGTGGCGATCTCCGTCGGCACGCTGCTGTTGCTGTGGCTTCTGTTCGGCAACGAGCCGGGCGTGCCGGGCGTGCCGGGTGTTCAGCCAGTGGTCCCTTTCACGGAAGCCGCGCGATCCGGGCCGGCCGGGAAACCGCCCACTCCTTCCGCCCTTGCACCGCCGGTGGCGGTCGAGCCACCCGTTGCCGCCGCTGCACGCTCGACTGAACCCGAAGCGCTCGCCGACGTCTCCGGGCCCACGCCACAAGACCAGCCGCCAACGGTTCCCGGCCACACCGTCGTCGCACCGGAGGTAGATCAGGCGCGTGCCGCCACAGCGAATCGTTCGCGGCATGAGCGCACGGAATTACATCGCAAGACAGCGCGAGTGAAGTCCGCCCGACCCGACCCGATGAATGTGCACGCGCTCTATGCCTTGCTGCAGCACTCGCCGACGCTCGACAGCAATGCGCAAAGCGATGCCGGCGAGGGAGGCGCAGCGGCGGATTAACCGCGACCGACAGAACCGCCCGGGATGCACGTCAGAACGCAGCGAACCCGTCCGATCAACCTTTTCGGCCCGAACGCCAACATGAAGTCATCGAGACCCATCCGTCACACGACGCTCACGCTTGCGCTGTCCCTCCTCCTCTGCGGGACGCTCGCGCCGTTCGCGCTTGCGTCCGCTGCTTCGAGCCCGCCCAGAAGCGCGCCCACTGCGCCGCGGCCGAGCCCGGACACCCGCAACGCAGACGACACGGCCGACGATGCTTCCAGCCCGGCCAGCGATCCGCGTGCGCCGCGTGCCGAAGGCAACATCGCCGAACTGCAGAGCCTGGTGCAGGCAGGAAGCCTCACCGAACTGCGCGCCACCCGCAATGGCAGCTACGGCGCGAAGCTCTTCTTCCTTGCGCAGGAGATGCTGTACTACGTGGCGTTGTCGCAGGACGACCGCTGGTGGCGCGTGGTGAAGACGCAGGACGCGGGGCGCGCCGATTCCGTCTATGCCGAGTTCGCGCGCAAGAGCTTCTCGCTTGCGGAGGGCGAAATCCGCCGCATCCAGCTGACGGCGCAAAAGGCGTTGCTCGACCGGGTGATCGCCAAGTCGGCGGATCGCGCGAACCGGCTTTCCACCGATCTCGCGCTCACGCAACAGCAGGACTCGCAGGTGTCGCAGCGTCAGCAGCAATTGCAGGTCGAAGCCGCGACCTTGCAGAGCGACAAGCTCGACGCCGAACGCAAGTTGCGCGCATTGCAGATGCAGGTGGACCAGTTGCAGCGCGCGACGGAAGCCGGGCTCGGCACGTCGAATACGGCGGCGGCGCGTCGATGGTCGGATAAGGCGGCGGACTGAACGTCCGCTTCCGCGTCTGAAAAAGCACAAGGCCCGCTCGATTGAAGCGGGCCTTGCCTGGCAACATTGAAACCGTTGCGCCGGCTCAGAAGCGCGTTTCCCGCGCCACGCGCAGGAAAGTATCGAGTAGCGGCGTGCAATCGAGCAATTCCGCGCCGCCTGCGCGATGAAACTCCGGATGCCACTGCACGCCCACGACAAATGGCGCCCGGCGATAGCGCACCGCTTCGATGATGCCGTCCGACGCCGACACCGCCTCGATGTTCAGGTCGCGGCCGAGCGTTCGCACCGCTTGGTGGTGGATCGAATTGACGAGAGCGTCGCGCTGGTTCGGGAACATGTTGGCGAGCGTCGAGCCGTCCGGAAAACGGATGGCGTGCCGATGCTGGTCGTACTGCTCGCTGACGTGCACGCCGGCCATCGGGACATCGGTGGCGATATCGCCGTAGAGCGTGCCGCCGAATGCCACGTTGATCAGCTGGCAACCCCGGCACACGCCCAGCACCGGCTTGCCCGACTCGACGAACTCATGCAGCAGTTCGAGCTCGTACATGTCGCGCACGCGGTCGCCGGGCCATTCGGGACGCGTCGTGACTTCCTCGTAGGATTGCGGCGAGACGTCGGCGCCGCCTTGCAGCAGCAGGCCGTCGAGATGCTTCGCGTAGTCGCGCAGACGGATATTGCTCGTATGCAGCATGCCCTGGTTGCCGACGGTCGGAATCATGAAGACCAGCACGTCGCGCGACATCACCCAATGGGCGATGGATTCCTCCAGGTATTGCAGCGTCTTGCCGCGCAGCCCCTTGGCGCCGGGCTCCGGGTGAAAGATCCGTGCCGACACGCCGATGCGCAAGGTGCGCTGCGTGACACGTTGCCCTGCCCGGTCGAAGATCTGGCGCGCGCGCGCCGCGATGATGCGTCCAAACACCGACCACGCCGAATCCGACTGCTTCAGATACGCAGGCTGCGGCGGCACGGGGGCCGCTTCGGCCACGTGCGGAACGTTGAGCTTGCCGAAATCCGGCGCTTCGGCGATGCCGGAGGGGAAACCGGCTGTGGCCGGCGGCGCGGTGCGGCCGGTGGGAGAGTCCGACGCCGCGGACTGGGCGTTCGTGGTGCGTGTGATTTCGGCTTCCGCTTCTGCCTCGGTCGCCGCTTCGAGGTTCTGCGCGAGACTCGACCTGGAATCCGCGGGTGCAGGTTTCACGGGAATCGCGGCCGCCTGCGCGGCGGTGGCGCGAGCCGCCGATTCGCGGGCGTCGCTTGCGGCCTGCTGCGCGTCATCGCGGCGGGCCTGCTGGGTATCGACGGGTTCGACGTTCGCCGCGCTGGAAGGCGCATCCGTCGACGCGCGTTCGGTCGCGCTCGCCGCCGGCCCAGGCGCTGCGGCGGCGGCCGCGGCTTCCGGCGGCGCCGTGGGATTCGCGCCGCGCGGCGCGTCGTGCTGCGCACTCCCCGCCGTTGAAGAACCCGCGCCGCTCGTGCGGCCGTCGGGAGTGTTGCTGCCTTTGGAGGTGTTGTTATCGCTCATTCCGATGTCGGACGCCCGCGCGCCTTGAAAGAATGGACAAGCCCCAATTATCCGCCTGCGGACGATCTGCCGCAAACCGGCACACAATTGGTCACATTGACTCACATTCTCGCGGAACGCGGTAATACTCCGCCGGAGCGATCCCGCATCAGTGTTCGCGCGGTTCCTCGAAGGTCTCGCGCAGGGCGATCTGCATCGTCGCGTGAATCTTCACGCACCAGCGCCACAGCACCGTCAGCAGGAGCGCCGCGCACAACAACACGGCGATCATCAGCCCGAACGGCGGCAGGATCGCGCCTGACAACGCGGCCACCAGCAGGAACACGCCGAACATCGCGACGATCGGAATCAGCCCCGAGATCGCCGAGCGGATCGCGCGCGTGAAGCGCCCCGCCTTGGCCGGCTGCACGCTCACTTCGGCCAGCAGCAGCGCGAGCGATTCGAGCTTGCGATACACCGCGACCAGAAACGGCAGCGCCACCACCAGCGCCGCGCTCCACAGCACGACGCGCCGCGCATTGTCGGAGTCGAGCCAGCGTGCGAGCTGCGCGAACGCAAAGGGCGCCGCATACGACGCGCTGATAAAAATCGCCGCGACGAGCGCGAGATTGACCGCGATCTGCAACACGATGCGCTTGGTCATCGAGAACAGCGTCGGGCCGCCGGAGCCGGTCGTGAGGCTCGCGAGCCATTGCGAGTACAGCCCGAACGTGTTCGACAGCGGTGCGGGCATCGCGCGGGCGACGCGCATCGTCAACGGGTCGGCGGCGCGGATCAGATAGGGCGTGAACAGCGTGGTGAGCGCGGACACGGCTACCGCGATCGGATACAGGAAGCCGCTCGTCACCTTGAGCGACAACCCGAGCGACGCGATGATGAACGAGAACTCGCCAATCTGCGCGACGCTCATGCCGACGCGCATCGACGTGCGGCCGTCCTTGCCCGCGAGGAAGGTGCCGAGCCCGCACGAGATGATCTTGCCGAATACCACCGCGACCGTGATGACGGCGATGGGCCATGCGTAGTCGACCAGCACGGTCGGGTTCAGCAGCAGGCCGATGGTGACGAAGAAGATGGCGGAGAACATGTCGCGCACCGGCGCGATCAGATGCTCGATACGCGCGAGATGCTTCGACTCCGCCATGATCGCGCCGATCAGGAAGGCGCCGAGCGCGATCGAATAATCCAGCTTCACGACCAGCAGGCAGAAGCCGAAACAGAAGCCGAGCACGGTGACGAGCAGCATCTCGTCGCTCTTCGCGCGCGCCACGTAGTTGAGCGCGCGCGGCACCGTCAGGATGCCGACCACGAGCGACACCGTCATGAACAACAGCAGCTTGCCGAGCGTCACGAACGCGATGCCGGCGCTCACCGAACCCGTCTGCGCGATGCCCGACAGCAGCACGAGCATGGCAATGGCGAGAATATCCTCGACGATCAGAATGCCGAACACGAGCTGCGCAAAGCCCTCGCGTTTCATGTTCAGCTCGGACAGCGCCTTCACGATGATGGTGGTCGACGAGATGGCGAGCATCGCGCCGAGGAACAGCGAGTCCATCGCGTTCCAGCCGAACCAGCGGCCGATCTCGTAGCCGATCCAGATCATCAGCACGATTTCCGAGAGCGCCGCGACGAATGCCGTTGCACCGACCTTGAACAGCTTGCGCAGACTGAACTCGAGCCCGAGCGAGAACATCAGGAAGACCACGCCGAGCTCGCCGAGCGTCTGGATGGTGGCTTCGTCGTGAATCAGATTGAACGGCGGCGTGTACGGCCCGATGATCACGCCCGCCACGATGTAACCGAGCACGACCGGCTGCCGCATGCGGTGGAACAGCACCGTCACGACACCCGCGATGGCCATGATCACCGCGAGATCCTGAATGAATCCGATCGCATGATGCATTCAGCAAACCCTTTCAAATATGTAATCGATCACCGATGTTACCGCACGGACCGTGAAATCCTGCGCTTGGGCAATAAATTGGGATGAACGGCGGAAAACCAGCGGAAGACGGCGCGCGTTCGGCCACGCGTGCGCCGAACGGCTGAAGAAGAGCTCGCACGAACGGCGAGCCCTGAAACCAGGCAGAAGACCTGCGGCGCTCAGACTGCCGCTTCGTTTTCCTCGCCGGTGCGGATACGGATCACGCGTTCGACTTCGGCGACAAAAATCTTGCCGTCGCCGATCTTGCCGGTGCGCGCGGCGCCGATGATCGCGTCGATGACCTGGTCGGTCTGGTCGTTCGCGACGACCACTTCGATCTTCACTTTCGGCAGGAAGTCCACGACGTACTCTGCACCGCGATAGAGCTCCGTATGACCCTTCTGACGGCCGAAGCCCTTCACTTCCGTGACCGTGAGGCCGGTGAGGCCCACTTCGGCGAGCGCTTCGCGCACTTCGTCGAGCTTGAACGGTTTGATGATGGCGGTGATGCGTTTCATGGCGTGCCTCGCAGGGAGTTCGGTTCAATGGATTCGAAAGAGGTCGTGTCCCGCGCGGGACAGATGGTTTCGATTCTAGCTGCGTTTCATCGCGCAAGCGGTCCGGTAAACCGCGCGGTCTTCAAAAACGCGTCGCCCGCTATTCGGTGACAGGCACGCGCTCCAGGTCCTTGAGCCAGACGGTGGCCTGCGAATCGCTGGGCGCGCGCCAGTCGCCGCGCGGCGAAAGCGAGCCGCCCGAGCCGACCTTCGGCGCATTCGGCACGCATGACCGCTTGAACTGGCTGATGCGGAAGAAGCGGTCCAGAAAGATCTTCAGGTTCTTGCGGATATCGCCGATGCCGTACTGATTGCGCACCACCGCGGGGCCTTCCGGCCAGGTGCCGGCATCGCGGTCGCGCCATGCATGCAGCGCGAGGAACGCCACTTTCGTGGGCGCGAAGCCGAAACGCAGCGTGTAGTACAGATTGAAGTCCTGCAACTCGTACGGGCCGATCACGCTTTCGGTCTTCTGTTCCACCACGCCGCTCGTCTTGCCGGGGATCAGTTCCGGACTGATGTCGGTGGCGAGGACGTTTTCGAGCACGTCGCTACCGGTGCTGCCGATCTGTCCCGACTCCGCCACCCAGCGCACCAGATGCGTGATCAGCGTCTTCGGCACACTGGCGTTGACGTTGTAATGCGACATGTGATCGCCGACGCCATAGGTGCACCATCCCAGTGCCAGCTCGCTCAGATCACCCGTGCCGATGACAATCGCCTGATTGAAGTTGGCGAGCCTGAACAGATGACTCGTGCGCTCGCCGGCCTGCACGTTTTCATAGGTGATGTCGTATTGCTCGGCGCCGGTGCTGTGCGGATGACCGATGTCGGACAGCATCTGCACGCAACTCGGCCGGATGTCGATTTCGTGCGCCGTGCAGCCGATCACGTTCATCAGTTCGCGCGCCTGGCTCAAGGTGCGTTCGCTCGTGGCGAAACCCGGCATCGTGTACGCGAGGATGTTCGCGCGCGGCAGGCCGAGCCGGTCCATCGCCTTCGCGCACACCAGCAGTGCATGAGTCGAATCGAGTCCGCCCGAGATGCCGATCACGACCTTCGACATCCCCGATGACTGCAGGCGTTGCAGCAACGCCTGCACCTGAATGTTGTAGACCTCGTTGCAGCGTTCGTCGCGACGCGCGGCATCGGACGGAACGTAGGGGAAGCGCTCGACATGCCGGTCGAGCGGCAGCTTGCTGTCGGCGGGAATGGCGAGCGGAAATTCGATCACGTCGAAACGCGCGACTTCGTCCGCATGCCGCTGGGTCGAGCGGCCGAAGGTGGTCTGCCGCATCCTTTCGCGCGAGAGCCGTTCGAGATCGACATCGGCGAAGATCAGATGCGAGTCGCGCGAGAAGCGCTCCGACTCGGCCAGCAGCGCGCCGTTTTCGTAGATGAGGCCTTGGCCGTCCCAGGCGAGATCGGTGGATGACTCGCCGTCGCCCGCCGACGTATAGAGATACGCCGCCACGCAACGCGCCGACTGCTGGCTGACGAGCTGATGCCGGTACGCCGACTTGCCCACCACGATATTCGACGCCGACAGGTTCACGAGCACGGTCGCGCCCGCGAGCGCCGCGAAGCACGACGGCGGCACCGGCACCCAGACGTCCTCGCAAATTTCCACATGAAAGCGGAACAGCGGCAGGTCCTTGATCTGGAACAGCAGCGACGCGCCAAACGGCACGTCCTGGCCGCACAGCCGGAGCGTGGTAGTGGTCGCGGCATCGGCGGGACTGAACTGGCGCGCCTCGTAAAACTCGCCGTAGTTCGGCAGATAGCTTTTCGGCACGACGCCGCGAATGAAGCCATCGGCGATGACGATCGCGCAGTTGAACAGCTTGTGCTCCACGCGCAGCGGCGCGCCGACGATCATCGCGAGATTGAGGCCCTTCGAGGCGTCGAGCAGCGTCTGCAACGCGTCTTCGCAGGCATCGAGCAATGCGCGCTGATGAAACAGGTCGTCGCACGTATAGGCGGAAAGGCCGAGTTCCGGGAACGCGACCAGCACCGCGCCGCGCGCCGCCGCCTGTCTCGCGAGTTCGAGGGTCTGCGCGGCGTTGAATTCCGGATCCGCGACTTTGCAGGCCGGAACGCCGACCGCGACGCGCGCGAAGTCGTGGCTATACAGGTTGAAGAAGTTTCTGTTCATGGTGATCTGAACGGGTGGGATGCCGGACACGGTATGCCCGGCCGATTATCGCATCAGGTCTTCTTTCTGAACGGCGTATGCGCCTCCAGCTCCTCGATGTGCTGGGTCATCGCTTCCGTTTCGGCGTCGAGAAACTCCGAGATCGCATGCGCGAATCGCTGGTCGGCGATCCAGTGCGCGGACCACGTGGGCGTCGGCAGCATCCCGCGCGACATCTTGTGCACGCCCTGCGCGCCGCCTTCAAAACGTGCCAGCCGATGCTCGATGCAATGCGCGATGCCCTGCATGTAGCAGGTCTCGAAATGCAGTCCCGAGATGAACTCGCGCGTGCCCCAGTAGCGGCCATACATCGTGTCGCCGCCGATCATGTTGAGCGCGCACGCAAGCCGCTGGCCGTCCGCTTCGGCGATCACGAGCAACATGCTGTCGGGCGCGTCGGCGTGGATGCGCCCAAAGAACTCGCGCGTCAGATACGGCGCGTTCCAGTGCTCGCGATAGGTGTTGTCATAGCAGTCGTAGAAGAAGTCGAGCGCGCCCTGATCGATCTGCGCGCCGCGCAACCAGGTGTACGTGACGCCCGCCTCCGTCACGCGGCGGCGGTCCTGCTTGACCTTCTTGCGCTTGTCGTGGCTCATCGTCGCGAGGAACGCGTCGAAGTCTGCGTAGCCATCGCCGGGCGCGTTCTCCCAGTGGAACTGCACGCCTTCGCGCAGCATGTAGCCCGCGTCGGTGAGCGCCTCGACGTCTTGCGCTTGCGGAAACAGCACATGCAACGAGGAGAGTTCGAGCTGCCGTGTCAGTTCGATCGCACCGCGCGCCAGCATCACGCGTTCGTCGTGATGCGCCGCGATCAGGCGCGGCCCCGTCACCGGCGAGAACGGCACCGCGGACAGCGCCTTCGGGTAATAGCGCAGGCCGTGGCGCTCGAAGGCGTCGGCCCAGGCGTGATCGAACACATATTCGCCGCGCGAGTGCGACTTGAGATACAGCGGCATGACGCCCGCGAGGGTGTCGCCACGCTTCAGCAACAGATGATGCGCGCGCCAGCCGGTGCGCTTGACTGCGCAGCCGGTGTCCTGCAACGCGGCAATGAACGCGTGGCGCACGAACGGATTGTCGCCGGCGAGCCGGTTCCAGTCGTCCGCCGGGATGTCTTCGAGCGTATCGACCACATGAATTTCGACTTCGCGATTCAACAGGCTACCTCGCTGGAATATCGATGAACGCGCGCCACGCGGCCGCGCGCGCCCGAAAGCGGCTATTCTCGCGCAACTCGCCACGCCTCGCCGAAGCCGGCTCGAGCGTTGCAGCGCCCCGCCCCGATGCTTTCAGCCATAATGCGCGGCACACACCCTCCCGCCCGGCGAACGCAATGCCCTGGTTCCTGTATCTGATCGAATGCGCTGACGGCAGTCTCTACACCGGCATCGCCACCGACGTCGAAGCGCGTTTCGCCGCGCACCTGAGCGGCAAGGGCGCGCGCTATACGCGGGCAAGAAAGCCGCTGCGCGTGATGGCGTCGTTCGAACTGACGGGGCGCTCGGAAGCGTCGCGCGCGGAATACTTCGTCAAGCGGCTGACGCCGCGGCAGAAGCGCGAATTGATCGCGGGCGGGCGCACGCTGGCCTCGGTGGTGCCGTGCGCCGAGGCGACCGTCGATCTCGACGACGACGCCTGAAATGCAGACGGCCGGCGCAGATGAGGCGCCGGCCGTCGTTTCATGCGGGAAGCGCGCTTACTTGCCGTAGTTCGCGATGCCTTCCGTGATTTCCTTGTGAGCGGCTTCGATGCCGTCCCAGCCTTCGACCTTCACCCACTTGCCCTTTTCGAGCGCCTTGTAGTTCTCGAAAAAGTGCTTGATCTGATCGCGCAGATATTCAGGCACGTCTTCGATCGACTTGATGTTCGCCGTCATCGGGCAGACCTTGTCGTGCGGCACGGCGAGCAGCTTGGCGTCGACGCCGGATTCGTCGGTCATCTTCAGCATGCCCAGCGCGCGCGAGCGGACCACGGAACCGGCCAGCAGCGGGAACGGCGTGATGACCAGCACGTCGACGGGATCGCCGTCGCCCGACAGCGTCTGCGGAATGAAACCGTAGTTCACCGGGTAGCGCATGCCGGTGCCGACGAAACGGTCGACGACGAGCAGGCCCATGTCCTTGTCGGCTTCATATTTGACCGGATCGCTTTGCGCGGGAATCTCGATGATGACGTTGAAATCCTGCGGAAGGTCCTTGCCGGGAGGTACGTTGTTGAAGCTCATGAGCACTCTCTGGAGAAGTTGAGGTCGCAAAAAGGAAAATGCGGGAATCGCACGGGCGGCCGGGAGCACGGACTGCCCCGCTTGCCGCACATGGCCGCGCATGGCGGCGTGTGATCGCCTCATTATAGCCAATCGGGCATCGCGGCCCGGCCGGTCCGGGTTGGCGCGATAATCGGTTACGGCGTTGCAGGAAGCATCGAATTCCATTCACGACACGAACACCCATCGGGAGACACGCATGGAAGAAGCGAAGCATTTCATCAACAACCGCTTTGTCGCGCCGTCGGTCGGCGAGACGATTCCCGTGGTCGATCCGTCCGACGGCCAGATCTTCGCGCAGATCGCGCGCGGCACGCCCGCCGACATCGACCGCGCCGTGGCCGCCGCCCGCGCCGCCTACGAAGGTCCGTGGGGCGCGATGAGCGCCGCCGAACGCGGCCGCATCCTCGCGCGGCTGTCCATGTTGATTGCCACCTGCCACGAGGAGATCGCGCAAATCGAGGCGCGCGACACCGGCAAGCCGCTCAAGCAGGCGCGCGCCGACGTCACCGGCATCGCGCGTTATTTCGAGTTCTACGCCGGCGCCGCCGACAAGCTGCACGGCGAAACCCTGCCCTATCAGTCCGGCTACACCGTGCTGACGATCCGCGAGGCGCATGGCGTCACCGGGCACATCGTGCCGTGGAACTATCCGCTGCAGATCTTCGGGCGCAGCGTCGGCGCGGCGCTCGCGACGGGCAACGCGTGCGTCGTGAAGCCGGCGGAGGACGCGTGCCTGTCGCTGCTGCGCGTGGCGGAACTGGCGGCGGAAGCGGGCTTGCCGGACGGCGCGCTGAACATCGTCACCGGCTACGGACACGAGGCCGGCGCGGCGCTCGCGCGGCATCCGGGCATCGATCACATTTCCTTCACCGGCTCGCCCGCGACCGGCGCGGCCGTCACGAAGATGGCCGCCGACAACCATGTGCCCGTCACGCTGGAACTGGGCGGCAAGTCGCCGCAGATCGTCTTCGCCGACGCCGATTTCGACGCCGCGCTGCCCGTGCTCGTCGCCGCGATCGTGCAGAACGCCGGCCAGACGTGTTCGGCGGGCAGCCGCGTGCTGATCGAGCGGGCGGCCTACGAGCCGCTGCTCGACCGGCTGGCGCAGGCCTTCGCGGCGCTGCGGGTCGGGCCGAGCAAGCTCGATCTCGACTGCGGTCCGCTGATCAGCGCGAAGCAGCAACAGCGCGTGTGGGATTTTCTCTCCGATGCACAGCACGACGGCATCGCGATGGCCGCGCACGGAGAAGTGGTCGGCGACGCGCCGGAGGCCGGCTTCTATCAGGCGCCGACGCTGCTGCGCGACGTCCCGCCGAGCCACCGCCTCGCGCGCGAGGAAGTGTTCGGCCCGGTGCTGGCCGCGATGCCCTTCGACGATGAAGCCGATGCGCTCCGGCTCGCCAACGGCACCGACTATGGTCTCGTGGCCGGCATCTGGACCCGCGACGGCGCGCGCCAGATGCGACTTGCGCGGCGCGTGCGCTCGGGTCAGGTGTTCATCAACAACTATGGCGCGGGCGGCGGTATCGAGTTGCCGTTCGGCGGCGTGAAGCATTCGGGACATGGCCGCGAGAAAGGCTTCGAGGCGCTGTATGGCTTCACGACGTTGAAGACCATCGCGATCAGGCACGGTTGAGGGCTGCATCCTTTGCAGGGTTCACATCGGGAGACAAGGACATGCGACTGCAAGGCAAGACAGTGATCGTGACGGGCGGCGGCTCGGGCTTCGGCGAAGGCATCGCGAAGACGTTCGCGCGCGAAGGCGCGAACGTGGTCATCAACGACCTCAACGGTCCCGCCGCCGAACGCGTGGCAAGCGAGATTGCGTTGACGCCGTCGCTGGCGGGCGCGCATGGCCGGGCGATCGCCGTGCAGGGCGACGTGACGAAACGGCAGGACTGGCAGGCGCTGCACGACGCGGCCATTCAGGACTTCGGCAGCGTGCAGGTCGTCGTCAACAACGCGGGCACCACGCATCGCAACAAGCCCGTGCTCGACGTCACCGAAGCCGAGTTCGACCGCGTCTACGCCGTCAACGTGAAGAGCATCTACTGGAGCGTCGAGCAGTTCGTGCCGTACTTTCGCGAGCAGGGCGGCGGCGCCTTCATCAACGTGGCATCGACGGCGGGCGTGCGGCCGCGTCCCGGGCTCGTCTGGTACAACGGCAGCAAGGCGGCGGTGATCATCGCCAGCAAGGCGCTTGCGGTGGAGCTGGGCCCGGACCGCATCCGCGTGAACTGCATCAATCCGGTGATCGGCGAAACCGCGCTGCTCTCCGAGTTCATGGGCATGGAGGACACGCCGGAGAATCGCCGCAAGTTCCTCGCCACCATTCCGCTCGGCCGATTCTCGACGCCGCAGGACATCGCCAACGCGGCGCTTTATCTCGCGTCCGATGAAGCCGAGTTCATCACCGGCATCGCCCTCGAAGTGGACGGCGGACGCTGCGTGTAGAAGCGCGATGCGCGCGCTGTTCCGAGCTTTTGCTACGGCGCAGCGCGCGTCGCGTATTTCCCTCGACGTGGACGGCGAACGCTGTGTGCAAAAGCGCGATGTGCGTGCCGTTCCGGGCTTCTGCTACGGCGCGGCGCGCGTCGCGAACCTCCCTCGAAACGGACCGCGCATGCTGAGTGCAGAAGCATGATGCACGCGCCGCTCCAGGCCTCCCCCAAAAGCGCCGTCTGTCGCAAATCTCCGTGCTTTCCCTAGCGAAAACAAGCGCTTGGCGTGCAGGCCGAAGGGCTAGAATCCTTACGCGCCTGTAATCGCGGGCGGACCGTTTCCGCAACGTACTCCGTGCGCCAGAAAACCATAAAGGAGACAAGCACCATGGCCAGCACTGCCAATCCGATGCCTCGCCCCGGCGCCGGCGCGCCGTCCGCCTTCGAGGAGGCAACCTATCGCAAGGTGGCATGGCGGCTCTCGCCGCTGCTGTTGCTCTGCTACGTAGTCGCCTATCTGGACCGCGTGAACGTGGGCTTCGCCAAGCTCCAGATGGCCGCCGACCTGCAACTCT
This sequence comes from Caballeronia sp. LZ035, assembly GCF_031451175.1. NCBI lineage: Bacteria > Pseudomonadati > Pseudomonadota > Betaproteobacteria > Burkholderiales > Burkholderiaceae > Caballeronia > Caballeronia sp. LZ035. The sequence goes on from NZ_JARUXS010000001.1 coordinate 2,724,807, forward strand.
CGGACGCCGTGTACGGCTTCGGCGCCGGCATCTTCTTTTTCGGCTACTTCATCTTCGAGATTCCGAGCAACGTCATCCTGCATCGTGTGGGCGCGCGCGTGTGGATCGCGCGGATCATGATCTCGTGGGGCATCATCTCGGCGCTCACGATGTTCGTCACCACACCGGCCATGTTCTACGTCATGCGCTTCCTGCTGGGCGCGGCCGAGGCGGGCTTCTTCCCCGGCATCATCCTCTATCTGACCTACTGGTTTCCGGCGCGCCGCCGCGGCCGCATGACAACGCTGTTCATGACGGCGATCGCGCTCTCGGGGCTGATCGGCGGGCCGGTCAGCGGCTGGATCATGACGCACTTCGACGGCGTGCACGGCTGGCATGGCTGGCAATGGCTGCTGCTGCTCGAAGGCATTCCGTCGGTGCTGGTCGGACTGCTGGTGCTCGCGAAGCTCGATGACCGCATCGCGAAGGCTCGCTGGCTCAGCGCGGAAGAGCGCGAACTGCTCGAACGCAACATCGCCGCGGACAATGTCGAGAAGGAGGACATGCCGCTCGGCAAGATCCTGTCGAGCCCGAAGGTGTGGCTGATGAGCCTGATCTACTTCTCGTTCGTGATGGGTCTGTACGGCGTGAGTTTCTGGCTGCCGACCATCATCAAGTCGATGGGCGTGTCCGATGCGCTGCATGTCGGCCTGCTCTCGGCGATTCCGTACGGCGCGGCGGTGATCGGCATGCTGTACGCGGCCCGCAGCGCGGACCGCACCGGCGAGCGCCGCTGGCATATCGCGATTCCGGCGCTGCTCGGCGCCGTGGGGCTGGTGCTGTCGGTGATGTGGACCGGCAACACGACGCTCGCCATGCTCGGACTCACGCTCGCCACGATGGGCATCCTCACGACGCTGCCGCTGTTCTGGAGCCTGCCGACGGCGTTCCTCGCCGGCACGGGCGCGGCGGCGGGCATCGCGATGATCAATTCGCTCGGCAACCTGGCGGGCTTCCTGAGCCCGTATCTGGTCGGCTGGCTCAGGCAGGCCACGGCGTCGAACGCGAGCGGCATGTTCATGCTCGCGGGATTCATGGTGCTGGGCGCGGTGCTGGCGTTGAGCGTTCCTGCGCGGATGGTGAATCGTTAAGCGTGTAGGCGGTGGGCGGCACGACTGCCATGTCTTTGCCCCCTCCCGCCTCGCCCTCGCCCTCGCCCGCCAGCTCACGCGCGGCGTGCTCATTTCTGAAGCGTCTCCTCACGCGGCCAACCCTTCTTCGAATGCGACCGCGGCGTTCACCGCCGCAAGCGGAACTTCGTAGCGTGCCGCCACTGTGCTCTTGTCGCCTTCCGCAACGAATGCATCGTGAAGTTGTTTGGCCGACGCCTTGAAGCGTCGAGTCCGTCGATGATTCTAACGATTCGCCAAATGGAGATTTCTGAAAAGCACCGTCCCCGCGATCCGACGATCACGACCTGAAACACCCGCGCTCCGACCTTTCCGCAACCACCGTCTCGCATCCACGCACCGCAACGATGCACATCCCCCTGCCCGTGCACCAAAACCCCGCCCCGATCACTGCCCCGGCTGCGTAAAAGCTTCCCTGAAAATCCGCCAGAGGCCCGCCACCCGGGCATTTCGCCCTGATTGGCATAGCCCTTGCAAATTGCGGCGGGCAATTGCATTGCGCACACAACCATATCGGCAAGGGGAACACACTCATGAAACGTCGCAGTCTGCTGAAGCTCGGTTCCATGTCGGGCGCGCTCGCCCTCGCGGGTCAGCTTCCCATTTCGAAAGCCCAGGCCGCGCAGGGAGACACCGGTCCGATCAAGGTCGGCATTCTGCATTCGCTCTCGGGCACCATGGCGATCTCCGAGACGTCGCTGAAGGACACGGCGCTGATGACCATCGCCGACATCAACAAGAGCGGCGGCGTGATGGGCCGCCAGCTCCAGCCGGTGGTCGTGGATCCGGCCTCGAACTGGCCGCTGTTCGCCGAGAAAGCGCGCCAGTTGCTGACCCAGGACAAGTGCGCTGTGGTATTCGGCTGTTGGACGTCGGTGTCGCGCAAGTCGGTGCTGCCGGTGTTCGAGGAACTGAACGGCCTGCTCTTCTACCCGGTGCAGTACGAAGGCGAAGAGATGTCGCGCAACGTGTTCTACACGGGCGCGGCGCCGAACCAGCAGGCGATCCCCGCTGTCGAGTACCTGATGGGACCGGAAGGCGGCAACGCCAAGCGCTTCTTCCTGCTCGGCACCGACTACGTGTATCCGCGCACGACCAACAAGATCCTGCGTGCGTTCCTCCACTCCAAGGGCGTCAAGGATGCGGACATACAAGAGGTCTACACACCGTTCGGACATAGCGACTATCAGACCATCGTCGCGAACATCAAGACCTTTGCCCAGGGGGGAAAGACGACGGTCGTCTCTACGATCAACGGCGATTCCAACGTCCCGTTCTACAAGGAGCTCGGCAACCAGGGCCTGAAGGCGACCGACGTGCCGGTCGTCGCGTTCTCGGTGGGCGAAGAGGAATTGCGCGGCATCGACACCAAGCCGCTCGTCGGCCACCTCGCGGCCTGGAACTACTTCATGTCGGTGAAGAACCCGAACAACTCGAAGTTCGAGAAGGAATTCTTCGCGTATGCGCAAGCGCAGAACCTGCCGGGCGGAAACAAGCGCGTGACGAACGATCCGATGGAAGCGACCTTCGTCGGCATCCACATGTGGAAGCAGGCCGTCGAGAAGGCGAAGAGCGCCGATGTCGACAAGGTGCGCGTTGCGATGATCGGCCAGACCTTCCCTGCGCCTTCCGGCTTCACGCTGACGATGGACGGCAATCACCACCTGCACAAGCCGGTGATGATCGGCGAGATTCGCGGCGACGGCCAGTTCAATGTCGTGTGGAAGACCAAGACCGCGGTGCGCGCGCAGCCGTGGAGCCCGTTCATTGCCGGCAACGAAGGCAAGCCGGACGTGGTCAGCTCGATCCCGTCGTTCCTGCGCCGCCAGCGCGTGCGCGCTGCGTGACGCGTGGCGCATGCCGTATTGATGGCGTGAAGCAGGACGCCTGACGCACAGGCCGCGCGTGCTCACCCGCGCGGCCTTCGAAGTCTCATTAGAAAGGCCATCATGACCGGTTCCCTCGTGCGCATCCTGTGCGCGCTGTGCATCGCGCTCACGCCGTTCGCGGCGCATGCGCTCACTCAAGACGATCTCGCCCCGCTCGCGGGCGACGACTTCGAAGCCAAGGCCACCGCGATCGACAAGCTCATCGCCAACGCGGATGCGCCTTCGGTTGCTGTGCTGAACGCGCTGTCGGAGGGCTCTGCCGTCGCGACCGACGACGGTCACGTCTATCTCCAGAGCGACGACGGCAACAAGGACCCGCTCACGGGCAAGGTCGTCGAAGCACCCGATGCGCAGCCGATCACGCTCAGCAACATCCTGCGCAGCAAGGTGTCGGGCGCGCTGTCCGGCCTGCAGCTCGCTTCCTCCGATACCGCGAAGCGCCGCGATGCCATCGCCGCGCTGCTGAAGAGCCCGGACCCGGCGATGAAGCCGCTGATCGACCGCGCCCGCGCCGTCGAGAAGGATCCTGAATTGAAGAAGCGCCTCGACACGCTCTGGGCGATGACCGCGCTGCACGATCCCGACGTGAACAAGCGCCTGGACGCGGCGCAACTCGTCGCGGCGCGGCACGACCTCGACATGTACGAGCTGCTGCGCCCGATCGTCGCGAAGAAGGCCGACGGCAGCTGGAACGAGCCCGATGAGCGCGTACGCGGCGCGGCGCAGGCAGGCCTCTACGCGCTGGACTCGATCCAGCGCCGCAGCGAGATTTTCGGCACGCTGTTCGCGGGGCTCTCGCTCGGCAGCGTCCTGCTGCTCGCGGCGCTGGGACTGGCGATCACGTATGGCCTGATCGGCGTGATCAACATGGCGCACGGCGAGTTCCTGATGATCGGCGCCTATGCGACCTATGTGGTGCAGAACCTCGTGCAGCATTACGCGCCTGCCGCGTTCAACTGGTATCCGTTGTTTGCGGTGCCGGTGTCGTTCGCGGCGGCGGCGCTGGTCGGCATCGTGCTCGAACGGCTGGTGCTGAAACATCTCTATGGCCGTCCGCTCGAAACGCTGCTGACGACCTTCGGCATCAGCCTGATCCTGATCCAGGCCGTGCGCACCCTGTTCGGCGCGCAGAACGTGCAGGTGACGAATCCGTCGTGGATGAGCGGCGGCGTCGCCGTGATGCAGAACCTGATCCTGCCGTACAACCGCCTGACGATCCTCGCCTTCTCGCTGGCCGTGGTGTTGATTGCTTGGGCGGTGCTGACCAAGACGCGTCTCGGGTTGTTCGTGCGCGCGGTGACGCAGAATCGCCGCATGGCGGCCTGCGTGGGCGTGAAGACGGCGCGGGTGGATTCCTACGCGTTTGCATTCGGCGCGGGCATTGCGGGCCTCGGCGGCTGCGCGCTTTCGCAGATCGGCAACGTGGGTCCGGACCTGGGCCAGAGCTACATCATCGATTCGTTCATGGCGGTGGTGCTGGGCGGCGTCGGCCAGTTGGCGGGCACGGTGATCGGCGGCTTTGGTCTCGGGCTGGTCAGCAAGGCGGTGGAGCCGTTCTGGGGCGCGGTGCTCGCGAAGATCGCGGTGCTCGTGCTGATCGTGTTGTTCATCCAGAAGCGTCCGCAGGGCATGTTCGCCCTGAAGGGCCGCAGCGCGGAGGCCTGAGACATGAACGCCACGACCAATCTGTCCGCCAATCTCGACGTCGCGCCGCAACCCGACGCCGACGCTGCCCGCGCCGGTTTCGCGCTCGGCCTGCCGCCGCGCGCCGCGCTGTTGCCGCGCGGAGGCTGGATCGCGCTGCTGGCGCTCGTCATCGCGATGGGCATTGTCGTGCCGGTGTCGGCGCTGGTGCTGCCGGAGACGAGCACGTTCCATCTATCCGCGTATGCGATGACGCTGGTCGGCAAGCTGATGTGCTATGCGATTGGCGCGCTCGCGCTGGATCTCGTGTGGGGCTACTGCGGCATCCTGAGCCTGGGTCATGCGCTCTTCTTCGCGCTGGGCGGCTATGCGATGGGCATGTACCTGATGCGCTCGATCGGCCGCGAGGGCGTGTACAAGAGCGACCTGCCCGACTTCATGGTGTTTCTGGACTGGCACAAGCTGCCGTGGTACTGGGAGGGCACGGAGCATCTCTGGTACGCGCTGCTGCTGGTGGTGCTGGTGCCCGGCGTGCTGGCGTGGGTGTTCGGCTTCTTTACGTTTCGATCGCGCGTGAAGGGCGTGTATCTGTCGATCATCACGCAGGCGATGACTTTCGCGGCGATGCTGCTGTTCTATCGCAACGAGACGGGTTTTGGCGGCAACAACGGCTTTACCGACTTCAAGCGCATTGCGGGCTTTCCGGTCGTGCATGCGGGCACGCGGACGGCGTTGTTCCTGATTACGTTCGCGGTGCTGGTGCTGGCGTTTCTCGCAGCGCGCTGGATTGTTACGTCGAAGTTGGGGCGTGTCGTGACGGGCGTGCGTGACGGCGAAACGCGTTTGATGTTTCTTGGCTATAGCCCGCTTGCGTACAAGCTGTTCATCTGGACGGTATCGGCGGTGCTGTGCGGCATTGCGGGGGCGCTGTACGTGCCGCAGGTGGGCATCATCAATCCGAGCGAGATGTCGCCGGCGAATTCGATCGAGATGGCGATCTGGGTGGCGGTGGGCGGACGCGGCACGTTGATCGGACCGATCATTGGCGCGTTTGCGGTGAATGGCGCGAAGAGTTTTTTCACGGCGTATTTCGCGGAATACTGGCTGTTTTTCCTTGGCCTGATTTTCACGCTGGTGCCTTTGCTGCTGCCGAACGGCATCATGGGGCTGATTGATCTGGTGCGCCGCAGGAAAGCGCATGGCGGGGCGCAGACGGAGGCAGCGGAATGACTGCGCACAATGCATTGATTGTGGATCTTCCCCCGCTGCCGCAGCTGGACGAGCGCACGGGTTTGAATGGGATTGCGGGGCTGGGGCATGTGCTTGCGCCTGGGGAGATTGATGTATCGCACGGGACGATTCTGTATCTGGAGGATGTGACGGTGAGCTTCGACGGCTTTCGGGCGTTGAACAAGCTGACGCTGTCCATTGACGTGGGTGAGTTGCGCTGTGTGATCGGGCCGAATGGTGCGGGCAAGACGACGATGATGGATGTCATCACGGGCAAGACGCGTCCTGACGATGGCCGGGTGTTTCTGGGACAGACGCTGGATCTGACGCGTTTGTCGGAGCCGGTGATTGCGCGTACGGGGATTGGCCGCAAGTTTCAGAAGCCGACGGTGTTCGAGAATCATCCGGTGTGGGAGAACCTTGAACTGGCGATGAAGACGGACAAGCGCTGGTTTGCTTCGCTGCGGGCGCGGCTGGATCGGCAGGCGCAGGCGCGGATCGAGGAAACGCTGGAGCTGATACGGTTGCAGCATCAGGCGACGCGGCTGGCGGGGGAACTGTCGCATGGGCAGAAGCAGCGGCTGGAGATCGGAATGTTGCTGATGCAGCAGCCGGCGTTGTTGCTGCTCGATGAGCCGGCGGCGGGGATGACCGATCATGAAACGATGGAACTGGCGGAGTTGTTGAACACGCTGCGCGGTTCATGTTCGATGATGGTTGTTGAGCATGACATGGAATTTGTTGCTGCGCTTGCGGGGAACCATGGGAAGGTTACTGTCATGGCCGAAGGTAGTGTTTTGGCCGAAGGGACGCTGGATTCCGTCAAGCGTGATGAGGCGGTGATTGAATCGTACTTGGGGAGGTGAAGGTTTGTTCGCTTGCCCTTCTATGGATTTCCCGTATTCGCGGCGGTCTGCTTGCATTGCCCCTCCCCGGGGCGGGGGTCTTCGCTCTCGGCCTTCGCGTGGTTACTTGTGTTTGCCATACGCTTCGATGGACTTCCTGCTTTCACGTCGGTCTATTAGCACTGCCCCTCCCCGGGGCGGGGGTAACTTTCTTTGCGGCTGCAAAGAAAGTCACCAAAGAAAGCAGCTTTCTTACCGCCCAAGGACCACCCAGCGGCACGACACAGAAACACCAGACTGGCCCGGCACTAGCGAGTGCCCTCATAGGCCACACCGGGCGTGGACCGCGGACCCACCGTGACAACGCGCCGTTTAACAAACTGGTGCAGCCATTGAAAGCGCCGGCCCAGCGCTACGCGCTGCCGAAGGGTATGCAAGGGAAACCAACGAGGGGCGGGGCGGTACAGTGAGATGGACGCGTTAGCCGAGATGGATGGGTCAGCAAGCAAGCACCGGCAGACCCGATTGACCGGACGGCGGCGCGAAGCGCTGCGCCGGAGCCTGCAAGGGCTGCACCAGTCTGTTCAAGGGCGCGGTTGCACAGTGGGTCCGCGATCCAAGCCCGGTTAGGCTTGTGAGGGCACTCGCTAGTGCAGGGCCAGTGAGGTTTTTCTGTGTCGCGCCGCTAGTGAACCTTGGGCGGTAAGAAAGCTGCTTTCTTTGGTGACTTTCTTTGCAGCCGCAAAGAAAGTCACCCCCGCCCCGGGGAGGGGCAGTGCAAGCAGACCGACGTGAAAGCAGGAAGTCCATAGAAGCGCAGGCGAACACAAGCACCCCACGCGAAGGGTTGAGAGCGCAAAACCCCGCCCCGGGGAGGGGCAGTGCAAATAGACCGACGCGACTACAGGCATTCCATAGAAGCGCAAGCAAGCAAACAACAACAAGCGCAAGCAAGAGAGCAACACCAACCGCAAGGGCACACCCCATGTTGGAAATAGAAAACCTGAACCAATACTACGGCGGCAGCCACATCCTCCGCGATGTGCGGATGACCGTCCCGGAAGGAAAACTGACGGTCCTGCTGGGCCGCAACGGCGTAGGCAAGACGACGCTCCTTCGCTGCCTGATGGGCGTGGTGCCGACCAAAACCGGCACCATCGCGTGGCGTGGCACCACGATCTCATCAATGCCCACCCACTCCCGCGTGGCGAGCGGCCTCGCCTACGTCCCGCAGGGCCGCGACATCTTCGGCCGCCTGACCGTAGAAGAAAACCTGCTCGTCGGCGCCGCAAGCCGCAAGGCGCCATCAAAAATCCCCGACCGCATCTACGAGCTCTTCCCCGTGCTAAGGGAAATGAAACACCGCCGTGGCGGCGACCTCTCCGGCGGGCAGCAGCAACAACTCGCCATCGGCCGCGCCCTCATGAGCGAACCTCAACTCCTCATCCTCGACGAACCCACCGAAGGCATCCAGCCATCCATCATCCGCGACATCGGCCGCACGCTGCGCCAGCTCGTCGATGAAATGGGCATGACCGTCCTGCTCGTCGAGCAGTACTACGACTTCGCCCGCGAACTCGCCGACCGCTACTGGGTCATGAGCCGCGGCGAAATCATCGCGGGCGGCGCCGGCAATGAAATGGACCAGCATGGAGTGCGCGAGCTGATCGCCGTATGATTCCGACTCACCCCTGACTCGCCTCGCCCATGCACCACGAATCGCACGCCGCCCTCGCCGATCCCCACGTGTGGCACGGCCGCCTCGAACTCGGCTTCACGCATCAGCACGGCCGCACCGTCTGCTCGCATCGCAGGCACGAAGGGCCGCTGCGGCTGCAACGCCCGCTCTACCCCGAAGCCGACATCTGCCACGCCGTGATCGTGCATCCGCCCGGCGGCGTCGCGGGCGGCGACCGGCTCTCCATCGACATCCGCCTCCACGAACACACCCACGCCGTCATCACGACGCCCGGCGCCACCAAGTGGTACAAGGCCAACGGCCGGCTCGCCACGCAACGCATCGACATCGCGCTCGCGCCCGGCGCAAAACTCGACTGGCTTCCGCAGAACAACATCGTGTTCGAGTCGTCCAACATCGAGCTCGACTTCAACCTGACACTCGACGACGACGCCACCGCCATCGGCTGGGACGCCATGCTGCTCGGCCGCGCCGCCGCCGGCGAGAAGTGGACGCAAGGCCATCTCCGCGCGATCTCGCGTATCGGGCATCGCGACGGCACCACGCGCTGGCTCGAACGCACGCTGCTCGCCGCCGACGATCCGCTGCGTGACTCGCCCCAGGGCCTCGCGGGCTTTCCGGCCTACGGCACGCTATGGGCTATCGGCCCCGCCTGCGACGATGCGCTCGCCGAAACCCTCTCCGCCGCCCTGCCGTTCGACGCCGAATTGCGCGCCGCCGCTTCCTGCGTCGCGCCAGGCGTGCTGATCGTGCGCGCCATCAGCCGCTCGATGGAACCACTGCAGAACGCGCTCTCGGCGTGCTGGATGCAGCTTCGTCCCATCGTGCATGGCGTCGAAGCGCGCCCGCTTCGCCTGTGGACTACCTAGTACGCACCACAATGGCGCATGGCACTGCCCCGCAAGAGGGCGAGGCGCAGCGCCCATGAACCCGGAACATCGACTGGACAAGACCATCGCCCCGATGGCACGACTCTCGCTTTAAGCCTTCGCTCAAGAGCCGCACTTCCAACGCGGCCGCTCAAGACCGAATCAAGACCGAAGGATCATCGATGCACACTCCGTTCTCCCGCGCCCGCCGCACGGCGCTTGCCGCTGTTGCCGTCTCCCTCATCGCCTTCACGCCCCTCGCCGCCCACGCGGACGCGCTCGACACCATCGCGAAGAACGGCACGCTGCGCGTGGCCGTGCCCGAGGACTACCCGCCGTTCGGCTCAGTCGGCGCGGACATGAAGCCGCAAGGCTATGACGTCGACATGGCCGCCTTGCTCGCCAAATCGCTGAACGTGAAGCTCGAACTCGTGCCCGTCAACAGCGCCAACCGCATCCCCTATCTCACGACCAACAAGGTGGACCTCGTGATCTCGTCGCTCGGCAAGACGCCGGAGCGCGAGAAGGTGCTGGACTTCTCGACGGCCTACGCGCCCTACTTCCAGGGCGTGTTCGGCCCCGGCGACATCAAGGTTGCCGGCCCCGCCGATCTCACCGGCAAGACCGTCGGCGCCACGCGCGGCGCGCTCGAGGAGATCGCGCTCTCGCAGATGGCCCCGAACGCCACCATCAAGCGCTTCGAGGACAACAACGCGACCATCTCCGCCTTCCTCTCCGGACAGGTGCAGCTGATCGCGGCGGGCAACATCGTCGCGGCCGCGATCCTCGCGAAGAATCCGCCGCGCCGCCCCGAAGCGAAGTTCGTCATCAAGGATTCGCCGTGCTTCGTCGGCATGAACAAGAACGAGCCGCGTCTGCTCGCCAAAGTGGACGGTGCGATCACGCAGGCAAAGAAGGACGGCACGCTCGACGGCATGTCGAAGAAGTGGTTCAGGCAGCCGCTGCCCGCCAGCCTCTGATCGGGAGCGCGGCACAGCATGGCCTATGAACTTGAGTTCGCCGATCTCACGCAATACGCAGGCATGTTCGCGAGCGGCGCGGCGACGACGCTTGCGCTCACCGCCGTCTCGACCGCGCTGGGCGTCTCGCTCGGCGTGCTCGGCGCGGCCGGGCGCGACAGTCCGCGTCAGTGGCTGAACACGCTCGTCGGCGCGTATGTCGAGGCAATCCGCAACACGCCGTTCATCGTGCAGCTGTTCTTCGTGTTCTTCGGCTTGCCGGCGCTCGGCATCCACCTGAGCGAGTACGTCGCCGCCATTCTCGCGATGACGCTCAACCTCGGCGCCTATTCCACCGAGATCATCCGCGCGGGCATCGCGGCCGTGCCGAAGGGACATCACGAAGCGGCGGCATCGCTGGCGCTGTCGCGCGGCGAGACCTTCCGCCATGTCGTGCTGCCGCAGGCGCTCGCCAAGGTATTCCCCGCGCTGACGAGCCAGATCGTCATCACGATGCTCGGCTCAGCCGTGGTCTCGCAGATCTCCGTGCCCGATCTCACCTATGCGGCGAGCTATATCCAGTCGCGCAACTTCCGCGCGTTCGAGACGTGCTTCTTCATCACCGGCGCCTATCTCGTGATGGCCCTCGCGTTGCGCACCGTCCTCAACGCCGCCGGCAAGCGCTTTCTCACCGCCAGCAGGAGCCACGCGCGATGATCGAATTCACTCTCGCGCAGATCGTCGAGAACCTGTTGCTGGCGGCGCGCTGGACCATCGTGCTGTCCATCGTGTCGTTCGTGCTGGGCGGCATCGTCGGCTTCGCGCTGCTCGTCATGCGCGTGTCGAAGTCGCAGGTCCTGCGCATGCTCGTCAAGGGCTATATCCAGGTGTTCCAGGGAACGCCGCTGCTGATGCAGCTGTTCCTCGTGTTCTTCGGCCTGCCCTTGCTCGGCGTCGATGTCGCGCCATGGCTCGCCGCGACGATCGGCCTCACGCTCTTCACCAGCGCCTATCTCGCGGAGATCTGGCGCGGCGCTGTGGAAGCGGTGCCGACGGGCCAGTGGGAAGCGTCGTCGTCGCTGGCGATGAGCTATTTCGAGCAACTGCGCCACGTGATCCTTCCGCAGGCGCTGCGCATCGCGGTCGGTCCCACAGTCGGCTTCGCCGTGCAGGCGGTCAAGGACACGGCGCTGGTCTCGATCATCGGCTTTACCGAGCTGACCAAGGCCGGCACGATGATTTCGAATGCAACTTTCCAGCCCTTCCTCGTATATGGCCTCGTGGCCGTGATCTATTTCGTGCTCTGCTATCCGCTCACGCGCTATGCACGCACGCTTCAAAGGAAATGGCATGCCGCTCGTTGAAACCCGCAATCTCCAGAAGCAGTTCGGCGCCAACCCGGTGCTGAGGGGCATCGACTTTTCCGTCGAGCGCGGCCAGGTGGTGTCGATCATCGGACGCAGCGGCTCGGGCAAGAGCACCCTGTTGCGCACGCTGAACGGGCTGGAAAGCATCGACGAAGGGTCGATCGAAATCGACGGCGAGCACATGGACGCGCGCCACGCCGACCTGCGCGCGCTGCGCCTCAAGGTGGGCATGGTGTTCCAGCAATACAACCTGTTCCCGCATCTCACCGCCGGCCAGAACGTGATGCTCGCGCAGACGGTGGTCAAGAAGATCCACAAGGCCAAGGCCCGCGCCACCGCGCATTCGGTGCTGGAACGCGTGGGCCTCGGCGACAAGTTCGACGCCTATCCCGACCAGTTGTCCGGCGGCCAGCAGCAGCGCGTGGCCATCGCCCGCGCGCTCGCAATGAAGCCCACTGTGCTGCTGTGCGACGAGATCACCTCGGCGCTCGATCCCGAACTCGTCGGCGAAGTACTGGCCGTGGTGGAAGACCTCGCCCGCGACGGCATGACGCTCATCATGGTCACGCACGAGATGCGCTTCGCGCGCAAGGTGAGCGACAAGGTCGTGTTCATGCATCAGGGACGCGTGTGGGAATCCGGCGCGCCGGACGCCATCTTCGAACGGCCCTCGACCGTGGAGTTGCAGCGCTTCATCCAGTGAGCCGCAAGCCGCTCGTAAGAACGGAAGCAGGCTAACGAAACAGGACGTTCCGGTGCTAGCATGGCGCGGCCCGTCACGCCTTACTGCCCAAGAAGCTCATGAAACTGACACCCAGAGAAAAGGACAAGCTGCTGATCTTCACCGCGGCGCTGCTCGCGGAGCGCCGCCGTGCGCGCGGCCTGAAGCTCAACTATCCCGAGGCCGTGGCGTTCATCTCGGCCGCGCTGATGGAAGCGGCGCGCGACGGCCAGACCGTCGCCGAGGTCATGCACTACGGCACCACGCTGCTCACCCGCGACGACGTGATGGAAGGCGTTCCCGAGATGATTCCGGACATCCAGATCGAAGCGACCTTTCCCGACGGCACGAAGCTCGTGACCGTCCATCATCCGATTCCCTGAGCAGAGCGACGCTGATGATCCCCGGCGAATATTTCATCGATGACGGCGAGCACGAACTCAACGCGGGCCGCGAGACCGTGACGGTCGTCGTCGCGAATCATGGCGACCGGCCGGTGCAGGTCGGCTCGCATTATCACTTCTACGAAGTCAATGCGGCGCTCAAGTTCGAGCGCGAGCGGGCGCGCGGCTTCCGGCTGAACATCGCGGCGGGCACCGCTGTGCGCTTCGAGCCGGGCCAGGAACGCACGGTCGAACTCGTGGCGCTCGCGGGCGACCGCCATGTGTACGGCTTCAACGGCCTCGTCATGGGTCCGCTCTAAATCATTCCCGCAAAAGGACGCTGAGAATATGACGCTACGCATCGGCCGCCGCGCTTATGCGGAAATGTTCGGCCCGACGACCGGCGACCGCGTGCGCCTCGCCGACACCGAACTCATCATCGAAGTCGAGCGCGACTTCACCACCTACGGCGAAGAAGTGAAGTTCGGCGGCGGCAAGGTGATCCGCGACGGCATGGGCCAGTCGCAACGCGCCGCCGCGGACGTGGTCGATACCGTCGTGACCAACGCGCTGATCCTCGATCACTGGGGCATCGTGAAAGCCGACATCGGCATCAAGGGCGGGCGCATCTTCGCCGTCGGCAAGGCCGGCAATCCGGATATCCAGCCGAACGTGAACATCGCCATCGGCGCGGCCACGGAAGTGATCGCGGGCGAAGGGCTGATCGTCACGGCGGGCGGCGTGGATACGCACATCCACTTCATCAGCCCGCAGCAGATCGACGAAGCGCTCGCGAGCGGCGTCACCACGATGCTCGGCGGCGGCACCGGCCCCGCGACCGGCACCAACGCGACCACCTGCACGCCGGGACCGTGGCACATGGAGCGCATGCTGCAGGCCGCCGACGGCTGGCCGATGAACCTCGGCTTCCTCGGCAAGGGCAACGCGAGCCTGCCGGCGCCGCTGATCGAACAGGTGAAGGCCGGCGCGATCGGCCTGAAGCTGCATGAAGACTGGGGCACGACGCCCGCGGCCATCGACAACTGTCTCTCGGTGGCCGACGATACCGACACGCAAGTCGCCATCCACACGGACACGCTGAACGAGGCAGGCTTCGTCGAGACGACCATCGCCGCGTTCAAGGGCCGCACGATCCATACGTATCACACGGAAGGTGCGGGCGGCGGGCATGCGCCGGACATCATCAAGGTCGCGGGCGAATCGAACGTGCTGCCCTCCTCCACCAACCCGACGCGCCCCTACACCATCAACACGCTCGACGAACACCTCGACATGCTGATGGTGTGCCATCACCTGGATCCGTCGATTGCGGAAGACATCGCGTTCGCCGAGTCGCGCATCCGCCGCGAGACCATCGCGGCCGAAGACATCCTGCACGATCTGGGCGCGCTCTCGATGCTGTCGTCGGATTCGCAGGCGATGGGCCGCGTCGGCGAGGTGATCATCCGCACCTGGCAGACGGCGCACAAGATGAAGGTGCAACGCGGCGCGCTGCCCGAGGACACCGGACGCAACGACAACTTCCGCGCCAAGCGCTATGTCGCCAAGTACACGATCAATCCGGCGATCACGCACGGCATCGCGCATGAAGTGGGCTCCATCGAGCCGGGCAAGTGGGCGGACCTCGTGTTCTGGGAACCGGCGTTCTTCGGCGTGAAGCCTTCGCTGATCGTCAAGGGCGGCATGATCGCGCTGGCGCAGATGGGCGACCCGAACGCCTCGATTCCGACACCGCAGCCGGTGCATTACCGCGAGATGTTCGCCACGCGCGGTGGCGCGCTCGGCAAGACCTCGCTCACCTTCGTGTCGCAGATGGCAATGGAAGCGCGCATCGCGGATCGCTACGGTCTGAGCAAGCAGGTGGTCGCGGTAAGGAATTGCCGCAATGTGAAGAAGGCCGACATGATTCACAATGCATGGCAACCGTCCATCAGCGTCGATCCGCAGACCTATCAGGTGATCGCCGACGGACAATTGCTCACCTGCGACCCCGCCACCGTCCTGCCGATGGCGCAGCGCTATTTCCTGTTCTGATGCCATGCCGAATGCCATGCGTACGATCGACAAACGCCTGACCGCGAAACTCGCGCCCGTGCTCGTGAAGCGCGCGCCCACCCTGACGCTGCCCTTCGATGCGCGCTGCAAGAGCCGTCTCGCCGCGACGCTCGACAGTGGCGAGGAAGTCGCGCTCGTGATGCCGCGCGGCACCGTGCTTGCAGATGGCGACATGCTGGTTGCCGACGACGGCGGCTTCGTGCGCGTCGTCGCTGCAGCGGAAGACGTGCTGGTCGTGCGCGCGCCTAGCGTGCGACTGCTGACGCGCGCCGCCTATCACCTCGGCAACCGCCATACGCCGGTGGAAGTCGGCGCGGACTATCTGAAGCTCGAAGCGGATGCGGTGCTCGAAGACATGCTGAAGCGCCTTGGCGTGCTGGTGGCGCATGAAACGCAGCCGTTCCAGCCCGAGACCGGCGCGTATGGCGGCGGCCACAAGCATGGTCACGACGAAACCTTCAGCGAGGACTATGCGCTCGCGCAGAAGGTGTTCGACGAGCATCACGGGCATGCGCACGATGCGCATGATCACGCGCACGATCATTCGTCATGCGGCCACGATCATTCGCATGACCACGATCACTCGTCATGCGGTCATGATCACTCGCATGACCATGACCATGATCACGATCACGGCCACAAGCACCACGGCCATGCGCATCGCTGAACTCACGGCGTTGCTGCATCTCGCGTCGCCGGCCTTGCCGATCGGCGCGTTCAGCTACTCGCAAGGGCTCGAAGCGGCCATCGAGCACGGCCTGATCCATGACGGCGACAGCGCGCGCCAGTGGATCGAAAGCGGTCTCTCGACGGTGCTCGCGCGCGGCGAGTTGCCGTTGCTCGCGCATCAGATCGATGCCTGGCGCACGCAAGACGCAGCCGCGCTCCGCGCCGCCAACGACGCCTACCTCGCCAGCCGCGAATCGGCCGAGTTGCGGCGCGAGACCGAGCAGATGGGCTGGTCATTGGCGCAGCTGTGCGCGTCGCTCGAATGGGGCGATGCGGCGCGCCGCGACACGCTCGCATCGCTCAAGCCGATCGCACAGCCCACCGCCTTCGCCTTTGCCGCCTTCGCGCACGACGCCGCGCCTGACGCCGCGCTCGCTGCCTACGCGTTCAGCTGGGTCGAGAACCAGGCAGCCGCCGCGCTCAAGGCCGTGCCGCTCGGCCAGCTCGCAGGGCAGCGCATCATCGTCGCGTTGCGCGGACCCATCGACGATGCCGTGCGCCGCGCGCTCGATACGCCGCCTGACCGGATCAACACCTTCGCGCCGCAACTGGGCATCCTGTCCGCGCGGCACGAATCACAATACTCCCGACTCTTTCGTTCCTAGCCCGACTCATGAACGCACCCGCCTATTCCGCCGCCGCCCGCCGAACCAAGAAACTGCCGCCCTTGCGGGTCGGCGTCGGCGGGCCGGTCGGCTCCGGCAAGACCACGCTGCTCGAAATGCTCTGCAAGGCAATGCGCGAGCGCTACGATCTCGTCGCCATCACCAACGACATCTACACCAAGGAAGATCAGCGGCTGCTGACGGTGGCGGGCGCGCTGCCGGCCGAGCGCATCATGGGCGTGGAGACAGGCGGCTGCCCGCATACGGCCATCCGCGAGGACGCGTCGATCAACCTCGAAGCGGTGGATCGCATGGTGTCGAAGTTTCCGGACGCCGATATCGTGTTCATCGAGTCGGGCGGCGACAATCTCGCGGCGACCTTCAGCCCGGAACTCTCCGACCTTACGATCTACGTGATCGACGTCGCGGGCGGCGAGAAAATTCCGCGCAAGGGCGGACCGGGCATCACGAAGTCGGATCTGCTGGTGATCAACAAGACCGATCTTGCGCCGCACGTCGGCGCGAACCTTGACATCATGGCAAGCGACGCCCGCAAGATGCGCGGCGAACGCCCCTTCGTCATGTGCAATCTGAAGGCGCAGGAAGGGCTGGCGCAGGTGATCGCGTTCATCGAGAAGAAGGGCTTGCTGGTTTCGTGAATTGATGTCGCAGCGCGCGCCGCTTCATGAGCGCGGCACGCGCATGCGGTAGCATGGCGGCTTCGCAATCATTCCACGCCCGCGCTGTGCGGCGGGCGCTGCACGGTGTCCATCGCTGCCCTGTCCCCTCGTTCACCCGCGCATTTTCCGGCCGGCCGTATTCCGGTGCTGTTTCACATCGTCGACTTCGGCAACGGCGGCATCGAGTCGTCGCTGATGCAATGGCTGCACGTATTCGACCGCAGCCGCTTCACGGTCACGCTGTCGGTCATGCATCCGTCGCCCGCTTTCGAGGAGCGCTTTCGCGCGCTCGTGCCGGCCGATGTCGCCATCGAAATCCTCGCGGACCAGGACTGGCTCAATCACTTCCAGAAACGCCGCTACGCGCAGAACCTGAGCAAGCTCGGCCGCGTCGGGCGCGACGTGTTCAACACGCTCGCCGTGCGTCCGTATGTGAAGCGCCGCGTGGCCGACCTTGCGCGGCGCCATGCGCTGATCGTCGACTACGACATGTCGCTGCGCCGTCTTGCCGGACAGTTCGACGTGGCATGGCTCGGCGTCAATCATTTCAGTTTCGACGCGCGTCTCGCCAACCGGCCGCGCAAACAACGTCGGCTCGGGACGCAGTTCGCCCGCTATCACGGCGTCGCGGCGCTCAACCAGCACATGGCCGACGAAGCCCGCGCCATGTTCGGGGCAACGCTGCAACGGCTGTTCACGCTGCCCAATGCCATCGACATCGAGCGCATTCGCAGCAACGGCGCCGCAGCGCAGACGCCGCCCTGCGATGCGCCGTATATCGTTTCGGTCGCGCGTCTCGATGAAATCCAGAAAGACCATCGCACCCTGCTGCGCGCCTACGCGCAACTGATCCGCGATCCGGCCATTCGCGAGCATCTCGTCATCGTCGGCGACGGCGCGTTTCGCGGCGAACTGGAAGCGTTGTCGAAAGAGCTGGGCGTCAGCGGACGCGTGCACTTCATGGGTCAGCGCGACAATCCGCATGCGCTGGCGGCGGGCGCCCGGCTACAGGTGCTGAGCTCGCGCTACGAAGGCATGCCGATGGTGCTGCTCGAAGCGCTCGCGCTCGGCAAGCCGGTGATCGCCAGCGACTGCCCGACCGGTCCGCGCGAGATTCTCGGCGACGGCCGCTTCGGCATCCTTTTTCCAGTCGGTTCCGTCGATGAGCTCGCGCAGGCGCTGCATCGCGTGCTGACCGACGATGCGCTGCGCACGAGCATGCAGCAGCGCGCGTCCGAACGCGCCGAAGAGTATGGAATTGCCGCGAGCAACGAGCGCTTCGCGCGCTGCGTGACGGAACTGCTCGCCCGCAACCCGCGCTGAACGTTATTCGGCGAGCGACGCGACATCGCGCGCCGCCTCGCTTTCTTCCAGCAACGCGCCCAGCACGCTCACTGTGCGCGCCGTCGCGCCGCGATGCGCCGCCGCGAAGGCCGAGGCCGCCGCGCTCATCGCCAGCCGCCGGGCGCGATCCTGAAGAATCTCGCGCAGCCCGCGCCCCAGTTCCTGCGGATCCTCGACGCGCAGCGCGGCGCCGGCGGCAATGGCGTCGCGCGTGGCCTGCGTGAAATTGAAAGTGTGCGGGCCGATCAGCACCGGCACGCCCGCCGCGCACGCCTCGATCAGATTCTGTCCGCCGAGCGGCAACAGGCTGCCGCCGATGAACGCCACATCCGCGGCGGCGTAATACGCGCCGAGTTCGCCCATCGAATCGCCGAGCAGGACTTGCACACCGGCTGGCAGCGGCTCGGGCGTGTCGGCGCCGGAACCCGCCGCGGCCGGTTTCGGCGCCCAGACCGAACGGCGCGCGCTCGTCAGCCCATGGCTCGACAGCAGCGCGGAGACTTCGTCGAAACGTTGCGGATGACGCGGCACGAGAATCAGCAGCGCGTGCGGCATGTCCAGCGCCGCGAACGCGCGCAGCACGAGCGTTTCCTCGCCTTCGCGGGTGCTCGCCGCGACCCACACCGGGCGGTCGCCGATTGCCGTGCGCCATGCCTGGCCCCGCGCGATCAGTTCGGGCGGGGCGCTCATGTCGAACTTCAGATTGCCGAGCACCGCGACATTGCGGGCGCCGAGCGCGGTGAGTCGTTCGGCATCGGAAGGCGTCTGCGCGAGTACGCGCGAGAAGCCGCCGAACACCTCGCGCACCGCGCGGCCGAACTTCGCCGCGCGCCGGTACGAACGCTGCGACATGCGCGCGTTGGTCAGCACGAGCGGCACGTCGGCGCGCTTGCATTCGTCGATGAGCGTCGGCCAGACCTCGGTTTCCATCACGATGCCGAGCGACGGCCGCCATGCCCGCAAGAAGCGCCGCACGAGAATCGGCAGGTCGTAGGGAAGATAGCTGCGCAGCACGCGGTCGCCGAACAACTCGACGCCCGTAGCGCGCCCGCTCGGCGTCATGTGGGTGAGCAGGATGCGTGCTTCGGGATGCGCGTCGATCAGCGCGTCGATGAGCGGCTGTGCGGCGCGCGTCTCGCCGACCGATACCGCGTGGACCCAGATGAGCGGTGCGAGATCGCCGGCGCTGCGGCCGCCGTGCGACGGCATGCGTCCGAAGCGCTCGCCGATGTGTTCGCGATATCCCCGCTCCCTGCGCGAACGAATGAGGAGCCGCAGCACCGCGAGCGGCGCGACGATCCACCACAGCGCGCGGTAGATCCGTCGCAGCACGCGGGCGGACAGACTGGGAGAAGCGGCGCCGCTCAAACGAGCGCCCTGCCCTTCAGGCGTTCGAGAATGCCAAGGGGCGCGCACTCGGGACGGGCCATGGCCTTGACGGGCAGGAAGAAGGTCTGCTCCATCATGTACTGGCCGGACATCACGGCATGCGAGGTTTGATCCGAGAAGCAGACCCACACCGAGCCGGGCGGGAACGGCATGGTTTCCTGCGGCGAGACCTTTTGATAGTCGAGGTCGGCTTTCATTGCGTCGTGCAGATGCAGCATCAGATGATCGTATTCGCTGCGCCGCGACTTGGTGATGTGCAGCAGGTTCATGAGCCATGCGGCGCCGGGCGCCTGCGCCTTGATGCCGGGCAGGAAGCGCTGCGCCATGTCTTCGAACGGCTCGCCCACGCGCCAGACGCGCGGCGCGCCTTGCGGGTTGATGTTGGTGAACACGCGCAGGATGCGCTCGCCGTAGTTCGGGCGCGATGGGAACGCGTCGACGTGCAGGCGGCTGTCGTCCTTGCGCCACGAGGTCTCGCGGGTTTCGACCTGATGCAGCCGCAGGCTGGTGGGCGCGACGCGCAGCTTGCCGTCGTATTCGGGAAACAGGCCGTCGACGAGCGAGCGCGCGTTGTCCTGATAGCGCTTGATGAGCGAGCGCACGGCCGACTGCATCACGGCATCGCCGAGTACGCCGTTCAGCGCGCCGCCGTTGGGCGCGAGGCTGATGTTCTTGCGCTTGGGATCGGCGATTGTTGGATCGAGCAGCGCGCGTTCGCCGCCTTCGATCGCGAAATGCAGATTAGGAAAATACAGCACCTTGCCGTTTTCGACGCCGGCCAGCAGCGTCTCGCGCGGCACGGAGAGATTTTTTCCGTGCCAGTCGGCCGAGGCGACTTCGATGATTTGCGATTCCGTCATGTGACTATGACCTTGCTTCGAGCTTGAATGACCGCCGTGTTGTCCCGCGCGTTGCCCGCGCGTGCGGGCCGTGCGCTAGCGCGCTACAGCAGGCCGAATCCCGCGAGCGCGGTCTTGACGTCTGCGAGCGTGGGATGGCGGCTTGCGTCGCCGAGATTGACGACTTGCGGCGACCAGTAGCCGCCGGTGCGCCAGGCGGTCGAGAAATTGTACAACTCGACGGTCGGCCGCTTCAGCGCCGCGGCAATATGCACCAGACCGGTATCGACGCCGACGGTTGCCGCCGCGCCCTCGATCAGCCCGACCACCGCGGGCAGCGACAGTTTGGGCGGCACGATGGCTGCCGCGCCGAATTCCTTCGCGAGCTTTTCGCTGGTCGCGCGTTCCGCTTCGCTGCCCCAGGGCAGCACGAGTGACGCGCCGCGCGTGACGAGCGCCTGACCGAGTTCGATCCAGGCGGCTTCGGGCCATTGCTTGTCGGCGCGCGAGGTGGCGTGGACGAACACGACGTAGGGCACGGGCAGGTTGAGACCGAGTTCGGAGATGGCGAGGGTCGCTCGCCGCGTGTCGAGGCCGAAGTCGATGTCGTCGCTCATCTGCGGGTCGGGCAGGCTGAGGGCTGCGGCTACCAGCTTGCGAGTGCGTTCGACGACGTGGGTGCGCGGCTCGACGGGCACGCGGCGGTCGTAGAAGAAGCGTACGGGCCATTCGAAGCCGGCGCCGTCGGTGCGGTTGGCGAGGCCGGCGAGCGGCCCGCGGGCCCAGCTTGCGACCCATGCGGTTTTGATGAGGCCTTGGCAGTCGATGACGAGATCGTAGTTTTCGGCGGCGAGCGTGCGTTTGAACTGGCCGATCTCGCGCCAGGTGGCTGGGGAAGCGATCGACTTGCGCCAGCGTCGGAGCGAGAACGGGATGGCGCGGTGTACGCCTTGGACCAGTTGGACGAGACTGGTGAAGCTTTCTTCGACGAGCCAGTCGATCTGCGCATCCGGATAGCGGCGGCGGATGTCGGCAATGGCCGGCATGTTGTGGACGACGTCGCCAAGCGACGACACGCGGACGATCAGGATTTTTTGCACGCCGGGGGAGTGGCGCCGAGGGCGCCGGGATGGAGGGTAAAGGGGGGATTTTAGCGCGGCAAGCGAGATTGACGGGCTGACTGCCGTTGGGGTGGGTCGGTTGGCGCTTGCCCCTCGCCGGGACGGGGGTCTTCGCTCTGAGCCTTCGCGTGGTTCTTTGTGTTTGCCATACGCTTCCATGGATTTCCCGCTTTTCACGTCGGTGTATTAGCACTGCCCCTCCCCGGAGCGGGGTCTTCGCTCTCGGGCTTCGCGTGGTTGCTTCTGTTGGTTTGCGCTTCCATGGACTTCCTGCTTTCACGTCGGTCTATTAGCACTGCCCCTCCCCGGGGCGGGGGTAACTTTCTTTGCGGCTGCAAAGAAAGTCACCAAAGAAAGCAGCTTTCTTACCGCCCA
>NZ_JARUXS010000001.1:2753607-3003904 GCF_031451175.1 Caballeronia sp. LZ035
CGGGAAGTCCATGGAAGCGCATGGCAAACACAAGGAACCACGCAAAGGCTCGGCGCGAAGGATCCCGCCCCGGGGAGGGGCAGTGCAAGCAGACCGACGTGATAACGGGAAGTCCATGGAAGCGCATGGCAAACACAAGGAACCACGCAAGGGCTCGGCGCGAAGGATCCCGCCCCGGGGAGGGGCAGTGCCAGCAGACCGACGCGAAAACAGGAAATCCATGGAAGCACCGGCAAACGACAACAAGCGCCAGCGAAAAAAAAACGGCACGGTTCCAAACGAAACCGCACCGCTCCGTCAAGCGCCGCCAGAAGCGTCAGAACGGCAATTTGGCGTCCGGCTTCTCCGCCAGAATCACCCGTCGAAAATCTTCCTGAATGCGCTTCAGCGCCCCTTCGCTATCGGCCTCGAACCGCATCACCACGACCGGCGTCGTGTTCGACGACCGCGCCAACCCGAACCCATCCGGATACTCGACGCGCAGCCCGTCGATCGTCAGCACATCATCGGCACCCGTGAACTTCGCGTTCTTCTGCAGCTTCGCGATCAGTTGCACGTTCTCACCCTCTTCCATCTTGATCTGTAATTCCGGCGTCGACAGCGAGTCCGGCAGGTCGTTCAGCAGCTTGCTCGGATCCGCCACCCTCGACAGGATCTCAAGCAGCCGCGCGCCCGTGTACAAGCCATCATCAAACCCGTACCAACGGTCCTTGAAAAACACGTGGCCGCTCATTTCGCCCGCCAGCGGCGCGCCCGTCTCACGCAGCTTCGCCTTCACCAGCGAATGGCCCGTCTTCCACATGATCGGCTCACCGCCCTGTTCACGCACCCACTTCGCCAGATTGCGCGTGCACTTCACGTCATAAATGATCTGGCCACCCTTGTTGCGCGACAGCACTTCCTGCGCGAACAGCATCAGCTGACGATCCGGAAAAATCACCTGGCCATCCTTCGTCACGACGCCCAGACGGTCGCCGTCGCCATCGAATGCAAAACCCACTTCAGCATCGGTTTCCTTCAAGGCCTTGATGACGTCCTGAAGGTTCTCGACGTGCGCCGGATCCGGGTGATGGTTCGGAAAATTGCCGTCGATGTCCGTGAACAGCTCAACCAGCTCGCAGCCAAGCGCCTTGAACAGACGCGGCGCCAATCCACCCGCCACGCCATTACCGGCATCCACGACGATCTTCATCCCGCGCACCGGCTTCACATCCGACACGATACGGTCCAGATACATCTGCTGCACATCGAACTCGGTATAGCTGCCTTCGCCCGTCGCGAAGTCGTTGTCGACAATGCGCTTGTACAAGCCCTGGATCTGCTCGCCGTAGATCGCCGCGCCACGCAGCACCATCTTGAAGCCGTTGTAGTCGGGCGGATTGTGGCTGCCCGTCACGACGATGCACGAATCCACGCGCCGCTCGCCCGACGGCAAGGGCAGCGGCACGCTCGCCGCAAAATAGCCGACCGGCGTCGGCACCATGCCGACATCGATTACATCGACGCCCGCCGCACGCAGGCCATCCGCCAGCGCGCCGACCAGCTCCGGACCGGACAGGCGGCCGTCGCGCGCGACCACGACCGAATCGCCGCCCTGCTTCTTGATCTCGCTGCCGAACGCCTGGCCGATGCTTTTCGCAACGTCGCGATCGACCGTCTTGCCAACGATGCCGCGAATGTCGTAGGCCTTGAAAATGGATTGGGATACTTGGCTCATGAGATGGCTACCTCTTATCGATTGATGAACGAATTCTCGGCGATGCAGCCATGAGGGCATGCAGGTCGTGACGTTGGCCGCCGTCACAGCGCGGATGCCGCGCAAACGACTGCCGGATGACGTGTCGAATTGTGCCTATGCGTCTGTTAAACACATACGACTGAAACAAATCGAAGCAAACCGCAGCAGCACATGCAAACGGAAACACACGGAAGCCGCTATCGGCAGCCGGAGCGGACAGACGCGCTCCGGATCGCACTTATAATCGCTGTCTTTCGGCGCTCTCGTGGCTTTCGCGTTGCGGTAAAAACCGGCGCGTTCATTCTAATCCAATGCTCAAACGCCCTATTGGCCCGATGCCCTGGAATCAAGCGTCTTCGCGCGTCATCCCACATAACGTGACGATTGAATGCCGTTCGTCAGCGGATTACGCGGTTTCGGCGGCCGGACAGTCTTCGGTAGCACGCGGCGTGCCCGTGCACGGCGGGACCCCCGCTGCATGAAGGCCCTGCTGCGCTCCGGCAATCCCGACGTCGCCCGCGCGCTGGCCAACATCGTCTGGCTCGGGCTGGAACGGCTCACGCAGATTGCAGTCGCCATCGTCATTGCGGGCGTGCTGGCGCGCTATTTCGGCCCTGACGACTTCGGCAAATGGCAATACGCCAACACGCTGCTGCTCGTGATCGCGCCGGTCACGTGGGTCTGCGGCGCGGAAATCCTCGTCCCGACCATCGTGCGCCGCCCGCCCGCCGACACCGGCATCGTGCTCGGCAGCGCGTTCGTGCTGCGCATGGGCGTCTCGATCCTCGCGCTCATCGCCACCTGGATCTGGATCGCGGCGGGCGGCATCGACCCGACCGTCGGCCTCATGCTCGCCGGTCTCGCCGTGACGATGCTGTTCCGCGAGCCGTTCATCGGCGTCGTCAATTCCTGGCTGCAAAGCCAGACCTATAGCAAGCCGCAACTGCTCGCCAGCATGCTGGCCGCAATCGTCAAGGCGGCGCTGGTCTACGCGCTCGTACGCGTCGCGGCGGCGCCGTCGCGTTTCGGCTGGCTGTGGGCGCTCGAAGCGGCGGCAATCGGCGCGGCGCTCGTGCTGTATTACATGCGACGGCACGGCGGCCGCCTCGGCTGGCGCGTCGACCGCGCGCTCTTCCGGCATTTCGCGAGCGCGGGCACGGTGTTCTGGCTCGGACTCATCTGCATGTACCTGTTCCTGAAACTCGACCGGCTGATGCTCGCACATCGCGTGTCGTTCGCCGAACTGGGCCTGTATTCCGCCGCGCAGCAACTCAACGAGAACTGGATCGCGCTCGCGCTGATGCTCGCGCAGACCATCGCGCCGGCCTTCGTGTACCGCGTGCAGGACACGCGGCTGTTGCGGCGCAACCTGCTGCGCCTGTTCGCGATGACCGCCGCGCTGATGATCGCAGGCGCCGCCGTGCTGGACGCGCTCGGCGGCTTCATCATCGCGCGCGTGTTCGGACCGAACTACGCAGACGCCGCCAGCCTGTTCCGCTGGGCCGTGTGGCTGTCGGTGCCGGCGGGCATCGAGGCGATCGGCAATCTGGTCGTGCTCAAATATCAGGCGAAGTACGTGCTGTTGTCGAAGTGGCTGCTCGCGCTCGCGGTCGCGTTCGCGGTGAACCTGATCACGATCCCGCGCTTCGAGGGCTATGGCGCGCTGATGGGCCTGGCGGCGGGTTATGTGGCGGCGGCATCGGTGAACTTCTATTACCTCCGTTTCCGGCTGCGCGCATGAATGCCCTTTCCGATGTGATGCTGCTGCTGCCCGCCTTCAACGGCCAGGCCGAGGTCGAGCGCACGCTTGCGTCGTTCCGGGAAACCTCGCCGGTGCGCGTGCTGATCGTCGACGACGGCAGCACCCCGCCGATCACCGCGCCCACGCTGGCGAACATGCAGATCGAGATCCTGCGGATGCCGCGCAACGGCGGCATCGAACGGGCATTGCAGGCCGGCATCGAAGCGCTGGCGGCGCGCGGCGTGCGCTATGCGGCGCGCATCGACGCCGGCGACCTCGCCACGCCCGGCCGTCTCGCGAAGCAGCGCGCCTATATGGAAGCGCATCCGCGCGTCGCGGTGCTGGGCATGTGGACCCATGTCGTGTCCACCGCGGGCGCGCCGCTGTTCGACCTGAAGCCGCCGTGCGAGCCGTCCGCGCTGCGCCGCCTGGTGCTGGCGCGCACCTGTTTCACCCATCCTTCGCTGATGCTGCGCGTCGACGCGGTGATCGAGGCGGGCAATTACCGCGCGCGTTATCGTGCCGCGGAGGATCTCGACCTGATCCTGCGCCTCCTGCAGCATCACGACGGTGCGAATCTGCCGGAGTTCGGCCTGATATACGAACTCAACGAGGCCGGCATCAGCGCGACGAAACGGCGGACACAGGTGGTCTCGACCTTGCAACTGCAACTGCGCCATCTGCGCGTGACGAATCCGCTGGACTGGCTGGGCATCGTCAAAAGCGTCGCGCATCTGGCGCTGCCGTACAGTCTGCTGCGCGGCCTGAAGGCGAAACTCATGCGCTCCACACCCGTCGCCTGACGCTTTTTTGTCGATTTGTTTTCACATTGTTTTGCGCTACGTTGAGCGCACGGCGATCCGCGCGGCGCCTGTCCACTCACCCGCCACTCGATGGCACGCCGCGCGATCCATGCCGTCGAACCATGACCTCCGGATGACGAAAGAAAAGTCGAGTCTTCGCATTGCCCTCGTCTGCAACACTGCATGGGCGATCTACACTTACCGGCGCGGCCTGCTGCGCATGCTGACCGCACGCGGCGCGGAGGTGACGATTCTCGCGCCGCGCGACCGCACCTTCGGGCCGCTTGCCGAGATGGGCTGCCGCTGCGTCGAATTGCCGGTGGCCTCGAAGGGCACCGATCCGCGCCAGGACCTGAAGACGCTCGCCGCGCTGTACCGCGCCTATCGGACGACGCGCCCGCACCTCGTGTTTCACTACACGATCAAGCCGAACATCTACGGAACGCTCGCCGCGATGCTCGCGCGCGTGCCGTCGATCGCCGTCACGACGGGCCTGGGCTACGTGTTCATTCAGAAAAGCCGCACGGCGCAGGTGGCGAAACAACTCTACCGCCTCGCGTTCCGTTTCCCGCGTGAGATCTGGTTCCTGAATCAGGACGACCATGCGGCTTTCATGCAGGAAAGGCTGCTGGCGCATCCGGATCGTGCGCGGCGGCTGCATGGAGAAGGCGTCGATCTCGATGATTTTGCGTTCACCCCGCCGCCCGCCCGCGAGGATTTCGTCTTCATCCTGATCGGCCGGTTGCTGTGGGACAAGGGCGTGGCCGAATACGTGGAAGCCGCGCGGCGCCTGAAGGCACGCTTTGCGCACGTACGCTTCCAGCTGCTCGGTCCGGTCGGCGTCGACAATCCGAGCGCGATCAGCCGCACGGACGTGGCGCAATGGGAAGCCGAGAATATCGTCGAGTACCTGGGCGAAGCGCACGACGTGCGCCCGTTCATCGCCGCGGCGGACTGCGTCGTGCTGCCGTCGTACCGGGAAGGCGTGCCGCGCACGCTGATGGAAGCCTCGGCGATGGGCCGTCCGATTGTCGCCACCGACGTCCCGGGCTGCCGCGAAGTGGTCGAGCACGGCGTGACCGGGCTGCTCTGCGAAGTAAAAAGCGCGGACAGCCTGACCCAGGCACTCGAGCGCATGCTGACGCTGCCCGCCGCCGAACGCGCGGCGATGGCGCAGCGCGGCCGCGCCAAGGTGGCCCGGGAATTCGACGAGAAGAATGTCGTCGAACGCTACAAGGGCACAATACATGCCATCACCGGCATTTCACTCTGATTCGAGTTATTTGGAGAGCGCATGATGAATGGCAAGCAGTCGCTGAACAACGCGACCCAGGGCACGATTCTCGTCACCGGCGGGGCAGGCTTCATCGGCACGCACACCTGCGTCGAACTCCTCGGCGCCGGCTATGACGTGGCGGTCATCGACAATCTCGTGAACAGCCGTGCCGAATCGCTGCAACGCGTGGAGCAGATCACCGGCAAGCGCGTGGCGTTCTATCAGGCAGATTCCCGCGACGAAGCCGCGCTCGAACGCATCTTCGACGCGCACGACATCACCGGCGCCATTCACTTCGCGGCGCTGAAGGCCGTGGGCGAGTCGGTGGCGAAGCCGGTCGAGTATTACGCGAACAACGTCGGCAGCCTGCTCGCCGTGCTCAAGGTGATGAAGGCGCGCAACGTGCGCAACTTCGTGTTCAGTTCGTCCGCGACGGTGTACGGCGTGCCGAAGAGCGTGCCGATCGACGAATCCTTCCCGCTCTCGGCGACCAATCCCTACGGCCAGTCGAAGCTCATCGCCGAGCAGATCCTGCGCGATCTGGAAGTCTCGGACCCGTCATGGCGGATCGCCACGCTGCGCTATTTCAATCCGGTGGGCGCGCACGAAAGCGGCTTGATCGGCGAGGATCCGGCAGGCGTGCCGAACAACCTGATGCCGTATGTGGCGCAGGTCGCCGTCGGCAAGCTGGAGCGCCTGCGCGTGTTCGGCAGCGACTACGAGACCCACGACGGCACCGGCGTGCGCGATTACATCCACGTCGTGGACCTGGCGCGCGGGCATATCGCGGCCATCGACGCGCTGCGCCGCCTGGACCGCAGTTTCGTCGTGAACCTGGGCACGGGCCAGGGCTACAGCGTGCTCGATGTCGTCAAGGCGTTCGAGGCGGCGTCAGGCAAGCCGGTGCCCTATGAACTGGTGCCGCGCCGTCCGGGCGATATCGCCGCATGCTATGCCGACCCTACCGCCGCGGCCGAGTTGATCGGCTGGCGCGCGCAGCATGGCATCGAACGCATGTGCGAGGATCACTGGCGCTGGCAGTCGCAGAATCCGCGCGGGTTTGCTTGAGGTTTGCTTGAAGCGTGGCTTCAGGCGTCGCGCTCCGGATCGTCCCTGCCAATGAGGTACGATGCGGGGCGCAACCCCTCCTCCGGTTCATTTTCATGCTTAGTTTCGCGCTTGCCTTCCTGATTTCGCTGCTGGTGACGCTGTTCATCGTGCGCTTCGCCCATCTCCAGGAAAGCGTGCTCGGTGACACCGACCTCGCCGGCGTGCAGAAATTTCATGCGCATCCGGTGCCGCGCATTGGCGGCGTCGGCATCCTGTGCGGACTGACCGCTTCCGCCGTGCAGTTGCGCTGGGGCTATCCGGCGGTGTCGGGCGGCATTCTCGGCATCATTGCGTGCGGCATGCCGGCGTTCCTGTCCGGGCTCGTCGAGGACCTGACCAAGCGCGTGTCGCCGCTGGTGCGACTGCTTTGCACGATGGCCGCGGCCGGACTCGCGTATGCGTTTCTCGACATCGCCGTGACGCGCATCAGCGTGCCGTCGCTCGATTTCCTGCTCTCCTACGCGGTCATTTCCTGTGCGGTGACCGTGCTCGCGGTCGCGGCGCTCGCCAATGCGGTGAACATCATCGACGGCTTCAACGGCCTCGCCTCGATGGTCACCTTCATGATGTTTGCCTCGCTCGCCTATGTGGCGTTCCAGGTGCATGATCCCGTGGTGCTGTCGGGCTCGCTCATCATGATGGGCGCGGTGATGGGCTTCTTCATCTGGAACTTTCCGGCCGGGCTGATCTTTCTCGGCGACGGCGGCGCCTACTTCGTCGGCTTCATGCTCGGCGAGCTGGCCATCATGCTCGTGATGCGCAACCGCGACGTGTCGGCCTGGTATCCGGTGCTGCTGTTCATGTACCCGATCTTCGAAACCTGCTTCTCGATCTATCGCAAGAAATTCATTCGCGGCATCTCGCCGGGCATTCCGGACGGCGTGCATCTGCACATGCTGGTCTACAAGCGTCTGATGCGCTGGGCCGTCGGCGTGAAGAACGCGCACGAATTGACGCGGCGCAACTCGCTCACTTCGCCGTACCTCTGGCTGCTGTGCCTGATCGCCGTGATTCCGGCGACGCTTTTCTGGCGGCACACGCTGCATTTGTTCTGCTTCGTCGTGGTGTTCGCCGCCACCTACGTGTGGTTGTATGTGAGCATCGTGCGCTTCAAGTCGCCGCGCTGGCTGGTGTTTCGACGGCCGCATACGGTGAAGAAATAAGCGTCGAGAAATGAACGCGCGCCGCCCTGCTTCGGGCGGCGTTTTTTCTGGCGCGG
Source organism: Caballeronia sp. LZ035 (assembly GCF_031451175.1). Taxonomy (NCBI): domain Bacteria; kingdom Pseudomonadati; phylum Pseudomonadota; class Betaproteobacteria; order Burkholderiales; family Burkholderiaceae; genus Caballeronia; species Caballeronia sp. LZ035. The sequence continues at coordinate 2,761,495 of NZ_JARUXS010000001.1, forward strand.
CCGACGCAGGTCATTTCAGGTGCTGCGCGAAGAATGCAGAGGTGCGACCGTTGGCGAGCTGCGCGGCGGCGGCGTCGTAATGCACGCCCTGGTTGCGCGCGAATGCGTGATGACAGCCGGGATAGGTGAACGCCTCGATGTTCGCTTGTCCCTGCACGGCGGCCAGTACGCGGTTGCGTGCCTCCGCCGGAATGAATTCGTCCGCTTCGGCGAGATGCAGCATCAGCGGAATGCGTATCTTCGGCACTTCGCCGAGATGCTGGTCCGTGCCGCCGCCGTAGTACGCCACCGCTGCATCGACGTCCGTGCGGGCAGCCGTCAGAAACGACAACAGCCCGCCGAGACAGAAGCCGACCACGCCGATCTTGCCCTGCACCTGCGGCAGCCCCCGCGCGAAGCCGATGGTCGCGGCGATGTCCTCGACGCCCGTGTTCAGGTCGAACGCGTTGTAGTACTTCATGGCCTGCTGCCATTCGGCTTCGGTGCGATCCGTGAGAACGACATTCGGTTCGAGACGCCAGAACAGGTCCGGGCACAACGCGACATACCCTTGACGCGCGTATTCGTCGCAGGTTTCGCGCATGTCGCCGTTGATGCCGAAGATTTCCTGGATGACGATGACCGCGGATGCGGGGGTCTGCGCGGGCGTCGGGGCCGGATAGGCAACGTAGGCGTCGAAGTTGCCGTCCGGGGTGGAGATGCTGAGCATGTCGGACATGAAAGTCTCCTGTGCGAGATGGAATGGAGGGTGCAATGCGCGATCAGGTCGCGGGCTTGCTGCGGTTCAGGTACTGCTTGAAAAGGTCAGCCAGTTCCTTGAGCAGGGCTTGCCAGAGGGTGGGTTCGTCCCTGTCGTCTTCCTTTTCGCCCGGTTCCCTGAAGACCAGGCGGATGAGAGGGAGCAGCGAAACAGCGACCAGTGAAGCGATGACCACCAGCGGCATCACCAGCAGGACTGCCTGAGGCGGACTCGTTTGAACTGATTCGCCGAAAACTCTAAGGCCGAATGCCCGCACCCACCACGCAAACATGGCGACGAGGCCGAAGATCAAAAAGGTCACGCCAAAGAAGGCATAGTGTCGTAGTTTGCGATATTGCTGACGATCGGCAATATGCTCTTCGAGCACAGACGCATTCCGGATCGTCCACTGTTCTTCCGAGTGCTCGCGCACTCTCGGCGAGCTATTGCCGGTGCTCGCGTCCTGCTGCGATTCGATGTTCATGGTAGCCAGCCCAATCTTCTGAGTTTGTAGTGCAATGCTTTGTCCGTGACTCCGAACATGGTCCTCAGTTTCTCGAGGCTGAATATCTTCCTTTTGTAGATCAGAATTTCAACCGCGAAACTGGGAATCAACAACTCGAGCGCAAACAGGTTCGCTTGTCTCTCGCGTATGTCCAGTTGTATGGGTTCCAGTTCCTGCTCGACGTCGACAAATCTGGCCCCGCCATGCAGCATGAAGTGTCCTAGTTCATGAGCAATCACGAAGCGCTGGCGCAGCGCAGACGTGTCAGGATGCACATCAATGCAAGCCAGACCGCCCTCGTATTGAATACGGCCGACCGCCGTGCCCAATTCCGGGTCCTGCCTGACCGCGATGCCCGCTGCACGTGCAATGACGGCAGGATTGACCGGCAGATTGCCGTCCCAGAACTCGGAGAGCATGGATTGCGCGGCCATCTTCGTCATTAATTTTCTTCCCTTCATCATCCCATCCCGTAACAGATGCTTCGCCATCCTTGGCGTTTTGGCGATGGAGTCTATCATCGGGTTTTGCGCGTCTCTACGCACCTAGTCCGAATGGCTAGCGTCATGACGAAGAAAAGGATGCGGCGCGCGTCGGGGGCATCGATAACCCCTGACAAAAGGACAGAAAGCCGACCGCGTTAGAAGCCAGAAGACAACAAAGAATCAGACCGCCGCCGCGCGCAGTGGCCGCGTGACCTCGCGTGCGACGGCCAGATAACGCGCTGCCGTATCCGCGAGCGTGAGCCCCGGCAGCGGCCGGTGCGAACGCGGTTCGGCGAGCGCGCGCACGAGGGCGTCGGCGTAGGCCTGGGTATCGTCGGGATCGCACAGATGCACGCCGGGCAGATCCGCGGCGAAACCGAACGGCCGGATGGTGCTGGCCACCACCGGCAGTCCCGAGGCGAGCGCCTCGAGAAACGCGATGCTGTGCCCTTCCGAGCGCGACGGCATCGCAAACACGCTGGACGAAAACAGCAGGTCGGCGACATCCGTGCGCGGCCCTTGCAGGCTGACACGGTCCGCCAGCCCGAGCTTGTCGATCAGATCGCCCACGGCCGCGTGATACGCCGGATCCTCGATCACGCCGCACAACAGCAGCCGCGCGGCGGGCACCCGCTCGACGACCTGGCGGAACGCGTGCACCGTCGAAAGCTGGTTCTTGACCGACGTATAGCGCCCGATCTGCACGATCCGCGCAGTCTCCGGCGCCTGGGTGCGCGTGCGCATGCCGAAACGCGACATGTCGACGCCATTGGGGATCAGCGTCATCGAAGGATGGCGGCCGACCGCGCCGACGTAATCGTCGATGTTGTTCGGCGACACCGCGATCACCGCGCGCGCCCGGTGCGACAGCAGGCGCTCGACGCTGCGGAACATCGAGCGCTCGAAGTCGTTCGCAGCCGAATGCATCACATACACGACCGGCACCGCGAGCGGCAGCGCGCGTGCATAGAACGCGGGAATGGTCGCGTGCGCGAACAGCACGTCGGCACGATAGCCGCGCAGCGTGCGATACAGGTTCCACAGCTTGCCGAAGCGGCCGTGCCGGCGCTCTGGAAACAGACACTGCACGCCGCTGGCGACGAGTTCCGCGCTGAGCGCCGTGAAATCCTCGTGCGCCGGCATCAGCGAGGCCACCGCGACCGTTTCGCCCCCCTTCTGCTGATGAATCGCGAGATCTTTCGCCAGGACTTCGGCGCCCGACAGGCGCGGCGTCAGCACGAGGTGGACTATGCGCATTCACGCCTCCCGCATGATTCGGAACAGCATCCAGCTCGCGGCCGAGGCAAGCCCGACCGTCATGGCCCAGGCGATGCCCGTGACGCCCCACAGATGCGTCGCGACCGGCACGGTCACGCACAGCACGATGGCCTGGATGATCGACGCATGCGTCGCGACCTTCGGCAGACCGGCGGCGCGCAGCCACGAGACCAGCACGGCGATGATCGCGCCGATCGCCATGTTGATGGCGAAGATCCTGAAGAGCGGCACGGCGGACAGCCAGGCCGGACCGAGCACGAAGTTGAAGAGCGGCTCGGCCGCCCAGCGCAGCACGACGACGAACAGCGCCAGCCCGAGCGCCGCGAGCAGCAGATAGCGGCGGAACAGCTTGCGCGCGGCCTGCACGTCGCGCCGGTGATGCTCGGAGAAGGTGGGAAACAGATACTGCGACATCGCGATGGCGGCATCGGCGAGCAGCATCTGCGCGAGTTTCGACGACATCTGGTACGCGCCCAGCTGGACCGGGCCGAGCAGCTTGGCGACGACCACCTTGTCGAACTGATTGAGCAGCAGGTTGACCACGCTGCCCGCCCAGATCCAGCGGCTGAAGTTCACGTAGTGGCCGATTCCCGTGAAGGAGAAGCGCAGGGGCGGGCGCGGCGCCATGCTGGTCCAGGTGAGCGCGGTCTTGAGCAGCTCGCCCGCGACGAGGCCGATCAGCACGGAATACGCGCCCGCGCCGGACAGTGCGCATATGAGGCCGATGGCGCAGTCGGTGAACGCGGCGGAAGTTTCGACGCCCGCTAGCTTCTGGAAGCCGCGCTGGCGGGTGACGACGAAATACGCGGGCGAGGCGACGCCGCGCAGCAGCGGCAGCACGGCGGCGAGCAGGATCAGTCCGACCGAACCGCTCAGATGAAACTGACTGCTCATGAAGGGTGCGAGGGCGGCGAGCAGCAGGCCGATCACCATGCCGCGCATGGCGAGCGTGGTCCAGACCGCGCCGAGTTCGCTGTGGGTGGGCGCATCGCGCCCTTGCACGACGGCCTGGGCGAGACCGGTATCGGAGAGCGATTCGGCGATGGCGACCGCGAGCAGCGCGATGCTGACCGCGCCGATGGCTTCCGGCCCGAGAATCCGGCCGATGGCGAGAAACTTGATGGCCACGAACCCGCGCACGACGACTTGCTGGAGCAGCACCCAGAACGCTGCATCGTGTTCGAAACGCGCGCGTGCTGGAAGAAAAGGAAGCCGGACCGATCTCACTCGAATTCCCCGCGCAACTGAGATTTCAATTCGTGGTGCCGCGATAGGTCGGTATCGCGTGCGGACCACCTTGCGAGCCGTTGCAACGCCTTGTCCGGACGGCGATGCGAGCGCGGCCGCGCTTCTTTTCAGGCGACTGTGGCAAAAGTATCGTGCGCCGTGTCGCGACGGACGCCAACGCGTAGTCGAAATCGGCCCGAAATGGGTAGCGATGCGGATTGCGGGCGCGTCGCCGTTGCGAATCTTGTTTTGGACAGCGCTTTGAGCACGCGGATAAACGCTCAAATATGGCGTTCGATGACGTGCGCGCGGTGCTAGTGTTGATTCGTCGGCGCAATCGACGGACGTCGGCGGCGTTGTCCTGTCCGCTTCACGCGTGACCCACGTGCACAGAGACCGCAAGGGCCCCTGCGATGACCGAAAGTGTCTTCATCATCGAACCCGACTTCAGCGGCCACCGCTGGCGTTATGCCGAATGGGCGGCGAATGCATATATGGAAGCGGGATTCCGCTGTGTGATCGTGACGGACCCGTGCAACGAAGACCATCCGCTGGCGCGCCGGATTCGCGAGGCGGCGCCGTCCGGTCTCGACATCGTGTTTGTCGCGCCGCCGGCGCAAGGCGGCGCGCTGGCGTCGAGGGTGAGTTATGCCCGGATGCACCGGCAGTTCCGGCACATGTATGGGGTGGCGAGCCGCGAGCGGCGGGCGGCGCTGGTCGTTGTACCTTATGTCGACTACTTCCTTCTTGCCCTGCCGTTCCTGGGATCGCCGTTTGGCGCGACGCCCTGGGTGGGCATTACGATGCGCTCGAACTTTCACCATCACCGTGTGGGCGTGCGCGCGCCGCGCCGGCCTGTGGTCAATGCGATCAAGGGGACGTTGTTCGCGCGTGCGATTCGGGCGGGCGGCATGAAGACCTTGCTGACGATCGATCCGACCTTGCCGGACTGGTGGAAGCGCCGGGCGCATGCGGCGGGCGCGAGCATCGACTATCTGGCTGATCCGTTTCCCGATGCGCGCGCCGCCGATCCGGCCGCTGCTCGTGCGCGGCTGGGGCTGTCGGACGGCACGCATGTGCTGGTGTATGGGGCGATCAACGATCGCAAGGGCGTGTTCGAGTTGATCGAGGCGCTTGGGCGACGGGCGAGCGGCTCGCATGGGCCGACGCTGGTGATCGCGGGGGCGCAGGATGCGGAGACGCGCGCCCGGCTGAGTGCGGCGCTGGCGGCGCTGACACCGGCGCCGGTGGTGTTTGATCGTTTCATTTCGGGCGAGGACGAGCTTGATCTGTTTTCAGCGTGCGATGTGGTGTGGCTTGGGTACAAGGGGCACTACGGGATGAGCGGCGTGCTGGTGCAGGCGTATCGCTTCGGGAAGCCGGTCGTGGCGACGGCGGATGGTTTGATTGGATGGTTCTGCCGGACCGGGGAGCTTGGACCCGTGGTCGAGGATCTGGCGGTTGCGTCGATCAACCGGGCACTCGATGATGTTCTCGCAAGAAGGGGACGGCTGCAGGTGGCCGGGCATCTGTTGGAGCGCAACACGCTTGCGCAGTTTAAGGAGACTTTGAGGCAGGCGGTTTGAAGGGGCTTTCTGCTTGCGCTTGTTGTTGTTTGCTTGCGCTTGTTGTTGTTTGCTTGCTTGCGCTTCTATGGAATGCCTGTAGTCGCGTCGGTCTATTTGCACTGCCCCTCCCCGGGGCGGGGGTAACTTTCTTTGCGGCTGCAAAGAAAGTCACCAAAGAAAGCAGCTTTCTTACCGCCCAAGGTTCACTAGCGGCACGACACAGAAAAACCTCACTGGCCCTGCACTAGCGAGTGCCCTCACAAGCCTAACCGGGCTTGGATCGCGGACCCACTGTGAAATCGCACCCTTGAACAGACTGGTGCAGCCCTTGCAGGCTCCGGCGCTGCGCTTCGCGCCGCCGTCCGGTCAATCGGGTCTGCCGGTGCGTGCTTGCTGACCCATCCATCTCGGCTAACGCGTCCATCTCACTGTACCGCCCCGCCCCTCGTTGGTTTCCCTTGCATACCCTTCGGCAGCGCGTAGCGCTGGGCCGGCGCTTTCAATGGCTGCACCAGTTTGTTAAACGGCGCGTTGTCACGGTGGGTCCGCGGTCCACGCCCGGTGTGGCCTATGAGGGCACTCGCTAGTGCCGGGCCAGTCTGGTGTTTCTGTGTCGTGCCGCTGGGTGGTCCTTGGGCGGTAAGAAAGCTGCTTTCTTTGGTGACTTTCTTTGCAGCCGCAAAGCTAGTTTTCAATCTGTCTAGTTTAGAGTAGATTCGTTTAGGTCGGCTCACTCCCATAAGAGCCTTACTGGATAAGGGTTTGGTAGAATTTAGGAAGCTGAACAAGACAGTTCAGACCCAAACAAACCTAAACTGATCTAAACCGAAGTGTTGGATGGAGTGTTGGGTTGAAATCCACGCTAGACAGGCCTCTATCATGCGCGAAATCAACAAACTGACCCCGGCTGAGGTCAAGGCCCGCACTCAAAGCGGCAACCTGAGCGACGGCGGCGGCCTGCTGCTCCAAGTCACCAAGACTGGCGGCAAAAGCTGGACCTATCGCTATCAACTGAACAAGGTCCGCCGCGACAAGGGCATTGGCCCTTATCCGACCTTCAGCCTCGCGCAGGCCCGCGAGCGTCGTGACGAACTGGCCCGCCTCGTGAAGCGCGGCATCGACCCGATTGAACATCACCGGGACGCGCTCGTGCAGGCAGCAGCAGCGACGGCGAAGCGTGTCACCTTCGCGACAGCCTGTGAAGCCTTCATGGCCGTGCGCAGCAAGACGCTGAAAACCGAAAAGCAGGTCAAAAGCTGGGACCGTACATTCGCACTCGCAGGCAAGGTGCTGAAGGGTTTCTATGTGCATGAGGTCAGCCGCCAGCATATCGTCGCCTGTCTTGAGCCGGACTGGATCGAAAAGAACCCGACCGCCGTCGAGAACATGCTACGCCTGCATGCGCTGTTCAAGTGGTCGATCGTGCGCTTTGAACTCGGCGGCGCGAACCCAGCCTCCATCCCGGAACTTGAACAACTGCTGCCGAAGGTCACGAAAAACACTGACGAGAACGAGGGCGACGCTGACGATGGTCGTGCTTCCCTGCCGTGGCTCGACCTGCCTGCCTGTATGACGAAGGTCCGGGCCGACAGGACAATGGAAGCGCAGGCGATGGAATTCATCATTCTCACGGGCGCGCGGCTCGAAGAGGCCCTGCAACTGACTTGGCAGGAACTCGACCTGACGGCCAAAAAGTGGACCGTCCATAAAAGCCGCATGAAGGCAGGCAAGACGCAGACTGTACCGCTGGCGGCTCAGGCCGTTGACCTGCTCAAGGCCCTGCCGAGCTATAACAGCGGCGAGCCGAACCCCGAAGGCCTTGTATTCACGGCTCAGCGCGGCGGCAAGGTGTACGGCGCCGCACTGCTCAAGCTCCTGCGCCGCATCGGTTACACCGTCGAACAGGTCACGACGCACGGCATGCGCAAGTCGCTGCGCACCTATCTCGGCGAGGTCCTTAAGGTTAGAGAGGAAGTTGCCGAGGCCGTGATTGCACATGACACGCGCAGCCGCATCCGCAAGACCTACGAGCGGACCCGCTTCTATGACGAGCGCATCGACCTCATGACGAAGTGGGCGAACTACACCGACGAGCGCATCGCGAAGGTTGCGAAGTTGCCAAAGCACGCGGCATAGCGACAGAGCGACCCGCATATCGATCGCGACGGTAGGCCCGCGCAGTCAAACTTGCCGAAATTCGATCCGATGGGTCTTCAGGCAAACATCGCCCGAACGCACGCGAAATTCCCACACTCCTAATTCCGCTACCTTGAACGACACTGCGCATCGAGCAGCCCGTCTAGGCGTGAGGTCCTGATTCGAATTGCCTTGAATGTCGATCGTCTGAATTCCTACGATCTCACCCATAGGTGTCACAACGTCAAGGTTAAGGCGGATCAATGCATCCTCTTCTATCCCGAGCGTCTCGACGACAATCACAAAATTGACTGTTAGGTCAGCAGGCAAGCCTGCGACTCGACAATGGCCCCATCCGGCACCGAGAACATTGAACAATCCCTCGCCTGACGTCGCCTCTGCTGCGAAGACGCTCGAGACTTCGAATCCGGCGTGGATTTCTCGGGCATCTACTGCTCGGCCAACGAAGACAATCGCGCCTGCACCACCGCCGCCGCCGCCGGGCAGCACTCCGTCGCGACCGTTTGCATTTACTTCCGCTCCAGCAGGCAAACGATGGCTACCAACAATCGTTAGCACGCCTCCCGCGCCGCCGCCGCCGCCCCAGTGACCGCCTTCTCCACCTACGCGAAAAACGGCTTGGCGGAAGTCCATATGAACTGCGTTCTCTTCATAAACTGCGCTCTGCTGGATCAACACCGTTGCCTGCTCATCGGAGAGTCCGGTTTCAGTTGCGCTACTACTCTGCTCGGCCGCTACCTTAAGACTCTTGAGATACACGGCGGAGTAGGTCGCCTCATTCCCTTTCTCGTCGACCAACTTGTGATGCGTGCCGCACATGAGAATGAGATTTTCGAAGTCGTGTATCTGCTCCGGTGACAGCCCTTCGTTGAACCGAGGGCCTCCCTCGCTCTGCGCGTGGATATGGCAAATCTCACCAAGGACGGTTTGCGTAGCTGGGTCGATCACAGGTGTCGAACAACCCGGGAAAGCGCAACGGTTCATGGATACGGCGAACAGACGCTTGACCGTTGCAAGGCGCGGTGCAGACAGCGGGCGCGGAGAGTCACTGCGGGAATTCGATGTCATGACAGGGCACGGGAAAGACGGTCCGACATAGTAGCAATCTCGGTTACCGGATGGTAGGCAGTGCGTCATCGTGCAGGCCGCCGCATGACCTGACACGGTAATAGAAAGACCGTGCGTCCCTCCGGAGTTAATCGGGAGGCTCCTTGAACTCCGCTGTCGGTTTCCGGATTGAACTGGCGGAAATTCGGCTTTGATACCCGTCGTTTCAACAATTCTTGAAATGTTGCAGCGAATGGGCTATCGTTCGGGGCATGAACTCAGACATCGTTGTTCGCGCCTTGAGCGCCTTGGCTCACGAATCCCGTCTCGCAATATTTCGCTTGCTCGTCGTCGCTGGGCCAGACGGCATGGCTGCGGGCGAAATCGCGCAGCAGCTTGAGCTATCGCCTTCCAAACTGTCGTTTCACCTCAAAGATTTGTCACACGCGGAATTGGTGAAGCCACGACAGGAAGGGCGTTTCGTCATCTACACGGCGAACTTTGATGCCATGACAGGCCTGATCGGTTTTCTCACAGAGAACTGCTGCGCTGGTGCGCCCTGTGCCGCGAGCAGTTTGCCCAACTGTTGCGGAGATGAATCATGAAGCGCATGCACATTCACGTCGCAGTCGATGACCTTTCGGCGAGCATCGCGTTTTACAGCGCCATGTTCGGAAACGCCGAGCCAACAGTGCTCAAGGACGACTATTGCAAATGGGAACTTGACGATCCACTGGTCAACTTTGCGATCTCGAAGCGCCGTGCGAAACCCGGGGTTGATCACATTGGCATTCAGGTTGAAACCGACGACGAACTGGCCGAAATGAACGCGCGCTTCGCAGCAGCTCGTCTGCCCGTAGAGAAGCAGACAGCTACGACTTGCTGTTACGCGAAGTCCGACAAGGCGTGGACGGTCGATCCGCAGGGGGTCGCATGGGAAACGTTCCGCACGCTGGACTCGGCACCCGTCTACGGTGAATCGCACACCGACCTTACCCCGGCTAGAGAACCAGCGGACGCCTGCTGCGTTCCGACGCCATCCACCATCTCATTCAGGAGCCGCGCGTGAGCGAGCACCCGTATTCCGTCCTCATCCTCTGCACCGGCAACAGCGCACGCAGCATCATGGCCGAAGCACTCTTCAATGTGCTCGGCAAGGGAAAGTTCCGCGCATACAGTGCAGGCAGTCATCCGTCCGGAACCGTCAATCCGTTTGCCGTGGAGCAGTGCAAGTCGCTCGGCTATGACACTTCGCAGATGCGCAGCAAAAGCTGGGATGAGTTCGCGACCCCTGACGCGCCGCAGATGGACTTTGTCATCACTGTGTGCGATCAGGCAGCGGGCGAAGCCTGTCCGCTTTGGCCGGGCAAGCCGATGACCGCTCATTGGGGTTTCCAAGACCCCGCTGCGTTCGATGGGTCGGATGAACAAAAACGCGCGTTCTTCAACAAGATTTATCGGCTGATCATGAATCGCGTCAGCCAGTTCGTGAACCTGCCGCTACACGTACTGGACCGAAACGCAATCCAGCACGAGATGCGCGCAATTGGTGACCGGCCAGCAGAGGCGACCGATGAGCAGCACTAGCCCGCAAACTGGCGCGACCCGTCCTGCCATTGGTTTCTTCGAGCGCTATCTGACTGTTTGGGTTGCGCTATGCATCGTGGCAGGCGTGCTGCTCGGCCAGCTTTTACCAGCCGTCTTTCAGGCCATCGGCAGCATGGAAGTCGCTCACGTGAATCTGCCAGTCGGCATCCTCATATGGGTGATGATTATTCCCATGCTCGTCAAGATCGACTTTGCCGCGATGACTCAGGTAAAGAGCCAGTGGCGAGGTATCGGTGTGACGCTGTTCGTCAACTGGTTCGTCAAGCCGTTTTCGATGGCACTGCTTGGCTGGATTTTCGTTCGGCATGTGTTTGCCGCATGGTTGCCTTCCGACCAACTGGACAGCTATATCGCCGGTCTGATTCTGCTTGCTGCCGCGCCGTGTACCGCGATGGTGTTCGTGTGGTCACAGCTGTGCAAGGGCGACCCTTACTTCACTCTTTCGCAGGTTGCGCTTAACGACTCCATTATGATCGTTGCGTTCGCGCCGCTGGTGGCGTTGCTGCTTGGCCTGTCCGCGATCACCGTGCCGTGGGACACGCTGATAACGTCGGTCTGCCTGTACATAATCATCCCGGTCGTACTCGCACAACTGCTGCGCCGACATCTCCTCTCACGCGGCGAGGAACATTTCCGTAAGGTCGCCGCAGCGCTCGGGCCGTACTCCATCTGTGCGCTGCTGGCGACGCTCGTTCTTCTGTTCGCGTTTCAGGGCGAGGCAATCGTTCAGCAGCCGTTGGTCATAGCAATGCTGGCGGTGCCTATCCTCATTCAGGTATTTCTCAATTCGGGGCTGGCCTATGTCCTGAACCGGCGACTTGGCGTCGCGCATTGTGTTGCGGGGCCATCTAGTCTGATCGGTGCGAGCAATTTCTTCGAACTGGCTGTCGCAACGGCAATCAGCCTGTTTGGTTTTCACTCGGGGGCCGCGCTGGCAACGGTAGTCGGCGTGCTGATTGAGGTGCCCGTGATGCTGCTGGTTGTCGGCATGGTGAACCGTTCGCAGCCCTGGTATGAAGCCCGCAGGTCTTGAGGAAAAGCGATGAGCGTCACCATTTACCACAACCCCGATTGTGGACCGTCACGCAACGCACTTGCATTGCTGAGAGACGCCGGGGAAAGTCCGCGAGTTATCGAATATCTCAAAACGCCGCCAGATCGCGAAACGCTCGAACGGTTGATCGCTGGAAGCGGCCTGACGGTTCGGGAGGCGATCCGCGTCAAAGGCACGCCATATCATGAACTGGGTCTCGACAATCTTGAACTGAGCGACGCCGAGTTGATCGAGGCGATGCTGCTTCACCCGATCCTGATTAACCGGCCGTTCGTGACGACCGCACGCGGCACGGCTCTCTGCCGGCCGTCTGATGTCGTGCTGGACCTGCTGGACAAGGTTCCCGATCGCGAAATCCTGAAGGAAGAAGCAGTACCTTTCATCGTCTGTGAGCCGGTCTCCGGTAGTCAACAGGCGCTGGCGGACGCACTGCGCGAGGCATCGCTACCCACTGATGACCTAAGCGACCACGGCCGTACGTTCTACGTGTTCCGCTCGCTCTCGGGACTGCATCTTGGTTTCGGCGGACCGGAAATTTACGGCAAGGATGTACTTATCCGTTCGCTGGTTGTGCCTGAAGCGCGTCGCGGCGCTGGGGTTGGACGCAACGTGCTCGCTGTGCTACTTCGCGAAGCATTCGATGCTGGCGCACGTACCGCGTGGCTATTCACTACGACCACCGCAGCATTTTTCGAACAGGCAGGCTTCAAATTAGCCAGCCGCGAAACCGCGCCGCCTGCCATTCTCGCCACCAGACAGGCATCCAGCTTGTGCCCCTCTGGCGCTGCACTGCTGTCGCGCGCCATCTCTCTCTAGTAGTCGGTGCTTTCCATGTCCCATGATCTTCCAAACGTCAGCATTCCACACTTGCAGATACCGGATCTGACGAAGCTTGAGCCACTTTCGACCTCGCAACACGCGCCGCGCATCCTGCTGCTGTACGGTTCCCTAAGGCAGACGTCCTACAGCCGACTGCTGACGCTGGAAGCCGAACGCATCCTGCGGCACTTCGGAGCCGAAACTCGGGTGTTTGATCCTCACGACCTGCCAATAGTCGATAGCGTAGGCCCGGAACATCCGAAGGTCGTAGAGCTTCGCAAGCTGTCGGAATGGTCCGAAGGTCAGGTCTGGTGCAGTCCCGAGAGGCACGGAACGCTCACGGCGGTGTTCAAGAACCAGATCGACTGGCTGCCGCTCGAAAGCGGCGGCGTTCGCCCGACTCAGGGGCGTACGCTCGCCGTCATGCAGGTTAGTGGTGGTTCGCAGTCTTTTAACGCAGTGAATGCGCTACGTGTACTTGGCCGCTGGATGCGCATGGTGACCATTCCCAATCAGTCGTCAGTCGCGAAGGCATGGCAGGAATTCAATCCGGATGGCCGGATGAAGCCGTCCGCTTACTACGACCGGGTGGTCGATGTGATGGAAGAACTTTACAAGTTCACGTTGATGGTGCGCGACCGCTCGGACTACCTGACAGATCGCTACAGCGAGCGAAAAGAAGCGCACCCAGAACTTGCGGAGCAGCTGGCCGCGACAGCTATGGACCATGAAACTGATGCCGCAAATGCCGACACCGACGACAGCGAAACTGAATAGCGGCGTCGTCGCGACCGGCGCACTTGCTGCGGCACAACTTGTGTCGTGGGGTGCAATCTACTATGCGTTCTCGCTCTTCGTCGTGCCGATGGAGAGTGCAATGGGATGGAGCCGAACGGCGACCAATGCGGCGCTCTCAGCCGGTCTGCTTGTCTCCGGGCTGGTAGCTTACCCGGTGGGTACGTGGATCGATCACGGTCATGGTCGACGGGTTATGGTCGGCGGCTCTCTGCTCGCTGCGGCTATGCTGGGCCTCTGGTCGCAGGCCGAAAGCATCGTCACCCTGTTCGTCGTCTGGATAGGACTTGGCGTTGCGATGGCTGCAACGCTTTACGATCCCGTCTTCGCGATAGTGACACGTGACTATCCTGACAGCTACCGGTCAAAGATCACGCTCATAACTCTGGTGGCGGGATTCGCCAGCACTGTCTTTATCCCACTGACGCAAGGCCTCATTGGCTGGTTTGGTTGGAGAGAGGCGTTGCAGGTGTTAGCCGCATTGAATCTCGCAATCTGTCTACCACTTCACTTTTTTGCTATTGGACAGGAAGCGCCCCGTCGAGACGATACTCTCTACAGGTTCGAATTGAAGGCGATCAATCAGGCGGCAACAAGGCGCGCGCTTCGGACGCCAACATTCTGGGCGCTTGCCGTGTGCTTCACGGCCTACTACGCAACATTCGCGGCATTAACGTTTCATCTCGTCCCGCTCATGATGGAGAGGCAGGTATCGCCAGCGGCGATTCTTGTAACAATGGCCGTCATTGGCCCAGCGCAGGTGTTTGCGCGTGTAGTGTGGTTCGCGTTTGGTCGTAATGTTCATCCGTCGATTGTCGGCATCGTCATCACGACCGCGTTTCCTGCCTCGGTCGTTGTTCTTATGTGCGCCGGTACGTCACTGGAAATGCTGATCCTGTTTGCGATCGTGTACGGCGGTGCGAACGGCATGATGACCATATTGCGCGGAACAATTGTTCAGAACGTCATGTGGACGGAAGGTTACGGCGCCGTAAGTGGGTTGCTCTCGATGCCTTCAAATATTGCCAAGGGCGTCGCGCCAATCTCTGCTGCTGCCGTCTGGGCGGCTGGAGGAAGCTATGTACCCGTGGAATGGACAGTGCTGCTAGTGTCTCTGGTTTCAGCGGGGGCGTTCATCCTCGCGATGCGTTTCTCATCGGGAAATTGCGCCTGCGGGCGTCAGGTCAACCTAGAGTGAACGAACGAGCTTTCAAAAGACCTGCTCGAATCGAGGCGTGTGATTTGAACACGATCGCAAAGTTGTACATGCGCAGTCAGGGGCAAACGGATGGGAAACAAGGGTAGCGTCACGCTCGGGGAAGTAGCAGCACGCGCGACTCATATCGAGGTCGCGTGTACTCGTTGCGAGCGGCGCGGACGCTATCGCCTGTCGCGGCTGGTCGCGACGCACGGCGATGATTTCAGCATGACGGACCTCGGGGCGGAGCTTGCCGACTGTCCGAAACGCAACGAGTCGGTCGGCAAGCGATGCGACGTGTATTTTCCCGACCTCATAAAGGTCATGGGCGGCGACGACGCGCCCACAGAAACATCCACGCCGCGCAACGGCATGGATGACGACGATTGACCGTCATGGCTTCGACCCGGCCTGCATTTTCTGCTGCTTCAATGCCTTTGCCTGAGCCGCTTTCTTGAGCACGTAAGCTCGCAGGTCGTTAGTCAAAAAATAGAAATTGTTCTTGCCGAGCGTGAACGGCGCGGGGAAGTCCGGGTCATTCGACTCAAGCCATGCAATCGTCATCAGTGACTTGCCGAGCAACTTCGCCGCGCCCTTGCGATCGACCATCTCGATATCGGTGTCGGTTAGCGGCGCAGGAGCGTGTAGGTCCTCAGGCGGCGGCGCAACGGGCAGCGCGCTCGCTGCCGCAGGTTCCTGCACGGAGACCGGCTCGTCGGGAACGATCGGATTTTTGCGGGGCCGACCCGGCCCGCGCTTCGGTGCTGCGTTGATCGTTAAATCATTCATCGTCGTGCCTCACTCAGGGCGCGGTGTGGATCAGGTACAGGATCGCCCAGGACGCCGCCACGATCGCGAGCACTATCAGCACGATGACCAGAAGCGTCAGTATCCCGCTGACGACCTGCGCGACCAGCGGGAGCTTGCGCGGAGCCGGATGAATGACAGGCGGCGGCAGGTCATTCATCATCGGCGGCCTCGTCCTCGTCGCTGGCCCCGCTCGTGTCGAGCGTGCCTTTCACCGCATGCTTTAACACGGTCATAATCTTGGCCGCTTCGTCCTCGTTCGGGTAGACCTGCAAGCGGCACACGACGCCGCAGGTCCCGCCCTCACGCGGGCTAAGCCGCAGCTTGTTCAGTTTGCCATCGGTGAGCAGTAATTCGTTTTTCTTCGCGCCGAGGTGCAGCACGAGCGAGACCGGGCTGACGCTGCCGTTCCACGAAAGCGGCCCGAGGGACGGGAACCGCAGGTGCGGCAAGTGCCCGCCGTCCTGGCCGAGCAGGTCCGGGTCGTCATCGCCTTGGAACAGTGCGGGCCGCAGACTGCCGTCGAGCTTGTCGAGGCTCGTGTTCGGTAGGTCGGTTTCGATCTTGAGATCCATCGCCAGGACTTCATCGTCGCCGTGCAGTTCGCTCCTGACGTTGACGTGCGTAATGCGTAGCTCGTGCTGCTGGAAGTCAATCATGGCTGCTCGGCTCCTGTGACATTCTGCTGATGACGACCTGCGCCTTGGCGAACGATATCGCCTCGCGATGCAGGCATTCGAGGGCAACGCAGGCGAGTTCTTCGGGCAGGTCGGCGATGGCCTGCTCGATGTTGAGCATGACGAGCATGCCGCCGAAGAACGCCCGCTGCATATCGGCAAGCTGCCCGTCATCGGCGTCAGGTGGAACGTTCGCACGAGCGAAGCGGCGGAACTCGGTCACAAGCACGTCCGACGAGTAATAAATGGTCATGACGCCGCCCCGGCATCGCCCCTGTCATCGAGCCGCTGCATCGCTGCATCGAACATGCCGCTGAGTTCCTTACGCTGGGCGTCGTCCGCGACCTGTGAAATCAGGTCCGCAGCCGCTGCGAGTGCGTCGCGATCGCCGCGTCGCTCGGCGGCGTCCATTGCGGCAGCGACCTCGGCATAGCTCACGCTCGGCGGCTCGCCCTTCGTGCCTTCCTTCGTCTCTCTGCCCTTGCCCTTGGCCGCGCTGAGCTTCGCCTGATAGTGCGAACGCGCACGTCCTTTTTCGTCCTCGTCGGTGAGCTTCGATGCAAGCTCGCCGGCCGCTTTCAGGGCCTCGGCGTTCGTGGCATCGTCGATCGCCTTGATGACCTGTGCGAGCGTGACGCGGCGCAGCTTGCCCTTGATCGAGTCGCCGCGTGAAGTCGGCGGCGCACTTGCGCCGTTCGTGCCGTGTGACCCGCTGCCGATCACTTCACCGGTCACCGGATCGACCTGCTCGACCTGTCCCATGTCGATCGCTTCGCGCACGAGTTCTGCGATCGGCAGGCCACGCAGCACGTCCGGGAACTGATCGCGCAGCGCGAAGCCGCGCGCCCGCATCTGCAACATGCGCGGCGGGTACTTCTGCCAAACATCCTTGCCAATCAGGCCTGCCGTCTGTGCGTCGCTCAGGCTGAAACGCTGGGTTTTGTCGGCCTTGCCGTGGCGCTGTGCGATGCAGACTGCCGTCAGGTCCGCTGTGCCCTCGTGCTCGAAATACTCGATCACGTCTTTGCATGCAGGGCTGGCGGTCACGAGCGCGAGCACGGCATCACCCCAAAGCGAAGGCCGGTTGCCGATGACCGCAATGTTCTGCAACGACTGCATCGGCTTCAGGCCGAGTTCGTTGCCCCATTGCATGGCGACTGCGCAGGCCTCGGGCTTGCCGTTGTAATCCTTCGGCGCGAGGCCGCTTGACGCGACCATGCGCGCAAACTCCATCAGCTCGTCGTAGGTGCGCGGCGCGAGGTTGCCGCCTTCCTCGACGCCGCTCGGAATTACGTCATTCGTCATTGCTGGCTCCCTTCGCTTTGGAGAATCGGAAATCGACGTACTGTGTCGCCTCGACTGAGTACGCCTTGCGCTCGATGACCTTGCGGCGGTACTCGCCGCCGATGTTCAGCTTGCCGATCGCGGCATCGGCCATCAGTTCGAGTAGATGCGCCTTGCAGCCATCGACGATCGCCTCGTAGCTGTCCTGTTTTTTCTTCGCGCCCTGCATCGTGAAATGCCAATGCACGGCTTCATCGGGCAAGGCCACGATGCCGCCGCCTGTGCCGGGATAGAGCTTTTTGAGCAGCGGCAGCGTGCTCGCGTTGTCGTAGTCGAACTCAGGCGGGTTCTCCTGCTCGACGTGCTGCCAGAAGTCGTGTTCGTGCTCGACGATCAGTTCGATAATTTCCGGGTCGCGCTCGATGTGATAGCGGCGCAGCTCGTTGCCGCCGATACAGGCGATCAGGTCCCACTCGGGATAACCGATGACGGCCATGTAGTGATGGCATTGCAGAAAGAACCGTTCGGGCACGAGGTCCGAACCGTCCTCGCCCCACTCACCGGACATACGCACGATCAGGCGATCGACGTTCTTAATCTCGACGCCGCGCTTGATGCCGCGCACGAGCCGATCGACGTTGGCCCGCATGAACGGGTACTTCGGATGCACGAGCGACTGATGCCGCTGGTAAAGCTGCAAGCCGTATTTCTCACTCGCCCAGGTGGCGATCGCCGGTTCGATATGACGACCAGCGGCCATGCGCTCGTTGTCCTCTATCTCGGGCAGGTTGCCGAGCTTGCGTTCCCATAGCTCGCGGCTGGTCAGGTGCGGATCGACACCGAGCGCAGCCGCGCACTCGCTGCCGCCGATGCCGAGGTTGCGCTCAGCGAGCCATGCCGCTCGATCGACTTTGTTCATCGGTTGCCTCCGATAGCGCAAGGCCATGCTCGGCGAGCGCGGCTTGCAGAATGTGGATGGAGCGCATGCCAAGGCCCGGAACATGCAGCAGGCCCGGAACGGACTGCTGCATAAGCTTCGCAAGGCTGCGGATACCGGCGTCACGCAATGCGTTGTGGACCTGCTTGGGCAGGCCGAGCGCAGCGAGCGAGCGCGGTCGGCGTTTCGTGGGTTTCGGTTGCAGCGCGGCGGGCTGTTCCGCCTTGTCGATCAGATCGTCGATCAGCATGCGTGCGCTGCGTAGCTCGTCGATCGTGCTGTGCACGCCGACGGTCATGTTCGCGCGTTTCTTCATTGCAATTTCGCCTGTAAAAACGGTGTCGTCCGTGCAGTCCGACTTAATACAGACAGGGCATTGCGGGCGGCTGATTAGTGAAAGCTCTAATAAGCGTTTTAATCACGGTCACTGTAATACCGCAGCGATAAACGTCTCGCATGCTTTACAGGAATTGCATTGAAGCGACGGCCATTCGCGTTAAATGCAGGCTTTGAAAAATAGCGCCGTTCGTGCAGAAAGTGAAGCGCGAATTTAAGCGAAGGTTGTCAGAATCAATTGTTGCAGTTCTGAAGTAATGAGCTAAGAAAGCTAAAGCTCTGTGT
The DNA here is from genome assembly GCF_031451175.1 of Caballeronia sp. LZ035. Classification (NCBI taxonomy): domain Bacteria; kingdom Pseudomonadati; phylum Pseudomonadota; class Betaproteobacteria; order Burkholderiales; family Burkholderiaceae; genus Caballeronia; species Caballeronia sp. LZ035. The sequence continues at coordinate 2,780,301 of NZ_JARUXS010000001.1, forward strand.
GAACTTCGTGTGGCAAACGTAAGCGGGCGAAAGCATGCACTACGTACACATGTTCTACGAAGTCTGAAGATTGGGCGGGCATCGCGCTTGCGGTACGCGTACGCGCTAGGTGGTTTCCCTAAGAACTCCTGCGTAAGAGAGAATTTCAATATTTATCACACGACTACGGGCACGAAATTTTTCGTGCCATGTCAACGATTAGTGTGAAAAACGATTCCTAGTGTTTCCCCTTATTCGAGTAATAAAGACAAGGCTTTGATTTAGAAAATCGCGTTCGAATGGATTAGAAAATGCATTAGTCGTTTCAGAACGGGCATGAAACTTTTCACTTGCTAATGCATATCGCACGAACCTAATCTTTCGCTTACCCCGATCACTCTTTTAAACGCGTGCATTGCACGGCCACGCATCGGCACGCCTCCGATTAATTGACCGGTCCATTATTGACGCCTTTCCCCGACTCCCGCCTAAAGGATGCGACATGACTGCCGAACCTGTCGAACCAGTCCGCACGTACCGCCAGCAGCAATGGCGTGACGCCCATGAACGTGTCGAACAGCAGGTCGGTGACCTGTTCGGCTGGTGGTGTGCGATGCGCGTGCAAGGCCGCATCACGTCATGTAGCGACCTGAGCCTCGCAGGCCAGCTTCGCAGCGTCAATGCCGTGCAAGTCATGCCCTTGCCCCTGAGCTTTAACGGGTGAGGTCATGACCCATTCCGCCGATCGTGTGACCGCCTCGGACGGTCGCACGTACCCGAAGGATCGAGCCGCCCATCGTGCCGCGATCCGGGCAGCGATCGAGGCGAACCCGCAGCAGACCAACACCGCGATCGCCAAGACCTTGCAGACCTCTCGCGATACGGTCATCGACGTGCGCAAGTCACTGACCGATATCGTCGATTCGCGATACGTCGCCATGTGTACGGCGATCGCCGAATGCGCAAAGGTTGACGAAGTCAAAGACCTGCGTGACAAGGCCGTTGCGCTTGAAGTCTATGCGAGGCAGGCGAACAACTTCGAAGCCGAGCGCACCGCTCAGGAAATCCGTGTGCGTGCTGAGCGGCAGTGCGGCAAGCTCCTGAAGGCCACAACGAAATCAACCGGCGGCGATCGTGCTGGGTCTGGTCGTCCGAAACAAACAGCCCCTGCCATTTCGGCAAGGGCTATTGTGCCGCCGACACTGGCAGAGCAAGGCATCACGTACAAGCAGTCGTCACAGTGGCAGCAGCTTGCGGACGTGCCCGACGAAACATTCGAACAGGTCGTCGCGGACAAGTCGGAACCGATCACGGCATTGCGCATCATCGAGACGCACAGGCCGCCGAAAGCTGCTGATCAGCCGACGCCTGCGCCTGTGAAAAAGGCCGATCCGAACGCAATGCATCTGTGGGCTGTGCTGCGTGACCTCGTGAAGTTCCTCGAAGGCATCGACCTGCAAGCGACCATGCAGGCCATGCCCGAGCAACTGATCGACGATGTGCGCAAGCATGCACCGCTTGTCGTCGGCCACCTGCGCCGTGTCGCCTGAGGTCATGATGGCCCGCATTCGCACAGTGAAACCGAAGCTGTTCACGCACGAAGCGCTGTACGACGCCGAGCACGAAAGCGGCTTGCCGTTGCGGCTCGCGTACATAGGCCTGTTCACCGAGGCCGATCGTGAAGGCCGGTTTCAGTGGCGACCGCGCACCTTGAAAGCCGCGATTTTGCCGTTCGACGACCTCGATTTTTCATGCGTGCTCGATGCCTTGGAACGTGACGGCTTCATCGCTCGATACGTTGCATCGAACGGCGACGAGTTAGGTGTAATCCCGACCTTCCGAAATCATCAAGCGATCAACGCCAAAGAGCCGCAATCACAACTTGAAGCGCCGGACGAAGCGCTTATGAATCAGCTACTTGCGCACGCGTACTCGACGCGTGAGCCACGCGTGAGTCACGCGAGGTTGCCGAAGCACATGACTTCACGTGCGGAAGGGAAGGGAAAGGAAGGGAATGGAAAGGAACAAAACCTTAAACCCGAGGGTGCTAACGACGACAACGGTCAACCTCGCGTGCGCGCACGAGGCAGTGGCGCTGTGTCGTCGTCCCCCGCCTTGCGGGTTGCAGCGGACGACGCCGACGCCATCGCCCGAGCATCGGTGAGCGTGCAACGGGCACGGCAGGCGATCGCCGATGCGGTCGTTGCCGACCTGCGAGATCACGGCGTGCAGCGGGTCGCAGCTGCGCGTGAGCCGATCGCCTACGCCGTGAACGCCGGGGCGACGCTCGACCTGTTCGCGGAAGCTCGCAAGGTCGGCGCACGCAGCAAGGGCGAAGCACCCGTGACGGCGAACTTCGTGCTCGGCATCGTGCGCAACTGGCTCGCCGAAGGCCACACGCCGAGGGGCGCGAACGGCCACACGAAGCCGCTGACGCCTGTGCAGCAGCGTGAGGCCGAACGTGCTCGGGTCATCCACGGCTTGACCGGCGTGCGCTCACCTGCCTACGACGAGCCGCCGCACGCCGTGACGATCGACATGCCTTCGACGGAGAGAGACGATGACCCGCAGCGTTCCTGAGCATTGGGTCGAGCGGCTGTTCTCGCGCATGGCGAGCATCTACGGCTCGCAGCGCGTCGCCGACATGTGGCAGGGCCTCGACATGGACGAGGTCAAGACAACGTGGCGGGCAGGCCTTGCCGAGTTCAACGACGAAGCCCTGAAGCGTGGCGTCGCTGCCCTGTTTCACGAAAAGTCACCGCCCGACCTGCCGCGCTTCCGCCAGCTATGCCACCCGACACCGCAGCAGTTCGTCACGCACACGGCGCTGACCGATCAGCGTCATCGCATGACGCCGGAAGGCTTTGCACAACTCAAACGCATCAAGGGGCTTTTGATGGCGAATCCTGCATACCTGCCGAACAGCCATCGGGCCGATGGCATCCAATGGGCGTACAAGCTGCTCGACAAGGCGACGCGCGGCCAAGCGAACGCGATGCAGGTCGCCTTCGCCGAAGATGCGATTCGGCGCTGGAAGGCATCGCATCATGTCGCCGACCGCGAGGGCGACGATGAACTGACAGACCTGCCGCGACGTATCCCGTCGCCGCACATTTACGGCGACTGCGAACCGGGCAGCGATGACGAAGAGGCAGCAGCATGAGCACGTTCGCGACGATCAGTGCAAGGCGCTTGCGTTCGATGGAGTTCCCGCTGACCGAGCAGGAACGCCTGTCGATTGCGACGCTGATCGACGTGCTGAACCATGACGTGGGCCGCTGCCATGACTGCCTGCATCGCATCGCCGAACTGCTCGGCGATATCGAACCCGGCACGGACCTGACCGTAGCGCTGCCGGTGCATATCCTCGCGCGGATCAACGGAGAAAAGTCATGAAGTTCGAACACGACCGGCGCACGCGGGCCGAACAGAACGTGCTCTCGGCACTGCTGCGCAAGTCCGAAAACATCCGGCATTGCATGCAGCTTCGCAGCAGCGACTTTTCGCACGATCAGCACGGCATGATCTTCGCCTCGATCCGCTCACTGATCGCAAGCGGCGAACCGGTCAACGTCGAGACCGTGCATGCGCACCTGCTGTCGTGGCATCGGGTCAACGTCTCGACCTATGCTTACCTGCTGACGCTTTCCGAACTTCGTGTCGCGACATGCAACACCGGCGTCTATGCCGCCGCGATGCTCGAACGGAGCAAGCCATGAAGCTGACGCTTGACCTCGGCGGCGAACGTCCGCTTGTGACAGCCGAAGGCGAAGCCGTTGCAGGTGTCGTGCGTGCCGATGTTGAGGTCACGCCCGACGCATTGCCGACCCTCGTGCTGCGTATCGTGGCCTTCCGCCTGGTGGGCGGCGACCTGCCGAAGGTTCCGAACTTCGGCGGCATGGTGCGTGTTCATCGCGATGACGAACCAAGGAGCGAATCATGAGCAAGCGGGCTAAAGCGAACAGCAAGGCGATCGGCGATGAACTCGCCGAACAGCCGGTCGATGCATGGGTTCCCGACTACGACCATGCCTGCGAGAACTGCGGCGAAACGCCAGTCGTGACCGGCGTGCATCGCGGCGTCGTGGTAGTCGCGACCGGCATGTGCGGTATTTGCACATGGGGCGAAGCGGCCTGTCTCGATCCTGCCGAGTGGTAAGCCGGTCATGGCTCGCGCGACCTTACCTGTGCCGAAGCCGCCCGCCGACATGCTGCCGTTGTCGCAGCCGGTCACGCTGACGCTGCCGTACCCTGTATCGAGCAATCGCTACTGGCGCACGTATGTCGTTGCAGGTCATGCACAGACGGTCGTCAGTGCCGAAGCGAAGGCCTATCGGCGTGAGGTCGCATGGCTGCTCAAGGTTGCGAAGATTCGCGAGCCGGTGTTCGGTCGTGTTGCGCTCACGGTCGTGCTGCATCCGAAGATGCCGCAGGACGCGGTACAGCGCATGCGCAAGTTCGGCGACCGTTGGGAGGATGACGTGTCGTGCATCGACCTCGATAACGCCCTCAAGATTTTGATTGACTCGCTCAAGGGCCGCGTCTTTCTCGATGACCGGTTCGTGTGGAAGATCGACGCCCAACGCGGCGAGCCGAAGGCCGAAGCGCATGTCGTCGTGACGATCGCCCACGTGCCGTATCACGAACCGCAGCAGGCGCTTTTTGAAACGATGCCGCAGCAGGTCAGCGGCTTGATTGATGACCCATTCGAATCATGATGAATACCGGAGTCGTAATGATCGTGAGAAGTGAAGCGATGCGGCATCACCTTGCCGCCGACAATCAACGCCTGCGCGAAGCACTAACCCTGATCGCTGATATCGCCGAAGGCAGCACGACCGCAAACAGCCTGCCGAACATTGCCCGACTCGCGCGCAATGCTCTGCTGAGCGCAGCGCATGAGAACGAAGCCTTGCGCCATCCGGCGCATAAACCGCGGGAGACGACGACATGAGTTCCAACCATGAACGCAGCAACGCACCGGCAGCGCCTGCCGATCCGCAAGCACCGACAGCCCCTGTCGCCCCGGTTGCGCCTGTCGCACCTGTCGCACCTGTCGCGCCTGTCGCTCCTGCTGCACCGGCTCAGCCTGCTGCGCCTGCGCAGCCAGCGCAACCGGCTCAGCCTGCGGATGCGCCGAACGCGCCGTCGCAGGAGCGGTCACAGGATCAGGGCCAGCGCGATCGTGACACCGCCGAGGATGCGGAACGCGCCGAGCATGACGAAGGCAACGACACCGAGGAAGGCAATGCGCGGTGAGACTTTTCGGGACGTGAACGTGGCGCTCTCGACCAGCTACCGGATGGCCGAATATCCTGCGATCGACGCAGGTGCGACCCGCCGTGCGCTCGTCACCATTGCCGCCGTGCGTCCCGCGCGCAGTCGCATACAGGCAGATTGGGTTCGTGAACTGATCGGCCACCCTTCGCGCGTGGTGGACCTGTCCGGCCTCACGCGCCTAGAAGCCCGCGCGCAGTGTGCGCTCGTGCGCAAGGCGGTGACGTGCCGCCTGTCGCACGCCGAAGCCTATGCGATCATCGCGCGGTATTCCCTAACCCCCAGCGAGAAGCAAATGGGCGTGTCCGGGCTGGTCGCGCATGTCTCGGCGATCAGTCGGGCTTCCCATCACGCCGACATATTCGCCGACCCGCTCGCCAATCCTGTGTGGGATTTGCTCTGGCGGCGCTACCTGCCGCCGCGCTACGGTGACGGCCTCGCATTGCGTGAGATTGCACGCCGCACGCATACGAGCAAGTCGACACTGTCGCGGCGCGCAGCCGAGTTAGACGTAATGCTGGACGAGCTTGAATGGCGGGCACTTGGCACGCTTGAGCAGTCGTTCGTGTCCGAGGGCCTGTGCGAGGCACTGTCAGCCTGCATGATGCAGGATCAGGATCAGGACTAGCGTCCGTGATATAGGTCAGTGAACCCGAGGCCGTACACGTCAGTAAGTCGCAGTGCACGTCGAACCGATACACGCGGTCGATGCTGAAGTACCGCTTCGACAATGGCATCGGCTTGGTCATCAGTGCAGGCACACCCGATGATGATGCGTTCAAGCGAATGCTCACTCAATTCCACGAAACCTCCATTTGCTGTCGGGACGCCCGGTGATGCGTATTGAGGGTTCTTCGCGATCACGCGAAATTCCCGTTCATAGTCCCATATTCTCGACTTCGTTAAGAGCGCTTTGGTCATCGCATCATTTTCATGTTCGGGCAGCGTACTGAGAGGCAGTCGGTCCTGATAGTGCACCTGACATGCTCCGATGAAAGGCTCACTACGCACGTTGAACTGAAGGCAGATGCCTTTGTGGTCCTGCGTGTAGTGCGACCACATGAGCATGTTCTGATCGGAAGGCGTCAGGCAGTAGACGCGATACTCGTCGTTGATGCGATTGTCGATGCCGCGTGAGCAGTCCTCGACCAGAAATCTGAGGTAGTCGTGATTGCGTCGAAGTTCATCGGCGTCCGTGGTGCGGGCCTGAGGGAGCCGCATGAACCATGCGATATGTTCCTCGCGTCCTGCTTCGGTCTCCAAGGCCGACAGATCAAACCACGGACGACAGTCCCACGGATCATTGAACGATCGAGGACTCGACATGTAAATTCTGTTTGTTCGCAACATCGCCTCAAGCCGCGCAGGCCCCTGATCGCCATAGGCCTGACAGTGATAGAGATGCCTAATTCGTAGCTGCTCGGCAGTAGTCGTCATACCCGTCCTATAGAAAAGTCACCGTAACGGAACATGTGCAGCGCGGTGCTCAATCGCCGCCTTGAGGCTCATTGAGAAAGGGACAACCCACCAGAAGCGCTTCAGCAACGGCCTCGAGAAATGCATCTAGCCGCGTTGCTCGATTTCGAACGCGCCGGATCCACGCTCTCGTTACCTTTCCATAGTACAAACGCTCTTCTTCTTTCCACCCTTTGTTTGGAAAGGCGATCTCATTGAAGCCCGCCAGGAAAACTCGATGTATATCGAGGTCGGCAAACTTCACGAAGTGGTGAATTTGATTGCGCTCACGTATCTCCTGATCAAACTCTTTCGCAAAACGCTTGATGAATGGACCAAACTGAATTCCATGCTTAGGCACTGAGGCATCTACTGCATCCACAAGGTACTTAAGACGTTCTTTGAATTGATAGATGCGATTGAAATAAAGTTCGCACACGTTGCTCAAATGTTCATGTCGCGTAACCGGCAGTCCTCTAAACGGAAACCGGCGAAAGTAATATTCACAAGTTTTGAACGCGAGAACGAGATCGTACAGTTCTAGAAACCGTGTCACGACGTCGTGCTGCAACTCGATGTCGGTCGGCAATGGGATGGGCTTCCCTTCTCCGATCGGGTCTTCAAAATCCATCGCGGCCACCATGTTCGCGATTCTCGCTTCCTTCCAGCCGGGAACGGTGTCGAGCCTTCTAATAAACCGTGCCGTAGCGTCGAGCATCCGCTCGTGCGCTGTCTTTTCAGTGTCGGTTGTCGTGCTTTTCATTTCAGCGCTGTTGAAGTTTAGTCAGATGACGTCCTTTTGATCGTGCTTGTATGTCGGCGCAGTCGGCATGAGTGATTGCCGGGACAGTCATTATGATCGAGTCGAGAACTTCGACGATTTGCGACTGTACGAAGCGACCTTGCGCGGCTGGGACAAATTACCTATGCTTTGGCCAGAGTGGGAGTTCTACGGCTTCCTGCTTCGGTAATCAGTCCGCTTCCTCGGCAAGGGAGCGGACTTTTTTTTGGGGTTCGCGATGACGAAGTTCGGACGCTGGCTGGCTGACCTGATCGGCGCGCCGCTCGTCACGTCGATCGAAACAGCGTCGCTCAATCCCGGCGACCTGCTGATTTTCCATCTGCCCGACAGCCTCTCGCAGGATCAGGTAACGGCACTACGCGAGCAGCTTGCGTCGCGACTGCCGACGACGATCAATTGCTGCCTGATTGTCGGCGACGATATCCGCGTCGATATCGTTCGCGTCGTTGATCCTGCCAGCCGCCCGATGCAGCGGCCTATCGGTGGATAGCCTCTAGGAGGTCTCATGCTGACGATGGAGCAAGCGCGCGTCATGCGCGGCGACAAGCGCCTGAGTGGTGACCGGAACCAGTGCGCCGGTTGCGGCCTGCTGTTCAATTCGACAAGGGCCTTCGATAAGCACCGTGCGGGAAGCTATGGCACAGGTGACGGCCTGCCTGCTGCCCGCCGCTGCCTGAGCCGTGAAGAGATGGAACAGAGTGGTATGGCACTTAATGCACAGGGCTTCTGGGTCACTGAGCGCCAACCCGAGGCCTATCTCAATCAGCTAGAGCAGCAGAAAGCTGCGGTAGAAGCTCTAGAAGCCTCTGGCAACCCGTCACAGGTACTAGCACAGCAGTAAGGCCTGCCAAAGGCTACTAGCAAAACGGTCTCCCCGCCATGTCTACTGACCAGCCCCGCGTACAGGCCCGTACTCGGGGCCGTGTCTGGCTCAGGATCAGGGCAAGGCAACTGCGCGACCATCCGCTGTGCGCTGCCTGCATGAGCAAGGGCTTTATCACTGCTGCTCAGGAAGTCGATCACGTCTTGCCCTTGTTTAAGGGCGGCACTGATGCACCGGCCAACCTTCAGTCGCTCTGCATCCCCTGTCACGAACTCAAGACACGCGCCGACCTCGGTCTGCGTGCTGGCGGCTGCGACCTGTTCGGCTCGCCGCTCGCTCCGACCTTGCCGCGTTCGCCATGACCTCATGCCGCGCCGTCGCGACTCGCGGGACGGTCGTGGGGGGGCATTTGTAAATTTTTCGGCGGCGGCAGGACACCTAGCCCGCTGCTTTTTTTTCAGAAATCCGTTCTATCGCCGGGCCTGCCCGATTAGGAGTTTCAATGGACCAGCCTGCTAAAGATGCCCCGGCCCGCGCTCAGTGGCCTGCGGCAAAGGTGCAGCTATGGGACATCGAGAAACTGATTCCGTATGCGCGCAACGCCAAGCAGCACTCAGCGACGCAGATTGCACAGCTCGCGGCGAGCATGCGCGAATGGGGCTTCACGATGCCGGTTCTCGCCGCCGAGGATGGCACGATCATCGCCGGTCACGGTCGGGTCATGGCTGCGAGACTGCTCGAATGGGAGCGCTTGCCGGTCATGATCGCGAAGGGTTGGAGCGACGCGCAGCGCCGTGCGTATGTGCTCGCCGATAACCGTCTCGCCGAGTCACCGTGGGACGATGAACTGCTCGCCGTCGAACTCGATGCCCTTGCCGCCGACAAGTTCGACATGTCGCTGCTCGGCTTCACAAACGACGAGATGGACGCCCTTGCGAAGGCCGGCGAATTTGGCCCCGGCGCGGCAAGCGATCAGGGCGACCTGTCGCGTTTGCAGCCGATCATCTGCCCGCACTGCGGCGGTGAGGTCCCGCGACCATGAGCATGCCCGCTCGCCAGTCTGAAGCCCTCGGAGCGAAACCCGCTCTGCGCATTGATTGGGCGACAGACGAGGCCGTTGCCTATGCCTGCGGTCACTGGCATTACTCGCGCTCGGTCCCGGTCAGCACGAACGTCAAGATCGGCGCTTGGGAGGATGACCGCTTTATCGGTATCGTCCTGTTCTCACGCGGTGCGAACCGCCATATCGGCAACCCCTACGGCCTCACGCAGACCGAGTGCTGCGAGCTATCGCGCGTCGCGCTTCGCGATCACTGCGCGCCGGTCTCGCGCATCGTCATGCTCGCCGTCAAGTTCCTGCGCCGTGCTTCGCCTGGACTCCGGCTGATCGTCAGCTACGCCGACACCGTGCAGGGCCATGTCGGCGGCATCTATCAGGCGATGGGCTGGATCTATACCGGCGTCGGCAAGACCAGCCGCGTCGTCGTGGATGGCGAGGTCCTGCACGGCAAGACCGCATCGAGCCGCTACGGCAAGCAGGGTTTCAACCTGAAGTGGCTCATCGCGAATGTGGACCCGAAGGCGACCCGCATCGACGGCGGCGACAAGCACCGCTATCTGCTGCCGCTCGATAACGCGATGCGTGCTCAGGTCGCGCCGCTTGCCAAGCCTTACCCGAAGTTATCAACCCCGCGCGAGAAGCAGGCGATGACCGGTCCCACCGGTACAGCGGCGGCGCAGCACCGACCCTCGCGCTCCATCCTTCAGACGGTGACCCATGCCCGGCATGCGAAAAGGTCGCGGAACCGTACCTAAGAAGCCGACGCATCTGCGCGTCATCGAAGGCACGACGCACAAGAACCGCAACCCGTATGAACCCAAGCCCGAACTCGCCATCCCCGACCCGCCGACGCATCTGTCACGGTCGGCGCGTGCCGAGTGGGACCGGTTGAGTGCGCACCTGTTCATGCTCGGCCTGCTCACGCACCTCGATCGCGGTGCGCTCGCTGCCGTGTGCGCGGCCTACGGTCGCTGGGTCGATGCCGAGGAAGCGCTCGAGAAAATGGGCCGACCGCTGCTCTACAAGACGACCAACGGCAACTGGATACAGCATCCGCTGATCGGCACCGCGAACCGGGCCGCATATCAGTACGTGCATCTGGCCGCCGAGTTCGGTCTCTCACCTTCGGCACGCGCGAACATTCGCGTGAATCCCGATGACCACAAAGACCCGGCCAAAGCGTACTTCTGAACCGGCGTTCGATCCGGTCACGCAATACGCACGGGACGTCAGCGAGGGAGCGATTGTCGCGGGGCCTGACGTGCGCGCAGCCTGCCGCCGTCATCTGCACGACCTGCGGCACGGCAAGGCGCGCGGCCTGCGGTGGGACCTCGAAGCCGCCATGCGCATCATCAATTTTTATCCCGATGTGCTGCGGCTGAACGGTGGCGAGTTTGAGGGCGTGCCCTTCGGCCTGCTGCCGTGGGAAGCGTTTGTCGTTGGCTCGCTGTTCGGCTGGAAGCGCGCGGACGACTCGCGACGCTTCCGCGAAGCCTATGTCGAGTCGGCGAAGGGTTCCGGCAAGTCGCCGCTTGCCGCAGGTGTCGGCCTCTACATGCTCGTCGCCGATGGCGAGGAACGTGCCGAGGTCTATGCGGCAGCAACGAAGAAAGAGCAGGCGCAGATTCTGTTCCGCGATGCCGTCGCGATGGTCGATCTATCCCCGGCGCTGACCGCACGCATCACGAAGTCAGGCCGCGCCGAGCGCACGTTCAATCTCGCGTACCTGCACAAGGCTTCGTTCTTCCGCACGATCGCGAGCGACAGCACCGGCCAGTCGGGACCGCGCCCGCATTGCGCACTGATCGACGAGATTCACGAGCACAAAGATCGCACTGTCATCGACATGATGCAGGCGGGCAAGAAAGGCCGACGCCAGCCGCTCATTTTCATGATTACGAACTCGGGCTTTGATCGCACGTCGCTCTGCTACGAGAAACACGAGTACGGGCAGAAGGTCGCCGCGCAGCAGTTAGAGGACGACGCATTCTTCGCGTTCATCTGCTCGCTGGACGAAGGCGAGGACCCGTTCGAGGACGAGGCCTGTTGGGTCAAGGCGAATCCCTCACTCGGGCAGACCATTCAACGGTCCTATCTCGATGAACAGGTGCGGCAGGCGCGCGGCATGCCGTCGCTCGAATCCACGGTGCGGCGCCTGAACTTCTGCCAGTGGGTCGATGCCGCCGATCCGTGGATCAGTCTTGACCTGTGGACACCGTGCGAGGTCGGCGCACCGACGCTCGCGCAGCAGCTTGCCGAGCAGGAAGCAGGCGCGGCGCTCTGGACGAAGGTCGTCGAGCAGGCCATGACCGAGCGCGATGCGCTGCTTGATCGCATGAAGGGCCGCGACGTGCTCGGCGGTCTCGACCTGTCCGGTACGCGCGACCTCACCGCGCTTGCTGCTGCCTGCGTGCAGGACGATGGCAGCGTCGATGCGCTTGTTGAATTCTGGACGCCTGATGCGACGATCGACGAACGCTCACGCCGTGACCATGTGCCGTATCCCGTTTGGTTGAAGGCTGGTTTCCTGCACGCATCGAAGGGCCGCGCGATCGACTACGCCGATGTAGTCAAGCGCCTCGCCGAACTCGATGCTTTCCTCACGATCGCCGGTATCGCGTTCGACCCGTACCGGATCAAGTACTTCGAGCAGGACCTCGACGATGCCGCGCTTGCGCTCAAGCTCGTGCCGCACGGTCAGGGTTTCCACCGCGCCGCGGGGTCGGGCCTGTGGATGCCGCGCTCGATCGAACTGATGGAGCAGCTTGTGTTCGACCGCAAGCTGCGCGTCGCCTTCAATCCCTGCCTGCGCTGGAACGTCACGAGCGCGGTCACCGACACCGACCCGAAGAACAACCGCATTTTCAACAAGCGCAAGGCGACCGGCCGCATTGACGGCCTCGTTGCCTTGACGATGGCCGTCGCGCTGGCGCTCGCAGGTGAGACCGAGCGCCAGCCCGAGTACCAGATGTTTTTCCTGTGAGGTCAGCCATGAAACTTGAACGGGCTTACACGCTGCTCGACGTGCGCAGCAGTGACGAGGAACAGCGCACCATCGAAGGCATCGCCAGCACGCCGACACCGGACCGCTATGAGGATGTGGTCGAACCTCTCGGGGCGAAGTATGCCCTTCCGATGCCGCTGCTGTGGCAGCACCGCAGCGATGCGCCTGTCGGTCATGTCGAGTTCGCCAAGGCTCAGGCCGATGGCATCCCGTTCAAGGCCCGCATCCTCAAGACTGACGAACCCGGCAACCTGCGCGACCGGCTCGAAGAGGCTTGGCAGTCCGTCAAGCTCGGCCTCATTCGCGCCGTGTCGATCGGCTTCCGGCCGCTGGAGTACTCGATGATGGACGGCGGCGGTCTGCGCTTCCTGTCGTGGGAGTGGCTGGAGCTATCGCTCGTCACCATCCCCGCGAACGGCGAGGCAACCATCAATGTAGTCCGCAGCATTGACGCCTCGGAACGGGCCGCGTCCGGCCAGAGTTCGAACCGTATCGAAACACCTGCATCGCATGTCGTGCGCCTGCATGACGACCCACGCTCGCGCGCTCGCGAACCCTTCGTGATTCAAACCATCCATCGGAGCGTGAAATGAAGTTCACCATTCAGGAACAGATCGCAGCGTTCGAAGCTCGCCGCGCGAGTGCGAGCACCCGCATGATCGAAATTATGGAAGCCGCCGCCGAGGCTGGCGCGACCCTCGATCAGGCACAGCAGGAGGAGTTCGACACGCTCGATCAGGATATCAAGTCGATCGACTCGCATATCGGTCGGCTCAAGTCCATCGAAGCCCAGGTCGTGCGCACCGCATCGCCGATCATCGTCACCGACCCGACGAGCGCCAGCAATGCGCGCGCAGGTGTGGTGACGACCGGCGCGGCCTCACGCAGCCCGGTTATCACAGTGCATCAGAACGTCGCAAAAGGTACGGCCTTTACGCGGTACGCGATCGCACTCGCACGCTCGCACGGCAACCTGATGCAGGCAGTCGAAATCGCTCGCGGCTGGCATGACAGCACGCCGCAGGTTGAAACCGTCCTGCGTGCTGCTGTGGCCGCAGGCACGACAACCGATCCGGCATGGGCCGCGCCGCTGGTCGATTATCAGAACATGACCGGCGAATTCATCGAACTGCTGCGGCCTGAAACGATCATGGGCCAGATCACTGGCTTTCGCCGTGTGCCGTTCAATACGAAGATGCCTGCGCAGACCTCGGGCAGCAGCGCGCAGTGGGTCGGTGAAGGTCAGCCGAAGCCCGTCAGCAAACTCGGCTTCGCGACCGTCTCGCTCGGCTTCAGCAAGGCCGCAGGCATCGTCGTGCTGACGGACGAGCTTGTACGGTTCTCGAACCCGAGCGCCGAGGCGATCGTACAGCGTGACCTCGTAGAGACCATCGCGCAGTTCCTCGACATTCAGTTCATCGACCCGAGCATCGCCGCAGTGGCGAACGTGCATCCGGCTTCAATCACGAACGGCGCACCGAACATTCCCGCGAGCGGGCCGACCGCTGATGACCTGCGGCTGGACGTAGGCACGCTGTTCGCGATGTTCGTGCAGGCCAACATGTCGATCCGTGGTGCGTACTGGATCATGGACCCGGTAATGGCACTCTCCATCGGCATGCTGTCGAATGCCCTCGGACAGGCCGAGTTCCCCGGCATCAACATGAACGGTGGCGTGTTCTTCGGCCTGCCGGTCGTCGTCTCGGCGAACGTCCCGCACCATGCGAGCACTGGCGCAAGCGACCCGGCGACGACCATGCTCGTGCTCGTGCTGCCGTCTGAAATCCTGATGGCCGACGATGGCGGTGTGACGCTCGATGCTTCGCGCGAAGCGTCGTTGCAGATGGACGATGCACCGGCTACCCCGGCGACGCAGCTTGTCAGCATGTGGCAGAACAACTTGGTCGCGCTGCGCGCCGAGCGGTTCATCAACTGGCAGCGTCGCCGTGCGCAGGCGGTCGCCTATATCAGCGGCGCACGCTACGGCGGCAATTTCATCATTCCGACGCCGCCTGTGAACGAGGGCGAGAACGGCGAGCAGCAACGAACCGACGAAGGCCTTGTAACGACGACACGTAGCTAAATTAGCAACGAGGCACACGAGGGCACGACCGGCGACGGCGTGCCCTTTCTTTTTATCTTGGTGGCAACCATGAAAGTGTTCGCGAACCGGTCGTTCTCCTACGCCCGCACGCAGTACGAAAAAGGCGACCCGATCGAGATGCCCGAGCGCGACGCGAAGCTGCTCGAAGCGACCGGGCGTGTGGTGCGTGACAGGCCGCAGGAGCAGGCAGCAGCAGGCACCAGCAAGCCTGAGGAAAAACGCAGCAGGCAACCCAAGCCCGAGCGCCAGCAGGCCCCTGAGCAGCCGCCTGTGCAGGCTGACGATGACGACACCAAGGGCCGCAAGCGAAAGAGCGGCTACAAGCGTCGCGACTTGACTGCCGAGGATCGCAGCGAACACGAGGACGACTGACATGCGCATTTTCGGCTTTGACATTGCCGTGTCGCGTGCAGGCCCGCGCGGTGTCACGGCTCCTGTCCCGATGAACGCACAGACGGTCGGCAGCGGCCTGCTCGGGCCGTTCGGTAGCGGCGGCTGGTGGCCGCTGATTGTGCGCGAAGCCTTCACAGGTGCATGGCAGCGCAATGTCGAACTGCGGCCCGAGACCATCCTCGCGTATCACGCCGTCTATGCGTGCATCACGCTAATCAGTGCCGATATCGGCAAGCTCGCGGTCCGACTCATGAAGGCCGATGGCGAAGTCTGGATACAGGGCGCGTCGCCTGCATTCTCGCCTGTGCTGCGCAAGCCGAACCGCTACCAGAACCATATCCAGTTCGTCGAAAACTGGATCATGTCAAAGCTGACGCGCGGTAACACGTATGTCCTGAAGGAACGCGATGCGCGCGGCGTCGTGGTCGCCCTCTATGTGCTCGACCCGAGCCGCTGCCGTCCGCTCGTCACCGAGGATGGCGCGGTGTATTACCAGCTTGATATCGACTACCTCGCGGGCGTGACCCCGCCCGATGATGGTCAGCAGTTCATCGTCCCGGCGAGCGAGATCATTCACGACCGCATGAACTGCCTCTTTCATCCGCTCGTCGGCACGTCGCCGCTGTTCGCCTGTGCGCTCGCTGCTCGTCAGGGCCTCGCGATCCTGAACAACAGCGCCGAGTTCTTCGAGAACGGTGCGGAACCGGGCGGCATCCTCGTCGCGCCGGGTGCGATCAGTGACGAGACTGCGAAGCGGCTCAAGGAACGTTGGGAGGCGAACTACGGCGGCGTCAATCGCGGTCGCATTGCCGTGCTCGGCGATAACCTCAAGTACGAACCGCTGATGATGAAAGCCGTCGATGCGCAGCTGATCGACCAACTCAAGATGACCAGCGAAATCGTGTGCACGGTGTTTCACGTACCGGGCTATATGGTCGGCGTCGGCACCGCACCGACCTACAACAATATCGAAGCCCTGAGTCAGAACTATTACTCGCAGTGCCTGCAATCACTGATCGAGTCGTTCGAGCTTTGCATGGACGAAGGCCTTGCGCTGCCGCCTGACTTCCGCACCGAGCTTGACCTCGACGGCCTGCTGCGCATGGACACCGCGACCATGATTAAGACGCTCACCGATGGCGTCGGCGGCGGCATCGTCGCACCGAACGAAGCTCGGCAGCGGCTGAACATGCGGCCCGTCAAGGGTGGCTCAACGCCGTACCTGCAACAGCAGAACTATTCGTTGGCCGCACTCGACGAACGCGATCGCAACGGCCCGTTCGAGAAACCTGCCGCCCCTGCGCCGGTCGGCGGTCAGCCTGCGAGCACTAGCGGAAACCCCGAGAACCCGAGCGAGGACGACAGCACGAAAGAGACCGAGCAGGTCCGCACGGCTCGCTGGTTTGCCCGGATCGTCAACGGCCTGACCGAGGGAGCGGACGACCATGCGTGACGTAATCACGATTCCCGATGCCTTGCTTGACGTCATCGCCCGCGCGATCAGGCAGCACGTTCAAAGCTATTTCACCGCGCTCGCCGCTCGCCTCGATGCGCTCGAAAAATCAGCGGCGCGCGAGCCGGTCGTGAACGTCACGAGCTTCCCGGTGAAGGATCACAGCGAGGCCATCGAAAGTCTTCGGCGAGGGCATGAAGAGCACGGCCGTCAGATTGCTGAAGATCGGCGGGAGTTCGATCGACTGAGTCTCTCTGTGCAGGCAAGCTGTGCGACGTTGGCGGAACGGCTAGATGCGCTGGGCAGCGCAGTAGCACGCGACACCGTTGCAACCATGCCACCCCCCCACGTAACGGATCATAGCGACGCAATCGAAATCCTGCGGCATGCACAGGACGAACATGCGCGGCAGATCAACGACGAACGCCGTGACCTCGACCGTCTGCAACACGGTATCGAGTCAATTCGCGAGCAGATCAAGACGTTGGAAGGTCGCGAGACCCCGGTGCCGAAAGATGGTGAGCCTGGGCGTGACGCCTTCGAACTCGACGTGCTGCCGTTCATCGACTTCGCCCGCGACTATCCGCGCGGCACGCTCGCCCAGCATCAAGGCGGTTTGTGGCGCGCACACGCAAATACGCACGGCGCGCACGGCTGGGCCTGTGTGGTCGATGGCATCGCATCCACGAAGGTGACGATGGACAGCGAACGCAGCTTCACGGTGCATATCGAGCGCTCAGGCGGTGCGCATGAGACCGCGACCTTCGCGCTGCCGGTCATGATCTATCGCGGCGTGTTTGTGGCGGGAGAAACATACAAGGCCGGTGACGTAGTGACATGGGCCGGGTCGCTGTGGCACTGCAATGCGACGACCGACACGAAGCCCGACGCGGGCGGCGATGCATGGACGCTTGCCGCGAAGCGAGGTCGCGACGGCAAGGATGCGCGCATGTCGATCGTAGGAGCGGCAGCATGAACGGCGACCTCGTAACCGTCGATCAGGCCCGCGCGGCCCTGCGGCTCGACGATGACTTCCCCGACCTCACGATTCAGATGGCCGTGACCAATGCGAGCGATTCGGTCATCGCCTATCTGAAGCGCGAGCCGTACACCGACGACGATCCACCGCCGCCGAACGTGCAGCAGGCGACCTTGCTGCTCGCGGGCATCTTTCTGCGTGACCCGGACGGCACCGAGGCGCAGACATGGGAGCAAGGCTATCTGCCGGGGGCTGTCTGCAATCTGCTGCATCAGCGGCGTGACCCGGCGATGGAGTAGCGATGGCGACCAAGACAACCGGCCTCGCCGCAGGCCCGCTGCGTCATCAGGTGCAGCTACAGAGTCCGGTCGTGCAGATCGACGACGCGAGCGGCGAGCCGGTCATCACCAATTGGCAGGACGAAGGCAAGCCGGTATGGGCCGCGATCGAAAGCCTGAGCGGTCGCGAGTGGCTGCTCTCGGCTGAGTTCCGCGCAGGCGTGACCACACGCATCCGCATGCGCTGGCGTGAGGACGTATCCGCGCAGTGGCGTGTCATCCATACACGCAAGACCGGCGCAACGATTTACAACATCGACGCGGTGCTGCCGCGCTTCGAAGGCATGTCGGAGACGCATCTGATGTGCAGCAGCGGCGTCGTCACTCAGGGTGGACAGCCATGATTAAGATCGACTCGCATGTCGAAGGCCTCGCCGAGCTTGACCGCTTCCTTGCGACCCTGCCCGAGGAAGTGCAACGCAAGATGCTAAGCGGCAGCTTGCGCGACGCGGCCAAGCCGATCATGGATCAGGCCGCGCTCAATGTGCTGACGCTGTTCGGCGGCTCACCGCGTTCGAGCGGTGTGCTGTTCTCCCATATCACCCGCAGCAAGACGAAACGTACCGGCCTCGCGGCCCGCGTGAACGTCACTCTGAAGCGCCCGCGCGGCGCAGCGGCGAAGCAGGCCCGCCGCATCAATGGCGTCTATAAGCCCTTCGGCGATGACCCGTTCTATGGCCGCTTCCTTGAGTTCGGCACCTCGAAGATGCCTGCCCGTTCGTGGCTGCGCACAGCAGGCATTGCGAAGCAGGACGAGGCTGGCACGACGATGAACCGCGCCCTGCAAAAGCGCATGGCCGCATGGTGCAAGCGCAATGGCGTGCGCTTCATGCCGGGAGTGTGAGCGATGACCGGGGAACAGCTATTCGACCTGCTCGATAGCGTCATGCCGGGCAAGGTATTCACGCCGATCGCAAAGACCGGCACGCCCGAGCCGTATCTGATCTATCAGGACATCACGAGCCTGCCGCAGAACTCGATGTGCGGTTACGCGAACCTCGATCACGTCATCTGGCAGGTCGATAGCTATGCGAGCTCACGCAAGGAAGCGAAGGCAAACATGGCCGCTGTTCTGCGTACCTTGCGGGCCTACGACCCGCAGCCAACCATCGAGAACATGCAATCGCTGTACGAGGTAGAGACGCGGCTTAATCGCCGCATGGTGCAGGTCAATACGTGGGAGTCAACTGGAGAGACAGCATGAAAAAAGCCATCAGCGCGCAAAACACCAAGATGTATTTGGAGAACCCGAACGCCGCGCCGGTGGCAACGGGCAAGGTGTCGAGCGCAAGCAAGTCGCAGCCGTGCTACCTGACGTTCGATGATGCATCGAAGCTGAAGAACGGTGCGCCGCTCTATCTCACTGGTACAGGCTGGGCGTCGATCGACAATCAGGAATGGGTGCTGCAAGACTTGGACCCCGATGCCAAGACCGGCGCGCTTTATAACAGCGACACGTCGAAAGAGACCACCGACTTCAGCACGCTCGCGATGTACACCGTCAATGCCTTCGCCGATGTGTGCGCGCAGTCGTACTCAATCAATCAGAACCCGGCGACCTCGATCGACACGACGACCCTGTGCGATGACGAAAAAACCTCGCTCGTCGGCTTCCGCGATCCGGGGACGCTGACCTTCGATTTTTTCATCGACCCGACCGACCCCGACTATCTCGCCTTGCTCGATGCCTACGACGATGGCGAGGAACGCATGTTCGAAATCATCTATCGCAACGGTGCGGTTCGGACCTTGCCCGTCATCGTGCAGTCGATCAACGAGACAGGCGGCGTCGATCAAGCCGTGCATGGTGCGGCGACGCTCAAGATCACAGGCACGCCGGTTCTGACGCAGCCCAAGGCAGAACCCACCGCAGCTTATGGCCTGTCGGTCGGCGTGACACCCGCAAGCGGCGACTCACCGCTGCACGTCACGATGAACCTCACCGAGCAGAACGGCGCGGCGGCGAAGTTCGCGATCACATGGGGCGACGGCTCAGCGGTCGAAACCCTGATCGCGACTAAGACGACAACCCATGTCTATGACACGGCAGGCACCTATACGTCGAGCGTCGTTGCGACGGTCGGCACCAAGGCGCAACCAGCCGCCGAGGGCAATCCGGTGTCGGTCAATAACCCGAGCGGAGGCTAAGCCATGAACGACATGAAGCTGCCGCCGCCACCTGGCCCCAAGGGTAAGAGCCACCCGCCGAGCTTCGACCTCACGAAGCAGCAGGAGGTCGTCGAGACGCGGGCCTTCGGAAAGGTCACGGTCAACGATGTAGGCGCGGACATGTTCGAGCGCATCGCCGTCGATGCGAAGAACGATAGCGACCTCATGTTGCGCATGCTGCTCGTCGCTGCTGCGGTCGGCCCGAACGGCGAGCGCTTCACGGTCGAGAGCCTCTCGGCCTTTCCCGCGCGCTGCTTCGGCGATCGCGCGAAGCTGCTGCACGCCGCTGCGCGTGTCAATGGCCTGTCGGGTGACGAGGTGGAAAAAGCCTGACCGCTCCCGCGACGCGCCTCGTCTTTGCAGTAGCAGCGCACCTGCATATGACGGCGGGCGCGGTCAGAGCAACGATGGACGCGCACGAACTCATGTGCTGGGCTTACCTGCTCAATGAAGCAGCGAAGCCACCGCCCGCACCTGAGCCTGAGAAGCCCCTCGAACTGAGCGTCGAGGACGAGATAGCGGCATGGAGGTGACACGATGGCCTCGGCAGGTTCCCTGATTTTCGAACTCGCCGCCGATGTGTCGCGCCTGCGCGCGGACATGGCGAAGTCGCAAAGCATCATCCAGTCGTCGCTCGACAGCATCGCGAAGTCATCCGCCGCGAGCGCGGCAATGGCGGGCGCTCAGTGGGCGATGGCGTTCGCGAAGGGATTCGCCGACAAGATCAAGTCGGCGATCGACCAAGCCGATGCCCTCGGCAAGCTGTCGCAGCGCCTCGGCACGACGACGCAGGAACTATCGGCCTTGTCGTACGCAGGCAGCTTCGCGGCCGTGTCGATGGATGACCTGACCGCAGGCCTTAAAGGTCTGAACAAGTCACTGCTCGAAGCACGCGACCCGGTATCGGACTCCGCTGCCGCATTCAAGGCGCTCGGCCTGAACGTGAAAGAGCTTCAGGCGATGGACCCCGGCAAGGCCTTCGAAGCTATCGCGACGCAGTTCACCAAGTATGCGGATGGCGCGCAGAAAGCGGCGGTCGCCAATCAGGTGTTCGGCAAGCAGGCACAGGTGTTAATCCCGTTGCTCGATGGTGGCGCGGAAGGTATTGCGAAGGCCCGCGCCGAAGCTGAAAAGCTCGGGCTGATCGTCAGCGGCTCGACCGCGCAGGCCATGAGCGATTTGAATGATGACCTGACGCGCATCGGCAACCTGACCAAAGGCGCGGCGGCAGTGATGGCGACCGAGCTTCAGCCTGCCATTACTGAAGTCGCACGCATCCTCGCCGAGGCGGCGACCGAAGGCACGGTCTGGAATCAGATGTTAACCAGCATTACATGGTCATGCAAACAGGCCATGTCGGTCATCATCGGCCTGACCGGAACTATCTCTGCATTCTCCCGCGTCACGACTGCACTCGGGCAGGCCCTGAACCAGCCGGCCAGCCTTGAGGGCATGAAGAACGCCGCGAGCCTTGTCTCGAATGCGTGGAATCAGGCACGCGATGACCTCTCCAAGGTTCACGATGCGCAGCTGCGCGTCACGGCATCCGCGAGTCAGTCACAGAAGGCGATCGCCGCCGAGGCCGAGGCCGGAAGGAAGATCGACGGTCGTCCGGTGTTGCAGTTCACGCAGAACCTTGACGCGAATGCCGCCGCCGCGAAGAAAGCAAAAAAGGAAGTGGACGAGTACGCGAAGATGCTCGAAAGCCTTCAGGATCAGTATCGCAAACTCGCCGCCGAAGGCGACCCCATGAAGGAGCTAACGACCGATCCGAAGTATCAGGCGATGGCGAAGTGGCAGCAGGACAACCTGCGAGCACAGGTGCAGGCCAATGAGGATTTGAAGCGTGCGATCGACGCCCGCACGCAGGCTCAGGAGAACGCGAACAACGAGGACGCGCGGCAGTTTCAGGATGCTGCCGCGAAGATGAAAGCCGAGCAGGATCATATCGACGCGATATGGGCGTTCGCCGATGCACAGTCCCGCGCGGTCGATCCGACGATCGCCTATAAGGAAACCATCGACCAGTTGAACGAGGCCCTGGCCGATGGCGCGATCCTGCCGGATAACTATTCGAAGGCAGTGACGAAAGCCGCCGATGACCTGAAGAAAGCACAGAACAAGATCGACCCGATGGAGGCCTCGCTCAAGTCATTGCAGCAAGCCATCGAAGGCTTCGGCAAGCAGTCGTCCGATGCGATGGTTGACTTCGTGTTCGCGACCAAGGATGTATCGGTGTCGTTCGGCCAGATGATTAGCTCCATCCTGAAAGACCTCGCCAAGATGCTGGTCTATCAGAACGTCATGAAGCCGCTGTTCGGCATGATTAGCGGCGGCGTCACTGGCGGCGGCTGGACATGGGGCGGCACTGGCAACCTCATGAGCGCGACGCCCCGCATGAGCGGCGGGCCTGTGTTTCCGGGCCAACTCTATGAGGTCAACGAGTTACCCGGACGCCGCGAGTACTTCATTCCCAACGTCCCCGGCAAGATCGCCACCGACGCAGGCGCGTCGGGCATGCCGAGCGTGACCGTCAACGTCCATATGCATAAGGACGATAGCGCGACACAGGACACTAAGGCGACCAACGAGCAGGCCGCCGAACTCGGCAACCGCATCGCCGCTGTATGCCGACAGGTGCTCGTCAGTGAGAAGCGCTCGGGCGGCATCCTCGCACCTGCGGCGGCACGCTAGGAGCCGATCATGACTGCGTTCGCAACGAAGCTGGCAGCGCCGCTGCCGACTTCGATCATTGACGGTGCTCGTCTGTTCGCCGACACCGAGCCGATACTCGTGCCGCAGGCCTCGGGCCTCATATTCGATTGGTGCGTGACGACCGCGAGCTATGACCTTGAGCCGCGCATCATCAAGGCGCAGTTCGGCGACGGCTATGCACAGCGCCGACCCGCAGGCATCAATACGCAGGCCTGCATGTGGTCTATCACGATCCGCAACGCTACCGAGAAAATTGCAGGTGAGGTCGTGCAGTTCCTGTCGGCCCGCAACGGTGTCGATGTTTTCAACTGGACGCCGCCACGGCAGACGGTCACGCAGGATGTTATCTGTCCATCGTGGAACCTCACGTATGGCGACATGCTTCAGAACGGCGACCTGCTCTATAACCTGTCGTTCAAGTTCGAGCAGGTGTTTCTATGAGCGTCAAGGGCGACATTCAAGGCCTCTCGCCGAGCGCCGAAATCGAACTCTTCACGCTCGACCTCGCACGCTATAACGAACCCGCGCTGCACTTCCATGCAGGCACGAACAGGCTCGAAAGCGATGTCGTGTGGCAGGGCGTGACCTATCAACGCTATCCGGTACAGGTCTCGGGCTTCGAGTGGAAAAGTCAAGGCACGCTGCCCCGCCCGCACTTCGCAGCGTCGAATGTGACCGGCATTATCTCGGCACTGTGCCGCCTGTACTCGGACCTCGTAGGCTGTCCTGTCATCCGCAAGCGCACGCTGATGCGCTACCTCGATGCGGTCAACTTCCCGAACGGCAATCCATTCGCGAACCCGAATGACGGCTTCCCCGATGACGTGTTCTACGTCAATCAGAAGCTGCGCGAATCGCTCGACACGATCGAGTTCGAACTCGCGACCGCGTTCGACACTGAAGGCAAGCTGCTGCCCGGTCGGCAGGTTATCTGCAACTCCTGCCCGTGGGCCTATCGCGGTGACGGCTGCGGCTATGCAGGCCCGCCAGTCGCCGATATCAATGACAACCCGACAGCCGACCCGACGCAGGACAAGTGCGGCAAGCGCCTGAAGTCCTGCAAGCTTCGGTTCGGCGCGGGCTGGATGGCCTTCGGCGGCTTTCCGGGCGCTGGTCAGTACAGGTGAGCGAGCATGACCGATCCGCTGCTGTACGTCATTCCCCACGTCATCATTCATGCACAGTCGGAGATGCCGCGCGAGTGCTGCGGCGTGGTCGTCGTGCTGCCGAAATCGACGACCGTGCATTACGTCGCCTGCAATAACATCGGGCAGGAGACCGAGCACTTCATCATCGACCCGAAAGACTATGCCCGCGCCGAGGATACCGGGCGCGTGGTGGCGATCGCGCATTCGCATGTCTATGAACCGCCTGTGCCATCCCTCGCTGACCTCGCTGGCATCGAGCGCACCGGCCTGCCGTGGCTGATCGTCAATGTACCGATCGGCTCGCATACGATCACGCAGCCCTCAGGGTTCAAGGCTCCGCTGCTCGGTCGTCCCTTCGTGCATGGCGTGCATGACTGCTATGCCCTCGTGCGCGACGCCTATGCCGAGCGGGGCATCGCCCTGAACGACTACGCGCGGCGCTACGGCTGGTGGAACGACGAGGACGGCTCGAACCTCTATCGCGAGAACTTCGCCGCCGAGGGGTTCATTCCGGTCATCGTCCATTCGCCGACGAGTGACGACCTCAAGCTGCTGCGGCCGTTCGACCTGATCCTGATGAACATTCGCGCCCGCCGTGAGAACCACATGGCGATCTACCTCGGCGGCGGCGTCATCCTCCATCACCTGATCGGCACGGCGTCCCGCCGCGAGGCCTATCAGGAGTTTCACCAGCGCCGCACGACTGCGGTGCTGCGGCACCGCGACCTGATGCCTGCATCGGAGACCGACCATGCTGACAATACGCCTGTACGGTGATTTGCGGCCCCGCTATGGGGCTGAGTTCCGGCTGGCCGTGCATTCCCCTGCTGAGGCAGTGCATGCCCTGTGTGTGCAACTTCCCGGCCTGCGGAAATATTTCATCGACCACGGTGCACAGCAGTTCCTCGTGCGCGGCATGTTCGGCGATGACCATGCCGACTATGACGAGTCGGACATGCATTACCCGCAGTCCGAGGGCGTGCTCAAGATCGTGCCGCTCGTGCAGGGTTCAGGAGCCGCCGCCAAGATCATCGCGGGCGCCGCGCTCGCTGTTATCGGGCTGGTCGCGTCGCCGTACACAGGCGGGCTGTCGATGGCCCTTGTCTCGATGGGTGCGGCCCTCGCGATGGGCGGTATCGCTCAGCTACTCGCACCGCGCCAGAAAGGCACAGCGACCCCGGAGAAAGCCGACAACCAGCCTTCGCTGGCGTTCGATGGTGCAGTCAACACAATGGGCCAAGGCGGGCCTGTGCCTTTGGGCTACGGTCGCATGATCGTCGGTTCGCAGATTATCAGCGTCGGCTTTTCGACCAATAACGAGATCGTCGTGTGATGGCGCATATCTCGGAACTGACGCTGCCGCCAATCGCGGGCGCTGGCGGCGGTGGTGGCAAGGGCGGCGGCTCAGGCGGCTCGCGTGCCCCGGTCGAGGCTCCCGATTCGCTGCGCTCGATCCAGTACGCCCGCGTCATCAACCTGATCGGCGAAGGCGAGTTCGAGGAACTTGGCGATCCAACGAAGGTGTTCGTCGATGGCACGCCGCTGGTCAATGCAGACGGGACATGGAACTTTAGCGGCGCGGGTATCGAGTACCGCAGCGGCACGGCCTCGCAGGCTCCGATATCCGGCTTCAGTGCGACCGAGGCCGAATCGACGGTCGGTGTCATCGTGACCGCTGCCGCGCCGGTCGTGCGCTCGGTGACCAATCCGAATATCACTTCGTTCCGGGTGACGATCGGCTTCCCGCAGATGACCAGCAGCGACCCGACGACCGGCGACCTCAACGGCGCGACCGTGCAGCTTGCGCTCGAATTGCAACGCAACGGCGGCGGCTTCAATCGGATCTATACCGACACCATCAGCGGCAAGACGACGAGCCGCTATCAGCGGTCCTACCGCATCGAACTGGCGAACCGCTTCAATCAGGCAGGCGGCACGTTTGACGTGCGCGTGGTGCGGCTCACGCCCGACCAAACCTCGTCGAACGTGCAGGACAAATTCCAGTGGGAGACCTACACCGAAATCGTCGACTCGCAGCTGACCTATCCGTACTCCGCGCTGTGCGGCGTGCAGATCGACGCATCCACATTCAAGCAGATTCCGAAGCTGTCGTTCGATTGCAAGATGCGCCGCGTTCAAGTGCCGAGCAACTACGATCCGACGACGCGGGCTTACACCGGGACATGGGACGGCACATTCAAGATCGCATGGAGCGATAACCCCGCGTGGATCACGTATGACCTCGCGACGACTGCACGTTTCGGCCTCGGCGGCTATATAAGTCCGAACCTGATCGACAAATGGACGCTGTACGTCATCGGCCAATACTGCGATGCGCTCGTGCCCGATGGCTTCGGCGGCATGGAGCCGCGCTATACCTGCAACGTGTATATCCAGCAACGGGCCGAAGCGATCGCGCTGCTTCAGCAGTTCGCCAGTATCTTTAACGGTGTGCTGTTCTGGTCGGGTAACACCTTGTCATTCGCCGCTGATATGCCCGCTGATATCAGCGTGGTCTATTCCCCGGCGAATGCCATCGACGGCGTGTTTACCTATGTCGGCACGCCGCTGAACCAGCGGCACACGACCGCGCTCATAACGTGGAATGATCCGGCGAACAAGTATCAGCAGGCGATCGAGTATGTCGAGGATGCGGACGCGATCGCGCAGTGGGGCGTGCGCAGCCTAGAGATACAGGCCTTCGGCTGCACGTCGCGCGGACAGGCGCACCGCATCGGTCGATGGGCCTTGCTCAGTGAGCAGCTACTCGGCGAGACGGTCAGCCTGAAAACCGGCCTGAACGGTTCCTATAGCCGCCCCGGCGATATCTTCGCGACGACCGACCCGACTCGTGCAGGCCTGCGCATGGGCGGTCGCACGCTGCGCGGCAGCACGAGCACGCATGTCGTGCTTGATGCACCGGTCACGCTGACGAGCAATGTCGGCACGACGCTTTCGCTGTTCCTGCCGAACGGCCAGTTCGAGACACGCACGCTCAACTCGATCGGCACGAACATGAGTGAGCTTGACGTGACCGCTGCATTCTCGATGCCGCCCACGCTCGGAACCGTGTGGTCGATCAGTGCCGCGAACCTCGTCAATGAGCAGTGGCGCTGCGTCGGCGTGACCGAGGGCAGCGACCATAATATCGAGGTCTCGGGCGTCGCGTACCGGCCTGACAAGTTCGCCGCGATCGAGCAGGGTTTGCAGCTTCAGCCGTTGCCGACTTCAGTCATCGACCCGTTCAATGTCGGGCCATGCACCGAACTGAAGGTGACCGAAAGCAAGTACGCGATCAGCCCGGTCGTCGTTGGGGCCAGGGCGACGTTCTCATGGTTGCCGCCGCTCGGCGCGGTGCGCTTCACGGTCATCTATCAGAAGCAGGGCGACGCCGCAGTGACGATCGACACCGGCATGCCCTCTGTGGATATCCAGCCGACCGAGGAAGGCCTCTGGACCTTTACCGTCATCGCAATCAATTCGATCGGCGTGCGCTCACCCGCCGCGACGCTTCAGGTGCAGCTACGCGCCCTGAACCAGCCGCCGCAGGACATGCAAGGCTTCCAGCTTGATATCTATAACGACAGCGCACAGCTTGCGTGGTTGCCCGCGACCGACCTCGATGTGATAGTCGGCGGGCAGGTGCATATCCGGTACTCGGGTCGCATGACGACCTCGGTCACATGGGAGGAGACGAACCCGATCGCGCAGTTCGCAGGCTCGCAAAGCAATGGCTTCGTGCCGCTGATGAAAGGCACATACCTCGGCAAGTTCGTCAACTCGTCGGGAGCGTTCAGCACGAACGCCGCTTATATCATCAGCACGACCGGCCCGCTGCGAGATTACAACCTGATTTATGACGTTGCACAGGACCCGACCTTCGCCGGCACGAAGAACGGCATGGAGGTCCGCACAGGCGTGCTGTATATCGCGCAGAACGCGGACGGCACCGCTGTCACGACGACGCCGACCTACACCTTCAGCCCTGCCTATATCGACCTCGGCAAGGTGTACACAATTCGCTGCTCGGCCTATATGGACGGCGCGATGTATAGCCTGCTCGATGACGTGGACAAGTGGCCCGACTTCGATGCTCGGCCTGACGTGGACGGCTCGAAGATCGACGAAGGCGGCGCGGTCGTCATGGTCTCAATGACCAACGTCGATCCGAGCAAGGCCGTCGCCACCGACTGGAGCGCGTACAAGCGGCTCGTCGTGGCCGACCTCACATTCCGCGCGGTGCGCTTCATGTTGCAGGAGGTCGTGCCCGACAACACGACCGGCATCGGCATCATTGATTTGGGCGTCAAGGTCGATGTTCCCGACCGCATCGAGTCGCGCAATAACGTGCCGGTCGCTGCGGCAGGCACGACGATCAAGTTCACGGTCCCGTTCAAGGATGCGCCCGCAATCAGCATCATCGCGCAGGGCCTCGCGAGCGGTGACAAGTGGGCCATCACCGGACAGACCGCGAGCCAGTTCACGATCCAGTTCCAGAACTCAAGTGGCACCGGCATCGCCAAGACATGCGACTGGATCGCACGCGGCTACGGCTACGAGCATACCGACCTGCTCGGCATCGGCGCGGTTGACCTTGAGCGCGGCGACCTCGATGTGCTGATCGCGCAGCGTGCAGCGATCGGTCCTGTGATGCAACGCTCGAACGAACTCGGAGAACTGCTATGACGCAAGTAACCAGCTATCAAGTCCCCGCCCATCCGTCAGGGCTGGACATGCGCACGCAACTGAACGCGATCGTGCTCGCGCTCGTCGGTGACAACGCAGGCCCGACCGCACCATCGCCGACCTATCCCGGCATGATGTGGGGCGACACGACCGCGAACCGGTTGAAGCGACGCACGAACGCCAACGATGCGTGGATTGACCTCGGGCCAATCGACAACTTCCTGAGCGAGATTAAGGCGAGCGTCGCGAACTGCGTGCTGCGCACAGGTGACACGATGACCGGGTCGCTGACCCTCGCCGCGACCGGCGTTATCTCGCAACCGCTCATGATGAAGGCAGGGAGCTATAGCCCGCACATTCGCAGCAACAATTCGATGTACGGCTTCGA
Source organism: Caballeronia sp. LZ035 (assembly GCF_031451175.1). Lineage (NCBI taxonomy): Bacteria > Pseudomonadati > Pseudomonadota > Betaproteobacteria > Burkholderiales > Burkholderiaceae > Caballeronia > Caballeronia sp. LZ035. Next base: position 2,809,073 of record NZ_JARUXS010000001.1, read on the forward strand.
ATGGGTCAACGGCGCGAACAATGCCGTGCCGATGTGGCTCACCGATGCGGGCACGCTTCAGGTCGCGCAGGGCTTCACGACCGGCTCGCAGGGCGAAGTCCGATACTCGCATTCGAAGGGCATTATCCGCGTGCGTGGTGATGGTGGCATCGGCTATAACGGCGGCTTCGGCTTCGTCAATAGCGCAGGCACCGCATGGCGTTTTCAGATGTCCGACGAAGGCTACTGGAGTCTGCCGAACTACGGACAAGGCCCGATCAACGTTAGCAACAGCATCGCCGCGCCCGACACGAACGGCTATCAGGGCACGCTCGGTGCAGGCTTTATCAAGCTGAACGAATACAACTATGGGGCCTATATCGACTTCGCGCGTGCGCGCACGCAAGACTTCGTGTGGCGGCAGCATTACAACTTTAACAATGGCTATCTTGAGTTCATCGTCAACGGCGGCGGCTCTTGTTATATGTCGTCCGACGGCAATTTCTATGCGTCGGCGGTTGGCTGGCTGAGCAACATTAACGGCAGCATCGGCGGCAAGGCGAACGCAGGTGCGCGCGTGCAGTGGGATTCAGGCGTCAATGAGTGGGGGCCAATCAATGGGCCGACGACGCTCGACATGGGTGCGCCGTGGGTGATGGAAGGCTGGCGCACGAACTCGAACGGCAATTGGGTCAGCGGCGCACAGTGGATTCGCGGGGTCGTGCTGAGGAACCAATGATGACAAACGAAGAGCTTTTCTATCTGCTGCAAAAGTTCTATCCCGGCACGATCAACGGCACGCACTACCTCACCGGGCATCGGCTCGACACTGAGGGCAAGCAGTTCGGCGAAGCCTTCCTGCAATTCTGGAATCTGCCTGACCCGCAACCGAGCAAGGGCCAGTTACTCGGCTGGTGGGACGAGCACAAGGCAGAGATTCAAGACACCGTTGCGGGCGTGCATCATCGCTGGGAGCGTGCCGAGCGGCTGCTCAGGGCTGACGCGCTCGTGTATCGCGCCGAGGATGCAGGAGACAAACCGAAGGCCGCAGCGGCGCGTGCGTACCGGCAGGCCCTTCGTGACGTGCCGCAGCAGGCCGGGTTCCCGCGTGCGTTCGCCTGGCCTGTGCCGCCCGAGGATGACGAAGTGCAGAATGTCGCACGGCGTGACGCGGTGCTGCTGGAAGTCGAAAAGGCCGCGGCGAATCCGCGTGCGGTCATGAGCATGCCTGACGACCTGCTGCCGCCTGCTGAGCATGTCATCTTCCCGGACCTGCTACCGGACCCGCCGCCGCCGATGGCGCAGTATGGCAACCTTGAGGCGCACTATGCCGCGCAAGGTATTGCACCTACGACCCCGCCGTCAGTCCCATCGGCACCGGGCGATGCAGAGATAGCGGACCAAGGGCCGCAGCCCATTGTGCCGGTTCTGGATCAGCCAGCCGACGATTACGACCTGCCGCATCCGCCTGATCAGCTTCCGCCGCTGCCCGACGTGCCGGTCGAGCCTGTGCCGGAATCTGAGCCTGTGCCGTTCACGCCGAGTCCTGAGCCGTCTATCGACAGCGGCGGCAATGCGGCCGTTCTGAATGAACTCGCGATGATGACGGACCCGGTTGCGAAGCTGCACGCCTTCCTGTCGGCGAACCCGGACGTGGTGAACCTGATCGAAAGCTACGTGCCGCCCGATCACGAGCCGCCATCCGATGACGGCGGCACGACATGACACCTCGTGCGAAGGCAGTCGTCGGGCTCGTGCTGCTCGCCTGTATCGTCGTGCTCGGCATCTTCGGTATCGCAGCAGTCCTCACGTCATGCACGATCGTCTATGTGCGCGGCAATGACATATCACTAGAGCAGATCGGCGGGCACAACGGCTGGACCATCACGCCCGCGACACGCGACACGCCGAGCCTGCGCGAACGCATCTTTGGTCAAGGCCCGTCCGAGCCTAAGCCCGAAGTACCCCGGCAGCATAAACCCTTGGAGAGAGAGCAGCCATGAAAGTGAAGATCGAGAATCAGGGCGACAGTGATATCCGCATCGTGGCGGCTCACAACACGATCAACGACACCACGCTAGTAGCTCCGGTTCTGCTAACTGCTTTCCATAACGCTTACCTGCGCCGCTGTTAAGTCGAACAGCCCATAAACCTCAAGGTTCATGTTCTTCTCACATGTTGCAAGTTCAGCATTTATTTTCGCAATACGTGCACGGTCCTCATCAAATCTCGTCTGCCAGTCATCCCGTTCGTTGAACGGAATGGTAACGTCGAAAACCTTTTTGAGCTCCGACTGTAGTCCTTTGAAGTCCAGCAAATGCCAGTTCGTTAGTTTGGTAGAGGGCTTCTTGCTCGAAGTGCTTGCCACAAGGTCGGAAATCATTCGGCGAAGAAATGCTTGCAAGAGCATGTAACGTTCTTCCGCTAGATTTTGTGCCGACTCAGCGAGATCGGCTAGCTTCTTTCGGACAGCGGCAGACGCGTCAGGTATTGGGAGCGCCTCAACGTATTGTGAAAAAAGTCGAGAGAAGCCACCTCGATATGCCGTTGCCAGCCCTTTGGCTGCAAACCACAGCGTTTTAGAAGACAGAAGTGCAAGCAAATAGAGATCGTCACTAGGTATGAAGTAGGCGGTGTTCGCATAATAACTTCCTGATCGATCCAGTGAGAAGCGCGGTTTGTCCGCCATGTCGACGTATCCGATCTTGGGCTTTTTCATCGCCTCTTCATACGCGAGTTGCGCCTGTTGCAATTCGAACCAAGCTTGCTTGGTCGCTCGCCCCTCCAACTTTTCACGAAAGGGCAATAAATGCGCCTTTATCGCGGGGTAGTCGTCAATATTAATCTTATTTTTCGGTACGTAGATCAACCAGAGATCTCTCGATTCGATTCTCCACGGTTTGAGGTCCGTCCCCTCAATCAATGGCTTCAGTAGCACTTCGCAGCGGGGGTCGGCAGCAATGATGGCGTCTCTCGTTTTACGGCTGACGATGAATGCTCCGTTGAGACCAGTCTTGACACCGTACAGAGGTGACCCGTAAACCTCCTTAAGGGTCCGCCGTCCGTCGAAGAGTTTCTTACGTATCGCGGCCGAAGAATCCTCTTCCAGTTGCCAGCCATCTGTGCCGAGTTGCGCTTGGGGCATCAGCCTGGCGTTCTGCTCGAATGTCGCCGCAATACTCTCAGGCATCGTTCCGTTTAGAGCAAGGAACCGGATTTTGGGATCATCGACATGCGGGACCTTGCAGTCTGTGACGACAATGGCCGGATAAGTCGTGACACCTTCGAAGACTTGGATGTCACTGAAGTCGATCAAGTTTCTAATAGTGCTCTTTTCGAGCAAGAACTGTCTCAAAGGGCGGCCGGCGTTCGTTTTAAAGAAGGTCGACGAGGAGATGTACCCAATCCTTCCTTTCGGTTTGAGCAGGCGCAAGCCTAACTCGTAGAAGTAGCAGTAGAGATCGGCTCGCTCGCTTGCTACTGCATAGTGACTTTCGAGATAAGGCTTCACCGGTTTCAGCCGTTCCATTCGCACATACGGCGGGTTGCCAAGCACCACATCGAAGCCGCCGTCCGCGAATACGTTCGGAAACGCATCGGACCATTGGAAAGGACGATCCGTGAATGCGGAATCGGTTATTAGGCTGTTCCCGACGCGCAGATTAGCTTCGAGGCTCTCAAGCGGCTTTCCATGCTGTGCCGTCTTCAGCCAGAGAGACAGCTTCGAAATCTCAATGCTTTCCGGGTTAAGGTCGACCCCGTAGAGATTTCCGTTAAGAATTTCCCTGTTAATGTCAAAGAGATCAGGATTGCCTGTAATCGCCTGAATTTGTTCGTTTACACGTCGATATTCGGCGTCGAGCAATTCAAATGCGGCGACAAGAAATGCGCCCGATCCGCACGCCGGGTCGACCACCCGTATGGTTTGAAGTTTGTCACGCCACGCCGACCAGAACAGGAACTCAACGAGACGTTCGCTGTTTTTTAGCTTGGCTTGCCGTTTGCGGCCTGTGTAATCAGATACCTCAGCTTTTGTTGGCTTTCGCCATACGTCGCTCTCATTGTCCGATTTGGCATAAGCACGCCGCAAGGTCGCCTGCTGTTCGTTCAGATAGCTACCCAGCGTTTCCTCGACAATGAAGCGAGAAATTGCGTCGGGCGTGTACACGACGCCGTCCGATTTCCTCTTACCAGATACGGATCGCACTGACTCGCGAACTTGCAGCCTAAGCGCGCTCACTGTTAGCTCATCAGCGTCCGCGAGTTCCTTCAATTGCTCAAGGTCACTGATCGACTGCTCGAATATATGTCCCAATACCGTTACTGAGACGTCGTCGGCGAAATCGTATTCACCTAGCGCGGCGAACGTCTTGCAACTGTCATCGGAAAGCGGCAAGTCATCAAGCGCCGGATCAGGCGCGAACAATCCGCCGTTGTACGCGGGAATGCCTAAAGCAACGTTGCCTTTGTCGATGGCTCGAAAGAGGCCTAGAAAGTTCTGCCAAACAGGGCGGGGGTTGTACGGGTCTCTATGCGTCCAAGCGCCAACAAGGGATTTAGGAGGCAAAAGGCCTCGATCTTCCGCGAATGCCACGAACAACACACGATCAAGGAGTTTCTGTACCGGCTCCAAAAGCTCGTCTGCGGGCTTGCCGGTCGATTGCATCAAAGCAATCAGCAGATTTACGCGCCAAGTCTTGTAGTCGGAATAGAGCCTGCGAGTGACTTCTTTCTCTGCGAGGCCGCTTTCTTTCAATAGCTTGGTGGTCTCGCCGTTGAGAAAGCGGTCCGCGCCGAGTAACTGGCGAAACTTCCAATATGCGGCATCGGAGTCAGCTAGCTCAAGTATGTCAAATCGCTCATAGACCTGACGGGTATGGCCGACCGCATACAACCGGATCTCCACCATGTTTGAGACCAGTAGAAACTGACAGCCAGGAGTGTCCATCGCATACTCCCAAGCTTGCATTACCGGGCTTTTGTGACGACCCGGCATGATCGCGTCTAGGTTTGGAGTGTCTGCTCCTTTAAGTTCTACGGGAGCAAATACCCGCTTATCCGTCGCGTCATAATGGCCGAGCGCGGTATCAGCCGACCCGTTACCGGTCCGCTTCTCGTCGTTGATGGTCCAGTTGTGACCTCCCGAACCGAACGGCCGGTACCCTAAGATATCAACAAAGAACCTTTGAATGAACGGGCCACGAACCTCTGTCTCTTTCTGCTTGCGTAGCGTGCCCGCCTTTATCGCACTTGCCCAGTCGTGCAATATTTTTTTGTGTTCGGGCGGCGTCGGTTGACTCGATACGCGGTTGGCGAGAAAGCGCTGATTGAAGAGCGGCTCGTGAGAGGAAGGCATTCTAGGATGTTCGAGCGAGATCGCGAGGCCTGCATTCTACATCCCATCGCTTGTCTTGCTACTCGGCGCTCGTTAACTGAATGGGCCGATGCTTATTCAGGTCCTTGACCGACGAAGTATTACGCCGCAGCGTCGGTCCAAGAAAAGCGAGACACGACTGCACGACGAGGGGCGGCGGCTAGGTTTCCGAGACGAACGGCTAGGGCGTGGCGCGCTCCGCCTCATAGTCAAATTGAAGCTGAGGTGAGAGGGCCGGCATCGGCACTTCCCACGTCAAGATAGCGTTGAGCCCGTTTTCGGCCGCATGCTTCGCAAGCGTAGTGTCGCCCGTGTACAGCGCTTCGACCCGATTCGCTTTCGCGATGGCGATCACTTGACGGTCGAACTTAACCTTGGCCTTCGTTTCATTGGGCGTGAGCTTTCTCTTTCGTTTCGAATCGCCATCTTCGATCATTGCGCACTCAATCGCTGCGCGTTGATCGAAAGGAACGACCGAAAAAGCCCGAGAGCCCGCAAAGACTTGCAGCCGCTTGTCTTTGTCGTGTCCGCCTTCGACAAGGTACTCAGCCAACACAGGGGTAGGAATGAGAATACGTTGCTTCGACACACTTAGGGTGCGAATCAAATGATTGATCCGCTCTGCGCACTGCGTCAGTGGTTCTCGAGTCGTTGGGTCGAGCGGGACCTTGTAATCGCCGTCGAAGGCGAGTGCGAGAAAAGATGTATCAAACACTACCATCAGTGCAACCCGTCACTTTCGCCCCTCAAGGCGGTAATGTAGCCGTCCATGTCGTCATGCTTGCTCCAGCCGGAACTTTCCAGCTTACGGAGCCTATCCGTAACTTCGAGAAGTGTTTCATCGTCTAGGACGCTGAACTCGTTAATCTTCAACGAAGTGACATACCATGCACCGTCCTCCCGACGCTCCCAGCGAGCATCGCCGTTTACCCGCAGAATCGGACCTCTGTAGAGAAAAGGCGCGAGGTCTTGCGCGAGCTGGCGGCTGATCTCGCCGTGCCATGAGCGGCCGTCGGGGTCGATGATTGTGGCATGAGCACTCTTATCTCGACCGCCGACTCTGACGAGCTCGCCGTCGAACGTTGCGGATTCGGTGAACGGTCCGAATGTGAGTGGCGGCGGTAGGTCCTTGCCGGGAAATCGGAGGACGACGGCACTCGATTCTTGGCCGAGGAAGCGCTGGCGGAGTTCGCCGGTCGCATTATCGTCACGAAGCAGAACGTTCAGTTCGTCGTATCCAATGCGAGCATCGTTTGCAGCTTCCCCTCTGCTAAGGTCGGCGATGCGTGCTGACACTCTGGACACGGCCTCAACGTCGACCTTCAGAACGGGCATAGTGCTGCCTTCCTCAATGTGATCGAGGTGGACGCTGGCAGCGTTTCCGAACAGCTTTGCAAGCGAAGTCATGTACTTCGCAAGGCGCTCCATCGGTATTGTTCCCGGCGTGAAGGCGCCTATCCGAAACAGATATTCGTCTTGGTCATCCATGTCTTTAAGCCTCCGCTTCGTCAGGGCACCGTCGCGCATGGAGCAGCAGCACCGAACGTAGCTCCGCAAAGCCGAGCTAAGCTGGCGGATACTTCCCTATTTTCAGTCGGTTATTTGTCGACAGTGATCATATCAATGTCGGGGCGCTCAAGAAAAGGGGGCAGCACCACAAGTCTGTTCATATCCCAATTTCGGCATTCACTGTGTCATCGAAATGGGACATGCAACGTCCGTGCGCGACTGGGATGCCTTATGCCGGCTTTTTCGCGGTTATTCTTGTGCGGCGGGCGAGGCGCGACGACCGGCTGTTGGATGGAGTGTTGGATGGAAAAGAGGGATTTCCCCTGAAAATCCCTATCCACAAGGGTTTGAGCCTCATTCCCGTCTTTGCTGCTGCAAAGAAAGTTACCCCCGCCCCGGGGAGGGGCAGTGCAAATAGACCGACGCGAACACAGGAAGTCCATAGAAGCGCAGGCGAACACAAGCACCCCACGCGAAGGCCAAGAGCGCAAAACCCCGCCCCGGCGAGGGGCAGTGCTAACAGACCGACGCGAACACGAGAAGTCCATAGAAGCGCAAGCAAGCAGAAACAACCAAGCGAAGGCCGAGAGCGAAGAAACCTCAAGCCTGCTTGCCACCGACGAGATCGACCTCAACCTTCCTGCGAGCGGGAAACCACGCATCCCTGATGCGTAAAAACGGAAACTCGACGGCCCGCGTCGTCACATACCCCACGACGATGGCAATGGCAAACTGCGCCCCCATGATGGCAAACCACGCCGGCACGGCAGGCAGATGCAACGCCGCAGCCTTGCGGATCAACACATCACCAGGCGCGAGCGCGAGCGAATGCCACAGGTAGATGCCATACGAATACACCCCGATCCACCCGATCACCCGATACGCCTTCGACGTCCGCCAGGACCCGGAATATTCGAGCGTCAGCACGATCAACGCGCAAAACCCCACAGCCTGAATCGTGTACCCGATACTCTGATCCAGCGCGACATCGCGCGTCCCGAGTACGAGCCAGAACACAACCCCGACAACCATCGCGATCAACGTTCGCTTGCGTCGCGCAATCGCCTGATACACCGCCGGCTTCATCCAGTAGAGCGCTGCAAGCATCACCCCGAACAACAGACTGTCGATGCGGTACTGCGTATAAAAGAACGTCCCTTGCAGATCCCCGCGATAAACCGCAAAACTACGCGCCACGAGCACAACAAGACATAAGGTCCCGAGCACGCCAAGCAGTGCATCCACCCGCGTCCGCCAGCGCGCCAGCACGATCAACAACACCGGCAGGAACAGATAAAAATGCTCCTCGACCGCAAGACTCCAGGTCTGCGCAATCGACGACCCGAAGTAGTTCTGCAAATGCGTGAGGTTCTGCACGAGAAAGGTATTCGCCGGATGCCGCCCGACAATCACATGGAACAGGATCAGCACGTAGTACGCCGGCCAGATCTTGAAGATCCGCCGCACGATGAAGCGCCCCGCGTCGATGCGCCCCTGCTGCGCATACTGCTTGAGCAACAACCCGCCCACCAGAAACCCCGACAGCGTGAAGAACAAATTCACGCCCTCGTGACCGAAGTTCTTCAGCGGATATTCGATCGCCGCAATGAACGCGCTACCCGTCGGATACGAATGGAAGTGATACCCCATCACCGCGATGATCGCGAGTCCCCGGATGAAATCCAGTTCGATCGACCGGCTGGGTCCCTGCATGCGTGTCGCGCCGAACAAGCCCATGCTCTACCCCGTCTGCGAAGGTCGTTTATCGTCATCGAATCACGCGCGTGCGGCCGCGCAGCCCCATACCGGCGCTGCTTCTCATCTTCCTTCCGCCAATTCGGGGCAATCCGCCAGAATCACGCCATTTGCAGACATCAACCCGCGCCCACGAGGCACGCCCGGCCAGCGTGGTGCGGCGCACATGCGCATCCGTCCTTTCGCGCCGAACGCTAGTCGCTGGACGCCGCGCCGACGGCACGCCGCATGGCCCGCTGTATAGTCGGTTCACCTTTCCGGCACGCCGGGAACAACGCATTCGCCGGGCACATCGGCCCGGCACGGCATCGACACCGCGTTGAAGACTCGAAAGAGTGCTGCGATTCTCGAGAGAACGCCATGCGCAACAAGTTCGCCGTCGTCTGGGTCTGGCTGTTCCTGCTCCCGCTCGCGTTCGATTTCAAGGGCGCCGAAACGGCCAGCAAAGCCATCCAGATTCTGCTCACCGTGCCCTCGATTCTCGCGGGCTGCTTCCTGCTGCTCATCGCGCCGCGTTTCGCACAGCGCTCGCGCTTGCGCACGCTGGTCACGTCGCTGTTTCTCATCACGATACTCGGCAGCATCGCCACCCAGGCCATGCAGGGCAACGACTCCGGCAACTACATGCGCGTGATCCTGCCGTTCGGGCAAATGCTGCTCGGCTATTTCGTCGCCTGCCGGCCATGGGACTCGAAGCGCCTCGGACAGCTCGAACACGCCATGTACTGGTCGATGATCGCCTCCCTCGTGTTCAGCTTCGGCTTCGGCATGGCCACCGGCGGCAATCTCGAAAGCGTCCGCTTTCGCATCGTCTCGGTCACCTTCCTCTGTCTGCAAGGACTGCTGCTGCATGAGTTCGTCGTGGTCAAGCGCTACTCCCGCTTCACCGTGCTGCTGTTCCTCGCGACCATCGTCATCGAATTGCTGAGCGTGACGCGCAGTCTCGTCGTCGGCACCGTGCTGCTGTTCGCGTTCGCCACCTGGCTCGCCGCACCCTCATTCAAGAAGCTGCTGCGCGCAGGCCTGCGCGCCGTCGCCATGATGACCCTGCTCGGCGCGCTCGCAGTCGCGGCCAGCGCGTTCTTCCCCGGCGTCGGCGAGCACTGGATACAGCGGATGTCGTTCAAGAAGGACACCGAGTCCGGCCGCGATCCGACCACCATCACGCGGCTCGCCGAAATGAAGGACCAGCTCGATCAGACCACCGCCTCGACGCTCGGCACGCTCGTCGGCATGGGCTACGGTCACGACTATCGCTATTCGCCCACCTATCTGCCCGACCTCGCCGGCCAGTTCAGCAAGAAGGATTTCTACGCGATCAAGGAATGGTCCGCAGGCCACAATTTCTGGGTCTACCAGTTCTTCGCCGGCGGCCTGCTGTTCGGACTCGCGCTGCCCCTTGCGCTGCTCTGGGCACTCTGGAAAGGCTCGATGGCCTATCGCTCGTGGCGTCATCGCGCGCCCGAGACGCTCTATCTGCCCGTGCTCGGACGCGCACTGCTGGTGGTCGCGGCGCTGCCCGCCACGTCGATCGGCGGCAATCCGCTCGGCAACCGCTTCTCGGGCGTCGTGTTCGGCGTGGCGCTCGGGCTGCTGGTCGCGTCCTATGCGCGCATCGCTCACGCCATGCGCATGCGTGCCGCCGAAACCGCGTCGCAGCAGGCGCGCGCCCGTCGGCGTCAGGACGGCATGCCCGGCGCCGTGCCGCCCGATCTGCGCCCGCACGACGAACCGTTGCCGGAAATCCTGCCCGCCCACAGCGCCGCCGCACCGGGTCTGTCGCACGGCGCCGGACGCCACGAGCCGCCGCCCGGCGCCGGTTCGTTCGCGCCCAACGCCTGAAGTCACTGCGCTCGTTCACGGACCCGGCCTGCCTGTCATGAAGATCCTGCACCTGCTCTCCACCGTCGATCCCCGCGCCGGCGGCCCCACCGAAGGCGTGCTGCAAAGCGGCCTCAGCCTGCGCGCGATGGGACACGACGTCGAAGCGGTATCGCTCGATGCACCGGATGCGCCCCATGTCACGGGATTCGGTTTGCGGCTGCATGCGCTCGGACCGTCGCGCGGTTTCTACGGCCTGTGTCCGGCGCTCGTGCCGTGGCTGAAGCAACACGCGCCGCGCTTCGACGCGGTGATCGTCAACGGGCTCTGGCAGTACCACAGCTTCGCCGCCTGGAAGGCATTGCACGGCGGCAGCGTGCCGTATTACGTGTTTCCGCACGGCATGCTCGACCCATGGTTCAAGCGGACCTATCCGCTCAAGCATCTGAAGAAATGCCTCTACTGGCCCTGGGCCGAATACCGCGTGCTGCGCGATGCGCGCCGCGTGCTGTTCACGACGGAGGAAGAACGCCTGCTCGCGCGCGAATCGTTCCGGCTGTATCGCGCGAACGAGGAAGTGGTGGCGTTCGGTACGCGGCCGCCGCCCGAGGATTCGGCTGCACTGCGCGAGGCCTTCCTCGCGAAGTTTCCGCAACTGGCGGGCCGGCGCATCATCCTGTTCCTCGGCCGCATTCACGAGAAGAAAGCGTGCGACGTGCTGCTGAACGCCTTCGCGCGCGTGCGCGACACCGATGCGAACGCACACCTCGTCATGGCAGGCCCCGACGACAACGCCTACGCCACGCAGATGCGCGCACTCGCGGGTGAACTGGGTATCGAAGAGCGCGTGACCTGGACCGGCATGCTGAGCGGCGATTTGAAATGGGGCGCCTTCCGCACGAGCGACCTCTTCGCGCTGCCCTCGCATCAGGAAAACTTCGGCATTGCCGTAGCGGAGGCGCTCGGTTCGGGCCTGCCGGTACTGATCTCCGACAAGGTCAACATCTGGCGCGAGGTGCAAGCCGATGGCGCGGGCATCGTGACGACAGATACCGTCGAGAGCGCCAGCGCGGGTCTGTCAGCCTGGCTGGCGATGGATCCCGTCGCGCGCCACGCCATGCGCCAACAGGCGCTCGACACCTTCACAAAACGCTTTCATGTGGAAGCGATGTCGAAGGATCTGTTGCGCGTGCTGCGCGAAAACGCAGACCCGCAAGGCGGCGCCTTCACGCCCGCTACCTTTCCTGCGCGCTGAGGTTCGCGAGATCAGTTCGCGGGCAGGCGCGCCTTGAGATAAGGCACGAAACCGTTCTGAACCGAGAGAATTTTCTTCGCGCAATCGTCGAAGTCGGAGCCGCGTGCGCGCTCGTCTTCATACATGCCCTTGCATTGCGCGAACAGCGATACCGTCGCGCCGCCGCCGGCCGTAGCCACACGCGTCGCCGAGAACACCGGCTTGCCCGAACCGGACGGCACGTCGGTCTCGATCGCGAAGGCATCGGCGCGGGTCAGCCGCTCCTTCGAATTCTGCTCGACGTAGGTTTTCGTCAGCGACCACACGGCGTCGCATTGCGCGGCATCCCGGCAGGCGACGGTGGCGTTGCGCTGCGCGTCGTCGAGCGACTGCTGGGAGAGCATGAACGTGCGCTCCTTGCTTTGCTCCTTCTCGGCGGACGAGCAAGCGGCGAGATACATGGAAACGAGTGCGAGTGCGGTGAGCTTTTTCACGAGCGGGACACCAAAAAACCAGGTCGGACGGCGATTATAGCGATGCCCGACCCCCCCACACCGTTTCCCGCCCGCGCTACTTCTTCACCATCTGCAAGGGCAACGCGACCCCGGGCATATGCATCGCCGACGCGGCCATGGGCAGCGTCTCGCCCGGCGCGTCGCTCCTGACCGGCATGGCGGCCGGCGTGGCCAACGTGCCGGCGACATCGTCGCCCTTGATGACGCGCCCGAGATGACCCGCGAGCCGCAGGGTCAGCGCGGCGATCGTGATGGTCGGGAAGTTCGCCCCCACCGTCGGAAAGACCGAGCTGCCCGCCACATACAGATTGCTCATGCCGTGGATCTTCAGGTTGCGATCCACCACGCCCTGCTTCTCCGAATCGTGCATGCGCGTCGTGCCCATGTGATGCCACGTGCCCTCGAGCTGCGCGGGCCAGGGCTTGCCTTCGAGCGGCTCGTCGAGCGTCACGTCGGCCACGCCGCTGCGCTTCAGGTCCGCCGCGATATGCGCAACCGTGCGGTCGAACGTGCGTTTCACGAGCTCGGTCACGCGCCAGTCCACCTTCACGCGGTTCATGCCGAGAACGTCCTTCTGTGCCGAAAGCGTCACGCGGCTGTCGCGGTTGGGCTCGGCCTCGACGATCGTCTGGATCTTCACCTCGGTGATCAGCGGGCGCGGCTGCAACAGACGCGCGAGACCGAAGCAGGCGGTATCGACGGGATGGGTCGCCATCGCGAGCAGGTCCGCGGCCGTGCTGAAGCCGGGTTCGTCCTTTTTCAGGAGCCGTTGCTTCATGCGGATCAGCGCCTCCGAGCCCTTCGTGTTCTCGCCGCGAAACACCGAATAAAACCAGGCGCGCGCATTCAGCAGCTGTTCCTTTTCGAGCACCTGTTGCGTGAGCGCGAACTGAGACGAGATGAAGGTGCCATGCGCCGATACCGCACGATTCTGATAGTGATACTTGATGTCGTAGAGCTTGTTGCGCGCCCACTGTTTCGTGAAATGCACGTTCGCCGACATGATGCGCGGATGATCCATGAAGTAGCGGCCCACCAGATCATGGCCGTTGCCCAGTCCCGCGGCCTGCACGCGGTTCGACGACAGCAACAGGCGCGCATTCTCGATGCCGCCCGTCGCCAGCACGAAGACCTTCGCGCGCACCGCGAAGCGCCGGCCCGTCAGCGTGCCGACATCGATCTTCGTGACCGAACGCGCGTCGGCGTCGGTATCGATGTTGAGCGCGTTCGCGAAGAGCATCACGCGCACGTGCTTCGCATCCAGCAGATGCTGCCGATACACCTTGCCGAAGCGCACTGGCGGGCTGAACTGGGAGATCGTGTCGCGCACGGTGCCGCTCGGGAAGGGATGGCGCTTCACGTCGTCGCGATGAATCGCCGCTTCCCAGTAGGCCGGCTCGAAGTTGCTCTCGCCCAGTTGCAGCAACTGATGGGTGCGGGCGTAGTACGGCCGCAGTTCGTCGAGGCCGAACGGCCAGCCGCTGTCGGTGACCCAGTCGCGCTTCTCGAAGTCCCATGCGTCGAGCGGACGGCACCAGCCGCCCCAGCAATTGCTGCTGCCGCCGAGATAGCGGCTGCGGCAGCCGTCGGCGAACTCATACGGCACGCCGACGTTCTCGCCGCGATACAGGTCGCGGGTATCGTCGTCCGGCTTGTAGCCGCCGCTTTCCAGCATGCAGGCGTCGATGCCCTGCTTTTCGAGTTCCAGCGCCAGCGTGATGCCCGCCACGCCCGCGCCGATGATGCACACCGTGGTCTCGATGACTGCGCCTTCTTCCACACTCCGGCTGTCGATGAACATGCCCCGTGCTCCCTCTCGTTCCGTGCTTAAGAGCGGTGTCATGCAATGCTCGCCTGGTCACCGCGCTTCTGACCCAAGATCCCTGACGCCGTATCGCGCGCGCCATGCGCAACTGTCGATACGAACGATCCCGACGGTGTTCCTTCGCGTGTTCGCAGCGCGCGCCTGTCGCGCAGCCGCGTTCCCCCGGAATACCGCTTCGGCTTCACTGCCTCCTTCGCAAGTCGGTCCACGAAATCCCGGTGCTCGGGGCGGCTCCTTCGTGGAGCTCTTCGGTCCGTCGCGCCGGCGCGTTGTCTGTCTTGCCGCCTTCAACGTCATCTGCAACGTTGCAACGACACACGCCACGCCCAGGAATACCCCGCGCATGGCTCATCGGTTCAAACGGGAAAGCGCTTTCTGATGAAGCGCACAGGATTGCCGCCGTACACGCCTTCCGCTTCGAGCGAGCGATGCACGACCGAGAGCGGCGTGACGACCGCCGACCGCCCGATGGTGACGCCCATCTGCACCACGCATTTGGATGTGATCCAGACGCCGTCCTCGATCACGATCGGTGCGACTTGCAGGTCCATGTTGCCGCCCACGTCATGCGAGCCTGTCGTCAGGAAGACGCCCTGCGAAATGCAGACGTGATGGCCGATGCGAATTCCGGCCTGGTTGTAGATCCAGGCATCGACGCCGAACCAGCAGTGGTCGCCGATCTCGAGGTTCCAAGGCGCCTTGACGCGGATGGGATGCGGCATGCGGCAGCCGCGGCCGATACGCGCGCCGAACGCGCGCAGCAGCGCGACGCGCACGAACGACACGGGAATGAGTTTGTTGTTGATGAAACAGGCTTCGACGAAGAACCACACGAGTTCGGTCAGAAAACCGCGCTTCGCGACGAAGTTGCCGGGACCGGCCCGTGAGAGGTCGATCACGCGGCCGGGCGCCGTGGTGCCGCGCGTCGCGCGTGCGCCGGCATCCTCGGCGTGGCCGGCGCAGTGCTCCCCGATCGCTTCGTCCATATGCCCCCCGCGCGTTTGCTGCTGCTCGCTGCTTCTGGCCCAAGGGCGCCTTGCGGCGCGCCACGCATATCGTTTGAATCGTTCTTCGTTCGCAGCTTCGTCTGCCGGCGAAGACCTGCGCGATGACGTGCACGAGGTCTTCCGGTGTCTGCTTGTCTTGCCCGCATGATCCACGCTGAAGAGCGTTCTGTCGTCCACCCATTCGCAGGGAACGGACGCCCTCGCAGCGGCAGCATGCGGCGTGTGGTGAATGGATTATCGATGAAGGTCGCGCGGCGTCATCCGCGCCTTCACGCGAATGGCCGCTTCAGCAAGGCTTTTGGCGTTAGCGGGCGGTGCCGCGCAATATGCTGTTTTCATGCGCCGGGCCAGCGTTCCCGCCTGCTGTCCGGCGCTCCCCGAAACGATGCGCGATGCCTCGTTGCGAAGCATGGCGAAACGTTGCAACAGGCCCGGAGAATCCGATGAAACACGAACCGCGCACGGCGCTGCGCCCGCTGGTCATGACCGCTTTCGCGGCCGCTGCGTTCAGCGTCGTGCCCATCGCACACGCGGGCAACTTCTCTGATGCGGCGATCAGCAAGGGCGAAGCCGGCGGCGCCGCGCCGGCGGAGATGGACCTGCTCGGCAGTCCGGGCGCGTACTCGGACCCGTATGGCGCGCCCACCAATGGCCGCGGCGGACAGCGCGGACCAATCACCAATGGGCAGACCGCACAAGGCGTCTCGCCCACGGACAAGCTGCTCGCGCAACAGAACGGTTACGCCGGCAATGCGGGCGCGGGTGCGCGCATGCGTGCGACCGGACGCAAGCCCGACACGAAGGCCACGATGATGCCGCAAGGCGCGGCGGCAGCGCTCTATCCGACGCCCAACGGCCTCAAGCCGCCCGCGGCCAATGCGGCGCGCGCGCGGGACATCTACAAGTCGCCTTATTGATTTGAAAGTCCGCGTAACGGCGCGGTTCGCAAAAAAGGAACCGCGCCGGGGCAGACGCTATTCGATCTTCTCGACCTGCGGCAGGATCGGCGCGCGTTCCGTCTTGCGCGCCAGCGTGACTTCGGGGCTGTCGGCGGGCCGGGTCTGGGACACCGCTTCGCGCACTTCCGCCGCGTTCGGCAGACGCGATCCCGACAACTCGAACAGACGCTCCTCGAGCCGCGCGAACACGGCCGCCGGCGCGAGCCGTTCCTGCGCGAACCGACGGCCTTCCTCGCCGTGACGTGCGCGCAGTTCCGGGTCGGCCACGAGCCGTTCGATCGCGCCGATCAGCGCCTGTGCATTCTCCGGCTCGATCACCTCGCCGCGCCCGCTGACGGCTTCGAACAGCTCGGTGCCCGGATGCGCCATCGCGATCACGGCGCGCGCGCTCGCGAACATGCCGGTGAGCTTCGACGGCATCACGAGATCGGCGACGTCGCCGCGTTGCGGCAGCACGTGGATGTCGGCGAGATTGAGCAGTTCGTTGAGACGCTCCAGCGGCTGGAGACTCAGAAAGCGCGTGTTCGGCAATCCGGCGCAGCGCTTCTGCAATTGCAGCCGCGTCGCGCCGTTGCCGCAGAACACGAACACGATATCCGTGCGGCCGGCCAGCGCGGCCGCTGCCTCGGCGAGCACTTCGAGGCCTTGCTTCGCGCCCATGTTGCCGGAGTAGAGCACGACCGGCGCATGCTCGCCGATGCCGAGTTCACGACGGAAGGCGCTCCGCCGATCGAGCGGAAAGATCGCGGTCGTGTCAACCCAGTTCGGCAGATGGAACACGCGTGACAGCGCGACGCCCTTGTTCACGGCGCGATCGACCATCTTGTCCGAGATCGACGACACCACGTCGAAGCGCTTCATGAGCCAGCGCTCGAACGCAAGCGCCAGGCGGCCCGCGCGCGGGTTCTTGAGCATGCCGAGGTCGAAGGCGGCATCGACCTCGAAGTCCTGGATATGCAGCCACGCGCGCGCGCCCGTCATGCGCGACAGCATCAGCGCGCCGGGCGCGTTGAGCAGGCTCGGCGCAATCGTCATCACGACATGCGGCCGCCACAGCGCATGACAGGCCAGCGCGGGCAGCGACGAACACGCGAACGAAGCGAGATGCAGCATGCGCTTCGCGCCGCTCGGCTTCGCGGGCACCCACAGCGGCGCGCGCCACAGACGCACGCTCGCGCGGGTCTCGAAGCAATACTGCCAGCTCCGGTAGCCCTGCCCCACCTTCCACTCCGGGTAATACGGCGGCGCGCAGACGACGCGCACCTGATGGCCGGCGCCGGCCAGCGCCTCCGCCATTTCCGCCGTGTACTTTCCGGTACCCGTCAACTCGGGCGCGTAGTTCAGCCCGTAGATAAGTATTTTCATGTGGTCCCTCGCCCGACATGCGCGCCCGAATGCGCGGGCGTGTCCTCGCCGCCCGCCAAAGCGCCGGCCGCCGGGTACGCAGGACCGCGTGCCCGGCGGCGTTGGTGACAGCCTGTGGTTCCTCCTTCCAGGTCCTTCCAGTGGTTCCGGTCCTGTCCCGCTCAGTTCGTCAGCAGCAGCGCGCAGCCGCGTGCGATGTTGGCCGCCGCGGACGGCGGATCGAAGCGCTGGATCACATCGGTGCAGCGCACGGCGACACCTGCCGTATCCGCGAACGCCTCCAGCGACTTCAGCATCACGCGATGCAGCGCCGGCACGTCACCGGCGGGAAAGGCATAGCCGGACACGCCGTCGACGACGAGTTCCGGCACACAGCCGCAACTCTCGCTGACGAGGACCGGACAACCATGGGCCAGCGCCTCGTTGGTCACGAGACCCCACGGCTCGCGCACGCTCGGCAGCACCATGCAGGTGGCGCCGAAATACTCGCGCGAGAGCGGCTCGTCCTGCAGACTGCCCAGGAAATGCACGGAGTCTTGCAGACCGGCGTCGGCGACTTGCTGTTTCAACTGATTGCCGAGCGGTCCCGTGCCGACGATGCGCAACTCCGCATCCGGCACACGCTCCTTCAACATCCTGAACGCTTCGACGAGCGTGTTTATTCCCTTCTCCGCCGAGAGCCGCCCGACGAAGAGAAACACCGGCCGGCCGCCTTGCCGGTGCGCGAGCCGGTCGGACACGACGGTGCCCGGCGAGAACGCGCGCGGCAACGCGGCCGCCTGACACGGACTGAAGATCGTGTCCTGCTTCGCGCCGAGCGACATCAGATACTCGCGGCTGCGCATGCCGAACGCGAAATAGCCGTCGCACAGCGTGAAGAACACGCGCTTCGGAATCGAGGTGAGCATGCGGCGCGGGTTGTCGCGCGCGGTCGAGTCGCAGAACACCGCACGACGCTTGCCCGTCACGATGCAAGCCCCCAGCATCGCCCAGTATTCAGGACGATGATAGCCCGGCAAAACCACGAGATCCGCCTTGGTGCGGAGCACTTCCCACGTGAGGCGCATCGTCATGCGCCATCTCGGCACGTCTTCATAGCAGCCGTTGAAGAGCTTCCTCATCGGGTAGCGGTGAAACGAGTAGTCCACTTCCGAGAAGCCGATGCGATCGTGTTCCGTATCCGCGATCTGCACCATCGAATAGCGGATCGCGCCGGACCCCGAGATATGGTGGAGCGCCGACAGCACCTCGCCCTTGTGCCGCGACCACACGACGTTGTGAAAGATGGTCACTGATGCAGACATTGTTGTTCTACCCTGTGTCGTTTTTGTCGTAAGCGATGCCGGCGCGTAGCCTTAAGCGGCAACGGGCGTCTGCTGCATCGATGCGTAGCGCGTCAGGAAATCTTCATACGTCGCGCGTATTCCCGCCTCCAGTCCGATCGACGCCGTCCATCCCATGCCGCCAAGCTTCGAGACATCGAGCAGCTTGCGCGGCGTGCCGTCGGGCTTGGTCGGATCGAACATCAGTTCGCCCTGGAAGCCCGCCACGCGGCAGATCGTTTCCGCCAGTTCGCGGATGGTCAGGTCCGTGCCCACGCCGACGTTGAATACGCCCTCGCCCACGTCCTGTTCCATCAGGAAGATCGCGGCGGCGGCGAGGTCATCGACATGCAGGAACTCGCGGCGCGGAGTGCCCGAACCCCACACGGGCAGCGTCGCGTCGCCGCGCAGACGCGCTTCATGCGCCTTGCGCAGCAGCGCGGGCAGCACGTGACTGCTCTTCAGGTCGTAGTTGTCGTTCGGCCCGTAGAGATTGGTCGGCATCAGCGAGACGAACTTCGTGCCGTACTGGCGGTTGTAGGCTTCGCACATCTTGAGACCGGCGATCTTCGCGATCGCGTAGGCCTCGTTGGTCGGCTCCAGCGCGGACTGCAGCAGGTATTCCTCGCGGATAGGCTGCGGGCAGTCCTTCGGATAGATGCACGACGACCCGAAGAAGATCAGCTTCGACACGTTCCAGCGGCACGCCGCATGGATCACGTTGGTTTCGATCGCCAGGTTCTCGTAGATGAACGAGGCCGGCCGCGTCGAATTCGCGAGAATGCCGCCCACGCGCGCCGCCGCGAGCAGCACCACGTCGATCTTCTCTTCCTCGAAGAACAGGTTCACGCCGCCCT
Source organism: Caballeronia sp. LZ035 (assembly GCF_031451175.1). Classification (NCBI taxonomy): domain Bacteria; kingdom Pseudomonadati; phylum Pseudomonadota; class Betaproteobacteria; order Burkholderiales; family Burkholderiaceae; genus Caballeronia; species Caballeronia sp. LZ035. The sequence continues at coordinate 2,828,595 of NZ_JARUXS010000001.1, forward strand.
GGTCGGTCAGGTCGAGATGCGCCTTCGTGCGGGTGACGATGTTCCGGTAGCCGGCGTCCGTGAGGCGGCGCACGAGCGCCGAGCCGACCATCCCGCGATGTCCTGCAACGAAGATCCGTGCGTGCTTGTCCATGCGCTTACTCGTGATGTTCGAGGGCCTTGAAACCGGCGAGCGTGACGAGCGCGTCGCGCCGGGCAATTTGAAAATCCGCGCGCACCATCTCCTTGACGAGCGCCGAGAACGGGGTGGCGGGCCGCCATCCCAGCCGGGCGTGCGCCTTGGACGGATCGCCGAGCAGGGTTTCGACTTCGGTCGGACGGAAGTAGCGCGGATCCACCCGGACGATCACCTGACCCGGCGCGAGCTTGGTTTCGCGGCTCTCGACGTGGTCCACGATGCCCACCTCGTCCACGCCTTCGCCCTCGAAGCGCACGTGCACGCCGAGTTCGGCGGCCGCTTGCTGGACGAATTCGCGCACGCTGTACTGCACGCCGGTGGCAATGACGAAATCCTCAGGCTTGTCCTGCTGGAGCATCATCCACTGCATCTCGACGTAGTCGCGCGCATGGCCCCAGTCGCGCAGCGCGGAGAGGTTGCCGAGATAGACGTCGTCCTGCAAACCCACCCCGATCCGGGCGATCGCGCGCGTGATCTTGCGCGTGACGAAGGTTTCCCCGCGCACCGGCGACTCGTGGTTGAAGAGAATCCCGTTGCACGCGTACATGCCATAGGCCTCGCGGTAGTTCACCGTGATCCAGTAGGCGTACAGCTTGGCGACCGCATACGGGCTGCGCGGATAGAACGGCGTGGTCTCGCGCTGCGGGATTTCCTGGACCAGCCCGTATAGTTCGGATGTCGAAGCTTGATAGAACCGCGTTTTCTTCTCGAGGCCGAGAATCCGGATTGCCTCGAGAATACGCAGCGCGCCCAGGCCGTCGGCGTTGGCCGTGTACTCGGGTTCCTCGAACGACACCGCCACATGGCTCTGCGCGGCGAGGTTATAGATCTCGTCCGGCATCACGCGCTGGATGATGCGCACGAGGCTGGTCGAGTCCGTCAGGTCTCCGTGATGCAGGAACAGGCGCTGGTCCGCTTCGTGCGGATCGCGGTACAGATGGTCGATGCGGTCGGTATTGAAGAGCGAACTCCGGCGTTTGATGCCGTGCACTTCATAACCCTTGCTGAGCAGCAGTTCGGCAAGATACGACCCGTCTTGCCCAGTGATGCCCGTGATCAACGCGACTTTGCGGTCCATGCGTAACCTCTCCATCTTCGGTCTCAAGATGCGGCGCGCGGGGACGCGCCGACATTGTTGTACCGGGCACTTCTACCGAGCTATTGTTTTGCGCTGGTCACTCCGCGATGCTTTCGTAGCCGTAATACCCGGCGTATGTACTTCCCATCAACATCTTCGACTGCGGCACATCCGTCAGCAGCACGCCCTTCATGTTCACGCCGCCGTGGTGCAGGCGCTTCATCGTTTCGCCGATCTCCTGCACCTGGTTCTTGCCATGCCGCACGACGAGCAGGCTCGTGCCCGCGTGCTTGCCGATGACGGTCGCGTCGGTGACAGCCAGCACGGGCGGCGTGTCGATGATCACGAGGTCGTAGCGCTGCTTCAGCTCACCGAGCACCTCGCCCAGCCGGTCGCTCGCGAGCAGCTCCGACGGATGCGAGGGCAGCGAGCCCTTGGTGATGAGGTCGACGCCCGGCAGGACGTCGGTGAGAATCGCGCTCGTCACGTCCGCGCCCATCAGGACGTCGGAGAGACCCGGCGAATGACGCACGCCGAAGTGCGAGTGGATGTCGCCGCGGCGCATGTCGCCGTCGATCAGCAGCACGCGCTTGCGGGTCGAGGCAACCAGCGTCGCGAGATTCACGGACAGGAACGACTTGCCCGCCTCCGGCCGCGAGCCGGTCAGCATGACGACGTTGTTGCGCGCATCGGCGAGTTGCAGTTGCAGCGAGGTGCGCAGGCCGCGAATGCCTTCCACGGCCGCATCTTCCGGCGCCTGCGCCGCGAGCACATGCAGTCCTTCGCGGCGCATGCCGACCTTGCGTTGCAGGCGCAGTTGCTCGGTGCTGCGCGGCACGATCGCGAAGACGCGCACGCCCAGTTGCTTCTCGATCTCCTCCGGCCGCTCGACGCCGCCATACAGCGACTTGCGCACGAACGCGAGCAGGATGCCGAGCACGAGGCCCAGGCCTGCCGAGATCAGGATCACGAGCACGCGCTTCGGGCGTACGGGGTCGTCCGGCGTCTGCGCGAAATCGACGACGCGCACGTTGCCGATCTGGCCCGCCTTGGCGATGCGCAGCTGCTGCGCGCTGTTCAGGAGATTGGTGTAGAGCTCGGTGTTGACACGCACGTCGCGCAGATAACGCAGCGCGGTCTGCTCGGTATCGGGCAGCGTGGACACGTTCTTGGCCATGCGCGACTGCGCGCCGGTGAGCGAGGCAATCTGCGCGTCGAGCGCCTGCACCGACGGATGGTTCGCGGTGAAGCGCAACGACAGTTCGGCGCGCTGCTGTTGCAGGTCCGAGAGCTTGGTCTTGTTGTCGACGATCTGCTGGAGCAGCAGGCGGCTCTCTTCCGAGAGATCCACCGTGCCCTGCTTGTTGCGGAACGAGTTGTACTTCTGCTCGGATTCGTCGAGCTGCTTCTTGAGAATCGGCAGTTGCTGGTCGAGGAACGCGAGCGTGTGCTCCGCTTCGGCCGAGCGCTTTTCCGAATCCTGCGCGACATAGCGGTTCGCGATGTTATTGACGATCTGCGCGACTTCCTTCGGGTTGCTGCCTTCCAGGCTGAGCCCGATGATGCCGGACTGCAACGCCGTTTCCGCGACCGTCAGGCGCTTCTGCAAACTGTCGATGGTGGTGAGCGTCGAGAAGCGCTGCAGCTCGAACTGCACGCCCGGGTTGCCGACGAGCTTGTCCACCTTGAGCTTGACCGGTCCCTGCTGCGTCACGCCCGATGCTTCCTGGCCCACGCGTCCCGTGAGAATGGCGACGCCGTCCGGATCGTTCAGCACGTAGCCGCCGTTCTCGCCGGCGACCAGCGTGAACTTCTTGTCGTAGAGATCTTTCGGCGTGTCGAAGAGCGGCACCTCGATCTGCTCGCCGCCCCATGCGAAGCGCGACAGATAGCCCGAGGGCACCGTCATGTTGAACATCGAGAAGGCGCTGCCGAGCAGCCCGCCCAGTACGGGCAAGCCATGCGGCGCCGCGCTGATGTCGAGATGCAGGCGGCGCACCGCGTCGTCCACCACGAGGCGCGAGCGCAGCAGTTCGATTTGCGCGGCCGTGGTGGCCTTGCCGTCGAACATCTGCGACACGGCCTGCACGGCATTGGCGTTCGCGTTCGGATTGTTGTTCGGGTTCGTTTCCTCGACCTGGATGAGCGCGTCCGCCTTGTAGGTCGGCGTCGCGATGAACGCGTACGCCGTTCCTAATGCGACCACAGCGAGCATCACGACCGTCACGAGCTTCCAGTTGCCGAGTACGGCCGCCAGATAGTCGGAAAGCCGCAGTTCGTCGCCCGTCGATACGTCGGAGTATCGTGAATCGAAGTTCATCGCCATGGTCTCGCTCGCTCAGTTCTTGAAAACGAACAAACAAACCACCGGCGCGCCCCTGCGCGCCGGCCACAACCCTTACTTCGTCAGGACAGCCGCCGTCAGACCCGCATTGATGGCCGGCAGGAGCAGGTTCAGCACACGCGAGAAGCGAACCAGTCCGTTGTTGTCCACATAAACCACGTCATGCGGCTGCAATTCGAAGCCGTTCGCGAGCAGCATCGACACCGGCGAACGCGCGTCGAGGTGATACACCTCGGGCTGGTCGGACTGGCCGTTGCGGATCACGTACACCTGCTTCGGATCGGACGTCTCCGGGTTGAAGCTGCCCGCCTGCGACACCGCATCCGACAGCGTCAGCTTGCCGTTGCGCATCGGGATCACGGTGGCCGGCTTCGACACTTCGCCCATCACATAGACGCCGTTGTCTTCGCGCGAGTCGATGCGCAGCGCATCGCCCGGCTTGAGCATGATGTCCGACGGGCTCTTGCCCTTCGACGTCATGCCCGCCATGTTGATGTGATACGTGACGCCGTCGCGGATCAGCGTGACGCGGCTCTGGTCCGCCGTCGTCGCGAAGCCGCCCGCGCGGCCGATGGCCTCGGTGAGCGTCATCGGAATGTCGTTGATCTGCTGCGAGCCCGGCGTGCGGACGTCGCCGTCGATATACACCTGCGACGCACGGAACGATGCAACGCGCACCGTCACCTGCGGCTTCACGAATACTTTCGAGAGCTCCTGATACAGCTCGCGCTGCACCTGGCCTTCGGTCTTGCCCGCCACATGCAGCGGCCGGTTGACGTACGGGAACTGCAGGTTGCCGTCGGCATCGACGACGAAGCCCGGCGCGGCATCCGCGGTACGCGTCTGCTGCGGCGGCTGGCCGAGCGCGGCGACGAGTTCCGGGTGATCCCACACGGTGACCTGCAGGACGTCGCCGACGCCCAGCTTGTACGCGCCGGCCTTGCCGTACAGCGAAGCGTTCGGGTCGCCCGTGACGACCGGTTGCGCGGCCTTCATTTTCTTCACGAGCGAGAGGTCGATCGGCGTGATCGGAATGTTGACCGTGGACGCAGGATCGCCCTGGTCGTTCGAGGTTTCGACGAGTTGCGCCGGCTGCTCGAAGTGCATGCCCGGCGCCAGTCCGCAGCCCGCGAACAGCACGGTGAAGGAAGCAGCCGCAGCCAGGCTCGTGAGGCGGAAGATGCGCGACACGTTGGTATTGGCGGCCATGGAGGTGGTGCCCGGTTGTTGTTGATTGTGCATAATGGTCGTCCCCTACATCAGTAAGCGTTGGTGTGGCGTAGTCCCTTGAAGATCGTTGCGGCGATGATTCTCATGTCGAGGCCGAACGACCAGTTACCCAGGTAGTACAAATCGTGTGCGACGCGTCCTTCCATCTTCTCGATGCGATCAGTCTCTCCTCGAAATCCGTTGACCTGGGCCCAGCCGGTAATGCCCGGCTTGATCCGGTAACGATGGATGTACCCCGATACGACCTTCTGATACAGGTCGTCATGTTCCAGTGCGTGTGGACGCGGGCCCACGACCGACATGTCGCCGAACAGAACGTTGAGGAACTGCGGCAGCTCATCGAGGCTGGTACGGCGCAGGAACGCTCCGACCCGGGTCACGCGCGGGTCGCCGCGCGTGGCCTGCTGGAGCACTCCGGCCTGTTCCGTATGCAGACGCATTGAACGGAATTTGTAGATTCGGAAGACGCGGCCATCCGCGCCCTTGCGGCGTTGCCTGAAGAACACCGGCCCGCGCGAGGTCAGCTTGATCGCGAGCGCAATGCCGAGCATCAGCGGCGCGACGGCGATCAGCGCGGCCAGCGCGAACGCGCGGTCGAACAGTTCCTTCTTCAGCAGCGCCGACGCCGACAGCGGCGACGCCACCAGGTTGATCGCGGGCGTGCCGAGCAGATCCGTCACGCCGCTTTCGAACAGCGCGAGACTGCGCACGTCCGGGATGAAACGCACGTTGATGAGGTCATCGCGGAACTCGTTCACGAAGCGCAGGATCATGCGCTCCTGCGACAGCGGCAACGCGAGCCACACTTCATCGACGTGCTGGGTGCGCACGAAATTGACGAACGCCTCGTAGTTGTCGAACACCGGCACATCCGTGTTGATCGCGCCGCTTTCCGGCGCCGCATTGAAGACGGCGGTGGCGCGGAAACCGGAGTCGGTGGCGCGGTCGACCTTGCGGATCATCGAATGGCAGTGCCGCCCGCAGCCGACGATCGCCACCTGATGCAGGTTCATGCCCGCATGGCGCATGTGCGCGAGCACCGCGTGCGTGATCAGCCGGCCGGCGATCATCAGGCCGCCGGACATCGCGGTCCAGTAGGCAAACCACAGACGCGACACATAGTCGAGGCGATGCAGGGAGAACATCAGTGCGAGCGCGCAGCCTTGCACGACGAGCCAGCCGAGCGACACCTGGCAGGCCAGTTGCAGCTTGCTGCGGCCGCGCCACGACTGATACACGCCAAAGCCCGGAAACAGCGCGAGCGAGAACGCCGCCGCGAACGCGACGAACGCCACCGAATAGGCGTGAGCCTCGATGTACTCGAACCTGATCTGCGATGCCACGGCCGCGCCGCCGACGATCACGATGACGTCGAACAGCCTGGCCAGCAATCCCTGTAAATCGCGCATGTCATTCCCCCGAATGCTTATCGCCCCTGTACTGCACCCGCTCGTGCCCTCCCTCGCCAGCCAGTCTTTGATCTGGTGTGAAGCCGCTGCAAAGAAGTGTCGCGTGCTGCCTGTTTGTTGCCTGTTCCTGCTCTCGTGCCGTGCTCAGTTGCAGCGGCCGTAGGTGTCGTCGAAGCGCACGATGTCGTCTTCGCCGAGATAGCTGCCCGACTGCACCTCGATGATCTCGAGCGGCACCTTGCCCGGGTTCTCCAGCCGATGCGTCACGCCGAGCGGAATGAAGGTCGACTGGTTCTCGGACAGCATGAACTGCTCGTCGCCGCGCGTGACCAGCGCCGTGCCGCACACGACGATCCAGTGCTCCGCGCGGTGATGATGCATCTGCAGCGAGAGCTTCGAGCCCGGCGACACCACGATGCGTTTCACCTGGAATCGCTCGCCGTGTTCGATCGAATCGTAGAAGCCCCACGGACGGCGCACCTTGCGATGCGCGTTGGCTTCGGGCGCATGCTGTTCGCGGATGCGCGCCACCAGTCCCTTGATGTCCTGCACGCGCGAACGGTCCGCCACCAGCACGGCGTCATCCGTCTCGACCACGACGATGTTGGTCGTGCCGACGCACGCCACCAGGCGGCCGCCTTCGGAGCGCGCATAGCTCGACGTGGCGCCTTCGAACATCACCCGGCCGCTCGCGACGTTGCCCGACTCGTCCTTGTCCATCGCGTCCCACACGGCGTCCCACGAGCCGAGGTCGGACCAGCCCGCCACCAGCGGCACCACCACGCCTTCGCACGGCCGGTTGTTCGTGCCGATGTGCTCCATCACCGCGTAGTCGATCGAATCCGACGGCGCGCGGCCAAACTCGGCGGCCGACGGACGCACGAACTTGCCGTCGTCGCGACCTTCAGCGAGCGCGGCGCGGCAGGCCGCGTGCATCTCGCCATTGAGCTTCTGCAACGCGGCGAGCCACACGCTCGCGCGCACCACGAAAATGCCGCTGTTCCACCAGTACGTGCCGGCCGCGACGTATTGCGTCGCCAGCTCGGCCGCGGGCTTCTCGACGAAGCGCTCGATCTTGTGCGCGCCGTCTTCCAGCGCCTCGCCCAGGCGGATGTAGCCGAAGCCGGTGTCGGGGCGCGTCGGCGGAATGCCGAGCGTCGCGATCACGCCGCGTGCCGCATGCTCCGCCGCGATGGCAATCGCGCGATGCAGCGCCGGCAGGTCGGCGATCGAGTGATCAGCGGGCATCGCGACCATGATGGCGTCCTCGCCGTCCTTGATCGCCGCGAGTGCGGCGAGCGTGAGCGCGGGCGCCGTATCGCGGCGCGCCGGTTCGACGATGATGCGGGCATCGACGCCTGCTTCACGGGTCTGCTCTTCCGTGGTGAAGCGATGCTCCTCGCCGCACACGATGATCGGTGCAGCGGCCACCTTGAAGTCGCCCGAGAAACCCTTGAGACGGCCGACAGTAGCCTGCAACAGCGAATCCCGGCCGACGATGCCGATCAGCTGCTTCGGGAACTGTTCACGGGACATCGGCCACAGGCGCGTGCCCGAGCCGCCGGCGAGAATGACCGGCACAAGCCTGCGGCACGCGGCCGTCTCCATGCTTGTCGTGCCAGTCATCTTCTCGCCTACCGTGCGTGCCTCATTCGTCATATGGACTCCTGCCTGCGATTTCGGTCGGGCAGCACACTGCCGCCCGAGCATGATTGAGTGCCGAACCGTTCTGGTCCGGCCAAACCTTCGACGGTATACGCCATCGTTGTTCAGACCATGCGCGCTAGCGCGCTTATCAGCCGTTCGGCCGTTCAGCCGTTTGCTTCGCGCCTGCTCTGCGTCCGGTACTCGGTCGGAGAGATCAGGAGGCGCTTGCGAAAAATCTTCGCCAGCCGGTCGCCGTTGCCCATGCCGCTGCGGCGCGCGATCTTGTCGACCGGCAGTTCCGAATCCGTCAGCAGCGCACAGGTGACGGCGAGCCGCGCCTGCAACAGGTAGTCGGACGGCGTGATGCCCATCTCGATCTTGAAGCGGCGCAGGAAGTTGCGTTCGCTCATCGAGGCCACCTGCGCCGCGTCGACCACCGAGATCGGCCGCTCGCAGTTGTCCTGCAGCCAGCGCGCCGCCGCCCGGATCTTGTCGCCGGCAGAGGCCGCGCCGCTGTCGCCGAGAATCGACACCAGCTTCGCCGCCGAACCCGGCATCAGGCGTTCCGCGACGCTGCGCGACACGTCGATGCCGAGGTCGCGCTTCACGATCAGCAGCGCGCCCTTCATCGACTCGTAGCGGTCGCCGGCGTCGGCCGACTGCTCTTCGCGCACCAGATGGATCATGGCGCCGCCGTAGCGCGCCTGCGGATCCTGCACCGGGCCGATGCCCGCGGCGTCGAGCACCTTGCGGCCCTCGGAGATGGCGCGGACGACGGTGGTCTTGGTCTGCACGCGGCGCAGCCATTCGACGATGCGGTCGTCCTTCGCGGCGCCTTCCGCGCCCCGGCCGCCGGCAACGAACAGCGCGTCGAAGCCGCCGTAGTGGCGCGCGTCCAGGCCGTCGGTCCACACGCGCACCGACGACGAGCAGGCGACGTTGCCGCCTTCCACCGACAGGAAACGGACGTCGTAGGTGCAGTCCACGCGGGACCGTGCCGACGACAGCTCGTTGGCCATGTGGAAAACTTCCGCGACGATCCCCGCGCCCAGCAGGGAGAATCCGTCGAACAACAGGATCGCGATGCGGCGGACCTCGGTCTGCGAAGTTCGCGCCGCGGGCGGCGTCCAACCCATGACTGCGGGTTCGAGATTGGCGTAAGGCATGGTCATCCTCTGCAGCTTTGTTTCCAAGGAGGTGCGGAAGAGTTCTCGGTCATTGCGGCGCATCAAAGGAGTTTCCCGAACTTCGCCGGGTTGCCGTGACCGATTGGAACGGAGTGATGGCGGAATCGATCCGCTGGCTTGAATAATAAGCAGACAAACTTTTTTGTGCTCTAGATTTTCGCGCTTGAACCACAAAATCTGTCGCGCTATGAGGGTGAGCGCACATTGATATCCCTCCCCAAATTCCGAATGCGCGGCTTTCTAAAGAATCACGCGATAGAAACACGATTTGTCATACAAACTTTTAGTCCGTGGCTTAGTGCAATCCACGCCCGTCAGCCGCCCGATCGGCCATGGACAAAGTCTGAAAGCCCCGCCCCACGGCCCTGTGCGGCTGGCGCCCGGAGGCTCGGCCCAAGTCGGAGCAAAGAAACTGATTCAACGGTGAAACATTGCTGCGTTCAGAGGGCCGTGTGTGTATCGCTCAAATCGGGAATTTTTTTCCTTTCCTGCTGGTTCATAAAGCAAGCTTAAAGCTGTTTTCGCATTTCCATTAATTCCGTCAATTTGAACGAAATTAATAAAGCGCTATTTTATCGCTCTGGATAATCGAAGCGTTTTCGTGCTCATCTTTAATCAGCGATATTTTAAGTTAATCACGATTTCAAAGCGTGCTCATTTGATTCCCGATGCTGCACTGCGAAACAGCGGCACCCGTATCAGCCCACGCATCCGCCGGGATGCGGCACCCGACCTGTCCGCCATTCTCTAGTGCTTTGCGGCGGTGCACGGTTTGACACGGCTTTCTCCATGCCGTTGAAAGCGGCTGTAATCATCGGGAGAATACGCACGCTTGTTTGCAAACCTCTCATGTCATTCAAATCACGCTGGCTTTGGTGCGGCGAAGCCGTGTCCGAGCCGGTCAGCTTTGCCGGGTTTTCACAGGCAGATCCCATTGTCGTGGTCATCCTTCCATGTTTCACTCCTGAAATTGGATGAGCGCCCACGCACATGGATGCCGCCCCTGAGCGTTCACATTCGAAACGCCAGGCATCCGGTCCAGCATTCATCCGACGACGCACGCCCACGCGTGCGCGCGCGCACGGTAGGCCGCCGGCGCAGGCAGCATCGTGTGCGCTTGGCGCGTAGCCCGAGCGCCTTCGCCGCATGGGCGGCACAGAGCGCTCACGCGCCAGGCTCACGATGAACCGGACACCCGCTTCGCGTTTCTCCGCCGCTCGCCGAACCCAGCGCGTCCGGCGGGCGCGCATCGCCATGGCAGCAGGCGCGCTGCTGGCGCTGGCCGCCTGCGACAAGACGGGCCCCGCCGAAACGCTGGCCACCCGCATCGAGACGCTCGCCACGGAAGGACCCGGAGCGCCGCGCGCGGCGCTCGTGAAGGTCGCCGAGAACGAGGCGCCAGACCCGGCCGACACCCCGCCCTTGCGTTGCAGCGCGCCCGCGCCGCCCATCGCGGCGAAACCGGGAGGCGAACCGATCGAAGCCGATACGCCCGGCAGCGACGGCACGCGCATGTTTCCGCTCGATGCGCCCGTCCGCATCGCGATCACGACGCGGACCCAGGCCGCCGACACGGTCGAATGGCAGATACGCGATGCGTGGAATACCCCGAAGGCAAGCGGCCGTTTTCCGGTGAAGGCCCAGCCGGGCACGTACACGCTCGCCTGCATGTCGGAGGCGGCGGGGTATTTCTCCGTGAGCGCCTCGCTCGTTTCGGGCAAGAGCACGTTGCCGATGCGCGGCACACGGGCCGCCGGCATGGCCACCTTCGGCGTGCTGCCGGACGTGTCGACCACGCTGCCGCCCGTCACCTTCGCGCATCCCGATCAGCACCGCTTCGGCGGGCAAGGCTCCGCGTACCTCAAACCGGGCGAGGACTGCTGCTCGGGCGACGGCTATCGGCCGCTCTACACGGACCTTGGCCTCACCTGGGTGAACGACAACCGCAACTGGTACGTGACCGAAGAAAAAGGCCCCAACACCTTCAACGCCTCCGCCGACAATCTTGCGGCGTTCTTCAAGCCCGGCGACCTGCTGCGCCTCATCCAGCTCGACGGCATTCCCGCCTGGGCCAGTCCGACCAAGGAGCGCACGCACAGCTGGGCGCCGGTTTCGCTCGATGCTTACAGCGCCTATATGAAGCGTGTCGGCGAGGAATCGAACACGGTGCGCAAGACCTGGTTCGCGCGGCAGACGCACAACTACTATCAGGTGACCTGGGAGCCCGACTACGAGGGCGGCCTGCCCTGGAAGGATACGGACGCCAATCTCGTCGCGCTGTACAAGGCCACGCACGACGCCATCCACGCGGGCGATCCGAATGCCGTCGTGATGGGGCTGACGCTGTCGAATCTGGCGTCGAACACGAAGTGGCTGCGACGCCTCGCGCCGCTCGGCATCGGCAAATATCTCGACGGCGTCAGCGCCCATGGCTATTACGATGTCGGCACGTCGCCGTCGCATCCGCCGGAGCGCTTCGACGCCTCCCCGGCCACCGCCGCGAAAGCCATGCCGGGCATGATGCGCGACCTGCGCCGCGCGATGACCGACGTGGTCAAACCCGGCGCGAAGCTGTTCGTCACCGAGACAGGCGTGAGCTATGACATCGGCAGCAAGTACGGACCGAACTCGCCTGGCTGGAACGTGCTGTATGCGCAGGGCGCGGTGGTGGCGCGCGCGCATCTGATCCTGCTTGGCGAAGGCGCGGACGTGAGCTTCGTGTTCTATTCCGCCGATATCCCCAACGAGATTGGCTACGGTATCTTCTTCGACCTCGTGAACCCGCAAGGCGGCTTCGGGCAGAAGCAGATCAGTCCGAAGCCCGCCGCGATGGCGGTAGCCGCGATGACGCGCCTCATCGACGGCACGACTACGCTGGGTCCGGTGAAGGACACGCCGAAAGGCGTCTACGCCTATGCGTTCCAGCGCCTGAACAACGGCCGCGTCGTGACCGCGCTGTGGACCCACGACAACGCCGCATGGCCCGGCGCCAAAGGCTTCGATGCGACCCGCGCAGTGAACTACCGGCTCGCCGTGGATGCGCCGGGCAAGTCCGGCTCGGTCACCGTGTTCGACATGATGGGCAACGCATCGACGGTGCCGTACAGCGACGGCCAGGTGCCGCTCGTGCTGACGGCCGCGCCGGTGTACGTCGTGTCGAACAATGCCGATTCGATGCGCGCGAACGTGATCCGTCCGGCTGGATACGTGGGGCAATGAGCGCTGCGCGGCATGCTTGCCGCATGGCCTGCGCTGACGGGATTCAGGCGGTTTTCGCCAGTGCCGCGCATGCCGGCGAGGCGAGCCCGCGCGCTACACTCGATTCGCAATGAACCCGGCCACGATGGACGCGACCTACGGAGCGGCGATGCTGAGCGAGGCGGATTTCCTGACCGTGGTACGGCTTGCGCCGCTGGTCTCGATCGACCTGATCGTCACCGACGGCAACCGGCACATTCTGGTGGGACGGCGGCGCAACCGGCCGGCGCAGGGCACCTGGTTCGTGCCGGGCGGGCGCATCGCCAAGGACGAATCGCTCGATGGTGCGTTCACGCGCATCGCCCACAACGAGCTGGGCGTGGCGAGCATGGAGCGCGCGGGATCGCGCTTCTTCGGCGTGTATGAACATCGCTACGACGACAACTTCGCGGGCGCCGGCGGCTTCGGCACGCACTACGTCGTGCTCGCCTACACGCTGACGCTGAACGCCACGGCGGCCATCGGCCGCTTCGATCAGCACAGCGAATATCAATGGCTTTCGCGCGACGAACTGCTCACGCGCGACGACGTCCACGAGAACACCAAGGCGTACTTTCGCTGAGCGCCTGCACTCGGTCCAACGCTAAAAAGACAAACGGCGCGCATCGCTGCGCGCCGCCCATCCTTCCCGCCAAGAAACCTGTTATGCCTCTACGATCGGGCACGCGCTCGCGTCATCCGCGGCAGGCGCCACTACTGCTTGTTGCTGCACTTCCTGCACAGCGAATTGCGCGCGCAGATAGCGCTCGAACTCGTCGCGCACTTCAGGATGGCGCAGCGCGAATTCAACCGTCGCCTTCAAATAGCCGAGCTTGCTGCCGCAATCGAAGCGCTTGCCGCGATAACGGAACGCCAGCACCTGTTCCTGCGTGAGCAGCGCCTGGATCGCATCGGTCAGCTGAATCTCGCCGCCCGCGCCGGGCTTCTGCTTGCGCAGGAAGTCGAACACGCGCGGCATCAGCACATAGCGGCCCACCACGCCGAAGTTCGACGGCGCCTGCGCCGGCTCCGGCTTCTCGACCATGCGCGAGAGCTTGAAGAGCCCGTCGTCCCACGGCTTGCCTTCGATCACGCCGTACGAACGCGAGTCCTGCCGGTCGATCTCCTCCACGCCGATCACCGACGAATGGTAGTGATCGAACACATCGACCATTTGCGAGAGCACCGGCGGCTCGCCATCGAGCAGGTCATCGGCGAGCACGACCGCGAACGGCTCCGCACCCACCAGCTTCTCCGCGCACAGCACCGCGTGGCCCAGTCCGAGCGCTTCCGCCTGGCGCACGTAGATGCAGTTGACATGGCTCGGCTTGATGCTGCGCACGAGGTCGAGCAGCTTCTGCTTGCCGCGCGCTTCGAGTTCGGATTCGATCTCGTAGGACTTGTCGAAATGATCTTCGATTGCGCGCTTGCTGCGGCCCGTGACGAAGATCATCTCGGTGATGCCCGCGGCCATCGCTTCCTCGACCGCATACTGGATCAGCGGCTTGTCGACCACCGGCAGCATTTCCTTCGGGCTCGCCTTGGTGGCCGGAAGGAAGCGCGTGCCGAGGCCCGCGACAGGAAACACCGCCTTGCGTACTTTGAGCATCGGCTCACCTCGTCTGATGGTTGTCGGGAGGCATGCCCGATGCGTCGTCGAGCGTTCGCGGCACGCCTCTTGTTATGCAATACGGGTCGCCGGTTTCGTCAGACGACAGAAATGATGTGAGCTTATTCCTCGAGTATCGAAATCATCTGCCAACACTTCGCCTTTTTCCGACTGCGCGCGTGGCGAATGTTGCCTGCCGCGTATAGTGCGACGCATGTGAGCTCACATTGCCGCACCTTGCGCTGCCTTCAACGGAGGTTCGCGTTCCTTGCATGTGACCGGTCCGGACGCCTTGCGGGTCCGTTTCGGTCGAGGGAGAAAGTCGATGGAATACGCCAATGGCATGGGCAGGCTTCAGGTGGTGCGCGGGGTCACGCCCGGCATCGAGCCCGAGCCCGCCGGCATGGCCGGCACGGAGAAGCGGATCGGCATTCTGATCTTCGAGGAATTCTCGCTCGTCGAGGTCAGTTCTATCTCCGAAGTTTTTTCGCTCGCCAACGAAGTCCATCTGCCGGCGGATGCTGGCCACCGCACGGAAGCGCCGCACTATTCGCTGCTATTTTTGTCCAGTGAAGGCGGCAGCGTGGCGAGCAGTTGTTCGATGCGCATCTGGACCGACAGCCTGGAGACGCGCTGGATGAACGAATGCGATGCATTGTTCATTGCGGGCGGCGCGGGCGCGCGGCAGGCGCGGCACGACACGATGCTGCGCAAGCGCCTCGGCCGCGTGGCGCCGAAGATTCCGTTCATCAAGGCGATCGGCGAAGGCGCGCACATTCTCACGGCAGCCAATCTCACCGTGCAGAGCCGCTCGCTCGATTTCGCCGGAGAAGCAGCGGCGCCGGCGTTTCCGGCCGCGCACCTGCCCGGCATGGCGAATCCGCTGTTCATCGCCGAGCAGACGCTCACGCTCGATGATCCGAAAGGACCGATCGCGGCGGCGCTGTCCATCATCAAGCGCGACTATGGCTCGGCGGTGGCGCGCGAAGTATCGGAACGCTCGATTCCGGGCGCGTGGCACAAGCTCGCGACGCTCCTCGACGACACCGACGGCGGCGGCGTGCGCCAGAAGATCGACGCGGCCGCGCGCTGGATTCGCGAGAACTACGTGCGGCCGATCTCGATTGCCGATGCGGCGCGCGTCGCGGCGATGAGCGAACGCAATTTCCTGCGCCGCTTCAAGGCGCAGATCGGACTGACGCCGTCGGAGTATCTGTTGCGCGCGCGGCTCGATGCGAGCTGCATGCTGCTCGCCGGCACCGACCTGCCGGTGGACAAGATCGCGCGGCGTTGCGGCGCCGGCAGCGGCGATGGTCTCGCCAAGATCTTCCGCAAGCGGCTGTCGATTTCGCCGACCGAATACCGGCTGGCAGGCCGCCGCAAGGAGGCCGATGCCAACAGTACATAGGCGCAAGCAGGCGCATGCGCCGCCACGTTCGTTGACCTTTTCGTCGGCGCCCGTGAAGTTACCTGGAACGAATACGCATGGAAACAAGGGTACTCTGGACTCTCTCGAATCTCGGCGACGCGGCGCTCCTGTTGCCGCTCGCGCTCGTCTGCGCGCTCTGGCTGCGCACGGTGGACCTGCGCCTCGCGATCCGCTGGGCCGCGCTGCTCACGCTCGGCATGGGACTCGTCGGGCTCTCCAAGGTGCTGTACGCCGGCTGCGGCCTTGAAATTTCCGCCATCCAGTTGCGCATGATCAGCGGCCATACGATGCTCGCCGCCTCGATCTACACCGTGGCCGGCGGGCTGCTGTTCGGCGGCCTGGGCGGCGCGTGGTACCGGCTGGGCGCGGTGGGCGGTCTCGCGCTCGCGGCGGCCATCGGCGCGAGCCGCATCATCCAGGATGCGCACACGCCGGCTGAAGTCGTCGCCGGCTGGGTGCTCGGCGCGTTGGTGGCAGGCCTGCTGCTCGCACGCGTCTTCGATCAGCCGCGCAAGATGCCGCGCGCGCTTGCCGCGGGCGTCGGCCTGCTCGCCGTCTCCTCGATCGCCTACGGCCATCACGCGCCGTTCCAGCGGATGATCGAGCACTACTCCTGGTGGCTCTGCCAGGGTCTCGGACTCTGACGCGCGCGGCTTGCCCCGTTCACGTTTGACGCGCGTCCGTGCGATCTTCAGTATGATCGTCGCTTGAAAAAAGCAGGCCGCCGGCATGCTGAGTCATCGCGCGCGACCACGCGGCCGCGCCGACACGTTTCCGGACCCCGAGCATGGATCGCTTCCTTGCAATGAAAGTCTTCGCGCGGGTTGTCGAGGCGGGCAGTTTCTCCAAAGCCGCCGACGCCCTGCGCCTGCCTCCCGCCAGCGTCTCGCGCACGCTCCAGGCGCTCGAAGCGCATCTCGGCGCACGCCTCATCAACCGCACCACGCGCAGCATCAGCATCACCGAGGACGGCGAAGCCTATTACGAGCGCTGCGTGCGCGTGCTGGGCGAAGTGGACGACATGGAAGCGTCGCTCGCGCACTCGAAGACCAATCCGAAAGGACACATCAAGATCAGCCTGCCGCAGGTGATGGCCAAGAGCACCATCATCCCCGCGCTGCCGGAATTCTTCGCGGCGTATCCCGAGATCGGCGTCGAGTTGCTGCTGACCGACCGACAGGTGGATCTCGTCGAGGAAGCCGTGGATTGCGTCGTGCGCGTGGGCGCGGTCGGCGACGTCGGGCTGGTGGCGAAACGCATCGGCGCCTATACGCAGATCACCTGCGCCGCACCGAAGTATCTCGACGCGCACGGCGAGCCGCTGACGCTCGACGATCTCGAACAGCACCTGGCCATTGGCTACGTGCTCAACCATTCGGGACGCGTGCGCAACTGGGAATTCGGCGTCAACGGCGAGACGCGCAGCATCACCATGCAGCACAAGATCGCGGTCAACGACGGCGATTCGTACATTGCCGCCGGCGTCGCGGGACTGGGCTTGATCCAGGCGTCCAGCTACACGCTCGATCCGCTGCTGAAGAGCGGCGCGCTCAAGGAAATCTTGAAGGAGTATCCGTCGTATCCGCGCGTGGTGTCGGTGCTGTATGCGGCCAACCGGCATCAGCCGAGGCGCGTGCGCGTGTTCATCGACTGGGTTGCGGAACTCTATAGCCGTCTGCCGACGTTTCAGGTGCGCAGCGGCGGTAAGCCGGAGTAGGCGTTCAGGCGGCGCTTTGGGGTGGTGTTGGCGTGGGTGGCGTTGATACCGTTGATGGCGTCGGCTGCGTGAGCGGCATAAGCTGCACTGGCGGCGTAAGCGGTGTAAGCACCGTTGGCGGTGTGGGCGGTGTGGGCGGTGTGGGCGGTGTGGGCGGTGCGGGCGGCGTTGTCGGCGTTGTCGGCGTTGTCGGTGTGGGCGGCGCAAGCGGTGCAAGCGGCGTCAGCGGCAGGAGCGGCATCGCGCTCCAGTCGTAGTCGCGAAACGCGCGCTCCAGCTTCCCCAGATCGGCGGCACGCGCGCTCGCGTGCATGCCGCGCAGATCCGGCACGTCGATCTCGACAGCCACACAGTTCGCGTAATCGCGTGCTCGCAAGTGCGCGGGAATCGTTGTGAAGAACGCGGTGGTCGGCACCCCGAAACCCGCCGCGACATGCAGCGCCGCAGAATCTGCCGTCACCAGACAGCGCGCGTGCCCGACCCACGCGAGGAAGGCCACTGTATCGACGGACAGCGGCGCGATATTGCGATAACGCGGATGATCGACGGCACCGAAGCCCAGCACGTCGAGGCCGGTTGCATGGGCGAGACGCTCGACGATGCTTGCATGCGCCGACGCGCTGATGCTCCGCACCGGCGTGCTCGCGCCCGGACAGAACAAGGCATAGGGCGGGTGCGCCAGCGCCGGCAGCGGCAGGTCCGCGAGCCAGCGATTGCACTTGTCGGCCGCGGCGACGCTCGTGGGCTCGAGCCCCAGCGCCCACAGGAAGAAATCGATCATCGGCAGCGCGGCGAACTGCGGCCAGAACAATTGATTGCCTGCATCGATCTTCAAGTCGGCTTCGGGAAGCGCCGCGAACGGCACAGGCAGCACGGCAAGCTCGCCGAACTGCGGCGCGGCCAGTTCATAGAGCCGCTGCACGTAACGCGGCGCGCGCGACGGTCGATAGATCGTGAAGCTCAGATGAGGATGGCGACGCTTGAGCGCGAACAGCGCCGTCAGCCCGATGATCGAATCGCCCAGCGTCACGCCGAACGCGTTGATCAGGTGAACCCGCCGCGCGTTCGCATAATCCGCCTGGAACGGCGCATGCCCCGCGTGCAGGATGCCGGGATATTCGCTCAATGGCCGATGCCCGGAAGCGTCGCCGCCCGCGATTTCGAGGTCATACGGCGCGACGATCATCCCCTCGCCCGACACCAGCGAGCCCGCGTGGGTCAGCGCCTGTACGTCGTCGAGCGTCGCCGTCATGCGTCGCCTCGCTGTGGTTCAGCGCCCCGCGTTGCGCTCGTTCGCGGCCTTCACGACCGGCACGCTCTGCAGCACCGGCAGCATCGTGGTCTGATACTCCGGCACCCACCGGCGCAGGTCGCGGCGCACCTCTTCGTCGGACAGCACGCGGTGCTGCATCAGCCACGGCAGCAACTCGTCGATGAAATCGTCCGGCACGCCCCGCGCCTGCGCAATGCGCAGCTTCGGATGCGGCGTGCGCGTGGTGGTTTCGTCGTCGGCGAGCAGTTCTTCGTAGAGCTTCTCGCCCGGCCGCAAGCCCGTGAACACAATGCGGATCTGCTCTTCCGAATAGCCGTACAGGCGGATCAGGTCGCGCGCGAGATCGACGATCTTCACCGGCTGGCCCATGTCGAGAATGAAGATCTCGCCGCCGCGCCCCATGCTCGACGCCTGCAGCACCAGCTGCGCCGCTTCGGGAATGGTCATGAAGAAGCGCGTGATCTCCGGATGCGTGACCGTGACCGGACCGCCCTTCGCAATCTGCTGCTGGAACTTCGGAATCACGCTGCCCGCGCTGCCGAGCACATTGCCGAAGCGCACCGTCTCGAACTGCGTGCGCGGCGCGGACTGCTGCAAGGCCTGGCACGCCATCTCGGCGAGACGCTTGGACGCGCCCATCACATTGGTCGGGTTGACGGCCTTGTCGGTGGAAATCAGCACGAAGTGGCGCACGTCATGGCGGATCGCCGAACGCGCCACCCGCAAGGTGCCGAGCACGTTGTTGCGCACCGCCTGCCACGCGTTCTGTTCTTCCATCAGCGGCACATGCTTGTAGGCCGCCGCGTGGAAGACGATGTGCGGCGTGAAGCGACCCATGGTCTGGTCGAGCAGCAGCGAATCCTTCGCGTCGCCCACCACCGGGATCACCGAGCACTCCGGAAACTTCTCGTGCAGTTCCTCGATGAGCCGGTACATCGCGTATTCGCTGAGGTCGTAGGCCACCAGCTGGGCGGGCGAGAAACGCAGGATCTGCCGGCACAGTTCCGAGCCGATCGAGCCGCCTGCGCCCGTCACCATCACGACGCGCCCATGCAGCAGGCGTTCGACGTGCGGCATGTCGATCTTCACCGGCTCGCGGCCCAGCAGGTCCTCGAGGTCGATCTGCCGCACGCGCGACAGGAAATTACCCTCGCCCGCCGTCAGCTGGCTGAGCGCGGGCAGCACCATCACCTTGACGCCGGCGCGCACGCACAGCGTGGCCACGCGCCGTTGCTCGTCGACGGAGGCCGACGGGATCGCGATGATCGCGTAATCGGTCTTGTACAGCTCCGCGAACTTCGGCAGGTCGCCGAACTTGCCGAGCACCTTATGGCCGAGGACTTCGCGGCCCTGCTTGGCCGGGTCGTCATCGAGCAGGCCGACGAGACGCCATTCGCTGGACCGTGCCAGCTCGCGCGCCAGCATCGCGCCGGCCGTGCCCGCGCCGAGCACGATCACGGGCTTGCCCTGCCCGACCAGCCCGCCGTACAGATAGAACTCCTTGCCCGCGCGATACAGCGCACGCGCGCCGCCCATGGTGAGGAACAGCAGCAGCGGGGAGACGATGAGAACGGAACGCGGGATGACGGGCAGCGGCTGCCACATCACGGCGCCGATCATCACGAGCAGCGCGCCCACCACGACCGACTTCGAGATGCGCATCAGGTCCGGCAGGCTCGCGAACACCCACATGCCGCGATACAGGCCGAAGACGCGAAACACCACGCCATAGAGCGGCAGCACCCAGATGAGCGCGTCAATCGCGTTCTCCCGGAACGTATGCGGCACGCTGCCGTTGAAGCGGATGACGTAGGCGGCAACCCAGGAACCGGCGACGGCAACCAGATCGAAGAAGAATGCCCCCGCCGATAGCCACGAAGCTTTGATTCGATTCATCAGCAGGACCTCAAGATTGTTCGGAACGGCGCGTTTCATGCCGCCGCCAACGCGCGTCGATGACCGCGCCCGCTGCCACAACCACGACTGCCCAGCCCGCAACTGCCAGCCACTGCATGGAGAGGGAAAAATGCAGCGCTGTATTGGCGAGAATTATGCCCGCCAGCATGAACAGATACCAGACAAGCGCCGTACGTGCATGTCCGAAACCCATACGCACCATACGCTGATAGTAATGCTCGCGATGCGCTTGCCAAAATCTTTCGCCGCGCGCGAGGCGCCGGATCAGCGTCACTGAAGCGTCGGCGATGAACGGCGCGAACACCAGCGCCGGGAACCAGATGGGCCACACGCCGTGCTGCCAGCCCCAGTAACCCAGCGCGCCCGCGAGAAACCCCAGCGAAATAGACCCGGCATCGCCGAGAAAAATCCGGGCCGGATGAAAATTCAGGGTCAGGAAGCCGGCGGCGGCGCCGGCAATGCCGATGCTCGCCAGACCCAGGCCGACCGCCGGCACAGGCGCGGGGCCGGCAAGTGCGGCCGCGGCGTACCCTGCGAAGCCGAACAGCGCCATGCCGCCGGCAAGGCCGTCCGAACCGTCCATGAAGTTGTAGAGATTGATCAGCCAGAGCATCAGGAAGGCGATCACCGCGAGCGCCCACCACGGCACGGTGGCCGGATGCCCGACGATCACCGCGATCACCGCGACGAAGTGCGCGGCAAAGCGCACACGCGCGGGCAGGCCGCGGCGGTCGTCGATGAGCGAGACGGCGGCGAGGAAGAGCATTGAGGCGGCGATGAGCCACATGGACGGCGCACAGACCAGCATTGCAGCGGCGCCCGCCGGCACGATACCCCAGCCGCCGACGCGTGGCGTGGGCCGCTCGTGCAGCGAGCGTTCGTTGGGAATATCGGTGGCGAGGCGCCAGGCGAGGCCGGTGCGCAGCAGCGTCTGGAGAATCAGCACGCACGCGACGAAAGCCAGCACCGCGACGATGATCGCGGTCAAGACAGGCGAGTTGTCAGGAAACGAAAGCGGCATGCGGGGTTATTGGATGATCCAGGCGAAGAACGCGCTCCGGAGGGCGAGTTTCGCTTGGCAAAACCCCAAAGGATACGCGATTGTCCGACGGCTCCGTTTTTTTAAATCAGACCAATAGCGTTACCCCGTGCGGCTTCCTTGCTGCGCCTGACGCGCGCAGGCTAACGGCGCTCCGAGCGATACCACGCAGCCGTCACGGCCAGCCCCTGATCGAGCGTCTGCGGCGCACGCCAGCCCAGCGCCTCGCGAATCCGGCTGGAATCCACCCGCAAGCTGTTCGTCAGGCGTTCGACCTGCGCGGTCTTGCCCACCAGCCGCGCCATGCCGCGCAGCCAGCCGGCCGGCACCGGGACCAGCCGTGCCGGCCGGCCCAGATGCACGCCCAGCCGGCGCACGAGTTCCGCGACGCCCGGGTCTTCGCCGTCCGTCACATGGAACACGTGGCCCGCGGCGGCAGGATGCAGTGCGCATTCGACCGTCGCGCTCGCCAGGTTGTCCACCGAAACGAGGCTGCGGCGGGCGTCGATCGCGCCCAGTGGCAGCGGCACGCCGCGCGCGACAGCGTTCATCATTGCAAGAAAATTCGCGCGTACGCCGGGACCGTAGACCAGCGGCGGGCGCACCACCACCACCTCCATCCCCGTGCGACTGCCGAATTCGAGCAGCCGGACCTCGGCTTCTGCCTTCGAGACGCCGTACGCGTCCGGCGGACGGCGCTCGTCGTCTTCGGTGAAGGGGCGGCCCAGGTCGTGCTCCCCCAGCGCCTTGATGCTGCTCATCAGCACGAAGCGGGTCGCGCCCGCGCGGCGCGCGGCCTCGGCGGCGCCGAGCGCGCCCGTCACGTTGACCGCCCGGTAGGCTTCGAGCACGGCCTCGGCTTGCGCCGCGGCCTCGCCCATCACATGCACGCGGGCAGCAAGATGGATCACCGCGCTGCATCCCGCGAACGATTCGGGACTGAGCGCGTCGAGCCCTTCGACGACACGCGTCTCGACGCCCGGCCCGCACTGCGCGCCAGGGCGCACGAGCCCTGTCGCCGCGATGCCGCGTTCGAGCATCGCGCGGCTCACCGCCCGGCCGACGAAACCGTTCGCGCCCGTCACCGCGATGCGTTGGCCCGGCGCGCTCATAGCCACTTCCAGCCGAAGCGGTTGAAGAAGCGGAACGCCGACGTGACGAACAGCTTCA
Organism: Caballeronia sp. LZ035; assembly: GCF_031451175.1. Taxonomy (NCBI): domain Bacteria; kingdom Pseudomonadati; phylum Pseudomonadota; class Betaproteobacteria; order Burkholderiales; family Burkholderiaceae; genus Caballeronia; species Caballeronia sp. LZ035. Next base: position 2,851,059 of record NZ_JARUXS010000001.1, read on the forward strand.
CATGCGTCGAACCCTTGCGTGCCGCGCCGCCGCCGTGATGCAGGATGCGCACCGACGGCACATACACGACACGGGCGAAGTCACGCGTGCGCAGGCTCAGGTCGTAGTCCTCGAAGTAGAGGAAATAGCGCGGATCGAAACCGCCGAGCGACTTGAGCAGATCGGTCCTGAAGAGCATGAAACACCCGCTCACGATGGGCGGATCCCATACGACATCCCGCTCGCCGATGACATCACGCATTTCATAGCGCGCCAGGCGTTGCGCGAAAAACTTGCGCAGCGACGCGGGCAGGAAGCCGCGCGCGAACAAATCGAGAACGGTCGGATAGCGGCGGCACAGGAACTGCTGCGCACCGTCGTCCCCGCCGATCCACGGCGCGAGCAGTCCCGCGCCGGGCTCGGCCTTCAGAAAGGCGAGCGCGCGGCGCAGGCCGTCGGCGTTCAGCTCGACATCGGGATTGAGGATCAGATGAAAGCGGCTGTGGGTCCGCTCGATCGCGAGATTGTGGCCACGCCCGTAGCCGACGTTGCCGTGCCCCCGGATCACGATGGTCTCGACGCCTTCGTTCACGGGCGCCGGCAGATCGGCGAACTCGTCGGGATTGCCGTTGTCGATCAGGTAGAGCCGCGTGTGTCCCGCCACGTCATGCAGTTCGGCCAGCGCGGCGTCGAGTGTCTCGACGGTGCGCGCGAGCAGCGCCGCATCCGGCCGGTAGACCACGATGGAAATGCTGAGCGGACAGGCAGCGTCGGGCTGGACGGGCCGGGCGGTGGTGCGGCCTTGCGGTGGAATCGCGTTCATCGGGCAAGGAGAAGTGTCCGCGCCACGAAAGGAATACGGACCGCGTCATGAAGTGGAAACCGCACCGATTGTGCTCAAAGTCACCCTTTTCGGCAACCGCATGACAATTCGGAAAAGCCGCGGCCAGCAAGATTTGTAAAATTACGTGCTTGCGTTTGTGCTAAATTCCGCCCACTTGCAGTGACCATGCCCTATCCGAATCGGCCCCTGCTTTTGCTTCGGCTCCAACCGGATCCTCGCAGTGGGCTTACCCTGATCACCTTATCGTGAACTGAATGAGCAAGCCCATCGTCGTCGATCTCGACGGTACGCTGATTCGCTCCGACATTCTCGTCGAGAGCGGTTTCGCCTTCCTGAGAGCGTTTCCGCAGAAGTTCTTCCGTCCGCTGCAATGGCTCGCGAGCGGCGGCAAGCCCGCGCTCAAGGCGCGTCTCGCGGAGCACGTGTCGATCGACGTGACCACCCTGCCCTACAACCTCCAGGTCATCGGCTGGCTGAAGGAGATGCGCGCGGCGGGCCGCGACCTCGTGCTGGCCACGGCGAGCCACGAGTCGTTCGCGCAGCGCATCGCCGAGCATCTCGGCCTCTTCGACCGCGTCTTCGCCAGCGACGAGCGCGTCAATCTCTCGTCGCATCGCAAGCGTGAGCGGCTCGTCGCCGAATACGGCGAGAAAGGCTTCGACTACGTCGGCAATTCGCACGACGACATCGCCGTCTGGCAATCGGCCGACCGCGCCTATGTCGTCAATCCGCATGCGGGCGTGATGCGCGCGGCGAATCGCGGCGCCAACGTCGAGCAGGTGTTCGAGAACCGTCCGCCGCAACTCAAGGTCTGGGCCAAGGCACTGCGCGTGCACCAGTGGCTCAAGAACCTGCTGATCCTCGTACCGCTGCTCGCCGGGCATCATCTCGGCAACCTGCCGCTGCTCGGGCAGGCCGTGCTCGCGTTCGTCGCGTTCGGCCTGTGCGCGTCGAGCGTCTACCTGCTGAACGACCTGCTCGATCTCGAAGACGACCGCCATCATCCGGTCAAGCGCAGGCGGCCGCTCGCCGCCGGCACCCTGCCGCTGCTGTGGGGCATGGCCTTGTGTCCGGTGCTGCTCGCCCTCGCGTTCGGCATCGCCGCGGTATTCCTGCCGTGGCGCTTCAACGCGGTGCTGCTCGGCTATTACGTGCTGACGCTCGCGTACTCGCTCGTGCTCAAGCGGCACGTAATGATCGACGTGGTCACGCTGGCCGCGCTCTACACGACGCGTATCATCGCGGGGGCGGCTGCGATCAGCGTGCATCTGACCTTCTGGCTGCTCGCCTTCTCGATGTTCTTCTTCCTGAGCCTCGCGTTCGTGAAGCGTTACGCCGAACTGCACGCGATGGTGCAGGCCGGCCGCGAAAAAACCCGCGGACGCGGCTATCTGTCCGACGACCTCTCGATGGTATCGTCGCTCGGCACGGCATCGGGCTACATCTCGGTGCTGGTGCTCGCCATGTACATCCAGGACGGGGGCACGACGATGCTGTACCGGCATCCGCAATACATCTGGCTTGCGTGCCCGGTCATGCTCTACTGGATCAGCCGCACCTGGATCATCACGCATCGCGGCGGCATGAACGACGACCCCATCGTGTTCGCCGCGCGCGACCGCATCAGCCTGCTGGTGGTCGCGCTGTGCGGCCTGGCCTTCTGGCTCGCGACCTGACCGATGAGCGAACTGCTTTCCTGGGGCCGCTACCCTCGTCTGCCGCAGACGCCGCACGCCGCCCACTGGCGCGATCAGGCACACGCGCAGTGGCGCGGCGTGCAAGAGACGCACGGCACGACGCTCGCCTTCGGCAACGGCCGCAGCTATGGCGATGTCTGCCTCGCCAGTTCCGATCACGTGTTCCAGACGCTCGCGCTCGACCGCATCATCTCGGCCGACTGGACGCGCGGCATCGTGCGCGCCGAGCCCGGGATCACCTTCGAGCAGATCCTCGACGTCGCCGTGCCGCGCGGCTGGATGCTGCCGGTCACGCCGGGCACGAAGTACGTGACGCTGGGCGGCGCCATCGCCAATGACGTGCATGGCAAGAACCATCATGTGCGCGGCACCTTCGGCCGCCACGTGCGCGCGTTCGGCCTCGCGCGCAGCGACGGCACGGTGCTCGAATGCTCGCCGGACACGAACCCCGAGTGGTTCAAGACGACCATCGGCGGCCTCGGGCTCACCGGGCTCATCCTGTGGGCCGAATTCGCGCTGATGCCCATTCGCACGAGCCTGATCGACGTGACGAGCATCCGCTTCGGCAAGCTCGACGAGTTTTTCGAGCTCTCGGAAGAGTACGACGCGAAGCACGAATACTGCGTCGCCTGGGTGGATTGCGCGAGCCGCGGCGCCTCGCTCGGACGCGGCCTCTTCATGGCGGGCGATCACGCGATCCACGGCTCGCTCGACGTCGAAGCACGCCGCAAGCGCAGCGTGCCGTTCACGCCGCCCGTGTCGCTCATCAACGGCCTCACCCTGCGCGCATTCAACGAGCTGTATTACCGCAAGCAGCGCAAGCCGGTCGAGCTGTCGCGCGTCGGCTACGACGGCTACTTCTATCCGCTCGACAGCCTGCTCGAATGGAACCGCATTTACGGACCCTCGGGCTTCCAGCAGTACCAGTGCGTCGTGCCGGCCGCGACCGCACGCGATGCGGTGCGCGCGATGCTGGACCGCATCTCGTCGAGCGGGACCGGCTCGTTCCTCGCGGTGCTCAAGCGCTGCGGCGACATTGCGTCGCCCGGACTGCTGTCCTTTCCGATGGAAGGCACCTCGCTCGCACTCGACTTCCCCCAGCACGATGCGCGCAACGCGCAGCTGTTCGCCGCGCTCGACACCCTCGTGCGCGAAGCGGGCGGACGCATCTATCCGGCGAAGGACGCACACATGTCCGCCGCCGATTTCCGCGCCGCTTATCCTCAATGGCAGCAGCTCGAATCGCTTCGCGATCCCGCGATGCTGTCGCACTTCTGGAAACGAATGATCGCCTCATGAAGAACATCGTCATCGTAGGCGCCACGTCCGCCATTGCCCTTGCCTGTGCCCGCGAATGGGCCGCCAAGGGCGCGCGCTTCTTCCTCGTGGCGCGCAATCAGGACCGCATGGAGCAGGTTGCCGCCGATCTCACGGCGCGCGGCGCGGCGTCCGCAGCGGTGTACCGGCTCGACCTCGACACGCTCGACGAGCACGCCGCGATGCTCGCCGCCTGCGCCGCGCAGATGGATTCCATCGATATCGTGCTGGTCGCCTCCGGCACCCTGCCCGACCAGGCCGCGTGCCAGAACGACCCGGCGGTGGCCGTGCGCGAGTTCCACACCAATGCGCTCTCGCTGATCGCGCTGCTCACGCCGCTCGCCAACCGGCTCGAGGCGCAGCGGCACGGCGTGCTTGCGGTGATTTCATCAGTGGCGGGCGATCGCGGGCGGCCGTCGAATTATCTGTATGGCAGCGCCAAGGCCGCGCTCCAGGCCTTCCTCGAAGGGCTGCGCGCGCGTCTCTTCAAGGTCGGCGTGCATGTGCTGGACATCAAGCCGGGCTTCGTCGCCACGCCGATGACCGAAGGGCTGCCTTTGCCCGGTCCGCTGGTCGCGACGCCGGAGAAGGTCGCGAAGGACATCGTGCGCGCGGTCGAGCGCAAGAAGGACGTGCTTTATACGCCGTGGTTCTGGTGGGGCATCATGCTGATCATCCGCAACGTGCCGCGCTTCCTGTTCAAGCGCGCGTCGCTCTGACGCGACGCTGCGACGCCGGGGCGACGAGCATCAGTCGCGGCCGGCCAGCGCGGCCTGCTCGCCGCCGAAGCTGCGGAACACGTAGCGCTTGTCGAGCCGGTACTTGATCACATAGCCGATCGCCAGCCCGATGCACGCGCCCACGTAACGCATCGTGGCCGTCCCGAAGACATGCTCGAACGCGAATTCGACACCCCAGAAAATCGCGGTGGTGACGAGGCCCATCGTGACGTAGAGCGTGAACATGGTCGCGTCGTGGCGAGCGTTCTCCGCCTTGAAGCGGAAGATCCATTTCTTGTCGAGCACGTACTTCACGACCAGCCCGACGCCCGTGCCCACGAGCACCGACAGCACGATATGCCACGGACCGCCGTAGACGCGCGTCGTGAGATCCTGCGCGCCGATGTTGGCGAGCGTCGCGATGGCGGCGAAGAACGAATAGAGCAACACGAGCTGCATGTTTCAACACCAGGTTGAGTGAGTCGACGGTCCCGGCAGCGCTTCGGCGTCTCCGGTGTGGAACGTTCGTCGTTTCATGGAAAAAAGCCTGAACCCGGACACGAAAGAAACGATCCGGGAACCGGGCGACTATACCTCTTCAGGAATTCGCCCAAGGCAGTTGCCTGCCGTGACGTGCGATCTCACCAGGCAGCAACGCGGCTTATTCCTTGACGGCTGGCTCGGTGACAGCATTCCGCGCTGAAGAAGCGGCACCCTCCGTCTCCAGACGGACGTAGCGCAGCCTCACCGAACGCTGACGATTGTCCGAATCGATCTGCGGGATGTAAGGCACATGCTGATCCGCTCGCAGGTCGATCTCGAATGGCTTGCTCTCGTCTGAACCTGGACAGTCCAGCGAGAGCACAAGCGTATGAACACCGCTCTCGGCGAGCTCGATTTTCCGGTCGAGACAGCCGGTGCTCGAGATCTCCAGCATCAGACTGCCCGACTTCGAGGCCTTGAACAATTCATTCGGCACCTCGAGCCCAATCCGCACGGTGTCCTCGTGCTTGCGTGCGAGCAAGATCGCGGCACGCGGCGACATCCATGCATCGCGGTCCGCTTCGCGCTGATAGATGCCGCGGCGCGCAGCGTAATCGGCGCGCGAGAAATCGAGACTGCTGGACAGCTTCGCCACGTTCTCATCGTTCGGCGTGAAGGGATCGTACGGCCGCACGGACGTCAGCCGGTAAATCGATCCGCCATCCGATTTCATCACCGGAACATAGGACGAACGCTGCAGCAATTCCTGGATGGCCGAGGCGTCGATGCTCTGCGAGTACATGTCCGTCACGAAATACTTGTCCGGCGCGGCGTTGATCCTGTCGATCGGCCAATGCGCGAGATTCATGAAATGCCGTCCGGAGAACAGCGCGATGACGGGCGATTGCCACCAGGCCGTGCCGAACAAGGTCGCCCCGGCCGGCAAGGCCTTCACATCTTGCGCGACCCGCAACATCTCGAGCGCATAGCCCGGCGGACGCGGCGGGTTCGACACGAACTCGCCGGAGCGCATGAGCCTGAATTGGCCGAACACCGCGACGGCGAGCAACGGCACGGCCAGCGCGGTCATCAGCTTTGGACGCGTTGTCCGGCTGGCGATCCATCCGGCGACGCGGACATAGACCACCATGAGCACGGCGGCCAGCAGACACTGCAGCAAGAGCAGCCCGGCGATGATGCGGCGCAGCCAGAGAAAGGCCTCGGGCGTGATGAAAATCCACCAGAAGAAGTAGAGGCCGCACACGATCGACAGCAAGCCGATGCCGAGACGCAAGCGCCCGGGCGTCGAACGCTTGATCGCGAAGATCAGACCGAGACCCACCGGCGCGGCGATCAACAAGGCAAGCGCGGCCGTCGGCACGCCCGTCATGTTCGAGAGCGCCTTCAGGTGATTCAGTCCGGTGACGATCCGGCCATGCTGCATGCCCATCGGCCTGGCGCCGGACTGCGCACGAATTTGCGCGAGCTGATAGTGCCACCAGTCGACATAGTTGTGCAGGTTGCCCAGCTGGACGTAGCGGAACAACTCCCAGAGCACGACCGGCAGGGCGAAGCCCGCTGCGAGCCGGAACAGCCGGGCCCAGCGGCGCGGCCGGGCAAGGATCATGCAGCCCAGCACCAGAACGGCGGGCGCGATGCACACGAGCGCCACGACCTTGGTGAGATACGACACGCCGAACAGCATCCCCGCGACGAAGAGACGCCGGTCGCTCATGCCCTCGGCCTCTCTCGGCAGCAACACGATCAATCCGCCGATGAACCATACGAGCATGGGAATCTCGCCATAGCCGTTCATCGAGAACTCGGCGAAGCCCGGGGTCATCACGCACGCCATGACGGCGAACAGCGCGAGCCAGAGCGGCACGTCGAGCCGCCGCAACAGCGTGACAACGACGACGACGAGCGCAAACACATAGGCCAGATTCACGACTTGCGTCGTGAACGGCGTCACGCCGCCGATCCAGAAGGCAAGCGCCGCGGGCAGGATGAACGGCCCGTCGGTCTGCGCGGGGAAGGAGAAGAAGCGGTCGTAGAAGAAGCCGTAACCGGTACCGTGCAGGAGGGACCGCGCGGTGTTGAGATTCATCGCACCGTCGAAGCTGGGGGGCGCAACAAGCGCGTACTGCCACAGGAGCACAAGCATCCAGACGATGATCGCGGCGAACGCCGCGCTTGCCAGCGCAGCGGCAAATCGAAGTCCTGACGGGAGACGTGATGTCATCGGTTGTAGTCTAAGAGTTGGGTCTCGTTGCATACATGCGGACGCGAGCGTCAGGCGCCGATCGACTGGCGGCGTATCACCGGCATCAAGCGGGCAGTCCGCTCAGTTCTGCGGGTTCGGGTCGCGCTTGGGCCGTCGAAACACCCAGAACTTCGCCACGGTGTAATTGACCAGCAGACCGGCAATCGAACCGACGCCCACCGCGATCAGCGGCAGAAGATGCGAGTAGGGGAACGCGGCCATCACGACCCGGTAGCAGACGAGATTCACCAATCCCCCGCCGGACATCGCGACGAGGTAGCTTACCCACTCGCGCAGCACACTTCGATGTGTGCCAGGAGAAAACGTGATGCGCCGGTTGATGATCCAGGTTGTGGTCGCGGCACAGAGAAAGGACACGATGCGTCCCGACATGAAGCCCATGTGAAGCCAGAGCATCACGTACAACACGCCGCTGTCGACCAGAAAGCCGATCACCCCGACGACGCCAAAGCGAAGAAACTGACCCATTACCGGGCGCTCGTCGTGGTGGGACCCGGTATGGCCAGGTAGGCGAAACGCTTGGCCTCGAGCCGCCCCTTGGTGACCGTGTCGAGCACGAGTCCGCACACCAGAAACAGGAAGCCGAGCAAGGCGAGCGCCGCGCACAGCAAGGCGGTGGGCAGACGCGGCACGAGGCCGGTGGCGAAATACGTCTCGAAGACAGGCACTGCCAGAATGATCGACAGCAACACACTCAGCGCGAAGCAGATGCCGAAAAAAGCCAGCGGACGCTCGAGCTTGAACAGCCGAAGAATCGTCATCAGGATGCGGAAACCGTCGCGATAGGTGTTCAGCTTGCTTTCCGAGCCCTCTGGCCGGCTGCCGTAGAACGTATCGATCTCTACGACCGGCATGCGAAGTTCCAGCGCATGCACAGCCAGTTCCGTCTCGGTCTCGAACCCTTTGGCATGCGCCGAGAACGACTTCACGTAGCGCCGCGAGAACACCCGGTAGCCGGACAGCATGTCGCGGAAAGTGCGGCCGAAGATCGCCGCGGCGAAGCCGGTCAGCATCACATTGCCGAAGCGGTGACCCGGCCGGTACGCAGCGGTCTCGTCAGTCACGCGGCATCCGACCACCATGTCCAGCCCATCGCTGACGAGCGCCTCGATCAGCCTGGGGGCAACGCTCGCGTCGTAGGTGTCGTCGCCGTCGACCATGACATACACGTCGGCCTCCACGTCGGCGAACATTCGGCGGATGACATTGCCCTTGCCCTGCAAGTTGACCTTGCGCACCTGTGCGCCCGCGCGCAGCGCCGTCTCAGCGGTGCCGTCCGTCGAATTGTTATCGAAGACGTAGATGTCGGCGTAAGGAAGCGACTGTCGAAAATCGGCAACCACCTTCCCAATTGACTTTTCCTCGTTATAGCAAGGAACGATAACCGCGATCCTGTTGCTCAATTCGTTCCTCCGGGTCTGTCTGATTTTCGCGCTTCATGTCACGCCTTCCAAGGGCCGGCCCACGATGCCCCCGGAGCGTTCCCGGTGGACGAGAAGCGGTGTCATGCCGCCTTTCAAGGGAACATGAGTGATGCCGCGGAAGCCCGTGGCATTGCGATTCCGGAGGCACGCCATAGTGCCGCGCCCTATTCATCCGGCGAATTCGCTAACACGAATGCGAAGAGAACAACCCGCCATACTAATATAAAACTGTAAGGTAGTTGATTCGAAAGCTTTTCATTTCGTAACGAAATATTTCGGAAACTTCCTAACGCTGTTTAAACGCTCTATTAACGTTAGGATTTATGATGATAACCATGCTAGCCAAGCAAAGAATGCCATGACGAGGTCAACTCATCCCGCTAATTGCGCCCCGTACAGCGCTTCCAGCATCACGACGCGTCCTGGATGCGTTTTCTGGCTGACAGGCTTGTCGGGGGCGGGAAAGTCCACCCTCGCCTATGGCGCGAGTCGCACGCTTGCAGAAAGAGGTTTCCGCACCATTGTGCTCGACGGCGACGTGCTGCGAAGCGGCCTGAATCGCGACCTCGGCTTCTCCGCCGAAGCCCGCGACGAGAGCGTGCGGCGCGCAGCCGAGGTCGCCGCATTGTGTGCGAGCGCTTCCATCGTCGTATTCGTTTCCCTTGTCTCGCCTTTTGAAGCGGGTCGCGCACGCGCGCGCGAGATCATCGGCGAAAGGTTTCACGAGGTCTATGTCGAGGCCAACTATGAGACCTGCCAGCAAAGGGACGTAAAAGGCTTTTACAAGCTCGCCGAAGCCGGTCAGATCAAGGATTTCACGGGCTTGACGTCGCCTTATGAAATTCCGCTCAGGCCGGATTTGGTCGTCAACACCATGGCTTGCGATGCGCGCCATTGCGTCGACCAATTGAGCGCTTATGCGCTCAGACATAGCGACGAATATCAGAACGAAAAATAGCCATAGGAAAACACCGATGCGCTCCGTGATCATTCACTATCACCTGTTCAAAAACGCCGGTTCGACCATCGACGGAATTCTGAGTCGACATTTCTCCGACGCGGAACATGGCCATATCGAGGGCGAGCACCCCTGGTCAACCGTGAGTCCGAGCGATCTGCTGGCGTTCGTGACGGCCCATGGCGAGCTTCGCGCGGTGTCGAGTCATCAGGCGCGCCTGCCGCTGCCGCAAGACCGCGGTATCAACTTTCTTCCTATCCTGTTCCTGCGGCATCCGCTGGACCGCTTTGCGTCGGTGTATGAGTTCGAGCGCCGGCAGTCCGTGGACAGCACGAGTCCGAGCGTGGCCATTGCGCGAAGCGGCGGACTGCGCGAATTCGCGGAGTGGACCGTCAGCCGCGACGCCACCGCTGTCTGCCGCAATTTCCAGGTCATCCATCTGGCCGGCTTACAAGGCGATATGCGCCATGCGCGCGCAACGCACGACGATTACATTCGAGCGCTGTGCGTATTGGCAGGGCTGCCGTTCTTCGGGCTGGTGGAAGCTTTCGACGAATCGCTGGCTATCATGCGAACGGCACTCAAGCCGGTCATTTCAGAACTGCAAAGCCAATTCGTCATCGAGAACTCCTCACCCCGCAGAAGCGGAAGTCTCGAGGAGCGTGTCGCGAAGATTGAAAATGAACTTGGCACGCCGCTATTCCGTGAATTGACGGAAGTCAACGCGCTCGACATGCTGCTTTATGAAACCGCTCGACGCAAGTTTCGCACGCTGGTCAGCCAATTCTCCGCAAATACGACAGGTGAACTGGCCGCGTAAGGCGATGCAATGGCGCGGGCCGGTCGGCCCGCGCCATTGATCAGAACTTGAAGTAGATGAAGGGAATCTGCAGACCGAATTGCCCAAAGACCTGGATGGCGACCAGCACGATCGCCACGGGCACTCCCGCCATCACATAGGGCATGCGTTCGACGAACCAATGCTGCACGCGTCGGTTCCAGTCGATGAGACACCAGATCGCACAAGCGGCGAGCAGACCCCAGTAGTAATGCGTCGCGCCCGCAAGGCTCAACACGCGCGGCGATGCGACCTGCCGCAAGATCAGGGCGGTCGAGGCGAAATCGTTCGCTCTGAACGGAATCCACGCAAGACACACGAGCACGAAAGTCAGGACCACGCACAAGGCCGTCGTGACCGGCTTGAGCGCGGCCGGCGCCACGAGGCGCCGCCCGAGCGTACGGTCCCACAAGCGATGAATGCACAGCATGGCGCCGTGCGCAATGCCCCAGACCATGAAGTTCCAGCTGGCGCCATGCCACAGTCCACCGAGCGCCATCACGATCATCAAGTTCACATAAACCCGTGATGCCGATGTGCGATTTCCGCCCAGCGGAATGTAGAGATAATCGCGCAGCCAGGTCGACAACGAAATATGCCAGCGGCGCCAGAAGTCCGCGATGTTGATCGCGAGATACGGGCGCTCGAAATTCGATGGAAAGCGAAAGCCCAATAACCCTGCACAGCCGCGCGCAATATCCGTGTAGCCGGAGAAATCGAAGTAGATCTGCATCGCGAAGGCGATGATGCCGATTGCCGGTGCCACGGCGCCACTCGTCGGATCGTTGAAATAAGCATCGGCGACGATCGCGAAGTAATCGGCAAAGATGATCTTCTTGGCCAGGCCTTTGATGATCTGGCAGAGTCCCCATTTCACGTCGACCGCTGTCAACCCATGGTTGTTGCGCACTTGCGGGAAGAAGTTTTCCGGCCGGATGATCGGGCCCGCGACGAGGTGAGGAAAGAACGAGATGAACAAGGCGAAGTCGATGAAGCTCCGCACCGCGCGCACGTGCTTGCGATAGACGTCGCAACAATAGGCAATGCCTTCGAATGTAAAGAAGCTGATGCCGACGGGCAGAATGATGTCGAGCGCCCACGGGTGACCTGACAGGCCGAGCAGCGCGGTCAGCGAGTTCGCGAAGAAATCGAAATACTTGAAGAAGCCGAGGACGACGAGATTCAGCGCGACTGCGACGGTCACGAGCGCTTTCTTGCGGCGCTCGGGCGCGTCCTCGATCAGTATACCGAGATAGTAGTTGGCGACGGTCGATGCAAGCAGCAGCACGCAAAGACGCGGGTCCCAGAACGAATAGAAGATAAAGCTCGCGACGACAATAATGAGGCGCTTCGCCTCCGGCCGAAGAAACGCCAGAATGACAACGACGATCGCAAAGAATATCCAGTATTCGAAGGTATTGAACAGCATGTGCTATCGAGCCGCGGGGAGTTGTTGTGAGACGAGACGCGCGATCGCAGGGCTCATGATATGGCGCCCCTTGTCGTTGACGTGCAGCGAGTCGAAGAAATAGCCCGGCTCTTCCAGTTGTTCGAGGGGCTTGGGATCGAGCAGCGTGATGCGGCCCTGCTGCGCGAGCTGACGCAGAACTCCCTTGCCGGTATCCGCCGCGGACGCCGTGCCGTAGGCTTCATACGGCCCTCGGGGCGCCTGGAACACGAACACCGGCACGCCTGCATGCTGGTATTCATCGGCGATCGCACCGAACCATTTCTGGCGATAGAGGCCGAACTGGTCCGCCGAAATCAAGCGGCTCTGTCCCAGCAGACCCTTCACGTATTCGTTCATCGCGTTGACCTTGAGCGGCGGCAAACCGGCCGACTTGAAGTCGAAGCTTGCAAGGTCGCTCTTGCCGAGCGCCGGAACCGCGCCTTGTTGCCCGGGATATTGGAGCGACCATTGATAGAAGTGCGCGTGCCATTCCTTCGCCTGGTCGACGCGCTTGACCTTGTGTGCCAGGAAATCCTGAATGTCCAGCCGTGCGGTGTTGAGCGGAAGCATCATCGCCGTGAAAGCATGCACCCGCTCGTCGAAGCCATGGAAGGTCTCGGCGACGGCCACCGAGTCCTTGAAAGTCGTCAGCGGCTGAAGATAGGTCAGATCGTCGATGCGCTCTGCCGGATCGTACGGTTGATGGCTGTCATCGAAATGGGACGCCATGAGCACGATGCCCGCAAACTTCTGCTGCTTGGGATCGATCTTGCGCAGGAAGTAGTACCAGACGCGCGGCTCGGTGCCGGGCATTCCCGCCTGAATGAAATTGAGGTCGGGACGTTTGCTTTCCTCATTCGCGATGACCGCCGAGAAGCCCTCGCTGACACGCGAATCACCGATAACAATGATATTGCGCTTGCCGGGAACGATTTGATGCTCGACGAGGCCCTCGGTCTGAACCACCATGCCCATGACCGAATCGGGCTTGACCCAATGATAGTAATTGAGGGTTCGAAAAACGAGGATATTGATAAGGACCAGCAGGATTGCTGCGACAACGATCGGGATAGCAAGCCAGCCCAGAAAACGAAAGCCGGAAACTCCACCTGTCGCCGACGTTCCCTGCCGTGAGAAATCAACGGGAGTATCTACCATGAACCGTTGCCTGTAAGAATTACTTGATAACAAAGGCCGTTAGCGTAACACGCAAAGCTTTCTGCGCATTATTCGTGACGTATTTCCAGGGGAAGGTTGCATCGAACGACCTTCGGTCAGTCGCCCGAATGCCGGCGCGCCAAGCTTCGATTGGCTGTCGCCCGCACGCTGAGCCCCGCATTCTACAGAGTCGGCGCGCGGCACGACATTGCTGTCATCCCTATCGAATGGTGTGCGGAATCGCGGCAGCTTGCCTGGTTTGACCCATTTAATACGGTTGAAGCGGCGCCCTGGAAAAGTCGAAAGAGGAAGATGGAATTCGTGCCGGGTCAAACCCGTCACCATCCGATTTCCTGGAGTCCCCGGCGCGCAATCCATGAGCACATGCCGATCAAGACAGCGGAAGACGCGCCGCAACGGCTCAACGTGCAACAGCCGGCGCCTTGAGACGTCCGTACACATCCTCAAAACGAACGATGTCGTCCTCGCCCAGATATTCGCCGCATTGAACCTCGATCAAGATGAGATCGAGCACGCCGGGATTCGTCAGCCGATGCTTGCGGCCCGCCGGGATATAGGTCGACTCGTTCGGCTGCAACTGCACCTGCTGCTCGCCGCATACGACATCGGCGCATCCCTGCACCACGATCCAGTGTTCGCTTCGATGGTGATGCATCTGCAGCGACAGCGACGCGCCAGGCTTCACGACGATGCGCTTCATCTTGAACCGCTCGCCCTCTTCCAGCACCGTATAGGTTCCCCACGGACGATGCACCGTCCGGTGCAGCGCGCAGCTTTCGTGCTTCACCCTCGACAGTTGCGCGACGATCTCCTTCACCTCTTCCGTCCTGTTGCGATCCGCGACGAGCAGCGCGTCCGGCGTATCGACGATGATCAGATCGCGCAGGCCGATCGCACCGATCACGCGATCCTCGCCGCGAATGAAGCAATCCGCGACGTCGTGCAACGCGACCGTGCCTTCCACACGGTTGCCGTTCGAGTCCGGCTGGCTCAACTCGCTGATGGCCTTCCAGGAACCGATGTCGCTCCAGCCGATCGAGCACGCGACGACCGAGACGTTGTGCGATCGCTCCATCACCGCATAATCGATCGACGTGCTGTGCACGTCCCTGAACGCCACCGCGTCCAGCTCGACGCTGAAGCTGCCGTTCGATTCGCTCACGGACGCATCCTCCACGGCGCGCGACACCTGCGAGACGATGTCAGGTGCGTGAAGATCGAGTTCCGCGAGCATCGTCGCGGGCGCGAAGCAGAACATGCCGGCGTTCCACAGGTGCCGGCCGTCCGCGAGAAAGCGCTCGGCGACGTCCGCAACCGGCTTTTCGACGAATTGCTTCACCGGTGCGATGCTCAAGGAAGACTCCGCGCGCTCGTCGATCTCGATGTAGCCAAAACCCGTTTCGGCGCGCGTCGGCTGAATACCGAACACGACGATGCCGTTGTCCTTGGCCGTGCGTGCAGCCAGGTCGACGGCCTGAGAGAACGCCGCGACATCCTCGACCAGTTGGTCGGCCGGCATCACGAGCAGCACCGTGTCGTCACCGTAGCGCTCGCGCGCGATGCGCGTCGCCGCCGCGATCGCGGCCGCCGTGTTCCGTGCAACCGGCTCCAGCACGAATCCGAGCCGAACCCCGTCGACCTTCACTTCAGCGCAGTCGTCCTTGACCAGGAAATAGGTATCGCGATTCGTCACGATCATGACGTCCGCGACGTCCGGAAGCGAAGCGGCACGCAAGTAAGCCTTCTGCAGCAGGCTCTGGCCATCCGCCAGCCGCATGAACGGCTTCGGGAACGCCTGCCGCGACACCGGCCACAACCTCGTTCCTGAACCGCCGCAAATGATGATCGGTACCAGCCTGGGCGTTTTCGCGCCGGAAATATCGAGAGACTTCATGGATTACCTCTGACCTGCGCGGTGCCCGCCACCTTCCGGTGCAGCGGTCACCCTGTCAATGTGTCGTGCGGCATCTGCATGCCGCCTGCCGTACGGAAGAGTCCCGCTCATGCCGGCGAAGCTTCGTTGCGCGGCGCCACCGGTCGGCCCACGTCGATGTCCTGCTCCAGGCCGCGGCGCATCGCTTCACGCGAATAGTGCGCCGCCACGTAACGACGGCCTGCCGCCGACGCCCGCAGCCACGCGTCGTCATCGGTCAGATAGGTGTAGAGCGCATCGACGATGTCGTGCTCGTCTTCCTTCACGGCGACGATCTCATCCAGCCCCGGCAAACCCTGTGCGCCGACGGGCGTGGTCACGAGCGGCGTGCCGAAGTGCAGCGCCTCGACCACCTTGTTCTTCACGCCGGCGCCGAAACGCAGCGGAACGACAACGACGCGCGCCGACTCGTAAAGCGCTTCGAGCCGGGCGTCGGTCACGTAACCCGTCACGGTGACGTCGGGACCGGCGAGCGCCTTCACTTCATCGGTGGGATTCGACCCGACCAGACTGACATGCACGTCGGGCATCCGGCGCTTGAGCAACGGCAGGATGTCCATGACGAGCCAATTGGCGGCGTCGACGTTCGGCGGATGGCCGAAGCCCGCCACGAACAGCACCTGGCTGCGCCCGGTCAGGCTCGCCGGCGCGCCCGGTTCGCCACGCGGCTCGAAGAAATAGCCGGGCAAGGATCGGGAGACGACTTCCGGTGCGAGCCGCCTGACCGTGTCGGCTTCGGTCGCCGAGAGATAGTAGACCGCGTCCACGGAACGCCAGATCTTCATCTCCTGGGCCAGCTCTTCTTCCGAGCGGCGCTTGAGCGCCACGTCGCCGGTCACGTTGAATTCGCGCATCGAGCGTTCGAAGTGCAGATCATGGCCGTAATAGAGCAGCTTCGCGTTCGGTGCGTACTGGCGCAGCGGCGCAATGACCGGCTCGCTCACGTGCGGACGATTCAGCAACGCATAGTCGAACGACGCCCCGTTCTGCTTGATCCACTCGTCGAAGCCTTGGCGCGCCAGTTCGTTGCCGTAATAAACCTCCACGCCGAGCGCCTGGAGCGGCTTGACGTAAGCGGCGTCGTACCAGAGGTTCTGCGGCCAGAAATGCACGCTCAGACCCATGTCGATCAAGGTCCGGATGACGCAGAAGATCGACCGCGACCCCGCGTCGCGATCCGGCTGCGGCACGTAATGATCGACGATCAGGATCGACTTTTTCTTGCCGCTCCGGTCACGCGCCTCGCGAACATGGGTGCCGTTCTCGAAGTGTTCGGCGTCCAGAATCCGCGCATAGCGTTCGCGAATCTTCGCCTGATTCGTTACCTGATAGGCCTTGATGCCCGTGCCCGTGTCCGTGCCGTGCGAGATCCCTTCGTAGTGGATGATCATCGATTCCGGCTGGTAGTACATCTTCTTGCCGGATTCGCGGACCTTGAAGGCGAGATCGACGTCTTCGCAATAGGCCGGCACGAAATGCTCGTCGAAGCCGCCCAGTTGCTCGAAGAGCGCGCGTGGCAGCAGCAGCGACGCGCCGGAACAGTAGTCGACTTCCTTCAGATAGTTGTAGTCCGGCTTCGACGGATCATCGAGACGCCCGAAGTTCCAGCCTGAGGCGTCCTTCCACAGAATCCCGCCCGCTTCCTGCAAGCGGCCGTCCGGATAGACGAGCTTCGAGCCGACCATGCCGCAGTCGGGGCGCGTGTCGAATACGGCGAGCAGCGTGTCGAGCCAGCCCGGCGTCACTTCCGTGTCGTTGTTCAGGAAATAGACGTACTCGCCCTTGGCGAAGCTGGCCGCGCGATTGCACGAACGCACGAAGCCCAGATTCTGCGGATTTTCGATGAAGCGCAGCCCGGGCAACCCGCGCATGCGCAGGATTTCCTGATCGCCCGAGGCATCTTCCGCGACGATCACCTCGATCGACGCGTTCGGCATGTTTTCAGTGATCGAACGCACGCAGCCCAGCGTATGAGCGAGGTTGCCGTAGGTCGGGATGATCACCGAGACCTTCGGTTCGGACACGTCGGGCAAGCGCAGCGTGGAGAGCAAGGCCTCGAACTTGTCCGGCTCGATGGGCCCCTGCCCCAGCGTGTTTTCCAGCGGCTCACCCTGGCGCTTCCATGCTTCGTAGAACACGACCCCTTCGAAGAGCGGGCCCGCCACCTTGAACGCCAGATGCGCAAGCTGAGTCTTGTGCCGATGACTCAGCGGCAGGGATTGATAGGCCTTGCGGCCCCACTTGCGTGCGAACGGACGCAAGGGCTTCAGAAGCGGTCCGAACTCGCCGCGCGCGGCTCGCTTGACGACACGAATCGGCCGAGTGATTTTCCACGAGGTCGATGAGTACATCTCGGTCAGTTTGGCTTGCAGTTCACCGGCCTGCGAGCGCAGCGTGTCGCGTTCTTCCGTCACGCGAGCATGCAGACGCTCCATGCGGTCGAACTCCTTGGCCGCCATATCGGCGAACTCCGCCTTGATACGGACGTTATCGGCTTGCGCCTCCAGCAGATCTGCGATCCTCGCATCGAGACGCTGTTTGATCTGCGCGCGCTCGCTGGACATGTGCTCCTCGCGCGCATGCGCCACGTGGAGATCACTGTCGAGCGCGAGTGCCCAGTTCGTCCGGTCTTCGAACTCCTTCTGCAGACGACGGATCTCGTTGTCGCGCGCGGCGATTTCCTCGCTCTGGCGATTCGCCCAATCGATGATTTCGTAGCGCCGCGCGTACAGGTCGCTGCCTTCCTCGAAGAACACCGAGGCCGAGACGACAGGCGCGTCTTTCGCGGGATCCGTGCTGCATACCGCGAGGAAGTACATGATGGAGTCGAGTTCCGCCGTGCGTGCGTCGACGGCGTCCCCGTGCAGCGTATGCGCGCTGTAGAACGTGCCCGGCTCGCGTTGCGGAACGATCACCGAACTCGTCGCGAGGCGCTGTCCGTGATACTTGACGCGAGGAAAGTGCCGCTTGAGCAGCGCGTCGAGTTCCTCGAAGTACAACTCCTTGACGTGGTATTCGTTCTGGTAGTCGCGATCGTCCGAGTACACCTTCTTGTTCGGCGACGACAGAATCAGAAAGCCACCGGGCTTCAGGACGCGGCGGATCTCCGAGATCATCTCTTCCTGCTCATGCAGATGCTCGATCGTTTCGAAGGAAACCACTGCGTCGAACTTCGCGTCGGGAAGCGGCAACTGGCTCGCGCTGCCGGTCATGAACGACAGACTGGCGACGTCCTTGTAGACGGACTGTGCATGCGCAACCGCATCCGGCGCAATATCGACGCCCGTCACCGAACGCGCGCAACGCGACAGAATCGACGAACCGTAGCCCTCGCCGCAGGCCACGTCGAGCACGTCCAGGCCCGCGATGGCCTGGCTGGCCCATGCATAACGGTGCCAGTGTTCATAACGGATATCGCCTTCCTCGGTCGGCAGATATCGTTCGCCGGTAAATTCCATCATGCGACGGACCTCTCCTTTTCAACTTTGATTCGCAGCATCGGAATGCCTACCAGGCCATGACGCATCGTGCTGTCGACGGCGCGAAACTGCAGGGCGTCATGGATCCAGTGTTGCTGCGTGTGTTCCTCCTGCGTCCCGGACGCGACAGCGGCGTCCACGGAATAGGCGCCCGCGGGCAGGATCGGCATGCGGAACTGGAATTGCGCGCGAAACTCGTCGTCGACGGCGCCTTCGATCGCGTCTTCATACGTGAGATGCGTATTGTCGCCGAACAGCCGCTGACCCAGACGGTCCTTCAGGTAGAAGCCGAAGATGAGGTTCGTCAGCGGAACGCGAAGACCCACCCGGATCTCGAGCGTGACGAGCTCGCCGCCATGAAGGAGTTGCATCGCATGACCATCCTCGTCGGTCAGCGACACCTCGAGGATCGTCGCACCGCCCGCACCGAACGCATTGTGGTTCGCGTCGGCATCGAACTCGAAGACCTGAATCGAGTTCGCGCTCTTGAGCAGATCGATCCGCGGATCCACGACATCGAGCGCCTTCATCTGCGCGCGCGCACGTTCCTTCCTTGCTGTCGTGACCGCCACGCCCTGCGCCTTGCGATCCAGCACGTGCTGCTCGGCGAGGTAGGCCTCGACGACTTCCTTCGCCGGACCATCGTCCCGGACCGAGCCGTGATCGAGCCATACGGCGCGAGAACACAGGCTCGTGACGGCGCTCACGTCGTGGCTCACGAACAGCAGGGTGCCGTTCTTCTGGAACTCTCGGAGAAAACGCATGCACTTCTGCGTGAAGCGGACATCGCCGACGGACAATGCTTCATCGACCACGAGCACGTCTGCATCGACGTGCGCCGCGATGGCAAACGCAAGCCGCACATACATGCCGCTCGAATACGTCTTGACGGGCTGCCCGACGAACTCGCCGATCTCGGCGAAGGCGATGATCGAGTCATAGCGTTCCTTCAGTTGCTGCTCCGACAGGCCGTACAGCATGCCACTGAGGAAGACGTTCTCTTCGCCGGTGAACTCGGGGTTGAAGCCCGCGCCCAATTCGAGCAGCGCCGCGATGCGGCCGTTGCGCCTGACTTCGCCTTCGGAGGGAAACAGCGTCCCGCAGACCAATTGCAGGAAGGTTGACTTGCCTGAACCGTTCTGCCCGATGATCGCCACGGTTTCGCCGCGCGACACCGTCAGGTCGATGTTTCTCAGCGCCCAGAATTCACGGAAATACTCTTTCGGCTGGCGGCCGAACAAGCGCGCCAGCCGCGGCATCACCATTTGCTTCAGGCGATCTTGCGGCGCGTTATAGATTTCATAGCGCTTGCTGAGCCCTCTGACCTCCACGGCCGGCTGCGCCTGAGGGGACGCCGACACGTCGATGGGAGGCGCAATGACGCGATCAGAGGACATCGGCGAACCCCTTGCGTGTTTTCTGGAACCACATCAGGCCGAGCGTGGCAATGACGTAGGCGACGGCACAATAGATCAGCCAGCCCTTCCAGTCGACCTGACCGCCCCAGATGGCCACGGTGCGAAACTCGTCGATGACGAAGGTGAGCGGATTGAGCATGATGACGGGCCGCAATGGCGCCGGCACGGACGTCATCGGATAGAAAACGGGCGCGAGAAACATGAGCAGCGACGACACGATGCCCATCACTTGCCCGAGGTCGCGCATGAAGACGCCGAACGATGCCAGAAACCACACGAGACCCGCGATCAGCACGAGGTAAGGCAGCAGGATCAGCGGCACGAAAACGATGGTCCAGGGCACGTGGCCCTGCCACAGAAAGATGGCGACGAGCAGGATGACGCCTGCAACCAGCATGTGGAACAGCGCCGTGCCGACGGCGATCCAGGGCAGCGTTTCCAGCGGGAAAACCACCTTCTTCACGTAGTTGGGGTTGCCGACCACCAGCAGCGGCGCGCGCGTGAGGCACTCGGAGATCAGGTTGTGCGCGAGCACGCCGACGAACATGACGACGGCAAACTCGACGGGATCGGTGGAATTCGCCCGCCATTTCGACTTGAACACATAGCCGAATACGAACGTGTAGATGCCCAGCATGAGCAACGGGGTGATGAACGACCAGAAGAGCCCGAGAAAAGACCCCTTGTACCGGCCTGCCACTTCACGCTTGACGAATTGAACGATCAAGCTCCAGTTCTCGGTCAGCGAATACAGGACCGCGAGCGGATGCCGCAGTCGGTTCGAAGTTGCCATAGGTGTTCCAGTATTCAATTCAGGCTGCTCCCGCCAACCAGCAGATCGTCCATGACGAGAGCAAGCGCTTCGCGCCAGTCCATGCGATGCAAACGGAAGCGCTCGTCGAAGCGCGAGTTGTCCAGCACCGAGAAAGCGGGACGCGCCGCCGGCGTCGGAAATTCACGCGACGTGATCGGCTCGACGCTCGTTGTCTTGATCGGCAGACGGCCCGCTTCGCGCGCCGCGGAAATGATCGCGCTCGCGAAGCCGTGCCAGTCGGTCCGGCCGCTGGCCGTCATGTGAAAGAGCCCTGCTGTGAACACGCCGTCGGACCGCTCACGCTGCGCCCGGGAGATGACCTGGGCGGTAAGATCGGCGATCATGCGCGCGGACGTCGGCACGCCAATCTGATCCGCGACGACACGCAGCGTCTCCCGCTCGCATCCGAGTCGCAGCATGGTGCGCAAGAAGTTGCGGCCGCGCGTACCGTAGACCCACGTGGTGCGCAGTGTGAGCCAGTCGCCGCCAGCCGCTTCGATGGCCTGCTCGCCGGCCAGCTTCGTGCGGCCATAGGCGTTGAGCGGCGCGACCGAGTCATGTTCGCGATAGGGCTCGGTCGAGCTTCCGTCGAAGACGTAATCCGTGGAGTAATGCACGAGCAAGGCCTTCAGCTTGCGCGCCGCGCCGGCGAGTTCGCCAGCTGCATCGGCGTTGATCCGCCGGGCAAGCGCCTCTTCCTTCTCGGCATTGTCGACCGCGGTGTAAGCCGCTGCATTCACGATGACATCGGGCTGAACCGATGCCACCAGGGGCGCAATGGTCTCGGGCCGGGACAGGTCCGCACCTGTACGGTCGAATGCCACGACATCACCCAGAGGCGCCAGCGCGCGGTGCAGTTCCCATCCCACCTGCCCGTTGCGTCCAGTCAACAGAATTCTCACTCGAACACCTCGCAGTCCACCAGCAGACGGCCCGCGGCATCTTTTGCCGCGACCTGAGGCACACCGTCGATCGGCCAGTCGATACCGAGCGCGGGATCATTCCACAGCAGGCTGCGCTCGTGCTCGGGGAACCAATAATCCGTGGTCTTGTAGAGAAACTCGGCGCTCTCGGACGTCACGTAGAAACCATGTGCGAAGCCGGGCGGCACCCAGAGTTGCCGCTTGTTGTCGGCGGACAGACGCACGCCCACCCACTTGCCGAAGTTCGGCGAGCGCTTGCGGATGTCCACGGCGACATCGAACACCTCGCCTTCGACCACGCGCACGAGCTTGCCCTGCGCATGCTGGATCTGATAGTGCAGCCCGCGCAGCACGCCCTTGGCCGAGCGCGAGTGATTGTCCTGCACGAAGTCGACGCCCGCCTCGACGTGCTCCGCAAACTCGCGCGCGTTGAAGCTCTCATAGAAGAAGCCACGTGCGTCACCGAAGACTTTCGGCTCGATGATCTTGACTTCCGGCAGTGCGGTAGCGGTTACCTGGATGGCCATGCGACTTGGTCCTCAGGAAGGTTGAGCAGGTATTGACCGTAGGCGTTCTTCGACAGCGGTTTCGCGAGCGCGAGCAGTTGCTCGTCGTCGATCCAGCGCTTGCGATACGCGATTTCCTCGGGACACGCCACCACGAGGCCCTGACGTTTCTGCAAGGTAGCGATGAAGGTTGCCGCTTCGATCAGCGAATCATGGGTGCCCGTGTCGAGCCACGCATAGCCGCGCCCCAGGATCTCGACATCGAGCGCCTTCTGCGAGAGATAGCGCGAGTTGACATCGGTGATTTCGAGCTCGCCCCGTGCCGACGGTTTGATGTCCGCAGCGATGTCGCAGACCTGCTTGTCGTAGAAGTACAGCCCCGTGACCGCGTAGTTCGAACGCGGTTTCGCGGGCTTCTCTTCAATCGACAGCGCGCGGAATTGCCGGTCGAATTCGACCACGCCATAGCGCTCCGGATCATGCACGTGATATGCGAACACCGTCGCGCCTTCGGTACGGGTGTCGGCGCCTTCGAGTTGCTTGGCGAGATCGTGCCCGTAGAAGATGTTGTCGCCGAGAATGAGCGCCGAAGGATCGTTGCCCACGAACTCGCGCCCGATGATGAAGGCCTGCGCGAGCCCGTCCGGCGACGGCTGCACCGCGTACTGGATGTTCATGCCCCACTGGCTGCCGTCGCCGAGCATCGACTCGAAGCGTGGCGTGTCCTGCGGCGTCGAGATGACGAGGACGTCCCGGATGCCCGCGATCATCAGCGTGGACAGCGGGTAGTAGATCATCGGCTTATCGTAGACAGGCAGCAGCTGCTTCGACACCGCATGCGTGATCGGATAAAGCCGCGTGCCGGAACCGCCGGCGAGAATGATGCCCTTGCGCGCCATGATCAGCCCCTTACGCGCGCTGCGCGTAGTTTGTCTCGACCCATTTCCGGTACTCGCCCGACGCCACTTCGTCCGACCACGCCTGATTGTCCAGATACCACTGGACCGTCTTCGCCAGACCCGTCTCGAAGGTTTCCGCAGGCGCCCAGCCGAGTTCGCGCTTGAGCTTGGACGCGTCGATTGCGTAGCGGCGGTCGTGGCCAGGGCGGTCCTTCACATAGGTGATCTGGTCGCGATAGGAGCCGCTCGACTTCGGCTTTTGCTGGTCGAGCAGGTCGCACAGCGTATGCACGACGTCGATGTTCTTCTTTTCGTTCCAGCCACCGACGTTATAGGTTTCGCCCGGCACGCCGCGCGCCAGCACTTCCCGGATCGCGGAGCAATGATCGCCAACGTACAACCAGTCCCGCACGTTCTGGCCATCGCCATAGACCGGAAGCGGCTTGCCGCCGAGCGCATTGGCGATCGTCAGCGGAATCAGCTTCTCGGGAAACTGGTAGGGACCGTAGTTGTTCGAGCAATTGGTCGTCAGAACAGGCAGGCCGTAGGTGTGGTGATACGCGCGCACCAGGTGATCGGAACCGGCTTTGGTCGCGGAGTACGGGCTGTTCGGCGCGTACGGCGTGGTCTCGGAGAATTGCGGATCGGTGGCGGAAAGCGAGCCGTACACCTCGTCGGTCGACACGTGCAGGAAGCGAAACGCCTGCTTCTCGTCTTCCGGCAGCGTGCTCCAGTAACTCCGCGCGGCTTCAAGCAGCGTGAAGGTGCCGACGACGTTCGTCTGCACGAAATCAGCCGGGCCGTGGATCGAGCGATCGACATGGCTCTCGGCGGCGAAATGCAATATCGCGCGTGGCTTGTACTTCGTCAGCAGCGCGTCCATCGCGGCGCGGTCGCAGATATCCGCGCGCTCGAAGAGATGGCGAGCATCGTCCTTGAGCGACTTGAGCGTTCCCAAATTGCCTGCGTACGTCAGCTTGTCGACGTTAAGAACGGGTTCATCCGAACCTTTGAGCCAATCCAGAACAAAATTCGCGCCGATAAAACCGGCGCCGCCCGTCACGAAAATCATACCTGGCCCCTTCAGTGCTTCCGATCTGCAATTTGCTCAAGAGCGATGCCTGGCAAGCAGTGTCAGCTCGACTATGCGAAAAATGTGCAGTTGCGGCGGATCTTCAAGCTAACCGGAATCCATTACCGATTCGCTGAATTCGACCCTGTTTGATCAACCGTGCATTATAAGGCCACGCCCTCCGAAAACGACACGGCTA
This sequence comes from Caballeronia sp. LZ035, assembly GCF_031451175.1. Lineage (NCBI taxonomy): Bacteria > Pseudomonadati > Pseudomonadota > Betaproteobacteria > Burkholderiales > Burkholderiaceae > Caballeronia > Caballeronia sp. LZ035. The sequence goes on from NZ_JARUXS010000001.1 coordinate 2,875,474, forward strand.
ACAACTTGATACAGCTAGGGAATCATGGTTGCATCGGGTTGCATTGTGTAACCTTTCGGCCGCTTGCTTCTTCATATGAACAGACGCTGAACGCCCTCTGCTTCATGATCTTCGACCCGACAAATCATGACAGGCGCCCAGCCAAAACCCGCTACTCAATGACCGACGCCCAGACCTCCCGCACCGACGCTGCTCCCGCTCCCCTCGTCTTCGGCGACCTGCAAGGCTGCTGCGAACCCTTCGAGCGCCTGCTCAAGAAAGCGGCCGTCGCCGAAGACGTACCGCTCTGGTTCGCGGGCGACTTGATCAATCGCGGGCCGCAGTCCTTGCAAACCTTGCGCGAGGTGATCGCGCTCGGCTCGCGCGCCACGGTCGTGCTCGGCAATCACGACCTGAACCTGCTGTCGGTCGCGGCCGGCCTGCGCAAGCCGAAGAAAGGCGACACGCTCGACGAGATCCTCGCCGCGCCCGATGCGGCTGACCTCATCGAATGGGTGCGGCACAAGCCCGTCGCGCACTTCGAGCACGGCATGCTGATGGTGCACGCGGGCGTGCTGCCGCAATGGGACGCCGCGCTGACGATGACGCTCGCGCATGAACTCGAATCCGCATTGCGCGCGCCGGATTGGAAAGAGACGCTGGCGGGCCTGTACGGCAACGAGCCGGATCGCTGGGATGACACACTGACGGGCCTGGACCGCCTGCGCGTGATTTACAACGCGCTGACGCGCATCCGCTTCTGTACGGCCGAAGGCGCGATGGAATTCGCCAACAACGGCGGCCCCGATGCCGCGCCGCCCGGCTATCTGCCGTGGTTCGACGTACCCGGACGCCGCACGCAGGACGTGACGGTGGTGTTCGGCCACTGGGCCGCGCTCGGCCTGATGATCCGCGACAACGTGCTGTGCCTGGACTCGGGCTGCGTGTGGGGCAACAAGCTGTCGGCGGTGCGGCTCACGGCCGATCCGGCGCAGCGCGTCGTCACGCAGGTGAGTTGTTCGATGAAGAAGTGACGACCGGTTCGACGAACAGCGGCTCGCTGACGACAGCCGGCGCGCCGCGCATCCGGTCCAGCGCCGCGCTCACCGCGGCCTGCGCCTCGCTCGCGAGCAGCCGCCGGTCTGCGCCCGGCGCGAGCGGATTGCACACGTAGAGATGCGCGGTGAGCTCGCCGGCGCGCAACAGCGCATCGAGCGAATCGTTGAGCGACATGTCGCCGATATACGCCGGCGCGACCGATTGCCGGCCCTGCGCGTCCTCGTACATCAGGCAGATCGGCTGCACCGGCACGGATGCCGACACGGCCGCCTGGAACAGATTGGCGTGAAACGGCAGCAGCGCACGGCCATCGGTCGTGGTGCCTTCGGGAAACACGCACATCTTCTCGCCCGCCATCAGCCGTTGCGCGAGTTCGTGCATGATGCGCTTCGCGTCGCTGCGCTTCTCGCGCTGCACGAACACCGTGTCCAGCTGCTGCGCGAGCCAGCCGACCACCGGCCACTTGCGGATCTCCGCCTTCGAAACGAACGGCGTCGGACGCCACGCGTTGATCACATAGATGTCGATCCACGACACGTGATTGCCGACCACCAGCACGCCGGCATCGAGCCGCGCTTCGTCGTTGTGTACGACGAGCTTCATGCCCGCGAGCCGCAGCATCTCGATCGACCAGACGCGGTTCATCTCGCTGCGCTCGCTCGCGGAGGCGCGCGGAAAACGCGATGCAACGATCCCCATGCCAATCAGCAAGTGGACGAGGAGCCTCAGTTTGCGCAGCGTCAGCCGCATGTTCAGCGACTCTCGTAGGCGAGATGGCCGCCGACAACCGTCGCACGGACGCGCGCCGGCAGTTCGTAGCCCAGGAACGGCGTGTTGCGACCCTGGCTCCTGAGCTTGCGCGGATCGACGCGCCAGTCGGCGTTGGCATCGAACACGCAGACATCGGCGAGCGCGCCCGTCACGATGCGTCCCGCAGGCAGCTTCAACGCGTCCGCCGGTGCCGACGTGATGCGCGAGAGCGCCTTGGCAAGCGGCACGTCCGCCTCGCGCGCCCACTTCACCGTCAGCGACAGCAGCAGTTCGAGGCCGGTCGCGCCCGGCGTCGCCTCGGCGAATGGCAACAGCTTCTCGTCTTCGTCGAGCGGCGTGTGATCGGAGCAGATTGCGTCGATGGTCCCGTCCACCAGACCCGCGCGAATCGCCTCGCGGTCGCGTTGCGCGCGCAACGGCGGATCCAGGCGGAACTGCGAATCGAAATAGCCGATGTCCACGTCCACCAGATGCACGTGATTGATGGTCACGTCAGCGGACACGGCGAGCCCTTCGGCCTTCGCCGCGCGCACCAGCGCGACGCCCGCCGCCGACGACAGATGCGACAGATGCACGCGCGCGCCCGTCACGCGCATCAGTTCGAACAAGGTATGCAGCGCGATGGTTTCCGCCGACACCGGCACGCCGGACAACCCGAGCCGCGACGCCACCGGACCGCTTGCCGCAACGCCGCCCTTCGACATGTACGCGTCCTGCGGACGCAGCCACACGGTATAGCCGTAGGTGGTCGCGTATTGCAGCGCGCGTTGCAGCGTGCGCGTATCGACGATCGGGTTATCCGCCTGCGAGAAGCCGATGCAGCCGGCCTCGGTCAGCTCGACCATCTCGGTGATGGTTTCGCCCTTCAGTCCCACCGTCAGCGCGCCGAGCGGATACACGTGCGCCTGATGCAGCTTCTGCGCGCGGAACTTGAGCATCTCGACGAGACCGGGTTCGTCGAGCGTCGGGTCGGTGTCGGGCGGACACACGAGACTCGTCACGCCGCCCGCCATGGCCGCCGCCATTTCGGATTCGAGTGTTGCCTTGTGCTCGAAGCCCGGTTCGCGCAGCCGCGCCGACAAATCGACGAAGCCCGGCGCCACGTAGAGCCCATTGGCGTCGATCACCTTCGCGGCGCTGAAGTCTGCCGGCGCAGCGCCCACGCCGACGATCCTGCCCGCTGCGATGAACACGTCCTGGCGTGTTTCGGTGCCCGCGGCCGGATCGATGATCGTGCCGCCTTGAATCTGGATCTTCATGTCGCGTTCTTAGTCACTGTTGCCGGCCACGATGCCCATGACCGCCATGCGCACGGCGATACCGAAGGTCACCTGGTTGAGGATCACCGACTGCGGGCCATCGGCCACCTGCGAGTCGATTTCGACGCCGCGGTTCATCGGTCCCGGATGCATTACGATGGCATCGGGCGCGGCGAGCGCGAGACGCTCGGGCGTGAGACCCCAGCTCTTGAAGTATTCCTGCGCCGAAGGCAGCAGCGCGCCGCTCATGCGCTCGTTCTGCAGGCGCAGCATGATGATGACGTCGACGCCCTTCAGGCCTTCGTCGAGATTGTGATAGACGTGTACGCCCATCTGCTCGAGATTGCCGGGCAACAGTGTGCGCGGACCGATGGCGCGCACTTCGGGCACGCCGAGCGTGGTAAGCGCATGAATGTCCGAACGCGCGACGCGCGAATGCAGGATGTCGCCGACGATCGCCACGCGCAGCTTCGTGAAGTCGCGCTTGTAGTGGCGGATCGTGTACATGTCGAGCAGACCCTGGGTCGGGTGCGCGTGACGGCCGTCGCCTGCGTTGATGACGTGCACGTGCGGCGCGCAATGCTCGGCGATCAGATACGGCGCGCCGCTCGATGCGTGACGCACGACGAACATGTCGGCATGCATCGCCGAAAGGTTGTTGATCGTGTCGAGCAGCGATTCGCCCTTGCTCGTCGACGACGCGTTGATGTTGAGGTTCAGCACGTCCGCCGACAAGCGCTTGGCCGCGATCTCGAAGGTCGTGCGCGTGCGTGTCGAGTTCTCGAAGAACAGGTTGAACACCGACTTGCCGCGCAACAGCGGCACCTTCTTCACTTCGCGGTCGGTCACGCTCACGAACTGCTCGGCGGTGTCGAGGATGTGCGTGACGATCGAACGCGGCAAGCCCTCGATGGTCAGCAAATGCTTGAGTTCGCCGTTCTTCGTGAGCTGCGGATTGCCCTTGAGGAAGCCGTAGCGGAAGGGTTCAGCCGGGGGATTCGCCGCGCTGTCCGCGCCCTGGGTTGCCGTATTCATGATGATCCCGGGTGTTTCTCTGGAGAAAGCTCGAAGCCGCGCGTCACTGCGCGCGCGGTTCCGTCGTGAAAGTGAACGCGTTGCTTGCGTTGCGCGCCAGCACGAGGGTGTCGCCCGCCGGCACGTCGACCATGCCGCCGGTGAAGCGCGCCGCGATCGGCATCTCGCGTCCGCCGCGATCCGCGAGCACCGCGAGGTCGATCGACGCGGGCCGGCCATAGTCGTAAAGCTCGTTGATTGCCGCGCGCACGGTGCGGCCGGTGGACAGCACGTCGTCGATCAGGATGATGTGGCGGCCGTTCACGTCGAATGGCAATTCAGTGGGGCGCGCCTGGCTGTGCAGGCCCTTCTTCGCGTAGTCGTCGCGATGCAGCGCCACGTTCACCACGCCGATGTGCGGCGCCTTCAGATCCTGTGCAAGCCGCTCGGCCAGCCACACGCCGCCGCTGTAGATGCCGGCGAGCACGGCGCCGTCGGGCGCGTCGAGCGAGGGACCCAAGGCACTGCGAATCTGCTCGACGAGCGCGCGGTACAGCGCCTCGGCGTCAATGGAACTCATGATCGTCGGCTAGTTCGTCAAGATATTGTTGAAGGATGATGCGGGCGGCTTCGGCATCGATCTCGTCGAAGCGGCCGCGCGCGTTGGTGCGCACGCCGCGTTCACGCAGGTCGGCTTTGGCATCGACGGAGGAATAGCGTTCGTCCACCCATTGCACGGGCACGTTGAAACGCCCGTTCACCTGATTGCCGAAGCGTTTGGCCAGTCCGCTCATCTTGTGCGGCGTGCCGTCGGGATGCATCGGCATGCCGACCACCACGGCGTTCGGCTTCCAATCGTTCAGCAGCTTGCCGATTTCGAGGAAGCGATAGTCCTGATTGCGGTTTTCCAGCGTGAGAAGTGCGCGTGCTTGACGGGTGAGCGTATTGCCGACGGCGACACCGATACGTTTTTCGCCGTAGTCGAATGCCAGCAGCGTGGCTTCGCGGCTCATGCGTGCCCTGCTTCGCCGGACAACATGGAACGCGACACGCCGAGCAGCGAGAGCGCGGCTTCCAGACGGTCCTCGGCGGGCACGTCGAAGATGATGCGCGGATCGGCTTCCACGGTGAGCCAGCCGTTCTTCGAGATTTCTTCCTCGAGCTGGCCCGCGCCCCAGCCTGCATGACCCAAGGTAAGCAGAAAACGTTCGGGACCGGTGCCGCTGGCGACGGCTTCGAGCACGTCCTTCGACGTGGTCATGGCGAGGCCGCCGGGCACGCTCATCGATGAACTGTAGGGCTCGCCTTCGCCGGCTTCGTGCAGCACGAAGCCGCGCTCGGTTTGCACGGGACCGCCGAAGTACACAGGCAAGTGAACCAGCGGCTCGATTTCGAGCTTGAGATCGATGCGGTTGAAGAGGGACTGCAGATCGATGTCGGTCGGCCGGTTGATGACGAGACCCAGCGCGCCCTTCTCGGTGTGATCGCAAAGATAGACCACGGTTCCTGAGAACGTCGGATCGGCCATGCTTGGCATGGCGATCAGGAACTGATTCGTCAAATTGATGCGATCGGAAGTCTTGGACATAATTCAGGATTTTTACAAAGGCGCTGCGAGATGGCCGACTTCGATGTGGGATTGGTCTGGTTTCGGCGGGACCTGCGCGCGGCAGACAATGCTGCACTCTATCACGCGCTTACACGCTGCCGCCGCGTGCTGTGCGCGTTCGTTTTCGATCGCGAAATCCTCGCGCCGCTGGCCAGACAGGACCGCCGCGTGCCGTTCATTCATGCCAGTTGCGTCGAACTCAATCGCACCTTGCACGATGCTGGCGGCGCGCTGATCGTGCGGCATGGCGTGCCGCTGCACGAGATTCCCGCGCTGGCGCGCGCGCGCGGCGCGAATGCGGTCTTCGCCAACCGCGACTACGAGCCGTCCGCGAAGGCGCGCGACGAAGCCGTGGCGCAGCGGCTCGCCAGCGACGACATCGCGTTCTTCACCTTCAAGGATCAGGCCGTCTTCGATCACGACGACGTGCTGACCGGCGCCAACAAGCCCTATACCGTGTTCACGCCGTACAAGCGCAAGTGGCTTGCAACGCTGACGCCCGATGCGCTGAAACCGTATGCGTCGGAGGATCATCTGCAGGCGCTGGCGAAGCCGCCTGCGGACGTGAAGCACGCGATGCCCTCGCTCGCGCAACTCGGCTTCGCGGAGGCGGGTGGCCCGGCGTTTCCCGCCGGTACGAGCGGCGCGTATGAACTCTTCGACGACTTCCGCGAGCGCATGACCGATTACGGCCGCACGCGCGACTTTCCCGCGCAGAAGGGCCCAAGCTATCTCGGCGTGCATTTGCGGCACGGCACCGTGTCCGCTCGCGCGCTCGCTCGCAGCGCGCACGATGCGCAACGGCACGGCGACAAGGGTGCCGAAACCTGGCTCGGCGAGCTGATCTGGCGGGAGTTCTACTTCTCCGTGCTGCACCATTTCCCGCATGTCGGCGTGCCGGGGGATCATCGTGCGTTCAAGCCGGAGTACGACCGGATCCAATGGGAAACCGGCGACGCCGCCGAGGCCGACTTCGCCGCGTGGTGCGCCGGTCAGACGGGCTATCCGCTCGTCGATGCAGCCATGCGGCAGATCAACACATCGGGCTATATGCACAACCGTCTGCGCATGGTGGTGGCGAGCTTTCTCACCAAGGATCTCGGCATCGACTGGCGGCGCGGCGAAGCGTATTTCGAAGCGCTGCTGAACGACTTCGAACTGTCGAACAACAACGGCGGATGGCAGTGGGCCGCGTCGAGCGGTTGCGATGCGCAGCCGTATTTCCGCATCTTCAACCCGGTCACGCAGTCACAGAAGTTCGATGCGGCCGGCAAGTTCATCCGCCATTACGTGCCGGAGATCGCCGGGCTGTCGGATCGCGACATCCACGCGCCGTGGCGGGCGAAACCGGACGCGCTGAAGGCCGCGAAGATCGCGCTTGGCGGGGATTATCCGCAGCCCGTGGTTGATCACGATGCGGCGCGAAAACGTACGCTCGTGCGCTATGACGTGGTGCGCGGGCCGGGCAAGCGGCCAGCCGAGCCCCGTTCCGGCGATGACGACTAACGCGTAACGGGCATCGGCTTCTCGATCATCGCGGTGAGCGCGACGATCGAGCCGCGCCCTTCCGACGGCGCAATGCCCGCCGCCGCCTGATGCAGCATCGAACGCAGCATGTGCGCGGCACGTTCGGGCACGGTGGCGTCGAGACCGCGAGTCGCGCCTTCCGGTGCTGTGGGTGCTGTAGGCGCTATAGGCGCTGCTCCGCGGGCCTCGCCGTGATACGCGACGCGCCGCCACGCGAGACCGAGCGTATCGGCGAGCAGCGCGACGTGGCCCAGCCCGAGCGCGCACGCCGCCGCGCCGAGCCGGTGCGAAGCATTCGCCGCCGCAAGCGCCGCCGCCTCATCCACCGTGCCGGTTTCGCTCGCCTGCGCACCCCGCTCGACCAGCGCCTCGATCGACGTCTCCGCGCTCTGCAGGAAATCTTCGTAGGCGGATGCGTTCACGCGCAGCACGCCGAGATCGCGCGTGGCGGCGTCGCGGGCCAGTTCGCCGGCCTGCGCCGCGCCCTCTTCCCACGCGGCCTCCGAGGCCGGCGTGGCCGCAACGTGCCACGCGACCGTCAGACCGTAGTCGCGCAGCACATCGACGTGCTCCGCCTCCTCCGGCGCCGCGCCGTACAGCGCGAAATCGCGCCACAGCAGTGCGAGGGTCGCGCGCACCAGCGAGCGCGGCGCGTAGGTCAGCGCGTGCGCCTGATCGGCCAGCACGAGGTTGAAGCGCGCGTAGAGACGACGCGCGTCGGCGTCATGAGCGTTTTGTCGGGCGCTATCGTCGGGACCGGCACGCTCGGCCCGCGCGCGCAACGACGTGACGCACGACGACGCCAGGCGCCAGAAATCGTAAGGATCGGGGCCGCGCAGATCGGCCAGGCACGCATCCAGGCGGGCGTAGGCAGCGGTGGATTCTTCGGCGGGGCCGCGCAATAGCCTGAGTAGCGCTTCCTCGTAATGCGCCCGCACGCGCGCGAGCCGCTCGGGCGCGAAGCCACGCAGCGTCGCCGGCGCGATCGCGCGGCCGGCGAGCGCCAGGTCGTCGTACGAAACGGGCGCCACCCGTGTATGCGCCGCGAGCAGCGCATGCAGCCCGCGATAGTGATCGAAAAGCGCCGTCGAGCAGGCCAGTTCGCGCAAATTGTGACGTTCCACGGCGGCGCCGAAAACGGCGATCGCGTCCGCAATGCGCGCTCGATTGGCGTCGGATTCATCGCCGAGCGGCGCGACCAGCGCAAGCGCTTCCGCGAAACGCTGCGCCGGCAGCCAGCCGGCCGAGTGCAGCGCGGCAATCGCCCGTTTCAGCGCTGCGCCAGTTTCGCCCTGGCGCTGGAACGCGTGCTGGGCATCGGTGAGAGCCATCTCGGCGAGCCGCACCGATCCGCCGCGCGGATTGGGCAAGGCTTCGAACGGAACGTGCAGATCGGGACGTGATGTCATGTCGGGCGCTCACAAGCCGTTGCGTGGGCGCGTGGCTCGGTCGGGCCGCCGCACGCGGTTGAACTGCGTCACTGCGTCTTCGGTGGATGCGACGCCGGCGCGGAGGTCCGGCCGCCGCGCATGCTGCATCTCTGCTGCGCGCCTGCCGTGAAAGTGGCTGACGCCTCGCGCGTCGCGCCACACGACGCAGACCCGGGCGCTTAGCCTGCCTTCGCCCGGCCGCGATGCGCTTCGCTTCAGCCGGCGCCGCGCCAAAAAACGCGCGCCGCATGACGGAGGTCATGCGGCGCGTCAAAACATGAAGTCAGATCTGGACCATCTCGAAGTCTTCCTTGCGGGCTCCGCATTCGGGACAGGTCCAGTTGATCGGGACGTCCTCCCAGCGGGTTCCCGGCGGGATGCCCTCTTCGGGCAGGCCCGCTGCTTCGTCATAGATCCAGCCACAGATCAGGCACATCCAGCTGCGCGGTTCGTGTTGAGATTCGCTCTGTTCCATACTCAGGCCGGGTCGATTGGTCGGTTGAAATTAGGACAAGATGGTACCGTGTTGCTGTAGTGATGCCTAGCAAGCGTCCCGCCCGCACGCCGGGTTGTAATCTTGTCGCTCCCATGGCCGCTTCATGCGAAGGCTAGCGCGTCGGAAAAAAGTGCGCAAAGAGAACAGTCGGACGGCGTTAGGCCGCATAATCGGAGCGTGTCTGAGCGGGCAATGCTTCACGCGAACAGTTAACACGAACACCCGCGGGCGGACCCGCTTCGAGCCGCCAAGTCCATCCAAGCAATCCAATACCACAATGTCCGCTTTTGCCATGACCGGCGACTCCCCACCGATCGTACTCACCTTCGGCCTTTCGGATCCCACCGGCGGCTCGGGCCTGCAGGCCGACCTGCTGACGCTCGCGAGCATGGGCTGTCACGGCGTCACGGTACTCACCGGTTACGCGGTGCGCGACTCTGCGACCTGCGACGAAGTGACCGGCCTCGATCCGGATACCGTCGCAACCCAGGCGCGCATGTTGCTGGAGGACATGCCGGTGGCCGCGTTCAAGATCGGCGCGGCGACCCGGGCCGAAGTCGTGTCGGCGATTGCCGAGGTGGTCTCCGACTACGACGACGTCCCGCTGATCCTCGCCCCCGACTTCACCCTCGACGACGAGCACGTGCTCGCCGCGGATGAGTTGCGCGAGTCGCTGGCCGATCTGCTCGTGCCGCAAACCACCATGCTGATCGCCGATCACGCCACGCTGCTGCAACTTGCGCAACCGGACAGCGACGCGGACTCGCCCACGCTGGATACTGCGATTTCGCACCTTTTGTCGCAGGGCTGCGAGTATGTGCTGGCCCTGGAAGCGGGCACGCACCGGCACGTGATCACGCTGTACAGCGAAGAGGGACAAGTGCGCCAGGACACGTGGGACCGCGCCGTGCATCGCGTCGTGGGCCTGACGGATACCATGGGCTCGGCCATTGCCGCGTTGCTCGCGAATGGCCAGGAGCCCGCGGAAGCCGCGCGCGAGGCGCAGGAATATGTGTTTCAGGCGGCGCGCGCCGCCTTTCGTCCGGGCATGGGCGCCTATTTGCCGGACCGCTTTTTCTGGGCGCGCTCGAATGACGCGGACGAGGAAGGCGACGCATCCTCGCTGTCCGACGATTCCACCGGCCTGCCGGGAGAAGCGCGGCACTGAGTTCTTGCAGTGAACCACTTGCAGTGAACCCCAAGAGGGAGGCTTCGCGAACGCATGCCGTACCGACTGCCCCACCTGCACAAGCCCGGCCCACAAGGCGCGATCCGCATCGGCTGCGCGGGCTGGGGTCTGTCGAGCGCCGTTGCAAGCAGCTTCCCCGGCGAAGGCTCGCATCTCGAACGCTACGCGCACACGCTGACGTGCGTCGAAATCAACACGAGTTTTTACAAGCCGCATCGGCCGGAAACCTACGCACACTGGGCGGAGAGCGTGCCCGACTCGTTTCGCTTTTCGGTCAAGCTGCCCAAGGCCATCACGCACGAAGCGCGGCTGGTCAATAGCGAAGCGCTGCTCGACGAATTCCTGCACGCCGCCGGCAAACTCGGCGACCGGCTTGGCTGCTGGCTCGTGCAACTGCCGCCCAGCCTGCCGTTCGATCACGACATCGCCGAGACTTTTTTCAAGACGCTGCGTGCGCGCACTGACCTGCCGATTGCCTGTGAGGCGCGCGAGCATGGCTGGTTCACGACGCACGCGGCTGCGTTGCTGAAGGCGCATCACATCGCTTATGTCGACGCCGATCCCATTCCCGATGACTGCGAGATCCGGCATCGGGCGGACGGTTCGCTGGTGTATGTGCGGCTGCATGGTTCGCCGGAGCTCTACAAGTCTTCCTACAACTACACCTATCTCGACGATCTGGCGCGCACGCTGCACGCTCGCGCCAAAAAGACGGCCGAGGTCTGGTGCATCTTCGACAACACAGCCGAAGGCCATGCCCAGCCCAATGCGCTGCATCTGATGGAGCGCTTGCGGATTCATCACAAAGTCTGAAGCGTTGCACACGACGGAGGTTCATCCGATGCACAAGCCGGCAGGCCGACTCACCCGTTTCCTGGACGCCGCGCTGCTGGCCGGTCTGATCGGCCTCTGCATTCCCGCACAGGCCCAGAACGCCGCACCGCCGCCCGCCGCTACGCCCGCAGGCGACGGCACCTTTCTGCTGACGATCTTCCTGAAGCACGATGAATCAAAGACGCTGCCGCAGATCAATCAGCAACTGAAGGAGCAGGGTTACTTCAAGCAGTTCCCGCCGCCGGGCGTGGAAGTGGTGTCGTGGTACGTGATGATGGGCATCGGTCAGGTGGTGACGCTGCGCGTGCCGGCTGACCGGCTGCGCGAGGTAAATCGCGCGATAGAAAGCACCGCGTGGGGCGGATATCGCACGGAGTTCTATCCGACGTACGACTACAAGGCCGCGGCGCAGAAGCTGCGCGAGGATATGAACAAGTAGCCTTGTCGTGTCAGGAAACCGTGGACGAAAAAAAACCTGCATCGCTGCAGGTTTTTTTTCTGGCATGACGCGAGCCTCTTTCGAGACTCGCGCCGATGTAATCCGGCGCGAAGCCAGCTTACATGTCCATGCCCATGCCGCCCATGCCGCCGGGCATGCCGCCAGCCATCGGAGCATCTTCCTTCGGCAGTTCAGCAACAGCTGCGTCCGTCGTCAGCAGCAGGCCTGCCACCGATGCCGCGTTTTGCAGCGCCGTACGCGTGACCTTCGTCGGGTCCACGACGCCGGCTTCCACCAGGTCGCCGTACTCGCCCGTTGCCGCGTTGTAGCCGTAGTTGCCCGAACCTTGAGCAACCGCTGCCACCACGACCGACGCTTCTTCGCCGCCGTTCGTCACGATCTGGCGCAGCGGTTCTTCCATTGCACGCAGAACGATCTTGATACCGGCGTCCTGGTCGGCGTTCGCGCCCTTCAGGCCGTCGATCGCACGACGTGCGCGGATCAGCGCCACGCCGCCGCCTGCCACGATGCCTTCTTCCACAGCCGCACGGGTTGCGTGCAGTGCGTCTTCGACACGTGCCTTCTTTTCCTTCATTTCGACTTCGGTCGCAGCACCGACCTTGATCACTGCAACGCCGCCGGCCAGCTTGGCCACGCGCTCTTGCAGCTTTTCACGGTCGTAGTCCGACGTCGCTTCTTCGATCTGCTTGCGCACTTGCTTCACGCGCGCTTCGATGTTCACGGCTTCGCCAGCGCCGTCGATGATCGTCGTGTTTTCCTTGCCCACTTCGATGCGCTTCGCCTGGCCCAGTTCAGCCAGCGTTGCCTTTTCGAGCGTGAGGCCGGTTTCTTCCGCGACGACTTGACCGCCGGTCAGGATCGCGATGTCTTCCAGCATGGCCTTGCGACGGTCGCCGAAGCCCGGAGCCTTGACAGCAACGGTCTTCAGGATGCCGCGAATGTTGTTGACGACCAGCGTAGCCAGCGCTTCGCCTTCGACGTCTTCAGCGATGATCAGCAGCGGACGGCCAGCCTTCGCGACTTGTTCCAGTACCGGGAGCAGGTCACGGATGTTCGAAACCTTCTTGTCGTGCAGCAGCACGAACGGGTTTTCGAGGACGGCGACTTGCTTGTCCGGGTTGTTGATGAAGTACGGCGACAGGTAGCCGCGGTCGAACTGCATGCCTTCCACGACGTCGAGTTCGTCTTCCAGCGACTTGCCGTCTTCGACGGTGATGACGCCTTCCTTGCCGACCTTGTCCATGGCTTCAGCGATACGGTCGCCAATGGAGGTGTCGCTGTTCGCCGAGATCGAGCCGACTTGCGCGATTTCCTTGTTGGTCGTGCAGGGCTTGCTGATCTTGCGCAGTTCTTCGATGGCGGCAGCAACGGCCTTGTCGATACCGCGCTTCAGATCCATCGGGTTCATGCCCGAGGCAACGTACTTCATGCCTTCACGGACGATGGATTGCGCCAGGACCGTTGCGGTCGTGGTGCCGTCGCCGGCGTTGTCGCTGGTCTTGGAAGCCACTTCCTTGACCATTTGCGCGCCCATGTTCTGGAGCTTGTCCTTCAGCTCGATTTCCTTCGCGACCGAGACACCGTCCTTGGTGACCGTCGGGCCGCCGAACGAACGCTCGAGCACGACATTGCGACCCTTCGGGCCCAGCGTGACCTTGACCGCGTTGGCCAGGATGTTCACACCTTCGACCATCTTGGCGCGTGCGGAATCGCCAAAAATAACTTCTTTAGCTGCCATATCCAGACTCCTTGATTCGATTCAGATTTCCGGCTTCGCCACGCGCGCCCGGAGGGCTGCGGCCAGGAGCGAAACCGGATGTGCGGGAAGGATGCTTACTTGACCAGGACGGCCATGATGTCTTCTTCGCGCATGACGAGCAGTTCCTGCCCGTCGACCTTGACGGTCTGGCCAGCGTACTTGCCGAACAGGATGCGGTCGCCGACCTTCACGTCGAGGGCGATTTGCGCGCCCTTGTCATCGCGCTTGCCCGGGCCGATGGCCAGGACTTCGCCTTGATCCGGCTTTTCTGCCGCGGCTTCCGGGATCACGATGCCCGATGCGGTCTTGGTTTCCTGATCCAGACGCTTGACGATGACGCGATCGTGCAAAGGACGAAGGTTCATACACACTCCTCTCTTGATTGAGACTGAAAACGCTGGAAAACCCGTCTCGCGAGGAAGATCTCGTGGGACGGCAAACTTGTTAGCACTCGCGTGCGGTGAGTGCCAATTATATGGACCGGATTTGACAATTTCAAGGATGGGGACGAGCGGGGAATCCCGTAGCGGCAAAATTTCCTTGAAACGGCCGGCCAACTGGCTAGCGCCGCACGGATTCGTCTTGACCGGGGCAGCCGCGAAAAGGTTCACCGACCGTCGCATTTCCTCCAGGAACTCCAGGACACCATCTATGAGTCAGCTAGCACCGATTGAAGCGATTAATGTCGATTCGAGAATTGTGATTTATCCGAATCAGGGTTTTTACCTAGATCGCCGCGAACTAGACTGCCTTCAACGACGAAGCAACAGCAAGCAACAACAGCTACTTACTGCCGCATCGTTTCCCCAATCAAGATTCGGAGGTCGTCATGTTGAAGTCCATCGTTCCCGCCCTTGCCCTCGCCGCCGTGCTGGCCGCTCCCGGTTTTGCCCAGGCCCGCGAAGACGGTCCCGTCACCCGTGCCCAGGTGCGTGCCGAACTAGTCCAGCTCGAGCGTGCCGGCTATAACCCGGTCGGCGATCAAACCACCTATCCGGCCGACATCCAGGCTGCTGAAGCCCGGGTCGGTGCAAGCCAGGCCAACGCCGACGCGTACGGCGGCGCCCCCGAAGGCGCTTCTTCGGCGGGTCATTCGCATCGGCTGAACTTCCTGGATCGCGTCGTGCGTCCCGAAGCCGCCAATCCGGTCGATTTCAATCGTCCGTAATCCTTCTGGCGAAGGCAGCAGCAACCAACCCGGCCCCGCGCCGGGTTTTGCGCTTTCACCCACGATGATGCCCGCGCACGCCGGTTCATCACGCTGTCAGTCACGGATCGGACGATGTTTGCAGACCGCGTTTTTTCATCGTCCCGTCCGACGGCACTACAATTTGGCTCTGCCGTTGACTCACACTCCGGATCCGCCGCTTTATGTCCATGCCGTCGTTGCGCTCCAGTCTCGTTCTCCTTGGTTTGATTGCCCTCACCGCTTGTGGAGGTCGTTCGGCCACCACACCCAGTTATCAGCAGGAGCTGTTCAGCACCGGTGCGAGCCCGTTCGCGCGCAACTACGACGCCACCGTCAACGAAACCTGCGAGGCCGCGCGCCGTGCGCTGCTGTCGCAAGGCTTCCTGACGACCATGGGTCAGCCCGACACTGTCGACGCCACCAAGAATTTCCAGCCGACCACCGAAACGCACGTCGTGGTGTCGTTCCATGTCGTCTGCACGCCGGGGGAAAACGCGACCAACCAGAGCATCGCGTACGTGAACGCCGTCCAGGACGGCTATGCGCTCAAGAAAAGCGATACGTCGGCGAGCGTGGGACTGAGCGTGCTCGGTTCGCTGTCGCTGCCGATCCGCTCGAACAGCGACGCGATGGTCAAGATCTCGAGCGAGACCGTGCCCGCCGGCAAGTTCTACGACCGCTTCTTCAACCTGATGAGCCACTACCTGAACACGGTGCCGCGCAGCGCGCCCGTGGCGGCCGACGAGGTGAAGAGCAAGCCGCTCGCGCCTTCGCTGATCGTGAACTCGCCGGAGCTCACGCCCACGCCGATCGTCGTGCAGACGCCCGCCGCCGCCACCGCTATCCCGACTTCGGAAGCCGTCGCGGCGGGGGCGTCGCAGGCGTCGTCCGCAGCGGCGTCGGCGGCGCCCGTCAGTTCGGCACGCTGACCGCGCCGCCAGCCACGCTGATCGCATTGCCGCCAGGATCGGCGGCGATCGCCGGCAGGTTCGCCGTCGTGAGCGCGGGCGCCGAGCCCGCCGTGCCGCCCCGCGCGACCGTCCGCACCACTTGCGAAGGTGGCAGCGTCGCGTTGTTCTTCAGATGATTCCACATCAGGTTCAGCGCCTGAATGTTGTAGTAGTGGACCGGAATGAAGCGCGTATCGAAGCCGGCGACGCTCAGGAATGCGTCGAAATGCTGTCCGTTGGTGATCTCGTACAGCGACAGCTGGCTCTTGTTGCCCTCCGCCACGCGGTTCGCGCCGAGATACGGCCGCCCGGCATGATTGATCGGCACCAGCGCATCCGCGCGCCCCTGCACGATGATCGCGGGCTTGCCGCGCAGGTTCGCATTCACGCGGATCGCATTCACGCTGCCCGCCATCGTCGCGTTGCCGTTGATCCACAGCGAGCGCAGGCACGCCGCGCCCGCGTAGCTGGCATCGGCCGTGGCAAACCGATGATCCGCCGCGCCGCCCGTCCCGAGGTTGTAGACCAGGTTGATGCCATTGGTCGGCGGCACGCCGTTGCCGTTGCCGAAAACGGTAAGCATCGGCGACACCAGCGGCGCCAAGCCCGCCGCGCCGCTCACCGCGTTGGTCGTGCCGAAGCTGAAGTTGCACAGGTTGTCGAGCACGCTCGCCTTCATGTAGGCGTCAGCATACGTGACCGCGACAGCCGGCACGGCCTGCGAATCCCACATCGGCGCCTGCAAGGTGTCGGAGTCGGTTTCGTAGCCGGCCTGATGCAGCTGGTCCAGCGCACTGTTGGCCTGCGCGATCGTCGTGGCGCCCGAAATCAGCCCGCCCGCCGCCAGCGACGCGCAGCGCGCGGTGCGGATCGCCGTGGTCGTCGCGAGCGGAACCGTCGTCAGATACGGCGCGCCGGCTGCGGCGGGCGCGAGCGCGGCACACGGCTGCAGCAGGTTGGCGAGCGTCATGTAGTCGGCGAGCGGGCGGCCGAACGAGCCGACCGGCAGGCCGCCCTGCCGCACCGACACCTGCGACGGCAGATTCAGATTGATCTGCGGTTCGCCGACGACGACCGCGGTGATCCAGCCATCGGTATCCTGTTCGGCCGCCGCGAGCGCCGCACCGCCGCCGTTGCTCACCGACGCGGCAATGGTCGTGATGCTGCCCTTGCCATACCGCACCTGATGATTCGAGCCGCTCAGAACCCCGAACATGTCGTTGAGCGCCCAGTAGGCGAACTGGATCGCCTGCAGGGTATTTGCGCCCCAGTCCTTCTCGGGATTCTGCTGTGAATGCGCGTGCTTGTAGCCGTAGCGGTTCGGGAAGGCCGAGTTGAACGACGCAATGGCGGACGCGCTCGCGTTCGCCTTGAAGATTGCGCTGGTGCCGGCGAAATCGGCATTGACGAGCGTGCCGTCGATGCGCGTGACGAGGTTGCTCGCCAGCTCGTGCGCGCCGTTGCCGCTGCCCTTGTCGGTATAGGCGACCGCGCAGCCGCGCTTCAGGCCCCACTCGCCCGCCGCCGAGATCGCGCCATACACGCCGCGCGATCCCGACGACGTCGCCGTGACGATGCACGGTTGATCGGGATTGAAGCTCGCCGGGACCTGGACCAGCAACGAGACATTCTGCGTGCCGCTGCCGTCGTCGGCGAACGCGAGATATTCCTTGCCCGCGATCTTCCCTTCGCCGAGCGTGTCGTTGCCGTTCAGGTCGACATTCGGCCCCCAGAAGCGCCCGTAGCCGCCGTTCGCCGACATGTCGACGAGCGCGCGGTAGTTCGACCAGATGGCGAGGCGCCGCAGCTCGGCAGCGCTCGGCGACGCCGGGTTGCCGATCGACGGCGCGGTAGCCGAAGCGAGCCCGGTCTTGCCGAGACCGGCGGTCAGCAGATCGTCGGACTGGCCGTCGTAGGTTTGTGACTTGATCGCGCCGGAGACGAATTTCGGCACGCTGTTGGTGGCCGGGCCGCCGCTGTTGTCGTCATCGCCGCCGTGACAGGCGGCGAGCGTCGCGGCCGTCAGCAGCGCGATCACCCCGAACGCCGCCGCGCGCGGCCTGATTTTCAAGCACTGAAAACGTGCGAATCGCTTCATTTCGTCTCCCGTATTGTTTTGCTTCAAGGCACACGCTGCGGATCGGTCTGGAAGCGCCAGTATCACGCGGACGCTGAAATCAGTCGCTGCTGAATTTCCCTGTCTGCAACGCGACGGACGGAAGACACGCGCACCGCGTAAACGACAACGGGCTCCGGCGATCAAGCCGGAGCCCGTTGCATGGCGATGGCACGAGACCCGGGCGGCGGTGCGACGCCAGCCGAGGTCCGGCGCCTGCGCCCCGGATCAGCCTCCGCCGCCCTGCACGCCGAGGGTGATCTTGTTGCTCACCGATGTGACGCCCTGGACGCCCTTCGCCACTTCTTCCGCCTGGGCGATCTGGCCGCCTTCCGGCACCGTGCCGGTCAGCGTCACCGCGCCGCCGCGCGCGCGGACGAAGACGTTGGAAACGTCGAAGCCTTGCGCTTTGCCCAGCGCGCGGCGCACCGCGTAGCCGAGTTTGCGGTCTTCCTTCTTGACCGTGGATTTCTGCGCCTTGGTCGGCGCCGCCGACGTGTCGCTCGATTGGGCGTAGGCGCTCGAGGCAATGGTCACGCACAGCACCACGCCCAGCGCCTTCAAGAGATCAACTGCTTTCATGGTTTCTCCTTTTGTTTCGCTTGTTGACTTCGCACAGTTTGCTACTTCGCTCGTTTTGCACTTCAAATCCGGGCCGCGCTTGCTGGCGGCTGGCTACGACATCGAGCGGTTGCCCCGTGACCACGCGCATCGCCCGGAGCGGTGAACGGCTCGAGGGCATGGCGGAGGCAAGCCGGCGGATGCGGCTCACGGTGCTGCGAGAGGCTGGCGAACGAAACAATCAGTGGCCGGTTGATCGGGTGGCATGCCCGTCGGCTCGAATATGTCCTGACGCATGGCGCGTAACTGCGTTGCGCGGCCTCGATTCACGCGTCGTTCAGGCTTCGTGACACGTGGCGCGCGGCTCGAGCCCAAACTGCGGGCAGCGGCGCGCGCGAGGCTTCTGACATGCGGCGGCGATCGTCAATTTAGCCCAGCGCGGCCATTAGCGCAAAACATTTAACGACGCGGCCCGCGCGAGCAACATCGGCGGCGGCGGAGACACATCGATGTCACAGTCGGCGTTCACAAGGCACGGGACGGAGCGTCGCTCGTTTCCGGGCATCCACGACGTCAGGCGGGCGCTTTCGGAACCCGCGTACGAGTGAGGCCACGGCAGAGACCCCGGCGAAGCCGCGACGCGATCGGGTAAGCTCATCTGCACGAAGTTTCACGATCACTTACGAAATGACTCAATCCACAGGCCCCGATCCGCACGGAAATCCTGGCGGCGAACCGGACGCTCCCCGGCGGCGCCGGCCGCAGCCGAAAATCGTCGCTCGCTTCGTGGCGATCTCCTGGCGCGACCTGGCGCTCACCTTCGGGCCGATCCTGCTGGTCTGCGCCGCCGCGCTGTATCTGGCCGTAAGGCTGATCCAGCCCGCGCCGCCGAGCACGCTGACGCTCGCGGCCGGCCCGAAAGGCAGTTCCTTCTGGAACGCCGCGCAGAAGTACAAGACGATTCTCGCGCGCAACCGCATCACGCTGAACGTGCTGGAAACCCAGGGCTCGCTCGATAACCTGACGCGCCTGGAAGCCCCGGATTCGAAGGTCGATGTCGGCTTCGTGCAGGGGGGCCTGACCAAGCCGGGCGCGACGCACGACAACCTGGAATCGCTCGGCAGCGTGTCGTATGTGCCGCTCGCGGTGTTCTACCGCAGCCCGACAGTCGTGAACCGGCTGTCCGAACTGAAGGGCAAGCGCCTGGCGATCGGCGCGGAAGGCAGCGGCTCGCGCGTGCTGGCGCTCACGCTGCTGAAGGCGAACGGCATCGAACCGGGCGGCGACACGGAACTGCTGCCGCTCGCCGGCGACGAAGCCGCGCAGGCGCTCGAAGCCGGGCGCGTCGACGCCGTCTTCCTCGCGGGCGATTCCGCCCAGCCGCCGACAATGGCCAAGCTCCTGCGCACGCCCGGCATCCGCTTCATGGATTTCGCCCAGGCCGACGCCTATGCGCGCCGCTTCCCGTATCTCACCGAGATCCAGTTGCCGATGGGCGCGTTCGACTTCGCCCGCAACCTGCCGCCGCGCCCGGTGCACATGATCGCGCCGACGGCCGAACTGATCGCGCAGGACAGCCTGCATCCGGCGTTGTCGGACTTGCTGATCGAGGCGGCGCGCGAAGTGCACGGCCGCGCCAATCTGATGCAGCGCGCGAACGAGTTTCCGGCGCCGCTGGTCCATGAATTCCGCATCAGCGACAACGCCGAGCGCTATTACAAATCGGGCAAGAGTTTCCTGTACCGCACACTGCCGTTCTGGCTCGCGAGTCTCGCGGATCGCGTGCTGGTGGTGCTGCTGCCGCTGATCGTGGTCCTGATTCCCGGGCTGCGGCTGGTGCCGGGGCTGTACCGGTGGCGGGTGAAATCGCGCATCTACCGCTGGTATGGCGCGCTCATTGCGATAGAGCGGGAAGCGATCAACGGACCCGACCTCACGCAGCGGGATGCCTTGCTCGACCGTATCGACGCGATCGAAACCGCCGTGAACCGGATGAAGATGCCGCTCGCCTTCGCGGATCAGTTCTATGTGCTGCGCGAGCACATCGGCTTCGTGCGCGAGCGGCTGGCCAACACACCAGCGGCGCCCGGCAGGGAGGCGGAAGGCGCGACGGACGACAGCCCGGAAGCGGACACGCCGGACACCGACGCCCCGGTCATCGCAACGCAGGCAGACACCGGGGCGCGCAGCACATAATATCGATAGCAGCGACGTTGCAAAGCGCGCCGTTCCGCTCTCGCCAGCCGGGCCGGGCGGCGCGCACGACGAATAACAGATGAAGCCCGGGAGTCCGCCGCGCGGGACCGCCAGGGAAAATCAGGGAGAGGCAACATGAGTGCCCCGCATTCGAGCAATTCCGGTCAGCCGTACTTTTTCTTCGATTTCATTTCGCCGTTTTCGTACCTGCTGCTCGAGCAGCACGAGAAATGGCCCGACATGCCGTTCGAACTCGTGCCCGTCCAGTTGATGACGCTGCTTGAACGCTGGGGCCAGCCGCACGCCGCGACGATTCCCTCCAAGCGCGTCTTCACCTACCGCCATGCGCTGTTCCGGGCGGAACAACTGGGCATTCCGTTCAAGATGCCGCCCGCCCATCCGTTCGACCCGAGCAAGGCGCTGCGGCTCGCGGTGCTGGCAAACGGCGAGATCAACTGCGTGCGCGAAATCTTCCGCTACATCTGGCGCCAGGGGCGCGATCCCGCCACCAAGGACGGCTTTCGCGGATTGTGCGAGCACGTCGGCATGCCGGACGCAGTAGAGCGCGTGGAAGACGAGGACATCAAGGCGAAGCTGCGCGACAACAACGACCGAGCGGTCCAGATGGGCGTGTTCGGGGTGCCGACTTTCCTCGTCAACGAGCAGATTTTCTGGGGCGAGGACACGCTTCCGATGGTGCTGTACGTCGCGCGTTCGCCGAACTGGCTGGACGGCAAGGAGGTGAAGCGCATCAGCGCATTGCCGACCGCGCCGCGCGACGCCGATTTCGCCTGACGCGTCGACGGGCAGCGAAGGCGCCTCGGTGCCATGAACAGCGCCGGCGCCTATCTCACAAATAGCGCTCCCGCTATGGCGTCAAAAAGGGATAAGCGGTTAACTTCGGAACAGGCTGCGTGACATATCGGTGACCTGGGCGTTTGCGGACGTCCAGGCGACGTCGCGCGCGGCGTGCGCACGCTGACGAACACCAGCGGACGCGCGTTGTCGGCCTGACCGAACCCAATCGCCCGATCATGAACGAACCCGCCGACTCCCTCGATATCTGGCTCATCCGCGTGCTGCGCACCTTGTTGCAGGAGCGCAGCGTCACGCAGACCGCGCAGCGGCTGAACCAGACCCAGCCGGCGATCAGCACGGCGTTGCGCCGTCTGCGCGAGATCCTGAACGATCCGATCCTGGTGCGCGGCAAGCAGGGCATGGTGCCGACCGAATACGGCGAGTCGCTGCTGGCGCCGGCCCAGCGCGCGCTGCGCGAAGTGGAGTTCGTCGCGACCCCGCACGGCGATTTTGATCCCGCCAGTTCGCGCCGCACCTTCCGGCTCGCCGCCCCCGACTACCTGAACGATTTCTTCATGCCGACGCTCGTCGCCGCCTTTCGCGACGCGGCGCCGCACGCCCGGCTGGAGATCGAGTCACTGAATCCGATGCGCGATCACGAGGGCATGCTCGACCACGGCGAGATCGACGTGATGGTCGCCAACTGGACCAAGCCCGAGCCGCGCTTCGAACGCCGCGACCTGTTCTCGGACGTTTTCGTCTGCCTCATGCGCGCGAATCATCCGCTCGCGCGCGAGCCGCTCACCATGGACCGCTATGCACGCGCCGCGCACCTCGCGCCCACGCCGTACAGCGGCGGACGGCGCCATCCGATCGACATCGGACTGGCGCGCGCGGGCATCGAGCGGCGCATTGTCACGACGATTCCCTACTTCGGACTGGTGCCGCAGGTGCTGCTGCAGTCGGACCTGATCTTCACGGCGCCGCGCCGCTTCGCGCAGCATTATGCGTCGATGCTGCCGCTCGCCGTGCTCGAATCCCCGGTGCCGTTTCCGCGCATCAAGTGCTACCAGCTTTCGCTGCCGCAGCCCGATCAGCCCACCGACGTCGCGTGGCTGCGCACCCTGATTTCGACGGTGTCCGCCTTCCTCACCGGCAAGAAAGGCGCGGCGACGGCGGCCAGCGCGCCCGACGCACCCGACGCATCCGGCACGGACGACAGCGCCGAACTCGGCGAAGTCGAACTGCCGAAGTGAGCGTGCAGGCGGCGCGGCGGCACGACTTTCGGTAGTATCCGAAGCGAACTGCCCGACCCCGACCGTTCCCATGGATGCTCTCGACAAACTGATCCAGCTGGCGAATCTGTCCGGCGCGCTCGATCTGCGCTGCCTGCTGAGCGGACCGCTCGAACTCGATCACGCGCTCGCGCCGGTAGGCGAAGCGGTGTATCACGTCGTGCTGGACGGCGCTTGCACGGTCTTGCGCCCAGGTCATGCACCGCTCGAACTCGCCGCCGGCGATATCTTCGTCCTGCCGCGCGGCGACGCGCACGTGCTGAGCGTCGAGGCGCGCAATGCCAGCGCTGTTCGGGTTGAAGCTCAGGCAGAAGTGGAGAAGCGCCACAACGGCGCGGTGATCGTGAAGAGCAATTGCAGCGAGCGCGATCCGGTGGTCGACCTGCTGTGCGGCCGCTTCCTGTACGCGCCGCGGGCCTTGCTCGTCGATGTCCTGCCGGACGTCGTGCACGTGTCGTTCTCGCGCACGTCGGCGCCCTATCTCGATCCGCTCGTGCAGACCATGCGGCGCGAAGCCGAGGATGCGCAACTGGGCGCGCCGTCGATCGTCACGGCACTCTCCACCGCCCTCTTCACGATGGTGCTGCGCGCGTGGCTGGCCAGTCAGCCGTCGCTTGCGGGGGTGCTCGGACTGCTCGCGAACCGGCGGCTGGGCGCGTCGATCATCGCGATGCTGGAGCGCCCCGCCGAGCCGTGGACCCTCGAAATGCTGGCCAGGGAAGCGGCGATGTCGCGCGCCACTTTCATGCGCGCCTTCTCCGCGCATTCGGACAGTTCGCCGCTGGCGCTGCTGAGCCACGTGCGCATGCAGCTCGCCAGCACGATGCTGACGCGCACGCGCAAGAGCATCGCCGACGTGGCGGCGGATGTCGGGTATCAGTCGGAGGCGGCCTTCAGCAAACGCTTCAAGGAGCTATACGGCGTGGCGCCGGGACGGTTCCGGCAGGCCAACGCCATTACCTGAACGCACCTGAGCGCACTTGAGCGCACCTGAACGCACCTGAGCGCGCGCGTCACGCGGTGGCGCGAACGGTCTTCCACGCATCGGCGCCGTAGCGCGCGGTCATCTCGCGCACGCGCAGCAGCTGCGCCGTGACCGCCAGCGCGATCGAGCCGGGCGCCTTGTCGACGATGCCTTCCACGCCGATCGGACAGGTGATCTCCGCCAGCCGGTCCGCCGCGACGCCCCGCTCCAGCAGACGGCGTTCGAACTTCACGCGCTTGGTCTTCGAACCGATCAGCCCGAAATACGCGAAGTCGTCGCGCCGCATGATGCGTTGCGTGAGCGAGAAATCGAGCGCGTGATCGTGCGTCATCACGATGAAGTAAGCGCCGGCGGGCGCTTCGTCGACGATGGCATCGGGCAGGTCGGTGGCTTCGACCTGCACGTTGGCCGGGACTTCGTCGGGGAACAGTTCGTCGCGCGCATCCACCCATTGCACGACGCACGGCAAGGTGCCGAGCACCTTCACGAGCGCATGACCGACATGGCCCGCGCCAAACAGGACGACGTGCATCATGAGCGTGCGCTCCGCACGGCGTTGACCGCCTTGAGAATCTCCTCGGCCGTCGCGGGCGCGTTGAGCGGCGGATTCACCGTGTGATCGCCGACCGCCGAGACGGCGTCGCGGATCGCGAAGAACACCGAGAACGGCAGCAGCAGCGGCGGCTCGCCGACCGCCTTCGAACGGTGGATGCTGTCCTCGACGTTGCGGTTGTTGAACAGCTCGACGCGGAAGTCCGGCGGCATGTCGTTGGTGGTCGGGATCTTGTAGGTGGACGGCGCGTGGGTCATCAGCTTGCCCTGGTCGTTCCACCACAGTTCTTCCGTGGTCAGCCAGCCCATGCCCTGCACGAACGCGCCTTCCACCTGGCCCTTGTCGAGCGCGGGATTGAGCGAGGCGCCCACGTCGTGCAGCGCATCCGCGCGCAGCACGCGCATCTCGCCCGTGAGCGTGTCGATCACCACTTCCGATACCGCCGCGCCATACGAGTAATAGAAGAACGGCCGGCCCTGCATGGTCGCCTGATCCCAGTAGAGCTTGGGCGTGGCGTAGAAGCCGTCGGACCAGAGCTGGACGCGCGCGAGATACGCCTTCTGCACGACTTCGCCGAACGGAATCGCATCGCCGCCGACGATCACGCGATCGTTCGCGAAGCGCACTTCGTCCGCCGTCACCGTGCCGCCGCCGAACTTCTCGGCCGCGAACTTCGCGAGCCGCTCGCGCAACTGGCGCGCGGCGTCCTGCGCGGCCTTGCCGTTCAGGTCGGTGCCGGTGGACGCCGCCGTCGCCGACGTATTGGCCACCTTGCTCGTGTCCGTCGCCGTGACGCGCACGCGTTCGAAGTTCACGCCGAGCTCGTGCGCGACCACCTGCGCAACCTTCGTGTTCAAGCCCTGGCCCATTTCCGTGCCGCCGTGATTCACGAGCATGGAGCCGTCGGTATAGATGTGAACCAGTGCCCCGGCCTGGTTGAAGTGCGTCACGTTGAACGCGATGCCGAACTTCACCGGCGTCAGCGCCATCCCCTTCTTCAGGATCTCGTTGCTGGCGTTGAAGGCATCGATGGCTTCGCGGCGGCGGCGATAGTCGCTCGTCTCTTCCAGCTCGGCAATCAGTTCGTGGATGACGTTGTCTTCCACCGTCTGCCCGTACGGCGTCTGGTTGTTGTCGGTCTTGCCGTAGAAATTCGCGCGGCGCACGTCGAGCGAATCGCGCCCGACCGCACGCGCAATGTTGTCCATGATGTATTCGATCGCGAACGCGCCCTGCGGGCCGCCGAAGCCGCGGAACGCGGTGTTCGACTGCGTGTTGGTCTTGCCGCAATAACCTTCGATCTTCACGTCCGACAGCCAGTAGGCGTTGTCGAAGTGGCACACGGCGCGCGTCATCACCGGGCCGGACAGGTCGGCGGAAAAGCCGCAGCGCGACGTCATGTCGAGCGCCACGCCTTCGATCTTGCCGTCGTCGTCATAACCGACTTCGAAGTCATAGATGAAGTCGTGGCGCTTGCCGGTGATCATCATGTCGTCGTCGCGGTCCGGGCGCAGCTTCACCGGGCACAGCAGCTTCCACGCGGCCAGCGCCGCGCAGCACGCGAAGATGCCCGACTGCGATTCCTTGCCGCCGAAACCGCCGCCCATGCGCCGGCATTCGACCAGCACGTTGTGCGAGTGCACGTTCAGCACGTGGGCGACGAGATGCTGCATTTCCGTCGGATGCTGCGTCGAGCAGTAGACGTGCATGCCGTCATCGTCCTTCGGCACGGCGTAGGCAATCTGGCCTTCCAGATAGAACTGTTCCTGGCCGCCCAGCTTCATCGCGCCGCGTTCGTGGTGCGCAGCCGTCGCCATACGGCCGGCGGCGTCGCCACGAGAGAGCTTCAGCGGGTTCAGCACATAGGACTCAGCCTTGCGCGCGTCAGCTGGCGTGAGCACCGGCACCAGATCCTCGAACTCGACCTTCGCGCGGCGCGCGGCCAGACGCGCCGTGTCGTGCGACGTGGCGACGACGATGAACATCGGCTGGCCGACGAACTGCACGATGCCCTGCGCGAGCACCGGATCGTCGTGGATGATCGGGCCGCAGTCGTTGACGCCCGGAATGTCGTCGGCGGTAAAGACGGCGACGACGCCCGGCGTCGCGCGCACTGCGTCGAAGTTCATCGACACGATCTTCGCGTGCGCCTTCGGGCTCGTGCCGAGCGCCGCGTGCAGCGTGCCCGCGACGATCGGAATGTCGTCGGTGTAGCTGGCGCGCCCGCTCACGTGCAGATGCGCCGACTCATGCGGACGCGACACGTGGACTTGCTTGAAATCGTCGGCTTCGTTCGCGAGCGACTTGGCTTCGGCGAGGAAAGCTTCTGCTTGCTGATTCATGTTCGTCTCCCCTTCTTACTTCGCTTCGACCAGTTCGATGGCGCGCACATCCAGCTTCGACTTGTCCAGCGGATCGTTCGGACGCGTCTCCAGCCAGAAGCGATACAGCAGGCTCTTGGCCGTGTCGAGACGGTAGTCGCTGCTCGCGCGCATGTCGGTGAGCGGCTGGTAGTCCTTGCTCAAGGCGATCATCGCGGCCTGGACGGTGGCTTCGTGCCATTGGGCATCGGCGAGAATGGCTTCGGCGTGCGCGGCGCGCTTCGGCGTCGCAGCCATGCCGCCATAGGCCAGACGCGGCTCGCGGATGAATTCGCCATCGGCGATGAACGAGAACGCGGCGTAGACGGCGGAGATGTCGGAGTCGAAGCGCTTCGACAGCTTGTAGGCGCGGAACTGGCGTTTCGCATGCTGGCCCGTGCGGGTCGGCACACGGACGGCCGCGACGAACTCGTTCGCCGCCATGTCCTTCTTCTGATACGCGATGTAGAGATCTTCGAGCGCCATCTCGCGCGTGCCGTTCACGCTCTGCAACACGACGCGCGCGTCCAGCGCGATGAGACCGGGCATCGAATCGCCGATCGGCGAGCCGTTGGCGACGTTGCCGCCGAGCGTTCCCGCGTTGCGGATCGGCAGCGACGCGAAGCGCAATTGCGTTTCCTCGAGTTCCGGATACGTCTTGACGAGTTCGGCGTAGGCGCGCTCCAGCGACACGCCCGCGCCGATCTCGATCCACTCGCCGGTCGTCTCCACGTGCTTGAGCGCGTCGATCTGCCCGACATAGGCGATGTCGCCGAGATCGCGCAACTGCTTCGTCACCCACAGTCCAACGTCCGTGCTGCCCGCGAGAATCCGCACGTTCGGATTGCTGTCCTTGAGCGTAGCGAGCGCCTCGACAGTGCGCGGCGCGTCGAAACGGCGGCCCGCCTGTTCGTAGTGGAAGGTGTCGGTGCGACGGATGCTGTCGAGCGAACGCGCAAGGGCCGGCACGTTGACGGGCGCGAGCGGCGCGTGATCGAACATCTGCTCGGCGGCGTCGATGATCGGCCGGTAGCCCGTGCAGCGGCACAGATTGCCGGTGAGCGCGTCGCTGATTTCCTGGCGCGAAGGCTTCGATTTCTCGCAGGCGCCCGCGCAGCCGGTGGTCGCATGACCGTGCTTTTCATAAAGCGCGAACATCGACATCGCGAATCCCGGTGTGCAGAAACCGCACTGCGAGCCGTGGCAGTCGACCAGCGCGCGCTGTACCGGATGCAGCGTGCCATCAGGCTGGCGCAGGTCTTCGACGGTGAAGAGCGCGCGGCCGTCGAGCGTCGGCAGGAACTGCACGCACGAATTGACGGCCTTGAACGCGACGCCGCCCTGCCCGTCCGGCTCGCCGATGACGACGGTGCAGGCTCCGCAGTCGCCTTCCGCGCAACCTTCCTTGGTGCCGGTGCAGCGCGCGTCTTCGCGCAGGTATTGCAGGACGGTGCGCGTCGTCGCTGCGTCGCTGACTTCCTGGATCGCGTTGCGGTGATAGAAGCGGATCGGCTGGCTCATGGGGATGTGGGCTCTTCGATGCTGTTCTGCTGGTTGCGCGGGGTGCGCAGCCGGTGGCATGCGCGACAGGGAGGGCTGGCTGGGCCGGTCCTGTCGCTTCGATGGTTCAAAAGCTATCACTGCCAAAATCCGCAACCCATAGGTGACATTGCATGGTGGGCATACTCCTGTCCCGATATGCCGCCCGAGCCTTGTCCGACATGGCTTCGCGCGCTGCCGTCCGATCGTTCGAACAGGCGATTTGTCCCACCTGGTTACAAAACCGGTGCGACGCTGCGACGCAACATATGTGACAATCACGTCTTCGCGCCAAATACAAGCCCGCAATTTCCCTATGTCCACCGAGTCCCGCTCCGGCGCCGCGTCGCAAGGCGACTTCGCCGTCACGCTGCGCATCCTGCCGGTCGTGCTGTACACCTTCCTGTGCTACCTGACCATCGGCATCCCGCTGGCGGTGCTGCCGGGCTTCGTGCATACGGATCTCGGCTACGGCTCGGTGATGGCCGGCGCGGCGATCAGCGTGCAGTATCTCGCGACCCTGATGTCGCGGCCGCTCGCGGGCCGCACCGCCGACACCCTCGGCCCGAAAAAGACCGTGCTGTACGGACTCGCGGCCTGCGCCGTGAGCGGCGTGCTGCTGCTCGGCTCGGCGCTCGCGGCGCAATGGCATGTGGCAAGCCTGGTGCTGCTGGTGATCGCGCGGCTCGTGCTCGGCTTCGGCGAAAGCTGGGTGGGCACCGGCTCGATCACATGGGGCATCGGCCGCGTGGGCGTGGCGAACAACGCAAAGGTGATCTCGTGGAACGGCATTGCCACGTACGGCGCGCTGGCCATCGGCGCGCCGCTGGGCGTGGCGATCGATCATGCGCTGGGGTTCGCGGTGCTCGGGGTGATCGTGATCGCGCTGGGCGGCCTCGGCTACTGGCTCGCGACGCGCATGGCCAGCGTGCCGATCGTGCATGGCGAGCGCATGTCGTATCGCAGCGTGTTCTTCCGCGTGCTGCCGCACGGCCTCGGCCTGGCGCTGGGTTCGGCGGGCTTCGGTTCGATCGCCACCTTCATCACGCTGTACTACGCGGCTCACAACTGGCCGAACGCGGCGCTGTCGCTGACCGTGTTCGGCACGATGTTCATCGGCGCGCGCCTGCTGTTCGCCAACACGATCAAGGCCTACGGCGGCTTTCGCGTGGCCATCGTCTCGTTCGCGTTCGAATGCGCCGGCCTGCTGATGCTGTGGCTCGCCGCGGAACCGACCTTCGCGCTCGCGGGTGCAGCGCTGACGGGCTTCGGCTTTGCGCTCGTGTTCCCGGCGCTCGGCGTGGAAGCGGTCGGACTCGTGCCGCCGGCCAGCCGGGGGGCGGCATTGTCGGCTTATTCGGTGTTCCTGGATTTGTCGCTCGGGCTGACCGGGCCGCTCGCGGGTTATGTCGCGGGGGAATTCGGTTACGGCTCGGTGTTCCTGTTCGCCGCGCTGGCAGCGGCAGCGGCGGTCGCGCTTTCCGTGGCGCTGTATGTGCGCGCGGGACGCGGCGTGGGCGGGCCGGCGACGGCTTGATGGCTTGATGGCTTGCAGGATCGGCGACAAGCCTTGCGGTCAGCCGATCCTGGAAACATGAAGCTGCGATCCAAGCGCTCTGATCACCTTCACGATGGTTACGAAGCTAGCATTACCGTCTGCCGACAACGCCTTGTAGAGACTTTTGCGAGCGATGGCGATCGCGGGCCCGGGCAACGACGCCCCGCACATGAGCGATGAACGTGGGATCGTCAC
Source organism: Caballeronia sp. LZ035 (assembly GCF_031451175.1). Taxonomy (NCBI): domain Bacteria; kingdom Pseudomonadati; phylum Pseudomonadota; class Betaproteobacteria; order Burkholderiales; family Burkholderiaceae; genus Caballeronia; species Caballeronia sp. LZ035. The sequence goes on from NZ_JARUXS010000001.1 coordinate 2,905,155, forward strand.
CGCTGTCCTGAAGGCACGCCTCGACGTATCCGGCGATGTCCTGTTCGGTACGCAAATGTCCGGCCGAATCCCACGGTCTTGTCTTGATCCGGATTGGCGTCATGACTTGCTCCGGTGAACCGAAAGGCGTGTCGAAAGCCGCTCCGGTCCGCGCTTCAAAAGCCGAACCCGCCAGTCCGAAACCACCTGATCGCAGACAGGATAAGAATCCGCGCGACCTTCGTCTTCAAGGTTTGTCTTAAAATCGCCGCTTGGCCCCTCTGCGTCCGCTTATGAACTCGACCTCGGAAGACCGTTGGCGCGACTTGCGCCCGGACCCGGACAGCGACACCCCGCTCTACCTCCAGCTCGCCCGCAAGCTCGCCAGCGCCATCCACGACAATCGCTGGAACGCAGGCGAGGCACTGCCCTCCGAACGCGTCCTGTCCGATGCGCTCGGCGTCTCGAGGATCACCTCCCGCAAGGCCATCGCGCTGCTCGTCGAGCAAGGGCTGATACGGCGCGAACAAGGCGCGGGCAGTTTCATCACGCCGCGCTATGAAGATCCGCTCTCGCGCCTGTCGAGCTTTTCGGAGATGCTCAGGCGGCGCGGCTTCACCCCCAGTTCCAAGTGGCTGTCCCGCAGCATCGAGCCCGCCAATCGCGAAGAGGTCATCCAGCTCGGCCTCTCGCCCGCCGCCGCGGTGACGCGCCTGAAGCGCCTGCGTCTCGCCGACGACATCGTGATGGCCGTCGAGAATTCCACCTTTCCGGCCGCCTGCATTCCCGAGCCGCAGGCCATCGGCGATTCGCTCTACAGCTATCTCGACTCGCGCGGACTCTCGATCGTGCGCGCGCTCCAGCACTTTCGCGCGGTGAACGCGAGCCACGAGATCGCCGCGCAGATGGGCATCGCGCCGCACGACGCGCTGCTGCTCATCACGCGCGTGGGCTATACGGCGGACCAGCGCGCCATCGAACTCACCGACACCTACTGTCGCAACGACTACTACGACTTCGTCGCGGAACTCCGCAAATAAGCGCCCCATGACCGATATCGCAACACGCACGCCGACCGACCGCTCGCTCTCCGTCATGCTGTGGATCGTCGCGACGGGCTTCTTCATGCAGACGCTGGACTCGACGATCGTCAACACCGCGCTCCCCGCGATGGCCCGCAGCCTCGGCGAAGCGCCGCTGCGCATGCAGGGCGTGGTGATCGGCTATTCGCTCACGATGGCAATGATGATCCCCGTCTCCGGCTGGCTCGCGGACAAGCTCGGCACGCGGCGCGTGTTCTTCAGCGCGATCCTCGTGTTCACCATCGGCTCCCTGCTTTGCGCCAAGGCCCAGTCGCTGCAGGCGCTGGTGGCCTTTCGCGTCGTGCAGGGCATCGGCGGCGCGATGCTGCTGCCGGTCGGACGGCTCGCGGTGCTGCGCGTGTTTCCTGCCGAACGTTATCTGTCGGCGCTGGCCTTCGTCGCGATTCCGGGGCTGATCGGCCCGCTCATCGGTCCGACGCTCGGCGGCTGGCTCGTGCAGATCGCCTCGTGGCACTGGATTTTCCTGATCAACGTGCCGGTGGGCATCGTCGGCTGCATCGCCACGAACATGTATATGCCGGACAGCCGCAATCCGGCCACCCCGCCGTTCGATCTCGCGGGCTACCTGCTGCTGGCCATCGGCATGGTGTCGCTCACGATCTCGCTCGACGGCCTCGCCGACCTCGGCCTGCAGCACGCGATCGTCATCGTGCTGCTGGTGCTGTCGTTCGGCTGCTTCGTCGCCTACGGCCTGCACGCGACGCGCGCCGCCCAGCCGATCTTCTCGCTCGATCTGTTCAAGATCCATACTTTCAGCGTCGGGCTGCTCGGCAATCTGTTCGCGCGGATCGGCAGCGGCGCAATGCCGTATCTGATCCCGCTGCTGCTGCAGGTGAGTCTCGGCTACACGGCGTTCCAGGCCGGCATGATGATGCTGCCGGTCGCGGCCGCCGGCATGCTGTCCAAGCGCCTGGTGACGCGGCTGATCGAGCGGCGCGGCTACCGGCGCGTGCTGGTGGTGAACACCGTGCTCGTCGGGCTGATGATGGCGAGCTTCTCGCTGGCCAGCGCGCACCAGCCGCTGTGGCTGCGGCTCGTGCAGCTGGCGGTGTTCGGCGCCGTCAACTCGGTGCAGTTCACGGCGATGAACACGCTCACGCTGAAGGATCTCGGCACGGGCGGCGCGAGCAGCGGCAACAGCCTGTTCTCGCTCGTGCAGATGCTCTCGATGAGCCTGGGCGTGACCGTCGCCGGCGCGATCCTCGCGACCTTCACCAACCTCCTGCCGCAGGTGACCGCATCGAATTCACTGCCGGCCTTTCACGCGACCTTCCTGTGCGTCGGCGTCATCACGGCGGCGACGGCATGGATCTTCGGCCAGCTGGCGCCCGAAGTGCGGGCGGCGCCGCGCAAGCCCGATCCGTCGGAAGCCAACTAGCCCGCGTATCCGCGCACCGCGCCGGTGCCCGCGCGCACAGCGGCGCGGCGCGCGTTCCCGGCTGTGCGGCATGATCCGCGTATCCGCACACGAATTGTCGCGGGCGTGCCGCCGCAAGCCTTCTGCGAGCCGCTTGCCGCTTGAATTTGCACGCTTTTTGCTCGAACGGAGGTAAGCCGTTCCTGTAAACTAGCGCTGTTCAGTTTCCCTGCCCCGATGCCTCGACACCATGAGCATGGTTGATCTCGACCCTCCCCGCTTTCAGCCGCCGCGCCCCGTCGCCGGCGACGACGGCTCGCGACGCACCGTGCTGTACGGCGAATTCACCGTCTTCAGCGTGTTCCAGCCGGTGTTCTCGGTGTCGCACCGGCGCGCGATCGGTTATCACGCTTCGCTGCGCGCCCGCGACGACTCGCATCGTCATGTGCCGTCGCACGAAGTCTTCACCCAGGCCGCCCGGCGCGGCGATCTGCTCGAACTCGGACGGCTCGCCGAATCCCTTCATCTGGGCAATTTCAACGCGTTCGACAGCCATGACGAATGGCTCTTCCTGAGCCTGCATCCCGCTGCGCTGATGGACATGAGCTACGGCGACGCCCTGGTCGCGGCGCTGAAGGACATCGGCCTGTCGCCGCAGCGCGTGGTGCTCGAGGTGCCCGAGCAGGCCGGCGGGGAGACGACGCGCTTTACCGAGATCATCGATTCGTTGCGCAAGTCGGGCTTTCTGATCGCACTGGACGGTTTCGGCGTCAAGCATTCGAACATCGACCGCGTGTGGCAGTTGCGGCCCGACATCGTGACGCTCGACCGCTGCATCCTGCAGCAGGCCACCGAGCATTCGCACATCGAGCGCGTGCTGCCGCGGCTCGTGTCGCTGCTGCACGAGTCCGGCCAGCTCGTGCTGATGGGCGGTCTCTCCACCGAACGCGACGCGTTGATCGCGCTGGAGTGCAATGTGGATTTCGTGCAGGGCGCGTATTTCGCGCAACCCAGCGTCGATGCCGTGCATCCGCAGGTTGCCGCGAGCGTGATGGATGCGTTGACGGCGGCATCGCGCGAGCGCATCGGCGCGCGCGACCGGGCCCAGGCCACGCGTCTCGAACCGTATGTGAGCGGGCTCGAACGGGCGGCGGTGAAGTTGATGGAGGGCGAGACGCTCGTTGCTGCCACGAGCGAGCTGCTGCAACTCGCCGATACCGCCCGCTGCTTCCTGCTCGATCAGGCCGGACGGCAGATCGGCGATAACGTCGTGCCCATCGTGCGCACGTCGCAGCGCGCGAAACGCTTCAGCCCGCTGCTGCATTCGGAGGGCGCCAGCTGGGAGCGACGCCCGTATTTCATCGAAGCGCTGCGTGCGCCGGGACGAGTTCAGTTGACGGCGCCGTATCTGTCGATCAACGAGGCGCATCTGTGCGTGACGGCATCGATTGCGGCGCAGACGCCTTATGGGTTGCAAGTGCTGTGCGTCGACATCAACTGGGAAGCGGTGCCGCGACGGCGGTAGCGGATTGCGGGTTGCGCTTGATCGACGAAGCGGGAGCCTTCTTTTTTGATTGCGGGATCAGGCATGGTGGTCGGGTTCGGGACGGACGAGATCGAAGCCCGCCAGCATGACCACGCCGGACAGCACGATCAGCGCGACGGAATGACGTCCGAAATACAGTAGCGCGGCAGCGGACCAGGCTGCTAGGCATAGGCCTGCGAGGCGTTTCATGACGGTAGTGCGGAGATCCAAAGCGCTATTTTAGGGTTTTGGGATTTGTCGCGCTCGGATGGGGCGGTGGGGTCGGCTAACATTCGTTAAAACTACGTGGAGCGGGTGAGAAAAGCGTAGCGCCGCCTGGGAAACCGGGTCCCACCTGGAATGGGTGTTTCACCTCACGGTGAACAGAGAGTCCCGCCTACAACGGCTGCCCTTCGGCAGCCGTTGGTCTTTTCAGGCTCAGGATCGAGAGGCTCAGGATCGAGAGGTTCAGGACCGAGAGGTTCAGGACCGAGAGGTTCACGATCGAGAGGTTCACGATCGAATCATCCGGCCTTCCATCGCCGCTTTCAGCATCGTCTTCAATCTGACCTTCTTCGCTCTTGAGTGATGAAAGCGCCCGTAGCTTATCGCCCCCTCCCCGCCCCGCCATAAGTGACATTGTCCGAATTCCAGAAACAAAAAAGCCGCACCGAACTCAATCGATGCGGCTCTCGCCGAAGCGGCCCGAAGACCGCCACAGCCTTCAGTCAAACCGAAACTTACGCGCCGAAATTCTTCGCGGCGAAATCCCAGTTCGCGATGTTCCAGTAAGCCTCGATGAACTTCGGACGTGCATTGCGATAATCGATGTAATACGCGTGTTCCCAGACGTCGATGGTCAGCAGCGCCTTGGCGTCCGTCGTGAGCGGCGTGGCGGCGTTGCTCGTCGACACGATGTCGAGGCTGCCGTCAGTCTTCTTCACGAGCCAGGTCCAGCCCGAACCGAACGTGCCGGTGGCAACCTTGGCAAACTCTTCCTTGAACTTGTCGAACGAGCCGTACTTCGCGTTGATCGCGTCAGCCAGCGCGCCGGTGGGAGCGCCGCCGCCCTTCGGCGACAGGCTGTTCCAGAAGAACGTGTGGTTCCAGACTTGAGCGGAGTTGTTGAACACGCCGCCCGACGACTTCTTGACGATTTCTTCGAGCGACAGGTTCTCGAATTCGGTACCCGGGATCAGCTTGTTCAGATTGGTCACATAGGTCTGGTGATGCTTGCCATAGTGATACTCGAGCGTTTCTTCCGACATGTGCGGAGCGAGCGCGTTCTTTTCGAACGGCAGCGGCGGGAGCGTATGTTCCATGATGCGAGCCTTCCTTTCTATGTGGAATGTGTGTTTGCGGGGGAGTGAGGCAGTAGAGCAATGGATTGTAGGCGAGTTGGGATAACCCAGCAAACCGTATGCCCTTTATGAGTAAGATCGATTTCCAATCGCCTTCGACGGCGTAAAAAGTGCTTCGACCGGCGACACGGCGTCCTTCAATGTACGCCTGAACACGCCAGATTTCAGGCGTCAGAATTCATCCGACAGACGCGGCTGGACATCGGCGAGCAACACATCCGCCGATCCTTCCGCCAGATGCACCGTCAGCGGACGCTTCGGTTTCAATGCGTTCGGCGCACGCAGCGCGCGTCCCGTCTGTGCATCGATCAAGGCCGCATAACCGCGTTCCAGCGTGCGCTGCGGACTGAGCACCTGCAAGCGCGCCGCCAGTTCCGACACACGCGCGCGCTCGCGCTCCGCACGGCGTTCGCTGGCGCGTTGCAGCCGCTGCGCGAGCCTCGACACATGCTCGCGCGCCGCGGCCACGTCCGGCCGCTTCCGCTGCCAGCGGTAATGAACCAGCGCGAAATGCGCACGCGCATCGCGCACGGGCCGCGCGCCAGCCGACACCAGACGCCCGGACAGTTGCTGAAGATGCTCACGCTGCCGCGCCAGCCGCTCGGCGGGGCTGACGAGCCGGCGCGCGAGCCAGTCGAGCTGCTGGGCGCGGCGCTCCATCCCGCGGCCGAAACCGCGCGCGAGCGCCGCATGACGCTGATCGAGTTCGCGCAACAGCAGCACGCGTTGCGGACTCACGAGCTCGGCGGCGGCCGTGGGCGTCGGGGCGCGGACATCGGCGGCGAAATCGGCAATGGTGAAATCCGTCTCGTGTCCGACGCCGCTCACCACCGGCAGCGCGCTCTCCGCGATCGCACGCGCCAGCACTTCCTCGTTGAAGGCCCACAGATCCTCGATCGACCCGCCGCCGCGGCACACGATCAGCACATCCACCTCGCGCCGCGCATTGGCGGCTTCGACCATCGCGGCGAGCTTCGCGCTCACACCCGCGCCCTGCACCGGCGCCGGATAGACCACGACCGGCACGTGCGGCGCGCGCCGCGCGAGCGTCGTGAGCACGTCGCGCAGCGCCGCCGCCTGCAAGGACGTCACGATGCCGATGCCGCGCGGATGCGACGGCAGCGCGCGCTTGCGCTCGGCCGCGAACAGTCCTTCACTTTCGAGCTGCGCCTTGAGCCGCAGGAACGCTTCATAGAGTCGCCCCTGTCCGGTCCGGCGCACCGCCTCGACATTCAGTTGCAGTTCGCCGCGCGGCTCGTACATCGTAACGAGGGCGCGCACCTCGATGCGGTCGCCTTCGCGCGGCGTGAACTCGGCGTATTGCGCGCGGCCGCGGAACATCACGCAGCGCATCTGCGCGCCCGCATCCTTGATCGAGAAGTACCAGTGGCCGCTCGCCGCGCGCGTGAAATTCGACACCTCGCCCGACACCCAGACAAGCGGAAAAGTCCGCTCGAGCATCGAACTGATCGCGCGATTGAGCGCGGAAACGGGAATGACGGCTTCGCCGCCTGGCTGCGGCAGGGAATCGGGAGTCATGGCTGAACCGGAAAGAGACGCGCCGCTACGGCTGATTGGCCCAATGGACAGGAACCGCTCGGCGAGGTACGGCAGTGTAGCAAGTGTCCACACAGAAAGACTTACCGGCCGCGGCGGCGCACTCGCTCCAAGGCTTTAGGATTCATCCTAAGTCGTTGATTTTGCAAAAATAGATTGATATGAACACTGTCTTCGCCGAAGCAACTCTTTCCTGACGCGGCATCCGGCTCCCGGCTTCGGAAGTTCTTCACAGAGTTATCCACAGGCGTGCGGTGTGGCGGCCCCCAGCGCGAGCGCGATGGGCGACTGGCGCGCACGGCCTGCGCGCGCTAGAGTGCCGGGTTCCAGCACCGGCCGGGCACGCATGCGCAAACGAGGCGCGCCGCCGCCGTCGCCGGTCGATCCGTTCAACGCCAACCGACACTCGAGGAGCTGCCGTTGCACGCCACGCCTTATCCGCGCTATCCCGCTTTTGCCCCGCCCGTGTTCCGCGCAAAGGCGGTCCATGTCTGACTTCAAGCCGCCCGTCGAAAACTTCCTCGCCCGCGAGTGGCGCCGCCGCGGTCCGGTCGCCTGGGCGCTGACGCCCTTCGCCTGCGTGTTCGGTGCGATCGCCGCGATGCGCCGCGCCTGCTTCGAACTCGGCTGGCTCAAGCGGATCGACGTGGGTGTGCCGGTCGTCGTCGTCGGCAATGTGACGGTGGGCGGCACGGGCAAGACGCCGACCGTCATCGCGCTGGTCGAGGCGTTGCGCGCAGCCGGCTTCCAGCCGGGCGTGGTCTCGCGCGGCTACGGCGCGAAAGTGCCGAAGCCGGTCAGCGTGACGCCGGCGAGCGAAGCCGCGCAGGTCGGCGACGAACCGCTGTTGATCGCGCGCCGCACCCACGCGCCCGTGTTCGTCTGCCCGGACCGCGTGGCCGCCGCACGAGCGCTGCTCGCGGCGCATCCGAATATCGACGTCCTCGTCTCCGACGACGGCCTGCAGCACTACCGGCTGGCGCGCGCGTTCGAACTCGTCGTCTTCGACGACCGTCTGGGCGGCAACGGCTTCCTGCTGCCGGCGGGCCCGTTGCGCGAGCCGATGTCGCGCCGCCGCGATGCGACGCTCATCAACAGTCCCTACGAGCGCACCTTGCCGCCGTGGCCGGACACCTTCTCGCTCGACCTCGAAACCGGCGACGCCTGGCTGCTCGACGATCCCTCGGTACGCCGTCCGCTCGGCGAGTTCGCCGGCGAGAAGGTGGTGGCGGCGGCGGGCATCGGTTCGCCCGAACGCTTTTTCGCGACGCTGCGCGCGGCGGGCATTGCGCCGGCGACGCGCGCGTTTCCGGATCACTACGCCTACCGCGAGAATCCGTTCGCCGGCGTGGAGGCCGATGCGATCCTGATTACCGAAAAGGATGCAGTAAAATTGGGCGCCTGGCGCGACGCACGCATCTGGGTCGTTCCCGTTCAAGCCGTGCTCAGACCGCGCCTCATCGCTCTTGTTGTGGAGAAACTCCGTGGACGCACGTCTGCTTGAAATCCTCGTTTGTCCGATCTGCAAAGGCCCGCTCAGCTATGACCGCGCCGCGCAGGAACTCATTTGCAGCGCGGACAAGCTCGCCTATCCGATCCGCGACGGCATTCCCGTGATGCTCGTCGACGAAGCGCGCCAGACCGTCGAGGGCACGCCCGTCGAACCGATCCAGCCGCTCAAGCCGGCCGGCGACGCCTGATTCAGCCTGAACATGCCTGACATGTCCGTTTCGTTCATCGCCGTCGTTCCCGCGCGTCTCGCGTCCACCCGTCTGCCCGACAAGCCGCTCGCCGATATCGGCGGCAAGCCGATGGTCGTGCGCGTCGCCGAGCGCGCGCGCGAATCGGGCGCGCGCCAGGTGATCGTCGCGACCGACTCGGACCGCGTGGTCGAGGCCGCGCGCGATCACGGCATCGAAGTGATGTTGACGCGTTCGGATCATCCGACCGGCACCGACCGCCTCGCCGAAGTCGCGACCCGGCTCGGCTGGGCCGACGACACCATCGTCGTCAACGTGCAGGGCGACGAACCGCTGATCGATCCGCAACTCGTCCGCGACGTGGCGTCGCACCTTGCAGCGTTTCCCGCCTGCGCGATCGCGACCGCCGCACATCCGATCCACGATCCCGCCGACGTCTTCAATCCGAACGTGGTGAAGGTCGTGCTCGATGCGAAGAGCGTCGCGCTGTACTTCTCGCGCGCGCCGATTCCCTGGACGCGCGACCTCTGGCAGCCGCACTGGCCGGACGTCGCCGCGCTCGGACAACTGCCGGCCGTGCCGGACAACGTGTTGCGCCACATCGGCCTCTACGCCTATCGCGCGAAGTTCCTGCGCGAGTTTCCGAACCTCGCGCAGGCGCCGATCGAAGCCGCCGAAGCGCTCGAACAACTGCGCGCGCTGTGGCATGGCGAACGCATCGCGGTGCGCGTGACGCAGGATGCACCGCCGCCCGGCGTCGATACACCCGCCGATCTCGCCCGCGTACAAGCGCTCTTCCCCGCGTCCAAGTGAAGATCTGAAAGCTGGAAGCAACCCGTGTAAACCCCGCCGGAACGCCCGGCCGGCGCGGTTCTCGGGGTTTCCTATGCGCGTTATTACGGTCGCGGCCGTAAAGAGCCGTGGCATAATCGAACGATTGCGCGAGCCGTCCGGTCAGCGCCACGCTCAACGTTGCGCCGCTGTCCGCAGGTGCCCGCCGTCTCCATCGGCCGCGCGCCCTGTCGTCGACGCCGCACGAGCCAGCCCACCGGATGTCACTGAGCCTCGCGGCTTGAAGCGGTTTCTAGACGATTCGGAGATATCACCATGCGTTTGATCCTGTTGGGGGCACCCGGTGCGGGCAAGGGCACCCAGGCAAACTTCATCAAGGAAAAATTCGGCATTCCGCAGATTTCCACCGGCGACATGCTGCGCGCCGCCGTCAAGGCAGGTTCGCCGCTCGGCGTCGAGGCGAAGGGCTTCATGGACGCGGGCGAACTGGTACCGGACTCGCTCATCATCAACCTCGTGAAAGAACGCCTGCAGGCCGACGACTGCAAGAACGGCTATCTGTTCGACGGTTTTCCGCGCACGCTGCCGCAAGCCGAAGCCATGAAGGACGCCGGCGTTGCAATCGACTACGTGCTCGAGATCGACGTTCCCTTCGACGAAATCATCACCCGCATGAGCGGCCGTCGGGTTCACGCAGCCTCGGGCCGTACGTACCACGTCAAGTTCAATCCGCCGAAAGTGGCCATGACCGACGACGTCACCGGCGAACCGCTGATCCAGCGCGACGACGACAAGGAAGAGACCGTGAAGAAGCGGCTCGACGTGTATGTCGCGCAGACCAAGCCGCTGATTTCGTACTACAACGACTGGGCGAAGCACGGCACCGCACCGAACGGCCTGAAGGCGCCGGCGTATCGCGCGATTTCGGGTCTCGGCACCGTCGATGAAATCCGCACGCGCGTGTTCGACGCGCTGAAGTAAGCGCGCTTCGCTTCGCGTTCATGAAACCCGCTTCCCACGAGCGGGTTTTTTTACGCCTGCCGGATCGCAGGCGCGGCGAGCGGCTTCGCTACAATCGACGCGGTCCCACAAGGACGTCCCTATCAGCGAGCGGCATCCACCCCGCCCTCGCCTGCACGAATCACACAAAGGAGAAGAGACATGGAGATACAGGGCAACGTGTTCGTCATCACCGGCGGCGCATCGGGCCTGGGCGCCGCGACGGCGCGCCTCGTCGCGTCGCTCGGCGGCAAGGTCGTGCTCGCCGACATGAACGAGGCCGCGGGCGAGGCGCTCGCGAAGGAATTGTCGGGCGCATTCGTCAAGTGCGACGTGAGCCAGGAGAGCGACGGGCAACGCGCCATCGACGCGGCTTTGTCGCTCGGCACGCTGCGCGGCTTGGTGAACTGCGCGGGCATCGCTCCGGCAGCGAAGACCGTGGGCCGCGACGGCCCGCATGCGCTCGATCTGTTCTCGAAGGTGATCGCGGTCAATCTCATCGGCAGCTTCAACATGATCCGGCTCGCGGCCAGCGTGATGTCGAAGAACGAGCCCAACGGCGCGGGCGAACGCGGCGTGATCGTGAATACGGCCTCGGTAGCCGCGTATGACGGACAGATGGGTCAGGCGGCCTACGCGGCCTCGAAGAGCGGTGTGGCAGGCATGACGCTGCCTATCGCGCGCGACCTGAGCAGGAGCGGCATTCGCGTGATGACCATCGCGCCGGGCCTGTTCGAGACACCGATGCTGCTCGGCATGCCTCAGGACGTGCAGGACGCGCTCGGCGCGATGGTGCCGTTCCCGCCGCGTCTTGGCAAACCGGACGAATATGCGATGCTCGTCAAACAGATCTTCGACAACCCGATGCTCAATGGCGAAGTGATCCGTCTCGATGGCGCGATCCGCATGCAGCCGAAATGACGTTGCTCCAAGTTCAGATGTGAAAACGGCGGGCTTCTTTCGAAGTCCGCCGTTTTTCATTCAGTCGCCGTTTTGCTGGGTGCGTTGCCGCAGCTCGTGCAGCTCGGTCTCGACGACCGTCGCGTCCTCCGCGTCAGGCCGATGTTCGATGTAGCGCTGCAAGTCCTCCAGCGCCGGACGCAGGTAATCGAGCCGCGCGTAGGCGAAGCCACGGTCTCGCACTTCCTCGATGCTGAGCGGCAACGCGATCACCAGCCGCTCCTGCACCGCGAGCAGGCGCTGCCAGCGCTCCGTCTGCAAATAAATGGACTTGAGATTGCGCAGCATGCGCGCGACGATCTCGCGCCGCGTCGCGGGCTGCAACAACACGCGCAACGCGCTGCCGATCGATTCGCCGGCGCGCTGCACGTATGGCTCCAGCATCTCGACCATCTGCGCTTCGGACAGCGTCTGGCCGGTGGTCGGATCGAGCATCAGATCTTCGGCGGGCAACGCGACGCGCAGCAGGAAATGCCCCGGGAACGAGACGCCGCGCACCGGCAGGCCAAGCTGGTCGGCCATTTCCAGATAGATCACCGCGAGCGAGATCGGAATGCCGCGCCGGCGCCGCAGCACGACATTCAGATGGCTGTTGTCGGGATCGTAGTAATCGTTGAGATTGCTGGAGAAACCCAGCTCGCGGAAAAAGTAACGGTTGAGCGCTTCGACGCGCGTCCTGACGTCCGCGTCGTCGGGCAGGCGGCGGCGCGCGCGCACCACGAGCTCGTCGATCTCGGCAAGCACGGCCTGCATGTCGAGATCCGGATATGCGTCCTGGGCCAGCGACAAGGCCGCTTCCGTGAGCGGAAGCGTGTCGTCGTCCGCCATCAGTGACGAGAAGTAGTCGAGGATACGCGTTGTCGTCATCAAAGCGTGCGTCTCTTGAAGTAGGCGTATTTGAAGCCCATCGCGGAAAGAATACCGAAATATAGCGCCGCGAACACGACCAGGCTCGCGCCCAGCAGCGCGATGCGCAGCATCGGCGTCGCGCGCATGCCGATCCAGTCGAAATTGACTGCCACCCAGTGCATCACGCCCGCAAGAATCAGGCACGCGCCGAGCAGTTGCACGATGAAGCGCAGCCAGCCCGCGGACGGCCGGTAGATCTGCCGGCGGCGCAGGCCGACGAACAACAGCGACGCATTGGCGAGCGCGCCGAGGCCGATCGACAGCGTCAGGCCCGCGTGGGAAAAGATCGGCACGAACAGGTAATTGCTCACCTGGGTCATGACCAGCACGAAGATCGCGATCTTCACCGGCGTCTTGATGTCCTGCTTTGCGTAGAAGCCCGGCGCCAGGATCTTGATGAGGATCAGGCCGATCAGCCCGATGCCGTACGCCGACAGCGCGCGGGCGACCATCACCACCGAATGACTGTCGAACTTGCCGTAGTGGAAGAGCGTCGCGGTGAGCGGCTCGGCGAAGAAGAACAGCGCAGCCGCGCTCGGCGCGGCCAGCAGGAAGGTGATGCGCAAGCCCCAGTCGAGCAGCGCGGAGTATTCGTCGTTGTTGGCGTCGACGTGCGCTTTCGAGAGGCTCGGCAGCAGGATCGTGCCGAGCGCCGCGCCGAGCAGCGCGGTGGGGAATTCCATCAGACGGTCGGCGTAGTTGATCCACGACACGGCGCCCGGCCCGATGTTCGACGCAATGTTCGTGTTGATGATGAGGCTCAGCTGCCCGACCGAGACGGCGAAGGTCGCGGGCACCATCTTGAGGAGCACGCGCTTCACGCCCGGATGCGCGAGCGCGCGCCGGAAATTGAAGCCGATGCGCGGCATCATGTCGATCTTCTTGAGGCCCGGCAGCTGCACGAGCAACTGCAGGATGCCCCCGGCGATCACCGCATAGGCAAGCGCATATACCGGCACCTTCAGGTGCGGCGCGACGAACACCGCCGCAAAGATGAACGCCACGTTGAGCAGCACCGGGGCGAACGCGGGCAACGAGAACTGCTTGTAGGTGTTGAGCACGCCGGACGCGAGCGTCGTCATCGAGATAAAGACGATGTACGGAAACATGATGCGCGTCATCTCGACCGCAAGACCGTATGCGGCACCTTCGTGCGCGAGCCCCGAGGCGACCGCGAACACGACCCAGCTTGCGCCCGCCATGCCGGCCAGCGACAACACGACGAGACCCCAGGTCAGCACGGTCGACATGGCATTGACGAGCGCCTTGGTCGGATCGTGGCCCTGGCTGTTCTTGAACTCGGCGAGGATCGGCACGAATGCCTGCGCGAACGCACCCTCGGCGGACAGACGCCGCAGCAGGTTGGGGATACGGAACGCGACGTAGAACGCGTCGGTATAGAGACTGGCGCCGAAGGCTCGGGCGATCAGCGTTTCGCGGATCAGGCCGGTCACGCGGGACAGCAGCGTGAAGCCGCTGACCGTCAGGAGGGCTCGGAATAGATTCATGGGGCGCTTATTATACGGGCCGCGTGCGGCGCCACTGCGACACGCCGCCGCTGGCTGGCGGCAAAGCCCGCAACATTGACCGATCGTGCCAATCTTGCGCGTCATCGCACGGATGACGCGGCGCTTGTCACGATTCCGGTTCCGTTGCTATAATCGCGGGTTTCGAAGCTCCGAAAACGCCCGGCTCAACCCAAGTGTGGACCGGATCCGTGTAGCTTCGTGTCTCTCCCGGCTCTGGCCGGCGAAGTATCAGAGGTTCTCGGGCCATCGCCACGCTGCAACGCTGCATGCGTTCCCGGGATTTCAAGCAAGACAAACAGGACAAGGCAGCACGCTCGAACCACCGGCTCAGGCCAGTTCAAGGCCCTCTCCGGCCCGCGCGCTCCAGACAAGTAACAGCAGAAACAGGACAAGGAACCGTCATGGCAAATACCGCACAAGCTCGCAAGCGCGCCCGTCAGGCCGCCAAAGCCAACTCGCACAACTCGGCGCTGCGCTCGAAGTTCCGCACGGCCATCAAGGCAGTTCGCAAGGCTATCGACGCCGGCGACCAGGCCAAGGCTGCCGAAGTGTACAAGTCGTCGGTCAAGACGATCGACATCATCTCGGACAAGAAGATCGTCCACAAGAACAAGGCCGCTCGTCACAAGAGCCGCCTGGCTGCAGCCATCAAGGGCCTGCAAGCCCCGGCTGCCCAGTAATTCCGGCCCGCTTCGCGCGGGCGTCGCACGCTTTCCGCGTGCCGGCGTTCGTCGAAGCAGCTTCCTGTTTCCGCTGCGCAGTAACGAAAAAGCCCGCTTCGGCGGGCTTTTTTGCGTCTGCTCGGCCTGATTCCAGCCGTCTTACGGCTGGGCCTGCGGACTTCCGGCATTCGGCACTTCAGGCTCCTGCTGGGTCTGCTCCTGCGTCTGCGGGGTCGGCGTGGAAGGCGCGCCCTGCGTGCCATGATGCGGCGGCAATTCACACGCCTCGGTCACGAGCAGGTCATTGTCTTTCGCAAAGTTCAGCACGAAGTCGAACGCCATCGGCTCGATGTCGCGCAGGCGGGAATCGACGATCACCACCTTGATGTCGCCGATCATCGTCGGACGCACGTAGATGGAATATTGCAGCCGCGCGTTCGGCCCTCTCGCCTTCGGACCGAATCCCGACATCACACCGCACAGGCGCTCCGACCAGTCGCTCGGCCGAAACTTCCTCCCGTTCTTGGTGATGCCTTGTATGAAATATTCGGTAGGGGATGATTCAGCCATGTAGCAATACCTGTTGACGGCCGGTGACGCGCACCGGCGAACGCACATCCGCACGACGGAAACCGCAGGAGCCAGCGCAGCAAAAGGCGCCGGGCGGTTGTTCGCGAACTGCTCTCCGTTGAAGGGGAACATCCGCGTCCGCGAGAGGATGGCAGACTCGACAGCACTGGGTCATTCACCGCGATCCGTATGCACAAAACACGCACAAAAACACGCCTGCGGGACGCTTGCGAGCCCCTTCGCACATGCGAGTGAAACGGTGCTTGATGTTGCAGAACTGTTGAAACGAGCGAACGCGATTATACCGCAGCGACCTTTTTTCCGCAGCGCACACAAACACCGCGCACGCAGCGAACACAGCCGTGAAGGCCGCTGGACGGGCGCGTGCGGCGCATGCGATGGCACCGTCGGCCTCGTCAAACATCGTGAAATCCTTTATGCTCAAACGCGATACCACTCCCGACGGCGGCGCCGTCCGGCCGGGCGCCTCGCCAAAGAGCGCAGCGCCACGAGCCGGTTCGAAGCCGCCGCTTGCGTTTCATGACCTCCAAGAAAATTCGCCACTATCTTCAGTTCAAGGATTTTTCGCTCGACGACTACGAGTACGTGCTCGAACGCGCGCGCATCCTGAAGCGCAAGTTCAAGAACTACGAGACCTATCATCCGCTGCACGACCGCACGCTCGCGATGATCTTCGAGAAGAGCTCCACGCGCACGCGCCTCTCGTTCGAAGCCGGCATCTTCCAGCTCGGCGGCCACGCGGTGTTCATGAACACGCGCGACACGCAACTCGGTCGCGGCGAGCCGATCGAGGATTCCGCGCAGGTCATCTCGCGCATGGTCGACATCATCATGATCCGCACCTTCGGCCAGGACATCATCGAGCGTTTCGCGGAAAGCTCGCGCGTGCCGGTCATCAACGGTCTCACCAACGAATACCATCCGTGCCAGGTGCTCGCGGACATCTTCACGTTCTACGAGCATCGCGGTCCGATTCACGGCAAGACCGTCGCGTGGGTCGGCGACGCGAACAACATGCTCTACACGTGGATCGAGGCCGCGCAGATTCTCGGCTTCAAGCTGCGGCTGTCGACGCCGGCAGGCTACAAGCTCGACGCCGCGCTGGTTTCGGAGGACAGCAAGCCGTTCTTCGAGGAATTCGACGATCCGAACGACGCCTGCACCGGCGCTCATCTGGTGACCACGGACGTGTGGACCAGCATGGGTTTCGAGGCGGAGAACGAAGCGCGCATGAAGGCGTTCGCGGACTATTGCGTCGATGCCGACATGATGGCGCGCGCCCAGCCCGACGCGCTGTTCATGCACTGCCTGCCCGCGCATCGCGGCGAGGAAGTGAGCGCGGACGTCATCGATGGTCCGCAGAGCGTCGTCTGGGATGAAGCGGAAAACCGTCTGCACGTGCAGAAGGCGCTGATGGAGTATCTGTTGCTCGGCAAGCTGAATCACTGAAGTCCAAAGCACGCTGAACGTAAAAAAACCCGCGCTGGCGGGTTTTTTCAATCTGCGAGCCACGCTTTTCAGAGCGTCACCGGTTCGATTTCCAGTTCCACGTCGAAGCGCGCCCGCACGTCGCGCTGAATGGCACCGGCCAGTTCGAGCACCTGCGCGCCCGTCGCGTCGCCGCGATTCACCAGCACGAGCGCCTGACGATTATGCACCGCCGCGCCGCCGATACCGCGCCCTTTCCACCCGCACTGGTCGATCAGCCAGCCCGCTGCGACCTTCACGCGGCCGTCGGCCTGCGGATAGGAGACGATGCCCGGCTCGCGCTGCTTGAGCGTGTCGAACGCCTGCGCGCTCACGACCGGATTCTTGAAGAAACTGCCCGCGTTGCCCAGCACAGTCCAGTCGGGCAGCTTGGCCCGCCGCACGGCGACCACGGCATCGAAAATGGCTTGCGCGTCGCAGGTCGAGGCGCCCTCGAGCACACGCGCGATGTCGGCGTAATCCGCGCGCGGCTGCCAGCGCTTCGGCAAGCGGAACACCACCGACGTAATCATGAAACGCCCGCGCCCTGCCCGCTTGAAGAAACTGTCGCGATAGCCGAACGCGCACTGGTCGCGATCGAACTCGACGCGCGTACCTGTATCCAGTTCCACGGCGCTGAGCCGCTCGAAGCGCTCGCCCATCTCCAGCCCGTATGCGCCGATGTTCTGAATCGGCGCGGCGCCGACCGTGCCCGGAATCAGCGCGAGATTTTCGAGTCCCGGCATGCCCTGCGCGAGCGTCCACGCAACGAAGCCATGCCAGTTCTCGCCCGCGCCGGCTTCGACTAGCCAAGTGCCGGCATCCTCGGCGATCACGCGCTTGCCCTCGATAGTCACAATCAGCGCAACGCCGTCGAAGTCGCGCGTCAGCACGAGATTGCTGCCGCCGCCGAGCACCAGTTGCGTCATCCCGGCGATACGGCCGTCGCGGCACAGCATCGACGCGGCTTCGACGCTGTCGATCTTCAGCGCATGGCGCGCGCGCACGTCGAAGCCGAACGTGTTGTGCGGGCGCAGCGAATAGGCGTTAAGAAGTTCGGGCGCGTGCGAGGCGTGAGGCATGGATGACCGCGTGGAAAATCGGGAGATTCAGGAGAATCGGCGCGGCCTTTGGGGAACTCGGCGCCGCGTCGGTAGAATGACGGGAGATCGAATTATAACCAATGCCATTATGCGAGCCGCGCCCAGCGCGCTTGCCTCAACGAAGGAGAAGGCACATGCCGTCGTTTGACGTCGTCAGCGAAGCAAACATGATCGAAGTGAAGAACGCCATCGAGCAGGCGAACAAGGAAATTTCCACGCGCTTCGACTTCAAGGGCTCGGATTCACGCGTCGAGCAGAAGGAGCGTGAACTCACGCTCTACGCCGACGACGACTTCAAACTCGGCCAGGTCAAGGACGTGCTGTTGAACAAGATGGCGAAGCGCGGCGTCGACGTGCGCTTCCTCGACTACGGCAAACAGGAAAAGATCGGCGGCGACAAGCTCAAGCAGGTCGTGACCGTGAAGAAAGGCGTGTCGGGCGATCTCGCGAAGAAGATCGTCAAGGTTGTGAAGGACAGCAAGATCAAGGTGCAGGCAAGCATTCAGGGCGACACGGTGCGCATACAGGGCACGAAGCGCGACGACCTGCAAAGCGCCATTGCACTGTTGAAGAAGGACGTGACGGATACGCCGCTCGACTTCAACAACTTCCGCGACTGACTTTTTGCGGGTTCGAGCTTTCGACAAAGCCGTTCCGGGTTGTACCGGAACGGCTTTTGTTTGATCGGCCGCTCTTTGACTTCCGATGCCTTCAAGTCCCCGTCGCGTAACGCCGGCAATGCTCCAGATAGCCGGCCTCGTGACTGCTTACCAGTTGAACGATGCTGTTCCAGAGCCACAACGGCGCGTCGATGGTTTTCGACCGGTTGCGTCGCAAGTCGGCTTGCCATTCCTTGCGCGTCGCCGCCTCCATTTGCCGCGCGTGCGCCTTCCCGACCACGGCGGCCAGATACTGCGCCACGTGCATCGCGTCGTCCTTGTTCAGTTGCTCGATTTCGAGCTTCATGTCCTGCGGCAGAAGTTCGCGAATGACCACGGCGCGATCGAGCAGACGCGCCGCCCGCATCCGGTCGCCGAGGAAAGGCGAGAGATGCCGCGCACCTTCGATGACGCGCAACGCGTTGTCGCGCGGCATCGTGACGTCCTTGTAGCGCGGAGCGGCCGCCTTCACGCCTTCCTTGATGTCGATGAGACACAGATCGTCGCCCTCGATGACGCCGCCATCCACATCGAGCAAGACCGCATAGCGCGTGCGGCCGAGTGAGCTACAGCCCTTGACCCAGTAGGCGGCGTCGAGCATCACGACGTCGCCGGCGTCATCGCGGCCGCGCAGGCCGGTCGCGAGACTGGCAATGTCCTTTTCCCGAAAGAGCGCTTCGATCTCGCGCCGTTCTACCTTGGTGAGCGGCCAGAACCGCTTGCCCAGCGGTATCGACGGATGAAGGTCTTCGATGCGCTCGCGCGCGAGGTTCTGCCACGAGCGCCGGACCGCCTCCTTCATCGTCAAGTGAACGGGTTCGGGACGCCGGGGCGCGATAGCCTGATTCGAGAAAGCTGATTCATAGCCGGCGGCCAGCGCCTCGATCATGCGGACGACATTCAGTCCGGACAGCGACGATCCTCGCGCGGCGGTTGCAAGCGACAGCCCGAGCCGCACCAGGTCATGAACCGGATTGCCGATGACGGTCTGATCCAGATCGCGAATCTGAATCTCGACTTTGCCTTTCGCGTTGGCGATCGGGCCCAGGTTGCCGGTGTGACAGTCGCCGCAGATCCAGACTGCGGGGCCATGCGGCAAGGCATCGCCGTTTGCCTCGATCACCCACTCGTAGAAGCGCTCCGTATTGCCCCTGACATAGGCGTGCGGGGAACGCGCCATCTTCCACCGACGTCGTTCCGTCAATACCGCCTGCCGGTCCTCGGCTGTGGGCAGCCCCTTCTTTGCTTTTGTGATTGTGCTCATGTGCCTTTGCGCTCGCGTTAGAACGCTCCGGGCGCAGAATGCGTGCCGCGGTCTTGCAGTCGTCTTACAGCGGGCATGCCGGATGCTCGTGTGCCTTGGACAACATAATCTTCAGACGATGCAGGCTAGGCTGGGCGCATCACGGCAAGCCACGCACTCGCACGGTCACGCAAGCATGGACAACTATTTCACGACACAGGAAGGCGCGATCCGACGGCTCGTCGGCATCAGGCGCGGCTCGGCGGGCACGGCCGAGCCGTCGATCATCGTCGGCAAGAGGAAGGACGGCGCCGAGGTCAACGGCATCGGCGAGGTCCTGTCCGCTGTGCGTGCAGGACGCATTGCGAGCTTCTTCTATTCGAGTCCGGCGGACAGGTACGTCGTCTTCGTCAGCTGACCAGTTGCGACGACTCCTTATTCCGCCCCTTCCGCCGCCTTCTTCTTGTCGCCGATACGGCTTTCCTTCCCCGCCAGCAGCTTCGAGATATTCGCGCGATGCCGCCAGATGAGAAGCAGGCTCATGGCCAGCACCGCGAGTGAAATACGGCTGGGACCGAACAGGAACACCTGGTAGAACGGCGCGAACACCGCCGCGACGAGCGCCGCCAGCGACGAATAGCGGAAGAAGAACGCAATGATGAGCCAGGTCAGCAGCGTGGCCAGACCGAGCACAGGATGAATGGCCAGCAGCACGCCCGCCGCCGTGGCCACGCCCTTGCCGCCCTGGAACCGGAAGAAGACCGGAAACAGATGCCCGAGGAACACGGCGATAGCCGCGAGCGCCGTGGCCGTGTTGATGACCGCCGGATCCCAGCCGAAGCTCGCGCCGAAATGCACGACGACCCACACCGGCAGCCAGCCCTTGAACGCATCGCCGATCAGCGTGAGGATCGCGGCCTTCTTGTTGCCGGTGCGCAGGACGTTGGTGGCGCCGGGGTTGCCGGAGCCGTAGGAACGCGGATCGGCAAGGCCCATTGCGTGGCTGACGACAACGGCAAATGAAATCGAGCCGATCAGATAGGACACGACGGCGACGATCAAAGGAATCATGGTGTCTTTTCGGTGGTGACGAGAGCGGAGTGCATTCTAATCGACGCTTGCGCACTGCACGGGCGTGGCATGCAGCAGGCGCGTCAGGACTTCCGGGGCGAGGCTGACGAGATAACCGCGCCGCCCGCCGTTCAGATAGATGCGATCCAGTTCGAGGATGCTGGCTTCGACATACACCGGCATGGCCTTCTTCGTGCCGAACGGCGACGTGCCGCCCACCAGGAACCCCGAATGGCGGTTCGCGACTTCCGGCTTGCACGGCTCGATGCGCTTCGCCCCCGTCTGCCGCGCGAGGTTCTTGGTGGACACCGTGCGGTCCCCGTGCATGAGCACGATGAGCGGCCTGGCGTGTTCGTCTTCCATCACCAGCGTCTTGACGACGCGATGCTCGTCCACGCCGAGCTGGCGCGCGGACTCCTCGGTGCCGCCGTGCTCGACGTACTCATACGGATGCTCGCCGAACGCGACCTGATGACGGCGCAGGAACTGCGTCGCGGGCGTTTCGGATACGTGTTTGCTTTTCGACATGGACGCATTGTAGCGGCGCGTCCGGCGCGTCACCATTGGCCGAATGGCCGAGTGTGCGCACCCCGGCAACTGTGGCACGATCGTTTTCCAGCACAAGGAGAATGCAATGATCCGCGACCCAGACATCCAGACCCTGCTCGAAGACACCATTCGCCGCTTCGTGCGCGAACAGCTCGTTCCGCGCGAGCGTGAAGTCGACGAAACCGACGAAATCCCTGCGGACCTCATCGGCGCCATGCGCGAGATCGGCCTGTTCGGGCTGACCATTCCCGAAGCCTACGGCGGTCTCGGCGTCACCATGGAAGAGGAAGTGCGCATCGCGTTCGAACTTGGGCAGACGTCGCCGGCGTTCCGCTCGGTGATCGGCACGAACAACGGCATCGGCTCCATCGGTATCGTGCTGGACGGCACCGAGGCGCAGAAGTCGCACTATCTGCCGAAGCTTGCTTCCGGGGAATGGATCGGCTCGTTCTGTCTCACTGAACCGGATGCCGGCTCGGACGCGGCCTCGCTCAAGACCAGCGCGCGCAAGGACGGCGAGTTCTACGTGCTCAACGGCACCAAGCGTTTCATCACCAACGCGCCCGAGGCCGGCCTGTACACCGTCATGGCGCGCACCGGCGACCCCCAGGAACACAAGGGCGCGAGCGGCATCTCGGCGTTCATCATCGAGCGCGGCACGCCGGGGCTCGCCATCGGCAAGCCGGATCGCAAGATGGGGCAGCGCGGCGCGCATACCGCCGACGTCATCTTCGAGGATTGCCGCGTGCCGGTGAGTCAGCTGATCGGCGGCGTGGAAGGCGTGGGCTTCAAGACGGCAATGAAGACGCTCGACAAAGGCCGCATCCATATCGCCGCCATTGCGGTGGGCGCGGCCCGGCGCATGCTGCGCGACGCCGTCGCCTATGCACAGGAGCGCCGCCAGTTCGGCCAGCCCATCGGGGAGTTCCAGCTGGTGCAAGGCATGCTCGCCGACAGCAAGGCCGAGCTTTACGCCGCCGAATGCATGGTGCTGGACGTGGCGCGCCGCCGCGACGAAGGACGCGACGTATCGGTGGAAGCGTCATGCGCAAAGTATTTTGCCACCGAGATGTGCGGACGCGTTGCGGACCGCGCGGTGCAGGTGCATGGCGGCGCGGGGTATGTCGCCGAGTACGCCATTGAACGCTTCTACCGCGACGTGCGGCTTTTCAGGCTGTATGAAGGCACGTCGCAGATCCAGCAGGTGATCATCGCGCGCGGACTCATGCGCGGCGCGGAAATCTGAAGCGCTTCCAAGGTTCGGGCCTACCCGCGCGGATGATGCTCGCGATGCAGCTTGTGCAGCCGCTCGCGCGCCACGTGCGTGTAGATCTGCGTCGTCGAGATGTCGGAGTGGCCGAGCAGCAGTTGCACGACGCGCAGGTCCGCGCCGTGGTTGAGCAGATGGGTGGCGAACGCGTGCCGCAAGGTGTGCGGCGACAGCGGTGCATGCACGCCGCCGTTCAGCGCGTGACGTTTGATGATGTTCCAGAACTGCTGGCGCGTCATGCCCTCGCCACGCGAGGTGACGAACAGCGCATCGGCGGCGCGCGGGCCGAGCAGCGCCGGGCGCGATTCGCGCAGATAACGCTCGATCCATTCGTGCGCCTGCTCGCCGAACGGAACCAGGCGTTCCTTCGAACCCTTGCCCATCACGCGCACCACGCCCTCGTTCAGGCCCAGTTCGACCGTCTTCAGCGTGACGAGCTCGGTCACGCGCAGGCCGCTCGCGTACATCAGTTCGAGCATGGTGCGGTCGCGCAGGCCGCGCGGCGTGTCGGTGTCGGGGGCATGGAGCAGCGCCTCGACCTGCGCTTCGTTCAAGGTGGAGGGAAAGCGCGGCGGCTGCTTGGCGGAGCGCAGCTTGAGCGTGGGATCCGCCGCGGTGCGGTGTTCGCGCATCGCCCACGCGTAGTAGCGGCGGAAGACCGACAGACGCCGGTTCGCCGAGGTCGCCTTGTCGCCGCGCCGGGCCGCCATGTAGCCGTTCAAGTCGTTCTCGACGGCGGCATCGACTGACGCCCCGCGCGTCTTGCCGAGCCATTCGGCAAAGAGCTTCAGGTCGCGCCGGTAGGCTTCGAGCGAATTTTTGGCAAGGCCGTGTTCGAGCCAGAGCGCGTCGCAGAACAGGTCGATGGCATCCAGGCTCGCGGCCAGCCCGGGCGCGTGGACCGCGTCGGTCGATGCGTCCGTTGCAGTCGTTGCGTCCTTTGCGCTGGATGCGTCCGCGGCGGCCGTGGCCCTGGTTGCCTTGGTTGCCTTGGTTGCCTTGGTTGCCTTGGTTGCCTTGGTTGCCTTGGTGGCGTCGCTTGCCTTGGTGGCGTCGCTTGCCTTGGTGGCGTCGCTTGCCTTGGTGGCGTCGCTTGCCTTGGTGGCGTCGCTTGCCTTGGTGGCGTCGCTTGCCTTAGTGGCGTCGCTTGCCTTGGTGGCGTCGCTTGCCTCGGTGGCGTCGCTTGGCTTGGTGGCGTCGCTTGCCTTGGTGTCCTCGCTTCCCTCGGTTGCCGTCGTTGCGCTCGTCATGCGATGGATACACCTTCATGCGCCAGCAGCCAGCGCTTCACGTTGCGATAGAAACCGTCGCCGGGATGATGCGCGAATCCGCCGATTCCGCTCGCCGCCACGACCCGGTGGCACGGTATCACGATCGGCAGCGGATTGGAGCCGCACGCCTGCCCGACCGCGCGCGGCACGCTGCCAATCTCCCGCGCCAGTTGCCCGTAGGTCCACACCTGTCCCGGCTCGATGCCGCTGATGCCCTGCCACACGCGCCGCTGAAACGCCGTCCCGCCGATACCGAGCGGCAATTGGAAGCGCATCGCCGGCGTATCGAAGTAACAACGAATCTGCCCGGCCGCTTCGCGCGCGAGCGGCCCGCGCGGCTCGACGCCATCCACTTCATCGGGCAAATAGACGATCTCGCGCACGCACGCTTCGTCGGCACGGATGCCCACCTTGCCGAACGGCGCGTCGATCACGGCATCGAATGGCTTCATGTCTGTCTCCCCTGTTGCCCTTGCCCGAGCGCCCACTGCACGTGCTCGCGAACCAGCGCGGAAGCATCGTTCACGCGCGCTTCCAGTGCGGCGATGATCGTTTCGCGCTCGCGAGCATCAAGCGCGGATGTGCCCAACGCATTGCCCATCGCCACCGCAATATTGCGCAGCCAGCGTTCGTGCCCGATGCGGCGAATCGCGCTGCCTTGCATGCGCGTGTCGAAATCGTCCGCGCTCCACGCGAACAGCTCGACGAGCGTCGCGCGATCCAGCCCGTGGCGCACGTCGAAATCCGCGACCGGCGCGGCCTGCGCGAACTTGTTCCACGGGCAGACCAGCTGACAGTCGTCGCACCCATAAACGCGGTTGCCAATCAACGGGCGCAGTTCTTCGGGAATGCTGCCATGCAGTTCGATCGTCAGATACGAGATGCAGCGCCGCGCATCCACGCGATACGGCGCGACGATCGCCCCCGTCGGACAGGCGTCGATGCAGCGCGTGCATTGCCCGCAGTGCGCGCCGTCGTGCTCGGGATCCGGATCCACGGGCAGCGGCACGTCCACGAAAATTTCGCCGAGAAAGAACAGCGAACCCGCGTCGCGATCGAGCAGCAAGGTGTGCTTGCCGCGCCAGCCGTTGCCCGCCTTCTGCGCCAGCGCCACCTCCAGCACCGGCGCGGAATCCGTGAACGCGCGATACCCGAAGGCGCCGATCTCCCCTTCAATGCGCTCGGCGAGCTGCTGGAGCCGCTGTCGCATGACCTTGTGATAATCGCGGCCGCGCGCGTAGATCGAGACCATCGCCTGGGTAGGCTGCGCGAGCCGCGACCATTCGATGGCACGCCAGTCGTTCTTCTGACCGTCGCCTGTCGCGACGCTTTCAGTACCCGTCTGCGTAAGCGTCGCGGCGGGCAGATAGGCCATGCGTGCGGTGATGACGCGTCGCGTGCCGGCCACAAGCTCGGCCGGCCGCGCGCGTTTCATCCCATGTTTGGCCATATAATCCATGTCGCCGTGATAGCCTGCTTCGAGCCAGTCAGCAAGGCCTTGCTCGGCATCCGCCAGGTCGATATCGCTGATGCCGACCGCACCGAATCCCAACTCGCGCCCCCAAGCCTTGATGCGCTGCGCGAGTTCCGCAAGCGCAGTCTCCTCCATGCGAGTCGAGGCGCGCGACACTGAGACGGACTCAGCGGCGGCGTCGCTGGACGCGGTCGTGATTTCAACGGAATGTTCCGGCAATCGGTTCATCACGATATTTTACGAGCAATGCCCGAAAGCCCCGACCGCATCACGCCTGATTCTTCTTCCGCGCTGCTCGAACGTCGCTTCGACCTGCGCGACGAAACGGCCACGCTCGCGTTCGGCGCGCGCTTCGCGCAGGCCATCGACGCTACCCGCCAGCTCATTTCGCCTGAACGTTTCGCGGGCCTGCAAGTCCAGTTGATCGGGGATCTGGGCGCGGGCAAGACCACGCTCGTGCGCGCGACCTTGCGCGCGCTCGGGCACGAGGGCCGCGTGAAGAGTCCGACCTACACGCTCGTCGAGCCGTACTCGCTCGCGACCCGCAGCGGTCCGCTCGACGTCTATCACTTCGATCTCTACCGCTTCGTCGATCCGGCCGAATGGGCCGATGCCGGCTTTCGCGAGTATTTCGACCGGGGCGCGGTGTGCCTCGTCGAGTGGCCGCAGCAGGCCGGCGGACTGCTCGGCGTGCCGGATCTCGTGTTCCAGCTATCGCTGCCGGGCGAGCATGATGCGCCCGGCGATTCGAACGAAGAAGAAGGCCGCGTGCTGACCGCGCGGGCGTTTAGCGAAACAGGAAAGACATGTCTCGAAAGATGTTGATCAAGCCGTTCCATTCGATCGAATCGAGCGCCACCGCGCCGCACAACTGGCGTCGCCGCCAGGTGCTGCGCGCAGGCGCTTCGACGCTCGTGCTCGCGCTCGTCGCGCCGAAGCTCGCGCATGCCAGCTCGGTGCTCGGCGTGCGCGTGTGGCCCGCGCGCGACTACACCCGCGTGACGATCGAATCGGACCAGCCGCTGCAAAATGCCAACCAGATGCTGCAGGGACCGGACCGGCTCGTCGTGGATCTCTCCGGCATCGATCTCGATCAGGCGCTGCGCGACCTCGTCTCGAAGATCGCGCCGAACGATCCGCAGATCCAGTCCGTGCGCATCGGGCAGTATCAGCCGCATGTGGTGCGCATGGTGTTCGACCTGAAGGGCTCGGTGAAGCCGCAGGTGTTCACGCTGGGGCCGATCGGCAGCTACAAGTACCGGCTCGTGTTCGACCTGTATCCGGCCGTCGCGCCGGACCCGCTGATGGAACTGCTCGCGCAAACCGAGCGCAAGCAGGAGGCGCTCGACCGCGCCAACCCGAATCCGTCCGCGCCGCCGCCCGCCACGTTGTCCGGCCCGACGACCGCGCAGAAGCCCGGCGCGTCCGATTCGACCGATGAGTTCTTCCAGAAATACGCGCAGAACGACGCCGCGCCCGCCGCACCGGCGATCCCCGTGCCCAGGCCCGCGCCGAAACCGCGCGTGCCGTCCGCGCCGCCGGTCATCGCCCAGAAGGACGACGACGATCAATACACCTTCTCCGCGCCGAAGCAGGGCGCCGGCACGACGCGCCTGCTGACCGTCGCGATCGATCCGGGACATGGCGGCGAGGATCCGGGCGCAATCGGCGGCCAGGGCACGTACGAGAAGCACATCGCCCTCGACATCGCGAAGAAGCTGCGCGCGAAAATCGACGCTCAGCCGAACATGCGCGCGATGATGACCCGCGACGCCGACTTCTTCGTGCCGCTCAACGTGCGCGTGCAGAAGGCCCAGCGCGTCTCCGCCGACCTGTTCGTGTCGATTCACGCCGACGCCTTCACCTCGCCCGACGCGCGCGGCTCGTCGGTGTTCGCGTTGTCGGACCATGGTGCGTCGAGCGCGGCTGCGCGCTGGATGGCGAACAAGGAAAACGCGTCGGACCAGGTGGGCGGCATCAACGTGAAGTCGCAGGATGCCAGCGTGAACCGCGCGCTGTTCGACATGTCGACGACCGCGCAGATCCGCGATTCCATGCGCTACGGAAGCTTCGTGCTGAACGAGATTGGCGGTATCAACAAGCTGCACAAGGGCTCGGTTGAACAGGCCGGCTTCGCCGTGCTGAAGGCGCCGGACATTCCGTCGATCCTCGTGGAAACGGCCTTCATCAGCAACCCGGACGAGGAAACGCGCCTCAACGACGACGCTTACCGTGACAAGATGGCCAGCGCCATTCTCAAGGGCATCAAGCGCTACTTCGCGGCCAATCCGCCGCTCGCGAAGAGCCGCATGACGTAAAACCCGTGCAAGGACTCGCTCAGCGCGCCGATGGCATGACGCGCTGAACGAGCCACTTGCCGAACACGTTCACCACGAGCCCCGCCATCACGAGCGCCGCGCCGGCGATCTGCGCGCCGCTCAGGTCTTCGCCGAGAAACACCGCCGCCGACACCAGTCCGATCACCGGCACGAGCAGCGAAAACGGCGCGACGCTCGCCGCCGGATAACGCGCGAGCAGCTTGCCCCACAGGCTATAGCCGACGATGGTCGCAACAAACGCGAGATAACCGATCGCGAGGACCGACACGAGCGGAATGGCGGCGAGACTGGATTCGATGCGCGCCGGTCCTTCGAAAATCAAGGACAGCGCGAGGAACGGCAACGGCGGAATCAGGCTGCCCCAGACGACCAGCGACAGCAAATCGACCTTGCCCATCGCCTTCGTGACGACGTTGCCGAGCGCCCACATCGCGGCGGCCGCGAGGGTGAAGAGGAAGCCGGTCAGGGTCATCGCGTGGCCGCCCTGGATGCCGATCAGCGCAAGGCCCGCTGCGGCGATCGCGAGCCCGACGAGATTGGCCGCGCGAATGCGCTCGCCGAGGAAGATCGCGGCGAAGAAAAGCGTGAAGAACGCCTGCGCCTGCAACACGAGCGAAGCAAGTCCAGCCGGCATGCCAACCGACATGCCATAGAACAGCAGCGCGAATTGTCCGAGCGAGATGGTGAGACCGTACGCGAAGAGCCAGCGCAGAGGGATTTGCGGGCGCTTGATGAAACACGCCGGCGTGGCGGCCAGTGCGAAACGCAGCGCGCCGAGCAGCATCGGCGGCACGCCGTGCAGGCCCAGCTTGATGACAACGAAGTTCACGCCCCACGCGAAAATGACCACCGTGGCGATCAGCAAGTCCCTTGGCGACATCGCCCTTCCCCTCGTGCCTGACGCAATGTTGTCGAGGCGCAAAGTGTAATCGAGCGACGCTTTATTGCGCTTGTCGGATCGTGCACGAAACAGCACGGCGCTCGTGCCGCCAAAGGAGCACGAGCGCCGGAACAGACTCGCAGCAGCGCGTGTTACTTGCTCTGGCCCGACTCGGCCGCAGCGTTGTTGCCGGTCGTTGCCTCAGGCGTCTTCTTGCCCGACGACGGATGCGCCATATGCTTGCGCGGCTTCTTGTGCTTGGTCATGCCGCTCGAGTTGTCCGTGGTCGCGGCGGTGGCGTCGTTGCCCATCGCCGCCGACGAATTGCCCGACGACGTCTGCGCGAATGCGCCGCCTGCGGCGGTCGCGGTGAAGACACCTGCGGCAATAGCCATCAACAGTTTGTTCTTGCTCATGTCTTTACTCCCCAGTCAGGTTGAATGACGTCGCGCGCGGCTGCGCGCCTGTTCGAGAACGCGACGGCAGAAGATGACAGCCCGGAAGCCGATCTGCGTCCCACGGCGCCGGCCGGTAGAATCGAAAGTTCCGCGAGCGCCATTCCGGCCCTCCCATCACCGCCGCTTCCGTCCATGCCCTCGACTCCGCGCACGCTGCTCAAGCCTCACCAACACGACGTCGGCGGCCTGACGGTGCGACGCGTGCTGCCCGCGTTGGCCGCCCGGACAGTCGGGCCGTTCATCTTCTTCGACCACATTGGTCCCGCAACGCTCGTGCCCGGCAAGGGACTCGACGTGCGTCCGCACCCGCATATCGGGCTTGCAACGGTCACCTATCTGTTCGAGGGCGCGATCATGCATCGCGACAGTGTTGGCTCGGTGCAGAAGATCGTGCCCGGCGACGTCAACTGGATGACCGCCGGACGCGGCATCGTCCATTCGGAACGCACGCCCGACGCGGAGCGCGCCGCCGGCCAGACGATGCACGGCATCCAGACGTGGGTAGCCCTGCCGGTGGCGAGCGAGGACGTGGAGCCGTCGTTCGAGCATCACAGCGCTGGCGCGCTGCCGCAGATCGAACGCGACGGCGTCACGCTGCGCGTGATTGCCGGCAGTGCGTTCGGCGTGACTGCGCCCACGCGGACCTTCTCGCCGACGCTCTACGTCGCCGCGCAGTTCGCCCCCGGCAGCGCGATCACGCTCGACACCGAGCACGAAGAACGCGGCATCTATCTGGTCAGCGGCGACCTGAGTCTCGACGGCGAAGCGCTGCCCGAGCAGCAGATGGCCGTGCTCGCACCCGGTGCCGACGTGCAGCTCACGAGCGCCGGCGGCGCCGTCGCGATGCTGCTGGGCGGCGCGCCGCTCGACGGTACGCGCTTCATCGAATGGAATTTCGTGTCGAGCGCGCGCGACAAGATTGCGGCGGCCAAGACGGCCTGGAGCGAGCAGCGCATGGGCCACGTGCCGGGCGAAAGCGAGTTCATTCCGTTGCCGCCGCAGCGCCGCGAGCCGCAAGCGCCGGAAGCCTGACGCGCAGCGGGACTTGAGAATCCGCGCATCGCCCCTATTTGATTGAGATTGCCTGCAGCACTTGGAGAACGCATGGAAACAACTCTCGCCACTTTCGAGAACGATGTCATCAACGCGTCGATGCTTGCGCCCGTGCTCGTCGATTTCTGGGCGCCGTGGTGCGGCCCGTGCAAGACGCTCGGACCGATGCTCGAAAAGCTCGAAGCCGAAGCCGCCGGGAAATGGAAGCTCGTCAAGGTGAACGTCGATGAGAACCAGGAGCTCGCCGGGCATTTTCAGGTGCGCAGCATTCCGCACGTGATCGCGTTCGCGGAAGGCCGTCCGGTCGACCAGTTCATCGGCGTGCTGCCGGAAGGCCAGCTGCGCGAGTTCCTGGACCGGCTCGTGCCGGCCGGTGCCGACGCCGAACGGCTCAGCGCGCAGGCCGCGTGGGCGGCGGGCAACCGCGAGTTCGCCATCGACACCATCAAGGCCGCGATCGCGCTCGATCCCGGCTATGACGACGCCCGCCTCGACCTGATCGAATGGCTGATCGCCGAGCGCCGTTACGACGAAGCGAAGGAAGAAGACAAGCTGCTGTCGCCGAAGACGACACAAGGCATCGACGCGCGCTACAACGCGCTGAAGACCGAACTGGACGCCGCCGACGCAGCCGCCGATCTCCCGCCCGCCGACGCGCTGTACGCCGCGGTCGCAGCCAACCCGGACGATCTCGACGCACGTTTCGCACTGGCCAACCGGCTGATCGCGGGCCGCGAATTCGACGGCGCGCTGGAGCATCTGCTGGAGATCGTCGTGCGCGACCGTGCCTTCATGGACGATGTCGGCCGCAAGACCATGCTCTCGGTCTTCGAACTGGCCGCGAATCAGCCGGATGTCGTTTCGCGCTGGCGGCGCAGGCTCAGCGCGGCGATGAATTGACCGTCCCGCCACTCAAAACGGCCAGCTCGATGCAGCTGGCCGTTTTGCTTTAAAAACGCGCGACGCTCAGCCCGCGCGTTTCGCCAGATCCCTCAGCACGCGCGCGGCGGCCGCGAATCCAAAGCTCGCCGTCACGCACACGCTCGAACCGAAGCCCGCGCAGTTGAGCCCGATCGGGCCCTGATGTCCGCCGCCGGTTTCCAGATGCTCGGCGCCCTCGCTCAGATCGCAGACGGGCGCTTCGGGATAGATCAGCGGCTCGTCCGAATACACCGCGTTCACCTTGAAACGCGCCTTCGGTCCGCGTGGAAATCCGTGCAGCTTGCGCAACTGGCCACGCACCTTGGACAGCAGCGGGTCCTGAATGGTCAGCGCGAGATCGTCGATCCGGATGCGCGTCGGGTCGAGTTGCCCGCCCGCCCCGCCCACCGTGATCAACGGCTGCCCATTCTTCACGCACCACGCGATCAGCGCGGTCTTCGTGCGCACGCTGTCGATGGCGTCGACCACGTAGTCGAAGCCGTTGCCGAGTACCGCATCGAAGTTGCCCGGCTCGATGAAGTCCTCGATCTCGCGCACTTCGCACGCAGGATCGATCAGCCGGATACGTTCGGCCATCGCCGTGACCTTGGCCTTGCCGTAGTTTCCATCGAGCGCATGAATCTGGCGGTTCGTATTGCTCTCGGCGACATTGTCCAGATCGATCAGCGTCAAGCGGCCAATCGCGCTGCGCGCCAGCGCCTCCGCCACCCACGAACCGACGCCGCCAATGCCGATCACCGCGACATGCGCGCGCTCGAACGCGGCCAGCGCGGGTGCGCCGTACAAGCGCGCAATGCCGCCGAAACGGCGCTCGCGGTCGGCGGCATCAGCGGGGAGAGAAGCGGGGGAAACGGAAGAAGCGTTCATATCGGACAAGGTAAAAGCACGCTGCATTGAAAGCAAATCTGAAGCCCGCAACAAGTCAGAACATGCCTGATGCTTGTGCTGCCTCAACGTTGACTTTCAAATGCCTGTCGGCGTTTCGTTCAGGGGTACGGATTCATGCAAAATACGGCCGGATTGCGTATTCTGCCTTATCGAAACCCGTGACGTGATAGCCGCTCACGATCCGCCCAGACCTCCGGAGTCGCGCCCGGGTAATCAGGGCAAGATCGTTTTACGTTGGCTATACTGTCGCGACTGTAGCGTTTGCATAAAAATGACGACTCTTGCAGATCTTCGCCAAAACTATTCGCGCGGTGCGCTGGACGCGGCCGACGTCGACTCGAACCCGGTCCGCCAGTTCGACACCTGGTTCGCACAAGCACTCGATGCGAAGTTGCCCGAACCGAACGCCATGACGCTCGCCACCGTCGACGCAGCGGGCCGGCCTTCCGCCCGCATCGTGCTCATCAAGGGCGTCGACGAACGCGGCTTCGTCTTCTTCACCAATTACGACAGCCGCAAGGGCCGCGAACTCGCCGCCAACTCCGCCGCGAGCCTGCTGTTCCACTGGATCGAACTCGAGCGCCAGGTGCGCATCGAGGGACGCGTCGAAAAGACCAGCGACGCGGAAAGCGATGCGTATTACGCCTCGCGTCCGCTCGGTTCACGGATCGGCGCGTGGGCCTCGCCGCAGAGCGAGCCGCTCGACAGCCGCGCGGAACTCGAAGCGCGCGAGCGCGAGATGATCGCCCGCTATGGCGACGCCCCGCCGCGTCCGCCGCACTGGGGCGGTTATCGCGTCGTGCCCGACACCATCGAATTCTGGCAGGGACGCCCCTCGCGCCTGCACGACCGCATCGTCTATACGCGGGATCGTGCGGACGACGCGTGGCGAATCACGAGACTCGCGCCCTGACGCGAGCACGACAGCAAGCGAGACGATAACGGCAACGAGCATGAAGGCGCACGCCTTCCCCTTGATTTTCTTAGCGCGGAGAAACAAGCATGTTCTGGGAGAAGAAGCTGACGCAATGGGTTGAGGAAGTGCGGGACCGGGCCAACCTGCCCGCGCGTCTCGTGCTGTGGGACGGCCAGCAGCATGACTTCGGCCAGTTCGCCGCGCCGCGCGTGACGCTGCATGTGAAGAGCGCGACGGCGCTGCAATACCTGCTCGAACCGACCCTCGACAATCTCGGTGAAGCCTATGTGAAGGGCAAGATCGACATCGAAGGGAAGCTGAGCGACATCATCAACATCAGCTATTCGCTCGCGAAGAACACGGTGACCAGCGCCAGCAAACTGGCCCGCGTGCGACGCTACTTCACGCACTCGAAGGCGTCGGACAAGAAGGCCATCCAGTACCACTACGACGTGTCGAACGAGTTCTACCAGCTCTGGCTCGACAAGAACATGGTCTATTCCTGCGCGTACTTCGAGAACGGCGACGAAGACATCGACACCGCGCAGCTCAAGAAGATCGACCACATCCTGACCAAGATCCAGGTGCAGCCGGGGCACACGCTGCTCGACATCGGCTGCGGCTGGGGCGCCCTCGTGATTCGCGCGGCGCAGAAGTTCGGCGCGAAGTGCGTGGGCGTCACGCTCTCGGAAAACCAGTTCAGGCTGGCAACCGAACGCGTCAAGGCGGCCGGTCTCGAAGACAGGGTCGAGATCCGCCTGCAGGATTACCGCGACATCCCGGGACAATTCGACCGCATCACGAGCGTCGGCATGTTCGAGCACGTCGGGCGCAAGAACCTGCCGGGCTACTTCGCGCGGATCCGCGAGTTGCTGGTCGACGACGGCGTCGCGATGAATCATGGCATCACCTCGTCGGACGCCGACAGCGGCGAGACTTCGCTCGGCGGCGGCGAGTTCATCGACAAATACGTGTTCCCGGACGGCGAGCTGCCGCACATCAGCCTCGCCTTGCAGACGATGCAGGAAGGCGGGCTGGAGGCGCTCGACGTCGAGAGCCTGCGCCGTCACTACGCGCACACGCTCGACGTCTGGGCCGAGCGCTTCGAGGCGAACGCCGAGGAAGCGAGGAAGCTCGTGGACGACGAGCATTTCCGCATCTGGCGCGTGTATCTGGCGGGCTGCGCGTATGCGTTCGAAAACGACGACGTGTCGATCTACCAGGTGATCTGCCGCAAGGCGGGACGCAGCGCGAAGACGCTGCCGTGGTCGCGGCGCTATATCTACGAGAAGGCGCTCTGAACCGCGATCTCACGCAGCATGACGCGGGCGGACCGGACGAGGAGACGCTCGACCTGTTCGGCGAGCCTGCGCCTGGGATGTCTGTGGTGAATGAAGCGCCAAAGTCACCCTCAAAGCTCAAGTCCACCCAAGCGCGCGGCGTCCTGCCCGCGCCGTCGCAGCCCGAACTCGAACTCCTCGCGCAGAGCCTTCCCGATTCGATCCATCTCGGCACCTCGACATGGTCGTTTCCGGGCTGGCGCGGCATCGTCTACGGCGACGACTACTCGAACACCAGGCTTTCACGCGACGGTCTCGCCGCGTATGGCGCGCATCCGCTGTTGCGAAGCGTATCGATCGACCGCTCGTTCTATGCGCCGCTGTCGCTCGCCGAATACGCACGCTATGCGTCGCAGGTGCCCGACCATTTCCGTTTCATCGTCAAGGCGCCCGCCTCCGTCACCGATGCCTTCGTGCGCGGCGAGCGCGGCGTGCCTGACGCGGACAATCCCGCGTTCCTGAATGCGCAGATCGCTATCGACGAGTTCGTGACGCCCTGCATCGGCGGACTCGGCGCGAAGGCCGGCGCGCTGGTGTTCCAGTTCTCGCCGCTGCCGGATGCGCTGGTGGTCGAGCCGGCGGTGTTCATCGACCGTCTCTCGGCGTTCCTGCAAGCGCTGCCGCCGCTCGAAGGCGACGCGTGCTACGCGGTGGAGATTCGCGACGCCGTCATGCTCACGCCGCGTTTCATCCGCGCGTTGCGGGAGGCGAAGGTGCGCTATTGCATCGGCGTGCACGCGCGCATGCCCGACGTGCGCCGTCAGGCGAAAGCGCTCGCACTGCTGGATGAAGACGGGATGGGACCGCTCGTGGTGCGCTGGAGCCTGCACAGCGGCTTCCGCTACGAACAGGCGAAGGCGAAGTACGAGCCGTTCGACCGGATCGTCGACGAGGATCTCGACACGCGCGAGGCTTTGGCCGAATTGGCCGCGCAATATGCGATCGCGGGCCAGCCGGTGGTGATCGCGGCGAACAACAAGGCGGAAGGCTCCGCGCCGCTCACGTGCTTCGAGCTGGCGCGGGGCATTGCGGCGGCGTGCGAACGAGTGCGCGCGTCGTAGGCGCGCTCACGCCTTTAGGCTTTGAGGCGATGCGCGAATTTCTTGCGGAACTTGGCGACCTTCGGCCCGACGACCGCCGCGCAATAGCCCTGCTCCGGATGCTGCGCGAAGAAGTTCTGGTGATAGGCCTCGGCCGGATAGTAGTTGCCGTCGAGCGCGCTGACTTCGGTGACGATCCTGCCGCCGTAGATGTCCTCGCGCTGGAGTTCCTCGATCACGTCTAGCGCAATCTTGCGCTGCTCGTCTGAATCCGTGAACACGACGGAGCGGTACTGCGTGCCGGTGTCGGCGCCCTGGCGGTTGAGCTGGGTCGGATCGTGGGTCGCGAAAAAGATTTCAAGCACTTCCCGATAGCCGATGACGGACGGATCGAACACGACCTTGACGACTTCGGCATGGCCGGTGTCGCCGCCGCAGACCTGTTCGTACGACGGATTCAGCGCCTTGCCGCCTGCGTAGCCCGATTCGACCGATACCACGCCCTGCACGGCCAGAAACACCGCTTCGGTACACCAGAAACAACCGCCGCCGAGCGTCGCGGTTTCGTATCCGGCCTGCTGATTCTGCTGAGTCATAAGGCGCAACTCCTCATCAAGTGCATGCGGCGCTTGCCGCGGATCATGCATATGGATGCGCCCGGCCGCTTCTTCAATGCATGCGCGGCCGGGATGCATTCATCGAGTTTATTGGGTTTGGACACGCGACGCTGGACAGCCTCACAGGCAGAAAACCTGCTTGCCTGGTACGGCCTTGAACGTCCGGCGACAGCCGATTCCGCTAGAATCGCAACACATCACCTGTTTTTACATGACTTCCGAAAAGTCTCACCGACTGAAGCGCGACGCGCGGCCGGCTCGGTAGCACACGGCAGACTCGACCGCCCCTCCGCACCATGACACGCGCCAAAGCCCCGAATTTCGACCCGTCAGCGTTTCGCGCCGCACTCGGCCAGTTCGCGACCGGTGTCACCGTCATCACGACGCTCACGCCGTCCGGCCAGCCCATCGGCATTACGGCCAGCTCGTTCAACTCCGTTTCCCTCGACCCGCCGCTCGTGCTGTGGAGCCTCGCGACCAAGTCGGCGTCCATGTCGGTCTTCCGCTCGAACAGTCACTACGTGGTCAACGTGCTGGCGGCGTCGCAACTGGACTTGTGCCGGCGCTTCGCGACGGTCAAGGGCGATCGTTTCGCAGGCGTATCGCATGCGGCCGGCGACACGGGCATGCCGGTGCTGGACGGGGCCATCGCCTGGTTCGAGTGTCACAACCGGAGTCGCTATGACGAAGGCGATCACGTGATCTTCGTCGGCGAAGTGGAACGTTGCGGCATGCGCGAAGACAACGACCCCGCCGCCCCGCTCGTGTTTCAGGCGGGTAGCTTCCATACGCTCGGACCGCTGGACTGATCCGGGACTTCGCCCGCTCAGGGCGTCCCTGAGGACACCGCGGAAGACGCCACCGAAGGCGCCCGCTCCACCCGCAATGCCGGCTGATCGATCAGCGCGACCGGCACGCCCGCGTCGTCTTTCATCGTTTGCAGCACGATGTTCGAACGGATGTCGATCACGCCAGGCGCCTTGTACAGCTTCGAGAGAATGAAGTCGGAATAGTGCTTGAGGTTGTGCGCGAGCACCCGCAGCACGTAGTGCGTGTCGCCGGTCACGACGAACGCGCCGACCACTTCCGGCCAGTCGCGCACGGCGGCGGCGAACTTCTCGTGCCAGTTTTCCTCGTCGTTGCGCATCGACACATGGACGAACGCTTCCAGTTCGATACCGAGGCGTTCGCGGTCGAGGCACGCGCGATAGCTCGCGATCACCCCTTCCTCTTCGAGCAGACGCATTCGGCGCAGGCACGCCGACGGCGAGAGCGAAATGCGCTCCGCCAGGTCCAGGTTGCTGATCCGTCCATCTTCCTGCAGTACCGCCAGAATTCGGCAATCCGTTGCATCGAGCGTGAAGCCGGTCATTTTTGAGTCCCCTAGGCCCGTTTCATCGAATTATGTTCTAAGCGCGACACTTTTGGGTATTTATTTCGCAAGCACCTTGCGAGACAACACGACTATGATTTGACGCATCTCCACGCTTTCTGCTAAGGCGCGTCATGACGCTGCTGGATATTTCCCCGCCCATCGAACCCGCTACGCCCGTCTGGCCGGGCGATACGCCCGTCGGCATCGAGCGCGTGTGGCGCATGGAAGCGGGCTCGCCGGTCAACGTCGCGCGGCTCACGCTGTCGCCGCACACCGGCGCGCACGCCGACGCGCCGCTCCACTACGACGAACACGGCGCGCCGATCGGCGCCGTCGCACTGGACACCTATCTCGGCGCGTGCCGGGTCGTGCATTGCGTAGGCGTCACGCCGCTCGTGCTGCCGGAGCATGTCGCCGGGCAGCTCGACGGCATACCGCCGCGGGTCCTGCTGCGCACCTACCGCAACGCGCCGCTCGACGCCTGGGACAGCGCCTTCACCGCGGTCGCGCCCGACACCATCGACCTGCTGGCCCGGCACGGCGTGAAGCTGATTGGCATCGATACGCCGTCGCTCGATCCGCAGGAATCGAAAACCATGGACGCGCACCGGCGCATCCGTGCGCATGGCATGGCGATCCTCGAAGGCCTGGTGCTCGATGCCGTCGCGCCGGGCGATTACGAACTGATCGCCCTGCCGCTCAAATTGTCCACGCTCGACGCGAGCCCGGTGCGCGCCGTCCTGCGTCCGCTGGCCTGATTCATAGTCATAGCCGATCTTTATTACAGAAATGGAATTTTCGATGCAACATCGTGACGAAGCTGCGGCGCTCGACCGCGACGACCCGCTGCATGGCCTGCGCGAACAGTTCGCCCTCGCCGACGGCGTGATCTATCTCGACGGCAATTCGCTGGGCGTACCGCCGAAGGCCGCTGCGGCGCGCGCGGCTGGCGTGATCGGCGCGGAATGGGGCGAAGGCCTGATCCGCAGCTGGAACACGGCCGGCTGGTTCGCGCTGCCGAAGCGCCTCGGCAACAAGCTCGCGCCGTTGATCGGCGCGGCCGAGGACGAAGTCGTCGTGACCGACACGATCTCGACGAATCTGTTCAAGGTCCTGTCCGCGGCGCTGAAGCTCGCGCACGAGCGCGATCCGAAACGCCGCGTGATCGTCTCCGAACGTTCGAACTTTCCGACTGACCTGTACATCGCGCAAGGTCTGATCGAACAACTGGACCGCGGCTACGAGCTGCGTCTGGTCGACGATCCGTCCGAGCTGCCCGCCGCCATCGACGAGCACACCGCGCTCGCGATGATCACGCACGTCAACTATCGCAGCGGCACCATGCACGACATGGCCGCGCTCACGCAGATGATCCAGCGCGCGGGCGCGCTGGCGGTGTGGGATCTGGCGCATTCGGCGGGGGCGGTGCCGGTCGACCTGAACGGTGTCGGCGCGGATTACGCGGTCGGTTGCACCTACAAGTATCTGAATGGCGGCCCGGGTTCGCCGGCCTTCGTCTGGGTGCCGAAGCGGCATCAGAACGCGTTTTCGCAGCCGCTGTCCGGCTGGTGGGGCCACAAGAGGCCGTTCGAAATGAACCCGGTCTATCGTCCGGACGACGGCATCGGGCGCTTCCTGTGCGGCACGCAGCCGATCGTGTCGATGGCGCTGGTCGAATGCGGTCTCGATGTCTTCCTGCAAACCGACATGCAGGCGCTGCGCCGTAAGTCGCTCGCGCTGAGCGATCTGTTCATTCAGCTGGTCGAGGCGCGCTGCGGTGAATTTCCGCTCTCGCTCGCCACGCCGCGTGACCACGCGCAACGCGGTTCGCAGGCGAGCTTCGAGCATCCGAACGGTTACGAGGTGATGCAGGCGCTGATCGCGCGGGGCGTGATCGGCGATTATCGCGAACCGCGGATTCTGCGTTTCGGCTTCACGCCGCTCTATACCCGCTTCGTCGACGTGTGGGATGCTGTGGAGATCCTGCGCGACGTGCTCGCGACCGAAAGCTGGCGGGCGCCCGAGTTCGCCGAGCGGGCGTCGGTGACCTGAGCGAGCAATCATCATGAACCCCACACAAGGCTGCCCGTTCGGGCATGGCGCGACTCACACGACCGACACGGACGACGCCGCCGGCGCCGATCAGAAGGAAGGCTGGCACGAAGCCAAGCTCGATTTCACCGACTCGATGAGCTACGGCGACTACCTCGGCCTCGATGCGATCCTGAGCGCACAGCATCCGCTCTCGCCGGATCACAACGAGATGCTGTTCATCGTGCAGCATCAGACGAGCGAGCTCTGGATGAAGCTCGCGCTCTACGAACTGCGCGCGGCGCTGGCGGCGGTGCATCGCGACGAACTGCCGCCCGCGTTCAAGATGCTCGCGCGCGTGTCGCGCATCTTCGAGCAGCTGGTGCAGGCGTGGAACGTACTCGCGACGATGACGCCCTCCGAATACACCGCGATGCGCCCGTACCTCGGGCAATCGTCGGGATTCCAGTCGCATCAGTACCGGCAGATCGAATTCATGCTCGGCAACAAGAACGAGCAGATGCTGAAGCCGCACGCGCATCGGCCGGACATTCACGCGCAGGTGCGGGAAGCGCTCGAAACGCCTTCCTTCTACGACGAAGTGATTCGCCTGCTGGCCCGGCGCGGCTTCGAGATCGATCCCGCGCGCCTGAACCGCGACTGGTCGCAGCCGACGACCCACGACGCGTCGGTCGAAGCGGCCTGGCTCGCGGTGTATCGCGATCCGTCGCAGTACTGGGATCTGTACGAGATGGCGGAAGAATTGGTCGACCTGGAAGACGCGTTCCGGCAATGGCGCTTCCGGCATGTGACGACGGTCGAGCGCATCATCGGTTTCAAGGGCGGCACGGGCGGCACGGCGGGCGCGTCCTATCTGCGCAAAATGCTCGACGTTGTGCTGTTTCCGGAGCTGTGGCACGTCCGGACGGTCTTGTAAGCGTTCAGGCCAGCCGCGCCGCCAGCGCCTTCAGACGCGGGCCGATGGTCTCGCGGAAATACGCCTCGCCCATCGATGACGCCGGCCCGCTGCTCGACAGCACCAGCCAACGCCCGTTACGCAGGTCGCGAAACGGCGCGGCGACGGCATTGACGTCGTCGTGCCATTCGCGGAACGAGTAGCAGCAGCCTTCGCGCGCAAATTCGTCGAGCGCGATGCGCGCGGCATCGACCTTGTCGGCGCCCTCGTTGCGGCCGAGCTCCTCCAGCAACGCCTCGCGCGCCGCCGGCTCCTGCACGGCGAGCCAGGCACGGCCCATCGAGCTTGTCAGCATCGACAGACGCGAGCCGGGCGCGAGGCCCAGCGTCAGCGCCGTCTCGCTGCGGATGGTGTCGAGATAGATCATGTCGAGCCCGTCGCGGCAGCCCAGCGATACCGCCGCGCCAATCTCCCTCG
The DNA here is from genome assembly GCF_031451175.1 of Caballeronia sp. LZ035. Classification (NCBI taxonomy): domain Bacteria; kingdom Pseudomonadati; phylum Pseudomonadota; class Betaproteobacteria; order Burkholderiales; family Burkholderiaceae; genus Caballeronia; species Caballeronia sp. LZ035. The sequence goes on from NZ_JARUXS010000001.1 coordinate 2,945,558, forward strand.
CCAGCGCCCGCAGGTGCGGACGCGCCAGTTCGAGCGTGTCCGACTCCGCCAGCAACGTGAAACCCAACGACAGCACGCCGGTGTCGAGCGCATATTTGCCGGCGGATTCGTCGAAACGCAGATAGCCGAGTATCGTCAGCGTGTAGGCTAGGCGGTTGACCGTTGCCTTCGGCAAGCCAGTGCGCTCGACGAAATCACGATTGCCGAGCAGCGTGTCGCCAGGACGGAACGCGCGCAGCAGATCGAGCCCGCGCGCCAGCGCAACGACAAACTTGCGCTCGTCGAGGTCTTCCGGCGTGACATGGCGCAATGAAGCGGCCGTGGAATTACGGGTGGAGTCGGCTGACATCGGATGCTAGACTCGGGACTGATTTGCAAAACATTGTTTCGCCTAGCGGAACGCATGTCAAGCGCGCGTGCTCGGGTTCTTGAATCGACAGTTGAGTCCGAGGCGACGCTTTTCACTGAAATCTGGAGATCGCACATGGCTGAAGCCGCCCGTTTCAACTGGGAAGATCCGCTGCTGCTGGATCAACAACTGAGCGAAGACGAACGCATGGTGCGTGATGCCGCACGCGCGTACGCGCAGGACAAGCTTCAGCCGCGCGTGATGCAGGCGTTCCGCGAGGAAAAGACGGATCCGTCGATCTTCCGCGAGATGGGCGAGCTCGGTCTGCTCGGACCGACCATTCCGGAACAGTACGGCGGCCCGGGCCTCAACTATGTGTGCTACGGCTTGATCGCGCGTGAAGTCGAGCGCGTGGATTCGGGCTATCGCTCGATGATGTCCGTGCAGTCGTCGCTCGTCATGGTGCCGATCAACACCTTCGGCAGCGACGCGCAGAAGGAAAAGTATCTGCCGAAACTGGCGCGCGGCGAGTGGATCGGCTGCTTCGGCCTGACCGAACCGAACGCCGGCTCCGACCCGGCCGGCATGACGACCCGCGCGAAAAAAGTGCAGGACGGCTATTCCCTTTCCGGCACGAAGATGTGGATCTCGAATTCGCCCATCGCGGACGTCTTCGTGGTCTGGGCCAAGCTGGAGGAAGACGGCCGTGACGACATCCGCGGCTTCATTCTCGAAAAGGGCTGGAAGGGACTGTCCGCTCCGGCGATCCACGGCAAGGTAGGACTGCGCGCGTCGATCACGGGTGAGATCGTGATGGACGAAGTGTTCGTGCCTGAAGAAAACCTGCTGCCGGACGTGCGCGGCCTGAAGGGTCCATTCACGTGCCTGAACTCGGCGCGGTATGGCATTTCATGGGGCGCGCTCGGCGCCGCCGAGGCGTGCTGGCATATGGCCCGGCAATACACGCTGGATCGCAAGCAGTTCGGCCGGCCGCTCGCCGCGAACCAGTTGATCCAGAAAAAGCTCGCCGACATGCAGACGGAAATCACGCTGGGTCTGCAAGGCGTGCTGCGTCTCGGGCGCATGAAAGACGAAGGCACGGCGGCGGTAGAGATCACGTCCATCATGAAGCGCAATTCGTGCGGCAAGGCGCTGGATATCGCCCGCCTTGCGCGCGACATGCTCGGCGGCAACGGCATCTCCGATGAATTCGGCGTCGCGCGGCATCTGGTGAATCTGGAAGTGGTGAACACCTATGAAGGCACGCACGATATTCACGCGCTGATTCTGGGACGCGCGCAGACGGGCATTCAAGCGTTTTTCTGACGGTCTGCGTGGCTTCGCTGACGTGAGAGAGCCGGCACTTGCCGGCTCTTCGCGTTTTGGAGCCGCAAGCCTTTGTAACTTTCGATGCACCGCTGAAACTTTTACGGGACAGATCGTATCAATTCGAGATGATGTCGAAGCTTTGACCAGCTACAGCGCCGCGGACCGCGTCAGCGAGCAGGTTGCGGAACTGGAATGAAACCTGCGTCACCTGGCCCGCGAGAGTCAGCCTCCTCGTCAGCGACCCCATCTTTGGTTACGATTCGCGTAGCCTCATCGATTGGAGCCTTTAATGTCAGAAATCAACAAGGAGCGATTCATGTCGGATATCAAAACCGTACTCGCTGACGCCGAAGACCTTTTGAAGCAAGCGGCTACCGCCACCGGTGAACGCGCCTCCGAGCTGCGCGAGACCGCGCTTGCCCGCCTCAAGCAGGCGAAGGAAAAAGCCGCCGACGCGCAAGTCGTGGTCATCGAGCGAGGCAAGAAAGCGGCACGCGCCACCGATGACTACGTGCATGAACATCCGTGGGCGTCCATCGGCATTGCGGCCGGCCTTGGCATGGTGATCGGCCTGCTCATCAATCGAAAGTAGAGGACGCGCGGGCCGGTCTCGCTGCCGAGGCAATGGCCCGTTGTTTGCTGAACGTGAATCCGTCGGGGCCCCAACTGGACTGAACCGTGCGCGCCTTGCCCGGGCGCGCGGCTCGACCGCTTCTCGACATTCGTACCGGTCGGCCGCTTCAAGCGGCGGACCGGAAGCACACCAAGCGGCACCAACGCGCTTCTCGCATTCAAGCCATGACGACAGAACGGCCACCGCAGCAATCGTCCCCCGGACCGTTGCGACGCATCATGACCTCCGCCTTCGCCATCTTCGAGACGCGCCTTGAACTGATCGGCATCGAGCTCCAGGAGGAGAAGGAACGTCTGATCGGCGTCCTGTTCCTCGGACTTACCGCCATGATGCTCGCGATGATGGCGCTCATCTCGCTGACGGTCCTGATCGCAATTTTCTTCTGGGACACCTACCGCTGGCAGGCGCTGGGCGGCATCACGCTGCTGTACGCGCTGATCGCCATCGCATGCGGCCTGCGGGCACGCAGCAACCTGCGCGACGCGCCGAACCTGTTCGACGACACACTCGCCGAGTTCCGCAAGGACCGCGACATGTTTCGCTGATCCCCGATCCGCGCACCTGAATCCGCCATGAGCCAACAAGACGACACCTTTAAGACGCCGAAGCGAGACAAGATGCAGAAGCTGCGCACGCCGCATATGCGCGCGCTGCGCAAGGAACTGCTGATTGCCCGCGCGGACGTCGAACGCATGGAAATGCGCCAGGCGACGCACGACCTGCGCTCGTCCATCACGCATTTCAGCTTTTTGCGCTTCCTGATTCCGGGCGGCGGCACCAGCCGCTGGAGCAAACGCGGCCGTGGCGCGTCGGCGGGCGGCGTCGGCGGGATGCTGGGATCGCTGCTCGGTTCGGCGAACGTCGGCGCGCTGTTCAAGCAGTATCCGATCATCGGCTCCGTCGCCTCGCTCGTGCTCACCAAGACGGTGCGGACCAAGCTCCTGAGCGGCGCCAAGCCGCTGCTCAAGTGGGGTGGCTTGGGACTTGCCGGCTGGGAAGCCTGGCGCATCTATCAGCAGATGAAGCCGAACACGCCTGAGACTTCGAACGACGCCGTCGATCCGACGGTATTCTGACTCGCCCCAGCGCACTACATTCTCCCCGCCCAGCAGGCAACCGACTGCGCCGTGTCCAGCGGCGTGGTCGCACCGGGCGCGTGATTCCAGCGCAGTCCGGTTGCATCGACGATGAAAACGCCGCACGTGTCATCCTGCATCGCACCGGAGGTGACCGGCGTGGCTTCGATCCCATAGCCGCCATTGGTGGCGTTTTCGGGCAGCACGCTGAGGCGGTAGACTGCCCTGCCGCTCGATGGCGCCTGATCGAAACCCGCGCTCAGGATGATGGCATCGCCGCTGGCCGCGACTTGCGCGAGCCGCGCCGTTTCGACGAACTGGACCGCCTTGAGCGCTGCGGTGGCGGCATCCACGCGATGCGCCTTGGTCACATGACTTCGATAAGCCGGTACGGCAAATGCCGCCATCACCGCGGCGACGGCGAGCGCGATCATCAATTCGAGCAGACTGAACGCTGCGGTTCTCCTTGATTCGACGGATTTCATGGGCGCCTCTCAGAACGGGCGAGCGACGACGCGCCGCCAATGCTGCGCGCTGACGTCCTCGGCGACGTCGATGCGCAACTGCAGCCACGTTTCCGAGTCCAGCGTGGCGCCGAAACCGCGCGCGGTGATCAGGTAGGAGACTTGGGCCGTGCCAGCCGGATGCGCCCACGCTTCGATCAGGCATTGCGGCGCGCGATAGGCATACGGCCAGGTGTCGAACGGCTTGACGGCGAGGGTCGCCGCGCCTTCGAACGAGGCCTTCGAGCGCCAGCGCGAAGGCTCGCTGTTCGTCGCCGGCAGAGCGGCCGCCAGCATGTCGCTGCAGCGGCGCAGTGCGCCGTCCGCCGCGTGAAATGCCTGGGCTCGGTCCCGCGTTGCAAGCGTCGAGCGCGCCGTGACGAGCGAGGTTTGCAGCCAGGCGCTCGCGGTGACCAGCATCATCGCGGCGAGCATCAGGACGATGGGCAACGTGGCGCCACGAGAACGGGCCCGGGAACGTGAGGGTGCTTTCATGGCTCAACCCGCATCGCGCGTGGACAGAAGCGGCGCATTGCGCAGCGCGACGCGCCGCCAGAAGGCTTGTCTCGCGCGACCGTCATCGCTGTAGGCGGGCGCGCCGTCGCAATCGACATGATTCACGCGGCGTTTCGCCTGTGCCGTGAAACCGCGCACGAGGACGCAGACATCCACGGCATAAACCTCCTTCCAGCGCGCGCGAGCGATACCCGAAGCGGCCAGCGCGGCGGACGCGCCCGGCAGCCAGTACAGGGCGCGAATGCGCTCGATGCCCTCGACGATCGGCTGCGCCTGCTTGCCGTTGCCTTCGCAATAAAGTTCCGGCTCGCCAGTGGAGGTGCTGGCCTTCGCATGGAAGCGATTGGTGGCGTAGGCGTCGGGGACCGCCTGGCCGAGGCAGTCGGTGGGCGCCCCGCCGGAAGTCGGCCATGTGGCAATGGCGTCGGCCGCGTAGCGGACCTGCACGCCGTCTGAGCGGCTCGCGAGCGTCTCGCAGGAAGCGGCCCCTTCCTCGCCGATCACGCGCCCTTGCGCACAACCGAAGAGGGGCGCGTCGAGCGCGGCGCGCGGGTCGAGGTCGCCGACGAATCCTGCCATCTGCAACTGCTGACCGAGCATATCCAGCGCGACCGACGCGGCTTCATGCATGCGCACAGCGTCTGCGGCACGCTCGAAAGCCGCACGCTGGGCGCGATAAAGCGAGAGACACGCGCTCACGATCGACAGGCCCAGCGCAAGTGCGATGCTCAGTTCGAGCAGCGTGTGTCCGGGTGAGCGTGAGCCTGTGAAACGGAGGCGCGGGTTCATCGTGCGAACGCCACGGCAATGCACGACGAGCGCGGCGGCGCCTGCGGCTCGGGACAGGCCTGCCCACCCTCCTCCGCGTGCCAGCTCACGGTGGCGACATGCACGCCGGCTGCGCGATCGAACACGGCGACATCGCCTGCGGGAAGCAGGGATGCCGCTCTCGTGCGCCATTGCGACAGGACTGCCGCGCTATCCGCCCCGCCCCGCATGCCTTCGGCAACGGAATCTGCAATCAATGCGGCGCGCTCGCGCAGCAGCGCCATGCGCTCGCCTCGTGCCAACGCGCTCTGCAGGCCGGTCAGCCCCAATGCGGTCACTGCTGTGAGCGAGAGCGCAATCATCACCTCGACGAGCGAGTCGCCCTGTTGAACACGCTTCATGCCGATGCTCCGCACGCGCCCTGCGTCATGCGGGCGCGCCCGCCCGCCGCGATGCGGATGCAGCGTCGCAACGCCGCGCTCGCGGATGGTTCGCCGCCGCGCGAAGCGAACTCGAAACTGCGAAACCCGCCGATGACCTGCCCCGAGGGCGGGGTGAACGACATGTCACTCGACGTTCCCGCGATGGAGACCGACGACATCGCCGCCTGCAGCCGCAACAACACCGGCGCACCCTCTCGTTCGACGAACAGCCCCCAGCCGCACGACCAGTCCACAGCGCCGCCCTCGCAGCTGCGCCCGGCCGCGAGGCAACGACGCGCGGCATCGATCCGGCACAGCGTGACGCGCACGCCACGCCGAATGGTTTCGGCGCGAGCGAGTGACAGCGTGGAAAAGAGCGCATGCGCGCGGGCATCGACCTGATCGCGGATCTGCCACGACACGAACGAAGGTGCGGCGAACATCGCAAGGATCGCCATGACGGCGAGCACGACGCACAGCTCGACGAGGGTGAAACCTGGAGGTACCCGGTGAAGCTTCTGGACCATCTGCATGCCTTATCGAGTGGAGTGAGCCGGAGAGCCCAATCTATCGACAAAACATGCTGGCCGCCATTAGCCGGATGGACGAGTGTTCACGCCGCCTGGCGCCCGGCACACTGCGCGGACGAACGGCTGGAAACCTGTCTGGGAGAAAGAGATGCGTGAAAAATCAGCGCTTGCGCGAAGTGGATTTCTTCGGCGCGGCGCGCCGGAATTCCTCGAGGACGTCTTCGAATTCGGAAACGTCTTCGAAACGCTTGTAAACGGAAGCGAAACGGACGTAGGCAATGGTGTCGAGCTGACGCAACTCGTTCATGACGAGTTCGCCGAGCCGCTCGCTCTGCACTTCACGCTCGCCGCTGCCGAGCAGCTGATACTCGATGCGCGCGACGGAAGCGTCCACCGCATCCGCCGCAACGGGCCGCTTTCTGAGCGCGAGCTGCATGCTGGAAACGATCTTGCGCCGGTCGAACTCCACGCGGCTGCCATCTTTCTTGACGACCGAAGGCAGCGCCAGCTCCACCCGTTCATACGTGGTGAAGCGCTTGTCGCACGCGGGACAGCGGCGCCGGCGCCGGATCGCCGCGCCGTCCTCCGACACGCGAGAATCCACGACCTGGGTGTCTTCGTGTCGGCAGAACGGGCAGCGCATGAGCGTCGGACTCGCAGATTAACGGTAGACCGGGAAACGCTTGGTCAGGTCGGACACTTGCGCGCGCACGCGCTCGAGGTTCGCCTGGTCTTCCGGGTTGTCGAGCACGTCGGCAATCAGATTGCCGACGATCTCGGCTTCCTTCGTGCCGAAGCCGCGCGTGGTCATGGCCGGCGAGCCGAGACGCACGCCGCTCGTGACGAACGGCTTTTCCGGATCGTTCGGGATGGCGTTCTTGTTGACCGTGATGCGCGCGGCGCCGAGCGCGGCTTCAGCAGCCTTGCCCGTGATGTTCTTCGCGCGCAGATCGACCAGCATCACGTGGCTTTCCGTGCGGCCCGAGACGATGCGCAGGCCACGCTTCACCAGCGTTTCCGCCAGCACGCGTGCATTCTCGACCACGGCTTGCTGATACGACTTGAACTCGGGCGAGAGCGCTTCCTTGAACGCAACGGCCTTTGCGGCAATCACGTGCATCAGCGGACCGCCCTGAATGCCCGGGAAAATCGCCGAGTTGATCTGCTTTTCGAACTCGGCCTTCATCAGGATCACGCCGCCGCGCGGGCCGCGCAAGCTCTTGTGTGTGGTCGTGGTGACGAAGTCCGCGTGCGGCACCGGGTTCGGATACACGCCGGCGGCAATCAGACCGGCATAGTGCGCCATGTCGACCATGAAGTAGGCGCCAACGCTCTCGGCGATCTTCGAAAGACGCTCGAAGTCGATCTTCAGCGCAAACGCCGAAGCGCCCGCGACGATCAGCTTCGGCTTGTGTTCCTTGGCAAGCGCTTCGGTCTTGTCGTAGTCGATGTCTTCGGCTTCGTTCAGGCCATAGCTCACGACGTTGAACCACTTGCCCGACATGTTCACGGGCGAGCCGTGCGTCAGGTGACCGCCTTCGGCGAGGCTCATGCCCATGATCGTGTCGCCCGGCTTGAGCACCGCGAAGAACACGCCCTGGTTGGCCTGCGAACCGGAGTTCGGCTGCACGTTTGCAGCCTCCGCGCCGAACAGTTGCTTCACGCGGTCGATGGCGAGCTGCTCCACCACATCCACGTACTCGCAGCCGCCGTAATAGCGCTTGCCCGGATAGCCTTCGGCGTATTTGTTGGTGAGTTGCGAACCCTGCGCGGCCATGACCGCCGGCGAGGTGTAGTTTTCCGACGCGATCAGCTCGATGTGATCTTCCTGGCGGCGGTTTTCCTGCTCGATCGCCTTGAGCAGTTCGGGATCGACGTTGGCGAGGGTACTTTCGGCTCTGTCAAACATACGTTTTCCGTGAGTTCAATACAGGTTGACCGGATCGCGCGCGCGCCATGTTCGAAGCGAACTTCGAAGCAGACGCAGGGGACGCTGAACACCGAGGATGTCCAGGCGCGACGGATGAGGGAAGAATCCGATTTCGCAAGGCGGACAGCCACCGGCAACGCAGCATTGGCGTGCGGATCTCAGCTGCCCAGGCGAACGGCAAAACGACGCTCCGCGCTTCCTGGTGGGTCGCTCCACCTTGAATCCGAAGATTCTATCGCCAGTCACGCGGGGTATGAGCGTTGTAGTGTAATGGGCGGCCCTGCTTTAGGCAACCAACTCCCCAAGGCCGCCGGATGGCGTGCGAGGGGCAATAAAGCACGATCGTTCGAACCCGCGATTGCTTGCCGCAATGCATCAATGGAAGTACCCTTTGCGCCGTTGCCGGACGCGCGTCCCTATCTGCTCCGGCTCTGCACAATCAAACTCATCCGGAGTCCGCCCATGATCGTCTTCGTTACCGGTGCATCCGCCGGCTTCGGCGCTGCCATTGCCCGCACTTTCGTCAAGGGCGGCCATCGTGTGATCGCCGCGGCGCGCCGCAAGGACAGGCTCGTCGCGCTGTCTAAGGAGCTCGGCGACGCCCTCCTGCCGCTCGAACTCGATGTCCGCGACGAAACCGCCGTCAGGAACGCCATTGCCTCTCTGCCCGACGCGTTCGCCCAGATCGACGTACTGGTCAACAATGCCGGCCTTGCGCTCGGCCTGGAGCCCGCCCAGCGCGCCAGTCTCGACGACTGGAAAAACATGATCGACACGAACTGCACGGGCCTCGTGACGATCACGCATGCGATCCTGCCCGGCATGGTCCAGCGCAATCGCGGGCACGTGTTCAACATGGGCTCGGTCGCGGGCACGTATCCCTATGCCGGCGGCAACGTCTACGGCGCGACCAAGGCGTTCGTGCGGCAATTCAGCCTGAACCTGCGCGCCGATGTCGCAGGCACCGCGCTGCGCGTCACCGACATCGAGCCGGGACTCGTGGGCGGCACCGAGTTCTCGAACGTGCGCTTCAAGGGCGACGATGCGAAGGCGGACACTGTATACAAGAACACGCAGGCGCTCACGCCCGAGGACATCGCCGACTCCATTTACTGGATCGCCACGCGTCCCGCGCATGTGAACGTCAACGCAATCGAGATCATGCCGATCGCGCAAAGCTTCGCACCGTTGCAAATTCACCGCGCCTGAATCGGGGATCTGCCTAAGGATTTGGCGGTGTCGCGTCCGCTTCCGGTAAAATGCCGCCGATGAATATTTGTCAAAAAGCGAGCCGGGGCGGTCTGACGCGCCACGGCGCGTGCAAGGCAGCACACAGGTGAGTGATCCGTTGACCTTCGAGTGGCCGATTCGGGTGTATTACGAGGACACCGACGCCGGCGGCATCGTCTTCTACGCGAACTACCTGAAGTTCTTCGAGCGGGCGCGCACCGAATGGCTGCGCGCGTGCGCCATCGACCAGCAGGTTCTCGCCGAGTCCGAAGGCATCGTGTTCGTCGTGAGGCGCACGGCCGTCGAATACGCGTCGCCGGCCCGGCTGGACGATGTCATCCGGGTCGAGAGCCGTATCGAACGACTCGGACGCGCGTCGGTGGATTTTCATCAGGAAGCGTGGCGCGACGGCGTGCTGCTCGCAACCGGCGACATTCGCGTCGCGTCGGTGGCGCGCGCCTCGATCCGTCCGGTCGCGATTCCCGAAGCGGTGCTCGACGGACTGAAGCGCGGCCCGCACGCAGCCGGGCGCTGCACCCTTCCTGACCGAATCTGACCTGACCCATGAACTTGTCGCACCTCCGGACGGTCGATGCACCGTGCAACAGAGGAAGCACTACTGAACACGAGCCGGCCACGACGCGGCTTTCGTTTTATTCACATTCGTTTCACGAAAGCATGACGATTTGACCGGACGCCCCGTTCGGGACGTTACAGCGGACCTTTATGAACAATACTCAAGACCTGTCGATCGTTTCTCTCGTCATTCACGCGAGCCTGCTCGCACAGGCCGTGATGGCGCTGCTCCTGCTGCTGTCGCTCCTGTCCTGGACTTTCATCTTCCGCAAATGGTTTGCCATTCGCCGCGCGCGTGCGCAGACCGAGCGTTTCGAGCGCGATTTCTGGTCGGGCGGCGACCTGCAGGCGCTTTATCAGAGCGCGGCCAACAATCGCCACACCATCGGGGCGCTGGAGCGTATCTTTGAATCCGGCATGCGCGAATTCCTGAAAGGCAAGGAGCGCCGCATCACCGATCCGGGCGCGATCCTCGACGGTTCCCGCCGCGCCATGCGCGCCGCCTTCCAGCGTGAAATGGACGTGCTCGAAGCGAATCTCGCGTTCCTCGCGTCGGTCGGTTCGGTGAGTCCGTATATCGGTCTGTTCGGCACGGTCTGGGGGATCATGAACTCGTTCCGCGGCTTGGCCAACGTGCAGCAGGCCACGCTCGCGAACGTGGCGCCCGGTATTGCCGAAGCGCTCGTCGCAACCGCCATCGGCCTGTTCGCCGCCATTCCGGCCGTCGTCGCCTACAACCGCTACGCGCATGACATCGACCGTCTGGCAATCCGCTTCGAGACCTTCATCGAAGAGTTCTCGAACATCCTGCAGCGTCAGGCGCACTGAAAAAGGAGTCCGCGATGGCAGGCCCGATTCGTTCCAGCATGCGCGGCAGTTCGCGCCGCGCCATGGCCGACATCAATGTCGTGCCGTACATCGACGTGATGCTCGTGCTGCTCGTCATCTTCATGGTGACGGCGCCGCTCGTTTCGCCTTCGATCATCAATCTGCCGACCGTCGGCAACGCGCAGCCGCAGGAACAGCAGCCGCCCGTCGTCATCAACATCAAGGCTGACGGCAGCATGAACGTCCGCTACAAGAACGACGACGGCGCCACGCAAGAGCAGAAGATGACCAAGGACGATCTCAACACGTTCGTGCTGAACCGGCAGGAGTCGCATCCTGATCAGCCCGTCGTGATCGCCGCCGACAAGACGGTGAAGTACGAGGTCGTCATGAACGTGATGTCCGATATGAAGTCGCGCGGCGTGAAGCGCGTCGGCTTGCTCGTCAAATCGCAATGACCGCTTCGCAGAACACGCATCAGCCCGCGCGCGGCGCGTCCGCGCGGCCTCTCCGCCCGCCGCGCGAGCGCGGCACGGGCCGCGCGTTCGCGCTGGCCGCGGTGATGCATCTGCTGCTCATCTGGCTGCTGTATCACGGCATCAACTGGCAGAACAACACGCCCGCCGGCGCCGAGGCCGAAATCTGGACCGAGCTCCCCGACACGCCCGCGCCGACACCCCGGCCTACCCCCACGCCGCCCGTCCCGCAAGTGAAGGCGCCGCCGGCGCCGCCGCCCGCGAAGGACGAAGACGCCGACATCGCGCTGCAGGAAAAGAAACGCAAGCAACAGGAAGCCGCCGCGCGCGAAGCGCAACTTGCCGAGCAGCGCCGCCAGCAGGAACAGGCTCAGCAGGAAGCCGAGGCGAAGCGCGCGCAACAGGCCGCGCAAGCCGCCGCCGCGGCCGCGCAACAGAAAGCGATGCAGGACAAGCAGAAGCAGATCGAGCAGCAGCGTCAGGCCGAACTGCAGAAGCAGCAGCAACAGAAGGCGCAGCAGGACAAGCAGCGTCAGCAGCAAGCCGAAGCGCAGAAGCAGGAACAGAAGCAGGAGCAGTTGAAGGAACAGCAGGAAGCCAAGGCGAAGGCTGACGCCCAAGCCAAGGCCAAGGCTGAAAGCGACGCGAAGGCCAAGGCCGCCGCCGATGCGAAAGCCAAGGCTGCGGCCGAAGCAAAAGCCAAGCTTGACGCGGAGCGCAAGTCGCGCCTCGCGCAGCTGCAGGGTCAGCTGGGCGGCGGTACGGCGTCGAGCGGCGACGGGCTCGCGAAGAGCGGCACCGGCAAGGGCGCGGGCGGCAATGCGACCTCGCCGGGCTATGCGGAGAAGGTGCAGCGCCGCGTGCGGCCGAACATCGTGTGGGCGGGTGAGACCGCCGGGCTGGAGACGGTCGTATCGGTGCGCTGCTCGGCGTCGGGCACGCTGCTGTCGGCGAGCATCACGCGCTCGAGCGGCAACGAGCAATGGGATCAGGCGGCATTGCGCGCGGTGCAACGATCGGATCCGATGCCTGTCGACACCGATGGCAAGGCCCCCGATCACTTCACGATAACGCTGCGCCCGGCTGGAAGCTGATGACGGAAGACACGCGATGCCTTGCCAACAGTAGACAAGGCGCGTTGAAAGCCTGCATTAAGCAGCGGGAACGAATCGTGCGACCGCGGGTCTGTTCTGCAGTCCGCGGACACTTGAAAACGCTTTTTTCTGGAACCTATACAGCATGAGTTTGATGACGAAGCTTGGCCTGAGAACGCTGGTCGCGTCCTGCCTGATCGCAGCCGGCACTGCCGCACACGCCCAGTTGAACGTACTCGTGACCGGCGTCGGCTCCACACAATTCCCGATCGCCACGGCCAACTTCGCGAACGAAGCGAGTTCGCCGCAGCAGGTCAGCGCCATCATCCGCCAGGATCTGCAGCGCAGCGGCAAGTTCACGAACATCGACGCGGGCAGCACGCCGGTTGCGGAAGGCGACTCCGTCGATCTCGGCGCCTGGAAGGCCAAAGGCGCGGATGCATTCGTATCGGGCAGCGTGAACAAGCTGCCGAACGGCCAATACGAAGTGCGCTTCCGTCTGTACGACACGGTCAAACAGCAGAACCTCGGCGGCCTGTCGCTCGTCAGCGCCGAAAGCGGCCTGCGCATGAGCGCGCACAAGATTGCCGACTACATCTACGCCAAGCTGCTGGGCGGCCGCGGTGTATTCGCCACGCGTCTGTCCTATGTCATCCAGACGGGCGGCCGCTACCAGTTGCAGATTTCCGATTCGGACGGTCAGGACGCGAAAATCGCCCTCTCCAGCCCCGAGCCGATCATCTCTCCGGCATGGTCGCCGGACGGCACGAAGGTCGCGTACGTGTCGTTCGAGCGCAAGAAGCCGGTGGTGTACATCCACGACCTGCCGACAGGACGTCGCGTGGTCGTGTCGAACCAGAAGGGCAACAACAGTGCCCCGGCGTGGTCGCCTGACGGCCGCAAGCTCGCGGTCGCGCTCTCGCGCACCGGCAACACGCAGATTTTCGAAGTCAATGCAGACGGCTCTGGCCTGCGCCGTCTGACCCAGGGCAGCTCGATCGACACCGAGCCGTTCTACTCTCCTGATGGCAACTCGATTTATTTCACGAGCGATCGCGGCGGCCAGCCGCAGATCTACAAGATGCCGGCGGCAGGTGAAAGCGCCGGCGCGGCCCAGCGGGTCACGTTCACCGGCTCGTACAACACGAGCCCGCGCGTGAGCCCGGACGGCAAGCAACTCGCGTACATTTCGCGCACTGGCGGCGGCTTCAAGCTGTACTTGCTGGACCTCGCGTCCGGCACGGCAACGGGGCTGACCGACACGACGCATGACGAATCGCCGAGCTTCGCGGCGAATGGTCAGTACATCCTCTACGCCACCCAAGTGAACGGACGTGGCGTGTTGGCAGCCGTATCGACCGATGGTCGCACGCGGCAAGTCTTGTCAGTACAGGGCGGTGCGGTGCGCGAGCCGTCCTGGGGTCCGTTCATGCAATAAGTCCAGCAATAACGTTCACATACAACGTTCAGCTACAACACAAGGAGAGGTACCATGATGTCGAAACTTCGTATCGGCCTGGCAGTTGCGATGGTCGGCGCATTGGCGGCTTGTCACTCGGGCGTGAAGCTCGATGAAGGCCAGAACAAGGGTGCAGTCGGCACGCAGCCGAACCCGACGGACGTGAAGCAGGTCAACATCGACCCGCTGAACGACCCGAACAGCCCGCTCGCCAAGCGCAGCATTTTCTTCGACTTCGACAGCTACGCCGTGAAGGACGACTATCAGCCGCTGCTGCAACAACACTCGTCGTATCTGAAGAGCCATCCGGAACGTCACGTCCTGATCCAGGGCAACACCGACGAACGCGGCACGAGCGAGTACAACCTGGCGCTCGGCCAGAAGCGTGCGGAAGCCGTGCGTCGCGCGATGTCGCTGATGGGCGTGGCCGACTCGCAGATGGAAGCCGTGAGCCTCGGCAAGGAAAAGCCGATGGCAACGGGCCACGACGAAGCGTCGTACGCGCAGAACCGCCGTGCGGATCTCGCATACCAGCAGTAATCACGTAACGTAACCTGTCACGGGTGAGTCGCACTATGTTGTATCGCTTTCCCTTGCTGCGCGCTGCCGCAGCCGCTTGCGTGGTGGGTTCGACGATGTTCGGCGTGCCTGCGCACGCCGGCGTCTTCGACGACAACGAAGCGCGCAAGGCCGTGCTCGACCTGCGCACGAAAGCCGACAGTCTGTCGAATCAGCTGCAGGCCGCGCAACGTACGATCCTCGATCAGCAGAACCGTCTCGACCAGTTGAATCAACAGGTCGCCACGGTTCGCGGACAGAACGAGGATCTGACCAACCAGGTCGTGACGCTGCAAAAGCAGCAGAAGGATTATTACGCCGATCTCGACTCGCGCCTCAAGAAATTCGAGCCGCAGCAGGAGACGATCGACGGCGTATCCGGTGCGGTGCAGCCTGGCGAGACGGAAGCGTTCAACGCGGCGTCGACTCAATTCCGTAGCGGCGATTACAAGAACGCCGCGGCGTCGTTCAAGACGTTCGTGGCGAAGTATCCGCAGAGCCCGTATCAGCCCACGGCGCAGTACTGGCTCGGCAACGCGCTCTATGCCCAGCGCGACTACAAGGGATCGACTGCGGTCTGGCAGAACCTGGTGAAGAGTTATCCGACGCATCCGCGAGCACCCGAAGCGCTGCTTGCGATCGCGAACAACCAGATCGAGCAAGGCCAGAAAGCGGCTGCGAAGCAGACGCTGCAGCAGATCATCTCGCAGTACTCCGGTACGGAAGTCGCGACGACGGCGCAGAGCAAGATGTCGCAGGTGAAGTGAGCCAAAGGTGAACCAGGCCTGCTGCACGGATGATGAGAACGCCTGCGGCAAGTCACGCTGCAGGCGTTTTTTCTGAGGCCATTGGCCGGTTTGCGATGCGGTTTGGTTGACAAAAAGCCAATTCGCAGATTATAATTTCGCCTCTTTTGGGTCGTTAGCTCAGCTGGTAGAGCAGCGGACTTTTAATCCGTTGGTCACAGGTTCGAATCCCGTACGGCCTACCAAAAGATTCGAAGGGCTCAGCGCACGCTGAGCCCTTTTCTTTTGTGCGATCTCTTCTGCCCGCCCTCACTCCCTCAGCATGCTCAACCGCGGCGTCATTTCCAGCTCGGTGACCGCGTCGAACATCGCATTCGCTTCGGCTAACGAACGATCCGCCGCTGCCTTGCGTTTCCGGTAGGTCAGAAGCTGTCTCACCCCTGCCGCATACACCATCGCGCCCAGCAGCGCCCATTGCCACGCGACGAACGCCATCAGCACGAGCGCCGTGCCCCAGAACACAACGGGCCCATGCTTCGGCTTGTCCGGCACGGTGCGCAACGCCACGCCGATACGCGCCACCGCCGTCTCCAGTCCTTCCACCGTGCCCACGCGCTCCGCAAGCCGGGCTTCGATTTCATACACGGCGCGCATCGACTTTTCCTTCGACGCCAACGACAGCGAACCGATATCCGACAGCAGGCTGATCGCCTCGTTGACCTGCGCAAAGCACGGCGTCAGAGCGGCGAATGTGGCTTCATGCTCGGGCAGGCGCATCGCCTTTCGAATCTCGAAACGGCTCACACAGATGCCGTGCGAGAAAAAATACTGCTGGACGGCACGCGCTGTCCGGCCTTTGAGCCGCTCCAGGAATTCCTCGTTGGCTTGATCGCGCTTGATCATGATGTCGCTCCTCAATAGCAAACCGGCTCCTCACTCATGAGCCGACCGGGCGCAGCTATTCTTTCCGCTTCTGTCGAGCGGCGTCACCAGAACAATCTGAATTCGACGCACAACGAGCAGAGCCGGAGCATCAGGACACAATCCGTCCCGGTGCTTCTTATAATCGAGCGCGGTTCCCAACTCGCCCAAACACTCGCGCAAGCACTCGCCCAAGCCATGACCAACAGCCTCGACGAAGCCATCCTCCGCGTGTTGCCAACCGAACGGGACGCCACCGCCTGGCTCCCAACACCGGAGATCCGCCGCCGTCTGGAGGAGCGCGGACACCGCGTCGGCTATACGAAGAAAGTGCAACGCCATCTGACGGCGCTCGAAGCGGACGGCCGCGTCGTCTCGATGCTCAACGGACGCGAACTGCTGTGGCAACGCAAGCCCTGGTTGCACGGCTTGCAGGAAGGCGTCGGACTGATGAGCGCATCGGAAGCCGTAGCGTTTCACATCCTCCAGCGCTTCGCCGGCAACAAGCTGCCGAACGCCGTGACGCGCGACATCGATCCGCTCTTCAAGGCCGCCGAAGCGCGGCTGTCGCAGGAGAAGGAGGACAGCCGCATCTATCGCGCGTGGGCGGACAAGATTGATTCCGTCGATGGCGCCTTCACGCTGATTCGCCCGAAGCTGCGTCCAGAGATCTTCCAGGCCGTCGCGACCGCGACCTTCTTCGAGCGCGAACTGCTCGTGCAATACCGGCCCGCCTATAAAAACGAAAGCGGCAGCCCGACCGATGAACCGAAGACCCGCACGCTCTGGCCGCTCGCGCTGGTGGAATCGGCGGGCGTGATGTACATGGTCGCGCAGGATCCGAAGCGCGCGCCGCGTCCGGAGAAGGGCGAAACCGAATGGATGCGCACGCTGTATCGGCTCGACCGGATTCGCTCGGTGACGGAATCCGGCGAGGCCTTCACGTATCCGGAGGACTTCAAGCTGCGCAAGTACATCGAGACGCAGCAGGTGTTCGATTTCCTCCCCGAGCCCGCCGTGCGTCTCGAACTCGCCTTCGAAGGCCACGCCGGCAATCAGCTGCGCGAATCGCCAATGTCGAAGGATCAGCAGATCGACACCTTGCCCGACGGCCGCACGAAAATCTCCGGCACTGTCACGCCGAGTCTGAAGCTGCGCTGGTGGCTGCGCGCCCTTGGTGCGGGCGTCGAGATTCTTGCGCCCCAGACTTTGCGCGATGAATTCGCGGAAGACTACCGCAAGCTCGCCAACCGTTATTCCGAAGGCACTGCGCCATGAACGACACCGCGCTGCTCGAACAAGCCGCCGCCTGGATCCGCGCCGCCGACGGTCTGCTCGTCACCGCCGGCGCCGGCATGGGCGTCGACTCGGGCTTGCCGGACTTTCGCGGACCGGAAGGCTTCTGGCGTGCGTATCCGGCACTGCGGCATCATGGCTTCTCGTTCGAGGACATGGCCAATCCCGATGGTTTCGTGCGCCATCCGCAACTGACCTGGGGCTTCTACGGGCATCGGCTGGCGCTGTATCGGGCAACGCAGCCGCATGAGGGCTTTCACGTGCTGAAGCGCTGGGCAGCACGCATGCCGCACGGCGCGTTCGTGTTCACGAGCAATGTGGACGGCCAGTTCCAGCGCGCGGGTTTCGCGCCGGAGCGCGTCGCCGAATGCCACGGCGCGATCGACACACTGCAATGCCTCGATGCCTGCACGCACGATCTCTGGTCCGCGGATGGCTTCGATCCCGTCGTCGATGAAGCGCGCTGTGAGCTCGTCAATGCGCCGCCGCGCTGTCCGCGTTGTGATGCGCTGGCGCGCCCGAACATCCTGATGTTCGGCGACTGGAACTGGATCGAGCGGCGCTCGGCGCAACAGGAACGCCGGCTGGCTGCGTGGCTGCATGGTGTCGAGCGGCTGGTGGTCGTCGAACTCGGCGCGGGACGTGCGCTGCCCACGGTCCGACGCTTCAGCGAACGCAACGGACCGCGCGTCATCCGCATCAATCCGCGTGAGCACGCCATTGCGCCGGACCGGGGTATCGGCATCGCGGACGGTGCGCGCGCCGCGCTGCTAAGCCTTGACGCCCTGCTGAAAGACGTGTGACGCAGGATATGCGTCAGCCCATGTAACGCACGTTGACCTGCGGCCCGAACACCTCGCGCACGATCTCCACAAGATGATCGTGATGGCTCAGAAAGATCACCTGAGTACGCTTCGCGAGTTGTGCGAGCACACGCAGACCGGCGCGGGCGCGGCCATCGTCGAAGTTGATGAAGAGATCGTCGGCGACGAACGGCAGCGAGGCCGCCCGTTCCCCATGTTCTTCCAGCGCCGCGAGCCGCAGCGCGAGATACAACTGGTCGCGCGTGCCCTCGCTCATTCCGCCGATCTCGACGTGCTCGCCGCTCACCCGCACCGCGGAGAGCGCCATCGGCTGGCGATCGTAGTCCACGACCAGCCGCGAGAAGTTGCCAAGCGTCAGTTCGGCGAAGATCGCACTGGCGCGCGACAGCATCGGGCCTTGACGGCGTTCGCGATAACGGTCGATGGCCCATTTCAGCAGCGTCGAGGCGGTTTCGACCTTGACGAACCGTTCGGCGGCCTCGGCCATGGATGCCAGCGCTTCCTGGCGTTTCGCCTCGGCGCGCGCGGCGTTGGCTTCGCCGGAGATGGCTGCGAGTTCGCGCCGTGCGGCCTCGAGCGCCGCCGCGATGTCGTGCGCCGCATTCACCGACTCCGACAACGCCGCCCCGATCCGCGACAGCTCCGCTTCCACGTTCGGCATGTCCGCGCCCTCCACTTCGGCAACGAGCTCGTCGAGCGTGAGGCCATCGCCGCCCTGGATGAGCGCGGCGCGCGCGTCGTCGGCGGCGGCCTTGAGCACGCCTTTCCTGTGCGATTGCGCGATCAGCGGCGCGAGCGCATCGGGCGTGTCCACCGCCGACAGTTCGTAGAGCGGCCGCAACGTGGCCTTCGCCTCCTCCACTTCGAGTCTCGCGTAACTCACCTGCGCATCCGCCGCCGCACGCTCCTTTTTCAGCCGTTCGCTGTCGAGCTGTGCGGCCACGGCCTGATCGAGCCGCGCCGACAATTCCGCTGCGATCCGCGGCGCGCCCGCAGCGGTCAGCGACGCGTCGAGTTCCTGCGCCAGTTGCGCTGCGTCGGCATCGAGCGCGGCAAGCGCGCGGCGCATGGCTTCAATCTGACCGCCACGAATGCCGTCCACTTGCGTCAGCTGCTCGCTGATCTGCTTCACGATGTCGAGCGCCGTTTCCGCCGCCGCCTGCGAATCCACGGCGCGTGCGAGGCCTGCCTTATCGAGCACCGCCGTCCAGTCCTGCTGCCAGCGCTCGAACGCTTCACGCGCCGCCTTCGCCGCGCCCTCGCGTGAGCCGCGTTCGGCCTGCGCTTCGTCGAGTTGCGCGTGGAGATTGCGCCGCGTCACGCCCGCTTCGTCGATGTCGGCGATGCGCGCCTCGGCGCTGTCGCACAGCGCATCAATACCGGCATGCAGGTCCTCCGCTGCGCCGGATGCATTCAACTGACGCGCGAGTTCATCGCGGCGTGCGGCGGCATCGGCGGCTTCGCGCGCCAGCTCCGCGCTGCGGGCGTGCAGCGCCTGTGCGGCCGTCAACACCGCATCGCGCGACGCCATCCACGCCGGCGCATCATCCAGCGGCATATCCGCGACGCCCGCCTGCGCGGCGAGCGCGCGCCAGTCGTCATCGAACTGCGTCAATGCCGTCGCGGCTTCGGCCACGCTTTCCTCGCGGCGCGCGAGCGTCGCTTCCGCGCTGACGATGCGCCGCTTGAGCGCCGTCAGTTGCGTCGCCTGCCCGACCGAGCCCAGCTGACGGTCCGCCAGTCCGTCCGATGCATGCACTGCCTGCTCGAAGCCCGGCGCGCCTGCGTCGAGCGCGACGTCGCCCGAGCGGATCGCGTGCCACGCGGCATCGCGCGTCGCACGGGCATCGCGCACTTCGGCGGCCGTCACGACGTCGTGTGTCTCGACCAGTTCGTCCAGCGCATGGCGAGCCGCGCGCAGATCATCGCGCGCCTCGTCCAGCCGATCCGCCGCGAGCGTCACACGCGATGCCCGCTCCTGTCGCTCGCGCCGCAACGTGGCGATGCGCTCCGGCGCGGGCAAGGTCATCGACTGCAACGCGTCGACCGGCCGCGTCCAGCGTCCGAGCGCGGCGAGGCCCGCGTCGAGCGACTGCTCGGCCTCGCGCTTTGCGTCTTCCAGACGCCGTTGCTCCGTACCCGAATCGCGATACTTCTGCGCAGCGCGCAAGGCCGCACGCAGAGCGGGCGACACCTCGCCATCGTCGATGCCCGCCAGCCGCGTCTTGAGCATGTCGATCTGCTTCGCGGCTTCGTCGGCGGCCTGCCCGGCGTTGCGCGCCGCATGTTGCAGTTCGCCACGCTCCAGCATCAGGCTCGATAAAGTCTGAAGCACCAGCGCGCCGGGCAGCGCGTGACGCGCGCCCGCTTCGTCCTGTGGCCAGCGGAGTTGCGCGCTGTGCTGCGCGACCTGGCGCAACCGAACGTCTACTTCGTTTTCCAGCCGCGCGATATCGCCGGCGTGATTCACCGTGCGCTCACGCGCGGCGTCGAGCGCACGAATGCGCGCCTGCGCCGCGAGCATCGTCCGGTCTGGCTGGATGGCGTCCGCCTGGGTCTGCAAGCGCGCCGCTTCAGCCACATGCAGTTCGACGGCCCGTTCGGCAGAAGCCAGCTGCGTCAGCGCATTTTGCAACGTCACCCCGGCGTTGGCCGGCAGTTCCCGGACCTCGCCCAGTTCGCGCAACTCGGCGCTCTTCTCGCGCCACACATTCAGATGCGGCGCCACGCGCCGCACGCGTTCGAGCCGGCCGCGCTGCACTTCGAGCGCCGCGCGCTGCGCATCCTGTTCGCGGCGCTTCTCCTCGGCCTCCTCGACGGCCCCCTGCGCGCGTCGCCATTGCGCCGTGCGCACGCTCGCCGTCTTCAGCTCGGCGCTGGCTTCGTCGAATTGCTTGAGACCGGCGTAATACGCACGATCGCCCGACTTGCGCTTGGCCCACAGCCGGTCCGCTTCGTCCGCGAGCCGCTGACGCACGTCGCCGAGACTCGCGATGCCCGCCGCCGACTGGAACAGCACCTGCCCGACATCGCTCGATGCATCGAGAATGGCGTCGCCGCCGCGCCGCAGCGCGTCGTGATTCAGGCAGTACATCTGCTCGAAGAAGTGCTTGTCGGCGGCGCCGAGGAACGGCGTGAGCGCGTCGGCGGCGAGCGGGTCACCGTTCGGCGCCGTGAGCGACGACTTGCGGCTCTTGGTCCGATGAAACGCAAACGCCGCGCCGTCCAGTTCGAGGGAAGCGCCGAGCCGCAGATCGCTCTGCGGATGCACGAAGGCGAGCGGCGAGCTGTGCGGCATGCCGAACAGCAACTCGGAGATGGCATTCCTGATGGTGGACTTGCCGGCCTCGTTCGGACCAACGACGAAATGAAAGTCATGCTCCGCCACCGGAAAATCCACCTCGTGTTCGGTGAATTTGCCGTAGCGGATGAGTTCGAGTCTACTGATGCGCATGGGCTTACTCCGCGTCCGCGAGTTGCGCGATGAGTCCGGAGCGCACCTCGCTCACGAGCGCCGCCAGCTCGCCGTTGCGCACCTGTTCAAGCTCGGGCACGGACTTCTGCAGTTCGCTCGGCGCCTGCGTCGCCAGCACGATCAGTCTTTCCTTGAGCATCTCCAGAAACTCCGGGTCGGATTCCGCTTCGATCAGGAGGCCGTGCAGGTCGGCGAGCGCGTCGCTGCGTCCGGCCGTAGGCACTTCCTGCAATAGCGGCCGGGTCGCGACTTTCACCTTCTCCAGCCAAAGCCGGTCATGGCTGATCGCTGCGATCTGCGCGAGCACTTCGGCGCGCAATTGCGTCGCGAGTCCGAACAGCTCGCCGTGCGCCTGGGTCGCACCGGTGATCGTCACGCGCACGGCATGCGGCACCGGCGACGCCGCGCCATCCGCCAGCGCTTCGAGCGCACGGCCGACCGCGCGCGCGACTTCATCGAGCGTCGCGGCCTGTGAGGCATCGACGCTCACCGCTTCCCAGCGCAGCACGTCGATGAACAGCCGCTCGACGCTCACCTCTTCCGCGTCCGACACCGTCACCAGCACGGCGCCGCGCCGCCCGGTCTCACGGATGTTGCGCCCTTGCAGATTGCCCGGAAACACGATGGTCGATGCGTCCTGCCAGATCGCATATTCATGCACGTGCCCGAGCGCCCAGTAGTGATACTGCTTCGCGTGCAGTTCCGCGACCGAGCACGGCGCGTAGTTCGCGTGCAGCGCCGCGCCTTCGAGCGCGGTATGCAGCACGCCGATGTTGAAGTAGCCCGCGACCGGCGCCGGATAGGCGGTGACGAGATTCGTCGTGACGGCCTTTTCCTTGAAGCTGTGGCCGTGCAGCGCGACCTTGAGCGCGTCGATGCGGAAGGTCTGCGGCTTTCGCGCCGAGAACGTGTGGACGTTGTCCGGCAACTGCAACTGGCTCGTCATCTCGCTTTCGGCGTCGTGATTGCCGAACAGCACATACACGGGAATGCCCGCGCGGCGCAGACGACCCATCTCGCGGCAGAAGAAGATGCCGGTGTTATGGTCGCGCCAGGTTCCGTCGTAGAGATCGCCGGCAATGATCATGAAGTCGACCTGCTCGTCCACCGCTACCGAAACAAGCTTCGAAAAGGCTTCGCGCGTGGCGTTGCGCAGCATGTCGGCGGGTGCGTCGGCGTAGGCGGACAGGCCGTGCAGAGGGCTGTCCAGATGGATGTCCGCCGCGTGTATGAAGCGCATGCGCTGTCTCCGTGATGAAAGGTTGCCACTGGCCCGCGGCGACCGGGCGGTCGATTCTGGCAGCCGCTCCGGACACATCGTGTCCAGCTTTGCCGTGAACGTTCGGGACGCCGGATGTCCCGCGCCGTCCGCACAATCAGCCGCTCGGAATCAACGCGACACGAGGCCAGAACGATGAACGAAACACTCGAACGACACGCCACGATCACGAGCCCGTACACGCCGGGCAATGTGGATGCCGCGATCAGGCATCTGGAACGCGTGCTCTCGGCGGAAGGCGCCAATTCGCTGTTCGGCCAGACTTACTGGCGCTGCCGCGTGCGCCAGGTGAGCGCAACGCGGGGACTGCAGCGCGAGCAACGTGCCAGGCTGGAACGCCTGATGAACCGGCTCGCCGATGCCGGCGCGCTTCAGTCCTGAATCCAGTCCTGATTTCAGGATTGCGCCCCGCGCGAGCGTTGCAGCGCCTGCGCCAGCGCGACGAATTCCGCGACCGGCACTTCCTCGGCGCGGCGGGTCAGATCGAAACCGAGCGCATCGAAATCGATCGACTCGCGGTAAGCGGACAGGTTGTTGCGCAAGACCTTGCGACGCTGTGCAAAGGCAGCCTTCACGACGTCCGAGAGCGCGTTCTCATCCACGTCGGGCAATTCGTGCGGCGCGAACGGAATCATGCGCACGATCGCGGAATTCACTTTCGGCGGCGGATTGAACGATTCGGGCGGCACGTCGAGCAGCTTGTCCATCACGTAGCGGTATTGCAGCATCACCGAAAGCCGGCCGTAGTCCTTGCTGGCGGGTTCGGCGATCATCCGGTCCACCACTTCGTCTTGCAACATGAAGTGCTGGTCGATCACCTGCGGCGCGAAACGCGTGAGATGAAACAGCAGCGGGCTTGAAATGTTGTACGGCAGATTGCCGACGATGCGCAGCGTGGGCTTGCCACTCTCCTCACCTTCGACACCAGCAAGCGCGCCGAAGTCGAATTCGAGGGCATCGGCGGAATGCACGACCAGACGCTCGCCAAAGCGCTTCTCCAGCCGCCCGATCAGATCGCGATCCAGTTCCACCGCATGCAGCGGCGACTCCGGCGTCGCCACTCTTTCGATCAGCGGTTCGGTCAGCGCGGCCAGTCCCGGCCCGATCTCGACCATGCGCTCGCCGCGGCGGGGCGCAATGGTGTCGACGATCGAGTCGATGATGCCCTGATCGACGAGGAAGTTCTGCCCGAAGCGCTTGCGCGCAAAATGGCCTTGATGTTTGGTCGGCATGTTCGTTTGAATGAAGCTCGCGCGGCGGCTTTCAGGCCGCGCGTTTGTGGCGCGCCATCGTGACGGCGGCGTCGATTGCGGCGATCATGCTGCCCGCGTCCGCGCGGCCCGTGCCGGCGAGATCGAGCGCGGTGCCGTGATCCACCGAAGTGCGGATGATCGGCAGGCCCAGCGTCACGTTGATGCCTTCGCCGAAGGTCGCGTATTTCAGCACCGGCAGGCCCTGGTCATGGAACATCGCCAGCACGCAGTCCGCGTCCTGCAGATAGCGCGGCTGGAACAGGGTGTCGGCGGGATACGGCCCCGGCGCGTCGATGCCAAGCGCACGGGCCTGTTCGAGCGCGGGCGCGATCACGTCGATTTCCTCGCGCCCCAGATAGCCGTTTTCGCCCGCGTGCGGGTTGAGGCCGGTGACGAGGATGCGCGGCGCGGCCAGGCCGAAATGCGCGCGCAGGTCGTGATGGATGATGCGCAAGGTCTCGACGAGGCCCTCCACGCTCAGCGCGGCCGACACGTCCTTCAGCGGCAGATGAGTGGTCGCCAGCGCGACCCGCAGCGGGCGCTCGCCCGACCCCGCCAGCATCATCACCACGCGCGGCGTGCGGGTGCGCTCCGCGAGATATTCGGTGTGGCCGGTGAAGGGCACGCCGGCGTCGTTGATCGTGCTCTTTTGCAGCGGCGCGGTGACGATGGCGTCGAAGCGGCCGGACACGGCGCCGTCGATGGCGGCATCGAGCAAACCGAGCACATAGCGCCCGTTGGCCGCGTTCAGCTTGCCCGCCTCGGCCGGTGCGGCCAGCGCGTGATGTTCCACTTCGACGGGTTCGCCCGCCGCCGGCCAGTCCGCGCCGGCACGCTCGGCAAGCAACGCGCGGTCGCCGAGCACCGTGAAGCGCGCCTGCGGCCAGCGCGTGCGGGCCTGCCCGAGCGCCGCCGCTGTCAGTTCCGGGCCGACGCCCCCCGGCTCGCCAGTCGTGATGGCGATGGCGAGCGGTCGGGTGTCGGCGGTGCTCATTGTGCTTACTGCTGCGCCTGGGCAGCGACGCCCTTGTACTGCACGTAGGCGGTGTCGCGGAGTTCGCGCAGCCAGTCGGAATAGGCCTGCTCCGCCTTGCGCTGGCCGATCGCCTGACGCGCGATGTCGAGCTGCTGCGTGGCCGAGCCTTCCGCTTCGCGACGGCCGAGCACCTGGATCAGGTGATAACCGTACTCGCTGCGCACCGGGTCGCTGACTGCGCCGTCCTGCAGGTTGTTCATCGCGCGCTCGAATTCGGGCACGGTTTCGCCCGGGCTGATCCAGCCGAGGTCGCCGCCCTGCGAGGCCGAGCCGTCCTGCGAATAGGTCCGCGCGAAGTTCGCGAAGTCGCCGCCCGCCAGCACTTGCTGCTTGATGTCGAGCAAACGCTGGCGCGCCGCCTGTTCCGACATGCCGTCCGTCACGCGCAGCAGGATGTGGCGCACGTGGGTCTGCGTGAGCTTCGGCGCGTCGGCGGCGGTGCCCTGGCTCGCGCGCCGGTCCACCAGCTTGATGACTTCGAAGCCGCCGCTGGTCCGCAGCAGCGTAGGCGCGACCTGACCCGGACGCAGCGTCGCCACCGCCGTCACGATGCCCGCCGGCAGCGAAGCCGGCGCACGGAAGCCGAGATCGCCGCCCTTGGAGGCGTCGGTATCCTGGGAGTTGTTCTTGGCGAGCTTGGCGAAGTCGTCGCCGTTGAGCGCCTGCTTCAGCACGGCGTCGGCCTTGCCCTGCGCCGCCGCGACGTCCGCCTCGGGCGCGTCCTGCGCGACCTTGAACATGATGTGCTGCAAATGCAGGTCGCTCGTGTTGCGGGCGCCCGGACCGCGCTGGCTGGCGATGTAGTTCGCCACTTCGCCGTCCGACACCGTGATCTTGCTGTCGACTTCCTTCTCGCGCAGCTTCGACAGCGTGAGCTCGGTGCGGGCGTCGCGCACGAAGGTGGTCCAGGGCACGCCCTGCGCCTCGATGCGCGAGCGGTAGACGTCGAGCGTCATCTGGTTCTGCTGGGCCAGGCGGGCGAGCGTGCGGTTCACGGTGGCGTCATCGATGTTGATGCCGTCGTCCTTCGCCTTCTGGAGCTGGATGCGTTCGAGCACCATCTGGTCGAGCACCTGGCGCTGCATCTGGTCCGCGGGCGGCACCGGCGCGTTCTGCTGCTGGAGACGCTTGGCGATCAGCGCGCTGCGCTCTTCGAGTTCGCGTTGCGTGATGACGCCGTCGTTCACGACCGCGACCACGGAATCCGCCACCTGCGCACTGCGGTTCGACAACGCCTGCGCGCCGGCCGGCGTACTCAGGATCAACGCAGCGGCGAGCGCGCCCGCCACGATGGCCGTCGATCTAAACAATTTCACGTTTGACACAGAGACTCCATCAAATTCCAGCTTCACCCGTTCGTGTGCTGCGTGTGTGGTGCGCGGCGCCATTGCCTGGCGCCACTTGCGTGCTGCTCGCGTGCTGCTTGCGTGTTTCCTGCCTGTTGCTCACCGCTCCGGCGTCACTCGTAGTCGCTGTAGCGGGCGAGCGGCGGCGCGGCCGGCGGCGGCGACTGATACCCCTGGACACTCGAGCGGAATGCGCTGACGAGACCGTTGTCGACGTTCGACAAGCCCTTGAACGTCAGTTGCGCCAGCACCCGCGTGCCCGCCGAAAGCTGGCCCGTGCTGTTGACGCCGTTGGCGTAGCGCTGCACGCCGAAGCCGAACGCCCAGCAGTCGGCATCGTACTGGAAGCCCACCAGCCCGTCGACGAGACGATGGCTCGCCATGTCGTAGTTGACGCGGCCGACCGCGTAGAGGCGGTTCGTGAGCGGCCATTCGCCGGACACCAGGATCTGGTTGATCGGCTCGTTCGACAAGGTGGTCTGGTTCGAACGCGTATAGCGGTAGCCGACGTTGATCACCTTGCGCGCGCCGGGACTGAACGCGAAACCAATGCTCGAACGCACGAGCTGGTTGTTGTCGACATTATATTGGAACGCGGTTTCCGAAGCGAAACCTGCCCCGAGCTTGATCGCCGCGCCCGCGATCAGGTCCGAGTGCTTGGCCTGGTCGGGCAGCTGGCCCGGCGTGATCGTGACGCGCTGGCTCTCGAAATAATACTGCTGCGCGATCACGAAACGCGCGCGTTCGTCGCCGGTCGCCGGGTTGATGAAGCGCGTGGTCAGGCCGGCGGTGATGCGGTTGGCGTCGGCGATGCGGTCGTTGCCGACGAAGGTGTTCGGCGTATAGATCTCGGCCAGTCCGAAGTCGGCTTCGGAAGTGTCGAAGATCGGCGCGAAATCCTGGTTGTGATACGGCGTATAGACGTAGTAGAGGCGCGGCTCCAGCGTCTGGATATAGTCCTGGCCGAACAGCCGCACCGAGCGCTCGAACACGAGCCCCGTGTCGAAGCTCAGGGTCGGGATCGACTCGGTGAAGTTCTTGGGCTGGCCCGCAACCGGCGGCGACGAACCCGCCACCTGTGACGTGGCAATGTGGCTCAGGTCATACGACGCGAAGTGCCACTGCACCTTCGGCGTGATGAAGTAGCCCGGCGCGTTGATGCCGTAGCTGAGGTACGGATTGAAGTACAGCCGATTGCCGTCGGTCGCGCCTTCCTGCGAGATCGTGAAGCGCGTGGCGTCCAGTTCCGCGCCGTAGTCGAAGCCGCCGACGTTGTACTTGTTGTACTGGACGTTGACCTGCGGCTCGCGCGCATACGGCGGAATGGACGGCTGCAGCGTCTGCCAGCGCTGCTCGCGAGCGAGCACCGTCCACGGGCCGTTGCTGTACGTAAGACCCGCTTCCTGCTGATACAGCAGTTGCGTGCCGTTCAGGAACTGGTTCGACGCATTGCCCAGGTCTTCGGGATACTGCGAGTCCGAAACCTTGTTGTAATTGACATAGCCGCCGAAGCCGTTGCCGAAGTTCTGCTGGTGCTGCCAGAAGATCGCGTAACGGTTGGTATGCGTCTCGCGGTCGTTCGGCAGATAGTTGACATCCAGCGAACCCGAATACGTGGGCGACAGGTAGCGGTAGTTCGCCTCGCCGAGCACGCCGCGGCGCGTCATGATGCGCGGCGTGATGGTGAGGTCGCGGTTCGGCGCGATGTTGAAGTAGTACGGGACCGTGACTTCGAAACCGGTCGTCGAACTGAGCGAGAACGTGGGCGGCAGCAGGCCGCTGCGGCGGTCGCCCGTCAGCGGGAACGACATCCACGGGCTCGCGAACACCGGCACGCCCTGGAAGAACAGCACGCCATTGTGCGCGATGCCCTCTTCCGCGCCGGTGTCGAAGTCGAACGACGTGCCCTTGATGTACCACGCCGGATCCGTCGAGCAGGCGCAGGCAGTATAGGTGCCGTGATCGACGCGCGCACGCTCGTTGTCGACCATGTCAATGCGCTCAGCGCTGCCGGAGCCGCCCGTCAGGTTGAAGTGGTACTTCGGGTTCGTCATGAACCCTTCGTTGGCCTCCACCTTCAGATGCGCTTCCGGACCGATGAACGACACGCCGTTGTTGATCAACCTGACATGGCCGAAAGCATCGGCCATGTCGGTGTCCTGGTCGTAGTGCAGCGCGTCGGCCTTGATGACCGTCACCGTGCGCCGCACCTCCGCCGAGCCCTTCGCGGCCATGTCCTCGTCGGACGTGCCAGTGGTCTTGTCGCCCAGCAGGAAGGTGGTCGGCTGCTGGCCGCTCTGCAACGGGCGCTCTTCGAGCTGCGGTGCGAGGCGCAGGCTGTCGGCGCCGTCGAGCGGCGCGGCATACGATGCGGCCCCGCTGAGCTGTGCATGCGCGAACGCGGGCATCAGCCCCGGCACGGACAGCAGCGCGACGACGAGCCGCCGCCTGCGTGGCTGAGCGTCAGCTTTGATTTTCAAAACGGGAAACTGTCGTGGCGGCATGGATGGGTGGCGGTTCGATCCCGTTCGCGTCCCATGCGCCCGATGCCGCCGGACAGGCGGCCGCGCCCTCACCGCAGTCACGAACTTGACGGTCCGTTGCTAGCAGGGACGACACTCGATTGAACGATGACGCTCACAGTCGTCGGGGGCCTGGCGCCAGGCGTGAAACGGATCGCTTGAAAAGTCGTGGGGTATTATATGGCAAGATGTTTGGCCCCTCGAATTTATGACGAACATTCCTTCCGACGCGCGCCTTGAACAACTCGGCGCATGGCTTCAACGTCTTGCCGAACGCTACCGGCTGAACCTCACAAGTCTTGCTCCCGCTTCCGCCGACGCCAGCTTTCGCCGCTATTTCCGCCTGGAAAGCGACGCGGAGTTCGGCGCGACGCTGATCGCGGTGGACGCCCCGCCGCCCGAAAAGTGCCGTGAATTCGTGCAGGTCGCGGGCCTGCTGGACGCGGCGCAAGCCCACGTGCCGAAGATTCTCGAAGCCGATTTTGATGCCGGCTTCATGCTCGTGACCGACCTCGGCACCACCACGTATATCTCCGTACTCGACGAGACCAACGCGCGGCCCCTGATGCGCTCGGCCATCGACACGCTGATCCGCTTCCAGCAAACGGCGCGCGAAGGCGTGCTGCCGGCCTTCGACCAGGCGTTCCTGCGCCGCGAGATGGAACTGTTGCCCGAGTGGTTCATCGGGCGTCACCTGGGCCGCGAGGTCACGGCCGACGAGCGCAAGGTGCTCGACACGACCTTTACGCTGCTCGAACAGAGCGCGCTCGCGCAACCGCAGACTTTCATGCTGCGTGACTTCATGCCGCGCAACCTGATGGTCTGCGAGCCGAACCCCGGCGTGCTGGACTTCCAGGATGCGGTCTACGGTCCGATCACCTACGACAT
Organism: Caballeronia sp. LZ035; assembly: GCF_031451175.1. Taxonomy (NCBI): domain Bacteria; kingdom Pseudomonadati; phylum Pseudomonadota; class Betaproteobacteria; order Burkholderiales; family Burkholderiaceae; genus Caballeronia; species Caballeronia sp. LZ035. The sequence continues at coordinate 2,975,422 of NZ_JARUXS010000001.1, forward strand.
GGCTTCGCTGCTGCGCGACGCCTTCATCAGCTGGGAAGAGGCGTTCGAGCTCGACTGCATCGCGTATTACTGGGAACGCGCGAAGAAGGCCGGCCTGCCCGTGGATGCCGATTTTGGCGAGTTCTACCGGCAGCTCGAATGGATGGGCCTGCAACGGCACATCAAGGTGCTCGGGCTGTTCGCGCGCATTCATTATCGCGACGGCAAGCCGCGTTATCTCTCGGACCTGCCGCGTTTCATCGGCTATGCGCGCAAGGTGGCCGAACGCTATGCGCCGCTGTGGCCGTTCGCGCGCCTGCTCGATGCGCTCGAAGGCCGCGCGCAGGAAGTCGGCTATACCTTCTGAATCTGAACTCCGGACCCTCGATGACGCACGCTCTGACAACGGCGATGATCTTCGCCGCCGGCCGCGGCGAACGCATGCGCCCGCTCACCGACACCTGCCCGAAACCGCTGCTCGAAGCGGGCGGCAAGCCGCTGATCGTCTGGCAGATCGAGCGGCTCGCGGCGGCGGGCATCCGCACCATCGTCATCAATCACGCCTGGCTGGGCGCGCAGGTCGAAGCCGCGCTCGGCGATGGCGCCCGCTGGGGTGTCGAGCTGCGCTACTCGCCGGAAACCGAGGCGCTGGAAACGGCGGGCGGGATCGCGCAGGCGCTGCCGCTGCTCGGCGAGCAGGTGTTCATCGCGGTGAGCGGCGACGTGTTCTGCGAGTTCGATTACGCCGTCTTGCACGCCCGCGCCGAAGCCTTGCAGGCGCGCAGCGCGCCCGGCATGCATCTGGTGATGGTGCCGAATCCGCCGTTCCATCCCAGCGGCGATTTCACGCTGCACGACGGCCAGCTGGCACTCGACGGCGAGCCGCGCTTCACCTTCGGCAACATCGGCCTGTATGACCCGCGCATGTTCCGCGATCTCGCGCCCGGCACGCGCCGCGCGCTGACGCCGTACTATCGCGAGGCCATCGCCGCCGGGCGTGCGAGCGGCGAGCTGTACGCGGGCCGCTGGGAGAACGTCGGCACGCCCGCGCAGCTGCAGGCGCTGGACGAGGCACTGCGTTCGCAGTGAGCGCCCGGATTGCGTCGCATCCGATGGTAAAATGCGCGGTTCTTCCGTCTTTTCCTTCCGTTGCGACAAGCAATCATGTCCGATACCCGTCCCGATACTCTCTTTGCGCTCACCGCGCTCTCGCCGCTCGACGGCCGTTATGCCGGCAAGACCGAGGCCCTGCGTGAATGGCTGTCCGAAGCCGCGTTCATGCGCCATCGCGTGACGGTGGAGATTCACTGGCTGATCGCGCTGTCGCGTGCGGGCTTTGCCGAAGTGCCGCGCTTTTCCGAGGCGTCCGAGCAATTCCTGCTGGGCCTTGCCGAACGTTTCACCGCCCATGACGCGGCGCGCATCAAGGACATCGAACGCGTCACGAATCACGACGTGAAAGCGGTCGAATACTGGCTCAAGGAATCGGTGAAGGGCCAGGCCGAACTGGAACGCGCGAGCGAGTTCATCCACTTCGCGTGCACGTCCGAAGACATCAACAACACGTCGCACGGCCTGATGCTCGCCGGCGCCCGCGAGCATGTGATCCTGCCCGCGCTGCGCTCGGTGCATGAACGCCTCGTCAAGCTGGCGCATGCGCAGGCCGAACAGCCGATGCTCTCGCGCACGCACGGCCAGCCCGCCAGCCCGACGACGCTCGGCAAGGAAATCGCCAATGTCGCGGCGCGTCTGGCGCGCGCGATCCAGCGCATCGAGAAAGTGGAACTGCTCGGCAAGATGAACGGCGCGGTCGGCAACTTCAACGCCCATCTGTCGGCGTATCCGGAATTCGACTGGGAGGCGTTCTCCAAGGACGTCGTCGAGAACCGGCTGAAGCTCACCTTCAATCCGTACACCACGCAGATCGAGCCGCACGACTACATGGCCGAACTGTATGACGCCGTCGCGCGCGCGAACATCATCCTGCTCGACCTCGACCGCGATGTGTGGGGCTACATCTCGCTCGGCTACTTCAAGCAGAAGACCAAGGCCGGTGAAATCGGTTCGTCGACGATGCCGCACAAGGTCAACCCGATCGACTTCGAGAATTCGGAAGGCAACCTCGGTCTCGCCAACGCCACGCTGCGCCATCTCGCCGACAAACTGCCCGTCTCGCGCTGGCAGCGCGACCTGACGGACTCGACCGTGCTGCGCAATATCGGCGTGGCGTTCGGCTACTCGCTGCTCGCCTATGACTCGCTGATCCGCGGCCTCGACAAGCTCGAAGTCAACGCGGCGCGTCTCAACGAAGATCTCGACAACACCTGGGAAGTCCTCGCCGAGCCGGTGCAGACGGTGATGCGCCGCTACGGCATCGAGAATCCGTACGAACAGCTGAAGGAACTGACGCGCGGCAAGGGCATCACCCGCGAGGCGCTGCAGACGTTCATCACGGGTCTCGCGATTCCTGACGACGCGAAGAAGCTGTTGCTGGAGATGACCCCGGGTTCGTATATCGGCCGCGCGGTGGAGCTGGCGAAGCGCATCGGCTAAACCGTCCGCACGATGAACAACGCCCCACGCTGCCTGCGCAGCGTGGGGCGTTTTGCTTTTCCGGAGCCGCGTTCAGCTCAGCGCGTCTTCAACTGCTCCATGACGATATCGACGATCTCCTCTGGCGTGTGCTCGATGCTCACGACGATCGCCTCGTCCTCGCCCGGCGGCTCGAGCGTGTCGAGCTGGCTTTGCAGCAGCGTCGGGTCGAAGAAGTGCCCCGTACGCGTACCGATGCGCTCCTTCAACACGTCGAACGAACCTTCCAGGTAGACGAAGCAGACATCCTTGTCGCCGTCACGCAGCACGTCGCGGTACGAGCGCTTCAGCGACGAGCACGTGAACACCGCCGTCTCGCCTGCGCGCTGCTTCTCCTCGATCGCGGCGCGAATCGTCTTGAGCCACGGCCAGCGGTCGTCGTCGGTGAGCGGAATGCCCTGGTGCATCTTTTCCTTGTTGGCTTCGCTGTGAAACGCGTCGCCGTCGGTGAAGGCACACTGCAGCCGTTCGGCCAGCAACTCGCCGATGCGGGTCTTGCCGGCGCCCGACACACCCATCGCGATCAGAATCATCGAAATCTCCTTACACGACCGCCGCAAGCGCGAAGGTCAAACCCAGTCCTAACAGTGAAATGATGGTTTCGAGCAGCGACCAGGTCTTGAACGTCTGACCGACCGTCATGCCGAAATACTCCTTGATCAGCCAGAAGCCGCCGTCGTTCACGTGCGAGAAGATCAGCGAGCCGGAGCCGGTAGCCAGCACCAGCAGTTCCGGGCTCGTGTGACCGCCCGCCGCCGCCGCGATCGGCGCGACGATGCCGCAGGCCGTGGTCATCGCAACCGTCGCCGAGCCGGTAGCCAGACGAATCAGCGCCGCGACGAACCAGCCGAGCAACAGCGGCGACAGATTCGCGGACGAAGCCGTCGCGACGATCTGCTGGGAAATGCCGCTGTCACGCAGCACTTGCCCGAAACCGCCGCCCGCACCGACGATCAGCGTGATGCCCGCGATCGGCGCAAGGCACTCGCCGCAGAACTTCTGGATCTGCTCGCGGTTGAAGCCCTGCTTCGCGCCGAAGGTCCAGAAGCTGACCAGCACCGCGATCAGCAGCGCCATGTCCGACTGGCCGATGAAGCGCAGCAGGTCATTGGGCAGCGTCTTCGGCGTGAAGACCAGATCCGCCCAGCTGCCGATCAGCATCAGGATCACCGGCAGAAGAATGGTGAACAGCGTGATGCCGAAGCTCGGCAAGACGCGCTTCGTGTCGGCTTCGCCGTGCTTCTGCACGAACTGATCGGCGAGCGCGTTGGCGTCGGGCAGCTTGATGTGACGGCTGATCAGCAAGGCGAACAGCGGACCGGCGACGATGGCCGTCGGAATGCCGACGATCAGACCATACGCGATGGTCCTGCCGATATCCGCGTGATACGCCTGCACCGCGAGCAGCGCGGCCGGGTGCGGCGGAATCAGCCCGTGCACGACGGACAAACCGGCGACCATCGGCAGGCCGATGAGCAGCAGCGACTTGCCGGTGCGCTTGGCGACGTTGAAGGCAATCGGAATCAGCAGCACGAAGCCGACTTCGAAGAACACCGGCAAACCGACGATGATCGCGACGACCATCATCGCCCAGTGAATGTTCTTCTCGCCGAAGAGATCGATCAGCGTATTGGCGATGCGCTCGGCGCCCCCTGATTCGGCCATCATCTTGCCGAGCATGGTGCCGAGGCCGACCACGATGGCAATGTGGCCGAGCGTATTGCCATTGCCGGTTTCGAACGACTTGACGATCTTGTCCATCGGCATGCCCACCGCGAGCGCGAGCAGCACGGAGACGATCATCAGGACGAGGAATGGATAGACCTTGTAGCGCGCGATCATCAGGATCAGAACCGCAATCGCGATCACCGCGTAGAGCAAGAGCATGCTCCCGTGGACGGCTGGCATGACGCCTCCTTTATTTCTTTGTTCAGGTTATTTTTTCGCCTTGCGTGCGGCCTGTATCGCAATCCTTACTGGCAGGCTCGGTGGCGAACCGGCGCAGCAACCACGGGCACGCTCACATCAGGCGTTGGGCAACAGAATTTTACTTGCTGAAAGGCGTTTCAGCCGAAGACGTGCGAGCTTGGCAGCGTCTTTTCATCGGCGATGTCGCGGATGGCTCGACGGCACATCAGGATCGCCGGGTGTCTCCCTTGTATTTTTCATTGACGATGGACGCACTCGGGATGCGCGCGTCCATCGCAGGGAACGTCAGTGCGGCGCCAGTTCGCTTGCGGCGCGCGCGAGGCGCGTGACTTCGTCCCAGTTTTGCGCGGCCAGCGCGGCCTTCGGCGTCAGCCACGAACCGCCGACGCACACCACGTTGGGCTGTGCGAGGAAACTGGTCGCGGTCTCGGCCGTGATGCCGCCGGTCGGGCAGAAGCGCAGGTTCGGGAACGGTCCGTGGAACGCCTGCAGCATTGGAATGCCGCCCGCCTGTTGCGCCGGGAAAAACTTGACGATTTCGTAGCCCAGTTCCATCGCGGCGATGATGTCGGACGGCGTCATGACGCCCGGCAGCAGCGGCAGGCCGGCGTCCTGCGCGGCCTTGTGCATGTCCTTCGTCAGACCCGGCGACACGCCGAACTGCGCGCCCGCCTTCTTCGCCTGCGCGCAATGCTCGGGCTTCGTGATCGTGCCCACGCCGACCACGATGTCATCCGCGAGCTGGCTCGCGCGTTCGATCGCGGCAATGCCGGCCGACGTGCGCAGCGTGATTTCCAGCACCTTCACGCCGCCTGCGTGCAGCGCGCGCGACACGTGTTCGCCCTGCTCGACCGAGTCGAAGGCCAGCACCGGAATCACCGGTCCCAGACGCACGATTTCGCTTACCGTTTTCATGTGATGCGACTCCTGGTTTGATGCGGCGCCTTGCAGGCGATCCGCGGGGTTCTCTCAGGCCGGGCCGTTCAGCGTCAGTGATGCGCGGCGTGCGCCTTGTTGAGCGCCGATGCCGCCGCGCGCGCGTTGTCGCGCAACGGATTGCGCTCCTGCGCGGACGCGCCGTCCGCCTGTGCAGCGTCTGCGCCGATCAGCGCGCCGAACACCGATGCGCCTTCTTCGGCCGGCAGCGCCGCGCTGCGGAACACGCCGAACAGTTCGCGCCCGAAGCCGACTTCGTTCTCGGCCTGATACAGCGGCGCCTGGACTTCGCGCGCCGCCCATTCCTTTGCGTCGATCTCGATGTCGAGCACGCCGGACGGTGCGTCGATGACCAGCATGTCGCCGGTGCGCACCTTGCCGAGCGGACCTTGCAGCAACGCCTCGGGCGACACGTGGATCACCGCCGGCACCTTGCCCGATGCGCCGGACATGCGACCGTCGGTGACCAGCGCGACATGGAAGCCCTGATCCTGCAACACGCCCAGCAGCGGCGTCAATCGATGCAGTTCCGGCATGCCGTTCGCCCGCGCGCCCTGGAAGCGCACCACGGCGACGAAGTCGCGCTTGAGTTCGCCCTTGTCGAAGGCTTCCTGCACTTCTTCCTGCGAATTGAACACGATCGCCGGCGCCTTCACCACGCGATGCTCGGGCGCGACCGCCGAGATCTTGATGACGCCGCGGCCGAGCTTGCCCTGCATCAGGCGCAGGCCGCCGTCCGGCTGGAACGGCTCGCCGATGCCGCGCAGCACCTTGCTGTCGTGGCTTTCCGCGGCGCCGTCGACCCATTGCAGCTTGCCGTCGATGAGCTTCGGCTCCTTCGTGTAATGCGACAGCCCACGGCCCGCGACCGTCTGCACGTCCTCATGCAGCAGTCCGCCTTCGAGGAGGTTGCGCACCAGGAACGCGACGCCGCCCGCCGCATGAAAGTGATTCACGTCGGCCTTGCCGTTCGGATAGATCTTCGCGAGCAGCGGCACGACTTGCGAGAGTTCGTCGAAATCGTTCCAGTCGATGATGACGCCCGCCGCCCGCGCAATCGCCACGAGGTGCAGCGTGTGATTGGTCGAGCCGCCCGTCGCGAGCAATGCGACGATGCCGTTTACGATGGCCTTTTCATCGACCACATGGCCGATCGGCGTGTAGTTGCCGCGCTCGTGCGTCAGGTCCAGCACGCGGCGCGCGGCTTCGGCGGTGAGCGCATCGCGCAGTTCGGTGTGCGGATGCACGAACGCCGAACTCGGCAGATGCAGGCCCATCACTTCCATCAGCATCTGGTTGCTGTTGGCCGTGCCGTAGAACGTGCAGGTGCCGTGACCGTGATACGCGGCCGCCTCGGCTTCGAGCAGCGCGCTGCGGTCGCACTGGCCGGTGGCGAACTCCTGGCGCACCTTGGCCTTGTCGTCGTTGGTGAGACCGCTGGTCATCGGGCCGGCCGGCACGAAGATGGTCGGCAGATGGCCGAACTGCAGCGCGCCGATGGCCAGGCCCGGGACGATCTTGTCGCACACGCCGAGACACAGCGCGGCGTCGAACATGTTGTGCGTCAGCGCGACAGCCGTGCTCATCGCGATGACTTCGCGCGAGAACAGCGACAACTCCATGCCCGCATTGCCCTGCGTGATGCCGTCGCACATGGCGGGCACGCCGCCCGCAAACTGCGCGATGCCGCCGTGTTCGCGCGCCGCCTGCTTGATGAGGTCCGGAAAGCTCTTGTAGGGCGCGTGCGCGGACAGCATTTCGTTATACGAGGACACGATGCCGATATTCGGCTCGCGCACCGCCTTGATCGCAAATTTTTCCTGGCCTTCGAGGCCCGCGAAGCCGTGCGCGAGGTTCGCGCAGGACAGCGCGCCGCGCGCCGGGAACATGCCCTGCGCGGCGTCGATGCGCGCCAGATAAGCGGCGCGCGTCGGCTTGCTGCGCTCGATGATGCGGTCGGTAACGTGCTTCAGTTGCGAATGCGGGGAAACCATCGATGCTCCTTCGTCTCACTCCCGGCGCGCCTGCCGTCGAGATGGGGTGTGGAATTGCGAGGAACGGCGCCTGGGTTGTTGTCGTGTCGTTCGCCGATGGACCGAATATTAGTAGAAAAACTACATGCATTCAATGGGGTAAATGCGGACAATGGTCGTCGAAGCGCCGTACGCCCTTGCTTTTCCGGCAAGCTTCTCAGGGAAATCCCTGAGATATGCAGCCGAATTTATGTAGTATTTGTACAAGCCGAATCATCGGCTATAGTCGCAAACAATTTTCAGCATAGGCGAGATTTCCGATGTTGCTGTCCCAAGTCGAAGCAATGCGCGAACAGTTGCGGCCCTCGGAGCGCAAGCTGGCCGACTACGTGCTCGAGGCGCCGCGCGAAGTGCTCGATCTCTCGATGACCGATTTCGCCGCGCGCGCGGGCGTGAGCCAGCCGACCATCGCGCGCTTCTGCCAGGCGCTCGGCTTTTCCGGCTTTCGGGAATTCAAGATCCGCCTTGCACAAGGCGTAGCAGCGGGCGTTCCCACCGTCTTTCGCGATGTGAAGAGCGACGAACCGCCCGCCGGCGTCGCGGCGAAGGTGCTGGACCGGACCATCGGTGCGTTGATCGAGGTACGCAACAGTCTGTCTTCGGACAGCGTCGCGGCGGCCATCGCCATTCTCGCGGACGCGCGGCGCATCGAGTTCTACGGCGCGGGCGGCTCGGGCATCGCCGCGCTCGACATGCAGCACAAGTTCTTCCGGCTCGGCGTGCCCTCCGTCGCCTACTCCGATCCGCACACGTACACGACCTCGGCCGCGCTGCTCGGCCCGGGCGATGCCATCGTTGCAATCTCGAACACCGGCCGCACGCGCGACATTTTGGATGCGTGCAAGTCCGCGTTGCACGGCGGTGCGAAGGTGATCGCGATCACGCACGGCAACTCGCCGCTGGCGCGGCTGGCGACGGTGGGACTCTTTGCCAACGTCGACGAGGACACGGATATTTTTTCGCCGATGACCTCGCGCGTCTCGCATCTCGCGATCGGCGACATTCTGGCGGTGGGACTGGCGCTCGCACGCGGTCCGAAGCTGGCGGAAAAGCTCGCGGAAGCGAAGGACGTGCTGGAAAGCCGCAGGGTGGGCACGTGAGCCGGGGCGCGGCTCACGCGGAAGACATCAGAAAGGCTTGACGACCACGAGCAGCGTTGCGCCGAGCAGGCCGAGCACCGGCAGCTCGTTGAACATGCGATACCACTTGTCCGACCGTTTGTTTTCACCGCGCTGGAAGGTATGCAGCAGGCGTCCGCAATACGCGTGATAGACGATGATCAGCGCGACGATGGTGAGCTTCGCGTGCAGCCAGCCCTGCCCCGCGCCGATGCCGACGACAAGCCACAGCCACAGCCCGCACGCCAGCGCCGGCACCGCGATGAAGGTCATGAAGCGGAACAGCTTGCGCGCCATCAGCAGGAGCCGGGCGGTGGCCTTGGGGTCGGTTTCCATCGCCAGGTTGACGAAGATGCGCGGCAGATAGAACAGCCCCGCGAACCACGAGGCGACCAGCACGATGTGCAGCGATTTGATCCAGAGCATCGGTCTTGTGGGCTTCCGCGAGGTTATTGACGCACTTCGCCGCGCCCCAGCACGACGTATTTCAACGATGTCAGACCGTCCAGTCCCACCGGACCGCGCGCGTGCAGCTTGTCGTTCGAAATGCCGATTTCCGCGCCCAGTCCGAATTCGAAGCCGTCGGCGAAACGCGTCGATGCATTGACCATCACGCTCGCGGAATCCACTTCGCGCAGGAAACGCATGGCGCGGTCGTGGTCTTCGGTGAGGATGGCATCGGTGTGATGCGAGCCGTAGGTATTGATATGGTCGATGGCTTCGTCCAGCCCTTCGACAATTTTCACGGCGAGCACCGGCGCGAGATATTCGGTGCTCCAGTCGGCTTCGGTCGCATCGACGAGCCCGCCAATCTGCGCCGCCTCCAGCACGGCGCGCGCGGCGGCATCCACGCGCAACTCGACTTCCTTCGCCTGGTACGCACGCGCGAGCAGCGGCAGCGCTTCGTTGGCAATGCCGCGCGCGACCAGCAGCGTTTCCATCGTGTTGCAGGTGCCGTAGCGGTGGGTCTTCGCGTTGTCGCAGACGGCGGCGGCCTTCACGAGATCCGCGCGGTCGTCCACGTAGACGTGGCAGATGCCGTCGAGATGCTTGATCATCGGCACGCGCGCTTCTTCCATCAGGCGAGCGATCAGGCTCTTGCCGCCGCGCGGCACGATCACGTCGACGAATTCGGTCATCGTGATCAGCTTGCCGACCGCCGCGCGATCCGCCGTTTCCACCACTTGCACCGCGTCCTGCGGCAAGCCCGCCGTTTCCAGCCCGACGCCGATCAGTTTCGCGAGCGCCGTATTGCATTCGAGCGCCTCGGAACCGCCGCGCAGAATGGTTGCGTTGCCGGATTTCAGGCAGAGCGCCGCGGCGTCGATGGTCACGTTCGGACGCGACTCGTAGATGATGCCGATCACGCCGAGCGGCACGCGCATCTGTCCGACCTGGATGCCGCTCGGACGGAACTTGAGGCCGCTGATCTCGCCGATCGGATCGGCCAGCGCGGCCACCTGGCGCAGCCCTTCGATCATCGTGTCGAGGGCTTTGTCGGATAGCGTCAGCCGGTCGATGAACGCGGCGTCGTGGCCTTTCTCTCGCGCGCGTGCGAGGTCGCGAGCGTTCGCCTGCTTGAGCGCCTCGCGCTCGCGTGCGATGGCGTCCGCCACCGCGAACAGCGCGGCATTCTTCGCCGCCGTCGAGGCTCGCGCCATCGCGCGTGACGCCGCGCGGGCGCGGCGGCCGAGGTCGGTCATGTACTGGTCGATGTTCATCGTGAGTCTCTTTCTGATGCCGCTGATCTGCACTGTTCGCGCTTGCCAATGCGGAACGGGCGTCCGCGAACCGGACGCCGCGATAGTTCATTTTAAGCCGGGACGCCGCCGGCAACAGGCCGCGACGGCCGCGCCTTATCGACGCAATCTAGCGCCGCAATCTAGCGACGCGGTCGCGGCGCCGCCGCCGTCCGCCCTGGCGTGCCGCCGTGCGCCACGGCCATCGCGAGTTCGAACATGCCGGCCCACGGATCGGGCGGTGTCTCGCTGCCGCGCTTGCCCGTGCCGCCGGACAGGCCCTTCACCTGACGGTCGAGCCGCGCTGCCAGCGAGAGCGCCTTTTCGAGCGCTTCGTCCGTCACCCGCGCCAGCGCCGGCGGAATCAGCCGCTCGCGCGGTCCCCAGACGCGGTTCTCGCGCATCAGCGTCGCGAGCGGCTTGCCGGCAGCGACGCCGCGCTTGATGCGCAACAGCGTACGCACTTCCTCGACCAGCGCCCACAGCACCAGCACGGCCGCTTCGCCTTCGCCTTTCAGACCGTCGAGCATGCGCGCGAGCCGGCCGACATCGCCCGTCAGCATCGCTTCATTGAGCTTGAACACGTCGTAGCGCGCGACGTTCAGCACGGCATCGTGAATCTGCTCGAAACTGAGCACGCCTTCCGGATACAGCAAGCCGAGCTTCTGGATTTCCTGATGCGCGGCGAGCAGGTTGCCTTCCACCCGTTCCGCGATGAACGCCAGCGCGCGCCGTCCGTCTTCGCCGGGCGGAACGCGTTGGCCCTGTTGCGCGAGCCGCTGGCCAACCCACATCGGCAAGTGCGCGCGCTCGATCGCATCGATTTTCAACGTGACGCCCGCGCCGAGCAGCGCGCTGAACCACGCCGATTTCTGCGTCGCGCTGTCCAGCCGCGGCAGCGTGACGAGCGTGACGACGTCGGGATTGTCGGCGGCGGCGAGCGCCTTCAGCGACTCCGCGCCTTCCTTGCCCGGCTTGCCCGTGGGAATGCGCAACTCGATCAGCTGGCGGTCGCCGAACAGCGACATCGACTGGGTGGCGCCGAGCAGCGCGCTCCAGTCGAAACCACGCTCCACCGTGAACACCGAGCGGTCAGTGAAGCCGTTCGCGCGCGCGGCAGCGCGGATGCGGTCGCACGCTTCCTGCGCGAGCAGATGCTCGTCGCCATGGATGACGTACAGCCCCTTCAGGCCTTTCGCGAGATGCGCGTCGAGCGCGTCGAGCTTCAGCTGCATGGACGCGGGCCGCCTGTATTCAACGCGGTGATCGAAGCGGTGATCGAAGCGGTGATCAAAGCGGCGGCACCGGCAGCGGCGCGCGCGGCGCGAGGCCCGGCGTCTGCTCGCCCGGCGCCGGATGCAGCGAGCGCACCGTGGCAAGCCGGCGCGTCAGTTGATCCACGGCGTCGTTGCGCATGTCGTTGTAGAGCAGGGTCGCTTCCTGCGACTTGGCGAGCGTGTACTGGTCGCTGTAGGTCATCGAACGGTTCAGCGCGATCACGCTCGGCGGAATCAGCAAGGTGCCGTCCGCGCCGACCAGCGAGTAACTCACGTTGTAGACCAGCTCGTATTCCTGCACGACGCCCTGCGCGTTCAGGCTGAGCGTGCGCATGCCCTGGCCTTCCGCGAGGCGCAGCGTGGCGTCCGGTTTCTCGACCGCCTTGACGACCACCGTATCGCTGCCGCCCTGGATCATGCGTTCGAGGCGCGCGACCATCTGCGGCGGGCCGCCGCTGATGGCGAGCCGCTTGAACGCATAGTCCTGCTGTCCGCGCAGCTGGAAGCCGCAAGCGGACAACGCAGCCGCGGCGCCGAGAAGCGCGACGAACGAACGCCTGCTGATGCCTTTTTCGAAGGCTTTACCGGTCACATCGACTCCTTGGTTTTGCGCGTCGGACGCATTACACGACCACGTTGACGAGACGCCCCGGCACCACGATCACCTTCTTCGGCGTGCGGCCTTCAGAGAACTTCCCGAACATGTCATGCGCAACCGCCGCCTGCTCGATGGCCTCGCGCGACGCGTCCTTCGCCACGGTCAGGGCGCCACGCACCTTGCCGTTAATCTGCAGCACGAGTTCGATTTCCGACTGTTCGAGCGCGGCTTCGTCGACCTTCGGCCAGGGCGCGTCGAGCAGCGGACCGAAGGTGTCGGCGTAACCGAGCTCCGACCACAACTGGAAGGTCGCGTGCGGCACCACCGGATACAGCACGCGCAGCAGCACGCCGAAGGTTTCGTTCAGCACGCCCTCGCCCGCCTGCTTCGCGCCTTCCAGCGCGTTGAGCATCTTCATCGCGGCGGACACGACCGTGTTGTACTGCAGGCGGCCATAGTCGAAATCGGCCTGCTTGAGCACAGTGTAGATCTCACGGCGCAGCGTCTTGTCGGCGTCGCCGAGCTTGGCGGCGTCGAGCTTGCCGTGCTGGCGCAGCGCGGCGGCGTTGTCGTGCCCGAAGTGCCACACGCGGCGCAGGAAGCGGCTCGCGCCTTCCACGCCCGCGCCCGACCATTCGAGCGACTGCTCCGGCGGCGCCGCGAACATCACGAACAGGCGCGCGGTGTCCGCGCCGTACTGGTCGATCAGCGTCTGCGGATCGACGCCGTTGTTCTTCGACTTCGACATCTTCTCGACGCCGCCCAGCACGACCGGCTGGCCATCGGCATTGAGCGTCGCACCACTCGGACGGCCCTTGTCGTCATGCGCGACCGTCACGTCGAGCGGGTTGTACCAGGTCTTCTTGCCGGCCGCGTCTTCGCGATAGAAGGTCTCGTTGAGCACCATGCCCTGCGTGAGCAGGTTCTTAGCCGGCTCGCCGAACTTCACGAGACCCATGTCGCGCATGACCTTGGCCCAGAAGCGCGAATACAGCAGGTGCAGGATCGCGTGCTCGATGCCGCCGATGTACTGGTCCATCGGCATCCAGTAATCGGTGCGCTCGTCGACCATGCTCGTGGCGTCCGGCGCCGCGTAGCGCGAGAAATACCACGACGAATCGACGAAGGTGTCCATCGTGTCGGTTTCACGCTTCGCGTCGGCGCCGCAGGTCGGGCAGGTGCAGTTCAGGAACGCTTCCGACTTCGCGAGCGGATTGCCCGAGCCGTCCGGCACGAGGTCTTCCGGCAGCACGACCGGCAGGTCCTTCTCGGGCACCGGCACGTCGCCGCACTTGGGGCAATGGATGATCGGGATCGGCGTGCCCCAGTAGCGCTGGCGCGAGATGCCCCAGTCGCGCAGGCGCCAGGTGATCTGCTTGTCGCCGAGGTCCTTCGCCTTCAGATCGGCGGCGATCGCGTCGATGGCGTCCGCCGTGGTGAGGCCGTCATACTTGCCGCTGTTGATGAGCTTGCCCGCGGTCTTGTCGCCGTACCATTCTTCCCAGGCGTCGGTCGAATAGGTCTTGCCTTCGACATCGATCACCGGGTTGATCGGCAGGCTGTATTTCTTCGCGAAGGCGAAATCGCGTTCGTCGTGCGACGGCACGCCCATCACCGCGCCTTCGCCGTAGGACATCAGCACGTAGTTGCCGATCCACACCTCGACCTGCGCGCCCGTCAGCGGATGCGTGACGAAGAAGCCCGTAGGCACGCCTTTCTTTTCCATGGTGGCGACATCGGCTTCCGCCACGCCGCCGCGCTTGCATTCGTCGATGAACGCCTGCAGCTCCGCGTTGTCGCGCGCGAGACGCGTGGCGAGCGGATGCTCCGCCGCGACCGCCGCGAAGGTGACGCCCATGATGGTGTCGGCGCGCGTGGTGAAGACGCGCAGCAGCTTCGCTTCGCCGTCGATCTCATACGGGAAGCCGAAGTTCACGCCGAAGCTCTTGCCGATCCAGTTCTGCTGCATGACCTTGACGCGCTCGGGCCAGCCGAGGCCTTCGAGGTCGTCGAGCAGTTGATCCGCATAATCGGTGATGCGCAGGTAGTACATCGGGATTTCGCGCTTCTCCACCAGCGCGCCCGAGCGCCAGCCGCGCCCGTCGATAACCTGTTCGTTGGCGAGCACCGTCTGGTCGACCGGGTCCCAGTTCACGGTGCCGGTCTTCTTGTACGCGATGCCCTTTTCCAGCATCTTGAGGAACAGCCACTGGTTCCACTTGTAGTACTCGGGCGAGCACGTGGCGACTTCGCGCGACCAGTCGATGGCGAGGCCCATCGACTGCATCTGCTTCTTCATGTACGCGATGTTCTCGTAGGTCCACTTCGCCGGCGGCACGTTGTTCGCCATCGCGGCGTTCTCGGCGGGCATGCCGAACGCGTCCCAGCCCATCGGCATCAGCGTGTTGTAGCCGTTCATGCGCAGGTAACGGTACATCACGTCGTTGATCGTGTAGTTGCGCACGTGACCCATGTGCAGCTTGCCGGACGGATAGGGCAGCATCGAGACGCAATAGAACTTGGGCTTGGCCGACGTCTCGGTCGTCCGGTAGACGTCGTTCGCGCGCCAGGTGGTCTGCGCGGCGGATTCGACGTCGGCGGGTACGTATTTATCGTGCATGGTGTGATGGCTTTACGCTAAGGCTGGGAACGGACCCCGGAACCCGCCGTTCTCGTGTTGGGAAACGGCTGATTCTGGCGCCGTGTGGTCTCGTGTGCCGGACCGGCGCGGCGTCGAATGTCGGGCCGCCGGCGGACGCAATCCGCGCAAAAACGGGCAAATCGCGATTATACCGTTCGATGCGGCGCGTCAGGCGCGGCAAGCTTCTCGGGCTTCTCGGGCTTCTCGGGCTTCTCGGGCTTCTCGGGCTTCTTTGGCTTCTCGGGCTTCTCGGGCTTCTCGGGCGGCTAAAGCTTTTCAGGCGCACACGCGCACGGCGTGGACTCAACGCGCGGGCGAAGGCGCCTTCGGCTGCGCCGGCTGCTGCGCCGGCTGTGTCACGAAGCCGATCCGCTCGATCCCCGCCTGCTGCGCCGCGCCCATCACCTGCGCGATGACGTCGTAGCGCGTCGCGCTCGACGCCCGCAGATGCAGTTCCGGCTTCTGCGCCGCCCGGCCCGCCTCGACGAAGCGCGCCCGCATCTGCTCCACGCCGATGAGCGTGTCGTTCCAGTAGAGCTTGCCGGTGTCGTCGATGGACAGCGTGATGGTCTGCGGCGTCTCGCGCGCGGGCTGCGAGGACACCTTCGGCAAATCGAGGCGAATGGCGTGCGTGAACAGCGGCGCCGTGATGATGAAGATGACGAGCAGCACGAGCATGACGTCGATGAGCGGCGTCATGTTGATCTCGGCCATCGGCTGGCCGTTCGCGTGCTTGTCTAGTCCGCCGAAGGCCATGTGCGCTCCGTGTCGGCCGTACCGCACACGAACGCGTGCAGGTCGTGGGCGAAGCCGTCGAGTTCCTCGGAAATCTGCCGCACGTAGCGGCCCAGCACGTTGTAGGCAAGCACGGCGGGAATCGCGACGACCAGTCCGAAGGCCGTCATGATGAGCGCCTCGCCGACCGGCCCCGCGACGTTCTCGATCATCGCCTGCCCGCTCGATGCAATGCTGGACAGCGCGTGATAGATACCCCAGACGGTGCCGAGCAGACCGACGAACGGCGCGGTGCTGCCCACTGACGCCAGCAGCACCTGGCCGAATTCGAGGCGCCGCTGCGAGCTCAGCATCGCCTGGCGCAACGCCCGCAGCACGCGCTCATTGCGTTCGACGCGCGACAGCAGCGCGCCCGGCATGTCCGTCTCGGACGCGTGCCAGGCGGCCTCGGCGAGCGGCAGGAAGACCCGTTCGCGATCGGCCCGCCGCAACGCGCCGATGCCGTCCTTGAGCGTCGCCGACTGCCAGAAGCGTTGCAGCGCGCGCGGTCCCTGCCATTTGGCGCGCGCGAGAATCCACGCCTTCATGAGCAGGAAGCACCAGCTGGCGAGGGACATCGCGAGCAGCAGACCGGCGACCGCGTGCGTGACGGCGTCGCCGGATTGCAGATAGTGGATGACGCCCGTGGCGGCCATGGTCGCGCGGCGGAATCAGCGCAGGCCGAGCACGTCCTGCATGTCGAAGAAGCCCTTGTCGTGGCCCTGCAGGAACCGCGCGGCGCGCAGCGCGCCCTGTGCGTAGGAGAGCCGGCTGGCCGCCTTGTGCGTAATCTCGATGCGCTCGCCGATGCCCGCGAACAGCACGGTGTGATCGCCGACGATATCGCCGCCGCGAATCGCGGAGAAGCCGATGGTCGACGGATCGCGTTCGCCCGTCACGCCTTCGCGGGCGTACACGGCGCAGTCCTTCAGGTCGCGGCCGAGCGCCTTCGCGATGACTTCGCCCATGCCGAGCGCCGTGCCCGAGGGCGCGTCCACCTTGTGGCGATGGTGCGCCTCGATGATCTCGATGTCGTAGCCGGTCGCGAAATGCTGCGCGGCGAATTCGAGCAGCTTCATCGTGACGTTCACGCCGACGCTCATGTTCGGCGCGAACACGAGGCCGATCTGCTCGCCGGCCTGCTTGAGCTGCGTCTTCTGCTCGTCCGAGAAGCCGGTCGTGCCGATGATCAGCTTCACGTCATGACGCAGCGCCGCTTCCAGATGAACGAGGGTGCCTTCGGGGCGCGTGAAGTCGATCAGATAGTCGGCGTCGCCGAATACGCTTTCGATGTCGTCGGTCAGCAGCACGCCGGTCGTCTTGCCGAGGAACGCGCCCGCATCTTGGCCGAGCTGCGGCACGCCGGGCCGGTCGAGTGCGCCGACGAGCTGGGCGTCGGGATCGTTGAGAACGGTTTCGATCAGCATCCGGCCCATGCGGCCCGATGCGCCGGCGATGGCGATCTTCATGGCAGTCTCGTTTGATGAACCGCGCCCGGCGCGCGGCCGGGGGCGTGGTGGTTCAGTGCGGTGTTTCCGTACGGCGTCCCGGCGCAGTGGCACCGGAGCTTGCTGACTCTACTGCGGCATCGTGAATTGCTGCTGGCCATTTCCGCTGTTGCTTCCGGCCGGCGCGGGCGACGTACTCGCCGGACCGACCGCGCTGCTGTCGGGAATCTGGATCGGCTGCGGCTTGCGCTGGAGCTGGATCTGCGAGTTGCTGCCCGAGGCGCCGCCCGCACCCGGCGCGCCGCCTGCGCTCGTCGGCGCGCTGCTGAACGCCGAGGAACGTTGACGGCCTGCGGGCATTTCGACTTGCGCGGTCGCGCGGTTGGCGGCTTGCGCGGCCTGCTGGTTCGCATCGCCGGCAAAGGCATTCGACGCATTCGGCTGCGTGGACGGCTCGCCGGCCGGGGCCGTCACCGCCACGCCCGACGCCGCCGACGCTCCCGACGCCGGCGTTGCCGCCGCGCCCGTCTTGGCGACCTTGACGCCCTTGTCGCCGTCGATTTCGGCGAGCAGTTCGAGGTTCGACGGCAGGTTTTCACCGCCCGACCAGCTCACCACGCGGTCGCTCGCGAAGTTGACGACGAAGTCGCGCTGCTGCACGACGGCGGTGGATCCGCGCTTGAAGTAGAAGACGTAGTCCCAGCGGTCCGCATGGAACATGTCGATGAGAAGCGGCGTGCCGAGCAGTTGCTTCACCTGGTCGCGCGACATGCCGACCTGCATCTGCGCGGCGGCTTCCGCCGAAACGAAATTGCCTTGCACAACCGTGATCCGATACGGTGTGATGCTTTGCGCGATCCTCTGCGTGACGCTGTCGTACGCCGAGCAGCCGGCGAGCAATGCGGCCAAGGTTGCTGCGATCACGGTTCCCCGCATGCGACGGCTCTCCCTGCTATTCGATAAAGATTGAAAAAACATTTCACCTTTCACGCGAGGCGCTTGAAGTCCGCGCTCGCTTCGTCCGACCAGCCCGCAAGCATAAGCGACGCAAGCACGCGGGATGTCGGGAATCGGAAAAACGCATTACTATGAGAACCTTGAATTGTACTCTAGGGATGCCTAGCCATGACCAATCCCGCCGATCTCAAAAATATCGGACTCAAGGCGACCCTGCCCCGCCTCAAGATTCTCGAGATTTTCCAGCACAGCCCGGTGCGCCATCTGACCGCTGAAGACGTGTATCGAAACCTGCTCAACGAAGAGCTGGATATCGGTCTCGCCACGGTGTATCGCGTGCTCACGCAGTTCGAGCAAGCCGGCCTGCTGTCGCGAAGCAATTTCGAATCGGGCAAGGCCGTGTTCGAGCTGAACGAAGGATCGCACCACGATCACCTCGTCTGCATCGACTGCGGCCGCGTCGAAGAGTTCTTCGATGCGGAGATCGAGCGCCGTCAGCAATCGATCGCCAAGGAACGCGGTTTCAAGCTCCACGAGCATGCGCTCGCGCTGTACGGCGCATGCACGAAGGAAAACTGCCCGCACCGCAAGCATTGAGCGTCGCGCGCCGCGCTTCCCGGCGGCGCGCCGGATGCAAAAAACCGCCGTCCATCTTGTCGATGGACGGCGGTTTTACTTCGCCTGTACGTTTCGCGATCTGCTTATGCGAGCGATTCGCAACTGCATTTCGCGAGAGGCATCACGCGGCGCGCGCGGCCGGTTCAATCAGCGTGTAGCGCTCGGGCAAGTCGAGTTCGTCGCAGTTCGGCTGGTCGCCGCCGCGATCCACCACGATGAAATCGCCTTCCCGGTCCAGCACGATCAACGGGTGATGCCACACGCCGCGCGCATAGTTCACGCCTTGCCAGCCGCGCGCGTAGAACGCGCGCATGCCGTTGACGTCGAAGTCGCCCGCCGGCGCCACCACCACCAGATAACGCACGTCGGCGAGCGGCAGGAACGCCTGGCTGCCGAGCGGATGACGCTCCATCATCGAGATGACGACCGGTTGCGGACGCGGCTGGCCGCGAAACAGATTGATGAGCGGACGCCCGCCGCTCTCGAAGCCGATGTCCACCTGCGCGAGATCGTGAAAGCGTTCGGTCGTGCCCGCGTTGATCGGAAAATGACGTGCGCCTTCCAGCTCGATGACATCGCCGAAAGGGGCGAAAGCTTCGCGCGTGAGCGGTTCCAGCGTCAGCGTTTTCATTCGATTGCTCCGAAGATCCGCAACCGCGATACCCCGCCGTCCGGATAGATGTTGAAGCGCACGTGCGTCACCGGGCCGAGCGCGGCGAGTTCGTGCTCGAAGCGATGCACGCTGTCCATCGAGAGCTTCTGCTCGTCGAGCAACACCGGCCAGAACATCGCCTGCGTGACGAGCGATTCGTCGGTGCCGCCCACGACGCGCGCCGCCTGCAGCGAGCAGCGGTCCGGATAGTTGCCCTTGAAGTGCGCGGTGTCGACTTCAATCGCGCGGATCACGCCCGGATGCGCGAGCGCGACGATCGCCCAGTCGTTGCCGGGCTCGCGCCGGCGCCGCGTTTCCCAGCCGTCGCCCATGTTCACGCCGCGTCCGGGCATGAGCATCTGCGAAGCGGGACCGAAATGCTGGTTGTTCGCCGCGACCAGCGAAGCGCCGTTCTCGAGCGCCGCGAGATCGAGCAGCGTGCCGCGTTCGACACGCGAGAAGTCCGTCTTCGGCTGGCCGTACACGCGCAGCCGCGCAATGCCGCCATCCGGATAGATATTCACGCGCAAGTGCGTGTAGGCGCGGGTATCGGCGATGTCGAGATAGTGATGATGGTCGCCCTTGAGCGTCGTGGACGGCACGATCTCGCGCCAGTCGCCGTCTTCCTGCGGATTGGCGCTGTTGCTCACGCAGGCATCGATGGACGCCGCCGGCGGAAAGTTGCCGGTGAAGTGACTCGTGTCGATGTCGATCCCGTGAATTACCCCCGCGCGCGCCAGCTTGACGATGCAATAGTCGTAACCCGTCGTGCGCTTGCGGCGCGTCTCCCAGCCGTCCATCCACTTGCCGTGTTCGTCGTACTTGCCGGGGATGAACACCGCGGGCTGCGGCTCCAGCATGCGCGACTTCGGCGCGAAGAATTCATCGCTGGCGAAGAGCGCCTCCGCGCCCAGACGCGGATCGGCCAGGTTCATGTAGCGGCGGGCGAATGCGGGAGCGTCGGCGGGGAGAAGCGGATTGGCCATGTCAGGTTCCTTCGGTTGCGGTTGCGTTTGCGTTTGCGTGAATGTTCAGACTGCGTGTGCGGGTTCGTTGCCGTGCGCGGCGTCCGGCGCGGCCGGCACGAAGCGATAGTCGGCGTCCTGGTCGAGCACGCGCTTTGCACGCACCCGGTCGATGTCGTTCTCCCACACCGCGACGACCACGGTCGCAACGCAGTTGCCGATCAGATTCGTCACCGCCCGCGCGATGCCCACGAACCAGTCCACCGGCAGGATCAGCACGAGGCCCAGCACGGGAATCGCGGGAATGGCGGAGAGCGTCGCCGCGAGAATCACGATGGCCGAGCCCGGAATGCCGTGCGCGCCCTTCGAGGTCACCAGCGAGACCAGCACGACCACGATCAGATCGTGCAGCGACAGCGGCGTGTTGGTGGCCTGCGCGATGAAGATCACCGCGAGCGTCAGGTAGATGGAGAAGCCATCGAGGTTGAACGAATAGCCGGTCGGGATCACCAGGCCGACGGTGGAATCCTTGACGCCCATCCATTCGAGCTTGCGCATGATCTGCGGCAACACTGCATCCGAGGACGCCGTGCCGAGCACGATCGACAGTTCCTCGCGCAGATAGCGCACGAGCTTGAAGATGGAGAAGCCCGCGAGCCGCATCACCACCGCGAGCACCACGAACACGAACAGGAAGCAGCTGGCATAGAACACCATCACCAGCAGTCCCAGTTGCTTGAGCGAAGCGACGCCGTACTGGCCGGTCGTGAACGCAATCGCGCCGAGCACGCCGAGCGGCGCGAGCTTGATGATGAACGCCATGATGCGGAAGAACACGGACGAGAGCTCGTCGATGAACACCGTCACGCGCTGCGCCTTGTTGCCGAGCATCGAGAGGGCCGAGCCGAACAGGACCGCGAACACCAGCACTTGCAGGATGTCGCCTTTGGCGAAGGCATCGACGGCCGTGTCGGGAATGATCTTCAGCAGGAAGCCCGCCGTGTCCTTGAGGCTCTTCGCATGCTCGGTGTAGGTGGAGAGCGCGGAGGCATCGAGCGAATGCAGATCGATGTTCATGCCGACGCCCGGCCGCGTGACCCACGCGAGAATCGCGCCGATCACCAGCGCCAGCGTGGTCATGATCTCGAAGTAGACCACCGCCTTCAGCCCGACGCGCCCGACCTTCTTCAGATCGCCCGCGCTTGCCATGCCGCTCACCACGACGCAGAACACGATCGGTCCGATGACCATCTTGATCAGCTTCAGGAAGCCGTCACCCAGCGGCCGCAGCGACTGGCCGAAATGCGGAAACAGCGCGCCGACCACGATACCGATGACCAGCGCGATCATCACCCTGCCGAACAGCGAATTCAGAAATCTCGACACGACCGTCTCCTCGTGTAATGTCTCACCTCCGGAGCAACTGTTCCGACTGGTCGGACCAGTGCTGTGATGGGGAATATTAGAAAGCCGATATAGCGGCGTCAAGGAAGCATTGATAACGGTTTACCCTGTGGAAGACGGGCACGGAACTGGCCGTCGCACGGCCGTTCACACGCGTTCACGGGACGCGCATACAATGGCGGTCAGACCGGCCAAAGCACCCTTTCCTCCATGAAAAATGTTCCGCACACCGTCACTGACGCGGCCATCGCGACCATTCGCGAGCGCGTCGAATCGAGCGTGTATCCGGTAGGCAGTCTGCTGCCGGCGCAGCGGCAGTTATCGGAAGAACTGGCGATTAGCCGGGCCTCGCTGCGCGAAGCGCTCTCCACGCTCGAAGCGCTCGGCATGTTGCACATCCGCCCCGGCAAGGGCGTATATGTCAGCAGCGCGCAGGCGAGCAACACGCATCCATGGCGTTTCGCGGATCAGGCCTCGCTGCCGGACACGTATCAGATGCGTTTTGCGCTGGAAGGCTTCGTCGCGCGGCTGGCGGCGCATTCCATCGGCGATGCGGACGTCGACTGGCTCGACGACAACCTCGCGTCCCTGCATGGCGCGCTGACCGAAGCCGCGCTGGAAGAAGCGGCGCAACTGGACTTCGCGTTCCATATGCGCATCGTGAGTCTGGCGGGCAACGCGGCGATCGAATCGATCCTGCGCGGCAGCGCCGACATCATGAAGGAGAGCCAGCGCCTGCCCTTCTACCGGCGCGAACTGGTGCTGTCCACGTATCACGAACACGCGGCAATCATCGAAGCGCTCAAGGCGCGCGACGGCGAAGCGGCCGGCGAGGCGATCGAAGGACATATCGTCAATGCGGCGCAGCGGGCGGGCGTGCATTTTCCGGTGCCGAAACGCTGATTCGCTGCGGCACTTCTCCGGCACTTCTCCGACGCTTCGCGGTCTCAGCAAGGGCCGTACGCGCCGAAGTTTTCCGGACGCTTGCGCTGCCCTGCAATTGACTGAATACCAACAGGAGCAGCGTCGATGGACATGCAACAACTCGCTTCAGAATTTCTCGCTTCGGAACACGGCGCACAAGCCACGCAAGCGCTCGCCGATCAGGGCATCAGCACGGAAGACAGCCAGCAGATCCTCGGCACGGCGGCGGAAACGGCTCACGCGCACGTGGAGGAACAGCATGAAGGCTTGCTGGGCGATCATCCCGGCAAGAGCTTCTTCGCGGCGTTCGCGTCGGGCCTGGTACGCGGCGACGGCTTCTTCAAGTCGATGGAGGAAGGCGGTGAAGGCGTGCTGACGGGACGCATTGCCGAATCGATCGCGGCGCGCATGGGCATGGACCCGGGCACGGCAGCGACGGTCGCGGCGGCGGCCACACCCTATGTCATCTCGTTCCTGCGCGAGAAGCTCGGCTGACCCACGCTACACGCAGTCGAAAAAAAAGCCGCTCCGAGGAGCGGCTTTTGCATGTCTGAGACTGAAACGCAGCGAAGCTTACTTGGCGTTGGCGAGCGCCACGGCCGTGTCCAGCATGCGGTTCGAGAAGCCCCACTCGTTGTCGTACCAGCTCGACACCTTCACGAGACGGCCCGACACCTTCGTGAGCGTCGCATCGAAGCTCGACGAAGCCGGGTTGTGGTTGAAGTCGATCGAGACCAGCGGTGCATCGTTGTAGCCGAGAATGCCCTTCAGCTCGCCTTCCGATGCGTCCTTCATGATCTTGTTGACTTCTTCCACCGTCGTGTCGCGCGCGGCGATGAACGACAGATCCACCACCGAGACGTTGATCGTCGGGACGCGGATGGCATAGCCGTCCAGCTTGCCGTTCAGTTCCGGCAGCACGAGGCCGACCGCCGACGCCGCGCCCGTCTTCGTCGGGATCTGGCTGTGCGTGGCCGAGCGCGCGCGGCGCAGGTCTTCGTGATACACGTCCGTCAGAACCTGGTCGTTCGTGTAGGCGTGGATCGTGGTCATCAGGCCGTTCACCAGGCCGATCTTGTCGTTCAGCGGCTTGACGAGCGGCGCGAGGCAGTTGGTCGTGCACGACGCGTTCGAGATGACCGTGTCCGATGCCTTCAGCACATTGTGGTTGACGCCGTACACGATGGTCGCGTCGACGTCCTTGCCGCCCGGCGCCGAGATGATGACCTTCTTCGCGCCGCCCTTGATGTGCGCGCTGGCCTTTTCCTTCGTCGTGAAGAAGCCCGTGCACTCGAACACCACGTCGACCTTCAGCTCGCCCCACGGCAGTTCGGCCGGGTTGCGGTTGGCCAGCACGCGGATCTTGTCGCCGTTGACGACGAGGTAGTCGCCGTCCACCGAGACTTCGCCCGGGAACTTGCCGTGCGCCGTGTCGTACTGCGTCAGGTGGGCGTTGGTCTTCGCATCGCCCAGATCGTTGATCGCGACGATCTCGATGTCATGCTTCTTGCCGTTCTCGTAGAACGCGCGCAGCGTGTTGCGGCCGATGCGGCCGTAGCCGTTGATTGCAACGCGAATCGTCATGGTCTATCTCCTGATGGTAAAAAAACCTTGTCCGCTGGTGGAAGCAAGCGCATTTACGCCGCGAGCACGTCCTTCGCCGTCTTGACGACGTTCTCCACCGTGAAGCCGAAGTGCTTGAACAGCGCGCCGGCCGGCGCCGACTCGCCGAACGTGTCGATGCCGACCACGCCGCCTTCCAGGCCCACGTACTTGCGCCAGAAATCCGTCACGCCCGCTTCGATCGCCACGCGCGCCACGCCCTTCGGCAACACGCGTTCGCGATACTCGGCGTCCTGCTTGTCGAAGACATTCGTGCAGGGCATCGACACCACGCGCGCGCCAATGCCTTCCTTCGCCAGCGCCTCGACCGCCTGCATGGCGAGTTGCACTTCCGAGCCGGTGGCCAGGAGGATGATCTTGCGCGCCGGGATGTCGTCGTTCCAGTCGCGCAGCACGTAGCCGCCCTTCGCGATGTTCGCGATCTGGACGTCGTTGCGCGGCGAGTACTGCAGGTTCTGGCGGCTGAAGATCAGCGTCGACGGACCGTGATGCGCGATGGCATGCGTCCACGCGACCGCCGTCTCGACGGTATCCGCCGGACGCCAGGTCTGCAGGTTCGGAATCAGGCGCAGGCTGGAGACGTGTTCGATCGACTGGTGCGTCGGGCCGTCTTCGCCAAGGCCGATGGAGTCATGCGTGAACACGAAGATGGAACGCGACTTCATCAGCGAAGCGACGCGCAGCGCGTTGCGGCTGTAGTCCGAGAACGTCAGGAAGGTGCCGCCGAACGGACGATAGCCGCCATGCAGCGCGATGCCGTTGATGGCCGCGCTCATGCCGAACTCGCGCACGCCGTAGTTGATGTGGTTGCCCCACTGGATGCCCGCGTGATCCGGGTTGGCGTTCTCCTGGTCGCCCGCCGCGCGGACCGCCTTCGACGCCTTCCAGTTGGTGAGGTTCGAGCCGGTCAGGTCGGCGGAACCGCCGAGCAGTTCCGGCAGCGCGGCCGCGAGACCTTCGAGCGTGTTCTGCGAAGCCTTGCGCGTCGCGATGGTCTCGCCCTTCTGGTTCGCGTCCTCGATGATCTTCGCCGCGCTTTCGGCCCAGTTCGCCGGCAGTTCGCCGCTCATGCGGCGCGTGAACTCGGCGGCTTCGGCGGCGTACTTCGCGCGATAGGCGTCGAACGTCTTGTTCCATTCGGTTTCCGCGTGCTTGCCCTGTTCCTTCGCGTCCCACGCGGCATACACGTCCTGCGGGATCTCGAACGGACCATAGTTCCAGCCGATGGCCGCGCGCGTCGCCGCGATTTCCTTGTCGCCCAGCGGCGCGCCGTGCGCGTCGTGGCCGCCCGCCTTGGTCGGCGCGCCCTTGCCGATCACCGTGCGGCAGCAGATCAGCGTGGGCTTGTCCGACTTCTTCGCGGCCGCGATGGCAGCGTCGACGGCATCGACGTCATGACCGTCCACCGCGCGGATCACGTTCCAGCCGTAGGACTCGAAGCGCTTCGGGGTGTCGTCGTGGAACCAGTGCTCGACGTGGCCGTCGATGGAAATGCCGTTGTCGTCGTACAGCGCGATCAGCTTGTTCAGCTTGAGCGTGCCTGCCAGCGAGCAGGCTTCGTGCGAGATGCCTTCCATCAGGCAACCGTCGCCGAGGAACACGTACGTGTGGTGATCGACGATCTTCGCGTCGGCCCTGTTGAACTCGGCGGCGAGCAGCGCTTCGGCCAGCGCCATGCCGACCGCGTTGCCGACGCCCTGGCCGAGCGGGCCGGTGGTCGTTTCGACGCCCGGCGTCATGCCCACTTCGGGGTGGCCCGGCGTCTTCGAATGCAGCTGGCGGAAGTTCTTCAGTTCGGCGAGCGGCAGGTCGTAGCCGGTGAGGTGCAGCAGCGAGTACAGCAGCATCGAGCCGTGGCCGTTCGAGAGCACGAAACGGTCGCGGTCGAACCAGTGCGGATTCACCGGATTGTGCTTCAGATGGCGCGACCACAGCGCGACACCGATTTCGGCCATGCCCATCGGCATGCCGGGGTGGCCGGAATTGGCTTGTTGGACGGCGTCCATGGCGAGCGCGCGGATTGCGTTGGCCATGTTTTTGGCCACAGGGGCGGTCTGGCTGGAAGTCGGGGTCGTCATGTCGAGTCTGGGCAGGTCCTGAAAAGATCCGCAGTGCTTCTCTGGCTGGATGTCTCACACGCGCCGGACCCGCGGCACACAACGTTTTCAGGACCGGAACGACGAGAAACGACGAGGATCGGGAGGCCGTCATTCTAACAGACCGGTCCGTTCGCCACGCGGCCAGGGAGGCCGCGGACCGGCGTGTATCCGGCTGCGCGCCTGCGGGCATGTTCCGTGCAAAACACGGTCGGCGCGGTGCGTTGCTGAGCGTCGTCGTCACCACGCACGTGTGAAGACCCCGCGACATTACACGCTCCGGCGCACGCGCAACGGACGTTCATCAGGCGAAATCCGTCCGGCGCGGCCCATGGCGGCTCGTCGTTGCACGGTTTTGCGCGGCCGATTGATCGTACGGCTTCATGGCAGAATGTCTTACAACCCGCAGCAGCAAGGCTTCAAGGAGTGTTCCCGATGACCGACCCTCGCCCGGCCGACGTGCCCTGGCTGACTCCGTATCTCACGGTGCGCGACGCGCGCGTGAGCATCGCGTTCTATGAAAAGGCGCTGGGCTTTGCCGTGCGCGACAGCGTGAACGACGACGGCACGATCATCCACGTGGAGATGATGTATCGCGGGCAGTTGATCGTGATGTTCGCGCCCGAGGGCGCATACGGTTCCCAGGCGCGCACCCCGAAGAGCGCGGGATACATGGCGCCGCAGTCGTTCTATCTGTATGTGGACGACGTCGACGCCACTTTCCAGATGGCGCTCGCCGTGGGCGCGAAGCCGCTGATCGAGCCGCAGGACCAGTTCTGGGGCGACCGTTTCGCGCAATTCGAGGATCCGGACGGCTACCGCTGGGCCATCGCGCGGCATCTGGCCTGAACCTTCAGGCATTTCTACATTCCGCGGGCGCACCGGCCCGCGATCGACCTTCCATGCCACGTTTTCATGTCGACGGCCCGCTCTCGCCGGGTCAAACCTTCTCGCTTCCTGACGCCGTCGTGCGCCACGTCCACGTGCTGCGCCTCCAGACGGGCGACGTCATCACCCTGTTCGACGGCGCCGGCGGCGAATATCGGGCCGAACTGGTCGATATCGCCAAGCGCGCGGCGCTCGCGCGGATCGACGAACACAGCGAGCGCGAAGCCGAACCGCCCTATCGCGTGATCCTCGCGCAAGGGATCGCGGGCGGCGACAAGATGGATTGGCTCATCGAGAAGGCCGTGGAACTGGGCGTCGCGGGCATTGCGCCGCTCACGGCTGCGCGCGGCGTCGTGCGTCTGGCCGGCGAGCGGGCGCTGCGGCGACAGGCGCACTGGCAGGCGCTGACGCGCGCGGCCTGCGAACAGTGCGGCCGCAATCGCGTACCGGAAGTCGCTCCGCCGCGCGATCTCGACGCCTGGCTCGCCAGTCTCCCCGCCGCCGCCGAGGGTGAACTGCGCCTGCTGCTGTCGCCGCGCGCCGAAGTGAGCTTCGCCGCGCTGCCCGTCGAAGCGCCGCGTGGAACGGTTACGTTGCTGATCGGCCCTGAAGCAGGCTTTTCGCCTGCGGAAGAGCAGGCGAGTGTCGACGCCGGCTTCGCGACGCTCGGGCTCGGCCCACGCGTGCTGCGTACCGAGACGGCGGGCATCGCGGTGCTTGCGGCGCTGGCGGCGCGCTGGGGCGGGTGGTGAAGCGCGAAGGCGGTTGGTGAAGCGCGGGGGCGGTTGGTGGAGCGCGGGGGCGATTGGTGGAGCGCGAGGGCAGATGGTGAAGCGCGAGGGCGGTTGGCGGAGCGCGGGGGCAGTTGGTAACGCGCGAGGGCGGTTGGTGAAGCGTGAGGGCGGCTGGTGAAGCGCTGGGGCGCTTGGTAAAGCGCGAAGGCGGTTGGTGAAGCGCTGGGGCGGTTGGTATTGCGCTGGCGCGGCTGGTGAAGCGCTGGCGCGCCTGGTAAAGCGCGAAGGCGGTTGGTGAAGCGCTGGGGCGGTTGATATTGTGCTGGGGCGGCTGGTGAAGCGCGAGGGCGGTTGGTGAAGCGCTGGGGCAGTTTGTGAAGCGCGAGGGCGGTTGGTGAAGCGCTGGGGCGGTTGATATTGTGCTGGGGCGGCTGGTGAAGCGCTGGCGCGGCTCGTAAAGCGCGAGGGCGGTTGGTGAAGCGTGAGGGCGGCTGGTGAAGCGCTGGGGCGCTTGGTAAAGCGCGAAGGCGGTTGGTGAAGCGCTGGGGCGGTTGGTAT
>NZ_JARUXS010000001.1:3004004-3122870 GCF_031451175.1 Caballeronia sp. LZ035
GGCGCGGCTGGTGAAGCGCTGGCGCGCCTGGTAAAGCGCGAAGGCGGTTGGTGAAGCGCTGGGGCGGTTGATATTGTGCTGGGGCGGCTGGTGAAGCGCTGGCGCGGCTCGTAAAGCGCGAGAGCGCAGTGGCCGCGCCCCAAAAACCAATCAGCCCGAGGAACGCGGCGCGCTCATCGGGCTGATTGACTGACGGGTGATCCGGACGGCGGCGAGCTTACGAAGGCCGTGTGTCTCACACGAACGAATAGAAGACGCGGAACGCCACCTTGCGCTCGGCCCAGAACTCGGCCGCGTCGCGGAAGACATCGAGCAGCACTTCGCGCCCTTCCTTGTCGAATTTCTGCGCAATAGGAAGCTGCTCCAGCACGATCACGAAGCCCGGCTGCGAACCCGCCTTGTGGACGAGCTCGGTCAGCGAATCATAAAGCGCGTCGTAATTCTTGCCGAAGTGCTTCGGAAACAGGAACGACGTGGCGATCGTTTCCAGTATTTCCTGCTTGCTCTGCGCTTGGCCAAGGTACGCATACAAAAAATGCTGGCCGAGGCGCGTGGCTTCGTCGGCCAGATCCTGCACGCGAAACGCGCGGATGGACTGGACGATGTTCGGCCGCACCGTGGCGAACATGGCTTCCGCATCTTCTTCATGCAGGTGAGGCGCATGGGACTCGTCGGGACTGGTCTCGTCGCCGGGTCTGTTGTCGTGTTCTGTCATGCGTAGCCGCAATACTCGCTGGAACAGGTTGCCATCGCCGGTGGCGAAAAGATCACTCGCGACGCTGTGATCGTGCGCGTAGATGCTGTCGCTCATGCCGTTTATCCCTGGTTAATCCGTAATGCGTTTGAAACTGGTGTAGTGATCGTCCGTGTAGAAGCACTCGCCGATCTGCCTGCGCGGCCCGCCACATACGATGCGGCGCGCGCCGCGGTCCCTCGCGCGCGGGGTGGGAACCGTGTATTCATGGTAGTAGCCGCGCGGATGCCGAGGCAGCAGACGCTCGCGATTGCCGAACACCACGCCGTCCTTCTCGAAAGGGAACGGTCCGCCCGCCTCGATGAGCCGCAGCGTCGTGACCGCCTGCTTCGGCAACTGCGCGGTTCGGACGATGGCCAGGCCGTCCTGGCCTGATGCGGCCGGCGCGGCTGGCTGTGCCCGTTGAACCGCTTCTGCCGGCTGAACCGGCGCCGGGGTAGCGGACGCGACGGGTTCCTGGGAATGGCTGCCCGGCTCGTCCTTGCCACACCCGACGAGAACGATGCTCAAGCCGAGCAAGCAGGAAAGAGCCCAGACGCGCCTCACGAAACGATTGTCCCCGGGTTGAACCGAAATCTGGCGACCATTAAAGGTGTAAGGGTATCGCTAATAACAGGGCGAATCAATGTTCGCTCGGAAATCAGAAATTTTTCCCGAAGAAGCGGTCATCGGGCGCTTCGACAGGTTTCGGCGGCACCCACAATTTCGAACTATTCTGAGTGAAATTTATCCTCAACGAGATAATAATCAATGCCTGTGGGACTCGAGACCTCTGGACAAGCCGCCTCACTTGTCGCCAGTCTCACGGCACGCGCTCCGCCGACAGTCTTGCATTTTGGTGAAAAAGACAGCCTCGCATTTCGCCTGGGCGTGCCGCGCATCCTTTGCGGCACGCCTTTTTTTTGGTCATGGCCCTACCGCTCCCCTTTCTGTACTTATTCGGCCGGCTGTTGCGTTGTTTGACAATGACACACTGTGCGTGCGGGATAATTTCTCCGTTCTCTGAATCATGCGGACGGGGTCGTCCGTCTCGCGCCACGCGGCTTCCGATCTACACTGAATGATGTGAAGCCTGGAGCAGCAACCGATCAGCATCGCCAAATGATTGCATCGACTCGCCATTCGCCAGCCAGCACGCTCGACGTCTTCGAGGCGTTCCTGCGCAACGCGCTGGACGCGCAGCAGCGCAACGAATCCATCGTCCGCGACACCTGGCTCGACGCTGCACGACACTTGTTTCCCACGGATGGCGCGTCCGTCGGCGCGATGCTCCGGCAACTGGCGACGGAGCAACGGCTCGTCGATGCCGAAGCCATCGCGGGCACGCTCGCACAACTCGAACCGCACAACGCACTCGCGCAATTCAATCTCGGGCTGGCGCTGCAGTTCGCGAACCGCCACGACGAAGCGATTGCGCCCTATCTCGACGCGCTGGCCATCGATCCCGACCTGTACAGCCTGCGCAACAACCTCGCCGCCGCGCTGCTCGACCGGGATCCGGCGTCGTCCGAAGCGGCCCGGCTGCTCGAAACCGCGCTCGAGTGCGACACACGCGACGCCAACCTGTGGGTCAATCTCGCGAAGGTGCGTCTGGCGCGCTTCGACCTCGCGGGCTCGCTCGCGGCGAGCGAACAGGCTGTCAGGTTTGCGCCGGACGATCCGGTCGTCGTCAGCAACCACGGACAGAAGCTGCGCGAAGCCCAGCGCTGGGACGACGCCGAGCATCACGCCACCCGGGCGTTGCAACTCGCTCCGGACTACGCCGGGCATCGCTCGAACCTGGGCATGCTGCACCTCTTGCGCGGCCGCTACGCCGCGGGATGGCCGGGACACGAGGCGCGCTGGGACGGCTCGAAGGAACTGGCCGGCAAACGGCCGGTGTTCCCCGGCCCCACATGGACGGGCCAGCCGCTCGCGGGCAAGACGCTGCTGCTCTGGGGCGAGCAAGGGATGGGCGACCTGCTTCAGTTCTGCCGCTACGTCCCGCTGCTCGCCGAGCGCGTGCATCGCGAGGGTGGCCGACTGGTGTGGAACTCGTTTCCGCAGATGGGCGGGCTGCTCGGGCGCACGCTGGCCCGATTCGTCGACGAATTCACCCTGGGCGGCGGGCTGGAGTCGTTGCCGCCATTCGACTACGAAGTGTCGATGGTGACGCTCCCGTACGTCTTCGACACCCGCGAAGACACGATTCCATCGCACGTGCCGTATTTGCGGGCCGATCCGGCCGCCATCGATGGCTGGCGCGCACGCCTCGCCGGGGAAACGCGTCTGAAGGTCGGGCTGACCTGGACCGGCAGCCGCACGCACCAGCGCAATCCGTTTCGTCGCGTGGGACTGGAACGCCATGAAGCGTATTTGCGCGACCTCGACAACGTCGCGTTCTATTCCTTGCAGCCCGATGCCGCCGCGGACGTCGCCGCCGCGCGCTCAGCGGGATTCGACATCGCCGATCATACGGGCGAGTTCAAAAGCTTCGACGACACGGCGGCGTTCATCGGCGCGCTCGATCTGGTGATTTCGGTTTGCACGTCGGTGGCGCATCTGAGCGGCGCGCTGGGACAACGCACGTGGGTTCTGCTCGACGTCAATCCGCACTGGGTCTGGCTGCTCGATCGCCCGGACAGCCCCTGGTATCCGACCGCCACGCTGTATCGGCAAAGCAGGTTTGCCGAGTGGGACGCGGTGTTCGAGCGGCTCCGGGCCGACCTCGGCAAGCTCGCGGGCGAAGCGGCGGGAGGCACAGCGTCTTGAGTCATGGGCCATGAGTTGCTGGGCGCGTTTCGCATCGGTCGCGCTGAACGCCCATCCGAAGCCGCTCAAGCGGCGGACGAGAATTCGTCGGACGCCATCAAGGCTCGAATCAGCGGAGCATCAGGTCCAACCGCCCGATGCAGACGTCCCGGCTCACATCGGACGCGCTGAACGCCCATCCGAAGCC
Source organism: Caballeronia sp. LZ035 (assembly GCF_031451175.1). Classification (NCBI taxonomy): domain Bacteria; kingdom Pseudomonadati; phylum Pseudomonadota; class Betaproteobacteria; order Burkholderiales; family Burkholderiaceae; genus Caballeronia; species Caballeronia sp. LZ035. Next base: position 3,007,697 of record NZ_JARUXS010000001.1, read on the forward strand.
GCTCAGGCCGCGGACGAGAATTCGTCGGGCGCCATCAAGGCTCGAATCAGCGGAGCATCAGGTCCAAACGCTTGATGCAGACGTCCCGGCTCGCATCGGTCATGCGGAACGCCCATCCGAGGCCGCTCAATCCGAGGACGGGAATTGGTCGAGCGCCGTCAGGGCCGCTCGAATCAACAGAGCATCAGGTCCACCCGCCCGATGCAGACGTCCCGGCTCGCCGCGATAAAGCCGTCGAGCCTGCGCGGCCTGCGTTCCTCGATTCGAGCGCGGCCTGTCGCCCGGTTCGCGCCGGACAGCCGGCCGGGTTCGCCGAAGCGTCACGCGGCGCCCTCGCCGCGACCGGCGGCCATGCCGCGACGTCGCCACATACGAAAGTCAGCTCGTGCGGATCGGTGACATCGGTCTCCTCGCCCGGCATCGTGGCGACGGTATCGAGCACCGTCACCGACTGTTGCTCGCAAATCGATCTCGCGCGCTGCATGCAGGTCTCGCCGCTTGCGAACCAGCCGTGGCACTGCACTTGCCACGCTTGCTCGCCCGATCCGAGTGTCAGGAGACCGGCCGCGGACATCGGCGAGGACCAGTTCGTGCCGCCCGTCACGACGACCGCGACGAGCGCCACCAGAAGAAGTTGAAGGTTCATGACGTGCATTCGTGGATATCAGGGATCTCCGTCTGGCGCCTTTGCAGGCGGACGACGCGCGCCGTCCGCCTGTGACCGGCCGGAGCCGGAGCGTGTTACCACGGTGTCACCACTGATAAGACGCGCCTGCGCCGAATGCCGTCCCCGCGGCGCTGACACCGGCCCCGATCTTCACCTTGACGTTCTCCATGATCCGCGCCGAAGCACCGAGCGCCGCTGCCTGATAGCCCTTGTAGGTGGCTGTGCCGACACCGACCGCGATCGTCTTGCCCTGATCGACGTCCGGAATCATCGTCAGCGCCGTGGCGGCCGCGACGCCCGAGTAGGCATAGCGCGCCACGGAATTGACCTGATTGCCGAGAGCGTTGAACTGCTGGTTCGTGTAGGCGTTGGCCTGGTTGACGCCTTCCGCGACGCTCTGGTTCAGCTGATTCACGTTCACCGCGTCGGTGCCTTGCGACCCCGGCGCGACGTTCGCGATCTGCCGCTCGCTGCCCGGCGCGCCGACCGACACGGTGTTGTCGCGATCCGCCACCGAATTCGAGCCGAGCGCCACCGAGTTCGCGCCCGTCGCCTGGCTGCCTGTACCGATCGCAGCCGAATTGGCGCCGGAGGCCTTGGCGCCCGAACCGATCGCGGCCGCTTGCGTGCCGGTCGCGCTGGCGTTGTAGCCGAGCGCCGCCGCCTGCGTGCCGGTCGCGCCGGCACTGGCGCCGAGCGCGGTCGAATGAGCGCCGGTGGCGACGGCGGCCTCGGTCGCACGATCGCCATTGGCGGCGACGAGCGGACTGCTGGCAGCCTGCGCCATGTTCGCGACGGTGCCGATGGCCTCGTTCAACTGATCGACGTTCACGGCATCGCCCCCGGCCAGACCGTACCCCACGTTGTGGAGCGTCGTGCCGCCCGTGTGCGTGGCCGTGCTGTAGGTCACGCCGTTCAGCGTGGCGCTGCTGTAGTTGGGCGTGCCGTTGGCGGTGGTGTCGTACTTCACGGCCGAGTTGCCCAGCGTGCTCGCGGTGTTCGAGATGGTCGTCACCTGAGTCTGCAGGCTGCCAACGGCCTGGTTCGTCGCGTTGAGCTGGGAGCCGTTCACGGCGTCGGTGGAGGTGGCGGAGAGGCGTCCCGCCGCCACGTTCGTGAGCGTGCGTTCGGCGCCCGGCGAGCCAACCGATACCGTGCTCGTCGCATTGGTGCCGGCGAACGTGTACGGGTTGCCGGCGATGGTCGCGTTCGGCGTATTGACGACCGGGGCGGTCGTCGAACCGGCGCCAAGGGCGACATCGCCGGGATTGGTCGACACCGCGCCCGAACCGATCGCCACCGAATCGAGACCGGTCGCCGTCGGGGCCGCGCCGGTGCTGTTGGCGTGGAAGTACAGGCTGCCGGTGCTCGTGATGGTGTTGATCGAGTTGATGGCGTTGGTGATGTCGGTCGAGTTTTGATCGATTGCCAGGTTCGAAGCGAAGAGCTGCGAGCCGTTCACCGCGTCGGTCGAGTTGCCGGCGAGGCGCCCCGCGGCGACGTTGGTGATCGTGCGTTCCGCGCCCGGCGCGCCCACCGAGACCGTGCTCGTCGCATTGTTGCCGGCGAACGTGTAGGGATTGCCGCCGATCGTCGCGCCTGGGGTGTTCACGACGGGCGCCGTCGTCGAACCGGCGCCGAGAGCGATATCGCCGGGAAGGGTCGCCACCGCGCCCGAGCCGATCGCCACTGAATTGGCACCTGTCGCCGTGGAGCCGGCACCGGTGCTGTTGTCCTGGAAGTACTTCGTGCCCGTCGTCGCGAGGTTGTTGATGGAGTTGACCGCGTTGCTGATGTCGGTCGAGTTCTGATCGATCGCCTGGTTGGAAGCGAAGAGCTGCGAGCCGTTCACCGCGTCGGTCGAGGTGCCGGAAAGACGCCCCGCCGCGACGTTGGTGATCGTGCGTTCAGCGCCAGGCGCGCCGACCGATACCGTGCTCGTCGCGTTGATGCCGGCGAACGTGTACGGGTTGCCGCCGATGGTCGCGTTCGGCGTGTTCACGACCGCTGCTGTCGTCGAACCGGCGCCGAGCGCTACGTCGCCGGCATTGCTCGAGATTGCCCCGGAACCGATGGCGACCGAATCGAGACCTGTCGCCATCGAGCCCGCACCGGTGCTGTTGGCCTGGAAGTACTTGGTGCCTGTGCTCGTGATGCTGTTGATCGAGTTGAGGGCGTTGCTGATGTCGGTCGAGTTCTGATCGATCGCCTGGTTGGAAGCGAAGAGCTGCGAGCCGTTCACCGCGTCGGTCGAGGTGCCGGAGAGACGCCCTGCCGCTACGTTGGTGATCGTGCGTTCCGCGCCCGGCGCGCCGACCGATACCGTGCTCGTCGCGGTGGTGCCGGCGAAGGTGTACGGATTGCCGCCGATCGTCGCGCCCGGCGTGTTCACGACCGGCGCCGTCGTCGAAGCGGAGCCAAGAGCGACGTCGTTTGCGTTGTTGGCGTGCGCGTTCATGCCAAGCGCAGTCGCGCCGTCTGCCGAAGCCGATGCGAGCGGGCCATAGGCACTCGCCCCGATGCCGCTCGCGCTGGACTGCGTGCCGATCGCCGTTGCGCCCGCTCCTGCAGCCGACGCCTGGGCGCCATATGCACTCGCACCGATGCCGCTTGCGCTGGACTCCGAGCCGATCGCCGTTGCGCCCGCTCCCGCAGCCGACGCCTGGGAGCCAAACGCACTCGCACCGTTGCCGCTCGCGCTGGCCTGTTCGCCAACCGCCGTTGCGCCAATATCCGAAGCGTTGGCGGAAGCGCCCACTGCCGTCGCGCCGTTGGCTGAAGCCGACGCTTGATTGCCGTATGCGCTCGCCCCCTCGTCGCTCGCCAGCGCTCCCCCGCCCGCAGCGACCGAGTCCGTGCCGGTCGCGGCCGCGGCCGGACCGGTGCTGTTGACGTGGAAGTACGCGCCCGTGGTCGCCAGGCTGTTGATCGCCTGATCCGCTGCGAAGAGCTGCGAGCCGTTCACCGCGTCAGTCGACGTGGCGGAAAGACGCCCCGCCGCGACGTTGGTGATCGTGCGCTCCACACCCGGCACGCCCACTGATACCGTGCTCGTTGCAGCGGTTCCCGCGAACGTGTACGTGGTGCCACCGATCGTCGCGTTCGGCGTGTTCACGACCGCTGCCGTCGTCGAACCGAGGCCGAGCGCTACATCTCCGGCATTCCCGGCAGTGGCACGCGCGCCCAGCGCGAGCGCCCCCGCGCCGGTGGCCGTGGCCTGATAGCCCAGAACGCCCGTAAATTCGCCGCTCGCCGTCGCGCCCGCGCCGAGTGCGGTGGCACTGATGCCCGACGCGCTTGCACTGCTTCCCAATGCCGTCGCCGCGGTGTTCGAAGCCAGGGCGCCGTCGCCAAAGGCAACCGCACTGCCGCCATTCGCCGTCGCGCTTGCGCCGATCGCGAGCCCGGGTTGCGCCCCCGCGGCGTCGCCGTTCGCAAACGACCCTTGACCGATCGCTATGGATGCCGGAGTCAACGCCTGCGCCCCGGTCGATATTGCGACCGAATTCAACCCCGCCGCCGTCGTGGTCTGACCGAGCGCAATGGCTGCCCCCACGCCCGACGCGGTCGCTTGATTGCCGAACGCGATCGAGTTCGGCGCCGACGCCGTCGCATTCGGTCCGATGGACGTAGAACCCGCACCGGACGTCACCGCGCCCGTACCGATCGCCACCGAGTCGACGCCCGTGGCCGTCGAGTCCACGCCCGTGCTGTTGGCGTGGAAGTACTTCGTGCTCGTGGTCCCGAGGGCGTTGATCGAGTTGAACGCGTTGCTGATGTCAGTCGAGTTCTGGTTGATCGCCTGGTCCGCGGCGAAGAGCTGCGAGCCGTTCACCGCGTCGGTCGAGGTGCCGGAGAGACGCCCCGCCGCGACGTTGGTGATCGTGCGCTCTGCGCCCGGCGCGCCCACCGAGACGGTGCTCGTCGCGTTGGTGCCCGCGAACGTGTACGGGTTGCCGCCGATCGTCGCGTTCGGCGTGTTCACGACCGCTGCCGTCGTCGAAGTGGAGCCGAGGGCGACGTCGTTCGCGTTGATGGCGTGCGCATTCGTGCCGAGAGCGGTCGCGCCCACAGCCGAGGCTGACGCGAGCGCGCCATAGGCATTCGCCCCGTTGCTGTTGGCGTTGGACTGCGTGCCGATCGCCGTTGCGCCCGCTGCCGCAGCCGACGCCTCGGAGCCCAACGCAATCGCACCGTTGCCGCTCGCGCTGGCCTGGCTGCCAAGCGCCGTCGCACCCGTATTCGAAGCGTTCGCGGCAGAACCCACTGCCGTCGAGCCGTTGCCTGAAGCTGACGCTTGATCGCCGTATGCGCTCGCCCCCTGGCTGCTCGCCAACGCGCCCCCGCCCGCAGCGACGGATTGCGTGCCGGTCGCGGCGGCGGCCGCTTCGGTGCTGTTGGCGTGGAAGTAGGTCGGGCCCGTGGTCGCCAGGCTGTTGATCGAATTGACCGCGTTGCTGATGTCAGTCGTGTTCTGATTGATCGCCTGGTTCGAGGCGAAGAGCTGCGAGCCGTTCACCGCGTCGGTGGAGGCGCTGGAAAGACGCCCCGCCGCGACGTTCGTGACCGTGCGCTCCGCTCCAAGTGCACCCACCGATACCGTGCTCGTCGCATTGGTGCCCTGGAACGTGTACGTGTTGCCGCCGATCGTCGCGTTCGGGGTGTTCACGACCGCTGCCGTCGTCGAAGCTTGGCCGAGGGCTACGTCGCCGGCATTGTTCGCGACTGCGCTCGAGCCCAGCGCGAGCGAACCCGGCCCGATGGACTTGGCCAACGTACCCATGGCTCCAGACAGGTCGCCGCTTGCAATGGCGCCTGCTCCGAGCGCCATTGCGGCACTACCGGTGGCTGCCGACTGCGACCCCAATGCAGTCGCCGCAACGTTCGAGGCGGTGGCACGGAGGCCAAGTGCTACCGTTTGGTTGCCGTTCGCTGTTGCCAGCGAGCCGATCGCGAGTCCGGGTGTCGCCCCCCCGGCGTCGCCGCTCGCAAGCGAACCTTGACCGATTGCGATGGATGTGGGCGTCAACGCCTGCGCCCCGGTCGATATTGCAACCGTATTCAACCCTGCCGCCGTCGCGGTCTGGCCGAGCGCGATGGCTGCCCCCGTGCCAGACGTGATCGCGCCATTTCCGAACGCGATCGAGTTCTGCGCCGCTGCCGTCGCATTCAGCCCGATGGCCGTGGAAGTACCACCTGAAGCCGTCGCATTATTCCCCAAGGCCACGGAGTCATTCCCCGACGCCAGCGTATGATCCGTCCCGGCGCCGCCCAAAGTTCCCATGGCGACGGCGCCCGAGCCGCTCGATGTTGCACCGTTTCCGACCGCGACGGCACCGTTGAAGCCCGTGGCCGTCCCGCCATCGACCGAACCGGCGGAGGCCGTATCCGCCATCGACAGCATCCCTCCAAGCAGGGCCACCGCGCAGGCCGCTGCAATCTTGCTGCTCGCTTTCTTTCCCCGTGCCTTCGCCGATTCCGCCACCGCGACCCACGTGCCGGTGGTCTCGTTCCACACTGTCCGATATGTCTTATTCATTTGTATGCCTAAGTCTTCAATAATGTTGCTGATACTTCATATCCGCAACGCAAGGTTCTTCAATGTCCAGGCGCTCCCCACCGGAACCACCTGACGCGTCAAGCGATCGATGCCGATGCGCCGCGGTCACTGGCGCGCCATGTCGGCATTGCGGCATCACTGATTGCGCAAGCTCCCACTCTTGCTTTCGGGCTTCACCCAACCTCCCCTTGACGGCTGCAGCGTTGCAAATCGACGACGATTTCCAGCGAATCGATCTGACCGAAATCGGCTTCCCTGGTTGATGCCGCCTGTGAATTCACTCGCGTCCCTGAAGCGTCATGTGGGACGCGACGGCTCGCCACGCGCCGTCGCGGCGCACGAACACGTCGGTGAAAGAGAACAGGAGTGCCGCCGGCTGACTGGACTGATTGAACCGGTTGGTCCCCGTGATGATTGCCGTGTCGCCGTAGGTCCTGACCTGCATGTCCTGCAATTGCTGTGTGGAGCCCACGGGCGGAGGCGCTGCGCTCAACACGTCGGCCTTGTTGCGGCGATGCCCGTTGCTGAGCGTCTCCACGAACGACGGGTCGAGAATCCGGTCGAGCGCCGCGATATCCCTGCTCGCCGTGGCCTGAACCCACACGCGCTCGAGCGCTTCCGGCGACGCAGAATCGCCCGTCGTTTGCGCAATGCATTGCATGCTCAACAGCGCGAACGAGATCGAAACAAAGCATTTATTGCGCGCGACACAAGATTTCATGGCGTGGACTCCAATACAGCCGTAACTGCGAACCAGCGATAAAAACGCTCGTTCTTCAAATGACATCGGGATTTCGCAATCAAGCTTTCGGCAATAGCTCACCCGCGCCGCCGAACGAGTGAAATCGTCGGCTGCGTGCGTGCAAGCGCGTTGCGTTCAAAGCGGCGGTCGCGTCACGGAGAGAACGGGATGCGACGGATGGCGACTCCCCAGAATCGCCACATGATTGGTTATCCGAAATTTATATGCGAATATTTACCTAAGACAATCTGTTTCAGCGTTGATCACGCCGTGTTTTCTCCCCAGCCTTCTTTCGCTCTTCCCCGGCGAAAGATTCAGCAGGAAACGTCATGGGTCAACAAAGTGTTGACCTCGATTTTCGATGGAGTATTCGATTGCAAGCAAAGCGCACATTGCTCGCGCCAGATAGCTTGAAACGCACGTTCCATTCCCCGTGCGAAGCGCGCACCGTCCATCAATGAAGAACGCTCCATGACCGTTCTCAGTTCAGACCGAAGCTTGCGCAAGCGACTCAGATCGTGGGCCGCTTCAACCGCCTTTTCAATGAAGCTCTCTTCCGAATCCGCGATCCATTCCGGCATGCTCAGATTGGACAGCAACGCATGACCCGCGCGACTGGCCGGCGTCTGGCCGGTCATCGTGAGGACCGGCACGCCCATCCACAATGCGTCGAGACTCGTGGTGTGGCCGTTGTACGGAAACGTGTCGAGCACGATATCGATCTCGAGATACGTAGCCATATAACGCTCGCGCGGACGGTAATCGACGAAGTCGAGTCGCGATGCCTCGATTCCCGCCGCTTCGAACTTCGCCACCACGTCCTCCCGCGCACGCCCCCAGGCAAGCAGCAGCATCAGGGTCGAGCCGGGAATGCGCCGCATCGCCTCGGCCCACAGTGCAAGAGTCCGATCGGTGAGCTTGCACGGATTGTTCAGGCATCCGAACGTGATGTGTCCCTTGGCGTCGGCGGGCAACGTGTTCACGTGGTGCGCCTGGTTGAGTGGCGCGTAACACCAGAACGTATCGGGCAGGTGAATCGACGTTTCGCTGTAGCAGTCTTCCCGGTTCGAACCCGGCGGATCGAGCCACGGATCGGTGAGGCGGTATCCGATCGCGCTGCTTCCCGTGGTCCCCGGATACGCCAGCCAGGCCACCTGGACCGGCGCGGGCTTCCGCGCGAAGAGCTGCGGACGCCCGCCCGCCATGTGCATGGTCAGATCGACCAGAACGTCGATGCGGTCGTCGCGGATCTGCTGTGCGAGTTGTTCGTCGTCGAGGCTGCGTACCTCGCGCCAGGCATCGGCGAGATGCGCGATCTCGTCGGTGATGCGATCACGGATATCGACGCTCGAATAACAGAATATCTCGACCGCGCGATGATCGTGATTGCGCAACAGCGGCAACATGAACAGGGCCTGGCAATGGTCGCGAAAGTCCGGCGAAACGTAGCCGATGCGCAAGCGCCGTTCGGGTGCCGGATCATTCCGGTACTGCAACGCCGCAGCGGCATGCCGGGCTTCGAAGCGGGCGGCGAAGCGCCGGCCCTCTTCGAGCACGTCGTAACCGGCCTCGCTGACGAAGCTGAGCGCGTAGACCAGATTCGAATGAGCGATCAGACAGTCCGGATCGATCTCGATGGCGCTGCGAAAACAGTTCAACGCCTCCTCGATGTTCCCCGAGTTCTTCGCCAGCAACACGGTGCCCAGTCCGACGTGCGCGGCGGCGAGACGCGGCTGCAATTCGAGCACCCGGCGCGTGAGCCCTTCGGCTTCGTCGAGCTTGCGCCGATTTTTAAGGAAAGCCCCGAAGTTGAAGAGCGCGCCCCAATGATTCGGGTCCACTTCGAGGGCGTGCCGGTAAGCGGCCTCGGCGGCTTCGGCGCGGCGCGTCTCCGCGAGGATATTGGCGAGATTGATCAGCGCCAGCACGAAACGCGGCGTCAATTCGAGCGCGCGACGCAACAATGCTTCCGCTTCTTCGAAACGGCGTTTTTCCGCCAGCAGACTGCCCAGCGCATTCAACGTACCGACATTGTTCGGCGACAGTTGCAGCGACATCCGAAAGGTATCGATCGCTTCATTCGAGCGTCCGAGCTCATTCAAAAGCCTCGCCAGCATTTCGCTTGCGCCTGCGAATTGCGGATCGGCGCGCAATGCATGACGCAAGGCCTGCTCTGCTTCCGCTTTTCGGCCCGTGTCTTTAAAAAGGGAGCCCAGATTGCACAGCGCCTGAGCAAAGCCAGGTCGAATCTCCAGCGCATGACGAAATGCAGATTCGGCATCGTCGAACATTCTTTGTTCGGCCAGCACCGTGCCCAGACTATTGAGCGCTTCAGGCCAATTGGGACGCAGCACGATTGCGCGACGCAGTTGCTCGAGCGCATCGGCGCCATTACCGAGTCTCGAAAGCAATCTTCCGAAATTGAAGCGGTACTCCGCCGAGTTCGGATCGAGTTCGACTGCGCGGTGAAACGCTGTCTTCGCTTCTTCGAGCTGATTCAGCTCCTCGTGCAGCCGCGCGAGATTGAAATGCGCGATGGCGAAATCGGGATCGATGTCCAATGCGCGACGCTGCGCGCTCATCGCTTCCTCATAGCGCTTCTGTGCTCTCAACGCCAGCCCGAGATCGGACTCGCCCGCCGCGCTTTGAGTGATCGAAAGAGAAATCTGAATGAGCGCTTCCGCTTTGGCGGGATCGCCATCCAGCAAATGAAGCACTCCCAGAAGATGATTGGCTTCGCAATGAAGCGGCACTTCGCTCAGGATGCTTCTGCAGCGGATTGCGGCCTGTACGCGGTCACCCGCGCGAAAGCATTCCAATGCAGATTCGAAAGACTGTGAGGTTACGAGTCCGGTGGCTTGCACGTCCGGCTTCCCTATATTGATTTGTATTGCGACCGCGCAGCGGACCAGCAGCCTCCGCTGAATTGCGCCTGCACTGGTGAGGTGCGAGATCCACGCAATGTTACAACAAGCAACTTATTGTTAGGAAGACGATTCAAGTCCTATTTGGTCTTCTCTTCTATTTTCTCGCGACTCCACTGAAACAATGCACAAATCAATTTCATTAAAGTGAATCTTGAGTACACGCATAGCTTTGTGTTTATCCTGAAGACATTCGATTCGGATTTTCAGGTTGTTTCATTGAGCGAATCACCGATAAACATCGACTTCATATTTATGAATCTGAAAGGAATAATATGAGTCAGTTATTTGAATAACAGGCTTCAAACAATTGCGGGAATCGGGTTGGCAAAATGCAAGCGGGCGGCTTGCGCCGTCCGCTTGCAATCAGCCTTGCATTACCACTGATAGGAAGCGCCTCCGCCCACGGCCGTCCCAGCGGCACTGATGCCGGCCCCGAGCTTCAGCTTGACGTTCGCTGACACGCGCGCCGAGGCGCCCAGTGCCGTTGCCTGATAGCCCTTGTAGTTGGCGGTGCCGACACCGACCGCGATGGTCTTGCCCGGATCGACGTCCGGAATCATCGACAAGGCCGTTGCCGCTGCCACGCCGGCATAGGCGCCGCGTGCAACGGAACTCACCTGGCTGCCGAGCGCGGTGATCTTCTGATCCGTGTAGGCGTTGGCCTGGTTCACGCCCTGCGAGAAGCTCTGGTTCATCTGGCTCAGATTCACGGCGTCGGTGCCCTGGGTACCGGCTGCCACGTTCGTGATCTGGCGCTCTTCACCCGCGGCGCCAACCGACACGGAGTTGTCGCGATCCGCGACCGATCCGGCGCCGAGCGCTACCGAATTCGCCGCCGACGCGCTTGCGCCTGAGCCGACCGCCGTCGCACGCGCTCCGCTGGCCTTGGCGAGGGCGCCCATCGCGGTCGAATGGGTGCCGGTGGCCGCGGCGCCCTCCGTGTCGCGATTGCCTTCGGCTGCCATGAACGGGTTGTTGGCCGCGTTTGCCACGTTGGTCACGGTGCCGATCACCTCGTTCAGCTGACTCACGTTCACGGCATCGCCGCCATTGACGCCGTACGCCACGTTGTGGATGGCGGTGCCTCCGGTGTGCGTCGAGCTGTCGTAGGCGCTGCCGCTCAACGTGATGCTGCTGGTATCCGGCGTGCCGTCCGCATGGGTGTCGTATTTCACGGATGCATTGTTGAGCGCGTTGACGTCGGTCGAGATGTTCGAGACTTCCGTCTGCAGGCTGCTGACCGCCTGATTGGTCGCGTGGAGCTGCGAGCCGTTCACGGCGTCGGTCGAGTCGGCCGAGATGCGGCCGGCCGCGACGTTCGTGACGGTGCGTTCAGCGCCCGCCGAGCCGACGCTCAAGGTGCCGACCGGAGCCGCACCGGCGAACGCGTAGTTCACGCCGTTGATGGCGATGCCCGCCGTCGCGACGGCCTCCGACGTGATCGAGTTCGAACCGAGCGCGATGCTGTTGGCATGAGTCGCCGCCGCGCCCTGGCCGATTGCGATGGCATCGAGACCTGTGGCCGTCGAGTCGTCTCCGGTGCTGTTCGCGTGGAAGTACTTCGTGCCCGTGGCGACAATGGTGCTGATCGAGTTGACCGTGTTGCTGATATCGGCCGTGTTCTGATCCACCGCCTGATTGGTCGCAAAGAGTTGCGAGCCGTTCACCGCATCGGTCGAAGTTGCGGAGAGGCGGCCTGCGGCAACGTTCGTCACGGTGCGTTCCGCGCCGACCGAACCCACCGATAACGTGCTCTGCGCATTGCTGCCTGCGAACGTGTAGGCCTTCCCGCCGATCGTCGCGCCGAGGGTATTCATCACGTCAGCCGTCGTCGAGTTCGAACCGAGCGCGATGTCGTTTGCGTTGGCCGCGACCGCGCCCTGACCGATTGCAACCGAGTCCAGACCGATGGCCGTCGAATCGTCTCCCGTGCTGTTCGCGTGGAAGTACTTCGTGCCTGTGGAAACGATCGTGTTGATCGAGTTGACCGTGTTGCTGATATCGGCCGTGTTCTGATCCACGGCCTGATTGGTCGCATGGAGTTGCGAACCGTTCACTGCATCGGTCGAGCTGGCGGAGAGGCGGCCTGCGGCGACATTCGTCACGGTGCGTTCCGCGCCCAACGCGCCCACCGACAACGTGCTCTGCGCATTGCTGCCCGCGAACGTGTAGTCCTTGCCGCCGATGGTCGCGCTGGCGGTGTTCACCACGGCTGCCGTCGTCGAATTTGAACCGAGTGCGATGTCGTTTGCGTTGGCCGCCACCGCGCCCTGACCGATCGCGACCGCGTCCTGGCCCGTGGCCGCCGAATCCGTGCCGGTGCTGTTCGCGTGGAAGTACTTCGTGCCCGTGGAGACGAGGGTATTGATCGAGTTGACTGCGTTGTTGATGTCGGTGGTGTTCTGGTTGATCGCCTGATCCGCCGCGTAGAGTTGCGAACCGTTCACCGCATCCGTTGAACTTGCCGACAAGCGACCCGCCGCGACATTCGTCACTGTGCGCTCCAAACCTGCCGAACCCACCGATACCGTGCTTTTCGCGTTGCTGCCGGCGAACGTATAGGCCTTGCCGCCGATCGTCGCGCTGGTGGTGTTCGCTACGGCAGCCGTCGAGGAGTACGAGCCCAGTGCTACGTCGTCGGTATTGACAGCGTTCGTGTGGAAACCGAGAGCAGTCGATCTCACCGAAGTGGCCGTTGCCTCTCGTCCCATGGCCGTGCTGTTGTCACTCTGGGCAAGCGAAAGCGCACCTATTGCCGTCGTGTTCTGGCCGGAAGCCGTGGCGGCGTACCCCATTGCAATCGCCGTGTTCCTGTTCGCCAGTGAACTCGTCCCGAACGCTATCGCACTCGTTGCCAGCGCTTGAGCGTCCTTGCCTATCGCGGTTGCGGGGAAGGGGTTGCCGCCGCTGGCGATTGCGTTCAGGCCCAGCGCGATATCCGCTTGAGCCGTCGCGGTCGTTGCCTGACCGATTGCGATCGCGTCGGCACCCAGGGCCACCGAATCCGCCCCCGTGCTGTTCGCGTGGAAGTACTTCGTGCCGGTGGAGACGATCGTGTTGATCGAGTTGACAGCGTTGTTGATGTCGGTGGTGTTCTGGTTGATCGCCTGATCCGCTGCGTAGAGTTGGGAGCCGTTCACCGCATCAGTCGAGCTGGCGGAGAGGCGGCCTGCAGCGACATTCGTCACTGTGCGTTCCGCACCCGCCGAGCCCACCGATACCGTGCTTCCCGCATTGCTGCCCGCGAACGTATAAGCCTTGCCGCCGATCGTCGCGCTGGCAGTGTTCACGACGGCCGCGGTGGTCGAATCGGAACCGAGTGCGATGTCGCTGGCGTTACTTGCCTTGGCGCCCGTACCCAGCGCGACGGATTTCGCTCCAGCCGCGTTGCTGTTGCCGCCAAGCGCCGTCGCTCCACTGGTCGCCGAGGCGCTGTAGCCCGTGGCCACGGAGAACTGGCCGGCAGTGCCTCCTCCCGACGCACTGGCATAACCACCTACAGCCGTATCGCCGAAATTTCCTGACTCAGCGTGATTGCCGAGTGCCGACGAGAAGCTGCCGGTCGCGTGTGCATTGACGCCCACTGCCGTAGCACCGTCAACGCCGGTTCCGGTCGCCTTTGCCATGCCGCCAATCGCCAGATCTCCATTGACCGACGTACTCGCCTGGTATCCGATCGCCACGGTATGACTGCCCGAGGCCGTGGTGCTGGATCCGATCGCGATGGCATTCGCACCCGACGCCGTCGAATCCGCCCCCGTGCTGTTCGCGTGGAAGTATTTCGTGCCGCTGGCGACGACCGTATTGATCGTGTTGACCGTGTTGCTGATGTCGGTGGTGTTCTGGTTGATCGCCTGGTCTGCCGCGTAGAGTTGCGAGCCATTGACCGCATCGGTCGAGCCTGACGACAAGCGGCCTGCCGCAACATTCGTCACCGTGCGCTCCGCGCCCGCCGAGCCCACCGATACCGTGCTTCCCGCATTGCTGCCGGCGAACGTATAGGCCTTGCCGCCGATCGTCGCGCCTGTGGTGTTCGCGACCGCGGCAGTGGTGGAGAAGGAACCCAGCGCCACCGAGTTGTTCGTTGACGCGTTGGCACCGTAGCCAAGCGCCTCCGAGAAGCTTCCCGACGCAATCGCATGTTCCCCAATCGCCACGCCGCCGTTGTCAGACGAGACACGCGCATCCACACCAACTGCCACGCCATTCATCCCGCTCGCCGTGGCTACCGCGCCGATTACGGTGTTGTTGCCATACGCAGCGCTGTTTGCATTAGCCCCCACACCGATGGCAGTACTGCGGCCGGTTTGAAAGTCGCCCCCGGTCGTCGTAGTCAGCGCCTGCGCGCCCGCTCCGATGGCAATGCTGCTCTGACCAGCCGCTCCGCCCGCGCTCGCGCCGTTGCCCATCGCCACCGTGTCCTTGGCGTCCGACAACGCGCCCTGCCCGATCGCGATGGCATTCGCCCCCGACGCCACCGAATCCGCGCCCGTGCTGTTCGCGTGGAAGTACATCGAGCCGGCGCTCTTGACGTTGTTGATCGCGTTGAATGCGTTGGCGATATCCGTCGTGTTCTGATTCACCGCCTGATCGGTGGCGAAGACCTGGGAGCCATTCACTGCATCCGTCGAACTCGCCGACAACTGGCCCGCCGCGACGTTGGTCACCGTGCGCTCCCCGCCCACCGAACCCACCGATACCGTGCTTCCCGCCTTGCTGCCGGCGAACGTATAGGCCTTGCCGCCGATCGTCGCACCGGTGGTGTTCACCACGGCCGCCGTGGTGGAGTTGGCACCCAATGCGACGCTATTCGTCTCGCTTGCTTTGGCACCGTAGCCCACTGCGGTTGCGCTGCTTGCGCTTGCCGTCGAACGTCCCCCGACCGATGACGCAGCGGTGGCCGAAGAGAGGGTGTTCGCCCCGAGCGCGAGCGCGTTATCGGCCGACGAAGTGGAGTCGTAACCCAATACGATTGCTGCATTGACGTTGGCCAGTGCATTCACGCCCAGCGCCATCGTGCCCATCGCAGTGGCTTGCGCATTTCTCCCCATTGCCATGGCAGGGTAAACGGATGCGCCGCTCGTCGTCGCGCCCAGGCCGAGCGCAATGTCCCCGGCGTACCCCGCTGTCGCCGCCTGCCCGATGGCAATCGCATTCGCACCCGACGCCGTCGAATCCGCGCCCGTGCTGTTCGCGTGGAAATACGCGGTTCCGGCGGACTTCAGGTTGTCGATCGCCTGATCTGCCGCGTAGAGTTGCGAACCGTTCACCGCATCGGTCGAGCTTGACGACAAGCGGCCTGCCGCGACGTTCGTGACGGTACGCTCCCCGCCGACCGATCCCACCGATACCGTGCTCTTCGCATTGCTGCCCGCAAAGGTATAAGCCTTGCCGCCGATGGTCGCTTGCGTCGTGTTGACGACGGGCGCCGTCGTCGAACGCGTACCGAGCGCGACCGCGTCGTCGTCGCTGGCGATGGCGCCGTAGCCGAGCGCAACGGAATGGCCACCGGTAGCGGTCGTCCAGCCGCCCAGCGCCGACGCGCCCAGGCCCGACACATTGCTTCTCCCGCCCACGGCCGTCGTGCCGTCGCCCGTTGCCGTAGCGAGCGAGCCCAGGGCGGTCGAATAGTTGCCGCTACTGACGGTGTTCTTCGCATACGCACCGCTGCCAATGGCCACATCGCCGGTATAGACCGTCGTCGCGGCTGGGCCTATGGCAATCGAGTTGCCCCCGCCGCTGGTGGCTGCCTGACCGATTGCAATCGAATCGGAACCTGCATCCACGGAGTCCGCCCCCGTGCTGTTCGCGTGGAAATACTTCGTGCCCGTGTTGACGGTGTTGCTGATATCGGCCGTGTTCTGGTTGATCGCCTGATCCGCCGCGTAGAGTTGCGAGCCGTTCACCGCATCGGTCGAACTCGGGGACAAGCGGCCCGCCGCGACGTTCGTTACCGTGCGCTCTCCGCCCACGGAGCCCACGGATACCGTGCTTCCCGCATTGCTGCCGGCGAATGTATAGGCCTTGCCGCCGATCGTGGCGCCGGTGGTGTTCACGACTGCAGCAGTATTGGAATTGGTACCCAGTGCCACCGAGTTGTTCGTTGACGCGACGGCCCCATAGCCAAGCGCAGTTGCAAAACTCGCCGACGAAATCGAATGTTCTCCGATCGTCACGCCGCCATTGTCCGCCGAGACAAGCGACTCCAGACCAATCGCCACGCCATTCACGCCACTCGCCGTGGCAGCTGCGCCGATCACGGTGTTGTTGCCGTACGCAGCGCTGTTTGCATTGGCCTGCGCGCCAATGGCAATACTGCGGCCGGTATGGAAATCGCCGCCACTCGTCGTCGTCAGCGCCTGCGCGCCCGCGCCGATAGCGATGCTGCTTTGACCGGACGCTCCGCCCGCGCTCGCGCCGTTGCCCATCGCTACCGTGTCCTTGGCGTCCGACAACGCGCCCTGCCCGATGGCGATGGCATTCGCTCCCGACGCCGTCGAATCCGCCCCCGTGCTGTTCGCGTGGAAGTACGTGGTTCCGGCAGACTTCAGATTGGTGATCGACTGATTCGTCGCGTACAACTGTGAGCCGTTCACCGCGTCCTGGCTTGATGTCGTGACATCGCCCGCTGCCAGCCCCTTGATCTTGTGCGCCGTGCCCGTGCCGCCCAGCACGTTGTTCGCGCCGTTCATGTACAGGTCGCTCCACGAGTACACGCCGTTCTGGCCATACATCGTCACATAACCCTGCTTCACGCCGGTAATGAACGCGGGTTCGCTGGTGGTAAAGCCCGCGCCGTTGTTGGTGAACAGCCCCCAGCCATTCTGCACGCCGCCGGAACTCGGAAGCGCGCAGGCACTGCTGTTGATGCCGGTGTCCGTGCCGTTCTCGCAGATCTCGATGCCCGCTGCCCCCATGCTTGCTTCCGCCGGCAGACTGCCGCCGCCCAGTGCCATCGCCAGCGAGCTCACCGCCGCCGATATCGCCTTCTGACTGCGCTTGGTTTTTCCCTTGGCGGTCTCGGGAGCGACCACCCAGTTCCCGATGACATCAGACCAAACAGTGCGGTGTGCCTTATTCATTTTCTGATCCTTATTAATTTGCCCATGGACACGACGCGGTGAAAGCGACATGAATCACGTCGCCCGGATGACGGCAGGCCTCTGCTTCGTCTGATGCCGCTCGCGTGTGGAACTCGCGTCAGCCGGATCGGATTCCGTCTGGAGTTCGTGCTGGAACATTAAGGTTCAGGACTAGTCCCTGAAATGGCACGACTCTTAAAACCGTGTCGCGCGTCGGCAGCGCATCATGGCGCGACGGGGGAATGCGCTCGATACCTCAGCGACGGAGGCGGCGCTTCGGAGCGACTGTCAAGAACTGTGCTGAAGCCCGGCGTAAAGCGCGGGAAAGGACGGGGAGAGGCAGAAAACAACCGAATGAAGGCCACGGCGATCCTGATGCCGAAGCATAAAAAAAACGCGGCGGAAAAGATCCGCCGCGTTTCACACTGCCATCATGCCATCAAGCGCCTGGCGCGCTCAAATCACCGCGCCGCCGACGCATCCGCCACCAGCAGCGCCGTCATGTTGACGATCCGCCGCACCGTGGCCGACGACGTCAGCACGTGCACCGGCTGGGCCGCGCCGAGCAGGATCGGTCCGATTGCGATGCCGCTGCCCGCCGCCGTCTTCAGCAGGTTATAGGAGATGTTCGCGGCATCGATGTTCGGCAGCACCAGCAGGTTGGCATCGCCTTCGAGCGTCGACTCCGGCAGCACTTCCTTGCGCAAGCGCGCATCCAGCGCGACGTCGCCATGCATCTCGCCGTCCACTTCCAGATCCGGCGCGCGTTCCTTCAACAGGGCCAGCACGTCGCGCATCTTCTGCGCGGTCGGCGCATTGCTCGTGCCGAAGTTCGAATGCGACAGCAGCGCGATCTTCGGCACGATGCCGAAGCGCCGCACTTCTTCCGCCGCCATGATCGTGATTTCGGCGAGCTGCTCCGGCGTCGGGTCCGCGTTGACGTGCGTATCGACCAGGAAGATCTGCCGGCCCGGCAGCACCAGCGCATTCATCGCCGCATAGACGTTCGCGCCTTCCTTCTTGCCGATCACCTGATCGATGAAGTGCAGGTGCCGGTGCGTTGTGCTCACCGTGCCGCAGATCATGCCGTCGGCTTCGCCCTTCTTGACGAGCATCGAGCCGATCAGCGTCGTGCGGCGACGCATCTCCAGCTTGGCCATCTGCTCGCTGATGCCCTTGCGCGCCATCATCTTCGCGTAGGTCTGCCAGAAGTCGCGATAGCGCTCGTCGTGATCCGTATCGACCACCGTGAAGTCGGTGCCCGGCGTCAGGCGCAGGCCGAACTTCTGGATGCGCTGCTCGATCACCGCCGGCCGGCCGATCAGAATCGGCTTGGCGATCTTCTCGTCCACAGCGATCTGCACCGCGCGCAGCACGCGTTCTTCCTCGCCCTCGGCGAACACGATGCGCTTCTTCTCCGGCTCCACGCTGCGCGCCAGCTGGAACACCGGCTTCATGGTCGTGCCGCTGTGATACACGAACTGCTGCAAGTGCTGTTCGTAGGCGTCCATGTCCTCGATCGGACGCGTCGCCACGCCGCATTCCATTGCGGCCTTCGCCACCGCCGGCGCGATCTTCACGATCAGGCGCGGATCGAACGGCTTCGGAATCAGATACTCGGGACCGAACGAGAGATCCTGAATGCCATACGCCGTCGCGACGATATCGCTCTGCTCCTGACGCGCCAGTTCCGCGATGGCGTTCACCGCCGCGACTTCCATCTCCTTCGTGATGACAGTCGCGCCGACATCCAGCGCGCCGCGGAAGATGAACGGGAAGCACAGCACGTTGTTGACCTGGTTCGGGTAATCGGTGCGGCCCGTGGCCAGCACCGCGTCCGGGCGCACTTCCAGCGCGAGTTCCGGCAGGATCTCGGGCGTCGGATTGGCGAGCGCGAGAATCAGCGGCTTCGCGGCCATCCCCTTGACCATCTCCTGCTTGAGCACGCCGCCAGCGGAGAGGCCGAGGAACACGTCGGCGCCTTCCATCACGTCGGCCAGCGTACGCGCGCTGGTTTCGCGGGCGAACAGTTCCTTGTCCGGATCCATCAGTTCCGTGCGGCCCTTGTAGACCACGCCGGCCAGGTCCGTCACGAAGATGTTCTCGCGCTTCATGCCGAGATCGACGAGCAGGTTCAGGCAGGCCAGCGCCGCCGCGCCCGCGCCGGACGCCACCAGCTTCACTTCGCCGATCTCCTTGCCGACCACTTTCAGGCCGTTGGTGAGCGCCGCCGCGACGACGATGGCCGTGCCGTGCTGGTCGTCATGAAAGACCGGGATCTTCATGCGCTTGCGGCATTCGCGCTCGACGATGAAGCAGTCGGGCGCCTTGATGTCTTCGAGATTGATGCCGCCGAAGGTCGGCTCGAGCGCGGCGATCACGTCCACCAGTTTGTGCGGATCGCTTTCGTTCAGCTCGATGTCGAACACGTCGATGCCGGCGAACTTCTTGAACAGCACGGCCTTGCCTTCCATCACCGGCTTGGACGCGAGCGGTCCGATGTTGCCGAGGCCGAGCACGGCCGTGCCATTCGACACGACGCCGACGAGATTGCTGCGCGCGGTAAAGCGCGCGGCGTTCAGCGGATCCTCGACGATCGCCTCACACGCGAACGCGACGCCCGGCGAGTACGCGAGCGCGAGGTCGCGCTGGTTGATCATCTGCTTGGTCGGGGCGATTGCGATCTTCCCCGGGACGGGAAATTCGTGATAGTCGAGCGCTGCTTCACGCAACTTGGTATTGGCGGGAGTCGTCATAAGGCGGGCCAGTGGTGCGGGATTTAGAATGGAAGTTCGAACGCATTGTAGCGCCAATCAGCGGGCGTTTCGGGCAGCGGCCCGTGCATTTCGGCTACAACTGCCATGACCGGAAAAGGTCTGATCGCCCGGCCAGGCAAGGCTCGCCGCCTGTCGTTCGAGTTTTTCGAGATACGCTGCGGGCGCCTTCGGGCGACGGCGGGCGCATCTCGCTCCGTTCTTGCAGCGCACAAAAAACCGTTCATCGCAGACCATGCTTTCCGAGTTTTCACTGATAGATCGTTACTTTGCCCGCCGCGCGACGGCGCCCGCACCGCGTCATGCCGACGCCGCCGCGACGCCGCTCGGCATCGGCGACGACTGCGCGCTGATTGCGCCGCCTGCGGGCAGCCAGCTGGCCATTTCGACGGACATGCTGGTGGAAGGCCGCCATTTCTTCGCCGATGTCGATCCGGCCGCGCTCGGGCACAAGGCGCTCGCCGTGAACCTTTCCGACCTGGCCGCGATGGGCGCGGCGCCGCACGCGTTCACGCTCGCGCTCGCCTTGCCGCGCGCCGACGAGGCGTGGCTCGCCGCTTTCAGCGACGGGCTGTTCGCGCTCGCGTCGCGGCATGGCTGCGCGCTGGTCGGCGGCGACACCACCAGCGGGCCCCTCAATCTCTGCATCACGGTGTTCGGCGACGTGCCGCATGGCATGGCCCTGCGCCGCGATGCCGCACGTCCCGGCGACGACATCTGGGTATCGGGCACGCTCGGCGACGCGCGCGCC
The DNA here is from genome assembly GCF_031451175.1 of Caballeronia sp. LZ035. Classification (NCBI taxonomy): domain Bacteria; kingdom Pseudomonadati; phylum Pseudomonadota; class Betaproteobacteria; order Burkholderiales; family Burkholderiaceae; genus Caballeronia; species Caballeronia sp. LZ035. Next base: position 3,028,200 of record NZ_JARUXS010000001.1, read on the forward strand.
GGTCTCGGCCTGCTGCGCGGCGAGTGGCAGGCGCCCGACGCCGCCGCGGCCGCCAACTGGCGCCGCGCGCTGGAGCGGCCCGAGCCGCGCATCGCGCTGGGGCTGGCGCTGCGCGGCGTCGCACATGCGGCGCTCGACATCTCCGACGGCCTCGCCGGCGACCTGATGCACATCCTGCGGCGCTCGCAGGTGCGCGCCGTCGTCGATGCCGATGCGGTGCCGTGCTCGGACGCGCTGCGCGCGCTGCCGGATGCCGCGCGCCGTCAATGCGCGCTCGCCGGCGGCGATGACTACGAACTCTGCTTCACCGCGCCGCCATCGGCACGCGAAGCGCTCGCCGAGATCGCGCAGCGTGTGCAGGTGCCGCTGACGCGCATCGGTACAATCGAATCCCCGGGTGAATCCCGGGATGCGGCCGCCCTCGCCTGGCGCGATGTCTCCGGCGCCCCGCTCTCCCTGACGTTGCAAGGCTTCGATCATTTCCATGCAGACTGACCCGACCCTCGCGGGCGAAACCGCCGCGCCGCGCCGCGCAAGCGCGCGCTTCATGCTCACGCATCCGCTGCACATCCTGTCGCTCGGCTTCGGCAGCGGGCTGTCGCCGGTCGCGCCCGGCACCGTCGGCACCCTGTTCGCGTGGCTGTCGTTCGTCGTGCTCAATCCGCACCTGACGGTGGCGGAATGGGGCGCGCTGATCGCCGTAGGCTTTATCGCCGGATGCTGGTTCACCGGCTTTACGGCCACCAGAATGGGCATCGAGGATCCGTCGCCGGTGGTGTGGGACGAGATCGTCGCGTTCTGGCTCGTGCTGCTGCTCGTCACGCCCGCCACCTTCACCGGCCAGATGTGGGCGTTCGTCGTGTTCCGCTTCTTCGACATGGTGAAGCCGCCGCCCATCCGCTATTTTGATCGCCATCTGAAAGGCGGCTTCGGCATCATGTTCGACGACCTCGTGGCCGCGTTCTTCACGCTGCTCGTGATCGCGCTGTGGCGCATGACCGTCTGACCTCCACCTTGACCTTCGGGACCCCCGCCATGCCAACCGACACCGTCGTTCACCAACTTGCGATCCGCGTCGGCAACGCCCTGCGCGACGAGCGGCTGATGCTCGCCACCGCCGAATCCTGCACCGGCGGCATGGTCGCGGCCGCGATCACCGATATTTCGGGCAGCAGCGCATGGTTCGAGCGTGGCTTCGTCACTTACTCGAATCTGGCGAAGACGGAAATGATCGGCGTGCCTGTTGCACTGATCGAGCAGCACGGCGCAGTGAGCGAGCCAGTCGCGAAGGCCATGGCCGAAGGCGCGCTGCGCAACAGCCGCGCGCAGGTTTCGGTGTCGATCACGGGTGTCGCGGGCCCGGCGGGCGGCAGCGAGGCGAAGCCGGTGGGCACGGTGTGCTTCGGCTGGAGCAACCGGCTGCACACGACGGTCGAAACGGTGTTGTTCAAGGGCGACCGCGATCAGGTGCGCACCCAGGCGGCAGCGCACGCGCTGCGCACGCTGCTGGAGTTCATCGATCAGCGCGAGCGGTGAGACCCGCGTGCATCGCATGAGCAACGCACGCGGCGACGCGCCCCGTCCCATCCGTTTCACGCGAGACCAGGTGGCCCGCTGGATGGGCCCGAAGACATTCGACAAGGCGCTCGGCTATGTGCGCGCCGTCGCCGACATCGGTTGGGAGGGAGACATTCTGCGCGCGCGGGTCAAGGGCACGCAGCCGCAGCCCTACGTGGTCGAAATCTCGTTTCGCCAGGAGCGTCCGCACGGCTATTGCTCGTGTCCCGTCGGCCATGAATGCAAGCATGTCGCGGCGACGCTCCTCGCCTGTCTGGAACGCGAGGACGACGCCGCGCGAAACGGAGTGAGCCATGAAGTCGAGCAATGGCTTGCGCGTTTTCGCGCAAGCGTTCAGGCGGCACGGCTGGCGGAGGCGAAAGCATCGAAACCCGCGACGGGTGCAAAACACCAGATTCTCTATGTGCTCACGCTGCCGTTTTCCACTGCGGCCAGTCTCGAACTGACGATACTGAAAGCGCGGCTCGGCGTCGACGGCGACATTCGCGCCGTCGAACCGTGGTACCCGAACTACGCCGCGTCGAACAGCCCGCCCAAATTCGTGACCCGTGAAGACGACGGCATCGTTCGCGCGCTGCGGTCCGAGCGTCAAGCGGCGAACCGTGGTTACGTATTGTCGGGCGCGCGCGGCGCGAAGCTCTGGCACATGATGCTGACGACCGGCCGCCTCTACTTCGAAGCGAATCCCGGCGCCATGCAATTGCTCGCGCCGCTGCGAGAGGGCGCGAGCCGCCGCGCGAACATCGAGTGGAATCCACACGGCGACGACATGATCCTCGCGTCGCTTGAAACCGAGCCCGAATCCAACGTCGTGCTGCCCACCGAGCCGGCTTACTACATCGACCTCGCCACGAGCGAAACGGGCGCCATCGACGCGCCCATGCCCGACGCGCTGCTCGCCGATTACTTGTCCATGCCCGCGCTGACCCCGCAGGAAGCGGACGTGGTCCGCGCTGCGCTCGCCGAATGCGCGCCTGAACTGCCCGCCCCGCCCGCGGACGGCGACATGGGCATGCGCATGATCGAGGCCGAGCCGGTTGCGGTGCTGACGCTGGACACGCTTCTGCTCGATGCGCCCGGCAAGCTCGGCATGCCCCCGACCGAGCTCGACCTCGCGCGCCTCGAATTCGACTACGACGGCCTCGTGATCGCGGCGAACAGTCCCGACATGCTCGTGCGCCTCGCGGGCGGTGAACTGGCCCGCATCGCGCGCCGGCACGATGCGGAAAACAGCTGCGTCCAGCGCCTGCTCGACGGCGGCCTGAAACCGATCTCCGGCGCACCCGTCAGTCGCGACGACTCACCCTATGCAGGCGCCTTCTTCATGCCGGACCGGGACGCGTGGCCGGGCTTCGTCGAGCAGCACGTGCCCGCACTGCGCGCAGCGGGCTGGCGCGTGGTGATCGCGCCGAATTCGCGCTTCGACGTTGTCGAGATCGACGAAATCGATGCCACCGCGCGCGCCTCCGAAGACGGCTGGTTCGATCTCGAACTGGGCATCATGGTGGAGGCGGAGCGCGTGCGTCTCGAACCGCTGCTCGCCGAACTCTTCGCACGCGACCGTCGCTGGCTCAACGGCTCGATCGACACGATCGACGACCGCCATGCCGTCGAATTCCGCACGCAGACGGGCCGCCGTTTCGAGTTGCGCGCAGCCCGCATCAAGCCGCTCGTGCATGACCTGCTCGACCTGTTCGACCGCACCGGGTCCGGCGCTGCGGCGCCCTTGCGGCTGTCGGCGCTGGAGGCTGGCCGCCTCTCCGCAACGAAGCTCGCCGGAACGAATGACACACAGCGCTGGCAATTCGATGGCGACGCATCGCTCGTCGAGCTTGCGCAACGGCTGGGCAACGCCGCCAGGCCGCGCCGCATCGAGGCGCCGCGCGGCCTGCACACCACGCTGCGCGATTACCAGCGCGACGGCCTCGACTGGATGCAGTTTCTGCGCGAGCACGACCTCGCCGGCGTGCTCGCCGACGACATGGGCCTCGGCAAGACTGTTCAGACGCTCGCGCATATTCTGGTCGAGAAGGAAGCGGGCCGGCTCGCGCGGCCGGCACTGATCGTCGTGCCGACGACGCTCGTCAACAACTGGGTCGAAGAAGCGCGGCGTTTCGCACCCGCGCTGAACGTGCTGGATCTGCATGGGCCGCGACGGCATGAACGTTTCGCGGAGATCGCCGCGCATGATTTAGTGGTGACGACGTATCCGCTCGTCTGGCGCGACCGTGACGCGTTGGCGCAGCATGACTTTCATCTGCTGATCCTCGACGAAGCCCAGCAGGTCAAGAACGCGTCCAGCAAGGCGGCGGGCGCGCTGCGCACCTTGCGCGCGCGGCATCGGCTGTGCGTCACCGGCACGCCGCTCGAGAATCATCTGGGCGAGCTCTGGTCGCAATTCGATTTTCTGTTGCCCGGGTTCCTCGGCACGCAGAAGGAGTTTGCCTCCCGCTGGCGGAGGCCGATCGAAAAGCTGAACGACACCACGCGCCGCGCGCTGCTCGCTCGCCGGATCCGGCCGTTCATGCTTCGTCGCCGCAAGGACGAGGTCGCGACCGAACTGCCGCCCAAGTCGACGATCGTGCGCCGCGTCGAACTCGAAGGGCCGCAACGCGATCTCTACGAAACCGTGCGCGCCGCGATGCAGCAGAAGGTGCGCGACGCCGTTGCCAAACAGGGCGTGGCGCGCAGTCATATCCTGATGCTCGATGCGTTGCTGAAGCTGCGGCAGGTCTGCTGCGATCCGTCGCTCGTCAAATTGCCCGGCGCGAAGAAAGGGCAAGGTTCGGCGAAGCTCGCCCTGCTGCTGGAGATGCTGCCGGGACTCATCGAAGAGGGGCGGCGCGTGCTGGTGTTCTCGCAGTTCACGGGAATGCTCGCGATCATCGCGAATGCGCTCGATCAGGCGGATCTCGCCTACGTCACCCTGACGGGCGAAACCGTCGACCGGAAGACACCGGTGCGGCGCTTCCAGGCGGGCGAAGCGCCAATCTTCCTGATCAGCCTGAAGGCAGGCGGAGTGGGCCTGAACCTGACGGCGGCGGACACCGTCATTCATTACGATCCGTGGTGGAATCCGGCCGCCGAGAATCAGGCGACGGATCGCGCACACCGCATCGGACAGGACAAGCCGGTGTTCGTGTACAAGCTCGTCGCAGCGGGCAGCATCGAAGAGAGAATTCTGGCGATGCAGGAGAGCAAGGCAGCGCTTGCGGCGGGCATCCTGTCGGAGAGCGCGAGCCTGACGCAGATGTTTTCCGCCGAGGATCTCGAAGCGCTGTTCGAACCCATCCCCGGCGAATGAGGCCTCGCGTTACCGATACTGATTGATGCTGCCGCGCGTCTTCTTTGCCGCTTCGGCCGCGGCCTCGGCGTAGTCGTCGCCCTTGCCGGCGTAGATGATCGCGCGCGACGAGTTGATCAGCATGCCCGCGCCGTTCGCGGTGCGGCCGGCCCGCACGGTTGCTTCGACATCGCCGCCCTGCGCGCCGATGCCCGGAATCAGCAGCGGCATGTCGCCGACGATGCCCCGCACCGTTTCGATTTCCTTCGGAAAGGTCGCGCCGACCACGAGCCCGAGTTGGCCACTCGCGTTCCACTTCTCCGCCGCGAGCCGGGCGACGACCTGATAGAGCGGCTGGCCGTCGGTGGTGAGGAATTGCAGGTCGGAGCCGCCCGGATTCGACGTGCGGCACAGCACGATCACGCCCCGGCCCTCGTGTTCGAGATACGGCTGGATGGAATCGAAACCCATGTACGGATTGACTGTCACGGCGTCGGCGCGATAGCGCTCGAAGGCTTCCTTCGCGTACTGCTCGGCGGTACTGCCGATATCGCCGCGCTTGGCATCGAGAATCACGGGAATGCCGGGATGGCGCTCGTGAATATGCGCAATCAGCGCTTCGAGCTGATCTTCCGCGCGATGCGCGGCGAAGTAGGCGATCTGCGGCTTGAACGACGACGCATAGGGCGCGGTCGCATCGGCGATGGTCTTGCAGAACTCGAAGATCGCATCGGGACGGCCGTTGAGTGCGCCGGGAAACTTCGCGGGCTCGGGATCGAGGCCAACGCACAGCAGCGATTGAGTCCGCGACCACGCGGTCTGGAGGGTCTGGAGAAAGGACATGGCGGGGATTTCAATGAACGTCGATGCGCCGCATTTTAACGTGCGGCGCATCGCTTCACTCTTGCGTCCCGTTCGCTTCCCGCCGGCTTCAGCGCGCGGCGGTCGTGCGCGTCCGCGCCTTGGCTCCGGCCCGCGTCTTCGGACGGCCGCGCCGCGTGGCCTCGCCGGTCCGTTCGACGGTGAAGCGGAAGGTCCGCGTCAGCCGTTGGCCCGGTTCGAGCGCGGTCATGCCGTGCGCTTCGGCGCCGCCAGGCAGGTTCATCGCGTTGATCGGGTGATCGACCGGTTCGAAGCAGAAGAAGTCCTTGCCGGGCGGCGCGTACAGCACGTAGTAATCGGTGTCGGCGGCGATGGTCAGCGACAGCCGCCGCTTCGGCCACAGCACGCTGGTGCGCCCGCTCCAGCCGGTGAAGGCGTTGTTCACCATGGCGGAGGGCATCGGATAGGCGACGCCGAATTGCCACGCCGGCGGCGCCGGCACGTGCCGCACCGGCAGCCAGTCGTCGCCGCACAGCCACAGGCCGCCTGCCGCCGCCGAGAGTTCGGTGTCGGCCTCGCGCATCAGGAACGGATGCAGGCCGAGCCCGAAGGGCAAGGCGGCGTCGCCGGCGTTCTCGATCTCGAGCGTGACGACGAGGCTCGCCTCTTCCAGCGCAATCGTCTGCGCCGCGCGAAAGGCGTACGGCGTGCCGTCGCTGCGATCGAGCGTCAGCCGCACGCGTCCGTCGTCCTCATCGCCCGTGTCGGCGACTTCCCACGCGCCGAGCCAGCCGTCGCCGTGCAGCGGCAGCGGTTCGCCGGCGCGGTTGCAGGGCACGTCGATCGCGCGGCCCGAGAACTGGAAGCGTCCGTTGCCGATACGGTTCGAATACGGCAGGAGCGGATAGCACGCGAGCTGATTGGGATCCGTATCGGGTCCGGGATCGATGCACGGGCGGAAGATCGGCACGAGCGCGCCTTCGTCGCGCCAGTCGAAGCGCGTGATGCCGCCGCCCAGCGCGGGCGCCAGTTCGAGCCGGAGATGCGGATTGGAGAGCGTGATGCGGGCTTCGGTGCGCGTGCCACCCATGGCGATCACGGCCGAGGCCGGACCCGGCCGGACGGGCGGCTCGGTGGCGGCGGCCAGACGCGAGCGGCGCGCCTGGGCTTGAAGCTGGGACGTCGATGCAGGATTCGGTCTTGGTGCTGTGCGGGCAACAGTCATGACGCGTGCTCCATCGAGAGGCGAAGAACCCGGCGCGGCCGGGACGGGTCGGGCGGCGCGTCATCGCGCGCCGCCTCGAATGCTGTTGTCAGGCTCGGCCGGCGAACGCCGTTTCCGCGAGACCGCGCACGCCGGGCGTCGCGACGAACACGCCGCCTGCGTGGGCATCGCGACGCAGCGCGTCGTCGTCGAGACCGATGCGCGCGCTGGTCACGAAGAGCGTGGCGAAATCCTCACCGCCGAACGCGGTGCAGCTTGGCTGCGTGGTGGGCACGTCGATGCGCGCCGTCTCGCGGCCGTCGGGTCCGTAGCGTACGACGCGCGCGCCGCCCCATTGTGCATTCCACAGCCCGCCATCGGCGTCGACGATGGAACCGTCCGGCACGCCGGTCATATCGGTGAGTTCGACGAATACGCGGTCGTCGGTGAAATCAGGATAGTGGCATGCGCGGATCTGGCGCGTGGGTGAGTCGCAGTAGTACATGGTCTTGCCGTCGGGCGCGAAGCCGATGCTGTTCGAGATCGCGCACGCAGCGAGCGGCAGGCGCTCCAGCGAAAGATCCGGATTGAGCCGATAGAACCCGCCGACGGCTTGCGCGTCTTCCACGTCGTGCTTGGTGCCGAACACGAAGCGCCCGTCGCGGTCGCAGCGGCCGTCGTTGAGTCGCGTTGGCAGACCGGCTTCGACTTCCATGATGGTATCGATGCGGCCGCTTGCGATTTCATAGAACGCGAGCCGCGACGCGAGGCCGAGCAGCAGAAAGCGCGAGTCGGCGCAGGGCGCGAAGCATGCGAGTCGCTCGGGCATGTCGAACGACTCGCTGGAACCGTCGAGCGGATTGCAGCGCCATAGCCGGGCGCCTTCGATGTCGGTCCACCAGAAGCGTTGGCTGGCGGCGCACCAGGTTGCGCCTTCGCCGAGCGCGCATTGGCTGTCGATCAGAAGCCGGGCGGAAGAGGTGTCCATCAGGCCCAGCCTCCGTCGACGATGATGTCCTGCGCGGTGATCATGGCGCTGTCGTCGGAGGCGAGGAAGAGCGCGGTGCGCGCGAGGTGTAGCGGCAGCAGTTCGCCGCCGATGCATTGGCCTTGCTTGATGGCTTCGCGGCCGGCGTCGTCGAGCCACAGGCGCTTTTGTTTTTCGGTCATGACCCAGCCTGGCACGAGTGTGTTGACGCGGATGCCGAACTTGCCGAGATCGCGCGCGAGGCCGCGCGTCATGCCTTGTACTGCCGACTTGGCGGTGGTGTAGACGGGGAAGTTGCCTTGCTTGAGCATCCAGCTGACCGAGCCCAGATTGATGATGGAACCGCCGCCGAGTTGCTTCATGTCGTCGATGACCGCCTGTGCGGCGAAGAACTGATGACGGATGTTGACGGCGATGCCGGCGTCGTAGGATTCGGGCGTGACGTCCTCGATGGCGTGACGCTTGTCGTTGGCGGCGTTGTTGATGAGCACGCCGATGGGGCCGAGGGTGCTGCGGACGTCGGCGATGCCTTTTCGCAAGGCGTCGATGTCGGTGAGGTCGACGTTCAGGAACGTCGGGCGGGTTTGGTTTTGTTGCAATGCCGCGGCGAGGCGGTCGGCGAGTGCTTCACCCGCTTTCGTGTCGATGTCGAAGAAGGCGACTTTCGCGCCTTGTGCGAAGAAGTGTTCGACGAAACCCTCGCCGATGCCGGTCGCGCCGCCGGTGATCAGGATTGTTTTGCCCGACAGGCTGGGGTAGGTCGCAAGTTTGGGTTCGGGTTGGGGCATGGTTTGGAGATCAGTGGGTGGTTTGGGTTGCCCCTGCCCGGGGGCGGGGGTCTTCGCTTGGCGTTCTTTTCCTTCGCCTGCGCTTCCATGGACTTCCCGTTATCACGTCGGTCTATTAGCACTGCCCCTCCCCGGGGCGGGGGTCTTCGCTTGGCGCTCTTTTCCTTCGCCCGCGCTTCTATGGACTTCCCGTTATCACGTCGGTCTATTAGCACTGCCCCTCCCCGGGGCGGGGGTAACTTTCTTTGCTGCTGCAAAGAAAGTCACCAAAGAAAGCAGCTTTTTTTCTCGCCCAGCGTCATTTAGCGGCACGACACAGAATTGCCTCACTGGCCCGGCAGTAGCGAGTGCCCTCAAAGGCCTCACCGGGCGTGGATCGCGGACCCACTATGCAACCGCGCCCTCAATCACACTGGTACAGCCCCTCAAAGCTCCGGCGCTGCGCTGCGCGCCGCCGACCGGTCAATCGGGTCTGCCCGTGCTTCCTTGCTAACGGATCCATCTCATTGTTCGTGCCTCCCGCCGGATTCCTTTGCATACCCTTCGGCAGCGCGGAGCGCTGGGCCGGAACTTTCAGGTGCTGCACCAGTTCGTTAAACGGCAGTTTGTCTCAGTGGGTCCGCGATCCACGCCCCGTTTGGCCTATGAGGGCACTCGCTAGTGCAGGGCCAGAAACATCGTTCTGTGCTGCGCCCATTTGATGACGCTGGGCGGAAAAAAAAGCTGCTTTCTTTGGTGACTTTCTTTGCAGCAGCAAAGAAAGTTACCCCCGCCCCGGGGAAGGGCAGTGCCAATAGACCGACGCGAATACAGGAAGTCCATAGAAGCGCGAGCAAAGAACCAAGCGCAAGCGGACGCAAAAACCTTAATCCCTCGAACCGCGATTCTTCAACTGATCAAGCAAGACAGCAGCAAGCAAAATCGCCCCTCTCACGAGATACTGATAAAACGCATCGATATTGAGAAGATTCATCACATTCTCAACCGTGCCCATAATGAGCACGCCAATCACGACGCCGGAGATCGTCGCTCTCCCGCCCAACAACGAAACCCCACCCAACACACAAGCCGAGATCACATTGAGCTCAAACCCTTGAGCAGCATTCGGCTGCCCCGACGTAATCCGCGATGCGAGAATCACCCCCGCCAGCGCAGTCACCGCGCCTTGAATCAAAAAGATCCAAACCCGCGTCCGCTCGACATTAATCCCCGCAAGCCGCGACGCCTCCGGATTACCGCCAATCGCCAGCGTGTTACGCCCATACACAGTCTGGTTGAGCAATACGCCAAAAACGATGAAACACGCAAGCGTGACCCAGATCGGCAGGGAAATCCCGAACATCGCAAGTCCGCCCAGCGCAATGAACGTATCCGACGACACGCCCACCGCCTGCCCGTGCGACACAATGAAACCCAGCCCACGCACAATCTCCATCGTGGCCAGCGTGGTAATCAACGCATTGATGCGCAAGTACGCAATCACCGCGCCGTTGACGAAACCAATCACCGCCCCCGCCGCCACCGCCGCAACAATCGCAATCGCCGTGTTATCCGTCGCGTTCAACACCATCGCGCACAATACGCCAGCAAATGCGATCGTCGAACCCACCGAAAGATCGAAGTCGCGCGATGCGAGACAGAACATCATCGTGCACGCGACCATGCCGATCTGCGAAATCGACAACGCCAGACCCAGCATGTTCTCGATCGAGAAGAAGTGATCGACAGTCGCCGACATCGTCACGAACATCACGATGAAAATCACGATCAAACTGTATTCAGTGATCTGCTGCCACCACTTCTGTTTGTCACTCTTCTGCGGGATCAGCGTATTCGCCACCGTCTCGGCCGCCTGCCCCACGATGTTTTCTCTAGCTTCCATGTTTGACTCCTCTCTTGTCCTTTCCGTCGCCGTCCGGCCGGCTCACGCCGCCTGCGCCACGCTGTCCGACTGCGGCAGCGCAAGACTCAGCACCGCCTGTTCATTCGCCTTCTCACGCGGCAGTTCGCCCGCTATGCGCCCCTGCCGCATCACCACGATGCGATCCGACACACCCAGCACCTCCGGCAACTCCGACGAAATCATCACGATCGCGCAGCCCCGTTCCGCCAGCTGATAGATGACGTTGTAGATCTCATGCTTCGCGCCAACGTCGATGCCGCGCGTCGGCTCATCGAGAATCACGACCTTCAAATCCGGCTCCGCCAGCCAGCGCGACAGAATCGCCTTCTGCTGATTGCCGCCCGACAAGAACCGGATGCGCTGCCTGCGGCTCGGCGTCTTGATCTTCAAGAGTTCGATGAAACGGTCCGCCGTCTGCGCTTCCTTCTTCCGGTCGAGAAACAAGCCACCGCGCAAATAGTGCCGCCGGCACGAGATGTTGATGTTCTCGGCGACCGTCGCCATCGCGACAATGCCCTCTTCCTTGCGGTCCTCCGGACACAGCACGATGCCGTGACGAATCGCCTCGCCGGTGCTGCGCACCTTGATCGGCTGGCCGTCGAGCGCAATCGCGCCGTCCTTCTTCTTGTCCGCGCCGTAGACGAGATGCATCAGTTCGCTGCGGCCCGCACCCACCAGCCCGAAGAACCCGACAATCTCGCCACGCTTCACTTCGAAGCTCGCGGGCGCGCTCAAAGCCGGGCCCTGCACGTTCTTCACGGAGAAACGCACATCGCCGAGCGGGCGCGCGCGGTAGTTGTAGATATCGCTGATCTCGCGGCCGACCATCTCCTGCACCAGCGTGTCGCGCGGCACTTCAGCAAGCGACAGATGCGAGGCAATCTTGCGCCCGTCGCGGAAGATGGTGCACGTGTCGCACAGCTCGTAGATCTCGTCCATGCGGTGCGAGATGTAGATCAGCGCACGTTTGTCGGCCTGGAGATCGCGCACCAGCTTGAACAGCACTTCGGTCTCGCGATGCGAAAGCGAACTGGTCGGTTCGTCCAGCGCAATCACGCGCGCATTGCGCAGCAGCGCCTTGCAGATCTCCACCATCTGCCGCTGCGCGATGGAAAGCTTGCGCAGCTTCGCGTTCGGATCGAGATCGACGCCCATCGCCTCAAGCCGTTCGGCCACGTGCTTCCTGGCCGCGCGCTTGTTGACCCAGCCGAGCCGGTTCGGCAGCGCGCCGAGCAACAGGTTCTCGGACACCGTCAGGTCCGGCACGTACTGCAATTCCTGGTGAATCACCGCGATGCCCGAGGCGATCGACGCCGCCGCGCTCGCGAAATGCACTTCCTTTTCATCGATGAGCACACGCCCCGAATCGGGCTGGTACTCGCCGCCGAGAATCTTGAGCAAGGTCGATTTGCCCGCGCCGTTCTCGCCCATCAAACCGTGAACTTCGCCGGCGTTGACGTCGAACGACACGCCGTCGAGCGCGCGCACGCCTGGGAACACCTTGCCGATATTGTCAAACCGCAGCGTCGCTGACACATCGCCTCCTGATTTCATCGGCGGGCCACGCACGCGCGGCCCGCTTGCTGCACGAAAGACTTAGTTCGACGCCAGACCCATTTGCTGACGCACCGAAGCCACGTTGTCACGCGTCGCCAGCATGCCGGTCGTGAGCGTCAGCGGCGGCGGCGCCTTGCCGTCCTTGATCCACGCGTACATCAGTTCCGAGGTTTCTTCGCCGTGACGCTTCGGGCTGATGATGACGGTGCCGAAGAAGCCGGTCGGGTTCGGCTTCTTGAACTCGTTCAACGCCGAGTCCGAACCGCCAATGCCGATGCCGATCATGTTGTCCGCCTTGAAGCCCCGGCCTTCCGCCGCGCGCACCGCGCCGAGCACGCCTTCGTCGTTCAGCGCGTAAGCCACCCAGTGCTTGAATTGCGGGTTTTTCGTCAGCGCGATGTTGGCCGCGTTGAACGCGTTCTCGGTGTCGGTCTTCGCCTGCGGCGCCATCACGATGTTCGCCTTCGGGAAACCGGCGGCGACCAGCGCGTCAGTGGCACCCGAAGTGCGGTCATGCGCGGTCGGCAGCTGTTCGTAAGTCACGTCGATCGCGCCGACATCCTTCATGTCCCAGCCGCGCTTCTTGATCTCGGCGGCAATGCCGTCACCCACCTGCTTGCCGATGTTGTATGCCGAGATGCCCATGTGCGGCACCGATTCGATCGGCTTGCCCGAGCCGTCGACGAGACGGTCATCGACCGTCATCATCTTGAGCTTGTCGGCCTTCGCCTTCGCGACGATGCCCGGCCCGAGCTTCACATCCGGCGTGCAGATGATGAAGCCCTGCGCCTTCTGAGCGGCGAGGTTGTCGATGGCGCTCATCACCTTCTCACCCGACGGCGCGCCGATCTTCACGAGCGTGAAGCCCTTCTCCTTCGCGGCCATTTCGGCGAACTTCCACTCGTCCTGGAACCACGGCTCTTCCGGCTGCTTCACGAGGAAGCCGATCTTGACGTCGTCGGCGGCCTGCGCGACCGGCGCCGCGATCATGGAGGCGCTCGTGGCCGTGGCGGCAGCGATCAGCGTGAGGAACAGTCTGCGTTTCATCTTGTGTCTCCTGACTTTTTCCGTTATTTCAAAGATGCCCGCGTGCGGGCGCTACGAAGCTACGAAGGTGTGTGGCCGCTTTTTTTCATGTGTGATGTCGCACAGCGGCCAGTGCGTCATTCTTCTCATCTGAATCAGTCGTGGTACAGCGCGCTGCGCCCGCCATCCACCGTGATGCAGCTCGCGTTGATGAACGGCGCCTCGTCCGACGCCAGGAACACGGCCGTCATCGCCACTTCGCGCGGCTGGCCGATGCGCTTCATCGGCTGCAGGTCGAGCGTCGCCTGACGCGCGGCCCGCGGATCGTCCTGTGCATCCCACCAGTCCAGCGTCAACTGCGTCTCGATATAACCCGGCGCGATCGCGTTCACGCGCACGTTGTTCGGCGCGTACTCGATGCCGAGCGCACGCGTCAGGCCGATCACGCCATGCTTTGCCACCGGATACGGAAAGCAGCCCGGGATGATCTTGAAACTGTGCGTCGACGCAATGTTCACGATGCTCCCGCGCCCGCGTTCGACCATGCCCGGCAGCACCGCGCGACAGCCGTTCCACACGCCGTCGAGATCGACGGCGAAGCAGCGGCGCCAGTCGTCGTCGGTCATGGTGAGCGGATCGCAGAACACGTTGATGCCGGCGTTGTTCACCAGCACGTCGAGCGGGCCGAGCCGGGCCTGCGCCTGCTCCACCGCGTCCTTCACCGATGCGCTCTGCGTCACATCCGTGCGCAGCGCGAAGACACGCGCGTTGTTCGTTTCCGCCGCGATGCGTTCGGCCGTGGCCTGCGCAGTGTCGATGTCGAGTTCCGCCAGCACCACCGCAGCGCCTTCGCGCGCGAAGGCCAGCGCGATCGCCGCGCCGATGCCGCGTCCCGCGCCGGTGACCATCGCCACCTTGCCGGCGAGGCGGCTCATTTCTTCTCACCTCCGTGTTCACCTCGCGCCAGCGCCAGTCCGTCGATGAACGCCTTCGCGTGATGCGCGGTCACCTCGGCGTTCTGTCCCGGCTTGTACAGCGCCGAGCCGAGACCGAAACCATTCGCGCCGGCCGTCAGGAACGGCCCCATGTTGTCGGGAGAAATACCGCCGACCGGCACCAGCGGCACCTCTTTCGCAATCACTGCGCGCCAGGCCTTCGTCACGGTCGGGTCGAGCTGCTCGGCCGGGAACATCTTCAGCACGTCCGCGCCCGCCTTCAGCGCGAGAAACGCTTCGTTCGGCGTCGCGACACCCGGCGCGCACGCCATGCCCTGCGCCTTCGCGGCGCGGATCACGTCGGCGTCGCTGTGCGGCATCACGATCAGTTCGCCGCCCGCGGCCTTCACGTTGTCGACGTAGCTCGGATGCAGCACGGTGCCCGCGCCGATGATCGCGTCGTCCGGCAGCGCCTGGCGGATGGCCGCGATGCTGTCGAACGGCTGCGGCGAATTGAGCGGCACCTCGATGATGCGAAAGCCCGCTGCATACAGCGCGCGGCCGTGATCGGCGGCTTCGGCCGGCGTGACGCCGCGCAGGATCGCGACCAGCGGGCAGGCGGCGAACGCCTTTGCCAGGCCGCCGTGCATGCCGTACGGCGCGGGCAGGTTGATGGGAGGCTGCATGTCTCGTGACTCCATCTCAGGCCGCGCGCGACGGCGCGGACACCAGCCCGGCCTGCGCGGCAATTCGGTAAAGACCGCGCTCGGTGGCGTGCGCGACCGTTCGTGCCTCGTGGCATCCGTAGCGCGCCAGTGCGGCGCGGTAGCGGTCGCACAGCGCGTCGTTGCCGATCAGGCGCAGCGTCTTGCCCGCCAGCGCGGCCTGTTCGCGCAACAGCACTTCGTTGAGGCCGCGCAGTTCGTGTCCGATCAGCAAGCCCGACAGATAGTCCGACTGCTGTTCCGCCGTCAACTGGCCGGTGAGGCCCAGCGTGCGCGTGCTGAAGATCGTCGCGAGCACGCCGGGATGACCGGCATCGCGTGCCGTATCGACGCCGCGCAGGAACGCCGCTTCATCGTGGGTCGCGCTTGGATGCATGGTGCGGCCGAGGATCGTGTGGTCGCGCAGTGCGCCGAAGGTCTCGCCCGTCATGAAGGTATAGAAGCGCTCGATGCGGTCCTGCCCGACGAACGCCCACTTGGCGTGCGTGCCCGGCAGGCCGATCAGCGCGCCGCCCGAGGCGCCCAGCGAGGGTTCGCTCGCCAGCGCGCCGAAGATCTGGGTTTCCTCGCCGCGCATCACATTGGGTAGCGTGCCGCGTTCGAGCACGCCGGGCACGACATGCAGCGCCACGCCGCGCGCCGTCTGCACCGTGACGATGCCGCCGACGAGCGCATCCGCGCCGGCGGGCGTTTCGACATAAGGTGCCTCGACCCAGCCTTGCGCGCTGCCGACCATGCCCGCCGCGATCACGGGCAGGTGCGGATGCGCGTCGAGCCACGTGCCGCAGGTGTCCTCGAACGCCTGGTCGAAGCCGCCTTCGGGCAGTTTCATGATGCCCGCCGACGATGCGCGCGTGTCGAGCACGCTGGCATCGGCGCCGAGCAGATAGGCGCGCAGGGAGGTCGTGCCCCAGTCGAGCGCGATGAGTGCGGGTCCGGATGCCGTTGCGCTCATCGCTTGATCCTGCGCGACGGCTGCGGCGCGCGCCAGCCGAGTTCCTCGGAGATCGCGCGCGCTTCGCGCTGCACGACCGGGATCAGTTCTTCCATGCGTTCGTGCGGCATGTACGGAATCGTGCTCGCCACCGACAAGGCCGCGACGATCGCGCCGGACGCGTCCCGCACCGGTGCGGCTACGCAACGGATCGACGCTTCGTTCTCTTCGAGATCGAAGGTGAAGCCGCCTTGCGCGTAGCGCGTCATGCGTTGCAGGAAGGTGTCGAAGTCGGGGCGGTTGTCGGGCTTGAAACTGGTCTTCGCCAGCACGCGATGCGACGCGTCGAGCAACCTCTTCCACGCGTTCGCTTCGAGGTCGAGCATCATCGCCTTGCCGATCCCCGTCGATGCCAGCGGCATGCGGTGCCCGACGCGCGAACGCATTTCCAGCCCGCGTGTGCCAGGAATCTTGTCGATGTAGAGGACGTCGTCGCCGTCGCGCACGCCGAGGTGAATGGTGTCGTGCGTATGGTCGGCGAGCGCCTGAAGATGCGGACGCGCGACCGCTGTCAGCGGCATCTGTTCCAGCGCGATCGTGCCCAGCTCGATCAGCTTCGGTCCGAGCAGATAGCCGCCCTGCACCTGGCGCAGATAGCGCGCCTGCACCAGCGAACTGACCAGCCGGTGCGTCGTGCTGCGCGTGGTGCCGAGCGCCGCGCCGAACGAGCGCAGATCGCGCGCGCCGTTGGCGGCGGCTTCGAGGATCGCGAGGCCGCGCAGCAGCGTCTGCGTGCCGGCCTGTTGCGGCGTGATGTCGACCAGCGCGCTCGGCAGTGCGATCGCGTCCGGATCCGGCGCATGCCGCGCGGCGCCCGTGCCGTTGCGTTTCAGGTCCGGACCGCTCGTGTGAGCGGCCTGGACGTCGGCGGCGTCGGCGGCGTCGGTTTCGGGATTCTGGAATTGAGTCATGGCGCGGGTCTCCTGACGGATCACGAAGCGCGGCGGGACGCGAATGACGGCGTCATCGCGCGGAACGCCGAGGCCGAATGACACTGCGAGGAAGCGAATGGCGCGTACGAAACAGCCCGCGAGCGCGGGCAGGCGATCGAATGCATGACGTGTCTCCGTTGTTCTTGTCGCGTGCCGGAGTCAGCCTGGGCGGCTGATCCGGTGACACGCGCAGTGCCGTTTTCCAGCTTTGGTCGGATTGTAGTTCTGGCCGGTTGATTTATTCAATATGTGATCGTGCGACTCACATAATGGGAGGTTAATGTCTGATGCGCCACTTTACAAAAACAAAAAAGCCCTGACGAATCAGGGCTTTATCTTGTTTATTGGGTCTCAGCTAAAACTCATTGCGGCAGCTCGGCAGCGCCCATCCGGCGTGCAATCACGCCCGCCCGCTGCGACAGATACGGCGCGTTGCGGTGATCGTCGAAGTACTTCGGGCGCGGCAGCATGACAGCGAGCCGGGCGCTCTGCCAGGCCGTGAGCTTCGCCGCCGAGGTCTTGTAATAGTGCTGCGCGGCGGCTTCCGCACCGTACACGCCGTTGCCCCATTCGACCGAATTCAGATAGATCTCGAAGATGCGTTCCTTGTCCATCCAGAATTCGAGCATCCAGGTGATCGCGAGCTCCTGCGCCTTGCGCATGTAGCTCTTCTCACGCGACAGCAACAGGTTGCGGGCCAGCTGCTGCGAGATGGTCGAGCCGCCTGCGACGATCTTTCCGCGCGTCTTGTTCTTCTCCCACGCCTGCAGGATGGCGTCGGTTTCGTAGCCGTTGTTGTTGACGAAGTTGGCGTCCTCGGACGCGATGATCGCGCGCTTCAGATTGCGCGAGATCTGGTCGTAGGGAACCCAGGTGCGCTGCAATGTGACGCCCGGATGCGTTTTGGCGAGCGTCCAGGCGTCGCTGCGCATGAAGGCCGTCGGTCCGGGATTCACGACCGTCCAGATGCCGACCTGGGCAAAGAACCAAAGTTGCGTGGCGAAGAACGCGATGCCCAGCACCGAGACGCCGTAGAGAATCCAGCGCGCCGGCCCGAGCCGCACCTCGCGGCGGCTCCGCGCGCTGCCCGATGGCGTTCGGCCGCCGACCGGCGCGGTGGTCATCAGGCTTTCGCGGCCAGCGACTGGCGCAACTCGCGCAGCACGGCGCCGCCGTCGGGACGCACGCCGCGCCAGACGAAGAACGACTCGGCGGCCTGCTCGACCAGCATGCCGAGCCCGTCCGCCGCGCGCGCGCCGAGCCGCGACGCGTGCTGCATGAACACGGTGGGCTGCGCGCCGTACATCATGTCGTAAGCGAGCGTGGCCGGGCCGAAGGCGCTGTCGTCGCACTCGGGCAGCGCGGCATCGAGACTGCCGGCCGTCGCGTTGACGATCACGTCATACGCGCCGCCCTCGACGCTCGCCGCGCTGCCGCCCGAGAAGCGCACGCCGGCTTCGGCTGCGTTCGGCGCGAACTGGTCGACGAGTTGATCCGCCTTCGCCGCCGTGCGATTGACGATGGTGAGCGCAGCCGGGGCGCGCTCGAAGATCGGCAGCACGACGCCGCGCGCCGCGCCGCCCGCGCCGAGCAGCAGGATGCGTGCGCCCTTCAGGCTCACGCCGAGATTCACTTCGATGTCGCGCACGAGTCCGACGCCGTCGGTGTTGTCGCCGCGCACGCCATCGGGGCCGAACGCGAGCGTATTGACCGCGCCGGCCGCCGCGGCGCGCGGCGACAGCGAATCAGCCAGCGCGTGCGCTTCGAGTTTGAACGGCACCGTGACGTTCAGGCCACGCCCGCCCGACGCGATGAAGCGCCGCACTTCCGGCTCGAAACCGCCGAGCGGCCCGAGCATGCGCCCGTATTCGACCGGCTCGCCCGTCTGCACGGCGAACCTTGCATGGATCCACGGCGACTTGCTGTGCTCGACCGGATTGCCGATCACCGCATAACGATCTTTCATGATCCGCTCGGCTCCGGGGGTTGCGGTGCATCGTCAGGGGCAACAGGCGCATCAGCCGGTGACTCGGCCGACGCCTCGGCCGACGCTTCCGCCTCGCTTTGCGCCGAGAGATCATCGGCCTCGATGATCTCCTCCTCAGCCTCGTCTTCCTCGGCCGGCGCGCTGACGGACGGCGCATCGATCACGTGCAGCAGACGGCACGACGCCTCGACGGTCAGCTCGTCGGTCGAGACGACTTCCAGCATCACGCGCGTGCCGCGCGCATGCACGCCGAGGCCCGGCACGTGCAGCACCAGCGGAATCTCTTCGAGACGCACGAGATCGTCCTTGATCACCGACGCCGGCACCTGCTTGCGATTCTCCTGCCGGAGCCAGCGCAGGCACCAGAAATACTCCATGCGGCGCTGATGATCCGCGTAGGCGCTGTAGGTGTCGTCGAAACCCTGCACGACGGCAAAAAGATCCGCGTCCTTCGGCTTGAACGGCGCGGCGAGCTTGGCCATCACGCCATGCTGCACGCAGGCGAGCAGCTGCCACTGATTCACAAGATCGACATAGCGGCGCAGCGGCGACGTGCTCCACGCATATTGCGCGACGCCCAGCCCTTCGTGCGGCGCGGGCGTTGTCTGCATACGCGTGCGCTTCGGACCCGGACCGCCGAAGCCGCGCTGCGAACGATAGATGCCCGGCACGCCGTGGTCATTGAGGAACGCGCCCCACGACGAATTCGCGAGAATCGCCAGTTCCGCGACGATCAGGTCGAGCGGCGAGCCCCGGCGGCGCGGCGTGATCGTGATGTGCTCGCCATCGACATAGAAGTTGAAGTCGTTGTTGCGCTGCACTTCACGCCGCAGGCCATAGCCGGCGCGCGCTTCCTGGCGCTTTTCGAACAGCGCCTGCGCGAGCGGCCACAGCACCGCGATGTCGTCCTTGTGCGGATACTCGCCCGTGCCGGCGGCGAGACTTTCCTCGGTGACGTGTTCATCGAGATGGTTGTGCCGCAGGTTGCTCTTCACGAACACGCGCTCGGCGCGCGTCTCGGTGGCGACAATCTCCTGCGTCTCGCGATTCACGATGATGTACAGCGACAGCGCCGGACGCAGCCCGCCCTCACCGAGCGTGAAGACCTCGACGACGTTGTCGGGCAGCATCGTGATCTTGTCGCCGGGCATGTAGACGGTGGACAGGCGCCCGCGCGCAATTGCGTCGATGGCGTCGTCGCGCGCAATGCCGAGCGCCGGCGCCGCGATATGGATGCCCACGCGCACGCGGCCATCGGCGAGATGTTCGACGGAGAAGGCGTCGTCGATTTCGGTCGTGGTGACGTCGTCGATGGAGAACGCCTGGACGTTCGCTTCCGGCAGATCCTCGGGCAGCGGCGCTGGCTGCACCGCCGGAAAGCCGATGCCGTGCGGAAAGTGCTCCGACAGGAAGCGCGCTTCATGCAGCGCGCGCGGCGACGCGATGCCGCCGCATTCGAGCATCAGCCGCGCCTGCGAAATGCCCCGCGCGGCGGCGGCCGCCTCCAGCGCCTTGTACTCGCTGGAGTTCTTGTCCGGCTTCGTCAGGAGCCCGATGGCCTTGCCCTTCAGCGCCTCGGGCAGTTTGCCGGCTTTGAGTTCCTCTTCCCAGCCCTGCTGCACGAGCGCCTGCTGACGCTTGCGCTCGAGCGAGGCGAGCGCCATCTGCAACTGCTCTTGCGGCGCGCGCTGATACTGGCCGCGTCCCTTGCGACGGAAGTAGACCGGCGAGCCGTGCATCCGCAGCACGAGCGCGGCGCGTTCCGTGGGGCCGAACTTGTCGCCGAAATAATCCGCGCCGAGCGTGGCGAACGGAAACTCCTCGTCGGGCGCGCATTCCCACAGGAAATCGAGATCGATCTCCTGCGCGATCGCGTCGGCCTCCTGCATCAGGTCGCCGGCGGCGGGCTTCTCGAACTCGATCAGCACGTCCTTCGCCCGTACCTTGGCGCGGCGTCCGCCCGGCAACTCGACCTGGAACGCGTCGCCCTGCTTGGACAGCACCGATCCGGCCTTGAAACTACCCGATTCCTCGAAGAAAACGTTCACTCAATACTCTCGTCAGACAGTGGACCGGAACGCAGGCCGATGGTGATGGGGCCGCGCGCCGGTGGATGAATGGGTTCGACGCCCGGATTCACGCCGCAGCGGGCGTGACGAGCGGCGGCGGCGCCTCATCGCAGAACGCGAGCACGTCGGCGAGATGCGCCGGAAAGTCGCTGATCGCATGATCGCCGCCCTGGATCAGCGTGGTGCGCACGCCGGGATAGTGGTCGAGCATCGTACGGTAATCGAGCACTTCGTCGCCCGTCGCCGCGATCAGGAAGTAGCGTTCGGGCCGCGTGATCCGTTCGACCGCGAGCGCGCGCAGTTCGTCGAGATGACGCGGCAGCACGGTGATGCTGCCGCCGCCGTGCCACAGCGGCTGTTTGCCCAGGAAATGACTCAGGTCGCGCTGCGGCACCACGGCGGGATTCAGCAGCACGGCACGCCAGCCGTGTTTCTCGGCGAGATACGTGGCGTAGTAGCCGCCGAGCGAACTGCCGACCACCGTCACGTCACGCGCCGCTTCGTCTGCCACGAGCGATTCCGCGAGCGCGACGGCATCGGACGGCGAGACCGGCAGCGTCGGGCACCGCCATTCGTCGAGCCGGCCGAGTTCCGCAAGGCGCGCATGCATCACGCGCGCCTTGAAAGACTCAGGCGACGAGCGAAAGCCGTGCAGATAGAGAATCACGCCCGTCCTCCGGCGCCGCGCGCCGACAGCGCGTCGAGCAGTTTCTGATGGACGCCGCCGAAGCCGCCGTTGCTCATGACGAGGACGTGGTCGCCCGGACGCGCGGCGGCCGTGACTGCCTTCACCAGCGGTTCGATTTCGTTGAATGCCCTTGCCTTGTCGCCGAGCGGCGCAAGCGCGTCGGCCAGATCCCAGCCGAGCTTGTCGCGGCCTTCGCGCGCGCCGTAGCCGAACACCAGGTCCGCGCCGGCGAGGCTGGCCGGAAGCTGCGCCTTCATCGTGCCGAGTTTCATCGTGTTGGAACGCGGTTCGAGCACGGCAAGGATGCGCGACGCGCCGATGCGCGTGCGCAATCCGGCGACGGTCGTGTCGATGGCGGTGGGATGATGCGCGAAGTCGTCGTACACGGTGACGCCGTCGACGCTGCCCTTGATCTCCATGCGGCGCTTGACGTTACGAAAGCTGCCGAGCGACTTCACCGACTGCGCCGCCGGCACGCCCACCGAGCGCGCTGCCGCAATCGCTGCGAGCGCGTTCAAGCGGTTGTGCTCGCCCTGTACCTGCCAGTCGACCACGCCCTGACGTTCGCCTTCCCAGTACACGGCGAATTGCTCGTCGACGGCCGCGCCGTCAGCAGCCGGCAATGCCTCCCAGCCGCCTTGCACGCCAAAGCGCTCGACGCCCGACCAGCAGCCGCGCGTCAGCACGCGTTCGAGCGCCGCTTCGCGTCCGTTCGTCACGATGCGCCCGATACCGGGCACCGTGCGCACGAGGTGATGAAATTGCGTTTCGATGGCAGCGAGATCCGGGAAGATATCGGCGTGATCGAATTCGAGGTTGTTGAGCACTGCGGTGCGCGGGCGATAGTGGACGAACTTCGAGCGCTTGTCGAAGAACGCCGTGTCGTATTCGTCTGCTTCGATCACGAAGAAACTCGAATCGGTCAGTCGCGCGGAAATGCCGAAGTTGAGCGGCACGCCGCCGATCAAAAAGCCCGGGTTCATGCCCGAGTCTTCGAGCAGCCACGCGAGCATCGAACTCGTGGTGGTCTTGCCGTGCGTGCCGGCCACGGCCAGCACCCACTTGCCGTTCAGCACATGCTCGCCGAGCCATTGCGGGCCGGACGTGTACGGCAGCCCGCGATCGAGGATGGCCTCCATCAGCGGATTGCCGCGCGTCACCACGTTGCCGATCACGAACAGGTCCGGCTCCAGCGCCAGCTGCTCGACGCCATACCCTTCAATCAACTCGATGCCCTGCGCTTCGAGCTGCGTGCTCATCGGCGGATAGACGCCCGCGTCGCAGCCGGTAACCTTGTGGCCCGCTTCGCGCGCCAGGACGGCGAGTCCGCCCATGAAGGTGCCGCAGATGCCGAGGATGTGGATGTGCATAAAGCGTGTCGCGCCGCGCGGGCGATTCAGATTCAGTGCTGAAAACAGGGAATGGCGCCTGGGTTTAAACCCTTGCGGGAGCGCGCCTGAGAGAGGCTATTGTAACCGAGCGAACCCCGCCCTCCGGCGTCCCCAGCGGCGGGTGCCGAAGCCGGCCAAAATGGCTGCCTGCTGTTATCTAGTATCATTTCGGCATGGTTCGCAAATCACATTTCGATCCGCAGCGGGTGCGCGAGGAAATCGCGATCGCCGCTGCGAGAATGATCGCCGAAGACGGTCTCGACTACGCCACCGCCAAGCGCAAGGCCGCGAAGCAGGTGGTCGGCGAGACGAAGATCGGCGGCGAATTCCTGCCTGATAACGACCAGATCGAAGAGGAAATCCGCGAGTACCAGGCGATTTTCCAGAGCGACAGTCAGCCGGCGCTGCTTCGCCGCATGCGCGAAGCCGCGCTCGACTGGATGGAACGGCTCAAGCCCTTCGATCCCTATCTGACCGGCGCGGTGCTGAACGGCACGGCAGGCGAACATTCGGATGTCCATCTGCAATGCTTCTGCGACAACCCGAAGGAAGTCGCCATCTACCTGCTGAACAACAACGTGCAGTACGACGTCTCGGAGACGCGGCATTTCGCCGGGCGCGGCTACGTCGAGACGCTCAGCTTCCTGCAGCGCACCCCGGGTGAGGAGCCGGTCGGCGTGCATATCGCGCTGTACGGCCCGGACGATCTGCGCGGCGCAGTGCGCGCGGACGGCCGCGGGCGGCTCGCTCGCGCCAATGCCACAACGGTTCGCTCGCTGCTCGATCAATCCGATGCGCCGCCGCTCGACATCGGCGGCTGATACTTTTCCGGACGCTCATGAACACCACACGCATTTTCGCGGCCCTCGTGGTTGCGGTCGCCGCAACGGCCGGCGGCCTCTACGCGGGCCACGTCTTCACCGGCAATGACAGCGAGGCCGCGACGCAGGCCAGCAGCGGCACACCGGCCGGCAACCCCGTCGACCAACTCTGGAAGACAACGCCACCGGGCGCGGCGGGCACGTCGCAGCCGTTGGCCGCATTCAAGGGCAAGCCGGTGGTCGTCAACTTCTGGGCGTCGTGGTGCGGGCCGTGCGTCAAGGAAATGCCGGAACTGTCCGCGTTACAGCGCGAGTACCAGAAGAAGGGCATTACCTTCATCGGACTGGGCGTCGACAGCGAAAAAAACGTCAACGACTTCCTCAAGAAAGTGCCGGTGGCCTACCCCGTCTACGTCACCGGATTCGGCGGTGCAGATCTTGCGCGCAGCTTCGGCAACAGTGCTGGCGCTTTGCCTTTTACCGTCGTGATCGACGCAAAAGGCGCCGTTCGGTCGACAAAATTAGGCGAAGTGGACAGCGCGGAACTCAAACGCATCCTCGATAGCTTGTAAAATTTGACTCAAGTCTGCGCGCAAGTTGCATTAAGTAAGCCGCGAGTTAGGGTACATTACGGCGATCTTGAGCCAAATTCGAGATGAGCAGGCGGCGGGCGCGATAATTTGTCTCGTGCTCGACGCCTGGCCCAACGGGTAAAACTAGACAAAATTCTCTAAACGGCGCTAAAGTGCGCCCAATTCCGCACAACCCGAAGCGACCATGACTACTCTGCCGGTGCTGCGAGCTTGCCTCGACGTTGGGCCTGCCATCCGTGAATCGGGTGACGGCCGCCGTGCAGCACCGGGAGCGGTCATACCCGCGCCGTTCGGGCAGGCGGGCCAGCGCAGCCAGGCGGCTGCCGCATCGGCTCGCGGCTGAACAGTCACAGCACCCAAACATCAAGTCAAGCACCGGGCAGCCCCGGTCTCCAAGTATTGAAAGGGGATTTTTCGATGGACCTTCGTAAACTCAAAACGCTGATCGACCTCGTCTCGGAATCCGGCATCTCGGAGCTGGAAGTGACAGAAGGCGAAGGCAAGGTTCGCATCGTCAAGAACGCCGCGCCGGTGTACATGCAGGCGCCGCAGCAGTACGCGCCGCAAGCGCCGATGCCGTCCGCCCCGCACATGGGCCAGGTGGGCGAAGCCGGCGCCCCGGTTGCCGCCGGCGCACCGGCCGCGGCCGTGCAGGGACACGTCGTGACCTCGCCGATGGTCGGCTCGTTCTACCGCGCACCCTCGCCGGGCGCGGATCCGTTCGTGCAGGTCGGCGATACGGTGAAGGAAGGCCAGACGCTGTGCATCATCGAAGCCATGAAGCTCCTGAACGAAATCGAGTCCGACAAGGCCGGCGTCGTGAAGGAAATCCTCGTCGAGAACGGTCAGGCGGTCGAATACGGCCAGCCGCTCTACGTCATCGGCGACTGACGCGCCACCGCGCCGGATGTGCCGCTTCTTCGTCGAACGCAGCCTGAACGCGCGCTTTTTGCCCATGCCGTCGCCATTGCTGTCCGGCATTGCGTCCAGCGCGCAGACTCGCTTGCAGACCTCGTTCGCCCGAGCCGCGCGCGCCGCCGATTGGATCCCCGAGGGCCGCTCGCGCGTGCCCGTTGATGAGCCGACCCACCATGTTTGAAAAAATTCTTATTGCGAACCGCGGCGAGATCGCGCTTCGCATCCAGCGCGCGTGCCGCGAGCTGGGCGTCAAGACCGTTGTCGTCTACTCCGAAGCCGACAAGGAAGCCAAGTACGTCAAGCTCGCCGACGAAGCCGTGTGCATCGGACCGGCGCCGTCCAACCTCTCCTACCTGAACATGCCTGCGCTCATCAGCGCGGCGGAAGTCACCGACGCCGAAGCGATCCACCCCGGCTATGGCTTCCTCTCGGAGAACGCGGATTTCGCCGAGCGCGTCGAGCAATCGGGTTTCACGTTCATCGGCCCGCGCCCGGAGACGATTCGCCTGATGGGCGACAAGGTCACGGCGAAGCAGACCATGATCAAGACCGGCGTGCCGTGCGTGCCGGGTTCGGAAGGCGCGTTGCCGGACGATCCGCGCGAGATCGTGAAGATTGCCCGCGCAGTCGGCTATCCGGTCATCATCAAGGCGGCGGGCGGCGGCGGCGGGCGTGGCATGCGCGTGGTGCATACCGAGGCAGCGCTGGTCAACGCGGTCAACATGACGCGCGAGGAAGCCGGACGGGCCTTCGGCAACCCGCAGGTCTACATGGAGAAGTTCCTCGAGAATCCGCGTCACATCGAGATCCAGGTGCTGTCGGATTCGTTCCGCAACGCCGTCTGGCTGGGCGAGCGCGACTGCTCGATGCAGCGCCGTCACCAGAAGGTGATCGAGGAAGCGCCGGCGCCGGGTATCGCGCGACGTCTGATCGAACGCATCGGCGACCGCTGCGCCGACGCCTGCAAGAAGATGGGCTACCTCGGCGCGGGCACGTTCGAGTTCCTGTACGAGAACAACGAGTTCTACTTCATCGAGATGAACACGCGCGTGCAGGTCGAGCATCCGGTGACGGAGCTCATCACCGGCGTCGACATCGTGCAGGAGCAGATCCGCATCGCGGCCGGCGAGAAGCTCTCGGTCCGCCAGAAGGACATCCAGTTCCGCGGACATGCCATCGAATGCCGGATCAACGCGGAAGATCCCTTCAAGTTCACGCCGTCGCCGGGACGCATCACGTCCTGGCATACGGCGGGCGGCCCGGGCATCCGCGTCGACTCGCACGCCTATGCCAATTACTTCGTGCCGCCGAACTACGATTCGATGATCGGCAAGCTGATCGCCTACGGCGCGACCCGCGAGCAGGCCATCAACCGCATGCGCATCGCGCTGTCGGAGATGGTGGTCGAAGGGATTCAGACCAACATCCCGCTGCATCGCGAGATGATGATCGACGCGAAGTTCGTCGAAGGCGGCACGAGCATCCATTACCTCGAAAACAAGCTCGCCGCACGTCAGGCGGCCGTGGCCGAAGAGTCCTGAAGCCCGCAAGCAAGAAAACCGCAAGAGAGTCAGCATGAGTTACCGGGAACTGATCGCCGAACTGGACCGCGAGCACGCGGAAGCGCTGTCGGATGCGCTGCTCGACGTGGGCGCGCTGTCGGTTTCCGTCGAGGACGCCGACGCCGACACGCCCGACGAACAACCGCTGTTCGGTGAGCCCGGTCTCGTGCCAGAAAAGAGCGCGTGGAAGCGTTCGCGCGTGGTGGCACTGCTCGCCGAGGACGCCGAACCGGCTGTGTTGCTGGCGGCGGCCGCGAACGAGATTGGCCTGAGTGCGACGCCCTCCTTCAGCGTGCGCGACGTGGCCGAGCAGGACTGGGTGCGGCTGACGCAGGCGCAGTTCGATCCGATCTCCATCGGCGAGCGCATCTGGGTCGTGCCTTCGTGGCACGACGCACCGGACCCGGACGCGCTCGTGCTTGAACTCGATCCGGGTCTCGCCTTCGGCACCGGCAGCCATCCGACCACGCGCCTCTGCATGGAATGGCTCGAGCAATCGGTCCAGCCCGGACAGTCGCTGCTCGACTATGGCTGCGGCTCCGGCATCCTCGCCATTCTTGCGAAGAAATGCGGTGCGGATCCGGTCACCGGCATCGATATCGATCCGCAGGCGGTCGAGTCCGCGCGCCACAACAGCGAGCGCAATCACGCGGCCGTCACCTACGGCCTGCCCGACGAATGTCCGGCCGGCGAATTCGATATCGTCGTCGCGAACATTCTGTCGAATCCGCTCAAGCTGATGGCGTCGATGCTCTCGTCGAAGGTCAGGCCGGGCGGCCGGATTGCGTTGTCGGGCGTGCTCGCGCGCCAGGCCGACGAGGTCGCGGCGGCCTATGCGAAGTGGATCGACATCGGCGTCTGGCGTGAGCACGAAGGCTGGGTATGTCTGGCGGGAACGCGGCGCGAAAGTCATTAAAATAGCGCCATCGTCCACGAACCGGCCGCAAGGCCAACGGCACTTCTTATATGGCGCTGGCAACCCGCTGCCCCCACTGCGAAACCGTCTTCAAGCTCGACCCTCACCTGCTCGCGCCGCATGACGGTCGCGTGCGCTGCGGCCACTGTCAGGAGGTTTTCGACGCCGCGCATCATCGCTTCGAACTTCCCGACGAAACCGCCGCGCCAGCCATGCCGCAGCATGCCGCGATCATCGACGATGAAGCCGCCATCGGCCCGTCCACGTATACCGCTCCCGCTGACACGCCGCCCATAGCGGACGCGCCGCCGAAGCCCCGGCCGTTTGCGCCGCCGCCCGCGGCACCTGCTGCACCTGCTGCTCCCCTTCCAACGCCCGAAGACGACGAAGACCGCACGGTCTACGCGCATGTTCCGGCATCGCCACCGACGTCCGCGCCGGCGCCGCGCGACGACGCGCCGCAAAGCGCATCGAGCGACGCCGCCAACGAACCTTCCGCGGAACCGCAAGCGCCGCCGCGCGTGAAGCAGTTCGTTCGCGCGGGCGCGCCGCAGACGCGGCCCGATGCGCCTTTTGCGTCGCCGGTTGAACCGGCTCCGCCGCCGTTCAGGCCGGCCTCTTCGTCATTCGATCCGGTCGACGATCGCGCTGAGCCGTTCATCGGCCCGGTGGGCAAGCCGCCGGAGCCGGAGCCGCCGCGTCCCGCGCCGGAGCCCGCCGCCGCGCCCGCATGGGCCGACGATCCTGAACCCGGTTTCGGCGAAAGACGCGCCGGCGCCACGCGCGCGGCCAGTGCCAACGAAGCCTTTCCCGCGATGCGCGAAACGATGCATGACACCCTGCACGACGCGCCCCGCCCGCCCGTGACCGAGCCCGTGGGCAGCACGCGCAAGGGCAAGGGCGGCCGTATCGCCGGGATCGTGCTGGCGGTGCTGCTGGTGCTGCTCCTCATCGCGCAACTCGCCTGGTGGCAACGCGAGACCGTGATGGTGACCGTGCCCGGCGCGCATGCCCTCTATGCCGATGTCTGCGATCAGCTCGGCTGCAAGGTGTCGCCGCCGCGCGACATCGACGGACTCCAGATCGAAAGCTCGGGACTGCGTCAGGTGGACGGCCCGCACAAGCTCGAACTGAAGCTCTCGCTGCGCAACCGGATGGATGTCGCGCTCGCCTACCCCGCGCTCGAACTCACGCTGCTCGACGACAAGAACAATGTCGCCATCCGCCGTGTGCTCTGGCCGCAGGATTACGCGCGACCGGGTACGATATTCGCCATCGGCCTGCCGCCGCAGAGCGCGCAGCCGGTCGTCATCCGGCTAGATACCGGCGACGCCGTCGCCGCGAACTACCGGGTTCAGGTCTTTTATCCGTAATGGCGGGCCGGCGCACGCGCGCCCGGCCCCCTGTTCCACACGACGCGCGTCACGGCCTTCGCGGTTCGCGCACGCGCGGTTTTCCCGTCAGCATCTGACAATTCTCTGGAGCGCAACATGAGTCAAGTTACCCTCGGCGGCAATCCCATCGACGTAGGCGGCACGTTCCCGGGCAAGGGCCAGCAGGCCAGCGAGTTCACGCTGGTCGGCACGGATCTCGGCGACGTCAAGCTCGCCAGCTTCGCCGGCAAGCGCAAAGTGCTGAACATCGTGCCGAGCCTCGACACGCCGACCTGCGCCACCTCCACGCGCAAGTTCAACGAAGCCGCCAGCAAGCTGGACAACACGGTGGTCGTGGTGGTGTCGGGCGACCTGCCCTTCGCGATGAAGCGCTTCTGCACGACCGAAGGGCTCGAGAACGTCGTGTCGGCATCGACGTTCCGCGGCCATGAATTCGCGCAGTCCTACGGCGTCGACATCACGAGCGGCCCGCTGCGCGGCCTGACGGCGCGCGCAGTCGTCGTGCTCGACGAAAACAACGCGGTGCTGCATTCGCAACTCGTTCCTGAGATCAAGGAAGAGCCGAACTACGACGCCGCACTTGCTGCACTGAAGTAATTCCGAAACGCGGGCCGCACTGCGCGGCCCGCGCGCATGCGAGGCGCGATGCTCGACATCCGGCAGCCGTCGCGCCTCGCATGCGCTTGCGCTTTTCCTCTTCCGGCTTCCAACAATAAGGACGTTCGCCTTGGCTACGCTCATCTGCGGCTCGCTCGCCTACGACAACATCATGACCTTCCAGGGCCGCTTCGGCGACCACATCCTGCCGGACCAGGTACACATGCTGAACATCAGCTTCCTGGTGCCGACGATGCGCCGCAACTTCGGCGGCTGCGCGGGCAACATCGCTTACGCGCTGAAGTTGCTGGGCGGCGACGCGAAGATCATGGCCACGCTGGGCGAGGCGGATGCGCAGTTGTACATCGACCGGCTCGACGCGCTTGGTTTGTCGAAGGAATACGTGCGCGTGCTGCCCGACCAGCACTCGGCGCAGTGCTTCATCACCACTGACCTCGCGAACAACCAGATCACCGCGTTCCATCCGGGCGCGATGATGGAATCGCACCTCAACCGCACCGAGGAAGCGCGCGGCGTCTCGCTCGGCATCGTCGCGCCGGACGGGGCACAAGGTATGCGCGAGCATGCCGAAGGGTTTGCCAAAGCGGGCGTGCCATTCGTCTTCGATCCGGGTCAGGGATTGCCTATCCTTGAAGGTGTGGAGCTTTGTCGCATGATTGAACTTGCCACCTACGTGGCGGTCAACGATTACGAAGCCAAGCTGTTGAGCAACAAGACCGGATGGTCGATTGAAGACATCATGAGCCGCGTGAAGGCGCTCGTGATTACGCGGGGCGAACACGGCGCGCAGATCTATCACGCGGACGGCGTGCTTGAAGTACCGGCAGTGCAGGCGCAGCAAGTGGTCGACCCCACCGGTTGCGGTGACGCGTTCCGCGGCGGCCTGCTCTACGGCATTGAAAATGGGCTTGGCTGGGAAAAAACCGGGCGTCTCGCGAGCCTGATGGGCGCGCTGAAAATCGAGCATCAGGGGCCGCAGACTTACGCGCCCACGCGCGCCGAGATCGAAGCACGCTACCAGCAGGCATTTGGAAATAGCCTGTCGTAACTGATTTGGAGCAAGGGTATGAAAACGGTAAGTCGTGTCGTGCTGGCGGCGGCGCTCATCGGCTCAGTGGCGATGACCGGCTGCGCCTCTAACAGCAGTTCGCCGGACGTCTATACGTCGTCGCAGGCGCAGCGCGAGGAGACGGTCCGCATGGCCACCGTCGAAAGCGTGCGGGGCGTGAAGATCAGCTCGAACAACGGCCAGCCGAGCGGCCTGGGCGCCATCGGCGGCGGCGCGCTGGGCGGCGTTGCGGCGGCCAGCGCGATCGGCGGCGGCAACGGCTCGATCATCGCGGGCATCATCGGCGGCCTGGCGGGCGCGGTGGCGGGCAACGCGGTGGAGAATAACGTGGCCACCAAGAACGGCCTCGAGATCACCGTGCGTCTCGACAACGGCGACCTCCGCGCCATCACGCAGACCGCCAGCGGCGAAGTCTTCCAGGCAGGCGAGCGGGTGCGTCTGTTGTCGAGCGGCGGCGTGACGCGCGTCACACACTAAGACGTCGAGACACTAAGACGCTGAGGCACATCACGGCGCGACAGGACTGATCGAGCGCATGCATCGAACGATGCATGCGCTTTTTTATTTGCCCGCGCGCAGCGAGTTTCTCGATTCGACGGGCTTGAAGCAATCGCCGCTGCGCGTTCCCGCCATACGAATCAGAAAATGAAAAACCCGCCGCCGGGTTGCCCCGGACGGCGGGTTCAGTCCGGGTAGCATTACCCGGACTCAAGGCACATCGCAATGTGCCGGATTGCTGCCTGCTACGCGAACTTACGGACGGCTGCCCGTCGGGAACGGCCATGCCGCTGCCGGGTTCAACGCCGTCTTGACCGCTGCGGCCGGGGCCGGAGCCGGTGCCGAAACAGTCGTTGCCGTCGTGGCAGGAGCGGCGGCCGTGGTCTTCTTCGCAGCAGCGGCTTTCTTGGCCGGCGCTTTTTTCGCGGGGGCCTTTTTCGCAGCGGGCGCAGCAGCAGCAGGCGCAGGCGCAGGGGCTGCGGTCTTCGCAGCAGCCTTTTTCGCGGGAGCCTTTTTCGCAGCGGCCTTCTT
The DNA here is from genome assembly GCF_031451175.1 of Caballeronia sp. LZ035. Lineage (NCBI taxonomy): Bacteria > Pseudomonadati > Pseudomonadota > Betaproteobacteria > Burkholderiales > Burkholderiaceae > Caballeronia > Caballeronia sp. LZ035. The sequence continues at coordinate 3,059,990 of NZ_JARUXS010000001.1, forward strand.
CGCTGCGGCCTTCTTCGCAGGCGCCTTCTTCGCGGCAGCCTTCTTCGCAGGCGCCTTCTTGGCCGCTACTTTCTTCGCTGCGACCTTCTTGGCTGCGGCCTTTTTCGCGGGCGCCTTCTTGGCTGCGACCTTCTTGGCTGCAACCTTCTTCGCCGCGGCCTTCTTCGCGGGCGCCTTCTTGGCTGCGACCTTCTTCGCTGCTACTTTCTTGGCTGCGACTTTCTTCGCTGCAACCTTCTTCGTCGCGACCTTCTTCGTTGCGACCTTCTTCGCCGCTACTTTCTTGGCTGCGACTTTCTTGGCCGCGACCTTCTTCACAGCGACCTTCTTGGCTGCGACCTTCTTCGCCGGAGCTGCCTTCTTGGCGGTGACTTTCTTTGCTGCAGCCTTTTTGACGGCGATTTTTTTCTTGGCAAGTGCCATGGTTTACTCCTTCAGGTTTTCAGATGAGAGTCAGTTCAAACAACACCCTTCGTCAAAACCCGCTTCCCACGTGTCGCCTTTCTCGACAGCGCACGCTACGAAGCGGATTATTCATCGGCGTACGCTGATCCCACCTGCTTACGCTAATGAATACGGCAAGGCGCGCCGTGCCCCGAGGCACCGCGCGCCAAATTGAGTCAACACCACGTCTTCGTGGCGCCGGCCATCGCTTGATCGAGCCAGCGGGCCTGCCGCTGGCATATTCCGGGGGGAAGTTTGCCCATCCCTTTGCAGGGAATGCACAACGCCTGTCTTCTGTTCGGGCCGATAATCGGCGCGTTGAATTGCTAGGCGCACATTGCATCAGGCGACCGTTCTCCTAAACCTTGTTGGTCCGGGCGCGCGTGAGCGACACGCTGCTGCCCGGCCATCCCATCGATTTCGTCTGCAACACGTCCTGGATTTTTATTATTCCCAGGTCAGCGCGCCGCCGGTTTGATACTCAATCACGCGTGTCTCGAAGAAGTTGCGTTCCTTCTTCAAGTCGATCATTTCGCTCATCCACGGGAACGGGTTTTCCTCGTTCGGGAAGAGCGGGTCCAGTCCGATCTGCTGGCAACGCCGGTTGCAGATGAACCGCAGGTAGCTCTTGAACATCGACGCATTCAGGCCGAGCACCCCGCGCGGCATGGTGTCTTCCGCGTAGCGATATTCAAGTTCCACCGCCTGCTTGAAGAGCTCGCGGATCTCGGCCTTGAATTCGGCGGTCCACAGTTGCGGCTCTTCCAGCTTGATCTGGTTGATGAGGTCGATGCCGAAGTTGCAGTGCATCGACTCGTCGCGAAGGATGTACTGATACTGCTCCGCCGCGCCCGTCATCTTGTTCTGACGACCCAGCGCCAGAATCTGCGTGAAGCCCACATAGAAGAACAGCCCTTCCATGATGCAGGCAAACACGATCAACGACTTCAGCAATTTCTGGTCCGCTTCCAGCGTGCCGGTCGTGAAGGCCGGATCGGTCAGCGTCTGGATGAACGGAATGAGGAACTCGTCCTTGTCGCGGATCGACTTCACTTCGTGATACGCGTTGAAGATCTCGCTCTCGTCGAGGCCCAGCGATTCGACGATGTACTGGTACGCGTGCGTGTGGATCGCCTCTTCGAATGCCTGGCGCAGCAGGAACTGGCGGCACTCGGGAGCGGTGATGTGACGGTACGTGCCCAGCACGATGTTGTTCGCTGCCAGCGAATCCGCGGTTACGAAGAATCCGAGATTGCGCTTGACGACGCGGCGCTCGTCGTCCGACAGACCGTTCGGGTCTTTCCACAGGGCGATGTCGCGCGACATGTTCACTTCCTGCGGCATCCAGTGGTTCGCGCAGCCGGCGAGATACTTTTCCCACGCCCACTTGTACTTGAACGGCACGAGCTGATTGACGTCGGTCTGGCCGTTGATGATGCGCTTGTCGGCGACATTGACGCGGGCCTCGCTCTGCGCGGCGATGGCGCCGGCCGAAGGCGTGGCGGCTGCGGGCGGAACGAAACCGTCGGAGAAGATGTTGGTCGTGCTTGCTTGCGGCGCAGACGCAGACGCAGATGATTGGGCAGCTTGATGAGTGGCTTGATGAGCATGCGCAACATGCGTTGCAGCTTGCGTACCGAAAGTCGTGCCTTGAGCGTTACGCAACGCGTTCGGTTGCGGAGCGCTCGAGGGAGCTACGGCAGTGGTCTCGTCATCCCAGTTGAGCATAAATTCTCACCATCAATTTAGATCGGTTTGTACCATCTTTTTCTGAGCGTTAAAAGAGTTTGCTCATGAAAAATCTCGTTTTCTTGCGATTTGGATTCCACGTTGCTACTTGCAAACAACACTCGACAGAGCGTGATGTGTTTGAAGCCCGATGCGATATCCGTTCAAACGTGTGTGAAGCGATCCTGATCGAGTGACTTCGAAGACCTCGCGAGATCAGTGCAGCGTGCTTCATGCAACTTGCCTCGCTGCCTCGAGAGCCTTTCAGTACAAGGCTTTGCGGCTTGGGTACTCAACGCGGCCAACTGATGTTGCCCGTTGTGCCGCGAGCATTGCGACATGCAGCGCGCCCGATGATCGATGCAGCGAAGCGTCGCTCGCTTCATGCATCGACGATGTCTCTCGACGACACTCGATGCGAAACAAAAGATGCGTGAAGAGCGACTGCTTCGCGAGGTGCTCGAACGATGACTCGCACCTCGTGTTCTTGCCACTCGCTTGCGTGCTTCGACGACCTCCATTGCATGTCATCGCACACCCTTCGCACTACACCTTCGCCTCGCTCGAAACATGCTCGCGGCAGCCTGCTGACATCGCTTGCACGACCGCTTGCGCGCTTCGAATTCGTTGCCGAAGTTTAACATTCGATGCTTCGCATTTCCACAATATCTTGTGCTTGCAAAATCCTTCAACACAACCTATAGCGCGTTAACGCAAGCATCCGAAACACCTCGAAGCACCGCTGTCAGGCCTTCCCGCCACGCAAGGGATCGAGCAGCGAACGCAGGTTGTTGTGGTCGATCTCGTGCATCAATGCGAGCAGCCTGCCGAGCTTGCCCTCTGGAAAACCCTCACGCGCGAACCATGCGAGATAGTGCGCGGGCAGGTCGGCGATGACGCGATCCTTGTACTTGCCATAGGGCATCTTCATCGATACGAGTCGTTGCAGATCTTCCGGTTCCATCGTGTCCTCACGTCTTGAGCAATGTTCTTCGCGCCACGTTGCGCACAGCAATCCTTCAGCGACTGCTCCATATCGGTGCCATAATCGCCGCTCTTGCCGCCAAGAGTTGATCGCGATTCGCCATGCCGCTTGCCGTCAAAGCTTTCGTTGCCCCTCTCATCGTCGCATGTGCGATGTTCATGGAAAGCGTCGACGCCAATGTCATCGTCACCGCGATCCCCGAGATGGCCCGCGCCTTCGGCCGCGATCCCGTCACGCTGAAGGTCGCCGTCACGAGCTACGTGCTCGGTCTCGGTGTCTTCATCCCGATCTGCGGCTGGGTGGCCGACCGCTTCGGCGCACGCGTCGTGTTCCGCACCGCCATTGGCATCTTCGTCGTGGGCTCGCTGCTGTGCGCGGCCTCCACGTCACTCGGACCGTTCACGGTGGCGCGTTTCATCCAGGGCGTCGGCGGCGCGATGATGGTTCCGGTCGGCCGCATCATCATCTTCCGTTCGGTGCGCCGCTCGGAGTTCATCCGCGCGATGAACTACCTCTCGCTGCCCGCCATGCTCGGGCCTGCCATCGGACCGCTGCTCGGCGGCTTCATCACGACCTACCTGCACTGGCGCCTGATCTTCTTCATCAACATTCCGATCGGCATCCTCGGCATCTGGCTCACGAATCGTCATATCGCCAACTCGCGCGAGGAGCATCCGGGACGGCTGGACTGGTTCGGCTTCTTCCTTTCGGGAAGCGCCGGCGTGCTGCTGCTGCTCGGACTCTCGCTCGTCGGCGGCGAACTGATTCCGCAAGGCACCGCCTGGGCGATGTGCGCCGCCGGCGCGCTGCTGGTGGTGCTGTACTGCATCCATGCGCGCCGCGCCGACAAACCGCTGCTCGACCTGCGCTTCTTCCGCGTGCCGACCTTCCAGGCCAGCGTGCTCGGCGGCTCGATGTTCCGCATCGGTCTGGGCGCGGTGCCGTTCCTGCTGCCGCTCGCGTTGCAGGAGGGCCTCGGCATGACCGCGTTCAAGTCCGGCGCGATCACCTGTGCATCGGCGTTCGGCGGCATGTTCATGCGCTCGCTCGCCTCGCGCGTGCTGCATCGCTTTGGCTTCCGGCAGACGCTGTTCTATAACGCGGCGCTGTCGGGCATCGCGATTGCGGCATGCGGTGCGTTCTTCCCCGGCACGCCCACCTGGGTGATCTGGGCGGTCGTGCTGCTCGGCGGCTTCTTCCCCGCGTTGCAGTTCACGAGCCTCAACTCGCTCGCCTACGCGGAGATCGAGACGCGCGACGTCGGCCGTGCGACCAGTCTTGCGAGCTTCGTGCAGCAGGTGTCGCTGGGGCTCGGCGTGACGGTCGCGGGCATCACGCTGGAGTTGTCGCAATATCTGAACGGCCATGCCACCGTGCAGTGGTCGGATTTCTGGCCGGCGTTTGTTGTCGTCGGCCTGTTCTCCTTCTTCTCGATGCCGATCACCGCGCGCCTCGCACACGACGCGGGTACCGAGATCTCGCGCGGTACGCGCGGCTGAGCGTTCGGGAGTTCGCTGGAGCGGGGGTGGCGGCGGGGCTTTTGCGCTGTCCGCCTACGTGGCGATCGTCCGCAGGGCGTTGATCTTCGCGTCCTTCGCTTGCATGCCGATTGACTGTGAGGCCGTCGGCTTCGTGCCGCGCCTTCGTCGGCAAGGCTTTCGCCGCGCGTCATTCACCTTCGCCTTTCGCTTTCGTGGCCTGCGTCGTCGAGCCTTTGCTTTCGTGGCCTGCGCCGCCGCGTCTTGCCTTCGTGGCCTTCGTGGCCTTCGTGGCCTGCGTGGCCTGCGCCGCCGCGTCGTTCGCCTTCGTAACCTTAGTCGTCGCGCCTTTTGCCGTCGTAGCCTTCGTGGCCTGCGTCATCGCGCCCTTTCGCTTTCGTAGCCTGCGTCGTCGCGCCTTTTGCCTTCGTGGCCTTCGCAGTAGCACCTTTCGCCTTCGTAGGCTGCGTCGCCCCGCCTTTTGCCTTCGTGGCCTAAGTCGTCGCGCCCTTTGCCTCCGTAAACTGCGTTGTCGCGTCCTTCGCGTAGCCTGCGTTGTCGCGTCCCTCGCCTTCGTAGCCTGCGTTGTCGCGTCCTTCGCGTAGCCTGCGTTGTCGCGTCCTTCGCCTTCGTAGCCTGCGTCGCCGCGTCCTTCGCCTTCGTAGCCTGCGTCGTCACGCCTTTTGCCTTCGTGGCCTTCGCCGCCGCGTCCTTCGCCTTTGTAGGCTGCGTCGCCCCGCCTTTTGCGTTCGTGGCCTATGTCGTCGCGCCCTTCGCCTCCGTGGTCTGCGTCGCCGCGTCCTCAGCCTTCGTGGCTTGCGTCGTCGCGCCTTTTGCCTTCGTGGCCTGCGCAGCAGCGCCCTTCGCCTTCGTGACCTTCGCCCGCGTGCCCTCCGCCGTCGCGCCCGTCACCCTCGCACTCTTCCCCGCCGTCTCACCGCGCCCGCAATCACCCTGACCCGCGCCGTACAGCGCCACAAAACAAACGGGCCGGCACCGGAGCGAAACGCTGCTCCGATGCCGGCCCGCCTGGCCGGCTCACCCCGCGCTTACTGGCAGGCTTCGCACTCGTCGAAGCCCGCATCGCCCGGACGCATCATGCACACGGGACCGTCCGCTTCCGGCGCCGTCTCGACAGCCTGCGCGCTCGCTGCCGCCGCGTTGAAACCGCCGTTGCCCGCCGCCGCACCGCCCTTCACACCGCCGCCAAAGCCGCCGTCCGCACCCGAGGCGCCATGGCCGCCGTTACCGCCGTCGCCCGACGGCACCGCGTTCAGCGCGCCGTGCGCGACCGTCGACTTCTCGACGTGCGTGGCCGCCATCGTGCGGAGGTAGTACGTGGTCTTGAGGCCGCGAACCCAGGCGAGCTTGTAGACCTCGTCGAGCTTCTTGCCTGACGCGCCTGCCATGTAGATGTTGAGCGACTGCGCCTGGTCGATCCACTTCTGACGGCGCGACGCCGCCTCGACCAGCCACTTCGGATCGACTTCGAAAGCGGTCGCGTAGATCGCGCGCAAATCCGCCGGAACCCGGTCGATGCGCGACAGCGTGCCGTCGAAGTACTTCAGATCCGACACCATCACTTCGTCCCACAGGCCGCGCGTCTTCAGGTCGCGGACGAGGTAGTCGTTCACCACCGTGAATTCGCCCGACAGGTTCGACTTCACGTACAGGTTCTGGAAGGTCGGCTCGATGCACGCCGACACGCCGATGATGTTCGAGATAGTCGCCGTCGGCGCGATCGCCACGCAGTTCGAGTTGCGCATGCCGTGGGTCGAGATGCGCGAACGCAGTTCCACCCAGTCCATCGATTCCGACGCATCCACTTCCACGTAGCCGCCACGCGCGTCGGCCAGCAGCTTCAGCGAGTCCTGCGGGAGGATGCCGCGATCCCACAGCGAGCCGCGATAGGTCGCGTAACGGCCGCGCTCTTCCGCCAGTTCCGTCGACGCGTAGTAGGCGTAGTAGCAGACGGCTTCCATCGAGCGATCAGCGAATTCCACGGCTTCCTGCGACGCGTACGGCGTGCGCAGCAGGTGCAGGCAGTCCTGGAAGCCCATGATGCCCATGCCGACCGGACGGTGCTTCAGGTTCGAGTTACGCGCCTTCGGCACCGCGTAGTAGTTGATGTCGATCACGTTGTCGAGCATGCGCATCGCGACGCTGATGGTGCGCTTGAGCTTGGCCTGGTCCAGCGCGTAGCTGCCGTCGGCCTGCTTGACCATGTGCGCGACGAGGTTCACCGAGCCCAGGTTGCAGACGGCGATTTCCGTATCGCTCGTGTTCAGCGTGATTTCCGTGCACAGGTTCGACGAATGCACGACGCCGACGTGCTGTTGCGGCGAGCGCACATTGCACGGATCCTTGAACGTGATCCACGGGTGGCCGGTTTCGAACAGCATGCCCAGCATCTTGCGCCACAGCTGGGCCGCCGGAAGCTTCTTGAACAACTTGATCTCGCCGCGCGCGGCTTTCTCTTCGTAAGCCGTGTACGCCTTCTCGAAGTCCGCGCCGAACAGGTCGTGCAGGTCCGGACACGTGGACGGCGAGAACAGCGTCCAGTCGCCGCCTTCCATCACCCGCTTCATGAACAGGTCGGGAATCCAGTTCGCCGTGTTCATGTCGTGCGTGCGGCGGCGGTCGTCGCCGGTGTTCTTGCGCAGCTCGAGGAATTCCTCGATGTCCAGATGCCACGTCTCCAGGTACGCGCACACCGCGCCCTTGCGCTTGCCGCCCTGGTTCACGGCCACGGCCGTGTCGTTCACCACCTTCAGGAACGGCACCACGCCCTGCGACTTGCCGTTCGTGCCCTTGATGTGCGAACCGAGCGCGCGCACACGCGTCCAGTCGTTGCCCAGGCCGCCCGCGAACTTCGAGAGCAGCGCGTTTTCCTTGAGCGCTTCGTAGATGCCGTCGAGGTCGTCGGCGACCGTCGTCAGGTAGCACGACGACAGCTGCGAGCGATGCGTGCCCGAGTTGAACAGCGTCGGCGTGGACGACATGAAGTCGAACGACGACAGCACGTTGTAGAACTCGATGGCGCGCGCTTCACGGTCGATTTCATTGAGCGACAGGCCCATCGCGACGCGCATGAAGAATGCCTGCGGCAGTTCGATGCGCGTACCTTCGACGTGCAGGAAGTAGCGGTCGTACAGCGTCTGCAGGCCGAGGTAGCCGAACTGCAGGTCGCGGTTCTGGTCGAGCGCGGCGCCGAGGCGCTTCAGGTCGAACTGTTGCAGCTTGTCGTCGAGCAGGCCGGCTTCGATGCCGCGCTTGATGAACAGCGGGAAGTATTCGGCGTAACGCTCGCCCATGTCGGCCTGCGTCACTTCCTCTTGAAGGATTTCACGGCGGATCGTGTGCAGCAGGATGCGCGCGGTGACCTGGCTGTAGGCCGGGTCCTTTTCGATCATCGTGCGCGCGGCGAGGATCGCCGAGTCGTAGACCTGCGACATCGGCACGCCGTCGTACAGGTTCTTCACCGTCTCCGCGAGGATCGGGTCGGCCGACACGGCGTCGCCCAAGTTAGCGCAGGCGGAGGCGATCAGCGCCTTTAGCGCGTCGAGATCCAGCGGATGCGACACGCCGTTGTCGGTCACGTTGATGACGCCGCCTTCATGCGACTGCGCGTCCGGGTTCGCCGAGCGCTCTTGCGAACGCTGCTGCGTGCGCTTCTCGCGATACAGCACGTAGGCCCGCGCGACGTTGTGCTCGCCGCCGCGCATCAGCGCGAGTTCGACCTGATCCTGAATGTCTTCGATATGGAACGTGCCGCCATGCGGACGGCTGCGCACGAGCGCGCGCACGACCGCCTGGGTCAGTTGCTCGACGAGTTCGCGCACACGCGCGGAGGCGGCGCCCTGGCCGCCGTTCACGGCGATGAACGCCTTGGTCACCGCGATCGCGATCTTCGACGGCTCGAACGACACCACGCTTCCGTTGCGACGGATGACCTTGTAGTCGGCGAACGTCGTGTTCGGCGCGAGCGCCTGGGCGCTCACGGGCTGCGCGCCGCCCATCGGCTGGGTGGAGGCGCCTTCGAAGGAAGTCGTGGCGGTGTCGGTGGTTTGCATGTGCAAAACTCCTGGTGTTCGAATGGTGCGGATGGTCCGCGGATTTATCACTTATGCCGCGCGTGCGTCATGGGTGGTCATGCGGCGCGCGGTGTTTTGGCGGTCAAGCCGGGCTGTGAATGCAGCAGGCTCTGGAACGCGATTCGCGGCGATGGCGGCCCGCATCGTTCTTGGCGTCCATGCGGTGCCCGCGTTGGCGCGCGGTGTCGGTCGACGCAACTCGCCTTTCCCTTGCATGCTTCTTCACGGTGCTGCTTGCTGGCGCTCGATGCCCGCGCGGCCTCTTCCTGCATGCAAAGAAACCGCCTCGCGCATCGCCCCGGGCCAGCCAAACTTCTTCTACGCCGGAAAGCCAACGGCGCCGGCTCAAGGAGCGGGCGCCGCTTCAACAACACAAGATCTAGTGCAAATTACGTCTGTCGGCACCAAGTATAGTGGGCATCCGCGCAGTCTCAAAAACTTTTTTCTGCTTCTTTGGGATTGACTTTTTCCGCCTCAAGCGCGGCAAAGGTATCGCGCGTCTCCGTGCTGCGTCGCAACGAGAAAAATCTTGCTCGATGTCAGCAGACCGGCTCAGTCGCGCGGCAGGAACGGGAAAAAGGAGGCCGGCAACGCGCTGTCATGACGCAGGCGCGGCCAGTCGAAGTGCGGGCCGGGATCGGTCTTGCGTCCCGGCGCGATGTCGGAATGCCCGGCGAGCGCGTCGATGGGATAGCGCTTCACGAGCAGGCGCACGAGCGGACCGAGCGCGTCGTACTGCGCGTCCTCGAAGGGCAGGCGGTCGCTGCCCTCCAGCTCGATGCCGATCGAAAAGTCATTGCAGCGCTCGCGTCCGCGAAACGACGAGACGCCCGCATGCCACGCGCGTTCGTCGCAGGAAACGAATTGCTGGATCTCACCGTTGCGGCGAATGACGAAGTGCGCCGACACGCGCAATCCGCGCAGCTGATCGAAGTACGGATGCGCGTCGTGATCGAGCTGGTTGAGAAAGAAGTCGGCGATGGCGTTCGTCGTGAAGTCATCGGGCGGCAGGCTGATGTTGTGCACGACGATGAGCGTCGGCGCCGCGTTGCCCGGACGCGCCTCGAAGTTGGGCGACGGCAGGCGCCGCGCGTGTGTGAGCCAGCCCTGCCCGTCGATGTGCGCCGGGTCCGTACTGCTGCCGCCTGTGCTCATCGCGCGTCGCGGCCGGTCGGACGGTTGGCGTGGGCGCGTGCGTGATCCGGGCAGCAGAAGCGCTCGCCCGCGACGACGATCGCTTCGCTGCGCGGCGTGTGGACGCCGCATTGCGCGCAGCGAATCAATGGATCAGCAAGTTGCGGCGGCTGGCTGGTCGCGCCGCCCGTGCCGTTGCCATAGCCGTTGCCGCTACGTGCGCGGCCCGCGCCGTTGAAGCCGCCCGCGGTCGCGCCGCCGGCCTGGGTATCGCCCTGCTGCGCGCGCTCGTTCGCGCGGCGCAGCTTCTTCAGGAGCCACTGGCTCGCGAAGAAGAGGACGATGAGAAGCAGGAGGTTTCGCATGAGTACGATCAGGAAGAAGAGCGCGCCGCTCAGACCACCGCGCGATGCAGCAGCACTTCGAACACGAAGCGGCTGCCGACATAGGCGAGCAGCAGCGCGGCGAACGACGCGAGCACCCAGCGCAATGCGGCGCGTCCGCGCCAGCCGGAGACGCGGCGCGCGGTCAGCAGCGCGCCGAACATCAGCCACGAGAGAAACGCGAACACGGTCTTGTGGTCGAGGCGCAGCGCGCGATCGACCAGTTGCTCATTGAACGCGATGCCCGATACAAGCGTCAGCGTAAGCAGCACGAAGCCTGCCGCGATCAACCGGAACAACAATTTCTCGAGCGTCAGGAGCGGCGGCAGCGTATCGAGCCAACTGGCGAGCCAGCCGTCGCCGGTGTGACGCGAGGCCAGCCCGCGCATGCGCTGCAGGCGGCGTTCGAGCATCAGCATCAGCACGGCGTGCAGCGCGGCAATGGCGAACAGCCCGTAGGCGATGTTGGCGATCAGGAAATGCACCTTGAACATCGGCGCGGCGGAATACGACAGCACGCGCACGCCGCCGAACAGCAGCGGCATCAGCGACGCGACACACGCGAGCGGCAGCACGAGCAGGCGCAGGCCGTCGAGCGGAAAGAAGAAGCTTTCGATCCAGTAAATGCCCGCGCCGAGCCAGAACATGGCAGAGAGCGCGAACGCGAAGCCGAAGATCATCGCGTTCTGGGGAAAGATGGTGGTGTGCAACAGCACGCCATGCACCAGCAACGCCACTAATAATAGTGAGCGTCCGACGCCGCTCATGCCGGACGCCTTCGACCGTACCGCCGACGGCACCGGAGACCGCACCGCCGCCCCGAATCCCGCCGGCGGCATGCCCGCCATCGCCGGCTCCACGGCCGGGTGGCGATGCGCGCGCCAGCCCGCTACGGCAAGGCCGCCGTAGAGAAGCGCAGTGAGGGCATACAGTACAATATCCATGTTCGAAGTTTACACTAGGGCCCCGAGTCACGACGTTTTGCCCCTTGCGCCAGCGCGGGGCAAAACCTGAACCGGCGTACGACACTGTGCCGAAAATGGCCCCTTTCCTACCGTTCCCCCATGCTCGATAACCTCACTCAACGGATGGCGCGCGTCGTCAAGACGCTGCGCGGCGAGGCCCGCCTCACTGAAGCCAACACCCAGGAGATGCTGCGCGAGGTGCGCCTCGCACTGCTCGAAGCGGACGTGGCGCTGCCGGTGGTGCGCGAGTTCATCGCGAAGGTGAAGGAAAAGGCGCTCGGCGAGGAAGTGCTGTCGAGCCTGTCGCCGGGCCAGGCGCTCGTCGGCGTCGTCCAGAAAGAACTGACGGCCGTGATCGGCGGCGATTACGAAGGCAAGGCCGCCGAGCTGAATCTCGCCGTCACGCCGCCCGCCGTGATCCTGATGGCCGGCCTCCAGGGCGCCGGCAAGACCACCACCACCGGCAAGCTCGCCAAGCTGCTGCGCGAGAAGCAGAAGAAGAAGGTCCTCACCGTTTCCGTCGACGTGTATCGTCCCGCCGCCATCCGTCAGTTGCAGACGGTGACCGAGCAGGTCGGCGCGGACTTCTTCCCGTCCGAACCCGACCAGAAGCCCGCGGATATCGCGCGCGCGGCCATCGACTGGGCGAAGCGTCACTTTCATGATGTCGTGATCGTCGATACGGCCGGCCGTCTCGGCATCGACGAAGCCATGATGAAGGAGATCAGCGAACTGCACGGGCTGCTCAAGCCCGCCGAGACGCTGTTCGTCGTCGACGCCATGCTGGGTCAGGATGCGGTCAACACCGCGAAGGCCTTCAATGACGCGCTGCCGCTCACCGGCGTCGTGCTCACCAAGCTCGACGGCGATTCGCGCGGCGGTGCGGCGCTCTCCGTGCGCAATGTCACCGGCAAGCCGATCAAGTTCGTCGGCGTCGCGGAAAAGCTCGACGGCCTCGAAGTCTTCCATCCGGACCGCATGGCGAACCGGATCCTCGGCATGGGCGACATCCTCGCGCTGGTCGAGGAAGCGCAGCGCGGCGTCGATACCGCCGCCGCACAGAAGCTCGCCGACAAGGTCAAGAAAGGCGGCGACTTCGACCTGAACGACTTCAAGGCGCAGCTCTCGCAGATGAAGAAGATGGGCGGACTGTCGTCGCTGATGGACAAGCTGCCCGCGCAGTTCCAGCAGGCCGCGCAAGGCGCGGACATGAACAACGCCGAGAAGCAGATGCGCCGCATGGAAGGCATCATCAATTCGATGACGCGCCAGGAACGCGCCAAGCCCGAACTCATCAAGGCCGCGCGCAAGCGCCGGATCGCTGCGGGCGCGGGTGTGCACGTGCAGGAAGTCAACCGCATGCTCAATCAGTATGAGCAGATGCGCGGCATGATGAAGAAGCTGAAGGGCGGCAACCTGCAGAAGATGATGCGCGGCATGAAGGGCATGATGCCGGGCATGCGCTGAGCGGCTTCGTCGGAACAACCCGCGCTGCGCTCGTCCGACGCGGCGGCAGGCGCGGGTTTATCATGTGGCGCACGCCGCTGTTTTTTTCCACACTAAGTAATCTGCCTTTCCCCCGCCTGCCTTATGAATCGCGAAGAAGCCCTGCATATTTTCAGCCATTCCGAAGAGATTGTGACGGCCGCTGAAGTCAACGCCTCGATCGGCAAGATGGCCACGGCCATCAAGGCGGCGACGCAAGACGACTTCCCGCTGGTGCTCTCCGTCATGGGCGGCGCGGCCGTGTTCACCGGCATGCTGCTGCCGCATCTGGATTTCCCGCTCGAGTTCGATTACATCCACCTGACGCGTTATCGCAATGCCATCAAGGGCGGCAGCGAAATGCAATGGCGCGTGGCGCCGGCGGAGTCGGTGAAGGATCGCACGGTGCTCGTGCTCGACGACATCCTGGACGAAGGCGAGACCATGGCCGCCATCCGCGACCGCATCATGGCGATGGGCGCGAAGACGTTTCTCTCGGCCGTGTTGTGCGAGAAGATCATTCCGAAGGCCAAGCCACTGCGTCCGGATTTCTGCGGCTTCGAAGTGCCGGACCGCTATGTGTTCGGCTGCGGCATGGATGCCAAGGGCTACTGGCGCAACCTGCCGACCATCCGTGCGCTGACCGAGGGCGCGTGAAGCGTCTTCGTTGCCAATAAAAAGCGGCCAAGGCCGCTTTTTTTACAGCTGATGCACGAAGGTGCGTATGCCGGTGAGCATCATCTCGACGGAAATCGCCACCAGCACGAGTCCCATCAACCGCTCGAACGCCGTCACCACGCGCTCGCCGAGCCATTGCTGAATCTTCTCCGCGAGGATCAGCACGACGGCGCAGACGAGCATCGTCACCGTCAGCGCGCCGATCCACTCGAACATCTTGCCGGGCGCCTGCGAGGTCAGCAGCATCACCGTTGCAAGCGCCGACGGCCCCGCCAGCGCCGGAATCGCCAGCGGCACGATGAGCGGCTCGCCGCCGCGCGAGTCGCCGCCCATCGCGCCGTCCGGATGCGGAAAGATCATTCGCAGCGCGATCAGGAACAGCACGATGCCACCGGCGATGCGCAACGAAACATCCGTGAGGTTCATCGCGCGCAAAAAGCGGTCGCCGGCCAGCATGAACACCAGCAGGATCACGAACGCAATCGCCACTTCCCGCAGCACGACCACGCGACGCCGCTCCTTCGCGACGCCGCGCAGCGCGTTGATGAAGATCGGAATGTTGCCGAGCGGATCGGTGATCAGCAGCAACAGGATCGTCGCCGACAGGAAGTTGTATTGCATTACTTCCCGAGCGCGGCCCGGACCTTGCCCGTCACGACAGCCGCCGCTTCCTCGACCGGCAACAGCGTGGCTTCGGTATCGCGACGGCCCTGGTACTCCAGCTTGCCTTCCTTGAGCCCGCGGTCGCCGATCACGATGCGATGCGGCACACCGATCAGTTCCCAGTCGGCGAACATGACGCCCGGACGCTCGCCGCGATCGTCGAGAATCACGTCGATGCCGGCTTGCTGCAGGTTCGCATACAGTGCGTCGGCCTGCTCGCGGACGGCGTCGCTGCGGTCATAGCCCATCGGGCAGATCACCACTTCGAACGGCGCGATGGCTTCCGGCCAGATGATGCCGCGTTCGTCGAAGTTCTGTTCGATCGCCGCGCCCAGCACGCGCGTCACGCCGATGCCGTAGCAGCCCATCTGCATCGGCGCAGGCTTGCCGTTTTCATCGAGGAAGGTGGCGCCCATCGCGTCCGAATACTTCGTGCCGAGTTGGAACACGTGGCCCACTTCGATGCCGCGGCAGATTTCGAGCGTGCCCTTGCCATCCGGCGAGGGATCGCCCGCGACGACATTGCGGATGTCCGCCACTTCGGGTTCGGGCAGATCGCGGCCCCAGTTCACGCCGGTCGTGTGGAAATCGACCTCGTTCGTGCCGACGACGAAGTCGCTCATGTTCGCGACCGTGCGGTCGGCGATCACGCGCACAGGCTTCTTCGTGTTGAGCGGACCGAGGTAGCCCGGCGGCGTGCCGAACCATTCGATAATCTCGGCTTCCGTCGCGAAGCGGTACTCCTTGAGGCCCGGCAGCTTGTTGGTCTTGATGTCGTTGAGCGAGTGATCGCCGCGCAGCATCAACAGCCAGATGGTGGGTTCAGCGCCTTCGTTTTCCGTCGCGAGAATGATCGACTTGATGGTCTTCTCGAGCGGAATGTTCAGGAGCTGCGCGACAGCCTCGCACTTGGCGGCGCCCGGCGTCGGCGTCTTCTTCAGTTCTTCCGTCGGCGCGGCGCGTTGCGCGATCAGCGGCAGCCCTTCCGCGGCTTCGACATTCGCCGCGAACTCCGAAGCCGGGTTATAGGCGATGTCGTCTTCGCCCGTTTCGGCGATCACGTGGAACTCGTGCGAACCACTGCCGCCGATCGAGCCGTTATCCGCCGCCACCGCGCGGAACTCCAGGCCGATGCGCGTGAAGATGCGCACGTACGCGTCGTACATCTTGCGATACGACTCGGCGAGGCCGGCAAGGTCCTTATCGAAGGAATACGCGTCCTTCATGATGAACTCGCGGCCGCGCATCACGCCGAAGCGCGGACGGATCTCGTCGCGGAACTTGGTCTGGATCTGGTAGAAGTTCACCGGCAGCTGGCGATAGCTCTTGATATCGCGGCGCGCGATGTCCGTCACGACTTCCTCGTGCGTCGGTCCCATCACGAAGTCGCGTTCGTGGCGATCCTTGAAGCGCAGCAGTTCCGGACCGTATTGTTCCCAGCGCTTCGATTCCTGCCAGAGTTCGGCGGGCTGCACGGCGGGCATCAGCAATTCGAGCGCGCCCGCGCGGTTCATCTCTTCACGCACGATGGCTTCGACCTTGCGCACCGAACGCAGGCCGATCGGCATGTAGTCGTAGATACCGCCCGCGACGCGGCGGATCATGCCGGCGCGCATCATCAGCTTGTGGCTGACGATCTCGGCGTCGGCGGGAGCTTCCTTGAGAGTGCCGATGAAGAAACGGGATGCTTTCATTCAATTTTTCCAAAAGCGGCGCGTGCTGCGCTGCTGGTGAGCGCCGGAGCAGGCGAAACGAGGGTGAACAACGGAAACCAGACAGCGTTGCATGGGGCCGGAGTGCGAGTCTTGCGCCGGCCACTCGCCTGTCACTGAAGCGAAGATTTTGCCGCCTTCCGGGTTGTCTGGTAAAGCGTCTGGCAAAGCATTGCAGGCGCGGCGCGGGATTCGTGCCCTGAATTGGGGTTCCTGCCGGTGCGCCAGGCCCGTTAACTGTTTATAATCAAAGCAATTTTAAAGGATTCGAAGGTGGTTGTATGCTGGATCGTGAAGGCTTTCGCCCGAACGTCGGCATCATCCTCTTGAACGCGCACAACGAAGTGTTTTGGGGTAAGCGACTGCGTGAACATTCCTGGCAGTTTCCGCAAGGGGGTATCAAATACGGCGAGACCCCCGTGCAAGCGATGTATCGGGAGTTACACGAAGAAACCGGTTTGCTTCCTGAACACGTGAAGGTCATGGGTCGCACCCGTGACTGGCTGCGTTATGAGGTGCCGGACAAGTTCATCAAGCGCGAGGTGCGCGGACATTATCGTGGTCAGAAACAGATCTGGTTTCTGCTGCGCATGGTGGGCCGCGACTGCGACATCTGCCTGCGTGCGACGGACCATCCGGAATTCGATGCCTGGCGCTGGAACGAGTATTGGGTACCGCTGGATGCGGTCATCGAGTTCAAGCGCGACGTTTATCAACTGGCTCTCAACGAGCTGTCCCGCTTCCTGCGGCGTACCAACTCCCGCAGCGAACGCGGCGAGCGAATTGCGCATCATGGGGCGCGCTATCCACGCGTGCTCCAGACGATAACGATCGAAGCACCTGCGGTAACTGCCTCCGGCGCGGCAGTTCAGGCAGAATGCACGGTCAGCGAAGAAGTCACGGTGATCGTGCAGCAGCGCTCACCGTGCGACTGAGTTCCCTTGTTTCAGGTTCTCGGTTCTTCGCACACTTTGACACTCGGCATGACGTGAAGCGGCAGCCCGGCGATACACTCGCCGGGCTGTTGTTTCTATTTCGCCTTTAGCGGCCTTTAGCGCCGGGCGGGTGCCCGAAGCCCGCGCGCATGTTTCCGGGAAATCCAATTGAAAGTCTCTGCTTCACTCGCGTTGCTCGCGGCATCCACGGCCGCACTCGCCGTGCTCGCCGGCTGCTCAAGCTCCAAGACGCCAACGAATCAGGATGACGGCGTCTTCACCTATCTGCTCGACCGCAAGACCACCTGGGCCGAAGACAAGATCGACACGATGCCGCCGCTGCCGACGGACGCGAATCTGCTGCCGTTCAATGTTTCGCAGAACACGCCGCTCAACTTCGCCGTCGACAAATCCACGCTGACGGTCGGCAAGGACGGCGTCGTACGCTATGTGGTCGTGGTCACGAGTCCGGCCGGGGCGCGCAACGTCAACTATGAAGGCATCCGCTGCGACACCTATGAGTGGCGCCGTTATGCCAGCATCAATGACGATCAGAACGGCTGGGACCAGGGCGCCGCGTTCGACTTCAAACGCATCGAGAACGGTGAACTGAACGCCTATCAGGCCGCGCTTTATCAAGACTACTTCTGCACGAGCAAGCTGGTGGTCGGCACGGCCAAGCAGATCGTCGAGAACATCCAGTACAAGCGCACGCAGCGTTCGATCAACACGCGCTGATTCCTGCCGCCACGCATGAAAAAGCCCGCGGACCTTGCGGTCTGGCGGGCTTTTCTATGGCCGCGGTCTTGATGAACCGGCGTCAGACGAGCACCAGGTTGTCGCGGTGGATCAGCTCCGGCTCCAGCATGTAACCCAGTACGCTCTCGATCTCGCCGCTCGGCCGCCGATGAATCAGCCGCGCTTCCGAACTGCTGTAGTTCGTGATGCCGCGCGCCACCTCGCGGCCCTGATCGTCGACGCACGCAATCACCTCGCCACGGGCGAACGCGCCCTTCACGTCGATCACGCCAATCGGCAACAGGCTCTTGCCGTCGGCGGTGAGCTTGTTCACGGCGCCTGCATCGATCACGACGTGGCCGCGCACCTGAAGATGATCCGCCATCCACTGCTTGCGCGCCGCCATGCGCGCCGTACGCGCGATCAGTTGCGTGCCGATCATTTCGCCCGATGCGAGCCGCGTCAGCACGTCGGCCTCGCGGCCGCTCGCGATCACCGTGTTCGCGCCGCTGTGCGCCGCGCGCTTCGCCGCCAGGATCTTGGTCAGCATGCCGCCGCGACCGAGGCTCGACCCGGCGCCGCCGGCCATTTGCTCGAGCTCGGGCGTGCCGGCATCGGCCTGCTCGACGAGCGTTGCGCTGGCATCCTTGCGCGGATCGGCCGTGAACAAACCGCGTTGATCCGTGAGAATCACGAGCGCATCGCCTTCAATCAGATTCGCCACCAGCGCGCCGAGCGTGTCGTTGTCGCCGAACTTGATTTCATCGGTGATGACGGTGTCGTTCTCATTGATGATCGGCACCGCGCCCAGCCGCAGCAGCGTGAGCAACGTCGAGCGGGCGTTGAGATAGCGTTCGCGGTCGGCCAGGTCGGCGTGCGTGAGCAGGATCTGCGCGGTGCGGATGCCGTGCGCGCCGAAGCTGCTCTCGTACACCTGCGCCAGCCCCATCTGTCCGACGGCCGCCGCCGCCTGCAATTCGTCGATCTCGCGCGGCCGCTTGCTCCAGCCGAGCCGGTGAATGCCTTCCGCGATCGCACCCGAACTCACGAGCACGACTTCCTTGCCCTGTTCGCGCAGCGCCGCGATCTGCGCCGCCCAGCGGCCGATAGCCGCATGATCGAGCCCGCGTCCGTCGTTGGTGACGAGGCTGGACCCGACTTTCACTACGATTCGCTTCGCTGCGGCGATGACTGAACGCATCGTGCGCTTTCTCCCTCGGAAGACGTGTTCTTGACGCTCGTTCTTTGAAGCTCGTTCGTTACTCTTTGCCGGCCTGGTCGTCGCGGAAACGGACATCGGCGGCGAGATCTTCCTCTTCCGCCGCGCGCGACGCGTCCGAGTGCTGCGAGATGTAGTCGAAGACCGCGTAGGTCAGCGCTTCACAGCCCTGGCCCGTCAGCGCCGAGATCTCGAACACGGGACCGTCCCACTCGAAACGCTCGACGAAGTCTTTCACGCGCGCTTCGCGCTCGTCGTCCGGCACCATGTCGAGCTTGTTCAGCACGAGCCAGCGCGGCTTTTCGAAGAGCTGCTCGTCATACTTGCGCAGTTCGTTGACGATCGCCTTCGCCTCGGCCACCGGATCGACGTTTTCGTCGAACGGCGCCATGTCGACCAGATGCAGCAGCACGCCGGTGCGCTGCAAGTGGCGCAGGAAGCGATGGCCCAAGCCCGCGCCTTCCGCCGCGCCTTCGATCAGGCCGGGAATGTCGGCGATCACGAAGCTCTTGCTCGGCCCGACGCGCACCACGCCGAGATTCGGCGCGAGCGTCGTGAACGGATAGTCGGCGATCTTCGGCCGCGCGTTCGACACCGACGAAATGAACGTGGACTTGCCCGCGTTCGGCATGCCGAGCAGACCGACGTCGGCGAGCACTTTCAGTTCGAGCTTGAGCATGCGGCGCTCGCCCGGCTTGCCTTCGGTTTTCTGCCGCGGCGCGCGGTTCGTGCTCGACTTGAAATGCAGGTTGCCGAGGCCGCCCGCGCCGCCCTGGCCGACGAGCACTTGTTGATTGTGTTCGGTCAGGTCGGCGATCAACTCGCCCGTTTCCTGATCCGTGATGATGGTGCCGACCGGCATGCGCAACGTGATGTCGTCGCCGCCCTTGCCGTAGCAGTCGGCGCCGCGGCCGTTCTCGCCGTTGCGCGCCTGGTGTTTCTTCGCGAACCGGTAGTCGATCAGCGTGTTGATGTTGCGGTCCGCGACCGCGTAGACGCTGCCGCCGCGGCCGCCGTCGCCGCCGTCCGGCCCGCCGAACGGAACGAACTTCTCGCGGCGCATCGACGCGCTGCCATCTCCCCCGTCGCCGGCGATGACTTCGATCCTCGCTTCGTCAATGAACTTCATGCGTTGCTCCGTCCCGTGTAATTCGAGCTATTGTGCCGCGACCAGGCGATGCCGGTCACTGACTTCGATGAATCCTGCCGATGCACAATTGCTGCACATCAAATGAAAAAGGCCCCGCGAACTTCGCGGGGCCCTGGATGTTCGACCTTGCGGCCTTGATCCTTTTTTCGGTCCTGAAGCCCGTGCGTAAAATTTACGCTGCCGGGACGACGACGACCGTATGCTTGCGGGCAGCGCCCTTGGTCACGAACTTGACGTGACCGTCGGCCAGTGCGAACAGGGTGTGATCCTTGCCGATGCCGACATTCTCACCCGGGTGCATGCGCGTGCCGCGTTGGCGAACGATGATGCCGCCTGCGTTGATTGCCTGGCCGCCGTACACCTTCACGCCGAGGCGCTTCGACTCGGAGTCGCGGCCGTTGCGGGAAGACCCGCCTGCTTTTTTGTGTGCCATTTGCTTAGCTCCTTAACCGGTGCGCTTACGCGTTGATCGCGTCGATGCGCAGTTCGGTGTAGTTCTGGCGATGGCCAGCGTGCTTTTGGTAGTGCTTCCGGCGACGCATCTTGAAGATGGTCACTTTCTTGTGACGACCTTGGGATACGACGGTAGCCTTGACGGAAGCCCCACTCACCAGCGGTGTACCGAACTGAATCGATTCACCTTCGCCTACTGCGAGAACCTGGTCGAGCGTGATTTCAGCGTCAATGTCTGCCGGTATCTGTTCTACTTTCAATTTTTCGCCAACGGCAACCTTATACTGCTTGCCGCCGGTTTTTATGACCGCGTACATTGAGAACCTCACTCTGAATTCAAACTTGTTTCTCCGAATTTCCTGAGCACGCGGGGAGCATGTCTGGAGTTTGCGGAGAACTTTCCACGCACCACGCGCGGAAAACACGCGATTATACATGGGGTTACGCCCAAGGTCAAAGCGCTTTGCCTGCTGCCGCGCAGGCCCGAAGCGCATGCGAACCTCGGTCAAATGCCGTCGAACGGCGTCCGATTTTCCCTCATACCCGCGGACGCATCACAGCGTGCCCCCGTCGTCCGGCCGATTCGCCTTATAATCCGCCGGATTACCCTAACCGCCGATCATGTCGTCCACCGCCACTTCCTCCCCCAACGCCGCCGCACTGCTCGCCCCGATCGCCGAGGACATGCAGCAGGTCAATCGCGTCATCCGGCAGCGCCTGGCATCAGAAGTGATGCTCATCAACCAGATTTCGGAGTACATCATCGGCGCGGGCGGCAAGCGGCTGCGTCCGGCGCTGTTGCTGCTGGTTTCGGGCGCGCTGGGGGACACCACCGGACATCGCCATGAACTCGCCGCCGTGGTCGAGTTCATCCACACGGCAACGCTCCTGCATGACGACGTCGTCGACGAATCCGACCTGCGGCGCGGCCGCCAGACGGCGAATGCGCTGTTCGGCAACGCGGCGAGCGTGCTGGTAGGCGATTTCCTGTACTCGCGCTCGTTCGAGATGATGGTGAGCGTCGGCAAGATGCGCGTGATGGAGATCCTGTCGGTTGCGACCAACATCATTTCCGAAGGCGAAGTGCTGCAGTTGCTCAACATGCACGATCCGGACGTCGACGAAGCGCGCTACATGCAGGTGATCCGCTACAAGACGGCGAAGCTGTTCGAGGCGGCGGCGCAACTCGGCGCGGTGCTGTCAGGCGCGGATGCGCGCACCGAAGCGGCGGCGGCGGAATTCGGCCGGCGCATCGGCACGGCGTTCCAGATCATGGACGACTGGCTGGACTACACCGGCACGCCCGAGTCGATGGGCAAGAATGCCGGCGACGACCTGCGCGAAGGCAAGCCCACGCTGCCGCTCATCTACCTGATGGAGCACGGCACGCCGGAACAGGCGGCGCTTGCGCGCGAGGCGATCGAACAAGGCGGCACGGACCGCTTCGACACGATCTTCCACGCGATCACCACGTCCGGCGCGCTCGATCACACGCTGGAGTGCGCACGCAAGGAAGCCGAAGCGGCGGCGAACGCGATTTCTTCGTTCCCCTCTTCCATCTACAAAGAGAGCCTGCTAGAATTATGTTCTTACTCGACATCGCGGCAGTCTTGAAAGAGACTAAAGCAGCGAAAGAGTCTGAGTCGAGTAAGTCAGCCGTAAAATTCGGGGTGTAGCTTAGCCTGGTAGAGCGCTACGTTCGGGACGTAGAGGCCGGAGGTTCGAATCCTCTCACCCCGACCAGAATTTCCGAAACCCGCATGGTCCGCCATGCGGGTTTTTTGTTTCCGGCGGCCGTGTTCCTGCTTGCTCCTTCAGGGTCAGTCAGCGGGGCCTGCGGCAAGCTCGGAAACCCGTCTGCTATATTTCCTTCCATCTCCGCCCCCTACCGACCAATCGCGTGGACAGCCTCCCCTTATGGGCGCAAATTTGCGCCATCTTTCTGCTGCTCTTCCTGTCCGGTTTCTTTTCCATTTCCGAAACATCGATGATGGCGCTCAACCGTCATCGGCTGAAATATCTCGCGAGCCAGGGTTCGCTGCGGGCTCGCACCACGCAAGGCCTGCTGGCCAAGACTGACCAGCTCCTGTCCGTGATCCTGATCGGCAACAATCTGATCAACACGATCATCCCGGTGCTCACCACGTCGATCGCCCTGCGCACCTTCGGCCACAACAACATGGTGCTGTCGATCACGACCGGCGTCATCGCGTTCCTCATCATCGTGTTCGCGGAGATTGCGCCGAAGATCGTCGGCGCGACGTATCCCGAGAAGGTCGCGCTGCCCGCGAGCCTGATCCTCGCGCCGCTGATGCGCATCGGGCGGCCGCTCATCTGGTTCGTGAACCTGTTCGCCAACGCGATCCTCGCGGCGCTGCACATCAACACGAAGAACAAGCGCGACCAGCGCATCTCGCCCGAGGAACTGCGCACCATCGTGCTCGAAACCGGCAGCTTCATGCCGACCAAGCACCGCAGCATCCTGTTGAACCTATTCGATCTCGAAAACATTTCCGTCGATGACGTGATGATTCCGCGCCGTCGCATCGAGGCGCTGGACTTCGACGCGCCGTTCGACCAGATCCTGCATCAGCTCGAAACCTGCTATCACAACAAGCTGCTGGTCTATCAAGGCGACATCGACCGCGTGATGGGCATCCTGCACGTGCGCAAGACGCTGTCGGCGCTGCATAACCAGGAGCTGGAACGGGAGACGCTGCGCGAATTGCTTTCCGAACCTTACTTCGTGCCGATTGGAACGCCCGTCTTTCAGCAATTGCAGTATTTCCAGGAAAGCGGCCAGCGGATTGCCATCGTGGTCGACGAGTACGGCGAATTGCAGGGACTCGTGACGCCCGAGGACATCATCGAGGAACTGATCGGCGAATTCACGACGACGATTCCACGCGGCGCCGGCTCGCGCGGCGGCTGGGACGCCAACGGCGAATGCATCGTGGCGGGCAGCATGCCGCTGCGCGAACTGAACCGCTGGCTGCACCTGACCCTGCCGACCGACGGTCCGAAGACACTCAACGGACTGATCCTCGAAACACTCGAGGACATTCCGGACGGCGACGTGTCGGTGCGCATCGCTGGCGTGACGTTCGAAGTGATGCGCAGCGACGATCAAGCGATCCGCACGGTGAAGATTTTCCAGCCGACGCCGCCGGTCCGGCGCAGCGCACGCTAGCCGTTCGGACGACTGGGCGTGCCGGCGCGCAAGCGGGATGATCGATTCATTCCGACTGCGACGACTCCACGCCATGACCCACCCTTCCCGCGAAGCCTTCACGCGCCCGCCGCGCATCACCGACCCCGCCCCGGACCACGAGGCGCCCGCCGTTTCGCTGCTTGCCGAGACGCTGCGCGAAGCGGCTGCGCGCGGCGCCTCCGACATTCACGTCGAACCTGCCGAGCATGACTGGCGCATCCGTATGCGCGTCGACGGCGTGCTGCACGTGCTCAGGCGTCCGCCGTCGCATCTGCGTGACGCATTCGTCACGCGCATCAAGGTGCTGGCGCGCATGGACATCGCCGAGCGGCGCGTGCCGCAGGACGGCCGGCTGCGTCTGCACCTGACGGGCGGGCAGGTCGGCGACTATCGCGTGAACTCGCTGCCCACGCTGTTCGGCGAAAAGCTGGTGCTGCGGCGGCTCGACGCGCTGCCGCCCGATCTGTCGCTCGGCGCGCTCGGGCTCGATGAACCGCAGAGCCGCGTCGTCGAAGGGGCGATCCGCGCGCCGCACGGGCTCGTGCTCGTGACAGGGCCCACCGGCAGCGGCAAGACGCTGTCGCTCTATTGCTTCCTGCAATTGCTGAACGCCGAAGCGCGCAACGTATGTTCGGTGGAAGATCCGGTCGAGATCCAGCTGGCCGGCATCAATCAGGTGAGCGTGCGCGAGAAGGCGGGGCTGACCTTCGCCGTCGCGCTGCGGGCGTTCATGCGGCAGGATCCGGACGTCATCATGGTAGGCGAGATTCGCGACGCCGAAACTGCCGATGTCGCCGTGAAGGCCGCGCAGACCGGCCATCTCGTGCTCTCCACGCTGCACACCAACGACGCGCCCGCCGCGATCGCGCGGCTCATCGACATCGGCATCGCGCCGTATAACCTTGCTTCGGCGCTGCGCCTCGTCACGGCGCAGCGACTGGTGCGCAAGCTCTGCACGGCGTGCCGCGCTGCGTCGGCGCTGGCGCTGGACGGCGGGTTTCATCCCTTCGAGCCGCGCGGGTGCCCGGCGTGTCATGGCATCGGCTATCGCGGGCGGATCGGCGTGCATCAACTGATGCCCGTGTCGGACCAACTGCGCGAACTGATCGTCGCGCGTGCCGCCACGCATGCCATTGCACGCGCCGCGCAGGCGCAGGGCATGCCCGCGCTGCGCGACGCGGCGTTCGACCGGGTGCGCGAAGGCGTGACGAGCGTCGCCGAGGCCGCCGAAGCCACGGAGCTCGAATGATGCGCGCCGCCATGCAGGAAGAATCGGAGCTGCGCTACGCCTGGCGCGGTCTGGATGCGGACGGCCGCGAACAGCGCGGGCGCATCTTCGCCGTCGATGCACCGTCGGCCCGGGCCTCGCTGCGCCGCGACGGCGTCATCGTCACCGCGCTCGACATGACGGGCGTCGCGCCGCCGCCGAAAGCTACCGTTGCCGAGATCACCCTGTTCACGCGCCAGCTGGCCAGCCTGCTGCGCGCGGGCTTGCCGCTCGCCGGCGCGCTCGACCTGATCGGCGGCAGCACGACGCGCAGCGGACTGCCGCGTATCGTGCGCGCGCTGTCCCGTGGCATCACGCGCGGCCTGCCGTTCTCAGCCGCGCTCGCGCATCATCCGGACGCGTTCGGCACGCTCTATTGCCAACTGATCTCGGTCGGCGAAGTGGCCGGCGCGCTGCCCGCGGTGCTCGCGCGACTCGCGGACGATCGCGAACGCGCCGCGTCGCAACGCGCCCGGCTGCGTGCCGCGCTGGCCTATCCGGTGATGGTGCTGCTGCTGTCGCTGGCGATCACGGCGGGACTGCTGATCGGCGTCGTGCCCACCTTCAAGACGATCTTCGACGGCTTCGGCGCCGCGCTTCCCGCGCCTACGCGCTTCGTGCTCGCGCTCTCCGATGGCGTCGCGCGCTTCGGCGTGCCGTTCGTCGCTGCGTCGGGTTCCCTTGCGCTGGCCTCGTGGCGCTGGCTGAAGCGTTCGCCCGATGCACGTGAAGCCGCGGATCGCCTGAGCTTGCGTCTGCCGCTGGTCGGCTCGCTGTTGCGCGCGCTGGCAGTGGCGCGCTGGAGCCGTGCGCTGGGCACCTTGCTGTCCGCCGGCACGCCGCTGTCCGATGCCTTCGACTCGCTCACGCACGCTACCGGCAACCGCGTCTTCGACCGCGCGACCGTCGAGATTGCCGCGCGCCTGCGCAACGGCGAGCGGCTCGCTGTCGCCATGCGTGCATCGGGTTGCTTCCCGCCGGACGTGGTGCAGCCCATCGCCGTCGCCGAGGAATCGGGTTCGCTCGACGCCATGCTGCTCGATCTCGCCACATTGGCCGACCGTCAGGTCGACGAGCGCATCGGCGGCTTCGCCAGCCTGTGCGAACCCGTCGTCATTGCCGTGCTGGGCGCGCTCGTGGGCGGTCTCGTCATCGCAATGTATCTTCCCATCATTCAGCTCGGCAACGTGGTGTAGCATCGCGGGCCAAAGCCATCCATCGTTCATCATGCAACCCTCGTTCGATCCGTCCACCGCGCATGTCGCCAGCCGCTATGCGGAAGCCTTCGCGATGCTGCCCGTCGCCGCGCAGTACGGATTCGCCATCGTGTTCGGTCTCGTGATCGGCAGCTTCCTGACGGTGGTCGTGCATCGCCTCCCGGTCATGCTGGAGCGCGCGTGGCGGGCGGAAGTCGAAGCCGCCGCGGCGGAGGCGCCAACAGCCTCGATCCCCGCAGAAACCGACCCCTACCCCGCGCGCTATAACCTCGCCGTGCCGCGCAGCGCGTGTCCGCATTGCGCGCACGTGCTGCGCGCCTGGGAGAACATTCCCGTCGTCAGCTATCTGGCGCTGCGCGGACGCTGCGCGGCATGCGGCGCCCGCGTGAGCCCGCGTTATCCGCTGACTGAACTGGCAACCGGCGCGCTCGCCGCGCTTGCGCTGTATGCGTATGGTCCAGGATGGAACGCGCTCGCCGCGTTCGGCCTTTGCGCGACGCTGCTCGTCGCGGCCCTCATCGACTACGACACGCGCTATCTCCCCGACGTGCTGACGCTGCCGCTGCTGTGGGCGGGCCTCATCGTCAATCTGGGTGACACCGGCTTCGCGACCTTGCAGGACGCGGTGACCGGCGCGATCGTCGGCTATCTGTTCCTGTGGTCCGTGTACTGGCTCTTCAAGCTCGCGCGCGGCGTGGAAGGCATGGGCTATGGCGACTTCAAGCTGTTCGCCGCCATCGGCGCGTGGCTCGGCTGGGCGCCGCTCGCGCAGGTGGTTCTGATCGCGGCCATCGCGGGCGCGGCATTCGGCATCGTCGCGACGATGCGCAAGCGCATGCGCTTCGAAGAGCCCTTGCCGTTCGGACCGTTTCTTGCGGCCGGCGGAGCGATCACGCTGTTCGTCGGCACCCCGCTGTACGCCATGTTCGGATGAACGGATCGGCATCAAAGGAGAACTCGCGCGCATGTTCAGCATCGGACTCACCGGAGGAATCGGCAGCGGCAAGAGCACGGTCGCGGACCTGTTCGCGGCGCGCGGCGTACCGCTGATCGACACCGACCTCATCGCACACCAGATTACGGCGCCGGGCGGCGTCGCCATGCCGCTGATCGCCGCCGAGTTCGGCCAGGATTTCGTCACGGCGGACGGCGCGCTGGACCGCGCGAGAATGCGCACGCTCGTCTTCTCCGACGACACCGCGAAAGCCCGTCTCGAGGCCATCGTGCATCCACTCATTCGCGCCGAGACCGAACGGCAACGCCAAACGGCAGCGGGTCCGTATCACATCGTGGTCGTGCCTTTGCTGGTGGAATCCGGCTCGTGGTCGGAACGCGTGTCGCGGGTCCTCGTGGTCGACTGTCCGGTGGAGACTCAGATCGCGCGCGTCATGCGCCGCAACGGCTTTACGCGCGAACAGGTGCTCGCGATCATGGCGAAGCAGGCGTCGCGCGAGACCCGGCTCGCCGCCGCCGACGACATCGTCCTCAACGACGCTTCCGCCACACTCGATCACCTCGCCGATCAGGTGAACACGCTTCACGCGCGCTATCTCGCACTTGCGAACGGCAGCGCCTGAGTTGCCCGAACTTCCCGAAAGTTCCCGCTTTTGTGTCGAAAGACGCAACGAGAAGCCCGATTTTGCCCTGATTTGCTAGGGTGAGGATGCGGCATTAGAATGTGCTCACTTCCGCTCATGGAAGCAACCGACCCACGCCGAGGCGAGCGCGCTTGATCCTTTACGAGTACCCCTTCAACGAGCGCATCCGGACGCTGTTGCGGCTCGAAGACCTGTTCGAGCGCTTCACGTTCTTTCTGACTCAGGAAGACGCGCGCGAGCATCACGTCGCGCTCACGACGCTCTTCGAAATCGCCGAAGTGGCGGGCCGTACGGATCTGAAAGCCGACCTCATGAAGGAACTCGAGCGGCAGCGGCAAACGCTCGCACCGTTCCGCGGCAATCCGGGCATCGAACAGGAAGCGCTGGAAGCGGTGCTCGGTGAAATCGAGCAGACGCTGACCGGCCTCACCGAGATGCACGGCAAGACGGGCCAGCATCTCGCCGACAACGAATGGCTCGCGAGCATTCGCAGCCGTACGATCATTCCCGGCGGCACCTGCAAGTTCGATCTTCCGTCGTACTACGCGTGGCAGCAGTTGCCGGTGGAAGAACGTCGCCAGGACATCGCCAAATGGGTCATGCCGATGCTCGCGCTGCGCGACGCGGCCGCCATCGTGCTGCGCCTCGCGCGCGAGTCCGGCCAGGCGTCGAAAGTGATGGCCATGCAGGGCAGCTATCAGCAGATGTTGTCCGGGCGCACCTATCAGTTGATGCAGGTGCGCGTCTCGCCCGATACGCGCGTCATTCCTGAAGCGAGCGCGAACAAGTACATGCTGTGGGTGCGCTTTACGGTGCAGGACGGCGACCTGAAGCCGCGCGCTGTTGACGTCGACGTGCCCTTTCATCTGACGCTTTGCAGCCTTTGAACCCGGTGCGGTCTGGCCTCATATGGTCAAATACCGTCTGTAACCGGCTCGAATCGCACACGTCATGACCACTGTCGTCAAATGCCCGACCTGCAGCAAGGAAGTCCGCTGGGTCCCTGAAAACCGCTTTCGCCCGTTCTGCTCGGAGCGCTGCAGGCAGATCGACCTCGGCGCGTGGGCGGCCGAGAAGTACAAGATCGCGGGTAACGCGCAGGAGACACCGCCGGACGACGACCAGCACGGCGGCCTGAACTAGGACAACCTCCGCAGCCTATTCCCGCTCTTCCTCTTCGAGCCATTCCAGAATGGGGATGGCCGCCGGAAGCAGTGGCGCGACCTCGACAGGCAGCGTCTGCCACGCGATCGCCTGGCCCTCGCGGCCAAGCGGCTCGCCCTTCCACTCCGTCACCTTGCAGAAGAACAAGCGCACGTAGGCATGCGGATAATCGTGCTCGAGCGTGCGCCACAACTGACACGCAGTGACGTCGATGCCCAGTTCCTCGTGCAGCTCGCGCCCGAGCGCCGTCTCGATGCTCTCGCCCGCCTCCAGCTTGCCGCCCGGAAACTCCCAGTAACCCTCGTACGGTTTGCCGGCGGGCCGTTGCGCGAGCAGATAGCGGCCGTCGGGCTGCACCATCACGCCGACGGCCACTTCCGTCACCTTGCGGCCGTCGGGCGCGAGATCGGTCTGTGTGCCGCTCACTGCTTGCGTCCCGACCAGTCGCGCGCGAACTGCCACGCCACGCGTCCTGAACGTGAGCCGCGTTCGAGCGCCCACACCAGCGCATCGCCGCGCGCGCCTTCGATCTCCGCATCCGCGCAGCCGAAATGCTTCAGCCAGTGACCGACGATCGCCAGGTAATCATCCTGCTTGAACGGATAGAAGCTGACCCACAGGCCAAAGCGCTCGGACAGCGAGATCTTTTCCTCGACCACTTCGCCCGGATGAATCTCGCCATCGGACGTGTGCTTGTACGTCTCGTTGTCGCTCATGTATTCGGGCAGCAGATGGCGGCGGTTCGAGGTCGCGTAGATCAGCACGTTGTCGGACTGCGCGGCGACCGACCCGTCGAGCGCCACCTTCAGCGCCTTGTAGCCCGACTCGCCTTCCTCGAACGAGAGGTCGTCGCAGAACACGATGAAGCGCTCGGGCCGCGCCGCAATCAGATCGACGATATCGCCGAGATCGTGCAGATCGTCCTTGTCCACTTCGATCAGACGCAGGCCGTCCTTCGCGTACGCGTTGAGACACGCCTTGATCAGCGACGACTTGCCCGTGCCCCGTGCGCCCGTCAGCAACACGTTGTTCGCGGGCAGCTTCTTGACGAATTGCAGCGTGTTCTGCTGGATCAGCCCTTTCTGGCGATCGATGTTCCGCAGGTCGTCGAGCGAGATGAGCGAAATGGCCGGCACCGGCTGCAAAAAGCCGCGGCCCTGACGCGTGCGCCAGCGAAACGCAACCGCGGATTCCCAGTCGATGTCCGGCGACGCGGGCGGCAACATGCCTTCGATGCGTGCCAGCACGGCCTCGGCGCGTGTGAGAAATTGTTCGAGCTTGTCCATGTCGGTATCGTTCTGCGCCGCCCGATCAGGAGCGATAGTCGGCGTTGATGCTCACATAATCGTGCGAGAGATCGCACGTCCAGATGGTGGCCTGCGCGTTGCCGCGACCGAGCAGCACGCGAATCGCGATCTCGCTCTTCTTCATCACGCGCTGGCCGTCTTCTTCCTTGTAATCCGGATTGCGCCCGCCCGCTTTCGCGACGAGCACGTCGTCGAGATACAGATCGACCTTGCCGACATCCAGGTCCGTTACGCCTGCATAACCGATCGCCGCGAGAATGCGGCCGAGGTTCGGATCCGATGCGTAGAACGCGGTCTTCACGAGCGGCGAATGACCGATCGCGTAGCCGATCTGACGGCACTCCGCCGCGTCGCGCCCGCCTTCGACGGTCACGGTCATGAACTTGGTCGCGCCTTCGCCGTCGCGCACGATGAGTTGCGCCAGTTCCTGCGCTACGTCGGTCACGGCATCGCGCAGGGCCGCGTAGGCCGGGGAATCGGTGGAGGTGATGGCCGGCAGGCTCGACTTGCCCGACGCGATCAGGATGAACGAATCGTTCGTCGAGGTATCGCCGTCAATCGTGATGCAGTTGAACGAGCGATCCGCCACGTGCTTCACCAGCGCGTCGAGCACCGGCTGCGCGACGTTGGCGTCGAAGGCGAGGAAGCCGAGCATCGTCGCCATGTTCGGCTTGATCATGCCCGCGCCCTTGCTGATGCCCGACAGCGTGACCACGTGTCCGTCGATGGTGACCTGGCGCGACGCCGCTTTCGGCAGCGTGTCGGTCGTCATGATGGCTTGCGCCGCGTCGAACCAGTGCGCCGCCTGCTGGTTTGCGAGCGCGGCGGGCAGGCCGGCTTTCAGGCGGTCGAGCGGCAGCGGCTCGAGAATCACGCCGGTCGAAAACGGCAGGATCTGTTGCGCGTCGAGGCCGGCCAGGCGCGCCAGTTCCGTGCAGGTCTCGCGCGCGATCACCATGCCGGGCTCGCCCGTGCCCGCATTCGCATTGCCGGTATTCACGACGAGCGCGCGAATGCCCTTGCCGCCCTGACCCGCGGCCGCGAGATGCTCGCGGCACACGATGACCGGCGCGGCGCAGAAACGGTTCGTGGTGAACACCCCGGCGACGCTCGCGCCTTCATCGACGCGAATGACGAGCACATCCTTGCGATTGGGCTTGCGGATATTCGCCTCGGCCCAGCCTAGCGTGACGCCGGCGACGGGATGAAGCGCTGCGGGATCGATCGAGGGAAAATTGACGGCCATGTTCGCGACTCGCTGGTGGTGGCGAGTGCCGGCGGGCGCGCCGGCACGTGATGAAAGACTGACGCGGACCGGCTGAGCCGGACCGGCGCCGTGAATAAGGGAATCTGCAAAAACAAACGACGCATCGCTGCGTCGCTTGTTATGTGTCAGCAGCGATTAAGCCAGCTTGCCGTGACAGTTTTTGTACTTCTTCCCGCTGCCGCACGGGCAGGGATCGTTGCGGCCGACCTTCGGCACGTCGTCGACACCGCGCGTCACCACGCTGACGTCTTCGCCGCCCGCGCCGGCCATGGCCTGGCTGACCATCTGCGCGGCCGCGTTCGCGGCGCTGGCGGCCGGCGTGGGCTCAGCCGCCGGCGCATTGAAGTCCGCGTGCTGGAACGACACGTTCTCCAGATGGCTGCCCTTCTCTTCGTACTGCTCGGCCGCCTCTTCCAGCTGTTCCGGCGACTGGATCTGCACGTTCATCACGACCCGCGTCACTTCCTGCTTCACGGAATCGAGCATCGCGGCGAAGAGTTCGAACGCCTCGCGCTTGTATTCCTGCTTCGGGTTCTTCTGCGCATAGCCGCGCAGATGGATGCCCTGGCGCAGATGATCGAGCGCGGCCAAATGCTCGCGCCAGCGGCTGTCGAGCGTCTGCAGCATGATCGAACGCTCGAACGCGCTGAACGATTCGCGGCCCACCAGCGTCACCTTCGCTTCGTACGCTTCGTCGGCGGCGGCGAGCACGGCTTCGGAGATTTCTTCGGCGTCGATCGAATTCGACTCGTTGATCATCTCCTGCACCGCGAGATCCAGCGACCATTCGTTGCGCAGCACTTCTTCCAGCTCGGGCGCTTCCCACTGCTCCTCGATGCTGCCTGCCGGCACGAACGTGCGCACCAGGTCGCCGATCACGCTCTGGCGCATCGCCGCGATGGTTTCCTGCACGTCGTTCGCTTCGAGCAGTTCGTTGCGCTGCTGGTAGATCACCTTGCGCTGGTCGTTGGAGACGTCGTCGTATTCGAGCAGCTGCTTGCGGATGTCGAAGTTGCGCGCTTCGACCTTGCGCTGCGCGCCCTCGATGGACCGCGTGACCATGCCCGCTTCGATCGGCTCGCCTTCCGGCATCTTCAGGCGATCCATGATGGCGCGCACGCGGTCGCCCGCGAAAATGCGCAGCAGCGGATCGTCCAGCGACAGATAGAAACGCGACGAACCCGGATCGCCCTGACGGCCCGCGCGGCCGCGCAGCTGGTTGTCGATACGACGCGACTCGTGACGTTCGGTGCCGATGATATGCAGGCCGCCCGCGGCCTTCACGTTGTCGTGCAGCGTCTGCCACTCGTCGTGCAGCTTCTGGATGCGCGCGGCTTTCTCGTCTTCGGGAATCGAGAGATCGGCCTCGATGAACGACGCCTGCTTCTCGACGTTGCCGCCCAGCACGATGTCGGTGCCGCGGCCGGCCATGTTCGTCGCGATGGTGACGACGCCCGGACGCCCCGCTTCCGCGACGATCGCCGCTTCACGCGCGTGCTGCTTGGCGTTGAGCACTTCGTGACGCACGCCTGCCTTGCCGAGCAGGTCCGACAGCAGTTCCGACGCTTCGATGGACGTCGTGCCGACCAGCGTAGGCTGACCGCGCTCGACACAATCCTGGATGTCGCGAATCACCGCGTCGTAGCGTTCCTTCGCCGTCTTGTAGATCTGATCCTGCTTGTCGACGCGTTTCGGCGGCCGGTTGGTCGGGATCACGACCGTTTCGAGACCGTAGATCTCGTTGAATTCGTAGGCTTCGGTATCCGCCGTGCCGGTCATGCCGGACAGCTTCGCGTACATGCGGAAGTAGTTCTGCAGCGTGATGGAGGCGAGCGTCTGGTTCTCGGCCTGGATCTGCACGTGCTCTTTCGCTTCGACAGCCTGATGCAGGCCGTCCGACCAGCGGCGGCCGGTCATCATGCGGCCGGTGAACTCGTCGACGATCACGACTTCGCTTTCCTGCACCACGTAATGCTGGTCGCGATGGAACAGCGTGTGCGCGCGCAGCGCGGCGTACACGTGGTGCATCAGCGTGATGTTCTGCGGCGCGTAGAGGCTTTCGCCTTCACCGATCAAGCCCCATTCGGCGAGCAGGCGCTCGGCCTTCTCGTGGCCCGACTCGGTCAGGAACACCTGGCGCGCCTTTTCGTCCAGCGTGTAGTCACCCGGTTTCTCGACGCCCGTGCCGTCCGCCTTTTCCTCGCCGATCTGCTGTTCGAGCAGCGGCGGCAGCGCGTTCATGCGGACGTACAGGTCCGTGTGGTCTTCCGCCTGGCCGGAGATGATGAGCGGCGTGCGCGCCTCATCGATCAGGATGGAGTCCACTTCGTCGACGATCGCGAAATTGAGCGGCCGTTGCACCCGCGCATTCGGCTCGTAGACCATGTTGTCGCGCAGGTAGTCGAAGCCGAATTCGTTGTTGGTGCCGTACGTGATGTCCGCGGCGTAGGCGTCCTGCTTCTGCTCGTGCGCCATCTGCGAAAGATTCACGCCGCAGGACAGACCGAGGAAGTTGTAGAGGCGCGCCATCCATTCCGCGTCGCGCTGCGCGAGATAGTCGTTCACCGTGACGACGTGCACGCCGCGGCCCGACAGCGCATTCAGATAGGCAGCGAGCGTGGCGACGAGCGTCTTGCCTTCGCCGGTGCGCATTTCCGCGATCTTGCCGTAATGCAGGACCATGCCGCCGATCAGCTGGACGTCGAAGTGACGCATCTTCAGCACGCGCCGGCTGGCTTCGCGGCATACCGCGAACGCTTCGGGCAGGATCACGTCCAGCGACTCCCCGCCCGCGACACGTTGACGGAATTCGTCGGTCTTGGCGCGCAGTTGATCGTCCGAATACTTCTCGACGGTCGGCTCGAGCGCATTGATCGCCGTAACGGTCTTTTGGTACTGCTTGACCAGCCGCTGATTGCGGCTGCCAAAAATCTTTTGAAGGAAACCGGTCGTCATCGGATCAATGTCTGCGTCGCGGCTTCGGACGGGCGACAGCACCAAGCTGCGTCCGGGCTCGGAGAACCTCGGCGACTTAAGTCCATAGGGTGAAATTCGAATCGGGAATTTTAGCACGCGACTATGGCAGACCTTGCGTCGGCTTGCCTGCGCGCGCGTCGGCGCAATGCGACAGTCAATCCGCCGAAAACTTCCCGTGCAATGCGTTTTCCTCAGGGCCTCGTCCGGCGGCACGGCCTGCCTCGCGTACAATCGAACCGTCCTTGAACGGTCCTGTCAGGGTCCGCACCCAATCAAAATGAGCCGCTTTTCTACAAATTCAAGACAAGGCGCCTGGAAGATCGATCCGCGCCGTCCGCAGGCTGTCGCCGACGTGCTCGGCCGCACCGATGCGTTCCAGGCGCTCCGCGCGGGCGTCGAGCAGGTCGCCGCACTGCAGCGCGATCTGGGCGCGCTGCTGCCGGATTATCTTGCTTCGAACGTGGAACCCGGCTTCATCAAGGACGGCGTGCTGGCGCTGTTCGCCGCGCACAATGCGCTCGCTGCGCGCCTGCGGCATCTCGAACCCCGTCTTCTCTCGGACCTTCAGGCGCGCGGCTGGGCCGTCAATGCGTTGCGCATCCGCGTGCGTCCGCAATCGATGAAAGAGCCCGCGCAGCCGAAGCAGGCGCGCATGTCGCAAGCGGGTGCGTCGGCACTGCAGGAACTGGCCGAAACGCTCGAACCGTCGCCGCTTCAGGAAGCGCTGGCGCGGATGGCGTCGCATCATCGGCCGGGGCAAAAAAAATGAGCGGCGCTTGCGCGTCGCTCATTTCTCGTTGGCCTCAACTACAACCGGTTTGATCAGGCAAATGCCGTTTGCGTGTCGAAGCCGAAACCGCGCGGCGCCTGTTTGATGTCCTCGAACGTGACGATCTCGTAGGCATCTT
Organism: Caballeronia sp. LZ035; assembly: GCF_031451175.1. Taxonomy (NCBI): domain Bacteria; kingdom Pseudomonadati; phylum Pseudomonadota; class Betaproteobacteria; order Burkholderiales; family Burkholderiaceae; genus Caballeronia; species Caballeronia sp. LZ035. Next base: position 3,095,149 of record NZ_JARUXS010000001.1, read on the forward strand.
CGTGCGCGAGCAACTCGCGCAGCAGCATGTTGTTCATCGCGTGGCCGCCCTTGTACGCGTTGTACGAAGCCAGCAGCGGATGCCCCACCACGTAAAGGTCGCCGATTGCGTCGAGCATCTTGTGCTTGACGAACTCGTCGTCGTAACGCAAACCGTCGTTGTTCAGGATGCGGTACTCGTCCAGCACGATGGCGTTGTCCATGCTGCCGCCGCGCGCCAGACCCAGCTCGCGCATCATTTCGACTTCATGCGCAAAGCCGAACGTGCGGGCCCGGGCAATCTCGCGAACATACGAGGTCGTTGCGAAATCCACTTCCAGCGCCTGACCGGTCTTGTCGACGGCCGGATGGCGGAAGTCGATGGTAAAGCTCAGCTTGAAGCCGAAATACGGCTCGAGACGGGCGAACTTGTCGCCGTCGCGGACCTCGACGGGCTTCGTTACCTTGATGAATTTCTTCGGCGAATTCTGCTCTTCGATACCCGCCGACTGGATCAGGAACACGAAGGAAGCCGCGCTGCCGTCCATGATCGGGATTTCCTCGGCGGTGACATCGACATACAGATTGTCGATGCCGAGGCCCGCGCACGCCGACATCAAGTGCTCGATCGTGGATACGCGCGCTCCGTCCTTCTGCAACACGGACGCGAGCCGGGTATCGCCGATCGACATCGCAGACGCGGGAATGTCGACCGCCTGGGGCAGGTCGATCCGCGAAAACACGATGCCCGTGTCAGCCGGCGCGGGCTTCAGGGTCAACTCCACCTTGCGGCCGGAATGGAGCCCGATTCCCACGGTTTTGACGACGGTCTTGATTGTTCGCTGCTTCAACATGATGTTCTTTTCCGATTTGCATTCCCTATTAAGAGAATCAATCACTCACTTTATTCCAATAGCCCGAATTATACTCCATTCGCCACGCGCCGTCGTGCTTCGGGACGTATCAACTGTTTCCCTGTGTTACTCGCGCACGGCCTTTCTGAAAGTAGAACGGGCCGATGCCCGGAATGGAGGCATTTCCGGTCATCGGCCCCAAGTTGCAGCGGATTACGAGGGCGCCATGAGCGTTGCGCAACGGCAACGCAGCGCCGCTGAAATCAGCGCAACGTCGCGAGGATGCTCTGAGCGTCGCTGACTTCGAACTTGCCGGGCGCTTCGACGTTCAGCGTCTTGACCACGCCGTCGTCGACCACCATCGCGTAACGCTGGGAACGGATTCCCATGCCACGCTCGGTCAAATCCTGATCCAGTCCGAGTGCCTGGGCGAAACGCGCGCTGCCGTCCGCGATCATCTTCACCTTGCCCGCGGTTTGAAGATCGCGTCCCCACGCGCTCATGACGAACGCGTCGTTGACGGAAACGCACCAGACTTCGTCAATGCCGGCAGCGGACAACTCCGCCGCCGCCTCGACGTAGCCGGGCACGTGCCTGGCGGAGCACGTCGGCGTGAACGCGCCCGGCAATCCGAAGATCACCACGCGTTTGCCCGCGCACCGCTCGCGCGCCTGGAACCCGTTCGGTCCCACGGCGCAGCCTTCCGTGGCCTCCTCGATGAACTCGAAGAGACGTACATCAGGCAGCGTGTCACCCACTTTGATCATGCTCGGTCCTTCCCTGGTCAGTGCTCGTGAACCTGCTCGCGATCGCATCGTCCCGCTACTCCGGCCCGACGGCGTGACGGCCATGCGGCTTCCATCCGGATTCCCCAGCCTCGGGGAGCGGAAGCGTGGGGGTCGGCTGGCCACGGCCCGGCGTCCATCGGTGAATCAGGACGCGGCCTTGGACAGTCGCCCCACGTGATGCCTGCATGAACCGCGCAAGACGTCCGGCGCGGCAACGCGGTGAGCTGCTTCGTCAAACCCTCATCAGCAGCAAATCACGTGCGCGACGCTCAGTCGGCCTGCTTGCGCAGGAACGCCGGAATGTCATACGTATCGACACCCTTCTCCTGCAAAGCCTGCACATGCGATGCCGCCGTCTCGCGCGTCGAACGCCACACAGCCGGGGTGTCGAGCTGACCGTAGTCGGTGGTCGACTGGCCGTGCTGCGAACCGTACGAATTGTGCGCCGTTTGCGGACCGTGTGCGATCGGCTGGTTGTCGGTGCCGGTACGGAGCAGGGTCATCGGCGCTTGCTGCTGCTTCTTCGCCGCGCGGCCCAGGCCCGTCGCCACCACCGTCACGCGCAGGGCGTCGCCCATCGCGTCGTCATACACTGCACCGAAGATCACGGTTGCATCGTCAGCCGCGTAGGACTTGATGGTGTTCATCACTTCACGCGTTTCCGACAGACGCAGCGAACGGCTCGACGTGATGTTCACCAGCACGCCACGCGCACCCGACAGATCCACGCCTTCCAGCAGCGGGCTGGCCACAGCCTGCTCGGCGGCCAGACGCGCGCGATCGACGCCGGCAACCGTCGCCGTGCCCATCATCGCCTTGCCCTGCTCGCCCATCACGGTCTTCACGTCTTCGAAGTCGACGTTGACCAGGCCATCGACATTGATTATTTCAGCGATACCTGCGACAGCGTTGTTCAGCACGTCGTCCGCGCACTGGAAGCACTTGTCCATCTCGGCGTCATCGCCCATCACCTCGAACAGCTTGTCGTTCAGCACGACGATCAGCGAGTCGACGTGATCCTCCAGTTGCTGCGAGCCTGCTTCGGCAACACGCATGCGGCGGCCGCCTTCGAACTCGAACGGCTTGCTCACCACGCCAACGGTCAGAATGCCCATTTCCTTGGCGATCTGCGCGACCACCGGCGCCGCGCCCGTGCCCGTGCCGCCGCCCATGCCTGCGGTGATGAACACCATGTGCGCGCCGCGCAGTGCATCGGCCACGCGCTCGCGTGCATCTTCCGCCGCTTCCTTGCCCTTCTCCGGCTTGGCGCCTGCGCCGAGACCGGTCATGCCCAGTTGCAGCACCGTCGGCGCGCGCGAACGAGCCAGTGCCTGCGCGTCCGTGTTCATCACGATGAAGTCCACGCCCTGCACACCGCGGTTGATCATGTGCTGAACTGCATTACCGCCCGCACCACCAACACCCACGACCTTGATGATCGTGCCGTTGGTTTCCGTTTCCAGCATTTCGAAATCCATGTTGCCTCCGTCAAGAATGAAGATCGGCGTTATTCGATGAGAGATCGGGCAACCTCACATCGCGCGCCAGCCGCCGGTACCAGCGCGTAATCCATTTCATGCGTAATCGTCAGAAATTCCCGAGGAACCAGTCCTTCATCCTCGTGAACACTTGTCCCATCGATCCGTTCTGCACCGCGACCTTGCGGCCGCGCATGCGTTGCGAGCGTCCTTCCGCGAGCAGGCCCATTGCGGTGGAGTAGCGCGGGTTGCGCACGACATCAGCAAGACCGCCCGCGTATTCCGGCACGCCGATGCGCACCGGCTTCAGGAAAATGTCTTCGCCGAGTTCGACCATGCCGGGCATCATCGCGGCGCCACCGGTCAGCACGACGCCGCTCGACAGCAGCTCTTCGTAGCCCGACTCGCGCACGACCTGCTGCACCAGCGAGAACAGCTCCTCGACGCGCGGCTCGACCACGGCCGCCAGCGCCTGACGCGACAGCGTGCGCGGGCCACGTTCGCCGAGTCCCGGCACTTCGATCATTTCGTCCGGATCGGCGAGCGCCTGCTTTGCGATGCCATAGCTCACCTTGATGTCTTCCGCGTCCGGCGTCGGCGTGCGCAGCGCCATGGCGACGTCGCTCGTGATCTGGTCGCCGGCAATGGGGATCACGGCCGTGTGGCGGATCGCGCCTTCGCTGAAGATGGCGATGTCGGTCGTGCCGCCGCCGATATCGACGAGCACCACGCCCAGTTCCTTCTCGTCCTCGGTCAACACGGCCAGCGACGACGCCAGCGGCTGCAGCACGAGGTCGTTCACTTCGAGGCCGCAACGGCGCACGCACTTGACGATGTTCTGCGCCGCGCTCACCGCGCCCGTGACGATGTGCACCTTCACTTCCAGCCGGATGCCGCTCATGCCGATCGGCTCGCGCACGTCTTCCTGGCCGTCGATGATGAATTCCTGCGTCAGGATGTGCAGCACCTGCTGGTCCGTCGGGATGTTGATCGCCTTGGCCGTTTCGATCACGCGCGCGACGTCCGCCTGCGTGACTTCCTTGTCCTTGATCGCCACCATGCCGCTCGAATTGAAGCTGCGGATATGGCTGCCCGCGATGCCGGTGAAGACGTTGGTGATCTTGCAATCGGCCATCAGCTCGGCTTCCTCCAGCGCGCGCTGGATGGACTGCACCGTGGCCTCGATGTTGACCACGACGCCCTTCTTCAAGCCCTTCGAGTCGGCCTGACCGAGTCCGATCACCTCATAGTGGCCTTCGCCCTTCAGTTCGGCGACGATCGCGACCACCTTCGACGTTCCGATGTCGAGGGAAACCAGCAGGTCTTTGTAGTCTTTGCTCATAGCGTGCTCATGCCCGTGATGTCTGCTTACTTCTTGGCCTTGTCGGTGTCATTGATGAAGCGCATGTTCGCTGCTCGTATCGCGAAGCCGTTCGGGTACCGCAAATCCGCATATTCGATCTCCTTGCCCCAGCGCCCCGTGACCGCCGGCCACGATGCGACGAAGCGCTTGCTGCGCTCGAGCAGCGTGTCCTGATTGCGCTCACGCCCGAGTTCGACCTGCATGCCGTTCGAGAGCTTCACCGTCCACGCGAAACGCGGCGACAGCGTCACTTCGTCCGGCTTCGCATCCAGCGGCGCGAACCACTTCTCGAAGTCGTGATAACGCGCAACCACTTCCTTCGCGGTGCCTTCCGGTCCGTCGAACGCGGGCAGGTCGTCGTCCAGTTCGCCCTGGTTCGCGGTGAACAGTTCGCCGTCCGTGCTCACCAGCTGATCCGTGCCCCACGTACCGAGCGGCTTGTATTCCTCGAGCGTCACGGCCAGCGCGTTCGGCCAGACCCGGCGCACGCTCGCATGCCGCACCCACGGCACCTGTTCGAACGCGGTGCGCGCCGAATCCAGATCCACCGTGAAGAAGTTGCCCTTCACGCGCCCGACCACGCTCGCGCGGATCACCGGCGAACTGATGTGGGTCGTGTCGCCGTCGATCTGGATTTCGCGCAGCCGAAACTCGGGACGCTGGATCGCCCAGTAACCCGCCGCGCCCAGCAGCAGCAGCACGAGTACGACGTGCAGCGCATTGGCGGCAAGGTTGAGTTGGCGAACGTTGTTCCACATAGTGTCGCTGCTTCGGGTCCGGTGAGTGATCGCTTTATTGCTTTGCTGCTTTACTGCTTTACTGTTTCAAGGTCAGGGACAGCACCTGCACGACGAGATCGCTGTAGCTGATGCCGACCGCACGCGCGGCTTTCGGCGGCAGCGAATGATCCGTCATGCCGGGCGCCGTGTTCACTTCCAGGAAGTACGGGTTGCCGTCGGCGTCGAGCATGAAGTCGGCGCGGCCCCAGTCGGTGCAGCCAAGGATCTCGAACGCGCGCTTCGTCAGCTGCTTCATGCGCGTTTCCTCGGCTTCCGTCAGGCCGCACGGAATCAGGTACTGCGTGTCGTCGGCGACATACTTCGCGTGATAGTCGTAGAACTCGCCCGCCGGCACGATCTTGATGACCGGCAAATCCAGGTCGCCCGCGATGCAGCAGGTGTATTCGCCGCCGCCCTCGATGCTCTGCTCGACGATCACGATCCGGTCAAAACGCGCGGCTTCTGCCAGCGCCGCGCCGAGCGTTTCAGCGCTCTTCACCTTGATGACCGCGACGCTCGATCCTTCGCTCGCCGGCTTCACGAAGAGCGGCAAGCCGAGCTTCGCGATGATGCCCTTCGCGCGCGCTTCATAGTCTTCGTCGCGGAAGACGGTTTCGAACGGCGGCGTCGGGATGCCGGTCTGCTGCCACACGAGCTTGGTGCGCAGCTTGTCCATGCCGAGTGCGGAACCCAGCACGCCGCTCCCCGTATAACGGATGCCATAGAAATCCAGCGCGCCCTGCAACTGTCCGTTCTCGCCATAGCCGCCATGCAGCGCGATGAACGCGCGCTCGAAGCCTTCGCTCTTGAGATCCGCCAGCGGACGCTCGGCCGGGTCGAACGCATGCGCATCCACGCCTGCCGCGCGCAGGCCTTCGAGCACGAGCCGCCCGGAGTTGAGCGACACTTCGCGCTCGGCGGAATGACCGCCCAGCAGCACTGCGACTTTGCCGAAAAGTTTCGGATCGATTCGATTCACTTGATTGCTCGTTACGTCTGTCATGTCAGTTCTGACCGCTGGTCGCGTTCGTTGCGCCAGTAGCGTTCGCCAGCTTGCCGCACACCCCGCCGATGGAGCCCGCGCCCATCGTGATCACCACATCGCCGTTGCGCGCGAGCGTCGTGATCGCGTCCGGCATCTCGTCCACCGTGTCGACGAACACCGGCTCGACCTTGCCCGCCACACGTATGGCCCGCGCGAGCGCCCGGCCGTCGGCGGCGACGATCGGCGCTTCGCCTGCGGCATAGACCTCGGTGAGCACGAGCGCATCGACCGTCGACAGCACCTTCACGAAGTCTTCGAAGCAGTCGCGCGTGCGCGTGAAGCGATGCGGCTGGAACGCCAGCACCAGACGACGCCCCGGAAACGCGCCGCGCGCCGCCGCGATGGTCGCGGCCATTTCAACCGGGTGATGACCGTAGTCGTCGATCAGCGTGTACGCGCCCTCGCCTGCGTTGGCGTTCACTTCGCCGTAGCGCTGGAAGCGCCGGCCCACGCCGTTGAATTCAGCGAGCGCACGCTGGATATCGGCATCCGGCACTTCGAGTTCAGTGGCAATTGCAATCGCCGCGAGCGCGTTCTGCACGTTGTGCGTGCCCGGCAGGTTCAGCACGATGTCCAGCGCCGGCGCGTCCGCGCGCAGCGTCGTGAAATGCATGCGGCCATGGCGCGCCTCGACGTTCACCGCGCGCACTTCGGCTTCGGCGCCCAGGCCATAGCGGATGATCGGCTTCGACACGAACGGCAGGATCTCGCGCACGTTCGGATCGTCGACGCACAGCACCGCGATGCCGTAGAACGGCAGACGATGCGTGAACTCGATGAACGCCTGCTTGAGCCGCGCGAAGTCGTGGCCGTAGGTGTCCATGTGATCGGCGTCGATGTTCGTGATGACTTCGATCACCGGGAACAGATTCAGAAACGACGCATCCGACTCGTCCGCTTCGGCAACGATGAAGTCACCGGTGCCGAGCCGCGCGTTCGCGCCCGCGCTGTTGAGCCGCCCGCCGATCACGAAGGTCGGATCGAGCCCGCCCGCGGCCAGCACGCTCGCGACGAGCGAGGTGGTCGTGGTCTTGCCGTGCGTGCCGGCAATCGCGATGCCCTGCTTCAGGCGCATCAGCTCCGCGAGCATCACGGCGCGCGGCACGATGGGCACGCGGCGATGACGCGCGGCCAGCACTTCCGGATTGTCCGAACGCACGGCCGTCGACACGACGACCGCATTCGCGCCTTCGATGTTGTGCTCGTGATGGCCGATCTCGACGCGCGCGCCGAGTGTGCGCAGGCGTTCGGTCACGGCGCCGTTCGAGAGATCCGAGCCGCTGACGTGGTAGCCGAGATTGAGCAGCACTTCGGCGATGCCGCTCATGCCCGCGCCGCCGATCCCGACGAAGTGAATATGCTTGACGATATGTTTCATTCAGTGTGCCTCCCGAGCTTGCGCGTCGAAACGCGCGCCCGCCACGTCGGCGCAAATACTCGCGACCTTTTCGGTCGCGTCCGGCTTCGCCAGCTCGCGTGAACGCACGGCCATCTCGGCCAGCGTGTCGCGGGTCTGTACGCGCAACCAGTCGGCGAGCTTTTGCGCCGACAAATCATGTTGTTGTATCAGCTCGGCCGCGCCATTCTTCGCGAGGAACGCGCCGTTGGTCGTCTGGTGATCGTCGACGGCAAACGGGAACGGCACGAACAGCGCAGCCACGCCCACTGCCGCGATCTCGGAAACGGTCATGGCGCCCGAGCGGCAGATCACGAGATCCGCCGCCGCGTAGGCGCTGGCCATGTCTTCGATGAACGGCACGAGTTGCAGGTCGTCGTCCTGTGTGAGACCCGCCGCCGCGTAATGCGCTTCAAGCGCCGCAATATGCTTCGCGCCCGCCTGATGCACGATGCGCGGACGCTGGTCCGATGCGAGCATCGCGACCGCCTTCGGCACGGTTTCGTTCAGCGCCGCAGCACCAAGACTGCCGCCGACGACGAGCACATTCAGGCGTCCGGAACGCGCGGCGTAGCGTTCTTTGGGTGGCAAAGCGCTGGTTAGTTCCGCACGGATCGGATTACCCGTCCATTCCGCATTCGGCAGAGCATTGGGGAACGCCACCAGCACGCGTTTTGCGAGATGCGCGAGCAGCTTGTTGGCGAGTCCCGCGATCGAATTCTGTTCGTGCAGCACGAGCGGGCAGCCCGCGAGCTTCGTCATGATGCCCGCCGGGAACGTGATGTAGCCGCCCATGCCGAGCACCACATCCGGCTTCACGCGGCGCAGTGCAGCGAGACTCTGCGTGCAGGCGCGCAGCAGATTCACCGGCAGCATCAGCTTGGTCTTGATGCCCTTGCCGCGCACGCCGCCGAAGCGCACGTATTCCATCGGGATGCCGTGCTTCGGCACGAGCGTCGCCTCCATGCCGGACGCGTTGCCGAGCCATACCACGCGCCAGCCGCGCGACTGCATCCAGTGCGCGACCGCGAGCCCCGGGAACACATGGCCCCCGGTGCCGCCCGCCATCACCATCAAGGTGCGGTCGCGTCGCGCGCTCATACTTTTCCTCCGCGCATCAGCACCCGGTTTTCATAGTCGACGCGCAGCAGCACCGCCAGCGCGACGCAGTTCAGCAGGATGCCCGAGCCGCCGTAGCTGACGAGCGGCAGCGTGAGACCCTTGGTCGGCAGGAGGCCGAGGTTCACGCCCATGTTGATGAAGGTCTGCGCGCCGAACCAGATGCCCACGCCCTTCGCCATCAGGCCGGCGAAGGTGCGGTCGAGTGCGAGCGCCTGACGGCCGATCTCGAACGCACGGCGCACGATCCAGTAGAACAAGAGGATCACGCAGATCACGCCGACGAAACCAAGTTCCTCGCCGATCACGGCCAGGATGAAGTCGGTATGCGCTTCCGGCAGGTAGTTGAGCTTTTCGACACTGCCGCCGAGCCCGACGCCAAACCACTCGCCGCGTCCGAATGCGATCAGCGAATGTGTCAGCTGATAGGCCTTGCCTTGCGCGTAACGGTCGTCCCACGGATCGAGGTACGCGAAGATCCGTTCGCGACGCCACGGCGACGCCCACACCAGCAGCGCAAAGGTGCCGACGGCCGTTGCCACCAGACCGCCGAACAGCTTGCCGTTCACGCCGCCGAGGAACAGCACGCCCATGGCGATGGCCGCGATCACCATGAACGCGCCCATGTCCGGTTCGAGCAGCAGCAGCGCGCCGACCGCGCCCACGGCGACGGCCATCGGCAGGAAGCCCTTGCCAAAGCTGTGCATGAACTCCTGCTTGCGCACCGTGTAGTTCGCGGCGTAGATGGTCACCGCGAGCTTCATGATTTCCGACGGCTGCATGTTCGTGATGCCGAGCGGAATCCAGCGGCGCGCGCCGTTCACGCCCTTGCCGATGTGCGGGATCAACACGATGATCAGCAGCACCAGCGAGAAGAGGAAGAACTTAGGCGCGTACTTTTCCCAGACCTTGATCGGAATCTTGAAGGCGATCACCGCGCCGACCAGCGCCGTCGCGATCGAGACCAGGTGGCGCATCAGAAAGTGCCAGTCGCGATAGCTCGCGTACTTCGGGGAATCGGGCATCGCGATGGAGGCCGAATACACCATCACCACGCCCAGGCCGAGCAGCGCGATCGTCACCCACAACAGCGAATAGTCATAGTCGAGCATGCGCGAGCGCGCGGGACGCACGCCATTCACTGCGCTCGAAATGCCGCCCGCGCCTTCGCGGCGCGAACGCATGCCGGAATCCGTGCGGCCCGCGAGCGAGTCGTGCGAGACCACGTTGCGCTGGCCCGTCAGTTTCGATCCGAAGCGTTCCGTCCAGCTCATAACATCACTCCCCGCGCGGCGGCGATTTCTTCGACCGCGCCGCGAAACACGTCGGCGCGATGTGCATAATTTTTGAACATGTCGAGGCTCGCGCACGCGGGCGAGAGCAGCACGGCGTCGCCCGCTTCCGCGATGCGCGCGGCGGCGTTGGTCGCCGCTTCGAGCGTTGCGTGGTCTTCCAGCGCGACGCCGGTGGCGGCGAGCGTCTCGCGCAGGCGCGGCGCATCGCGGCCGATCAGCATCACCGCGCGCGCCCAGCGGCCGACCGGCGCTTCGAGCGGCGAGAAGTCCTGGCCCTTGCCCTCGCCGCCGGCGATCAGCACGACGCGTTGCGCAAGGCCGTCGAGTGCCGCGACCGTCGCGCCGACGTTGGTGCCTTTGCTGTCGTCGACATAATCGACGCCGTCGATCTGCGCGATCACTTCCACCCGATGCGGCTCACCGCGATATTCACGCAGCCCGTGCAGCAGCGCCGCGAGCGGCAGGTCGATGGCACGGGCAAGCGCCAGCGCGGCCAGCGCGTTCGCCGCGTTGTGCAGGCCGCGGATGCGCAGCGCGTCGGCGGGCATCAGGCGCTTCGACACGAGGTTCGGCTCGGCGGCTTCCTGCTTGCGGCGGCGCGACGGCGCGGGTTCGCCCGACGCGTCCTGATCGATACCTTCGACCAGCCACAGCATGCCGTTGTCGCGCAGCAGCCCGTAGTCGCCGACGAACGACGGCTCGTTCAGGCCGAAGCTCACCACGCGGTCCTGCGCGATGTTCTTCGCGAGCGCCATCGTGCGCGAGTCGTCGCGGTTCAGCACGCGCACCGTGCGCGGCCCGAAGATGCGGCCCTTCGCGGCGGCGTAGGCATCGAGGCCGCCATGCCAGTCGAGATGATCCTGCGTGATGTTGAGCACCGCCGCCGCATCCGGCGCGAAGCTGTGCGCGGTCTCCAGCTGGAAGCTCGACAGTTCGAGCACCCACACGTCCGGCAGCGCAGTCTGGTCGATGGCGTCGGTCAGCTTGTCGAGCATGGCCGGGCTGATGTTGCCCGCCACCGCCACCGTCTTGCCCGCACGCTCGCACAAGAGGCCGGTGAGCGCGGTGGTCGTGGTCTTGCCGTTGGTGCCGGTGATCGCCAGCACCTTCGGCGCATAGCCGTTCGCGCCGAGTCCGGCGAGCGCCTGCGCGAAGAGTTCGAGTTCGCCCCACACCGGAATGCCGCGCTCGTTGGCGGCGGCGATCAATGGCGCGAGATCCGGTGCGAGCGGCGACAGCCCCGGGCTGATCGCGACCAGCTCGATGCCGCCATCCAGCAATTCAGGCGTGAAGGCGCCGCCGACGAAGTCCGCGTCGATCTGGTGGACGGCCAGTTCGGAGAGATTGGGCGGCGTCTCGCGCGTGTCGGCGATGCGCAGGCGGCAGCCGTGCCTGGCGCACCAGCGCGCCATCGCCAGACCGGATTCACCCAGTCCCAGCACGAGCACCATCGGACTTTGCCGACCCACGAACTTCTCGCCAAACATCGCTTTACCTTTCCCGGAGAACAACCAAAAGACTTGAACAGCTTCGATGCCGCACACGCTCAACGCAGCTTGAGCGTCGAGAGACCGAACAGGCACAACATCAACGTGATGATCCAGAAGCGCACCACCACTTGCGTCTCGGTCCAGCCGGACAATTCATAGTGGTGATGCAGCGGCGCCATCTTGAAGAAGCGACGGCCTTCGCCATAACGGCGCTTCGTGAACTTGAACCAGAACACCTGCAGCATCACCGACAGCGTTTCCGCCACGAAGATGCCGCCCATGATGAACAGCACGATCTCCTGACGCACGATCACCGCGACCGTGCCGAGCGCGCCGCCGAGCGCGAGCGCGCCCACATCGCCCATGAAGACCTGCGCGGGGTGCGTGTTGTACCAGAGGAAGGCGAGGCCCGCGCCGCCCATCGCCGAACAGAAGATCAGCAGTTCGCCCGCGCCGGGAATGTGCGGGAACAGCAGATACTTCGAGTACACGGAACTGCCCATCACGTACGCGAACGCGCCCAGCGACGCGCCCACGAGCACCACGGGCATGATGACGAGGCCGTCGAGGCCGTCGGTGAGATTCACGGCGTTGCTCGAACCGACGATCACGAAGTACGTGAGCGCGATGAAGCCCCACACGCCCAGCGGATAACTGATCGCCTTCACGAACGGCAGCATCAGGTCGGCGCGGGCGGGCAGGCCCATCGAAAGACCGCTGCGCACCCAGGCCATGAAGAGATCGAATACGCGCGTGTTGCTCGCTTCGGACACGCTGAATGCGAGGTACACGGCAGCGAACAGGCCGATCACCGATTGCCAGAAATACTTTTCGCGCGACGACATGCCGCGCGGATCCTTGTGCACGACCTTGCGGTAATCATCCACCCAGCCGATCACGCCATAGCCGAACGTGACGAGCATCACGATCCACACGAAGCGGTTCGTGAGGTCGGCCCACAGCAGCGTGGACACCGCAATGCCGATAAGGATCAGCACGCCGCCCATGGTGGGCGTGCCGGACTTGACGAGGTGCGACTGCGGGCCGTCCTTGCGCACGGCCTGGCCGACCTTCAACGCGGTCAGCTTGCGGATCACCCAGGGGCCGCAGACGAGGCCGATCAACATGGCCGTCGCCGTGGCGCCCACGGCGCGAAACGTGAGGTAGTTGAACACGCGCATGAAGCTGGCGTCATTCTGGAGCCATTGCGCGAGTGCGAGTAGCATGCTGGTCCTTCAGTGAATCAATGTGCGGCGGGCGCTTGGCCCGCTGCGGGTTGATGTGGACTCGTCAAGGCGTCCACCACGCGCTCCATCTTCATGAAGCGCGAGCCTTTCGCGAGATACGTGGCGTGCTCGCCGTAGCCTGCGTGTTCGAGTGCGGCGATCAGGCCGGCCGCGTCATCGAAATGCGCGCCGGTCTGCTTCGATGCCTGCGCGTTGAATGCGTTCACCGCATCGCGGCTGGCGGCGCCCAGTGCGAACAGCGCATCGATGCCGCGCTCCGCCGCATACGCGCCGACTTCCCGATGGAACGCCGGGCCTTCCTCGCCGACTTCACCCATGTCGCCCATCACGAGCACGCGCGGCGCGGCCTGCGAGGCCAGCACGTCGATGGCGGCGCGCATCGAGTCGGGATTCGAGTTGTAGGTGTCGTCGATCACCGTGGCGCCGGCCAGCGCGCCCAGCACCGCGCGCTTGACTTGCAGACGCCCCTTCACCGGCTGGAAAGCTTCGAGGCCGCGCTTGATCGCGTCGAGCGAAACGCCTGCAGCCAGCGCCGCTGCCGCGGCCGCCAGCGCGTTGCGTGCGTTGTGCTCGCCGAGCACGGACAACGCGATATCGCACGCGCCCTGCGGCGTGTGCAGATGGACCGTCGTGCCGTCGAGCGTGCCGGTGACGGCGGCTTTCGAGGTGTCGTCGGTGAGCGCGAAATCCATGATGGGATTCCCCGTCGCCGCGACGCGCCAGATGCTGGCGTAGTGATCGTCCGCCGGGAACACGGCCGTGCCGGTTTCGCCGAGCGCGTGGATCACCGACGCATGTTCGAGCGCGACGGCTTCGACCGTCGCCATGAACTCCTGATGCTCGCGCTGCGCGTTGTTGACCACGGCAACCGTGGGCGCCGCGATCTTGCCCAGCAGTTCGGTTTCGCCCGGGTGATTCATTCCGAGTTCGACCACGGCAAGCTTGTGCGACGCGTTCAGACGGAACAGCGTGAGCGGCAGGCCGATGTCGTTGTTGAAGTTGCCCGCGGTCGCGAGACGCGCCTCTTCGCCGACAGCCGCGGTGAAGATCGAGGCGATCATTTCCTTGACCGTGGTCTTGCCGTTGCTGCCCGTGACGGCGACGAGCGGCATCGTAAAGCGCGTGCGCCAGCCGTGTGCCAACGCACCGAGACCTGCCCGCGTGTCCTTTACCTTGACGACAGGAAGCGGCCAGGCACTACCGTTGCTTGGTTCGCGTGACACGAGCGCGGCAGCCGCGCCGCTTTTCGCCACTTGATCGAGGAAATCATGCGCATCGAAACGATCGCCCTTCACCGCGATGAACAGGTCGCCGGCCTGCACGCCGCGACTGTCGGTGACGATGCGTTCGATCGCAATGTCGTTCTCGCCATGGAGCGTGGCGCCGGGGATAATCGCGGCGGCGTCGCGCAAGGTGAACATCGTCATTCGCCACCTCCGCGCGGTTGCGTGGCGCGCGACGCCAGAGCGAGGCGCGCGTGATCCTGGTCCGAGAACGCGCGCTTCTTGCCCATGATTTCCTGCGTGGCCTCATGCCCCTTGCCGGCGAGCACGACGACGTCCTCGCGCGCCGCCGCACGGATGGCCTGCAGGATGGCGCTCGCGCGGTCCTCGATGCGGCGCGTGCGCGCAGCGTCCGTCATGCCGGCGGCAATCTGCTCGATGATCGACATCGGCTCTTCGCTGCGCGGGTTGTCGCTCGTGATGACCACTTGATCGGCAAGACGCTCGGCAATGGCGCCCATCAACGGACGCTTGGTCGCGTCGCGGTCGCCGCCACAGCCGAACATGCAGATCAGTTGGCCACCGCGCGCCTTCGCCATCGGGCGCAGCGCGGCGAGGGTCTTGTCCAGTGCGTCCGGCGTATGCGCGTAATCGATCACGACGAGCGGCTCGTCGTTCTGGAGGCGGCCGCCCAGCCGCTCCATGCGTCCGTTCACCGATTCGAGCTTCGCGATGCGCGTGATCGCGGCATCGAAAGGCACGCCCACTTCCAGCAGCACGCCGAGCACGGCGAGCAGATTGCTCACGTTGAAGTCGCCAAGCGTGCCGACTTCGACATCGGCCTCGCCCCAGTCGGACGACAGGTGAAACGCCGTGCCCGTTGCCGTGGCGCGCACCTGCGTGGCAAGCAGCAGCGCGTCGGCACCGGGCGCCGCGCTGACGGGCATCTCGACGCCATAGGCAATCGTGCGGACCTTGCCGCGCAAGGATTCGATCAGGCGCTGGCCCGCCGCGTCGTCACGGTTGACGATGGCCGTCTTGAGCGTCGGCCACGCGAACAGACGCGCCTTCGCGGCTTCGTAGGCCGTGAACGTGCCGTGATAGTCGAGATGATCCTGCGTGAGATTCGTGAAGATGCCGATGTCGAAATCCACGCCGTTCACGCGCCCCTGATGCAGCGCGTGCGAGGACACTTCCATCGCGATGCCCTCGACACCCTGCGCCTTCAGCTGCGCGAGATTGCGCTGGAGTTGTGGCGCGTCGGGCGTGGTGAAACCGGTATGCGTGAGCTTGCCCGGCATGCCGATGCCGAGCGTGCCGATGATCGCGCACGGCCGGCCGAGCGCGGTCAGCGCCGTCGCGAGCCACTGGCTGCACGAGGTCTTGCCGTTCGTGCCGGTTACGCCGACGGTGAGCATCGACGCCGTGGGTTCGCCATACCATGCCGCGGCGATGGGACCCGCGAGCTCGTTGAGCGCCTTCACGGCGAGCGTCTTCGATGCGTCCGGCTTGCCCGCGAAATGCTCCGGCTGATAGAGCGCGGCAGCCGCGCCCGCGGCGAGCGCTGCATCGAGGTACGGACGGTTATCGGCGCCATCGACGGCATAGGCCATGAACACGTCGCCGCTCTTGAGCGAACGCGTGTCCGCGTGCAGATGCGCGTCCGCGCGAGCATGCGTGCGCAGCCATTCCACGGCGTGCGAAACGTCCTTCTGCATGCGCGTCTGACGGGCTTGCGCGCTCATCGCACGACTCCCGGATGCGTCTTCGCATTGCTCGACACCGCGACCTTGCGAGCGGCGTTGGCGCTGGTCGCGTTGGCCGGCTGCGGACCTGCGGGCGCGTTCGCCGGGCTCGACTCGTCGTTCACGACCATCTGCTTGACCGGCATGTCGGGCGGCACATTGAGCGCGCGCAGCGTGTCGCCGACCACGCCCGAGAACACCGGACCCGACACCTGCCCGCCGAAGTGGCTGCCCGCCGTCGGCTCGTCGACCGACACGGCCACGACGATGCGTGGATTCGGCATCGGCGCCATGCCGACGAACGAGGCGCGGTACTTCGAATGATCGTAGCCGTGGGCGCCGTGCTTGTAGGCCGTGCCCGACTTGCCGCCGACGCGATAGCCCGGCACCGCCGCATCCGGCGACGTGCCGCCCTTCGCGACCACGGTCTCGAGCATCGCGCGCACTTCACGCGCGGTGGTCGGCGCGAAGACGCGCTGACCGAGCGGCGGCTGGTCACTCGGTGTGCGGAAGATGGACACCGGCAGAATCGTGCCGTCGTTGGCGATGGCCGTGTAGGCGCGCGCCAGCTGGAACAGCGAGGCGGACAGGCCGTAGCCGTAGGACATCGTCGCCTGCTCGATACGGCGCCAGCTCTTCCACGGCCGCAGGCGTCCGGTCACCGCGCCGGGGAACCCGACCTTCGGCGCCTGACCGAGCCCGATGCTCGTGTACATGTTCCACATTTCTTCGGGACGCAACTGCATCGCGATCTTGGTCGCGCCGATGTTGCTCGACTTCTGGATCACGCCGCCCACCGTGAGCGTGCCGAAACCGGCGTCGTCGGTGATGCGCGCGCCGTCCAGCACGAAAGAGCCGCCGCCCGTCTCGACGAGCGTATTCGGCGTCACCCGGTGCAGATCCAGCGCGAGCGAAACGGTGAACGGCTTCATGATCGAGCCGGGCTCGAAAGTGTCCGTGAGAATGCGGTTGCGCAATTGCTCGCCGGTCATGTGCGAGCGGTCGTTCGGGTTGTAGGTGGGATAGTTGACGAGCGCGAGCACCTCGCCCGTCTTTACGTCGATCACGATCGCCGCGCCCGCCTTCGCCTTCGACTTCTCGACGGCCGCCTTCAGGTTCGTGTACGCGATGTACTGGATCTTGCTGTCGATCGACAGTTCGACGTCGCTGCCGTTGTGCGGCACCACCTGCTCGTCGACGTCCTCGACGATGTGGCCCATCCGGTCCTTGATCACGCGACGCATGCCCGGCGTGCCGGCGAGCACGCCCTGGTCGCCGAGCTCGACGCCTTCCTGACCCTTGTCTTCAATATTAGTAAAGCCGATCAGATGCGCCGTGATTTCGCCTTCCGGATAGAAGCGCTTGTATTCGCCGCGCGAATAAATCCCGGGGATGTCGAGCGCCGCGACTTTCTGCGCGACTTCGAGCGGCACCTGACGCTTCACGTAGACGAAGGTCTTGTCCATCGAGAGCTTCGTGCGCAACTCCTTCTGCGACATGTCGAGCAGCTTCGACAGTTCGGCGAGCTTGTCCGCGCCGAGGTCGTTGGGCACGGCTTCGGGAATCGCCCAGATGGCCTTCACCGGCAGGCTCGTGGCCAGCACGAGACCGTTGCGGTCGCGAATCTGCCCGCGCGTGGCCGGCATTTCGAGCGTGCGCTGATAGCGGCTCTCACCCTGCTTCTTGAAGAACGCGTTGCCCGGTCCCTGGATCCAGAACGCACGCCCGGCCAGCGCGACGAACGCCATGAACAGCAGGAACACGACGAACTTCGAGCGCCACATCGGCAGGCGCACGGCGAGGAGCGGATTCGGCGTATGAGCGATGTCTCTCTGCTTCGCGGCTTTTTTCATCGCTTGGCTCCGCGGGCAGGCGGCGCCGACGCCGGCAACGGCGGCGGCATGGGGGCGTCGGCGGCCTTGTTGGCGGCCGCGTCATAGGTGAGATATTGGGTACGTCCGGTCGTCACGGGCTGCATCTTCAGGGACGTGTTGGCCAATTGCTCGATGCGCGAAGTCTTCGACAGCGCGCTCTGCTGATACTGCAGTTGCGAATAATCCTGCTGCAGCTGGCGCTCCTGCGATTGCGCCCGCTGCAGTTCGATGAACACCTGCCGCTGCTTGTTGGTGGCGCTGACGACCGACAGCGCGCACCCGAGCACGACGATCAGCAGCAGGATGTTGAGACGGTTCATGGCGCGATCCGCTCCGCGATACGCATCACCGCGGACCGTGCCCGGGGGTTGTCGGCCACTTCAGCCTCGCTCGGAAACACGCGGCCCACCACCCGCAACGGCGGGCTGGGAAGATCGACCGCACGGATCGGCAAGCGCCGGTCCACGACGGGCGCGCTTGCGTGCGCCTGCATGAACCGCTTGACGATCCGGTCTTCGAGCGAATGAAAGCTGATCACGACCAGCCGCCCCCCTTGCTCCAACAAAGCCAATGCCGATTCGAGAACTACCTGCAGCTCCGCAAGCTCTTGATTGACGTGAATCCGTATAGCTTGAAAGGTGCGAGTTGCCGGGTCCTTGCCCTTTTCACGGGTTTTGACGACGTGACCCACGATTTCGGCAAGCTCGCGCGTGGTGTCGAGAGGCCCAAGACGGTCGGACTCTGCCCGGCGAGCAACAAGCGCCTTTGCAATCTGAAAAGCAAACCGTTCTTCCCCATAATCTCTTATCACCTCCGTCAGTTCCTGCACCGTGGCTCGCGCGAGCCACTCAGCCGCCGACTCGCCCCGAGTCGGATCCATCCTCATGTCGAGCGGACCTTGTGCGCGGAAGCTGAAGCCGCGCTCCGGGTCGTCCACTTGCGGCGATGACACGCCCAGGTCCAGCAGCACACCCGACACTTTCTGCACGCCGCGCTCGCTGGCCGCTTCACGCATGACCGCGAAGCTGTCGTGAACGATCGCAAAGCGCGAATCCTGAATCTTTTCCGCCGCGGCGATGGCCAGCGGATCCTTGTCGAACGCGATCAGCCGCCCCGCTTCGCCCAGCCGCTGCAAAATTGCTCCGCTGTGTCCGCCGCGCCCGAACGTGCCATCCATGTAGATGCCGTCGGTACGCGTGATCAGCCCGTCTACCGCTTCCTTCAGCAGCACCGTGCGATGCTGCAGTTCATTTCCCATCGCAGGTGCCATGTTCTTCAGCGCCGCGTCAGAAGGTGAAGTTCTTCAGCGCGTCGGGCATGCCTTGCGCCATGGCCGCTGCTTCCTTCGCGGCGTAGGTCTCGGCATCCCATAATTCGAAGTGCGCGCCCATGCCGAGCAGCGTCACGTCTTTTTCAAGCGACGCAGCCGAGCGCAACTCGGGCGACACCAGCACGCGCCCGTTGCCGTCCAGTTCGACGTCCATTGCATTACCGAGAAAGATGCGCCGCCACCACATCGCTTCCATGGGAAGCGCGGCGACCTTGGCGCGAAAGACTTCCCACTCCGGGCGAGGAAACAGCAACAGGCATCCATCCGGGCTCTTTGTGAGCGTCACCCGGCTTTCAGCCTGCCCTTGCAGCGCCTCCCGATAGCGAGACGGAATCGACATCCGCCCTTTCGCATCGAGCGTCAGCGCCGACGCCCCTTGGAACACTCGCCCCTCTCCCCTGTGCCTTTTGCCGTCCGGGTGCTCGCCTTCGCGTGCGTCCGGAACTTCTGGCCGACTTCGGCGCCCACGATGGCGCCCCTCTTGCCGCTGTTTAGCTTGAAAATGGCCTGTGAATCACACAAAAGACCACTTTCTCACACTGTCTCCCACTTTAGAGGAAGGCATTTCCTCGGTCAAGACGCGCGACTTTTTTTCGAGACGTTTTTTTCCGCTAGAACAAGGACTTAGCGCAGGAGCTTGAAGTGACAGGAAAATAGAAAAGCGTTATGAATTAGAGAGCTAGTGATGGATCTGAAGGTGATACGTGAAATCAGCGCGTGAAATGAGGGAAATGTAACGGTTCTTGGGGGCGTTTCTCATGCCGAAAGTGGGATTCGGCTGAGTAGTCGTCCGATCGGCCAGACATGGACGATCGGGGACGTGGTCATACTATATATAGTAGGCCGTCGTGGTCATGACCTTCGATGCCGCGCGCATCAGTGCACGCACGGGAAAGGGCACCTCACTGCCACCGGCGCTGGTTGCTGCCGCGGCATGCGCGCTTTCGTCGAGTCGCATCTGCTCGACGATGGCACGCGAGGCACGGTCATTGGTCGGTAGCGTCTTCATATGGCCGTCGAGATGCTGCTCGACCTGACGTTCGGTTTCGGCCATGAAGCCGAGGCTCGCGCGGTCGCCAAACCGTCCCGCGACAAAGCCCAGCGCCAGCGCGCCGGCATACCAGAACGGGTTGAGCAGGCTCGGACGCGATTCGAGATCCTTGAGCCGCTGCGATGTCCAGGCGAGGTGATCCTCTTCCTCGCGTGCCGCGTGCTCGAAACTGGACTTCAGCTCGGGCGAGGTCGTCGCGAGTTTTTGCGCCTGATAAAGCGCCTGTGCGCAGACTTCGCCGACATGATTCACGCGCATCAGCCCGGCCGAGTGCGCGCGCTCCTTTTCGGTGAGTTCCAGTTCCTCAGGGAAGAGATCGTCTTCGGCGCCTGTGCCCGGCGTTGCCTCCGGAAGCGGCCGCGACATGCGGCTTACGCCCGTCATGGAGCGCAGCCCCCGATCGAACTCGCTGATGACTTCATCGAGTGTCATGTTCTCACCTCTCCTCGTTATCCGCCGACGGTGCTTGGAACCCGCCAAACCAGCAATCCGCATTCTCCAGTCCAGCCGGTTGCGGCGGCAAAAACGCGGATTCTAGCGTACCTCGCATCCGCCCGAATGCTCGCCCCTTCGCGTCGCTTGGCCCGCAGCGGCTCATGAAAATGGCAGGGACATGGCCGAAATCTGGCCGCTGCATGTGCGTGGCCTGTACCGAAAAGCGCAAAACCGACCGCTCGAATCAGCCTGAATTTGGAATTAGGGCAAACACGGGTCGCAAAAATCCTGCAAAACCAACATTTTAGCGCCTGTTGCGTAAACGTCACATGAGTCTCAAGGACACGCCCCTTTTCCTTTGTCCGTAAAAGTCTCTTTGTTACATTACGTGTCAACTTCGTTAAGAAGCCCGGCAGGGACCGTCAACACACTGGCGCCAAGAACAGTGACCTTGCCAAAAAGTCGCAATCACTCCCTGGAGATCTATTCAATGAAAAAGTCGCTTCTCGCTCTCGCAGCTTTGGGCGTTTTCGCTGGTGCTGCCCATGCGCAGAGCAGCGTGACGCTGTACGGCATCATCGATGCAGGCTTCGTGTACACGAATAACGCCGCCGGCCAAAAGCAATACCAAATGAGCAGCGGCAACCTGCAAGGCAGCCGTTGGGGCCTGCGCGGTACGGAAGATCTGGGTGGCGGTCTGAAGGCCATCTTCGTGTTGGAAAACGGCTTCAACGTGTTCAACGGTCGTCTGGGCCAAGGCGGCGCGGAATTCGGCCGTCAGGCATATGTCGGTCTCGGTTCGACGCAGTTCGGTACGGTCACGCTGGGTCGCCAGTACGACTCCGTGGTTGACTACACGGGCGCATTCGAAGTCGGTAGCCAGTGGGCCTCGTACTTCGGCGCACACCCGGGCGACCTCGACAACCTGAACAACTCGAATCGCGTGAACAACGCGGTCAAGTACACCAGCGCAAACTACGCTGGCTTCACGTTCGGCGGTCTGTACAGCCTGGGCGGCAATGCTGGCCAGTTCAACCGCAACCAGATCTGGTCGGTTGGCGCAGGCTACGCACAAGGTCCCCTGCAATTGGGCGCCGGCTACTTGAACGTCAAGGATCCGAACTACTCGTTCTTCGGCAACACGCCGTCGTCGAGCACCACGGCCTCGAACATGGCCGCCAGCCGCGTGTACTCCGGCTTTGCTTCGGCAAAGACGCAGCAAGTCATCTCGGCAGGCGGTGCTTACACGTTCGGCGCAGCGACCGTTGGCGCAACGTATAGCAACACGCAGTTCAAGGATGTCGCTTCGGAAGCCGGCACGGGCCTGAACCCGGCAGGTTACACGGGCGGTTCGGGCAAGTTCCACAACGCCGAAATCAACTTCAAGTATCAATTGACCCCGGCTCTGCTGCTCGGCGTCGCATACGACTACACGAAGGGCTACGGCCTGGGCGATGCCAAGTACCATCAGGCAATGCTCGGCGCGGACTACTTCCTGTCGAAGCGTACCGACGTGTACCTCGACGGTGTGTACCAGCACGCAAGCGGTACGGACTCGACTGGCCGCAGCGCAGTTGCCAGCATCAACGGCCTGTCGCCGTCGTCGACGACGAACCAGCTGGCTGCTGTCGTCGGCATCCGCCACAAGTTCTAATAAGACGTAACAAAGCAGCATGCTCTGAAAGGCGCCTTCGGGCGCCTTTTTTTCGTCTGCGTTGGTCGGCTTTCGGCTGCGACGGCTGTCGCTCGCAGCCAACAAAAAAGCCTTCGTGTCTCGCGACACGAAGGCTTTTGCTCGCTTGCCCGATTTTTCAGACTCGTCCGTCGCGAAGCTCGCGCCGCAGGATCTTGCCGACATTGCTCTTCGGCAGCTCGGTGCGAAATTCGATCATGCGCGGACGCTTGTAGCCCGTGAGCCGCTCCCTGCAGTAGGCGATGACATCCGCTTCGGTCAGGCTCGGGTCCCGGCGCACGATGAACAGCTTCACCGCTTCGCCGGAATTCTGATCTTTGACGCCGACCGCCGCCACTTCGAACACCCCGGGCAGCATCGCGACGACATCCTCGATCTCGTTCGGATAAACGTTGAAGCCGGACACCAGGATCATGTCCTTCTTGCGATCGACGATCTTCACGTAACCCCGCTCGTCCAGAACGCCGACATCGCCAGAACGGAAAAAGCCGTCGGGCGTCATCACCAGCGCGGTTTCATCGGGACGGTTCCAGTAGCCGGCCATCACCTGCGGCCCGCGAATGCAGATCTCGCCAGGCTGACCGAGCGGCACGTCACGATTGTCATCGTCACGGATGGCGACTTCCGTCGAAGGCAACGGCAGGCCGATCGTGCCAGTGTATTCGGTGGCGGTCGTCGGATTGCAGGTGACGCACGGCGACGTCTCCGACAAACCGTACCCTTCGACGATCGGCACGCCCGTGGCCGCGAACCAGCGCTTGGCCACCGCTTCCTGCACGGCCATGCCGCCGCCGTTCGCGGCGATCAGCTTGGAGAAGTCGAGCTTGCCGAAGTCGGGATGATTCAACAGCGCGTTGTAGAGCGTGTTGACCGCCGGGAACGTGTTGATCTGAACGCCCTTCAGTTCCTTGATGGTGCCCGCGATGTCGCGCGGATTCGGAATCAGCATGCCGACGCCGCCGCAGCGGATCGTCAGGAAGCCGCAGACCGTCAGCGCGAAGATGTGATACAGCGGCAACGCGACCACGCACACGAACTGGTCGATGTCCGGCCGACGCTTGCGCGCCGGATCGAACCACGCCTGGGATTGCAGCGTGTTCGCCACCACGTTGCCGTGCGTGAGCGTCGCGCCTTTCGCGACGCCCGTGGTGCCGCCGGTGTATTGCAGGAACGCGACGTCGTCAGGGCCCTGCGTCACGGCTCGAAGCGTGGCGCGGCTGCCTTCGGCCAGCGCGTCATTGAAGCGGATGCTTCCGGGCACATTCCATTCGGGCACGAGCTTTTTCACGCGACGCACGACGAAATTGACGAGCAGCCCTTTCACGCCCATCAGGTCGCCCAGTGCCGCGACGATCACGTGTTTGATCGCCGTGTTCCGGACCACGGCCTGCAGCGTGCCCGCGAAGTTTTCCAGAATGACGATCGCTTCCGCGCCGCTGTCCTTAAGCTGATGCTCCAGTTCCCGCGGTGTGTACAGCGGATTCACGTTGACGACGATATACCCTGCGCGCAACACGGCCGCGATCGCCACCGGGTATTGCAGGACGTTCGGCATCATCAGCGCGACGCGCGCGCCGGGCGCCAAGCCCTTCTGCTGAAAAAATGCGGCCAGGTTGCGCGACATCGTGTCGAGCTCGCCGTAGGTAATGGCCTGCCCCATGCACACGAACGCGCGACGGTCGCGATTGGCGCGAAAGCTGTCCTCGAGCAACTCGGAAACCGACCGATACGCCGATACATCGATTTCCGCTGGCACGCCGGCCGGGTACGACTTCAGCCACGGTTTCTCCACGGCGTCTCCTTTATAGGCTTTTAGAATGGTCGTGCGGAAACCAGATCCTATCTGCTTGGATTACGTCCGACAACTGGGTTAGACGCCATGCTGCACACTTGTTCCGGCCCTCGTGAATAAAGCTCGCCAATGCATGGGCTCCACTTCCACCAGGCAATCGTAGAAGGTTGCCGAACGGCCGAGGTCCGTCAACGCCTGGCTGGTCACTTCGTTCGCGTTGCGGCCGTCCGGCGACAGCTTCTTCCACCAGATCGACAGACCGACGACGACGCCCTCGCGCGCCCGCTCCGTCACGCGCGCGCGGGCCTGCATCGAACCGCGGTCGTTGAAGATGCGCACCAAGGCGCCGTCGGCGATATCGCGAGCCGCTGCGTCGGCAGGGTGCAAGTCGAGATGAGGCTCGCGCTCCGAGGCGCGCAGACTCTCGATGTTCACGAAGCTGCTGTTCAGGAAATTACGCGCGGGCGGCGAGATCATCGAGAGCGGGTAGCGCGCGTGCAGTTCTGGCGAGCCGTCGGCCGATTCATAGGGTGGCAGATAGTCCGGCAACGGGTCGAGTCCTTCTTGTTTCAGGCGTTCGCTGTAGAACTCGCACTTGCCGGAGGGCGTGCGAAACCCGCCGTTCGCCAGCGGCGCGTCGTTCAGCCGGAGCTTCAGCCAGCCCGTTTGCTTCAGGCTTTCCCAGCCTTCGCCTTCGAGCGTCGAATCGTTCCAGTGAAAGGCCTTCGACGCGATGGCCTCGTCGGTCTCGAACAAGGCCGGCTCGTCCAGCCCCATGGCGCGGGCAATGCCACGAAAGATCTCGGTATTCGGCCGCGATCCGCCAACCGGCTCGATCGCCGGCAGGTTCGCCATGACGTGCGTATGGCCGTATGACTTATGGACGTCGAGATGTTCGAGTTGGGTCGTCGCCGGAAAAATCAGGTCGGCGTAGTCGGCAGTGTCGGTCTGGAAATGCTCGAGTACGATCGTGAACAAGTCCTCGCGCGCGAAGCCCGCCGCGACCTTCGCC
The DNA here is from genome assembly GCF_031451175.1 of Caballeronia sp. LZ035. Classification (NCBI taxonomy): domain Bacteria; kingdom Pseudomonadati; phylum Pseudomonadota; class Betaproteobacteria; order Burkholderiales; family Burkholderiaceae; genus Caballeronia; species Caballeronia sp. LZ035. Next base: position 3,120,136 of record NZ_JARUXS010000001.1, read on the forward strand.
GAGTCCGGAGCAACCGCGACCGGGTTCGAGTTGTACACGATCAGCGCCTCGACTTTCGGGCCGAAGCTCTCGTCGCCCGGATGCAGCAGCGCATCGCCGATCGCATTCATGCTGATTGCGCGCGGCAGCTTCGCGGGCCAGCCGGGCAGCAGGTCGGGACGCTCGAGCGCAGCGCCGTCGATCGGCGCCCATCCCGACGACGACAGCAGAAGCCCACCCGACCGTTCACGCCATGCGCCCGTGAGCGACGGGAGACAGGCAATCGCGCGCACCGCGTTACCGCCGCCCCGCACCCGCTGCATGCCGTAGTTGAGACGGATCGAGGCTTTCCTGGTCGATCCGAACGCGCGCGCTAGTTCGACCACGACGCTCTCTTCGATCCCACAGATCTGCGCGACGCGCGACGGCGGAAACTGCGCTGCTCGCGCTGCGAGCGCTTCGAAACCGAGCGTATGCGCGCGGATGTAGTCGGGATCGATGAGATGCTCGCGAATCAGCACGTCGATCATGCCGAGCGCGAGCGCCGCGTCGGTACCGGGCCGCAGCGCGATGTGCTGATGACACTTCTCGGCTGTCAGCGACCGGTAGGGATCGATCGCGATCAGCTTCGCGCCTCGGCGCTTGGCTTCTTGAGCCAGCGTCCAGAAATGCAGGCTCGACGCGATCGGATTGGCGCCCCAGATCAGAATGATCTCGCTCTCGGCATAGAACTCGGTGTGCATGCCGAGACTTGCGCCGTAGGTATAGCGCAGGCCGGCAGCGCCCGCGGCGGCGCAAATCGTGCGCTCGAGCCGCGACGCGCCGAGTACGTTGAAAAGGCGGGCCGCGATGCTCTCGCCCTGCACGAGCCCCATGGTGCCGGCATAGCTGTACGGCAGGATGGCTTCGGGGGCGCGCTGCGCGATCGGCTTAAGTCTTTCGGCAGCGAGCTTGAGCGCTTCATCCCAGCCAATCGGTTCGAATCGACTCTCGCCTTTCCGGCCGATACGGCGCAGCGGCGTCAACAGGCGATCCCGATGATGCGTGCGTTCGGCGTAGCGCGATACTTTTGTGCAAAGTACGCCTTGGGTGGGCGGGTGGTCGGGATCGCCGCTGACTTTGATCGCCTTGCCGTCTTTGACGGTTACGCGCAACGCGCACGTGTCGGGGCAATCATGCGGGCAAACGGCGCGGGCGAACTCGGCGGGGGCGTTCATTGAAAATGTCCGGAAAAACATGAAAAACGGCGGTAGATAACGGAATTCTATTACGCCGGCTATGCGACCGTCCGCCCGATAAGGCAAATAGTGGCGGCGTAGAATGGGGGAACACCATACGTAGTCAATACGCGCATTCCGAATTCAAATCCGAGAGTAGTTCAAATGAACCTGATCCCTGAAATCGAAGCATCACACGAAGAAATCCAGACCCTTCGACGAACCATTCATGCTCATCCCGAACTGCGGTATGAGGAGGTCGGCACGGCCAAACTGGTAGCGGAAAGCCTCGAGCGGTGGGGAATTGAAGTTCATCGCGGGGTGGGCAAGACGGGGGTGGTTGGCGTATTGAAACGCGGCGACGGTCATGCCTCGATCGGGCTGCGCGCCGACATGGATGCCTTGCCTATCCAGGAACTGAATACTTTTGGTCACCGGTCGACTCACGATGGACGCATGCACGCCTGCGGTCACGATGGTCATACGGCGATGTTGCTCGGAGCCGCGAAGCATCTGTCGGAACACGGGCGATTCGATGGCACTGTCGTATTCATCTTCCAGCCAGCAGAGGAAGGCGGCGCGGGCGCGAAAGCGATGATCGAAGATGGACTTTTCGAGCGCTTTCCGGTCGATGCCGTGTTCGGCATTCACAACTGGCCTGGCATGCCGGCTGGTCACTTCGGCGTGACTGAAGGGCCGATCATGGCATCGAGCAATGAGTTTCGCGTGACCATTCGCGGGACGGGTTCACACGCGGCAATGCCCCACAACGGACGCGATCCGGTTTTCACGGCGGTGCAGATCGCGAACGGGCTTCAGGGCATCATCACCCGGAACAAGAAGCCGATGGACACCGCGGTGCTCTCAATCACGCAGATTCATGCAGGCGACGCCGTTAATGTCGTCCCGGATCAGGCCTGGCTTGGTGGGACGGTGCGGACTTTTACAGTCGAGACTCTTGATGTGATCGAGACGCGCATGCGCAAGATTGTCGAAGCGACGGCATCGGCCTACGACTGCGAAGCCGACGTGCACTTTTTGCGTAACTATCCTCCTACGATCAACGCGCCCGAGGAAGCAAGGTTTGCGGCTACGGTCATGGCCGAGGTCGTTGGAGAGGATAAGGTAGACAGCGCCGTCGAACCGACGATGGGCGCGGAAGACTTCTCGTTCATGCTGCTTGAGAGGCCGGGTTGCTACGCGTTTCTCGGCAACGGCGATGGTGGACATCGCGATCAAGGACACGGCGCCGGTCCGTGCATGCTGCATAACGCCAGCTATGACTTCAACGATGACTTGTTATCGATCGGATCATCGTATTGGGTGCGCTTGGCTGAGCGATTTCTGGCGCGTTGAACAGGCTTGGAGTGCAGCTAGCCGACGCTGGCTGGGGCGCCGAAACGCAAAAACCCCACCTTTGCGGGGTGGGGTTTTTGTTTGCGGCATGAGGAGCCTGACGATTACCTACTTTCACACGGGAATCCGCACTATCATCGGCGTGGAGTCGTTTCACGGTCCTGTTCGGGATGGGAAGGGGTG
>NZ_JARUXS010000001.1:3128227-3206693 GCF_031451175.1 Caballeronia sp. LZ035
TCTTGCGTCGCTGCATCAGCAGCAGAGAAACGAGATTATGAACAACGTTTTGAAGTCTGTCAACAAGAAATTCGAACTTTCTTTCTCGCCAACCGCGCTTGAAGCATTCAACCACCTGCCCCGCAACGCCCCCTTCAAACCGCCTTTCCCGCTCCCTTCGCGTTCATCGAATCGCGAAGGAACGAAATTCTAGTTAGCCGCCTCGAGAAGCGCAAGCACTTTTTGATGGCCCATCACCGATGTTTGAATACCGGCTTCCTCTTCTCGACGAACGCCGCCATACCCTCTTTCTGGTCCTCAGTCGCAAACAGCGAGTGGAACAGGCGCCGCTCAAAATGCACACCCTCGGAAAGCGTCGTCTCGTAGGCGCGATTGACAGCTTCCTTGGCCATCATCACGGCAGGCAAAGAGAAGCCGGCAATGACGGTGGCGGCCTCGATGGCTTCTTCGAGAAGTCGATCGGCGCCGACGACGCGCGACACCAGACCTGCACGCTCAGCTTCGTTCGCGTCGATCATGCGCGCGGTGAGGCACATGTCCATCGCCTTGGCCTTTGACACAGCGCGCGGCAGACGCTGCGTGCCGCCCGCGCCCGGAATCACGCCGAGCTTGATCTCCGGCTGACCAAACTTGGCCGTGTCCGCGGCGATGACGATGTCGCACATCATCGCGAGTTCGCAACCGCCGCCGAGCGCAAATCCCGCCACCGCTGCAATCACCGGCTTCCGGATGGAGCGGATGGCCTCCCAGTTGCGCGTGATGTAGTCGCCTTTATAGACGTCCATGTAGGAATAACCGGACATCATGCCGATATCCGCGCCCGCGGCGAACGCCTTCTCGCTACCAGTCAGAACGATCGCGCCAATGTTCTCGTCGGCGTCGAATGCCTTCAACGCACTTCCCAACTCGTTCATCAGCGCGTCGTTCAACGCGTTCAGCGCCTTCGGACGGTGCAGCGTGATCAGTCCGACGCGATCGCGCGTCTCGACCAGCAGATTCTCGTATGCCATTCGCTCCTCCTTGCGATCCTCAGGTAAGCCCTAATGAAAACAGTTCGTCACCCCAACCCGATGATGCTAACATTACCAACCAACCGGTCGGTTAATTATTTAACCCGGCGCCTTCCTCCGTTCTCCTCAAGCGACCATGACACATCCGCTATTCACGAAGCACGAAGCGACGCTCGATCGGGCGCTCGCCGCCATCGAAACGCGCGGCTACTGGAGCCCCTTTGCCGAAATGCCGAGCCCCAAAGTGTACGGGGAAACGGCCAATGCCGACGGCGAAGCCGCGTTCAAGGCGCATCTCGGAAAGACGTTCGAACTGGATCAACCCTCAACGGGTGACACCGTCGGAAGCGAGCGTTCGCCATTCGGCATCGATCTCGATATCCGCTACCCGAAATCCTCTCCCGACGCGCTCATCCAGGCGGCCTCGAAGGCACAGGCCGGATGGCGCGCCGCCGGACCCCGCGCGTGGGTCGGCGTGAGTCTCGAAATTCTCGCGCGCGTGAACCGTGCGAGCTTCGAGATCGGCTACAGCGTCATGCACACGACCGGTCAGGCATTCATGATGGCCTTCCAGGCAGGCGGTCCGCACGCCCAGGATCGCGCGCTCGAAGCCGTGGTCTATGCCTGGGACCAGTTGCGCCGCATTCCGGCCGAGGCACACTGGGAAAAGCCTCAAGGCAAGAACCCGCCGCTGGCGATGCAAAAACGCTTCGCGGTCGTTCCGCGCGGCACCGGCCTCGTACTCGGCTGCTGCACGTTCCCGACCTGGAACGGCTATCCGGGCATGTTCGCCGATCTCGCGACCGGCAACACGGTCATCGTCAAACCGCATCCGGGCGCGATCCTGCCGCTGGCGATCACCGTGCGCATCGCGCGTGACGTACTGCGCGAAGCGGGCTTCGATCCGAACATCGTGACCCTGCTCGCCACCGAACCCAACGACGGTGCGCTGGTCCAGGAACTCGCCGTACGCCCCGAAATCAAGCTCATCGATTTCACCGGCAGCACGCAGAACGGCACCTGGCTCGAGCGCCATGCGCATCAGGCCCAGGTCTATACCGAGAAGGCGGGCGTGAACCAGATCGTCATCGACTCGGTTGACGACATGAAGGCTGCCGCCCGCAATATCGCATTCTCCCTCGCGCTCTACTCGGGCCAGATGTGCACGGCGCCGCAGAACATCTATGTGCCGCGCGACGGCATTCGCACCGCCGAGGGCCAACTGAGCTTTGCCGACGTGGCCCGTACGCTCGCCGGCGCCCTCGAAAAGCTGACATCCGATCCGGCCCGTGCCGTGGAACTCACCGGCGCGATCCAGAACGAGGGCGTCGTGGAGCGTATTGCCGAGGCACGCAAACTCGGCGACGTGCTGCTCGACAGCCAGTCGCTCACCCACCCGAGCTTCCCGCAAGCGCGAGTTCATACGCCGCTGATGCTCACGCTCGACGCCCGGACGGACAACGCGAAGTTCACCCGTGAATGGTTCGGTCCGATCTCGTTCGTCGTCGCCACCGATTCGACCGCGCAGTCGCTCGAACTGGCCGGCGCCATTGCGCACGAACACGGCGCGCTGACGCTTTCGGTCTACAGCACCGACGACCAGGTGATCGACGCCGCGCACGAAGCGGCCATCGAGGGCGGCGTCGCGCTCTCGATCAACCTGACCGGTGGGGTCTTCGTCAACCAGACCGCCGCGTTCTCCGACTTCCACGGCACGGGCGCGAACCCGGCAGCCAACGCCGCGCTCTCGGACGCCGCTTTCGTGGCGAACCGCTTCCGCGTGGTGCAAAGCAGGGTCCATGTTGCGCCGAAGGCCGCGCCCGCGGAAGTCGTCCAAACGGCATAAGCCGCGCGACACAAGAGGTGCAAGGCCGGATGCACCTGCTGCAGGGTGCATTCGTCCTATGCCATTCGGCCGAATGGAAAGCAGCGCGGCGCGCGGCTAGTATCGGAACGGTAACGAAACCCACCAGCCGGGCGCCGCTGCGGCAAGCATCGGCGACAGAGGAGAGCTCATGTCCGAAAAATCCGTGTTGTTCCATGTCGATGCCGAAACCCGCGTCGCAACCGTGACGCTCAATCGCCCCGACAAGCTGAACAGCTTCACGCGCGAGATGCATCGCGAGCTGAATCAGGCGCTCACCGAAGTCGAAGCGAGCCCTGCGCGCGCGCTCGTCATCACCGGCGCGGGCCGGGGGTTTTGCGCGGGGCAGGACCTGGCCGACCTCGACTTCACGCCGGGCGCCATGTCGGACCTCGGCGATCTGATCGAGGCGCACTTCAATCCGCTGGTGCGTCGCCTCCAGGCATCGCCGCTGCCGATCATCGCCGCGGTGAACGGCACGGCGGCGGGCGCGGGCGCCAATCTCGCCATGGCCTGCGACCTCGTGATCGCAGCCCGCTCGGCGAGCTTCATCCAGGCGTTCGTGAAGATCGGGCTCGTGCCCGATTCGGGGGGCACCTGGCTTCTGCCTCGCCGCGTCGGCGAAGCCCGCGCGCTCGGTCTGGCGCTCACGGGCGAAAAGCTCGGCGCGGAAAAGGCGGAAGCGTGGGGAATCGTCTGGCGCGTCGTCGAAGACGGCGAGTTGCAGCACGCCGCGGCTCAGCTTGCCGCTCAGCTCGCCCAGCAGCCTGCCCGCGCCGTGACTGCGATCAAGCAGGCCATGCGTGCCAGCGCCACCCAGTCTTTCGACCAGCAGCTCGACCTCGAACGCGATCTGCAACGCACGCTCGGCGCATCGCACGACTACATCGAAGGCGTCGCCGCATTCAAGGAGAAGCGCTCGCCGCGCTTCGAAGGGCTGTAAGCGCACGCAGCCGCAGACACGGAGATACACCTGTGACACCTCAAGAACTTGCCGAAGCCACAGCCCGCACCATGTACGAAGCAGACGCCTGCTCGCGCGCGCTCGGTATCGAATTGATCGAAGTGCGGCCGGGCTATGCGCGGCTGCAAATGGACGTGCGGCCCGACTTCCTCAACGGCCACGCCATCTGCCACGGCGGACTGATGTTCACGCTCGCAGATTCCGCGTTCGCCTTCGCGTGCAACTCGTACAACATCAGTACCGTCGCGGCGGGTTGTTCGATCGAGTTCCTGCGACCCGTCCGGGGCGGTGATCGTCTTACCGCCGAAGCGGTCGAGCAGACATTAAGCGGACGCACCGGCATCTACGACATCCGCGTGACGAACCGCGAAGGCGAGCCGGTCGCAATGTTCCGCGGCAAGTCGGCGCAAATCAAGGGCACCGTGATACCCGTCTGACGGAACTCATTCATGAAAGCGGATGGGGATGAAAAGCCGCGCCGCACAGTCAGCATCAAGGAGACAGCAATGAACGCACCGCTGCCGCTCGAGCCGATCGAGAAGGCGAGCCGCGACGAACTCGTCGCGCTGCAACTCGAGCGCCTCAAATGGACGCTCAAGCACGCCTACGAGAATTCGCCGGTCTACCGGCGCAAGTTCGATGAAGCCGGCGTGCATCCGGACGAAGTCACGTCGCTGGCCGATCTCGCGCGCTTCCCGTTCACGACGAAGAAGGACCTGCGCGACAACTATCCGTTCGGCATGTTCGCCGTGCCGCAGGAACGCGTGTCGCGCATTCACGCTTCCTCGGGTACCACAGGCAAGCCCACGGTGGTCGGCTATACGACGCAGGATCTCGACAACTGGGCGAATCTCGTCGCGCGCTCGATTCGCGCGGCCGGCGCGCGGCGCGGCGACAAGGTTCACGTGAGCTACGGCTACGGGCTCTTCACCGGCGGTCTCGGCGCGCACTACGGCGCGGAACGCGCGGGTCTGACCGTCATTCCGTTCGGCGGCGGCCAGACCGAGAAACAAGTCCAGCTGATCCAGGACTTCCGCCCCGACATCATCATGGTCACGCCGAGCTACATGCTGTCGATCGCGGACGAACTCGAACGCCAGGGCGTCGAGCCGGCGAACTGCTCGCTGCGCATCGGCATCTTTGGCGCCGAGCCGTGGACGAACGACATGCGCCGCGCCATCGAGACGCGCATGGGTATCGATGCCGTCGACATCTATGGTCTTTCGGAAGTGATGGGGCCGGGCGTGGCGTCGGAGTGCGCCGAGACGAAAGACGGTCCGACCATCTGGGAGGACCACTTCTACCCCGAGATCATCGATCCCGACACGGGCGAAGTGCTGCCCGACGGTGAATTCGGCGAACTCGTCTTCACCTCGCTCACGAAGGAAGCGCTGCCGATCATCCGCTATCGCACGCGCGACCTGACGCGGCTGCTGCCCGGCACAGCGCGCACGATGCGCCGCATGGAGAAGATCACCGGCCGCTCCGACGACATGATGATCGTGCGCGGCGTCAACGTCTTCCCCACGCAGATCGAGGAACTGCTGCTGAAGCGTCCCGTTCTCGCGCCGCATTATCAAATCGTGCTGACCAGGGAAGGGCCGCTCGACGTGCTGACCCTGAACGTCGAACCCTGTCCCGAATCGGCGCCGGACTCGGGCGCGCTGGACTCGGCGAAAGCCGCGCTCGCCTACGACATCAAGGCGATGATCGGCGTCAGCGCCGTCATCAACGTGCTAGGCGTGAACGGCATCGAACGTTCCGTGGGCAAGGCGCGGAGAGTCGTCGATCGCAGAAACCTGGCGTGAACGCATAAAAAAAGCTCGCGGACACAACGGCCGCGAGCTTTCATTACCGCGGAGACATGCCGCGATCAGGAGTTCGGCAACAGCAGCCACATGCGGCCGCCCTGCTTCATGCGTCCCGCCAGGTCGCCGGCGTCGTCGCCCAGTCCCCAGAAGTAGTCGGCGCGCACGCCGCCCTTGATCGCCGACCCCGTGTCCTGCGCGAACACGAGACGGTTCATCGGCTGATTGCTGAGCGGACGCGTGGTCTGGAGGAACACCGGCGTGCCGAGCGGAATCGCCGAAGGATCCACGGCGATCGATCGTTCCGGCGTCAGCGGCACGCCCAGCGCGCCGACCGGACCGTCGCCGAGACTCGCGGCCATCGTCTCGTTCGACGGCATGTCGCGGAAGAAGACGAAACGCGGATTCACGTCGAGCAGTGCGTCGACCCGCGCCGGATTCGCTTTGGCCCATGCCTTGATGCCCTGCATGGTGGCCTGCGCGGGCGTGAGTTCGCCGCGATCGAGCAACTCCCTGCCGATCGACCGGTATGGCTGATTATTCGTGCCGCCGAATCCGACGCGCATCACGCTGCCGTCTTCCATCGTCACGCGCCCCGAACCCTGCACTTGCAGGAAGAATGCTTCGATCGGATCGTCGACCCAAACCAGCTCGTTGCCGTTCAATACGCCCGAACGTTCGAGCTGCGCGCGCGGCGGCAGCGCCGAGCCCGCCTTGTAGCGATACGGAAAGCGATACAGCGCGTACTGATACGGCCCGTGCCGCGTGCGCGAGCCGCGTAGCAAGGGCTCGTAGTAGCCGGTCACGAGACCGTCGAGCGTGCCGTCGGTATTGGCGAGCTGGAAGGGCGTGAAATAGGCCTCGAAGAAACTGCGCGCGGCCGACATGTCGAGGTCATCGAGCTGCTGCGCTGCCGCGCATGCCTTCTGCCAGGTGGCCTGACGCGCAAGCCGGCTGCAGTTCTGACGCAGTGCCGCCGTGGCGCCGATCAGTGAATCGTCCTGCCAGCCCGGCACCTGCTGCCAGCTCACGGGCGTGAGGCGCGACGCGGCGCGCTGGCCCGGTACGATGGGCGTGCCCGTCGCCGTGGTGGGACCCGGCTTCACGTAATTGCCGCCTCCGCACGAGGCGAGCAGGACAGCGGTTGCGATCGATGCGGCCCAGGCTGCTGCCTGCGCGGCTGTGCGTGCGGCTGTCCGCGAGAAACACCTACAATGCTCGTTCTTGATGGGAACTGCGCTAGTCTTCCGAAAGGCAAGCTGCATAAGGCTCTGCTGGATTTTATGAATTTCTCATCCCCGTAGGATCCCCCAAAAAGGAACCCGACGAAATGAACGAAGAACAGAAACAGACTCTAGCGGATATGGAGCGTGAGTGCGACCAAATGTGTGATCGACTCGAATGGCTCAAAGCGCGCTACAGCCTGACAGAGCAAGGCGAAGTTAATTTGGAACTTGAAGACGAGATCGCCCGGGCTGAAGGGAAGTTCCTTAGTTTGGTCGTTGCTTGCATGGCCCACCGCGGCACGCCGCCGACAATCCCCGGCTACATCAACTAGGAGCCCGCCGTGCTCGAATTCTTCCTGATCGGCGTAGCGCTCGCCGTGTTGGTCCTCATCCTGTCAATTGGCGGTGCGCTGCTGACCAACTGGCTGTTTCCCAAACCGCTGGACCTGGGCTCGATTTTGGACGACAAGAAGGAGAACGGGGTATGAAAAAAGCGATTCGCGTCCTCGCCTGGGGCGTTCTCAGTCCCGTGTATATCGCGCAACTGATCCCGCTTCTGACCGTGTTCTACACCCGCCATCTCTTCCGCCGCGCGGTTCGCAAGCAGCCCATTCCGGGACTACGCGAATTCTGGGCAAACCCCAAAGCATAAGGAGCTGGACATGCTCACCTTGCTTCTGATCGTTGTCGGCTTTTTCGTCTCCGTGGTGCTTCTGGCGCTTATCCCCGATGAGAAGGTGGAGGCGGGTTTGGGGAGGCTTCTGATAGGCGTTGCGATGGGCATAGTCGGGCTGGCGCTGCTGTCCCGCACGTTCGCTATGCTGCTTGGGAGTCTCGTCGCCGTGACCCTGGGCGGTCTTCTGCTGTCATACACCATCATGACGGCGCTGGGTCTTCTGCTTTACCCGTTCTGGGCGCTGTCAGCCTACAAGAAGACCGGCAGCAAGCCTTCCAAAGCGCAGTTTCTTGACTGCCTGTTGTGGGTTCGAAGCAAGCAGCGCCGAGCCGTGACCGAAGAAGCGGACCGGGTACGCCGCGAAGCGGCGCGGGAATCCCGCATGATCGCTCGGGATCGCCGTGAAGCCGAACGAGAAGCACGCAGACACCGAACCGCGTAATCTGCAAACCCCGAGCCCCAAACGAGAAGCCCCTCTTTCGAGGGGCTTTTTTCATTTAACCGCGTTCGTCGTTCCTGTCACGGTAGTTAGGCGGGAGAGTAGACGAGGCTTTCAGGTTGTTGCTCGCCGCACGGGTCACCGCTGCGGTTCCTGTAGCGTCACCTTGAGCGCGGTAAAGAGCCTCTACAACCTTACGGGGCCATCCTTCGCTGCGGATGGATTTCATCCCGCCTGGAGCCATTGCGCGATCAATCAAACGCTTGGCAACGCCTTCGGTCATCCCCTGCCCCTTAAGGGCGTTCAGCGCCATGCGGCCCGCGAATCCCAAACCCGTGGCGTGCGCGATGCCATGCACCGCCACATGCGACAGCACGTCGCCTACCTTTTCGTCATCAAGGCCCTTGCCTCCTGATGCGACCTTGGAGTTTGTCCGCATGCGGCTCGCCTCCTTGGCAAACACCCTGTACGCTTCGCCGGCAACCTTGGGGCCGAGAATCGCCTCGCTTTCAGCACTCTTCAGATTGGCCGCAATCTCTTTCATGCGGGTGGGACCAAGCTGTGCGGCGTGCGTCAGATATTCATCCATCGAATTGATCGCGCCCACCGCGACGTACTTGCGCTGCTCATCGGTGTAGTTCGCCATCATCTTCTGAACGTCGATACCCTTCCAACCCTTTGCCCAGCCCCAGCCAAGAGACTGCGCGCCATGGATCCCCGTATTGTTCGTTTCGGAACCCAGGCGGGCATTCATAGCACGCGCAGCGCCAAGCGTGCCCGACACTTCCGCCTTCAGATTGTTTTGCAACGACTGGAGCGCGCCATACCGCAGCGTGCCTGTGCCTTCCTGCTTCAGCGCCTTACCAACACCCTTGATAGTGTCATCGAGGACCGCGGCAGGCACTTCCGATCCAACCTTGAACTTGGGGGCCTTCGCAACATCGCTGCTCGGATCGCTCTTGCGCAGCGTGTGGTAATTGTCCATCGAGTCACGATAGACGGTCTTGATTTCCGGATGGTCAAGAAGCTTCTTGAGTTCCGGCGATACCGGGATAATCTCTTGCCGGCTTTGGCTGTACAGGTCGTTCTTCTTGTCCGTCAGGTCTTTGACGTTATCGAGCGCTTCCTTACGGGCGCGGTCCAGATTACCCGGCTTCATGCCCAAACCAACCGTACCGGGCGCTTGGTCCGCCATCACGTCGCCTGTATTCCGCACCAAGCGGCCTTGGCGGTTTGCCGCGTCCGCGTCAAGATGTGCTCCCGCACGTTCTGCGGCGCCTTCAGACGTACCCGCGGCCTTGGCAACGAGGCCTTGCAGTGAGCGCGACGGAAAGTCCACCATGCGAGCGCCGGGGTTCAGTTTCAGGAAGTTATCCACCTGCGCTTGCGTCACGCCGTCCTTAGCCAAAGCGCGCGCGATCTCGGTTCCAGAAACACCTTCCGGAGCCAGCTTACCCGCGATGGTGCGACCGCCCAGGCGGTTCGCGACAACCCCCGCAGCGCCACCAATCAGCGCCCCCTGGGCTGCACCAGGCAAAGCGCCCTGTACTGCACCTTGCATCCGGTTGCCTTCACCCGCGTCCGCAGCGCCTGATACCGCACCTTGGATGCCGCCGTAGCGTGCGCCCTTGCCTGCGGTGGAATCCAGCGCCTTACCCGCGAGGTTTGCGCCGCCTGCCACCGTGCGGCCTACTGCGGTATCCGCGATTGCGCCGCCCAAGCGGGCAGCGCCGGGGATGTTCTCCGCTGCGAGTCTAGCGCCGAGCTTACCGACAGAGGCAATCGCCTTGCCCCCGGTAACTGCATCGACGCCCGGAATCGCCATCGTAATGGCGGCGACTGCGAGGTCGATACCCGCTGCCGCCCACGGCGAGTCGTGGTCGAATTGCGACGACTCCGCTTTGATGGTCTTGTAGGTGTCGTCGTTAATCAGTTTCATCGCGTGCAGCGCATCCGCACCGCCCCCGAGCGTGGCGCTTTGCAGCACCTTCGAGCCAACTTGATGCAAGGTCGTCCCCTGCTTGGGCTTCACTTCAGCGGGACCGTTATCCGACTTGGAGGCCTGCGGCTGTTGTTTCGGAGCTTGCGAGGGCTGCCCGCCAGATTGCGGCGAAGACTGGAACGGGTTGGGCGCCGTACCCGTAACCGGCGCGTTACCCGCCTGCGTCGAGGCATCGGGCTTACCGTCATCGCGTCCGCCCACTTCGATTTCAACGCCACCAAGATTAATTTTTGCCATGATCGATTACCTCTTATTTGACGTTCGAAAAGTAGGAGTCGGGAGAGACGTATTCCGGGTTGTCGCGCCCATCGGGGAGCCGGGCTACGCTCTTACGGTTGATGTGCTGAACTCCGTCCTTATCCGTCCAGTACGGCGCGCCAAGTGAGCGTTCGTACTGCCCGTAAAGAGCCCGGCCTTGTTCAACCGTGGCTGAGGGGTTGGCTTGGTGGAAACGATTCATCCAATCATCCATCGACACCTGCGCTTGCGCTCCGTAATACAGGTTGTCCGACAGATCAATGAACGCTTCAGGCTTGAGCGACAGATTGGGCTTGGTGGTCGCGAAGACTTTGCCCATCGCGGCGGTTGCGGCGGAACGTTGTGCCCCGGGCGGCGCCGAACGCTGCATTTCGACAACAAGCGAATTTGTGTTCTTCAGGATCTCTTGTTGCTGCGCATTCAGCATCCACGGGTGCTCCGCTTGAAAAGCGGTGATGCCCCCGCCGACTAGGCTCGGATCGGCGCGCACCTTGCCTGCAATATCCGCACTGATCTGCGCGACGTTCTTCGCGCCGGTTATCGCCGTTTCGGTGCCCTTCGCACGGTCCGCCCACGCCTTATCGTTCGTTGCTGCGACCTTGGCTGCTACTGCGGGCGTCGTGGCCTGGGGAAGCGTCTTCGAGTAGCCAGGCACATAGGGCATGCCAGAAGCAAGATTAGCCGTGCGGCGTTGGTCTTCCTGTTGCGCAATGACTTGCTTGTCTGCCGCCGCGGTGTCGCGTGCCTGTTGCTCTTGAACCTGCTTCCGGTCGAACTCTTGCTGTTCGCGGGCGTTCTTCGCTTCCTTGAGTTGCTGATCCTGCTGCTTGATTTGCAGTTCCTGCTGATCCTTAAGCGTCTGTGTGCGGCTCGCGAGAGTAGCGATAGCGGGGCGGTCAAGATCGAAGTTGCCCGTGATCTTGAGCCCTGCAAGCGCCGAATGCATCGCCGGGTTCTGGCCGATCTGGGTCAGCGCCGCATCCCAAGAGCGTTGATCCGTAACGCCCGCCGTCAGCGTTGCAACAGCTTCATTCGCGGACTTCTGGACAGAGTTGCGCTTGCCTGCGAGGTCCAATTGCTGGCCCCGCAACGCATCCGCACGCGCCATCAAGGTTTGCGCAGCCGGGACATTACCGGCAGCCGCAGCGTTTTGCGCCGCACGCTCATAGCCCGCGATCATGCGACTTTGGGCGTCCACCGCTTGACCCATAGAGACAGGCGTTTGCGTAACACCCGCGCGCTCTTGCGTCTCAACGTGATCCGCCGGCGTGGGCGTGTTATCCGCCTGCTTTGCGGCCATGCCCGCGTTGTATTGCGCGGTGTACTTGGCGTTCTTGCCGAGATAGCCTTGCATCGAGGGCGATTGCAGCGCGCCGGGTTGCTGCGCGGCTTTCGGTCCAAGGTAATAGTAGGCTAAGCCCTTGTTGAAATCGCCGCCCGCAGCGTCCACATAGCCTTTCAGAACCTTGAAGCCTGATTCCGGGTCGTTCGCGTCGAGATTGTCCGGGATGCCGTAGCCCGCATGCTTCGCAGTGGCCGGGAGAATCTGCCCGGGGCCGGTTGCGCCGGATTGCGGGTTGTAATTATCAACACCGCCAGACGATTCCGTAGCCAGAAGAGCGTAGCTTTTGCCAGGCGGGAAACCGTATTTCCGATCCCATTCGGCGTATTGTTCCGCGCTGTACTTGCCCATCGGCTTGAACCCGGAAGTGCTGCCTCCGGGTTGCATGCCACTTGTGGACGTGCCCGGCAGCATGCCTGTGCCGGTCTGCGTGCCACCTGCCGGGCCTTGCTGCCCACCAGCTTGCGGACCGTCGTTACCGCCTTGGAACGGGTTCGGCGTCGTGCCCGTTTGGCGCGGAGCGTTGGGCGTCATCTGCCCAGCGATTTGCTGCCCCTGCTGCGGGGGCGTCGAGTTGTCAGTACCGGCGAGCGTGTTTCCAGCCACGTCACCCGGCGAAGAGAAAGCCTGCTTCGCAAAGTTGTTGACCGCCTCCGCCTGATCCAACTCGGCGTGCTGCTGCTGCAACTTCAAAGCGTTGGACTGGTTCGCGAGTTGACCCGCCACAAGCTCCTGAGAGCGTGACTGCTTCAGGAAGTCAAGGTTCTGGGCTGTCTGGGACTGATTCTGCATCCCTTGAGCCATGCCCGTAAGCAGACTGCCCAAGAAGCCCGTACCGGTCGGTTGGCCGTTGTTGTCGTTACCGGGAAATCCCCATGAGTTCGCCATTTTTACGCTCCCGCCTTTTCGATTTGTTCAATTGTTTGCGCCATGAATTCCCGTGCGCGCTCACGTTCGTATTGAGGAGATATGCGCCACCGCTTTACAGCCGCAGTACGCGCTACCCATTCGCTCGCGTTCTGCTTGGTGGACGGTCCCGTCTTAGGCGCCCGCACGGCCATTACCGCGATTCGGTCGCTTCTCAAACCGAAATACACGGGTTCGCGCTCAAGAGCGTTCGCAAGGATTTCCGTCCGATCTGCGGGGATCCACCAGCCCGTTGGGTAACGGCACTCTGTAGGGATAGTCACGAGCCAGACATCGTCATTTGCTCGATAGAGCGTCATGTCGAAAAGGCCAGTGCTCTTGTCGCGCCAGAATTCGATGCTTATCTCGTTCTCGGAGATATGCGTGTACACCTGATGCTCCGCATCGAACCACTTATGCGTGGATTTAAGCGTGGCGCTGACGTTAGGCTGTTTAGCGGCCTTCATGGCGCGCGCCATATTGAAAGCGCCGAGTCGCTGAGCAACACGGACAGTCAATGCGGTAGCCAAACGGCAGCGCGCACGATCACGTGTCGAGATAATAACTTTCTGGGAATTAGCCATCATGAACACCTTCGGAGTCGATCCCGCGCATAAGCGCAGGGAGCTATAGGCTTTGTCAGAAACGCGATGTTCTGCAAAGTAGGCAAACCAAAGCTTGCGATTGGAAGGCGAAACTTGAGGGCTCTGATTCCGCGGAGTCGGAAATGCGCGGGTGCAGGCCAAGAGAATTACTTGCGGGTCGTTGTGCCCAGTACAGCGGAGGATTACTGCTTATCCGGCGTTGTGTCAGATCGGCCCTTGTGGCCTGTGTGATGTAAGAGCGCATTGAGCGCCTAGGTATTACGGGTGATTCGAGGCGATACGCTCAGTCTTTGAACTGGCCGGCCAGTTGTGGCCTAGAGGGTACTGCGGGGTAAAAAAGGTAAATCGCGGTAAAACTGAGTCTTGTGCTCAGCGGCCATTAGGGCCTCGTTAAAAGAACTATACAGTCCTGTTTTACCGATTGCAAGGGACTACGTGAAGAAAGTTACTCAACAAGGTATTACACGACACTTTAGCGCATGCGCCGGAAGTTAATCGTCCCGATAGACGAGAGAGTCCCGCCGCCTGTATAGCCCGCTTGCGCGACAAGATATACGGTCGTCGGGATCGCGACATTGATACGGCGCGAAGGCGCTACGATACTGCACGGAACCTGAATCTGTCCGGAGGCGAGCAGGATTTGGTTAGCCTGGATGGCGTTGTTCCCAAAATTTTGAAACGTTTGGCTAATCAAACTAATACCCGTCTGAAGGTTCAGTAGGTTGATCGTTCCTGTACCGAAAACCGCGGTTGTCGCCGTTACATCCCAGTCGCCCGCTTGGATTACGAACGCCGCAGCATTACGCACTACGTTAGTCGGAGTCACGATACCTGCGCTTGAGAAGGTTACGTATTCCCCGACAGCGCCGGGTTGCGCGTCATCAGCCAAGATCGTCCCCGCAACGCCAAGGGTAGAACTCGGAGTGATCTGGACGTTGTTCAGAATGAAATTCCCCTCTGCCGCGTTCTGAAAAGCGTTTAGCTCAGCCGCAACAGTGCGCTGGGATATTTGATCTCCGGCGTTGAACGATAGCGCGGTCGTTCCGTCCTGCCCGCGTGTGATAGAAAAAATATTTCCGCTCACCGCAGTTACCAAAACAATCTCGATCTGCGAACCGGTCGCGGTATCGGACAACGTCGCGTAGAACGATTGGCCGGCGCCAACCGCGGGGAACAGCGCAGCGCCAGCCCCGAGCGTAACTGTCGGCGAGGTATTCGTGATCGGCGCCGATAGCGTGCCGATGGGGTTGTTCTTGTACAAAAGGCGTTGGGTTGCCATAGTTCGCACTCCTTAGTCAATAAGGGTCATGATACACCCTCGTTGATTCATATTGTGCGTCTATGTCTCTCTTTGTAGCTTATTGCCCCTCTAAACCCTTAGATGTCTATATCAAATGCTACAAAATAAGGCCCCTGTAAAATTTTTTCGCGCAGAATTTTGGAATTGGGCCCAAGGCTTAGTTCTGCCCGCGCGGGGGCTGGAGGCCAGCACGAAAGGTATTTGTAATAAATGAAAAGCGTTTCTTTTTTGCAAGATTTTGGACGCAGGGATAATTAAACAAATAGATACCTTACTTTTCCTCGCCGGGGCCCCTACATATTCTGGGAGCGTGAAAATGGGGCCCCAAAAACAGCCGGAAACGCGAAACTGCAAGAGACATACAATGCAGTGAGCGCTTACACCGTTATCCAACTAGGACCGGCCTGCCCGGCTGCGGCTCGTGCGGATGCCTCGCAGGAAATAAGGAGGGTCCCTCTGGAGAGAAGGGTTCTCGTAGACGCCTGGCCCTCGCCGGCTTCATGCCTGGGCCCTCTGCCCGCTGGGCGCAACGCCTGGCTCTTGCCTGGCGCTCTATATAGAGCACGCGCGTTCCTACACACGACACGCCATGAATGCACACGTGTAGACATGGTTCATAAACGACCGGTTGAGGCACACGTCGCGGGGTATCTAATGAATGTTCCAAAAACTAGGTTGCATTAGTTTTGCAACGTGATAAGATTCGTTCATGGTTTTTGAAACACAGCCCTGCAACGGAGAGAACAACATGTCCCGCACCTTCGCATACTGCCGCGTGAGCACGACTGAGCAAACAACCGCCAATCAAGTTCTGGAGATTCAGAACGCGGGCTTCTCCCTCGATCCGAAGCGCATCATCGAGGAGAGCATCAGCGGCTCGACCGTCGCAGCCATGCGCCCGGGGTTCGCGAAGCTTTTGGAACGCATGGAAGAAGATGACGTTCTGATCGTCACGAAGCTGGACCGCCTGGGCCGTAACGCGATGGATGTACGCGCCACGGTAGAACGGCTCCAAGACGCGGGTATTCGCGTCCACTGTCTTCAGCTTGGCGGCGCGGATCTGACTAGTCCGACTGGCAAGTTGACCATGACCATTCTGAGCGCGGTAGCGGAGTTTGAACGGGGTCTGCTGATCGAGCGCACGAACGCCGGCCTCGGGCGCGCGAAGGCCGAAGGCAAAGCGCTTGGCCGGCCCGCTGCGCTGTCCGAGGCGGAGGCAGAAGAGGCGCTTGCCCGTCTCGACGCGGGAGAATCGATGGTGAAGGTCGCTGAAGACCTCGGCGTGTCGCGCACGACGCTGCATCGACTGAAGATCGCGAAGGCGGCAGCGTAAATCGATTGGCGCCGCAGCGCGCGAAGCACCTGGGCGCTCGGTGCGCCACTTTCTTGGCCCGCTGGCAACAGCGGGCTTTTTCTATGCGCGATCCCGCCCGTCAAACAGAACGATCTTCGACCAAACAAAAACGGCCCTGAGGGCCGTTTCGTCACACTTTCGGTTCAACAGTGTCGATGCTGGAGCCTTTGCGCGTGCTTAGCAGCTACCAGAGCCTGGATCTGCGCTCGTGCCGCGCTACCTCGCTCCTTTTCCAAGCGTTCCTTCAGGGCATGAGCGATGACGCGAAGAACGTGCTTATCGGCATGTAGGATCTTCACTTGCTGAACAAAGCCTGCGATTCCCAAACCAACGGCGAGCATCCCGAAAAGCTCGTCGGCATACGACTCCGAGATGCTCTGTACGCGGCTAAGGTCGATCGAGACACATCCGCTCCGGCGAAGCTCCGCTAGCACATTGGCGCGCAGTTCCGTTGCCAGACGGCGAGACGACAAATCGGTATGTTCAGGAGTTAAGGCGCAGTTCATAACTCACCCCTCAAGTAATGTAATCAGGTTCGCCGTAGTTTCGTCTGTAGTCTGTGCGGAACCCGTTGCTTCCTGCACAAGAATTTCTCTAATTACTCGTGTATCGAAGCGGACGGCTAGGGCCACACCCTGGCAGTGACTTGGTGCCGCCCGAATGACATGCGGCACTACCGGGGGCTTGTACAGCAAGCTACCGCCCGATGCCAACCAAAGCCGACCACGATACTTCTCAACAAGCGACATCAGCTTCGCCAAGCCGAGACCCATGTGATGGTTGTCGCTCTCCTTGATCGCGGCAAATCCGCCCATGGGGTTCCCCATCATATCCGGAGGAAGCGATTGCATCATATCGTCAACGACCTTGGTCTTCTTAGACGTATTCCCTTTCTGAATACACCAACTGATGGCTTCAGCGTCCGACCCGATGCCCGCGATTCCGGCGCGCTGGGTTTCTCGAAGGAAACCCATGCCGCAATCAGCCAAGGAAAACTCAAACCAGTTGCTGTCTTGCCGCTTCGTGTTACGCCATGTCTGCGCCATCGAGAAACCAGTGCTCTTGCCGTGCGACCAGACGTTGTCATGCAAATCGCCCACAACCTCAGCGAGATCATGCACGAACTGGTCCAAGCCCTTCGCCGCAAAAATATGGCGAATGCAATCGTTGACCCTTTCACTGGCCTGATCAGTGGTCTCGGCGCTCTTTAATAGGACCAGTCCACTGTAGTTTCGACCCTCATTTCTCCGATCGTACGGGTACTCGTCAACTGCGCCCAACGCCGTGGGCAGTCGAAGCGCTTGCGCGTAACCCTGGTTCTGATCGTAATCGAAGCGAAGATCCTCGAAGCGGATCCCGGCGTGTCGCCCCGTAGCCGCCAGCATTGTCCAGTACCCCGGTGAGTAGTGACCCCGCGGGATCTCTTTCACTACTCCCCCGCGTGCACCGTGAAGAAACGCCACCAACCCATCCGTCATCTGCCGTATTCCCGGTTCTTGGTAACGCTAGTCGCTTCTACGCGAATAGCCTTGTTCGCAACGACATGCGCCGGAACAGAGATTCAGCAGCGCTTTCTGCGCTGCTGCTTTGAAAATATCAATTATTGACCGTTTGGTCAATGCCTCGCGTGGAGCGGATGTGGCGCGCGAAGCCTTAGCCAAAGTCATCGGTGAGCGTCTAGCACGCCAGACTGGCGAACGGCGTCCGATGGATATTGGTCGTCCAGCCAGCGCCACGCTTTCATCATTTCCGCTGTCTCGCGATCAACCCGCCCGGACGCAATCGCGGTGCTGGCTGAACTGCCCATGACCGAAGCAATATCGGCACTGCCCTTCGAGGCCGGAACCGCATCCGCCATATCCAGACGATAGAGCGTCTCGGAAACAGTGTTCATCTTCTTGATGAGTTCGACAGCAACAAGGTAGGAAGCAACGTTGTCCGGGACAGCATGAGCACCGTTGCCTGAGGAAAGGGTCTGCATGAATTCCTGCGCGTACGCAAGTCCATCTCCGATTGAGCAAGCGCCAGGACCGGCCCCCGGGGCGGCTACAGTGGCCTCTTTGTAGTTATTCTGAATAAGCAAAAGCACGCCCTGAATCGCGAAATCGGCGTCTGTTTTCTCGGTTATGATTTCCGACTTCAGCCAGTTCCGCCCGGCTAACAAGTCCATTCGCTGAAGCAATTCGATGTGGCGCTGCCGGGTGCTCTCCACCGCATATCGAAGTCGCCAAAGCGTTAGGTCGTCGGCCAGCGCGTCAAATCGCTGTCGTTCGACGGGCGTCAGGTAGTCCCCTATCGGTCCTCCGCCCTTGGCTTTGCTGCTCAGAGCGGCAAGCTTCGCGGACGCCGCCATGACCCGCTTCAAGTCAATCGTTACGCGAGCGTTTGACGCGCCGTATGCCGCGGTAAATGCGGTTGGCACATCGCACTGCGCGCTTGCAGTTGAAGACAGGGCCAAAGCAGACGCAATGGTGACTCCAGCAAACAGATGAACGGGCTTCATTAAGCACCTTCGATTGATTGTTTTGGTCGTGAAGGGCATAACGGAGCGCCGGCCAAGAAACTTAAGTCGCGGATCTGCCTAGGCTCCTAGGCTTGACGGGCTTGCTTGCTGTAACAAGACTGGCGCAAGATGAAAGGCTGTTCCGGGCGCGGAATTATTGGAATCCTGTATATACATACAGGTGAAACTATGGGGTCGCTTTTCTCTCACCGTTCTTAGGTGAGGCCACGCGAGTGCTGGGCTTCACCGTTCGAGGGACGTGGCGCCCGTAGTTATGCGGAGACGGACACCCAGACCGCATACTCGGCGGATAAATGTTGCGGTCGCAGTGCGGGCACCGGCGGGCTTTGTAGGCTGCTAGATCGGCATCCGGCCTCATATCGCGTGCTTCCAACGGAAATCCCGCAACGCGCTCTAGAAGCAATGCGGCGCGCACCGGAATATAGCCCCTCTTCACCCAGTTATATCCGGCGGGGCGCTCCATGCCGATGGCTACCGCCAAGTCTCCGGGCGAGTCGTTCGCCCAGGCGATGGCTTTCAACAGCGCCTTTGCTTTCATCGCCATGTAGAACAATTCGATCTCGGCGCGGAACGCCGCGTCCTTTCCCGCCTTCAGCTTAGCCATGATCCCTTCGCCCCAATTTCGTAACTGCGGCCTCTCCGAGGCCCTGGTTGATCGATACCTGCTGCTGTACTTCCCATATCCGTCCTACGCTTTCTACCCCGCGAACTCGATACCGCCACCTGTTGCCGACACGCCTGCGCTGCTCCTATTTCTACCCGGCGCTTCGTCCAGTGCTTCTTACCAAATGCTACTTTTCACCTTTTGCTCCAAGCATTTCAGGGGGTCGCCTTGCGCCCCTGAGTCTTGCTCTCTCTACACGTAGAAGACGCGCTGGAAAGCGTCTTTCTACGTAGTAGATAGGAGAGTTTGTTTTTCCAAACCTGTTTCCCCAAACTCCTTGCTGGGTAAGAGGTTTGGGGAAACAAAGTGGAAAAACAAGATTTTGGCTACTTTTGTTTCTCCACTTTGCCTTTCGCCCCAAAACCCTTGCTGGGTAAGGGTTTTGGAGAAACAAAGCGATTAACCAACTTGTTCAAAAAAACTTTGTACCGGACAGTTCAAAATCTGCCTCTCCGCAAACGCAATCCCAGCAAGGGTTTTGGGGAAACAAGGGGGTGGAGAGCGGGGTGAAAATGTTGTTTCTCCACTTTCCCTGTTTTCCTTTTGCTACAAGCGCTTTTCTACTCAATTTCCCGGAAAATCCAACACTTCGGGCAAGGTTTCGGCGCCAAAAGCCTCCGTCTCGTCGATCAGCTTCAACCCGTCCGCGGTGAAATTCAGGGTATCGATCGGCTTGCCGCGCTTGCGCATTTCGACAGTTCCGAGATACCCGTCCGACAGCGCGTCTTCGATAGCATTGGTCACGGCACGGGAGACCACGCCATCGAACTCCGCGCATTGTTTGTAGAGCGCACGGGCCAGGGTCGCTTTCGTGAAGGGTTCCAGATCAGTGTCCACAGTGTTGCGGGCATGCACGGCGCGGACGATGGCCTTGTAGCGGTCCATTACCATCTCGCCCATGCTTCGGACCGGTTCTATGCGCGCCGGGCGTGCGTGCGGGTCTTTCTCTACCGGCGCAACAACGATGGACGTGACGGGCTTGCCCTTGGGCGTTTCGCCCACTGGCAGGACGGTGAAGCGGTACTTGAATTCGATACCCTCCTGACCGCCCTTGATCTTCACCACGCGCACGGTACGCAGGTGCTTATCGTCTTTGTCGCGCAGCGCCACGATGGTGTAATCCGCCGCACCTGTGAGCGAGCTCGCGCCTCGGATACCCTTGTCTTCGTGAGCCTCGCCTTTGGGGGAGTGGGCGACGATGAGCACGTTCGCATTCATCACACGCGCAATAGTGTTGCAGTTGCGGGCCACCGCGGAGATTTCGCCGTTCTCGTTCTCGTTGATGCCGTCCGTGACTTGCGCAAGCGTATCGAGCACGATGAAGCAGGGGCGGTTCTTGGGCCCCGTGGACTCCTTGAACTCCAGCAAGTCCCCGATGAATTTGCGCAACCCTTCTTCCGTGTTGACCGTCACCCCGGCTTCGACGGTGTAGAAAGGAATGTGCGTGTCTCCCAAGCCGTGGAACTGTCGATAAGCGTCTGCACGGTTGTTGAAGTCGGACGCGCCTTCCGCCACGACATAGAACACGTCCCGCTGTTCGACTTCCCGGCCGTGCCAAGGTGTACCGCGCGCAATGCTGTGCGTCATATCGAGGGCAACACCTGACTTGCCGGTAGTGGGCTGACCGTAGATAACGCCGACAGCCGCGTCCGGGATAAATCCTTCAACCAACGGGTCTAGGTACTTCGAACGGCGGTCACGCTGATTCGCCCACTGGTGCGGCGAGGGTCCGCTTCGCTCACCCTCTTCAACGGTATCGAAGCCCTCATCTGCCGGCGCTTCAGCCGGGCGCTTGGCCTTGTTCCATGCGCGCTGCGATTGACGATGCGGCTGAGCGGCGTAAGACTTGCCCGCGGCCGGCCAGTTAGGCATAAGCGTGTTGGCATAGTTGTCGAATGAGATGCCTTTGAGACGAATGATTTTCGCCATCGCAATGTGTGCGCGCGACGGGTCATGCGCGCCCTGGAACACGCCCTCGTGCCACGCCTTCATAAGCCAGGGAGTCTTCGCAACGATCTCCGTCTCCCAGCGGGTAAGCGCGTCCAGACCGTCTTCGTCTACGCGTGCGTACTTATCTTCCTCAGGGTCAAAGTCGAAATCGCGATCCGAAGCCGCGGAGGGAGACTCCGCCGCGAAGCCCTCAAGGAACGACACATCCACCGTATCCCGGTCGCCGTCCGTGTAGAAGCCGCTGCGCACGGCGACCGGATTGCGCTCACGAATGATCGGGGCCGCTGTGTAGTGGACCTGGATAGGATCGAACACAGACTCGTCCACGCCATCCGTGGCAGTCGCCCACGGGCGCATTTCGGCGCTTGTCTTCGCTTCGGAGAGCCAGAACCATACGTGCGCCTTCAGCGTGTCGCTGTTGTCCTTCGTCTCTTCTTTCTTCTCATCTGCGAATCCCACGAAGCCTGCTGAGGCGGAAAGCTGCCAGTGGAAATTGACGCCGTGGAACTGCTCCGGCAGGCGGGTTTCGATGAAATGCAGGATCCACGTTTCCGGCGCCACGTGCGGCATATCTTCGACGAGTGAAAACGATTCGTCGCGGAACGCGTCAACGTCCACCATGATGGCGTGCGACGGGCGATCCTTGAACAGCGTTTTGCGCCTCCACGTGCGTCCCTCAGACGGGCTTTCGTCGTCTTTCGAGGCGCGCGCCAGCTCCACGGCGGCGAACCCCTCAAACCCGCCACGGATTACGCACGCACGGCGTTCATTTTCGAGTTCGTCCAGCAGCGCCGAGAGTTCACGGATACTGCTCACGCGGCGCACTTCAGGAACATAAGAAGTGGCCTTGTCATACTCGCCAATCGTGCCATCGTCCTTCCATACCTTCGTCAGCAGCGCGGGTTGACTGCCCGATCCCGTACCCTTACGAGCATCTCGCAAGAGCGTTATATCGTCATGCGCCGTGGCAACACGCAGATCAGCGTCGTTAGTTTTTCCTTGCTCAGTCTTATCGCTGTTGCTATAGTGATAACCGTTGAGCTGTTTGCCGTTCTGATGCATATCCATTAGAATGGTTCCTGTGCATAAGTTGTGGATAAGGCGTTGATAAGTGTTGCAACCCCTTGATCCGCCAGTGTTTCCTTCCTCCCGCAAAGATTCGGGAAACACGCCTGGACTACCTTAAGACCCTGCCCTTGCGCAGGGTTTTTGTTTTTGATCTACGCATCGATCCGATCGACTTCCGATGCGATAGCCCGCATCACGGCTTCTCTTCAGTCTCCGTCTCAAAAGTCTCAACGCGACCCGCTAGAAACGTCTCCAAGACATTCCTAGGCCACCCAACACATTTCGGTCCAAGCTTCACCGCGGGCGGCAGATTGCCATTAGCACGCCAACGCTTGATAGTGATCGGGTTGACGTTGAACATCTTAGAAACGTCCTTGACCCGAATGAACTCGTCTAGCATCACAGCTGTAGACATATTCAGCTCCTTCATTAGGTACATTGAGATTCAATGTACCGAGTATACGACTCATAAAATAGATTTGTCAAATCGATAGCCGTAATCTATAGCAGTTGCTATAGATTATCTGCGCACTCCGCAATGGTGATTCGATAATGCACGCTACGCCCAGGCAACCCGGCCAAT
This sequence comes from Caballeronia sp. LZ035, assembly GCF_031451175.1. Classification (NCBI taxonomy): domain Bacteria; kingdom Pseudomonadati; phylum Pseudomonadota; class Betaproteobacteria; order Burkholderiales; family Burkholderiaceae; genus Caballeronia; species Caballeronia sp. LZ035. Next base: position 3,150,771 of record NZ_JARUXS010000001.1, read on the forward strand.
GTTGTTGCGGACTTTGAAAAAGAAAAAGCCAGGCTTCCCCGGCTCTTTCTCCCTGCTCCCTACCAATCTCGCTAGTCTAAACTGCGCTTCCCGCTTCCCGCTGAGCGATGAAGGCCTCAACGGTCGCCGGCCGATAAACCGCGACACGCGGCGCCAGCTTAATGGGCTTCGGAAAATATCCTTGTGCGATCCAAGACCAAAGCGCGCCCTCGGTGATTCCGAGAATCTCCGCTACTTGGCGGGGCCGGAGAAGATCAAGGTTAGTGGTTTCCATAATGCTGCGTCCTGTTAGCTCTGTGAGTACCGTATATAGTAACTCGCGGGAGCGGACTAGTGGGCTAGGCCGTCGCCTAAATCGAAGTCATTGGAAGCACCGCGATATTCATATATCTAAGTCAAATTCATTTCCGTTCTCCAGTCAGGGCGTCAAACGGCGCCGCTGTCTTCGGCTTCGCCGTCCAGAATCGACGACAGATCGAGCGGACGCGGGAACAGCCAGTTCCAAACTACCGAAAGGCCGATGGACAGAAGCACGGCGAGGAACATCGTTGCGATTGTGAGAACGAGCGCTTTCATGATGTTTTCCTTAGTTCAGAGTTTCGGTTTCGTCGAATTGATAGCCCGCCCAAGCCGTGCGGGTCATTACAAGGGCCATCCAAACTTTCCTTGCGCGGTCTAGATCGTCTTCCAACCGCTGATTCACTTCTCCCACCGGGGTCCATCCGTTACGCGCTTGGAGCCATTCAACGACTTCCCAAGCGGCTTCTATTCTGGCGTCCAAGTCAGCGATTACCGCTTGGACGTATTCAGGGGAGTGGTTCATTTCCGTTTCTCCTAGAAGCGGTATTTGAATTCGACGACATTGGCGCCTTTCCACAACGCCGGCGTATGCGTTTCGTCGAACTTGGTCGGGAGGAAGTAATGCTTGAGGCTCAGAGTCGCATTACCGCGGCCAATACTGACGCCCACTACCTGCCCCAATTGCAAACCGTGAGGCGTGGAGACAGCCAGCGTACGCGGGGCCGCGCCTTCAGTTACCTGCCAGTTGTAGACGCTCACGTCCCACGATGGCCGATACGGGAACAGCCCGGCTTCGATTCCGAACCGCGTGCCGCCATACATAATCCACGGCTCCAGCGTGAGCGCGATGCCTTGCGCATTGCCATTGCCCACGAACGTAGCCAGCGGGGCGTTATAGCCCGGTTGCTTGATCAACGCCTGACGGGGAACGCTGTAGTTCGCGTCAATCGGCGTGCAATCGCAGCTTGAAGACACATGGCCAAGATTTACGTAATCGACGTGCCAGTCCATGCCATACGATCCGCGGGAATACAGTGTTCCCGTCACGCCGGCAGAGAACCCGTAGGTATGCAGGTTGAGAACGTGCGGCAGGCCCTGCTGATACCACGTGCCGTCTCCTTGGGTGCCGTAGTTCGTGCTGGAAACCCCCGCTTCAAAGGAAACCGCGTGGGCAAGAACAGGAAGCGATAAAGCCAAAGCAGCGAGGGCGCATTTCATGATTGCGATTCCCCGCTGAAGTCTCTCGCCTGGGCTTCACGCTGCGCAATGAACGCTTCGATGTATTCCGACCGCCAAGCGACGCTGTTCGGCCCAATTTTGATTGGGCTCGCAATCAGGCCTTTGGCTTGCCACTTGTCGATTGTCGAAAGGCTCACGCTGAGCATTTCCGCCAGTTGCTTGCGCCGTACCATATAGAAACTCATGCCGACTCTCCCGGAAGGTCGGGAGCGCCGATAACGCGCGCCGGCCGATTGGCAAGCCAGTTTTCTAAGTCTTCCCGGCGATAGCGAATCTGCTTGCTGATCGTCCCGTTGATCGGAACATCAACGATGGTGAAGGGGATGTTCTGATAGCCCGTGATGCGCCAGTCATTGAGCGTCTGGCCGGTCACGCCCAGGCGGGCGGCGGCATTCGTGGTATCGAGAAGCCCATCGGTTGAGATGGGAGGCACACCAATCGGTGCGCCGTTATTGAAGTCGAGAAGCATCAAGCAACCCCTGAAGAGGAGTCGCCAGCCCAGAAAGGCGAAAAGGGAGTTAGGCCGGCGACTTGTCGCCATACCTAACCCCCTTCAGGGTTCCAACTTGGTGTTCCCGATAGCTTCCAGCGGGTATGAATCGCCGGGTCGTCTATCGCACCCTGAGGATTTATTAAGACGCCTCAGCCGCCTGCGCACCGATAGAGAGATGTGCGCCTGAGATGAATAGTAAGACCTGTTCCAGCGGAATACAAGCCGCTACGACTCGTTACAGCATTTTTTTCGACTACTGTTTGCGAATAGAAAATCGCGTTTATGCAACATGCATAGAGGGGAAACCCTTTAAAATCAGTCATATACAAGAACTAAGGACCGCTAATCATGGGGAAGTTAAGAAAGGCATTCACCCTTATGGTGATGTCAACTGCCTGCTGGATCATGACGAAAGAGAATGCCCGCCTCTGGGGGCCACTGCGCTTTGCGCTGACTGCCGTGGTAGTGGAGCGGGTTCCTGCTATACCCGTCTCCGCCACGGTCAAGGATTCGCCTTAACCAACTCGACCAGATAGTTACTCCAGAACGCCATCATTTCGCGACGTTCCGCAAGATATTCTCCGCGGTGGTAGATCCCGCGAACCCCCGGACGCTTATGGGCTAGTTGCGCCTCGATAACGTCGCTGTTGTAGCCCTTCTCATGCAGTAGCGTCGAAGCAGTGGAGCGAAAGCCGTGCGGCGTGTGTGCAGTCTTGCCGTCGCATATATTGCGCATGGCGTTATGCAACGCGCTCGCGCCCATCGGCATGTTATCTGTCCGGTGATTCGGGAACACGAATTCACTCTTCCCGCGAATCGTTCGCAACGCTTCGAAGATCGCAACCGTTGCATCAGTCAACGGAACGATGTGATCGCGACGCATCTTCATGCGCGTAGCCGGTACGCTCCAGACCCGCGCATCTGTGTCCACTTCGCCCCAACGGGCGCCGAGCATCGCGCTAGGCCGAAGAAACGTATGAGCGAGCAGATTCAGCGCGTATCGCGTCCACGGACTTCCGCCGTACGCATCGATTCGGGCAAGCAAGTCCTTCAGATCATCTTCAGCCGTCACAGCGGCTAAATGCTCGGTCTGAACAGGCGTCAATGCTCCGCGCACATCTGCTGCGATGTTCCGCTCCGCCCGTCCGGTAATGACGGCGTACTGGAGCACTTTGGAGACGAGCTGATGAATTTTGATCGCCAGCGCGAAAGCCTTCCGCTTCTCGATTGCTGCGATCAAGTCCAGCACATCGGCAGAACGAATTGCGCCCGCGGGTAAATGTCCGATCTTGGAATACGCATCACCCTTCAGCCGGTTCTTTACAGTCTGCGCGTACTTTTTCGACCAACCGTTCGATTGCTTCTCGATCCACTCTTCTGCAATCGCCTTGAACGAATCCCGCCCGCCTTCCTTCGCTTGGGCAGCGCGCTTCTCCGTGAGCGGGTCTTTGCCATCAGAGAGCAGCCCGCGGGCTTCGTTTCGCTTATCCCGTGCCTGAATCAGAGTCACTGTCGGGTACGCGCCCAGCGCAGTTGTGCGCTCCATGCCGTTGAACCGATACTTCAGGCGCCAGAGTTTGGAGCCTTCAGGCGTGACAGCAATATAAAGCCCGCCGCCGTCAGACAGCTTGTAGGGCTTTTCCCGCGCCTTGGCGTTCTTCAGTTGGGCGTCAGTCAAGGGCTTGACGATGCGAGGCATAGGCAGATTCGGAACGTAGGGGATGCGAAATTATAGCAAGAGAAATACCCCAAAATCCCCGAAAAGATCCTCTACCCCCTGCCATCCCCTTACAGCGCAATACAACACAAACGACAAATTTTCGTTATAATTCAGATGCTTATTACAGCGATTGGTAGCGCGTTACAATTGTTTGTTGATTCTTGATGGGAACCACCATGTCTGATCTGTTCGACGAATACCCAATGCTTATCTTCGCGCTCGAGTCGCTCGTGGCGCTTGGCTTGCTGATCTTCATCGTCGTATGGACGGCGTCAGGCAAGAAGAAGCACCAGAACCGCACCAACGACCCGGCGAAGCGCCGCTGAAACCGGCCTGCACGCCGGGAAAAATTGCCGCTGGCGACGCTCAATGAAGCGTGCGCGGCATGTGCAGCGCAAATTCCGCGACCGGCGCCTCGAAGCGCTCACCGTCTTCCGCCACGCAGAAATATTCACCGCGCATCGTGCCCACCGGCGTCGCGATCACCGCCCAGCTCGTGTATTCGAACTGTTCGCCCGGAGGCAGCAACGGCTGGTGTCCGACCACGCCGAGCCCCTTCACTTCCTGGACGTGATCGTTGCTGTCGGTGATGATCCAGTGCCGCGAGATCAACTGCGCCGCGACGTCGCCGGTATTGCGAATCGTCAGCGTGTAGGCAAAAGCGTACTGCCGGCTGTCGGGGTCCGACTGCTCCGGCAGATACCGCGTCTCCACGGATACGCTGAATTCGTACTGAGCCATCGTGGTTCCAGTTACAGGTCAATGAATGAATGCATCGACCAGGCGACCGGCCGCTGCGCCGCGACCAAATCCGGGAAACGGCGCGCCGCCGCGCCGCCATTGGTCTGGCATTCTGCTTCATGCGCGGGCTGCCCGCAACACGAACGGCGCCGCGACGCCATATCCGTGCATTCCGTGGATTCCTCCTAGGCCGTTCGGACGAAGGACTCGTTTGAACAACGCGAGTTAAAATCACGCTTCCAAGTCGCTACTTCTCTCTATACGTCCATGGCGCCATTCCATATCGCTCCCAGCATCTTGTCGGCGGATTTCTCCCGCCTCGGCGAGGAAGTCCGCAACGTCGTCGCCGCCGGCGCCGACTGGATTCACTTCGACGTCATGGATAACCACTTCGTCCCGAACCTGACCATCGGACCGATGGTGTGCGAGGCCATCCGCCCGCACGTCGACGTGCCCATCGACGTGCATCTGATGGTCGAGCCCGTCGACCGCATCGTGCCCGATTTCGCCAAGGCCGGCGCCAACGTCATCAGCTTCCATCCGGAAGGGTCGGTTCACATCGACCGGACGCTCTCGCTGATCCGCGATCACGGCTGCAAGGCCGGTCTCGTGTTCAATCCGGCCACGCCGCTCCACTATCTCGACTACGTGATGGACAAGCTCGATCTCGTGCTCATCATGTCGGTCAATCCGGGCTTCGGCGGCCAGTCGTTCATTCCCGAGGCACTCGTCAAGCTGCGTGAAGCCCGCAAGCGCATCGACGCCTATCGCGACCGCACGGGCCGCACGATCCATCTGGAGATCGACGGCGGCGTGAAGATCGACAACATCGCGGAAATTGCCGCGGCCGGCGCGGACACGTTCGTCGCGGGCTCGGCCATCTTCGGCAAGCACGACTACAAGCAAGTGATCGACGCCATGCGCGCCGAACTCGCCAAGGCAGGAGCACAGGCATGAGCGAGAATGCGGCAGCGCAGACGCCCTTCGTGAATCGGCCCATCCGGGCAGCCATCATCGATCTCGACGGCACCATGGTCGACACCGCGGACGACTTCGTCGCCGCACTGAACGCGATGCTCGCGCGCATCGCAGTGGAACAGCCCGTCACGCGCGCGGAAGTCACGGACTACGTCGGCAAGGGTTCGGAGAATCTGATTCGCAGCGTGCTCGCGGCGCGGTTGCCGCACTCGCAGGCGGTTGCCCAGTTCGACGACGCCCTCGCCATCTATCAAAGCGAATACGCGAAGGTCAACGGCAAGCATTCGACGCTGTTTCCAGAAGTGCGCGAAGGGCTCGAAGCCATGCGCGAACTCGGCATCGCGCTGGCCTGCGTGACCAACAAGCCGCATCGCTTCGCGGTGGAACTGCTCGCGCACTTCGGCATCGCGGATTACTTCAGGGTGATTCTTGGCGGCGACTCGCTTCCCGCAAAGAAGCCCGATCCCCTGCCGATGATCACCGCCTGCGAACGTCTCGACGTGCTAACGCGTGAAACCGTGGCGGTCGGCGACTCCGAGAATGACGCTCTCGCGGGCCGTGCGGCGGGCCTCGCAACCTTGACCGTTCCGTACGGTTACAATCATGGCAAGCCTGTGCAATCGGTGAAGTCCGATGGTATAGTCACCTCGCTGCGCACGGCAGCACTGGCGATAGCCGCCACCTTGGCGCCGCCGGACACCACCCTGACTGAATAAGTCCATCAATCATGTTTCTCAACAGAAAACGGAGTCTGAGCAGCATCGACCGGGGAGCCTGGCCCTGGCGTCGCTGGTCGCGCTAACCTCGCCCGAGGTCTGCTGAAGCCATGTCGCTCCCTGCCGCATCCGCTTCAGCATCCGTTTTTTGTTTCGCTGCGCACTTCCGCGCCGTTTCTGTCGAACCGTTTTACGTGCATCTTGCGCCCACCGCGCATCGAGCCGAACTTCCTTCGCGCGTCCCGCGTGAATGATTCGCCCGGAGCCGCTTCGCCTCGTCGAAGCGGCAAGGTCGCCGTATGCGATGATCACGGGAAACGACCGCCCGCAGCGCCCGCTTTTCCCCGATGCCGCGCCTCCCGAACCCCGCCCGGCACGCAAAGGATCGCAACATGACCGAACTCGAATTCCAATCGCTGGCGAACGAAGGCTACAACCGCATTCCGTTGATCGCCGAAGCCCTCGCCGACCTCGAAACACCGCTCTCTCTTTATCTCAAACTCGCGCAGCCCGAGCGCAATGGCGCGAACTCGTTCCTGCTGGAATCCGTCGTGGGCGGCGAGCGCTTCGGGCGCTACTCGTTCATCGGCCTGCCGGCGCGCACCATCCTCACCGTGCAGAACGGCAAGTCGCACGTGCTCACCGACGGCAAGGTCGTCGAGACGGATGAAGGCGATCCGCTGGCGTTCATCGAGACTTATCAGAAGCGTTTCAAGGTTGCGACCCGTCCGGGCCTGCCGCGCTTCTGCGGCGGCCTGGCCGGCTATTTCGGTTATGACGCGGTGCGCTATATCGAAAAGAAGCTTGCCGACACCGCGCCCCCCGACGATCTCAATCTCCCCGACATCCAGTTGCTGCTGACCGAGGAAGTCGCGGTCATCGACAATCTCGCGGGCAAGCTCTACCTGATCGTCTACGCCGACCCGACCCGCCCCGAAGCCTATGCCCGCGCGAAGCAGCGCCTGCGCGAACTGCGGTCGCGGCTGCGCGCGACGGTGCAGCCGCCGGTGACGTCGGCCAGCGTGCGCACCGAAACCTTCCGCGAGTTCAAAAAGGACGATTACCTGAACGCCGTGCGGCGCGCGAAGGAGTACATCGCGGCGGGCGAACTGATGCAGGTGCAGGTCGGCCAGCGCCTGATCAAGCCGTTCCGCGACAATCCGCTGTCGCTGTACCGCGCGCTGCGCTCGCTGAATCCGTCGCCGTACATGTACTACTACAACTTCGGCGGCGAAGTGCATGTGGTGGGCGCGTCGCCGGAAATCCTGGTGCGCCAGGAAAAGCGCGCCGACGATCACATCGTCACCATCCGCCCGCTCGCCGGAACACGTCCGCGCGGCAACACGCCCGAGCGCGACGCCGAACTCGCCACCGAACTGCTGAACGATCCCAAGGAAGTCGCCGAGCACGTGATGCTGATCGACCTCGCGCGCAACGACGTCGGCCGGATTGCGCAGACGGGGTCAGTCACGGTGACGGACAAGCTGGTCATCGAAAAGTACTCGCACGTGCAGCACATCGTGAGTTCGGTCGAAGGCAAGCTGAAGCACGGCATGAACAACTTCGACGTGCTGCGCGCCACCTTCCCCGCCGGCACGCTGTCCGGCGCCCCGAAGGTCCGCGCGATGCAACTGATCGACGAGCTCGAACCCGTCAAGCGCGGGCTGTATGGCGGCGCGGTCGGTTATCTGTCGTTCAGCGGCGAAATGGATCTGGCTATCGCGATCCGTACCGGCGTCATCCACAAGGGCAACCTGTATGTGCAGGCGGCGGCGGGCGTCGTCGCCGATTCGGTGCCCGAATCCGAATGGCAAGAGACGGAGAACAAGGCGCGCGCCGTGTTGCGTGCCGCCGAGCAGGTGCAAGACGGCCTCGACAGCGACTTCTGAGGAGACAAGACCATGCTGCTGATGATCGACAACTACGACTCCTTCACGTACAACCTGGTCCAGTACTTCGGCGAGCTCGGCGAGGACGTGCGCACCTTCCGCAACGACGAGATCACGCTCGATGAAATCGCGAAGCTCGCGCCCGAGCGCATTTGCCTCTCGCCAGGACCGAGCAATCCGCAACATGCGGGCATCACGCTCGACGTGCTGCGCGAATTCTCCGGCAAGCTGCCCATTCTCGGCGTCTGCCTCGGCCATCAGGCGATCGGCGAAGCATTTGGCGGACGCGTCGTGCGCGCGCAGACCATCATGCACGGCAAGGTGAGTCAGATCGAGACAGACTGTAAAGGCGTGTTCGCCGACTTGCCCAAACACTTCAACGTGACGCGCTATCACTCGCTGGCGATTGAACGCGAATCCCTGCCCGACTGTCTGGAAGTGTCCGCGTGGACGCCGGACGGCGAGATCATGGGCGTGCGCCACCGTGAACTCGAAGTGGAAGGCGTGCAGTTCCATCCGGAATCGATTCTGTCGGAACACGGCCACGCGCTGCTCGAAAATTTTGTGAAGCACACGGCCACGTCCGGCCAACGCGCTTGAACGGGCTCGAGAACATGACCATCACTGCACAGGAAGCGCTGCAGCGCACGATCGAGCACCGCGAAATTTTTCACGACGAAATGCTGCATCTGATGCGCCAGATCATGCGCGGCGAGATGTCGCCCGTCATGTCCGCCGCCATCATCACCGGCTTGCGCGTGAAGAAGGAAACCATCGGTGAGATTGCCGCGGCCGCCACCGTGATGCGCGAGTTCGCGAATCACGTCGAGGTCGAGGACAACTCGAATTTCGTCGACATCGTCGGCACCGGCGGCGACGGTTCGCACACGTTCAACATTTCCACCGCGTCGATGTTCGTCGCCGCGGCCGCGGGCGCGAAGGTGGCGAAGCACGGCAACCGCGGCGTGTCGAGCAAGTCCGGCAGCGCCGACGTGCTCGAGGCGCTGGGCGTGAACATCGACCTGTCGCCGGAACAGGTGGCGGCATCGATTGCCGAGACTGGCATGGGCTTCATGTTCGCGCCCAACCATCATCCGGCGATGAAGAACATCGCGCCGGTGCGCCGAGAACTCGGCGTGCGCACCATCTTCAACATCCTCGGTCCGCTGACCAATCCGGCCGGCGCGCCGAACCAGCTCCAGGGCGTGTTCCATGAAGACCTCGTCGGCATCCAGGTGCGCGTGATGCAGCGCCTGGGCGCGAAGCACGTGCTCGTCGTGTACGGCAAGGACGGCATGGACGAAGTCTCGCTCGGCGCCGCCACGCGCGTTGGCGAGCTGAAGAACGGCGAAGTGACCGAGTACGAGATTCATCCCGAGGACTTCGGCCTGCAGATGGTGTCGAACCGCTCGCTGAAGGTGCAGGACGCGCAGGAATCGAAGGCCATGCTGCTCGGCGCTCTCAACAACAAGGCCGGCGTCGCGCGCGAGATCGTCACGTTGAACGCGGGCACGGCGCTGTATGCCGCCGATGTCGTCGAGTCGATCGAAGCCGGCATGGCCGCCGCGCGCGAGGCCATCGAGAGCGGCGCGGCGCGCGAGAAGATCGACACGCTCGTCAAGTTCACGCAGCAGTTTGCGAAGAAGTAAAGGAAGCCAACATGAGTGACATCCTGGACCGCATCATCGCGGTCAAGCGCGAGGAAGTGCGCGCGGCGGAACTTAGCGCGCCGCTGGAAGCGCTGCGGCTCGAAGCCACGTCGCGCGATCTGCGCGACTTCGTCGGCGCATTGCGCGCGAAGCATGCGGCCAATCAGGCAGCGGTCATCGCCGAAGTGAAGAAGGCGAGTCCGTCGAAAGGCGTGCTGCGCGAGCATTTCGTGCCCGCCGAGATTGCGCGTTCCTACGAGCAAGGCGGCGCCGCGTGCCTCTCCGTGCTCACCGACGTGCAGTTCTTCAAGGGAAGCGTCGCCTATCTGCAGGAAGCGCGCGCCGCGTGCAGCTTGCCGGTGCTGCGCAAGGACTTCATCGTGGACCCGTATCAGATCATGGAAGCGCGCGCGATGGGCGCGGACTGCATCCTGCTGATCGCTGCCGCGCTCGAGCTTTCGCACATGCAGGACCTCGAGGCCTACGCGCATTCGCTCGGTCTCGCCGTGCTGGTCGAAGTGCACGACGCCGACGAACTGCGCGACGCACTCACGCTGAAGACGCCGCTCATCGGCATCAACAACCGCAATCTGCGCACCTTCGAAACGAGCATCGAGACGACCATCGGCATGCTGGAGATGGTGCCGGAGGATCGCATTGTCGTGACGGAGTCGGGCATTCTGTCGCGTGTCGATGTCGAGCGGCTGCGCGCGATGCGCGTGCATACCTTCCTGGTCGGCGAAGCGTTCATGCGCGCCGACGATCCTGGCGCGGAACTCGCGCGCATGTTTGTCTGACTTCATCGACGGGACCGGACCTTGGGCATCGAACGGGAACTGAAACTCGCGCTTGCGCCGTCGCAGCATGACGACGTCGCACGCTTCTTCGACGAACACACCGGCCCGGGCCGGCCGATCGAACTGACCAACGTCTACTTCGACACCTCCGCCTGCGCGCTGGCGAAAGCCAAGTCCGCGCTGCGCCTGCGCCGCACGCCGGAGCAATGGCTGCAGACCTACAAGACGCTCGGCAAGAGCGTCGCGGGCCTGAGCAACCGTCAGGAGTGGGAGTTGCCAGTCGAGCGTGACGCGCTCCAGATCGACGCGCTGCTCGCCGCTTGCGACGACGAAGCCGCGCGCGAGACGCTGGAACGCGCCGCGCCCGAACTGATCGCGCTGTTCAAGACTGATTTCCGCCGCATCGTGTGGGACCTCGAACGCGAGGGTTCGCAGATCGAAGTGGCGCTGGACCGGGGCGACATCACCGCCGATGTCGACGGCGAGACGCGTCGCGCGGAAATCAGCGAACTGGAGCTGGAATTGAAATCCGGTGAGGAAAGCGCGTTGTCGATGCTTGCCGCCGAACTGCGCGGCGCGTTTCCGGAACTCACGCCGGAAGATCTCAGCAAGGCGCAGCGCGGCTATCTGTTGCGCCAGCCGCCAGATGAAAAGCATCACGACGCCTGATCGCCCCGCATGAGCCAACAGCCTTCTCTCTTCGAGGATGCGGGCAACGCGTCCGCATCGCCCGGCACGACGCTCGAAAGCCAGTTCGCGGCGCTGCCTGACGACTGGCGCCTCCATCTGCGGCCGTTCATCGACGGCAAGCACTACGCGACGCTATGCGCGTTCGTCGATGCCGAGCGCGCCGCCGGCAAGATCGTCTATCCCGCCGATGTCTTTCGTGCGCTCCGGCTCACGCGCCCCGCCGACGTGAAGGTCGTGATTCTCGGCCAGGATCCGTATCACGGCGAGGACAAGGGCACGCCGCAGGCCCACGGGCTGGCGTTCTCGGTGCCCGCGCCGGTGCGCCCGCCGCCGTCGCTGCGCAACATCTTCAAGGAGATCCACGCGAGCCTCGGCTTCCCCGCGCCCACGCACGGCTGCCTGGATTCGTGGGCGAAACAGGGCGTGTTGCTGCTCAACACGTCGCTGACGGTGGAACGCGACCGCGCCGGCAGTCACGCGAAACGCGGCTGGGAGCAATGCACCGACACGCTGATCCACGAAATGGCGCAGCGCCACGACGGACTCGTGTTCATGCTGTGGGGCGCGCATGCACAGGCGAAACGCGGTTTGATCGAAGGCACGGGCAAGGCGCATTGCGTGCTGGAGGCGGTGCATCCGTCGCCGTTGTCGGCGTATCGCGGCTTTTTCGGCTGTGGTCATTTCGCGCTCGCCAACGACTATCTGACGAAGCATGGCCGTGAAGCGATCGACTGGCGGCTGCCCGCCGAGCCCGAACTGCTGGCCTGACGCTTCCGCGCAAGCCATGAAACGTAAAACGCCCCGCTGACACAAATCAGCGGGGCGTTTTGCTTGATGCCTTGATGCCTTGATGCCGAAGCGAAACGCTTACAGCGCCGCGATGGCCTCGCGCGCCGACGCCAGCGCCGCACCCGCCACGTCCGGACCCATGTTCAGGCCTTCGGCGTAGATGAAGTTCACGTCGGTCAGGCCGATGAAGCCGAGGAAGGTCTTCAGGTAAGGCGTTTGCGAATCGTTCGGGGTGCCCGCGTACTTGCCGCCGCGCGCCGACACCACGAACACCTTCTTGCCCTTGACCAGGCCTTCCGGGCCGTTCGCGCCGTAGCTGAACGTCATGCCCGAGCGGGCGATCCAGTCGAAATACGTCTTCAGTTGCGACGAGATGCCGAAGTTGTACAGCGGCGCCGCGATCACGACGATGTCCGCTGCCAGCAGTTCGTTGATCAGCGCTTCGCTTTTCGCGTTGATGGCGGTCTGTTCCGCGTTGCGCTGGTCGGCCGGCGTGAAGAAGGCGCCGAGCGTGGCGTCATCCAGATGCGGAAGCGACGCGCCGAGCAGGTCGCGCACGACAACCTTCGCGCCCGGGTTGCTTTGTTGCAGTTTTGCCGTGAGTTCGTCGGCGAGCAGCGTCGATTGGGCGCCTTGCGAACGAGCAGCGGAATTGATTTGCAGAATCGTCGTCATGATGGCTTCCTGTTCCTTGGCGGGACAGCGTGCGCGTTGATCGCCCACGATGTCCCATGCAGAGCTTTCGGGATTCGGGCGCTGTCTGCACCCGGCTTAGGAAGCATTCTCCCCTTTCGGCGATCTATAAAAAGCCGTTCGGCCGCGACGGATTGTTGCAGGGGTAGAACAATCCGACCGCCTCAGCCCTTCAGCCAGCGTTCGCGCCATTGTTTCGACGGACCGCGCCCGTCGATGGCCGTCAGCAGGTAACGCACGACCTCGGGCCCGTCGAGCTTGAGTTCCGTGCGGCGCAGTTCGTCGCGGCGAAATGCATGGATCTCCACCTTCGCGCCCGGCAGATAGCGCGACAGCAGGCCCTCCAGATTGGCACCGGTGACGCGCAGCCCGTCGATCGCGACCAGCACATCGCCCGCCGACAATCCGGCTTTCTGCGCCGCCCCGCCCTCGTGAACGACCGCGAGCGCGCACTCCGCCCCGCCGCGCACGCGCACGCCGAGCGTGGGCTTGAGCGCCGCGCCGTTGCCGGGCAGATCGGGCGCGAGCGCGATGCCGAACGGCTCCAGCAAGGCATCCAACGGCAGGTCGCGGGTGCCGCGCACGCCGTCGCGGAACAGCGCGCGCAGGTCCGCGCCGGTGGCTTCGGCAAACAGCGCCTCTACGTCTTCCTCGCGGATGCCGCGCGCCTTGCCGTGATAGAAGTCGCGTCCGTAGCGCTGCCACAGCAGGCGCATGACGTCGTCGAGCGACTTGCGGTTGTCAGTCTGGGCGCGAATCGACAGATCGAACGCCAGCGCGACGAGCGATCCTTTCTGGTAATAGCTGACGATCGCGTTCGGCGCGTTTTCGTCGGCGCGGTAGTACTTCACCCACGCGTCGAACGAGCTCTGCGCGACCGACTGCTTGAACCGTCCCGCACCGCGCAGCACGCCGCCGATCGTCTTGCCGAGCAGGCTGAAGTAATCGCCGGCCGTGATGAGGCCGCTGCGCACGAGCATCAGGTCGTCGTAGTACGACGTGAAGCCTTCGAAGAGCCACAGCAGCGTCGTGTAATTCTCCTGCGACAGATCGTATGGAGCGAAGGTGGCGGGCTTGATGCGCTTCACGTTCCACGTATGGAAATATTCGTGACTGCACAGGCCGAGATAGGTGCGATAGCCGTCGCTCAAATCCGGCCGGCCCTGCACCGGCAGGTCCGTGCGATTGCAGATCAGCGCCGTCGACGCGCGATGTTCGAGCCCGCCATAGCCGTCGCCGACGGCCAGCGTCATGAACACGTAGCGGTCCATCGGCGCGCGCTTCGTGCGCGGCTCGAACAGCGCGATCTGCGCTTCGCAGACGCGCTTGAGATCGGCCTGGAGCCGGTTCATGTCGAGATTGACGACGCGCCCCGAGATCACGATGTCGTGCTTCACGCCATGCGCGGTGAAGCTGCCGAGCGCGAATTCGCCGAGCGTGACGGGGTGATCGGCGAGTTCGTCGTAGTTGTCCGCTTCGTACGTCCCGAACCCGTAGCGCTTCGTGCCACGCGCCTCGCGCAGCGCCGTGCCGACGCGCCAGTTGCGATACGCACCGCCTTCTGGCGGCTGGATGTCGATCACGCACGGCGCGCCCGACTGCCCTTCCACCGCGAGGAACACGCTCGTGGCATTGAAGAAGCCGATGCTGTCGTCGAGATGCGCCGCGCGCACCGACAGATCCCACGCGTAGACCTCGTAGCGCAGCGTGAGCGGGCCCTCGACGGGCGCCGCTTGCCACGCGTGCTTGTCGATCTTGTCGATCGCGACCTTGCGGCCCGCCGCGTTGAACGCCTGCAAGGTCACGATGTTGCGCGCGAACTCGCGGATCATGTAGCTGCCCGGAATCCACACCGGCAGCATGAAGCGCTGGCCGGCCGGATCGGTTTCGGCGACGGTCAGCGTGACTTCAAAGCAATGCGCGGCGGGTTTTTTCGGAACGATGCTGTAATGCACCGGTTGCAGGGAGGGTGTCATCGCGTGGTCCTTGTTCTTGTGCCGGGCGCGCCGCTTGTGCTCGTTATGTCCGTCATGCCCGCGGCTCCGGCCGGCGAACCGGAGCCCGTAAAACAAAGGAGGCGCCAGGCGCCTCCGTCCTCATGCCGCGTCGCGCTCACTGCGCGGCCGACAGTTCCTTCTCCAGCCGGTCTGCGGGCACGGCGCCCGGCAGTCGGCGGCCATCGGCGAGGAATACGGTCGGCGTGCCGGTCACGTTCATCGTGCGGCCGAGCTTCAGGTTCTTGTCGATCGCGGTGGTGTCGCAATTCGCGGCCGTGGCCGGCGCCTTGTGATCCAGCATCCAGCTTTCCCACGAGTTGCCGCGATCCTTCGCGCACCAGATCGACTTCGACTTGACCGTGGAATCCGGCGACAGCACCGGGTACAGGAAGGTGTAGACCGTCACGTTGTCGATGGACTTGAGCGTGGTTTCGAGCTGTTTGCAATACGGGCAGTTCGGGTCCGAGAACACGGCGATCTTGCGGCTGCCGTTGCCCTTCACCACCTTCACCGCGTTCTCGAACGGCAGCTTCGCGAAGTCGATCTTGTTGGTTTCCGAGAGCCGCGCCTCGGTCAGGTTTTTGCTGCTGCGCGTATCGACGAGATCGCCGATCAGCACGTAGTTGCCGGTGGCGTCGCTGTAGATGATCTGCGAGCCGAGATTCACTTCGTAGAGACCGGGAATCGCGGTCTTGTCGATGCTCTTGATGCTGGCGTCGCCCATGCGCGACTCGAGCGTCGACTTGAGTTTGTCGGTGGTGGCGTCGGCGTGGGCCGGGCCGGTCATGCCGAGCGTGACGGCAAGCGCCGCAGCCGTCGCGAGCGCAGAACGAAGAATGGTTTTCATGCGGTTTCCTGTGAGTCGGCCAGCGTCGCGCGAAGGCCGCGCGTCTGAATATCAATCAATGTTTCGTTTCAACCGTTTCAACCGAGCGCCGCCGACACCAGCCAGCGCTTGACCAGCGGCTGCGCGCCGACGAACGCCATGCCGGTATTGCGCACCGCGCGCGCGAACGTGCCGGGCACGGCGAAGAGCCGCTGCAGGCCGTCTGTTGCGAACATGAGCTTCTGGATGTCTTCGCGGCGCGCGCGTTCGTAGCGGCGCAACAGCGTCGGGTCGCCGAGATCGCGGAACGATTCCTTGTTGGCGATGACATCCGCGAGCGCGGCGACGTCGCGCAGGCCCAGGTTCATGCCCTGGCCCGCGAGCGGGTGAATCAGGTGCGCCGCATCGCCGACGAGCGCCACGCGCGGCGCGATCAGCCGGTCGACGGTTTGCAGCCCGAGCGGAAAACCTTGCGCGGGCGTCACGCAGTCGAGCGTGCCGAGCTGGTTTTGCGTGGCGGTTTCGACCTGGGCGGCGAGTTGCGCGGGATCGAGCGCGAGCAGGTCGTCGGCGTGCTCGGTGCGCGCCGACCAGACGAGCGACACGTGGTCGCCCGGCAGCGGCAGCAGCGCGATGATTTCGGAATCGCGGAACCACTGGTAAGCGGTCTCGCCGTGCGGCCGTTCGGCCTTGAAATTGGCGACCACGCCGGTCTGGCGATAATCGCGGCGGTTCATCTTCGCGCCCATCTGCGCGCGGACCCAGGAATGTGCGCCATCGGCGCCGACGATCAGATCCGCTTCGAGCGCTTCGCCGCTCGCGAGCGCGATGTGGGCCGCGTCGGCCTCGACGGTCATGCCTTGCGCGCGCGATTCGAACCAGGACAGGCTCGGCTGGAAGCGCAAGGCGGCGTCGAGCGATTGCTCGATCAGCGACGATTCGACGATCCACGCCAGTTGCGGCACCGATGCCTGGAACGCGGAGAAGTGCAATTCCGCGTGGGCGTCGCCGAATACGCGCATGTCGAACACCGGCCCCAGGCGTGAGCGGTCGAGCGCCTGCCACACGCGCAGCCGTTCGAGCAGCGCCTGCGAGCTGGACGACAGCGCGTAGATGCGCGAATCGAACGCGGCGCCCGGCGGCAGGCCGGCGGCGCGCGACGCGACGAGCGCGGTGCGCAGGCCGGATTGCGCGAGCGCCAGCGCGGCCGTCTTGCCGACGAGCCCGCCGCCGACGACAACCGCGTGGAATTTCAGGGGGTGCGAAGTCATCCGGGCATTATAGCCGTGGGGGTCAGAGGGGTTTGGGGCTTGCAGAGCGAGAAGCAGGCACGGGCGGCCCGACCGTCGACGTCCGGTGCAACGGTACGCAACGGTACAATAGCGGCTTGCCTGGCCGCGGCACGCGGCCGCCGGTCGGAGCGGGCGTCATCGTCCGTCCATCGTGCACCATTTTTGACGAAAAAGCGCGACTCGCGCCGTCTCACCAGTTCGAAGGATCCCATGAGCCTCCAATGCGGCATCGTCGGCTTGCCCAACGTCGGCAAGTCCACCCTCTTCAATGCGTTGACCAAGGCGGGCATTGCCGCCGAAAACTATCCGTTCTGCACCATCGAGCCGAACGTCGGCGTGGTTGAAGTCCCCGACGCGCGTCTCCAGGCGCTCGCCGACATCGTGAAGCCCGAGCGCATCCTGCCGGCCGTGGTCGAGTTCGTCGATATCGCCGGACTGGTCGCGGGCGCGTCGAAGGGCGAAGGCCTCGGCAACCAGTTTCTCGCGAATATCCGTGAGACCGACGCCATCACGCACGTCGTGCGCTGCTTCGACGACGAAAACGTGATCCACGTCGCGGGCAAGATCGATCCGATTTCGGACATCGAAGTCATCAACACGGAACTCGCGCTCGCGGACTTGTCAACCGTGGAGAAGGCGCAGTCGCGCTACTCGAAGGCCGCCAAATCGGGCAACGACAAGGAAGCGATCAAGCTCGTCGCCGTGCTCGAAAAGGTGCGCGCGCAGCTCGACCAGGCGAAGCCGGTCCGCGGCCTCTCGCTGAACGAAGACGAGTTGCTGCTGATCAAGCCGTTCTGCCTGATCACGTCGAAGCCGACCATGTACGTCGCCAACGTGAAGGACGACGGTTTCGAGAACAACCCGTATCTGGACGCGGTGCGCAAGCACGCCGACGCGGAAAATGCGCCGGTGATCGCGGTGTGCGCGGCGATCGAAGCCGAAATCGCCGATCTCGACGACGCCGACAAGACCGATTTCCTCGCCGACATGGGCATGACCGAGCCGGGCCTGAACCGCGTGATCCGCGCCGGTTTCAAGCTGCTCGGCTTGCAGACGTACTTCACGGCGGGCGTGAAGGAAGTGCGCGCGTGGACCATTCATATCGGCGACACGGCGCCGCAAGCGGCAGGCGCCATCCATACGGATTTCGAACGCGGCTTCATCCGCGCCCAGACCATTTCCTTCGATGACTATGTCGCGTACAAGGGCGAACAAGGCGCGAAGGAAGCCGGCAAGATGCGCGCGGAAGGCAAGGAATATGTCGTGCATGACGGGGATGTCATGAATTTCTTGTTCAACGTGTGATCAACGTCGACGACTTTTGCTGGATCTCGATGGCGCTCAGTAGCGCTTGGTGGACAGGTTAGCCCATTTGAAATCAATGGGTTGCGTAAACAATACGGTCTGCTGAGCGTTCCTATTGTTCATCGAGGTCTGAAAAAATCGGGGGTAGCGTTGGGGGTACTCGTGTTCAACCGTGGGGGTACATCTCCCCGCAGTGGAGTCCAACGATGCCCGAAAATCTACTCACCGACCTCAAGGTCAGGTCGGCCAAATCGACTGATCGAGACTGGAAACTTTCAGACGGCGGAGGCTTGTTCCTGCTGGTCAAGCCGACCGGCGGCAAACTCTGGCGGTGGAAGTACCGCCTGCACGGCAAGGAGAACCTCTTTGCCATCAGCGGCTTTCCTCAAGTAAGTCTTGCGGAGGCGCGCGCGGTTCGAGAGAAAGCGCGTGCTTTGGTCAAGCAAGGCATCCATCCTGCTCATGAGCGGCAGCAGGTCAAGCAGCGCAACCTGGAAGCACTGGAGGAACGCAAGCGCGCTCGTGAAAGCTCGTTCGCCAAGGTAGCGCAGGCGTACCTGGCCGAGATCAAACCTGTTTTTGCGCTCAGTTCCTACCGCACCAAAGAGTCCCGTATCAGGAAGTACCTGTCGCCGAAGTTCGACGGGATGCCGATGAGCGACATAGGCGTGAAGCAAATCCGCCCGCTGCTGGAGGAGTGCAAGGCCCACGGCGCGTGGGCGGCCATCCATGTCAAAGGCGATCTTTCAGCCATCTTCGAATTCGCGGTGGTGCGGGGTCTGGTCGAGGCAAATCCAATTCCCAGCCTGCGCCGGCTGCTACGCGTGCCGTTCAGCGAGAGCAAGGCGGCGATGACGCGAGAGCAAATCCAGAAGTTCTATCAGGAGTTACGCGGCTACCGGGGCTATCCGGAAATCTCTTTGTGTCTGCGGTTGATTGCTCTGACGGCTTGCCGCCCAGGGGAAGCGGCGGATGCCGAGTGGGACGAGTTCGACTTTGAGGATGCTCTGTGGCGTCGGCCTGAGGCGAAGATGAAAGCGCGGCGTGACCATGTCAGCCCGTTGTCCACGCAGGCCGTAGCAGTGCTGAAGGATTTGCAGTGCATCACGGGCGGTGGCCGCTATCTGTTCCCACACCGTGGTGACAAGGGCTTCACTACGCCCAACCGGCTGACCTACGCGATGCGCGACATGAACCTGGGCCGGGGCACGACGCCGCATTGCTGGCGGACGACCTTTTCGACTTGGGCCAATGAGAACGGATACAGGCCCGATGCGATCGAGCGGCAGCTTGCCCACGTGGAAAGCCACAAGGTTCGGGCAACCTACAACAAGGCGCTGCTGCTGGATCAGAGAACGACGCTGTTGCAGGATTGGGCCGACTATCTGAGTGCGGCCGAAGACAGCGGCACGGCATAGGGACAATTTGGCCGGGTGTTGCAGAACGAATGGACAGGGGGCGGCCTTCCTTTTCTGGATAGGGCCGTGGTCCCTTGAGAGTCATTGTCCCCTTGCCATTTGCCTTTGCCCCGAGGCTGGGCGCCAGGAATGGGATAAACAATGGATTAAATGGGGTAATTATGACTTTATTACCCTTTAAAATTGATGTCGCTCATTTCCTACCCAGACGGCCATGCCAGTCCCTCAAGACCGGTCCGATTCAGGAATGGGGTAGTCAAACAACGGTAATGAGGCATTTTTAGAGAAATTACCCCATTTTTCGGCTATGATTACCCCATTTACACAGCCCGGGCTTACATCTCCATGTACTCGCTCACACCCGAGTACCTTACCGCGCTTCGCTTCGATGGCACTCAGGCCGCCACGTTGCGGTTGCTTGGCGAGTACCAAGGTAAGCAGCAACTCTACGCTGCGCAGTCGCCCGAGGTCCTCAGGGGGCTACGCCAGATCGCGGTGGTGGAGTCCACCGAGTCGTCCAACCGGCTGGAAGGTGTTGTCGTAGCGCCCTCGCGGTTGAAGTCTCTGGTCACCCGTAACGCAACGCCAAAGAGCCGTTCTGAGCAGGAGATCGCCGGCTACCGTGACGCCCTGGCGCTGATCCACGAATCGGCCGCGCACATGCCCTTCAGCGAGGGCGTAGTGCTGCAACTGCACACCCTGCTGTACCGCTATATGCCGCAAGCGGGCGGGCGCTGGAAGGCTACCAACAACGACATCATCGAGCGTCACCCAGACGGCACTTCGCGTCTGCGCTTCCAACCAGTCGCTGCGCACCTGACGCCGATGGCAATGACCGATCTGACCGGGCGCTACGCCACCGCGCTGGATCAACATCTGGCCGATCCGTTGGTGCTGGTGCCACTGGCGATGCTCGACTTCTTGTGCATCCACCCTTTCCCGGACGGTAACGGTCGCATGTCCCGCTTGTTGACCTTGCTGCTGCTCTACCACTTCGATTACGCAGTGGGCCGCTACATCAGCTTGGAACGCATCTTCGAGGACACCAAGGAAGGCTATTACGAAACGCTGGAAGCCAGCTCGCAGGGCTGGCACCAGGGGCAGCACGACGTCAAACCCTGGCTCGACTACTTCTGGGGCTCCTTGCTACGGGCCTACCGCGAGTTCGAGGAGCGTGTCGGCACCATCGAGCGTGGCCGCGGTAGTAAAGGCGACCGGGTGCGGGCGGAGGTCCTAGGGCGCAGCCAGCCGTTTTCGATTTCCGAGATCGAGGAAGCGTGCCCGGGCGTGAGCCGAGACATGGTGCGGTTGGTGCTGCGGGCAATGAAGTCAGAGGGATTGATCGAGTCCATGGGCAAGGGACGAGGAGCGAAGTGGAAACAAGTCAAGGTAGAGGGGGGAGACTGATGCAACAGCCCCTTACTCAGTATCAAAGCCAGTACTACGCATGGCTTCTGACGCGCCGCGCGGCAGGCGACTCCGTAGAGTCGCTGGCATCAACGCTGGTCGACTCGCAGGTTGATCTCAATCCACATCAGGTCGATGCCGCGCTCTTCGCCTGCCGCAATCCCCTTTCGCGAGGTGTGCTCCTCGCTGACGAAGTGGGGCTTGGCAAGACCATTGAAGCAGGGTTAGTCATCTCGCAGCGTTGGGCCGAGCGACGCCGCAAGATTCTCATCATTGTCCCGGCCAACCTACGCAAGCAGTGGCACCAGGAGCTGCAAGACAAGTTCGGCCTGCAAGGATTGATTCTCGAGGCCAAAAGCTACAACGCGATCCGCAAGCAGGATCGACAGAACCCATTCCTGTTCGCCTCCGGTCCAGTCATCTGTTCCTACCAGTTCGCCAAGTCCAAGGCTGACGATGTCAAGAGCATTGACTGGGACTTGGTCGTCCTCGACGAAGCACATCGCCTGCGCAACGTCTACAAGACCAGCAACGTCATTGCCAGGACCCTCAAAGAGGCGTTGTCGCACGTTCACTCCAAGGTGCTTCTGACCGCAACGCCATTGCAGAATTCATTGCTTGAACTCTATGGGCTGGTCACCTTCATCGATGACCGCGTGTTCGGAGACCTCGATAGCTTTCGCTCGCAATTTGCTGGCCGGGAACAGGCCTTCAACGGCCTGCGTGACCGGCTGGCTCCCATCTGCAAGCGCACTCTGCGCAAACAGGTCCAGCCCTATGTGTCGTATACCGCGCGCAAGGCCATCATCCAGGAGTTCACGCCGTCGAGTGAGGAGCAAGAACTGTCCGGACTCGTCGCTGATTACTTGCGCCGTCCCAACCTGAAGGCCATGCCCGAGGGGCAACGCCAACTGATTTCACTGGTGCTGTGGAAGTTGCTCGCGTCCAGCTCGCACGCGATCGCGGGCGCGCTGGAGACGATGGCCAAACGGCTTCAGGGAGTGCTCGATGAACCCATCGAAGTTCCCGACCTGACCGAAGAACTCGACGAGGACTACGAATCGCTGGACGAAACCGCCGATGAGTGGAGCGACCAAGACTCCGCTTCTGCGGCACCGAACCGCTCAGAGCGAAATGCCATCGCGCAGGAAATCGAAGAGCTTCGCCACTTCAAGGCGCTGGCAACCGACATCCGCGACAACGCCAAGGGCAAAGCGCTGCTCACCGCGCTGGATCGCGCCTTCGCCGAACTGGACCGGCTGGGCGCGGCACGGAAGGCCATCATCTTCACCGAGTCCAAGCGCACACAGGAGTACCTCCTCAGTTTGCTGGCTGACACGCCATACGGCGACGGTATCGTGCTTTTTAACGGCACAAACAGCGATCAGCGTGCACAGGCGACCTACAAGGATTGGCTGACGCGCCACGACGGCACCGACCGTATCACCGGCTCCAAGACCGCCGACACCCGTGCGGCACTGGTCGAGCACTTCAAGGAGCGCGGCAAGGTCATGATTGCCACCGAAGCCGGAGCCGAGGGCATCAACCTCCAGTTTTGCTCACTCGTGATCAACTACGACCTGCCGTGGAACCCGCAGCGCATCGAGCAACGCATCGGGCGCTGCCATCGCTACGGTCAGAAGCACGACGTGGTAGTTGTGAACTTCGTTGATCTCAGCAATGAGGCGGACAAGCGCGTCTACGAATTGCTGGCGCAGAAGTTCCAGCTTTTCGAGGGCGTGTTTGGCGCCAGCGACGAAGTGTTGGGCGCCATCGGTTCTGGCGTCGATGTCGAGCGGCGCATTGCTGATATCTATCAGAACTGCCGAGAGCCCGAGGAAATTAAATCCAGTTTCGAGCAACTCCGACTTGACCTTTCGGGAGAAATCAGCGAGGCCATGGTCAAGACGCGCCAACTCCTCTTAGAGAACTTCGACGAGGAAGTACAAGGCAAGCTCCGCGTCCGCGCGGAAGACAGCCGCAGCGCCCGGAGTCGTTTCGAGCGGATGCTGATGGAGCTGAGCCGAGCGGAACTGGACAAGTTCGCGAGCTTCGATGACGACGGCTTCCATCTGGAGCGTGTGCCAGACGGTATCAATACTAGCGAACGTGCCGGTATCGAGCTCGGACGTTATGAATTGCCCCGCCGCTCCGGCGACGCGCACCTGTTCCGAGTCCATCATCCGCTGGCCATGTGGGTTACCGAGAAAGCCAAGGCCCGCATGCTTAACGCCGCCAAGCTCGTATTCGACTACGACGCATACGGCACCAAGGTGAGCACTCTGGAGCCTTGTCGCGGCAAGGCGGGTTGGCTCACAGTGAGGCTCATTGAAGTTGATGCGCTGGGTAACCAGGAGCAGCATCTGCTGGTCACGGCCGTCACGTCGGACGGTATTGCTTTACTAGAAAACGATCCTGAGAAGCTCCTCCGCCTGCCCGCCGTTGCCCAACCGCCCAGCCTGTTTAGGACCGAGGCGGACTCTGCGCTGTCGTCCAACGTTGAGATTCGCAAAGCTGAGCTGCTGCGCGAGATCAATCAGCGCAATCTCGGCTACTTCGAGCAGGAAGTCCAAAAGCTGGATGCGTGGGCCGATGACTTGAAGCTGGGCCTTGAGCAGGAAATTAAAGAGACTGACCGGCAAATAAAGGATGTGCGCAGCACTGCGGCCACCGCGCCGACGTTGAATGAAAAGCTGGCCTGGCAGAAGAGACAACGGGAGCTTGAGGCCAAGCGGAGCAAGCTGCGGCGGGAATTGTTCGCCCGGCAAGACGAAGTGGAAGCTCAGCGCAACGACCTCATCAGCCAGTTGGAATTGCAGCTTCAGCAGCAAGTGGAGGAGCACATGCTGTTCACCATCGAGTGGGAACTGAAATGACGACAAAAAGAGAGATTTCTCGGGGGGCAATCTGGAGGCAATGGGACCTGCATGTCCACACGCCCGCATCGTTCCATTGGTCAGGAGATAGGTTCGATGTCGATCTCTCTTCTGCAAAAAGCAAGAAGCTGGTCGATGAAATGATCGAAGCGATGAACCATGCCGAACCGGCTGTGTTCGCGATCATGGATTACTGGACCTTTGACGGCTGGCTTGCACTACGAAGGCGCCTCAAGGACGAAGACGCCCCTGCCCTGAAAAAGCTCGTCCTTCCAGGAATCGAACTTCGGCTTGCCGCGCCAATGAAGGGGCGACTGAACGCACACGTACTGTTCTCGAACGAGGTCGATGAACAGGTCCTCAGGGATTTCATATCTGCCTTGCGCATTGAGTTGGTGGACAGACCGCTTTCTGAGCCTGCGTTGAGAGAGCTTGCCAGGAAGGTCGGCGAGGACAAGTTGAAGCATCATGGCTTCAAGAAAGCCGATGTAGATTCTTCCGACGAGAAAGCTCTGCTCGCTGGAGTGGTGATTGCGGAGATCAATGCTGACTCGTACAGAGAAGCGATTCGGAAGGTTCCGAACGAGCACGCGATCGGCCTTATGCCATTTGATACGAATGACGGACTGGCAGAGGTCGGATGGCAAGAGCACTACGCCTATGCCATGAACCTCTTTCAAACCTCTCCGATCTTCGAGACACGAGACGCCGATCTGCGCGGCGCGTTTGTTGGCGAGCAGACAGCCGGCAACGCCAAGTGGTTCAAGAACTTTCAAGCGGGTCTGAATAATATTCCGCGCTTGGCAGTCTCAGGAAGCGATGCCCACTGCTTCGTTGGAACAACTGGCGACAACAACAAACGGGGCTATGGCGACTACCCCTCCGGGAAACGGACGTGGATCAAAGCGGACCCAACGTTCCATGGCCTCAAGCAAGCCATTCTTGAGCCGGCGAAGCGCTCCTTCATTGGTGACAAGCCGCCCAAGGTTCATGAAGTCGAGTCCAACAAGACCTTTTACATCGAGTCGATCGAGATCAGCAAAACAGGGAACAAGGCCGGTGTCGGGCGGTGGCTGCACGGCTGTGACATCCCGCTGAATCCCGATCTTGTCGCCGTCATTGGGAACAAGGGAAGCGGCAAGAGCGCTTTGGCGGATGTCATCGCGACGCTCGGCAACTCCAAGCAATCCAAGCACTTCAGCTTCTTGAAGAAGGATCGCTTTTGGGGTAAGACCGGCGAACCCGCACGCCACTTCACCGGAACACTGACCTGGCGAGACGAAAGCACCGAGTCCAGGCCATTGAATGAGACGCCATCAGAGGAGAAGGCGGAGCTTGTTCGCTACATCCCGCAGGGCTACTTCGAAGAGCTTTGCAATGAACACGTATCGGGTAAGTCGAACGCATTTGAGAAGGAGCTGAGGTCAGTGATCTTCTCCCATGCGAGCGAAGAAATGAGGCTTGGCGCGCTCGACTTCGATCAGTTGACAGAGCAGCAGGAGCAGTCGCTCAGGAATCGATTGGGCGAGTACCGTAAGGAATTGGCATCGACCAACGCAGACATCGTTCGCATCGAGGAGCAGCTTCAACCCATTGAGCTGAAGAAACTCACCGATCTACTCTTGCTTAAAGGCAAGCAGATCGAGGAACACGACAAGCTGAAGCCTGCGGAGCCCGGCGCTGCTGTCGTCGCCCTTCCTGCTGGTGGTGCTGGCGTATTTCGGACACAGCCGCAACTATGCGCTGAGCAACGATGAGGCCCGCCAACTGCGCTATTGGGCGCTGATGGCTAATGCCAAAGGCCGCTTCTCCCGAGGCTCCAGCGAAACCATTCTGGATCAGGATTTGGCAAGTATTCGTCAGGGCGGCGCGGTGAGCGAGCTGATCGACCGACTGCGCCTGCAGTTCGGCCGCCTCGACATTACCGCGGAGGAGCTGGAAGGCCGCAACCAGCGTAGCGCGCTGTTCAAGACCATGTTCCTGGCTTTCCGCGCTGCCGGCGCGAAAGATTGGCGCAGCCATCTGGCCATTGCTCTGGATCATTCGGGCGTCCAGCATCGCTTGCAGTTCCATCACATTTTTCCCAAGGCCGTACTGAAGACCAGCTTTACTGCCCGCGAGGCGGATGACATCGCCAATCTGGCCTTCATCGGCGGCAAGACTAATCGCGCGATCAGCGACAAGGCCCCGGCGGTTTACCTGCCTCCGCTGGTGGACCAGCTTGGCGAGCCAGCGTTCGCAGCACAGTGCATCCCGGTTGAAGCATCGCTGCTGGAAGTGGAAAGCTACAAGGCTTTCTTGCTTGAGCGACGCAAGAGGATTGCAACGGCGCTGAATACGTTTGTTGGGCCTGCAGATTGAGCCGGTGGACGGCTGTGTATGTAGCCTGCGGGCCTCATACTGCCTGACCTAGCTACCGAGGTAGATGGCAGTGATTTGAACGCGCTCGTGTCCCAACTCACGGCTGATGGTCTGAAGAGCATGGCGGTCTTCTATGCGCTGCGTTGGACTCAACTCCGTGACTAATGGTCCACCTGCCGCAGGCGGCGGCCTCCCCGTTAACGCCTCATAGCGGCTTTGCGCGTACTGATGGCGAAGGCCATGCATATGACTCAGACCCACCGCCTTGCACTGTCCATCGTAGACGTGCCGTTGCTGGATGTAGGTCTTGTTTGCTGGTATCAATGACCCTGTGCTTGCGAGGTGGTGGGCGGCCTGGAGCGCGTCGCGTTGCTCTGCCGTGATGACGGGCACAGTTCGGTCCGGGCCGCCTTTCGTCCACGATCCCTTGAGGGCGATGTGATCACCACGATCCGCATAGCTAGGCTGAAACTTGATCGCTTCCTCACGGCGCAGTCCGAAGGCGGCCTGCAGTTGAAGGCTCATGCGTACGTGAGCGTCGGTGACCTGTTCAAGACCTGTGCCGAGTTCCTGGGTCTTGCTGATGTTGGTCACGTAGCGGCGCTCGGGCACGCCAAGCTGTGTGTTGTCAGCCGGCAAGATGCCAGCCTTGCCGATTTTTTCGGCCCACCAGCGCAGGTGAGAGAGCCGATTCTTGATGGTGCCGGACGATAAGCCTTCGCCTTGCCAGTGCTCCAGCAGCGCCTGGACGTGCTTGCCCTTGAGTGACGATGCCTTCATCTGCCGGAAACCGGCCTCGCGCAATCGCCGCGCAGCCAGCGCCAGCGAACGCATCCGGTCGGCCTGCGTGTTATGGCTGCCGTCACGGTTGCACCCACAACAACAAGCAGAGAAAAACAATGAAGAAGAGACATTTCCCCGCCCGCATCTACGCCGCTTGGCTCATCGCCGCCAGCCTCATCTGGACGCCGGCCGCCTTCGCCTAGGCGGATCGCCTCGCGAAGTACAATGACGGTTCGGCCCGCCGCGCACCGCGCGCGCGGGCGGCGCCACCTTCCCGCGCCGCCAGACAGCATCAGCATCAGCATCGGATGCCGCACCACGCACGCGGCATCCGCACTTCTCACCAGACGACCACCCAAGACATCCACATGGCCCAATACGTCTTCACCATGAACCGCGTCGGCAAGATCGTGCCGCCGAAGCGTCAGATCCTGAAAGACATCTCCCTGTCGTTCTTCCCGGGCGCGAAAATCGGCCTGCTCGGCCTGAACGGTTCCGGCAAGTCCACGCTGATCCGGATCATGGCGGGCGTCGATCGCGACATCGAAGGCGAAGCCACGCCGATGCCCAACCTCAACATCGGCTATCTGCCGCAGGAACCGCAGCTCAATCCGCAGCAGACCGTGCGCGAAGCCGTCGAGGAAGGTCTGGGCGACGTGTTCCAGGCGCAGAAGAAGCTCGATGAAATCTACGCCGCCTACGCCGAACCCGACGCCGACTTCGACCAGCTCGCCGCCGAGCAGGCCAAGTACGAAGCCATCCTCTCGACCAGCGACGGCGGCAGCCCCGAGCAGCAGCTCGAAGTGGCCGCCGACGCGCTGCGTCTGCCGGCCTGGGACGCGACGATCGAACATCTGTCGGGCGGCGAGAAGCGCCGTGTCGCGCTGTGCAAGCTGCTGCTGCAAAAGCCCGACATGCTGCTGCTCGACGAACCGACCAACCACCTCGACGCCGAATCCGTCGAATGGCTCGAACAGTTCCTCACGCGCTATCCCGGCACCGTCGTCGCGGTGACCCACGACCGCTACTTCCTCGACAACGCCGCCGAGTGGATCCTCGAACTCGACCGCGGCCACGGCATCCCGTGGAAGGGCAACTATTCGAGCTGGCTCGACCAGAAGGAAGACCGCCTGAAGCAGGAAGAATCGAGCGAATCCGCGCGTCAGAAGGCCATCAAGAAAGAACTCGAATGGGTGCGCCAGAATCCGAAGGGCCGTCAGGCGAAGTCGAAGGCGCGTATCGCCCGCTTCGAGGAACTCAACAGCCAGGAATACCAGAAGCGCAACGAAACGCAGGAAATCTTCATCCCGGTCGGCGACCGTCTCGGCAATGAAGTCATCGAGTTCAAGAACGTCAGCAAGTCGTATGGCGACCGCCTGCTGATCGACGACCTGAGCATGAAGATTCCGGCGGGCGCGATCGTCGGCATCATCGGGCCGAACGGCGCCGGCAAGTCCACGCTGTTCCGCATGCTGACCGGCAAGGAACAGCCGGATTCGGGCGAAATCGTCAAGGGACCGACCGTCAGGCTCGCCTACGTCGACCAGAGCCGCGACGCGCTCGCCGGCGACAAGACCGTGTTCGAGGAAATCTCGGGCGGCGCGGATGTCCTCACCGTCGGCAAGTACGAAACGCCGTCGCGCGCGTATATCGGCCGCTTCAACTTCAAGGGTAGCGACCAGCAGAAAGTGGTCGGCAACCTGTCGGGCGGCGAACGCGGACGCCTGCATCTGGCGAAAACGCTGATCGCCGGCGGCAACGTGCTGCTGCTCGACGAACCGTCGAACGATCTCGACGTCGAAACGCTGCGCGCGCTCGAAGACGCACTGCTCGAATTCGCCGGCTCGGTGATGGTGATCTCGCACGATCGCTGGTTCCTCGACCGCATCGCGACGCACATCCTGGCGTTCGAAGGCGACTCGCATGTCGAATTCTTCGACGGCAACTATCAGGAATACGAGGCCGACAAGCGCAAGCGGCTGGGCGAGGAAGCCGCCAAGCCGAAGCGCCTGCGCTACAAGCCGATCACGCGCTAATTACGCGCTAATTACGCGCTGAATACGCGCTAAGCCGCGACGCCGCCCGCGCCCTTGTGCGGGCGCGCGCACCGACATCCGGCGCAAAAGTGGCGACTGTGGGAGAAGCGGTCGCCATTCTTTTTTGTCAGACAAGACTACACGCTGGAAGCATTCCAGCACGACTTCCGGGAGACACACGCAGATGGCGGGAACGGGCGCGCGGCGGGGAGCGCTTTGGGCAGTCGGGATCATCGTGGCGCTCGTCGTCGTGGCGATCGGCGGATGGCTGTTCGTCGTGCATCAGATGAAAGAGCGGATTCTCGAGACGCTCGGACCCAACGGGTCGGTCGAGGAGATCGACGTGGATTTTGGCCACGTAACGCTGTCGCGCGTGCGCCTGCGCGGCCCGCAGGACTGGCCCGCCGCCGACGCCATGCGCGCCGAACGCATCGTGCTCGACGTCGACATGCGTTCGCTCATCACGCGCCCCATCCATCTGCGCAGCGTGAGTGTCGACAACTACTATCTGTCGATCGTCCGTTCCGCCGATGGCCGCGTGCGCATCCTGCCCGGTCTGAAGGAGACCGCCCGCGCCGCCGACGCAAAGCCGGACAGCCGGCAGGCCGACGAGCACGCGCAAGAGGAAAAGGTCATCGACCGGGTGTCGTTCGAGCGCGGCTCGATGGAGTTCTTCGACAGTTCCGTGCAGAACCCGCCGTATCGCGTGTTGATCGGCGATGCGCGCGCGACCATCGATCGCCTTCACTTGCCCGCGCTTAATGAACGTACTGACCTTTCAATGTCCGGCTCGATCAAGGGTCCGCAGCATACCGGCACGGTGTCGTGGGGCGGCTGGATGGTCATCGCGACCAAGGATTCGCAGACGCGCGCGACGCTGCGTTCCGTCGATGTCCAGACGCTCGATCCGTATCTGCTGAAGAAGGCGGGCGCACGCGCGGCGGTGACGGGCGGCACCATCGACATGAACGTCGATGCCACCGTGAAGGACAACCGTATTCACGCGCCCGGCTCGCTGGTGCTGAATCACCTTCAGATCAGCGACTCGGGCAATCCGCTCGACACCTTTCTCTCGATCCCGACCAAAGCCGCCATCGCCGCGCTGAAAGACCGCAAGGAGCAGATCAAGCTGGATTTCGTGCTCGACGGCGATCTGCGCGATCCCAAGTTCTCGCTGAGCGAGAGCCTCTCGAAGAAGCTGACGACGGGTTTCGCGAAGGCGCTCGGCGTGAGCGTGGAAGGCGTTGCGAAGGGCACCGGCGATACCGTGCGGGGCATCGGCAACGCGCTGAAGAATCTGCTGGGGCAGTAGCGCGTTTCCTCGCGTTTGATTCGGTCAGAAGTCCAGATTCAACGCCCGCAATTGCGCTTCCGTGCCTGACGCGTCCGTATGGTGAATGCCATGCCAGCCGAGCGCAGTCGCGGCCTGGGCGTTGTGGAGGTTGTCGTCGATGAAGACGAGTTCGGAAGGCTGCACGCCCGGCAGATGCTTTCCGATTTCTTCGAACATCAGCGCGAAGATGCGCGGATCGGGCTTCACGAGTCCTACGCGCCCCGACACGACCACTTCGCGAAACCTGCGCAGCACGTCGAAACGGTCCCACGCATAAGGAAAGGTTTCCGCCGACCAGTTGGTGAGGCCAAACAGCGGCACGTCCGCGCGCTCCAGCCGCTCCATCAGCGCGACGCCGTCTTCCAGCACGCCCGCCACCATCTCGGGCCAGCGCGCGTAGAAGGCGCGAATCAACGCTTCATGTCCGGGATGAAGCGCGATCAGCTCGGCCGTGCCCGCTTCAATGGTCTGGCCGCCGTCCTGCTGCACGACCCATTCCATCTTGCAGACGTTGTCGAGAAACCAGCGGCGCTCGCTTTCGTCGGGGATCAGCTGCTTGTACAGATAATCCCGGTTCCAGTCGATCAGCACGCCGCCGAAATCGAACACGACTGCCTGGATGGTCATGGTTCGACGCTCCCTTCGGTCAGATGGCTTGAGTGCGGGCCTCGAGCCACGCCAGCGCCGCGCCCGACACATGCGGCGACACGCGCCTGCGCACCGTCTCGTGATAAGCATTGAGCCACGCGCGTTCGTCCTCACGCAGCAAGCTCAAGTCGATGCAGCGTGTATCGATCGGACACAGCGTCAGCGTTTCGAACTCGAGGAAGTCGCCGAACTCGGTCTTCCCGGCGGCCCGGTTCATCGCGAGATTCTCGATGCGGATGCCCCACTTGCCCGGCCGGTAGAGCCCCGGTTCGATCGAGGTGATCATGCCCTCTTCCATCGCTGTCCACGGCTCGGCGGGCGCGTAATGGGAAATGACCTGCGGGCCTTCATGCACGTTCAGGAAATAGCCGACGCCGTGGCCGGTCCCATGGCCATAGTCCGCGCCCGCTTCCCAGATCGGCGCGCGTGCGATCGAATCCAGCATCGGCGAGCGGATGCCGCGCGGAAAGCGTGCGCGCGAAAGCGCCATCGTGCCCTTCAGCACCACCGTGAAGTCGCGCTTGTGCTCCGCCGTGATCTCGCCGACGGGCACGACCCGCGTGATATCGGTCGTGCCGCTCAGGTACTGGCCGCCCGAATCGATCAGCAACAGCCCGTTGCCCTCGATCACCGCGTGCGAAGCCTCGGTGGCGCGGTAATGCGGCATGGCGCCGTTGGCATTGAAGCCCGCGATCGTGCCGAAGGACAGCGTGACGAAGCCCGGCCGGCGCGCGCGCGCCGCCGTCAGTTTTTCGTCGATGGTGAGTTCCGTGATGCGCTCGCGGCCCAGCGCACCCTCGAACCACGCGAAGAATTCGGCGAGCGCGGCGCCGTCCTGTTCCATCGTCGCGCGGACGTGTTCGGCTTCCGCCGCGGTCTTGCGCGACTTCGCGAATGTGGACGGATTCACCGCTTCGACGATCGCAACCGTCGACGGCACCTTCTCCAGCAAGCCATGCGTGATGCGGCGCGGATCGATCAGCAGCGTGGCGCCCGCAGGCAACGCGGCCAGCGCGCCGGGCGCGTCCGCATACGGCGCGACGCGCACGCGGTCGCGCGCGAGCGATTGCTGCAACGCTTCCGGCACTTTGCCGTCGGCGACGAAGAGCGTCGCGTCATCGGCGCCGATCAGCGCATGCGCGACGAACACCGGGTTGTAGCTCACATCGCCGCCGCGCAGATTGAAGATCCAGGCGAGGTCGTCGAGCGTGGACACGAAATGCCACTGAGCGCCTTTCGCGCGCATCGCCTCGCGCAATTGCGCCAGCTTGTCGGCGCGCGCGACGCTCGCATGCGGCGCCGCGTGTTCGTAGACAGGCGCGTCGGGCAGGCCCGGACGCGCGGGCCAGACGGCGTCGAGCAGATCGAGATCCGTGCGCAACACGATGCCGCGTGCATCGAGCGCATCGGCCAGCGCGCGCGCCGCTGCGACGCCGAGCACCGTTCCGTCCACCGCGACGGTCTCGCCCTCCGGTACGTGGTCCGCCAGCCATTCGACATGCGGTGCGCTCTGCTGGCCGGCCATCATCTTCACCAGCGCGATGCCGGTGCCGGCCAGTTGAGCTTCGGCCTGCGTCCAGTAGCGGCTGTCGACCCACACGCCCGCGAAATCCGCCGTCACGACCAGCGTGCCCACCGAGCCCGTGAAGCCCGACAGCCACTGACGTCCCTGCCAGCGTTCCGGCAGATATTCGGAGAGATGCGGATCGGCGGACGGGATCAGCACGGCGGCGAGATGGTCGAGCGCCATCTGGCGGCGCAGCGCGTCGATGCGGCGCGCAAACGTGGACGGCTCGGGAATGGCGGAGTCTGCAATGCGATCGTTCATGGGGTCACCTGCTTCGAAACGTGCTTGAAAGCCCTTTGCAGCCCTTTACGGGCGCGACGGGCAGCGAGGATCGCCCGCTGTCCGTCAGGAAAAAAATCAGCGGCGCGCCGCCAGTCCGACCGTGAGCGTCACGACGAGCAACGCGAAGACTGCGCACGCGAGCCATTCGAGCGTGTCGCCGTCGTGATAAAGATCGACGATGTTGCCGACCATGCGCGCCACGATGCTCGCCAGTATGCCAGCCGCGACCGCCGTCCAGATCCGGCCGGCCGGTCCGCGACCGACGCGTCCCGCGCGGCGTAGCGGATGCAGCCACCAGCTCGCGGCGCCGATCACCGCGCCGAGGAAAATCAGTCCGAGCCAGCCCATCAGCGGCCGTGCTCCGCCGAAAGCGTCAGGCGGCCGCGTGAAGCGTGTGGAGAGTCGAACATGCGTGATTCCGGGGTCTGTGACGGTGGAAGGCTGAGTTTAGGGGCCGGATTTGGCGAAGGCAAGACTGTGGACCAACGGGCAAAAAAACGGGAAAAGACCGTTCGTGCGTCGATCAGCCGCGTCGTGCCGCATGCGCCTTCAGGACCGTGCCCGCCAATACCGGCAAGGCTTCCAGCCGGTTTGAACCGTGCGCGCGTCAAATAGCCCCTATAAATGAAGATTCACGCAAAACGCTATAATATTGGGCTATTGAAAGGCCATCGGCTTAGGCCAAGAGCATCGTAAAAACAATGCAGCTCCTCACGATCGGAATCAATCATCACACTGCGCCAGTCGCCCTGCGCGAACGCGTGGCGTTTCCGCTCGAACAGCTCAAGCCCGCCCTGGGCGCGCTGAAAGACATCTGGCTCGGCCCGCTCGCGAAGGTTTCGCCTGAAGCGGCCATCCTGTCCACCTGCAATCGCACCGAACTGTACTGCGCCACCGACGACGCGGCCGCCCGCGAAGCCGCCATCGAGTGGCTCTCGAAGTATCACGCCATCCCGGTTCCCGAACTCGCGCCGCACGTGTACGCGCTGCCGCAATCAGAAGCCGTGCGCCACGCCTTCCGCGTCGCGTCCGGCCTCGACTCGATGGTGCTCGGTGAAACCCAGATCGTCGGACAGATGAAGGACGCGGTGCGCACAGCGTCGGAAGCCGGCGCGCTCGGCACCTATCTGAACCAGCTGTTCCAGCGCACCTTCGCGGTTGCGAAGGAAGTGCGCACGACCACCGAAATCGGCGCGCAGTCGGTTTCCATGGCCGCCGCCGCCGTGCGCCTCGCACAGCGCATCTTCGAGAACATCTCCGGCCAGCGCGTGCTGTTCATCGGCGCGGGCGAGATGATCGAGTTGTGCGCCACCCATTTCGCCGCGCAGAATCCGCGTGAACTGGTGGTTGCGAACCGCACCGCCGAACGCGGCGAAAAGCTTGCCGGCCGCTTCAACGGCCGCGCCATTCCGCTGGCCGACCTGCCCGCGCGCATGCACGAGTTCGACATCATCGTGTCGTGTACGGCGTCGACGCTGCCCATCATCGGTCTGGGCGCGGTCGAGCGTGCGGTGCGCGCGCGCCGCCACCGGCCGATCTTCATGGTCGACCTGGCCGTGCCGCGCGACATCGAACCGGAAGTCGGCAACCTGCAGGACGTATTCCTCTACACCGTCGACGACCTCGGCGCCATCGTGCGCGAAGGCAATGCATCGCGTCAGGCGGCGGTGGCGCAGGCGGAATCGATCATCGAAACGCGGGTGCAGAATTTCATGCAGTGGCTCGATGCACGCAGCATCGTGCCGGTCATCCGCCACATGCACACACAGGCCGATGCATTGCGCCGCGCCGAAGTGGAACGCGCCCGCAAGATGCTCTCGCGCGGCGACGATCCCGCCGCCGTGCTCGAAGCGCTGTCGCAGGCGCTCACCAACAAGCTGATCCACGGTCCCACGCACGCACTCAACCGCGCGAGCAGCGAGGAACGCAGCCAGCTCATCGACCTGATGAGCGGCTTCTACCGCCACGGCGACAAGTCTGATTCGTCCGACCGTTAGCGGCTCCATCTTTGCTATTCTCCAAGGCCGCGCGCCGCTGGCGCCGGCTTCCTGATCGCAGTCATTCCCCGGCGCCCGCCGCGCCAATCCCGCACGATGAAAACGAGCATGCAAAGCAAGCTCGACCAGCTCGCCAGACGGCAGGTCGATCTCAACGAACTGTTGAGCCGTGAGGACGTCACGTCCGACATGGACCAATATCGCAAGCTCACGCGCGAGCACGCGGAAATCAGCCCGATCGTCGATCAATACGCGCTCTGGCGGCAGGCGCTGACCGACGAAGCCACGGCGCAGGAACTGCTCGCCGATCCGTCGATGCGCGATTTCGCCGAGGAAGAGATCGGCGAGGCGCGCGAACGCATGGCGACCATCGAAAGCGATCTGCAGACCATGCTGCTGCCGAAGGATCCCAACGACGAGCGCAACATCTTCATCGAAATCCGCGCGGGTGCGGGCGGCGACGAATCGGCGCTGTTCGCGGGCGACCTGTTGCGCATGTATCTGCGCTACGCGGAACGCAATCGCTGGAGTGCCGAAACGATGTCGGAAAGCGTGTCGGATCTCGGCGGCTACAAGGAAGTGATCGTGCGCATCGCCGGACAGGGCGCGTATTCGCGGCTCAAGTTCGAATCGGGCGGGCACCGCGTGCAGCGCGTGCCGGCGACCGAAACGCAAGGGCGCATCCACACCTCGGCGTGTACCGTCGCCGTGATGCCGGAAGCCGATGAAATCAGCGAAGTCGTGATCAATCCGGCCGATCTGCGCATCGATACGTTCCGCGCGTCGGGCGCGGGCGGGCAGCACATCAACAAGACCGATTCGGCCGTGCGCGTGACACACTTGCCGACCGGCATCGTCGTCGAATGTCAGGACGACCGCTCGCAGCACAAGAACAAGGATCGCGCGCTGAAGGTGCTGGCCGCGCGCATCAAGGACAAGCAGTATCACGAGCAGCACGCGAAGGAAGCCGCGACGCGTAAGAGTTTGATCGGCTCGGGCGACCGCTCGGAACGCATCCGCACCTACAACTTCCCGCAAGGGCGCATGACGGATCACCGGATCAACCTGACGCTCTACAAGCTCGAATACATCATGGACGGCGACATCGACGAGCTGATCGGCGCGCTCGTCTCCGAGCATCAGGCGGAACTGCTGGCGGCGCTCGGGGAAGCGGAGTGAGCACCGCGGCCGACGTGCTGCGTGCGTCCGGACTGCCGCCGCTTGAAGCGCGCGTGCTGTTGATGCACGTGCTCGGCTGGCGTCGGACGGAACTCATCACGCGGGATCAGGAAACGCTCGATGACGCGTCCGTCGCGCGCTTCGAGGCGCTCGTCGCGCGCCGTCTGGATGGCGAGCCCATCGCGCAGCTGGTCGGCCGGCGCGAGTTCTTCG
Organism: Caballeronia sp. LZ035; assembly: GCF_031451175.1. Lineage (NCBI taxonomy): Bacteria > Pseudomonadati > Pseudomonadota > Betaproteobacteria > Burkholderiales > Burkholderiaceae > Caballeronia > Caballeronia sp. LZ035. Next base: position 3,186,985 of record NZ_JARUXS010000001.1, read on the forward strand.
GTCTCGACTTCGAGGTCACGCCCGCCGTGCTGATTCCCCGCCCGGAAACCGAACTGCTGGTGGAAACCGTGCTCGGCATCATCGCCGGCACGCCGAATCCCCGCGTGCTCGATCTGGGCACGGGAAGCGGCGCGATTGCGGTGTCGCTCGCTCACGCGCGGCCCGATGCGAAGGTGTGGGCCGTGGATCGCTCACCGGACGCGCTCGACGTCGCGCGCTCGAATGCCGTGCGTTTGCTCGACGCCGCGCGCGCGGGCGGTTCGGTCACGTTCGTCGCAAGCGACTGGACCTCGAACCTCGAGCCGTCGCTGCTGTTCGAGGTGATCGTCAGCAATCCGCCCTATATCGCGAGCGGCGATCCGCATCTCGAACAAGGCGACCTGCGCTTCGAACCGCGCGGCGCGCTGACCGACGAATCCGATGGTTTGTCGGCAATCCGCGAGATTGTCGAGAAAGCGCCGTTTCTGCTCGCAGCGAACGGCGCGCTGTGGCTCGAGCATGGCTACGACCAGGCCGACGCCGTGCGGCAGCTCATGCAGGCGCACGGTTTCAGTGACGTGCATTCGCTGCGCGATCTCGCCGGCATCGAGCGCTGCACGGGCGGCGTTTTCACGGCCTGAAGCGCCGGGCGCCGTCAGCTCTCAAAAGCGAAATCCGCTATCATTTCAACCATCAGTCCCCCCGACTTTCACGCGCAGGAACGCCATGGATACGCAAGAACATCTCAAGCAGATCGTTGAATCGAACCCCGTCGTGCTTTTCATGAAAGGCACGGCGCAATTCCCGATGTGCGGCTTCTCGGGTCGCGCCATCCAGGTCCTGAAGGCCTGCGGCGTCGACAAGATCACGACCGTCAACGTGCTCGAAGACGACGCCGTCCGCCAGGGCATCAAGCAGTTCTCCAACTGGCCGACCATCCCGCAGCTGTACGTGAATGGCGAGTTCATCGGCGGCTCGGACATCATGATGGAGATGTATCAATCGGGCGAATTGCAGCAGCTGTTCGCCGCCGCCTGAGTCTCACCCGCCCGCCGATGCCACCCAGCCCGCCCGCCCCGCAGCGACGCCTGATCGTCGCGATCACCGGGGCGACGGGCGCCATCTACGGCGTTCGCCTGCTCGACATGCTGCGCCGTCTGGGCGGCATCGAGACGCATCTGCTCGTCTCCAGCGCAGGCTGGCTCAATATCCAGCACGAACTCGATCTCGACCGCAACGCCGTCTACGCGCGGGCGGATGTCGTGCATAGCGTGCGCGATGTCGGCGCGAGTATTGCCTCCGGCTCTTTCGCCACGGACGGCATGGTGGTTGCGCCCTGCTCGATGCGCACGCTCGGCAGCATCGCGCACGGTCTCTCAGACAACCTCATCACCCGCGCCGCCGATGTTGTTCTCAAGGAACGACGCCGTCTCGTGCTGCTCGTGCGGGAAACGCCGTTCAACCTCGCGCATCTGCGCAACATGACGTCCGTCACAGAAATGGGCGGCGTGATCTTTCCGCCGCTGCCGGCGTTCTATCAGAAACCCGCGACGATCGACGAGATGGTGGATCACACCGTCGCGCGGGTCATCGATCTGTTTGGACTTGGGCAGGCGGTTGCGCCGGCATGGCAGGGATTGCGCGCGGCGTCTGATTAGCAACATCCGCGACATAATGCGTTGCCGCTGGGACGGTTTATTAACGGCATGAGCGGCCCTACATTGACGACATAGTCCACTGGAATCCTGCCGTCATGAGCCCGACACCCACCGTTTTCATTTCCCACGGCGCGCCGACGCTGCCGATCGATCCGTCGATGCCCTCCGCCGAGTTCGCCTCGCTGAGTGCGACGCTGCCGCGCCCGCGCGCGATCCTGATGCTGTCGGCGCACTGGGGCACCGCGCAACCGGTCGCGAGCATCGCCGAGCGGCCGGAGACAATCCACGACTTTTACGGTTTTCCGCGTGCGCTATACGAGCTGCGCTATCCGGCGCCCGGCGCGCCCGACCTCGCGAAGCACGCCGCCGCCTTGCTCGGCGCGCAGGGCATTCCGGCCGCGACGACCGAACATGGTCTCGATCACGGCGCATGGGTGCCCCTGCTGCTGATGTTCCCGGACGCCGATGTGCCGGTCGCACAACTCTCGATACAGCCGCACCTGGACGCCGCGCATCATTTCGGCATGGGCCGGGCGCTGCGCGATCTGCGCGATGAGGGCGTGATGATCGTCGGTTCCGGCCAGATCACGCACAACCTGCGCATGGCCGATTTCAGCGCGCGTCCCGAAGATGCCGACCCGCGCGTCACCGAGTTCACCGACTGGTTCGAAGACCGCATGGCGCAACGGGATATCGACGCGCTGCTCGACTATCGCGCCCGTGCGCCCCATGCGGCGCTGATGCACCCGACGGACGAACATCTGCTGCCGGTGTTCAGCGCGCTCGGCGCAGCCGCCGATGACTACACGCTCGGCATACAGTCGCTCGGAACCTTTCAGCGCGCGCTGGCGATGACGAACTACGTATTCACTGACGCGTGAATTAAAAAAACCGCCTGAGCAGCCACTCAGGCGGTTTCCTGTCTCGCTATACGACGCCGGAACGCTCAGGCGCCGACTTCGTGAACAATGTCGTCGCTGCTTTCGCGCTCGTCAAGATAGGCGGTGCGATATCCGGTGTGCACGCCCCAGTAATAAAACACCAGCGCCAGCACAGTCACCGCGGCCATATCCCAGCCGTACGGCAGCAATCCACTGCCGCCAAAATCCTTGCTCCCAATCAACGACATCACCGCCATGCACGGCAGATAAGCCACGAGCCACCACGCGGCCTTGAGATCGCGTCCCCAGCCGGCGAAGCCCGCCTTGGCCTGGAAGTAGAAATACACCGGCAGCGCGACGACCATCAGCAGAATGATTTCGCCGGTGAGCGGCCACTTCGCCCAGAACAGCACCAGCGACGCGCACACGAACGCGAACGGCGCCACCGCGCCCATCATGGGCAGCCTGAGCGGACGCTCGAGGTCGGGGGCCGCGCGGCGCAGCGCCATCAGGCTGACCGGGCCGGTGAGATACGAGATCACCGTCGCCACCGAAATCACCGCGGCCAGCGAACTCCAGCCACGGAAAAAGAACATGAAGATGAACGCGACGAACAGGTTGAACCACATCGCCGGACGCGGCACGCCGTAGAACGGATGCACATTGCCGAAGATTTTCGGCATCGTGCCGTTGCGCTCCATCGCGTAGATCATGCGTGTGGTTGTCGCCATGTAGGTCGTGCCCGTGCCGCTCGGGCTGACGAACGCGTCCACATACAGCAGGATGGCGAGCCAGTTCAGGTTGAGCGCCAGCGCCAGTTCAGCGAACGGCGACGCGAAGTTGAAATGCGCCCAGCCCTTCGCCACGTCGGCGGGATTCACCGCGCCGATATAAGCGATCTGCAGCAGCACGTAGATCACGAGCGCGAGCAGAATCGAGCCGATCACCGCGAACGGCACGCTGCGCGCCGGATTGCGCGCCTCGCCGGCGAGGTTCACCGGGCTCTGGAAACCGTTGAAGCTGAACACAATGCCGCTGGTCGCCACGGCGGTCAGTACAGCCGGCCAGCCGTAGGGCGCGAAGGTCGAGGACGTGCCGAAATTCTCCGAATGAAACCCGGCGAAGATCAGGCCCGCGATGGTCGCGCCCGGAATCAGGAACTTGAAGACCGTGATCAGCGAGTTCGCGCGTGCGAACACTTTCACACCCCAGTAGTTCAGCATGAAATAGATGATCACGAGCAGCGCCGAGAGACCGATTCCTGTCGGCGTGAGCGACTCGTTGACGAACAGCGCGTGCGCCCAGTCATACGGCCAGGTGCTCATATACTGAATGGAGGCTTCGGCTTCGATCGGAATCACCGAAACGATCGCGATCCAGTTCGCCCACGCACTGATGAAGCCCACGAGCGCGCCATGCGAATAGCGCGCGTAGCGCACCATGCCGCCGGACTCGGGGAACATGGCGCCCAGCTCGGCATACGTCAGGGCGATCGCCAGAATGACGACCGCGCCGATCACCCAGGCGGCGATCGCGGCAGGCCCGGCGATCTTGGCCGCCTTCCATGCTCCGAAGAGCCATCCCGAACCGATGATGGATCCCAGACCGGTCAACATGAGGGCCATCGGACCGATGTTTCTCTGTATCGAACTTTTCACTTCTTTTCTCCGTTGTCTCGCGCCGCGCGTGCCGCATGCGGCTTTGCCGGTTTTCGATCGGCTGCCAGGCCGCGGGTGCACCGGTTGCCAGAATCATTCCTGCCGACCCGGCACATGCGGTGCAACCCATTGAAAATGGTCGCGTAGTTTAACGGTTGCACCTTTCGAATGCAGTGCGGCAGGCGAGCAGTTTCACCTTTTTTGCCTCTTTTTCGTGCAAGGAAGCGCACGAATTCGCTGTTCGCCGCATGGTTTCGTATGGCTCGGGAAAATCCCTTCGGAGTTGTCGGATATTAATTGACCGCGAAATGGTTTCGCCGTATAAAGCTTCTTGCAGGATTTCAAGTGGCGAGTGAATTGGTTCTTTCGAGTTCGCCATCACGGTACTCCGGTTGGTCCATTGCCCCTTCCTTGATCTTTTGCGCCCCTGGGCTTCGGCCTTATTCATCATTTTTTTGGAACAAGTAACATGGAAACCGGTACCGTCAAGTGGTTCAATGACGCAAAGGGCTTTGGCTTCATCACTCCGGATGGCGGCGGCGAAGATCTGTTCGCGCACTTCTCGGAAGTTCGTGTCGAAGGCTTCAAGACACTTCAGGAAAACCAAAAGGTTACCTACGAAGTGAAGACTGGCCCGAAGGGCAAGCAAGCCGCGAACATCAAGCCGGCCTAAGTTCCGCCTGATTCGTAAAAAAACCCCGCCTGCGCGGGGTTTTTTATTTGGAGCGCGCTTTCGGGCGAAATCAGGCGAAGACGCGCTGTGCGTAGATGCCGAGGCCCTTCGCCACGCTGGCGAGACGATCGCCGAACACCGGCTGCGCAGCAGGAAACGCTGCCGCCAGTGCCTGCGACAGAAACCGCAGCCCGGTCGTGCCACCCGTGAAATACACAGCGCCCACGTCCGACTCCGCAACGCCCGCGCGCCGGATGGTCTCGCGCGCGGCGTCCACGATGCGCCGCGTTTCCTCGGCGCCCGCCTCGATCAATCGCGCTTCGTCGAACGCGACGCGCAACGCTTCTTCCACCTCTTCCATGTCGATTTCCGTCGCCCCGCCCGCGGCGACTTCGATCTTCGCCTCCTCCGCGTGCGCGGTGAGCGCGTGCCCGAGCCGGCGATCGACGACGCGCATCAGGCGGTCGTGATGGCGCACCTCCGGGTAGAGATGGCGCATCAGCTGCAACTCGCTGACACGCTTGGGCGTGTAGACGGTGTTGATCAGATGCCACGTCGAGAGATCGAAATAGATGCGGCTCGGCACTTCCCGGCCTTGCGGATCGAGCGATTGATAGCCGAGCTCGCGCAGCACGGTCGCGAGTTCGACGCGGCGGTCGAAGTCGGTGCCGGCGACATGCACGCCATGATGCGCGAGCACGTCACTCTTGCGGTCGAGCTCGCGCGCGCGCTCCGGACCGACGCGCACCAGCGAAAAGTCCGACGTACCGCCGCCGATATCCGCAACCAGCACGAGCCCTTCCTGCGTCAGACTGGCTTCGTAGTCGAAGGCGGCGGCGATCGGCTCGTACTGGAAGTGAATCTCGCGCAAGCCGACGGCGTGCGCGCAGGCCTCGAGCTGCTTCTGCGCCAGGTTGTCGGCGCGCGGATCGTCGTCGACGAAGAACACCGGGCGGCCGAGCACCGCGCGCGACAGCGGCTCGGCGGTCAACGCCTGGGCCTTCTGCTTCAGGTGCTGCAGGAACAGCGTGATGACGTCGGTGTACTTGATGGCCGAACCGTCGCCGAGATCCGTGGTGCTCTCGGCGAGCGCCGAGCCGAGAATGCTCTTCATCGAGCGCATCAGGCGGCCGTCGAAACCGTCGATGTACGCCTCCAGCGCGGCGCGTCCGTAGGCCTGGTTGTTTTCGTCGGTGTTGAAGAAGACAGCGGTGGGCAACGTGGTCGCCTCGCCTTCGACGGGCGCCAGCCGAATGGCCGGGCCGTCCGGAAGGGCGACGGCGGAATTCGACGTGCCGAAATCGATCGCGCAAAAAGTCATGATGCTGAGCCACGTCCGCCAGGACGCCGCGTTGGACATGGACGGCGTTTTTAACACGTTCCCGGGTAGGCATCAACCGCAGCCGGAGATTTTTAAACCGTTGACTTCATTCGACAAAAGCGGAATGTAACTTGCTCGTCCGAAAGCCGCTTGCGCGCTTTTTCCGCGCATATACAGCGCGCGACCGGCGACATGAGCAAAACAACGACGAGGAGAACCGTTTGAACGATCGACCGATGGAGCAACCCGCGCAACCCGGCATCATCGAAACCGATCTGCCCGGGCGCCTCGACCGCCTGCCTTGGGGACGCTTCCACACGCTGATCGTGCTCGCACTCGGCATTACCTGGCTGCTGGACGGACTCGAGGTGACGCTGGCCGGCGCCGTCGCCAGCGCGCTGAAGACGAGCCCGGCGCTGCAATTCTCGAACGCGGATGTCGGCATTGCCGGGAGTGCGTACATCGCGGGGGCGGTGCTCGGCGCACTCGGCTTCGGCTGGCTGACGGACCGGCTTGGCCGTCGCAAGCTGTTCTTCATCACGCTGTTCCTCTACGCGGCCGCGACCGCCGCCACCGCGTTCTCGTGGAATCTCGCGAGTTTTGTGCTGTTTCGCTTCCTGACGGGGGCCGGCATCGGCGGCGAGTACACCGCGATCAATTCGACGATCCAGGAATTCACGCCCGCCCGGCTGCGCGGCTGGACCGATCTGGCCATCAACGGCACGTTCTGGATCGGCGCGGGCATCGGCGCGGCGGGATCGCTGGTCCTGCTCGACCCCGGCCTGCTTCCGCCCGACTGGGGCTGGCGCGCGTGCTTCCTGATCGGCGCGGTACTCGGGCTCACGATCCTCTTCATGCGGATGTGGGTGCCGGAAAGCCCGCGCTGGCTCATCACGCACAATCGCGCGGATGAAGCGAAACAAGTGGTCGAGGAAATCGAAGCCCATTTTCGGCAGCATGGCGTGACGATTCCCGACACGCCCATCAAGCCGCTGCGCCTGCGTGCGCGCGAAGGCACGCCGCTCAGCGAGGTCGTGCATACGCTCTTCGAGATGCACCGCAGCCGTTCGCTCGTGGGTCTCACGCTGATGACCGCTCAGGCGTTCTTCTACAACGCCATCTTCTTCACCTACGCGCTGGTGCTGACGGATTTCTACCACGTGCCCGGCGATCACATCGGCTGGTACGTGCTGCCGTTCGCCGCCGGCAATTTCCTCGGGCCGGTGCTGCTCGGCAAGCTCTTCGACGTAATCGGCCGCCGCCGCATGATCGCCTTCACCTATGCGATGTCCGGCGTGCTGCTGACCATTAGCGGCTGGATGTTCATGCACGGCATGCTCAGCGTGACGACGCAGACCATCGCGTGGATGGTGATCTTCTTCTTCGCATCGGCGGCGGCGAGTTCGGCGTATCTGACGGTCAGCGAAACCTTCCCGCTGGAAATCCGCGCTCTCGCCATTGCCGTGTTCTACGCGTTTGGCACGGCGCTGGGCGGCATCATCGGACCGGCGCTGTTCGGGCATCTGATCGACACCCATGAGCGCGGCGCCGTATTCGCGGGCTATCTGATCGGCTCGGTGCTGATGATTGCGGCAGCGGTGGTCGCCGGCATCTGGGGCGTCGCGGCGGAGCGCAGGTCGCTGGAAGACGTGGCTCGTCCGCTGTCGGCGGCAGACGAGCACTGAGGCCCCGAGCGCCGGAATTCAGTCGAACGCGCGGCTCCACGCGCCTTCGTACACCGTCTCGCCGAGCGCCTTGCGCACGCGCGGCGCGGCTTCACGCTCCTGCAGCGCCTCGTCGAGCTGGCTGGCATCGCCGTGATGACCGATCGCCACCATCGCGATGATCTGCACCTCCTCGGGAATCGAGAACGCCTGGCGGAACGCATCACGGTCGAAACCGCCCATCTGATGCGCCGCCAGGCCAAGCGCGTGCGCCTGCAGAACCAGCGCCATCGCGGCCGCGCCCGTGTCGTAGGCGGCCGTGCGGTTCGGTTCGCCCTTCGGCGTGAGCGTTGCGGCCGTCACGCAGACGAGCACCGGCACGTTGCCGTTCCACTTCTGGTTGCCGGGCATCAGCGTGTCGAACGCACGCTGGAACGCGGCTTCGTCGCGATGACGGTCGAACGCGATCAGACGCCACGGCTGCTGATTGCTCGACGAAGGCGCCCAGCGCGCCGCTTCGAACAGCTGATGCAGTTGCGCGCGCTCGACCGGCTCCGTGGAATAGGCGCGCGGACTCCAGCGGCCGGCGATCAGTTCGTGGATGTCGATATCGGTCGGAGCGGGTTTTGCGTTCATGATTGGAATCCTTGACGGTTTGGAAAAGCAGGCAGGCCGTCAAGGATAGCAAGCCCGCCTCGGCCGCTTCATTTCACCATTTCAGGTTGCTGCCACGCCCACCGCCCGTCCCGCGCGATTGATGCGCAACACGATCACCGCCGCGACGAGGCACAGCCCGCCTGAAATCATCGTAGCGACCGTATAGCTGCCGAGACTCGACCGCAGCATGCCGGCGCCGAGCGCCGCGAATGCCGCGCCAAGCTGATGTCCCGCCACGACCCAGCCGAACACGATCGGCGCGGCGTCCTTGCCGTAGACATCGGTGGCGAGGCGCACGGTTGGCGGCACGGTCGCGATCCAGTCGAGACCGTAGAACACGGCGAACAGCGGCAAACCGAAGAAGTCGATGCCGAACGCATACGGCAGATAGATCAGCGACAGTCCGCGCAGCCCGTAATACCAGAACAGCAGCACGCGCGCATTGAAGCGGTCGGAGAGCCAGCCGGAGAGCGTCGTGCCGAACAGGTCGAAGATGCCCATCGCCGCGAGCAGGCTGGCGCCCTGCACCGGCGTCATGCCGTAATCCGAGCACATGGCAATCAGATGCGTGCCGACATAGCCGTTCGTGCTCGCGCCGCAGACGAAGAAGCTGAAGAACAGCAGCCAGAAATCGCGCGTCTTGCTGGCCATGCCGAGCGTGCTGAACGCGACCTTGATCGGATTCTTCGGGGCCGGGACGGCGGCCGGCGGCAGATCGGCCTTCTCGCCGACCGGACGCAGCGACAGATCCGCCGGCCGTTCGGGCAGCAGCCACGCGACGAACGGCAGCACGATTACCGCCGCGCCCGCGACGACGAACACCACAGGACGCCAGCCGTAGTGCTCGACAATCGACGCGAGGATCGGCAGGAACACGAGCTGGCCGGTGGCCGAGCTGGCAGTGAGAATGCCCATCGCCAGGCCGCGATGCGTGGTGAACCAGCGGTTGACGATGGTCGCCGAGAGCGTCAGCGCCGCGACGCCCGTCGCGCTGCCGACCATCACGCCCCAGACCAGCACCATCTGCCAGGGCGCGGTCATCATCGATGACAGCGCGACGCCCGCCGCCAGCGTGGTCAGCGCCGTCAGCACCGTGCGACGCACGCCGAAGCGCTGCATCGCCGCTGCCGCGAACGGCCCGGCGAGGCCGTACAGCGCCAGATTGATCGAGATCGCCAGCGAAATCGTGCCGCGCGACCAGCCAAACTGCTTTTCGAGCGGCAGCATCATGACGCTCGGTGTCGCTCGCGTGCCCGCCGCGGCGAGCAGCACGAAGAACACCACGCCCACCGCAATCCATCCGTAATGCATCCGGCCGTTCAGCCGCCTCGCTACCCAATTCATCGCCGTTCCGCTCCGTGGTTCCGTTTATCCTTGCCCCGGACGACATCACTCGTTACCGGTCTGTCACATCAGAGTTGCGAGCTTAGTGACCGATCTGTAACATGTCAAGCATGCAGTGTGCATGACGAGGAAGCGACTTTGACACGAACATCCGCGGATCAACCCAAAGGCCCTGCCCGCCGCAGTGTCCGCACTGACGGCGCGACCGCGCAGGAACAGTTGCTGGATGCTGCGCAGGCGCTGTTTTATCGCGACGGCATTCGCGCCATCGGCGTCGATGCGGTGGTGGAGCGCGCGGGCGTCAACAAGATGAGCCTGTACCGGCGCTTTGCATCGAAGGACGAGTTGGTGGTGGCCTATCTCGACCGCATGGACGAGCGCTTTCGGGGACGCTTCGAAGCCAGCATCGAAAAACATCCGGGGGAGCCTGTCAAACAGCTGATCCAGGCATTCGACGACCTGGTGAAGCGCGCGTCCGCACCCGATTATCGAGGCTGCCCGTTCCTGAACGTCGCGTGCGAATTCGGCGATCCGGAATATGCGGCGCGCGAGCCGGTCGAACGCAATAAAAAATATCTGATGAACCGGCTCATCGAAATCTCGACGGCGGCAGGCGCCGCCCAGCCGCATGAACTCGCCGATTCCCTCGCGCTGCTGGTCGAAGGCGTCTATGCGAGCAGCCAGACTTACGGCCCGGGCTCCGGCCCGCTGGTCGCGGCGGCGCGCATCGCGCGCATGCTGATCGACGCGGCCTGCAAGGCCCAACCCGGACAGGAAAACGCATGAAGCCAGGCGGTTCCCACGAAGACGTCATCGCGGCAACGCAGCACTGGCTCACGCGCGCGGTGATCGGACTGAATCTGTGTCCGTTCGCGAAGAGCGTGCATGTCAAGGAACAGATCCGCTATGTGGTGAGCGACGCGCGCGCGGTGGACGATCTGGTGGTCGAACTGGCGGACGAGCTTCGCTTGCTGAAGGAGACGGACCCGGATCTCATCGACACGACGCTGTTCATCACACCGCACGCCTTCGCCGATTTCGCCGAGTACAACGACGCCCTGTTCTTTGCCGACCGTCTGCTCGGCGACATGGGCCTCGCGGGCGACGTGCAGATAGCGAGTTTCCATCCGCACTATCAGTTCGAAGGCAGCGAACCGGACGATATCGACAACTACACGAACCGCGCGCCCTATCCGATCTTTCACCTGTTGCGCGAGGCGAGCATCGACCGCGCGGTGGCGGCGTTTCCCGATGCCTCGGATATCTACGAGCGCAACATCGACACGCTGCGCCGCCTCGGCCCCGACGGCTTCAACGCGTGGATGAACGATAAAAGCTGATCAATGCGCGGGCGCGAAGAAACGCTCGCGCAACTCATCCAGTCCCAGCGTCTCCAGCACCTCCGACAGCCGTTGCGCCGGCCGCCCGCGCGGCAAATCCTTGAATTGCGCAATGATCAACTCGTTCTTCATCGAGTGCTCCCAGCCGACGAGCTCCGTCACGCTCACCTGATAACCGTGCGATTCGAGTTGCAGGCAGCGCAGCACGTTGGTGATCTGGCTCCCGAATTCGCGCGTATGCAGCGGATGCCGCCACATTTCCGTCAGCACGTTCTTCGAGAGCGAGTGTCCCTTGTTCTTGCGCAGCACCGAAGCCACTTCCGCCTGACAGCACGGCACGACGACGATGTACTTCGCCTTCTTTTGCAGAGCGAACTGGATGGCGTCGTCAGTGGCGGTATTGCACGCGTGCAGCGCAGTGACGATATCGACCGAATCCGGCAGACGGTCGGAATGCATTGATTCGGCCACCGACAGATTCAGAAACGACATCCCGGTAAACCCGAGTCGTGCCGCCAATTCCTCTGACTTTTTCACCAACTCTTCGCGCGTCTCGATTCCAAAGATGTGTGACCGATCGCGCAGAGACTTGAAGAAGAGATCGTAGAGAATGAACCCAAGATAAGACTTGCCTGCGCCGTGATCCACGAGCGATACCGCTCCCTGGCGCGCATGCACGTCGGCGAGCAGCGGTTCGATGAACTGATAGAGGTGGTAGACCTGCTTCAGTTTGCGGCGGCTGTCCTGATTCATCTTGCCGTCGCGCGTGAGGATATGGAGTTCCTTCAGCAGTTCGATCGACTGCCCGGGGCGAATCTCGTGTTTGGCGGAGGGTTCGGGGCTCTCCGATACCGGCGCGGGGGACTTCCTGGTCATCGTGAAGGTCTGTCGAAAAAATAAGGCGAAGCGTGTTTGCGCTGAATGTGCGCTAACCGCTGGTACTCACGCCTGAAAAGGGGAAGTTTACCCAAAAGCGCAAAGACGCTCTGTGTTCCGGCCATCGGTTCATCGGCCAGTGCGTGTGGCAAAACGCATGGAACAGATTGTGCATCGTCCCGACAATGAGGCCATTGGAAGAGACGACACAGCGCGGCGCCGCGTCGCGTACCGACGCAGCACGCAGGAGCAGCAAGCTGGCAGGCCGCGCTTCGACACGCACCGCGATGTCACCGCACCCGGCTTTGTTACGTAACACCTAACGCACAGCGCGGCGATGCGACTCGCCGGCGCCACGAACATGAGAGGACGGCGATGGACGCGATCCCCGACAAGAAAGCAGAGAAGCAGTTTCAGGACATGCTCGCAGCACTGACGGCCATGCCCGCGTGGAGCGAGAAGCAGCAGCTCGAACTCGAGATGGCCCGAGAGATTTCCGTGGAGATGTTGCGTCTTGCAGAATCCATGCGCGACGGCTCCACTGATATCGAAAGCTGTCTGACCATGCTGAAGTTCGCCAAGGTCATGGACTTCGTCCTGACGACGCTGGCATCGCGCCGCGAAATCGCGCCGCAGACGCTACGCGTGATCTTCAAGCTGGCTGGCCTGAAAGTCGATGAAGCCTATCCGGGCTGAACGGCGGGCCGAACACCCCGGCTCGTCGAACCCGGTGCGCGTGGCACACCCGCACCGGAGTCAGCCTTTGCGTCTCGTCATCAGCCGCGCCGCCGACTGACGCATATGCCGCTGCATCGCGGCTTGCGCCTGGACGGCGTCGCGCGCTTCGAGCGCTTCCAGAATCTCCCGATGCTCGCCCAGCGCGGCAAGCCACGTCTCTTCCCCTTCGAAGTGTCCACGCAAGGTCGATGACAGCGGGCTATGCCGTTCGTCATACAGACTGCCGACCGTGCGCACCAGCACATCGTTGCCCGCCATCTGTGCGATCGCGATGTGGAACGCGCGATCGGCGGCCATGGGCACCTGGCCGTTCGCGACTTCGCGCGCCATCGATTCGTACAGCGTGCGCAGCGCCTTCAACGCCTTCGGCTTGACGAACGGCGCGACGCTCGCGGCAATCGCGCCCTCGATCACGCTGCGCGCGTTCATGATCTCTATCGGGCTTTCGCCTAACTCCGTCTCGGTGGCCGGAGGCTTGGCGACCGGCGCGGCGACGATATACACACCCGAGCCCATGCGGATCTCGACACGCCCTTCCAGTTCGAGTGCGACCAGCGCCTCGCGCACCGATGGCCGCGATACGCCGAGCCGCTGCGCGAGTTCGCGCTCGGACGGCAGGCGCCCATTTGGCGCGAAATCCTGCTGCTCGATCAACCCGCGCAGCTTGTCGGCGATCTGGAGATAAAGGCGGCGCGTCTCGGGAGGTTTCACGCTCACGTGCTGGGCTCCTGCTTTCGGGTCGGGGAAAACGTGGATTGTAATCAGCCGGAGGGGACGCGCACCGCAAAACCGCGTTCACCCTAGATCCGGCCGCTTTCAAGTGGCTTGACCAATTCTATTTCCAGCCACTAGTATGCAATCCGGTAAGGCCAGGTTGGCCACTTTTTTTCAGGCAATCTGGAACCGTTCCCAAATCGATAAACGACCGACGAGGCGCTCGCGCCGACGGTTCGAACGGCCCCGCATACTCATGAGCCATCCCATTCTCCAGTTCGGCACGAGCCGGTTCTTGCAGGCGCACGTGGATTTCTTCGTCGCCGAGGCGGCGCGGCGCGATCCGGCTAAAGCGCTCGGCAAGATCACCGTCGTGCAGACGACCTCCAGCGCCGACAGCCGTGCCCGCATCGAGGCGCTGAAAAGCACGGGCCGCTACCCGGTGCGCATTCGCGGCCGCCGGCGGGACGAGACGATCGACGAAACCTTCGAGTGCGATGCCATCGGCGAAGCGCTGCATGCCGACGAAGACTGGCCGCTGCTCAAAGCACGCATCGAGCGTGATGTGAAGGTCATCGTGTCGAACACGGCGGATGCCGGCTATGCCCTCTTCGAAGAGGACACGCGCGACCTGCTCGACAGCCCGCGCACGCCGCGCGGTTTCGCGGCGAAGCTCGCGGTGTTGCTGCACGCGCGCTTTGCCGCCGGGGCTGCGCCGATCACGCTGCTGCCCTGCGAGCTGGTGTCCCGCAACGGCGACACGTTGCGCGATCTGGTGGTCGGCGTGGCGCGCGGCTGGGACCTGGATGCGGCCTTCATCGACTATCTGACGAACGAGTGCGTGTGGGTGAATTCGCTCGTCGACCGCATCGTGTCGGAGCCGATCCAGCCGGTGGGCGCGATCGCCGAACCCTACGCGCTGTGGGCCATCGAGCGGCGGGCGGGCATGGTGCTGCCGTGCGAGCACGAAGACATCGTGATCACCGACGACCTCGCCCACTACGAACGCCTCAAGCTCTTCCTGCTGAATCTCGGCCACACGATGCTCGCGCAAATCTGGCGCACGCGTGACGCCGCTGCCGACATGACGGTGCTCGACGCGATGCGCGACGCCGCCTTCCGCGATCCGCTTGAAGCCACCTGGCGCGATGAAGTGCTGCCGGTTTTCGCGGCGCTCGGTCAACGCGACGTCGCCAAGGACTATGTAGCGAGCGTGCGCGACCGTTTCGAGAACCCGTTCCTGGATCACCGGCTTGCGGACATCGCGCGGAATCACGACGAGAAGAAGCATCGCCGCTTCCAGCCCGTGATCGATCTGGCGCGCGAACTCAAGCTCGATCTGGCGCAGCCGCATCTGCGCGACGCCCTCGAATCCGCCTGAATCCGCCTGAAGAGCGGAACCCCTGTTTTCGAATCACGACGCGCCGCGACGGCATTGCGGCGGCGTCATCAAACATCAAAAGTGCCGCCCCATCACGGAGGAGACAAGTAATGCGCAAAATGCGTTGGGTAGTGATTTTTCTCGCCTTTCTGGCCATCGCGATCAATTACATCGATCGCGCCAATCTCGCCGTCGCGGCGCCGCAGATCGAGAAGGCGCTTAATATCGGGCCCGCGGAAATGGGCTTCATCCTGAGCGGCTTCTTCTGGAGCTACGCGCTGATGCAGATGCCCTTCGGCTGGTTCGTCGATCGCGTCGGCGCCCGCATCGCGCTGCCGCTCGCAGTCGGCTGGTGGTCGGTCTTCACGGCCATGACGGCCGTCGCGACGAGCGTCGCCGGCATGTTCGGCTGCCGCCTGATGCTGGGCATCGGCGAAGCGGGCGCGTATCCGTCGTGCGCCAAGCTCGTGTCGCAATGGTTCAGGAAGGAACAGCGCGCGTTCGCCACCAGCATCTTCGACAGCGGTTCGCGCGTCGGCTCCGCGCTGTCCATTCCGGTCGTCGCGCTGATCATCAGCACGTTCGGCTGGGAAGCGTCGTTTGTCATTACCGGCGTGATCGGTTTCGCGTGGATTCTTGGCTGGTTCGTGATCTACCGGAACAAGTCGCTGGGCGACCTGACCGGTGAAACCGACGTCGCGCCGGTACCGGTCGCGCCGCGCAACAAGGTGTCGTGGGCATCGCTGTTCAAGTACCGCACGCTGTGGGGCATGATGCTGGGCTTCTTCTGCCTGAACTTCGTGATCTACTTCTTCATCACCTGGTTCCCGAGCTATCTCGTCCAGGCGCACGGCTTCTCGCTCAAGTCGCTCGGCACGCTCGGCACCATTCCGGCGTTGATGTCGATTCCGGGCGGCTGGTTCGGCGGCTGGGTGTCCGACGCGTTGTTCAAGCGCGGCTGGAGCCTCACTGCCGCACGCAAGACCTGCATGGTCGGCGGCATGCTGCTGTCCTCGGTCATCACGCTCTGTGCGTTCGTCGAGAACATCTACCTGATGCTCGCGTTCTTCGGCATCGCCTACGCCAGCCTCGCGTTCGCCGCGGCCAGCATCTGGTCGCTGCCGAGCGACGTCGCGCCGACGCCGGATCATGTGGCATCCATCGGCGGCATCCAGAATTTCGCGTCGAATCTGGCGGGCATCGTCATCACGACCTTCACCGGCGTGATGCTCGCCATCACCAAGGGCTCGTTCGTGATTCCGCTGTGTGTTGCGGGCGGCTTCTGCTTCCTGGGCGCATTCAGCTATCTTGTGATTGTCGGCAAGATCGAACCGCTCAATCGCGCCGACGAAGAACAAGCGCGGCCCGATAGCCACGCACCCTCCACGGTCTGAGAACACAAAACATGTCCACCCCACTCAACGATCATGCCGTCATCCGGCTGCATCCGAAAGACGATGTCGTGATCGCGACGCGTCAGCTGGTTTCGGGTGCGCGCATCGCGTCCGAGGATCTCGTCGTCGCCGGGCTGATTCCGCCGGGGCACAAGATTGCCACGCGCGACATTGCCGCCGGTGAGCCCGTCAAGCGCTACAACCAGATCATCGGCGTGGCGCGCGAGGCGATTGCACGCGGCCAGCACGTCCACACCCAAAACCTGTCGATGGCCGATTTCACGCGCGAGCACGAATTCGGCGTCGATCTCCATCCGACGCCGTTCGTCGACGCCCCCGCCACGTTCATGGGCATCCGCCGCGACGACGGCCGGGTGGCGACGCGCAATTTCGTCGGCGTGCTGACGAGCGTGAATTGTTCGGCGACGGTCGCGCGGGCCATCGCGGATCATTTCCGGCGCGACGTTCATCCGGAAGCGCTGGCGGATTATCCGAACGTGGACGGCGTGATCGCGCTGACGCACGGGCTGGGATGCGGCATCGACATGCAGGGCGACGGGCTCGGCATCCTGCGCCGCACGCTTGCGGGTTACGCGGTGCATCCGAATTTCTATTCGGTGTTGTTCGTCGGTTTGGGGTGTGAGACGAACCAGATTTCGGGCGTGCTCGAATCGAGCGGGCTCAAGGACGGCGCAAAGCTGCGCAGCTTCACCATTCAGGACAGCGGCGGCACGCGGAAGACGATCGAGCGCGGCATTGCGATGGTGAAGGACATGCTCGCGGAAGCGAATCGCGTCACGCGCGAGCCGGTTCCGGCGGCGCATTTGATCGTTGGCCTGCAGTGCGGCGGGTCGGACGGCTATTCGGGCATTTCGGCGAATCCGGCGCTGGGTGCGGCGGTGGACAAACTCGTCGCGCACGGCGGCACCGCGATTCTCTCGGAGACGCCGGAAGTGTATGGCGCCGAGCACCTGTTGACGCGGCGTGCCGTCACGCGCGAGGTCGGCGAGAAGCTGCTCGCGCGCATCAAATGGTGGGAAGAATACTGCGCTCGTAACGGCGCGGCGATGGACAACAATCCTTCGGCGGGCAACAAGGTCGGCGGCTTGACGACCATTCTCGAAAAATCGCTGGGTGCAGTCGCGAAGGGCGGCACGACGAATCTCGTCGAGGTCTACGAATATGCGCAGCGGATTGACGCGAAGGGCTTCGTGTTCATGGATTCGCCGGGCTACGATCCGATGTCGGCCACGGGACAGGTTGCGTCCGGCGCGAATCTGATCTGTTTCACCACCGGGCGCGGTTCCGCCTACGGCTGCGCACCCTCGCCCTCGCTCAAGCTTGCGACCAATACCGCGCTGTGGGAGCGGCAGGAAGAGGACATGGACATCAACTGCGGCGGCGTGATCGACGGGAGCGCGACCATCGATCAACTCGGCGAACAGATTTTCCAGATGATGCTCGACTGCGCGTCAGGCGTGGCGTCGAAGAGCGAGCTCCACGGGTATGGGCAGAGCGAGTTCGTGCCCTGGCAGGTGGGTGTGGTGACGTGATCTGGGAAAAAGCGCATCTGCTTTCGCGATGCGCTTTTTTTATGCAGTTGCGGCGTGTTCCGCCATCATCTTCAGCGCGACCGCTTGAGCCACTTCGATTCCATCGATCGCCGCCGAATAGATACCGCCTGCGTATCCCGCGCCCTCTCCCGCCGGGTACAGCCCCTCGACATTGACACTCTGATAGTCATCCTTCCGACGAAGCCGCAACGGCGACGACGTGCGCGTCTCGACGCCCGTCAGCACGGCATCGTGCATGGCGAAACCTTTGATCTTCTTGTCGAGTTCGGGCAAGGCTTCGCGGATCGCTTCGATCACGTAGTCGGGAAGCGCGGTGCTCAGGTCGGTCGGCTTCACGCCGGGCTTGTAGGACGGCGTCACCGAACCGAGCGACGTGGAAGGCCGCCCCGCGATGAAGTCGCCCACCAGTTGACCTGGCGCGCTGTAATCGCGGCCGCCCAGTTCGAAGGCGCGCTCTTCCCACTTGCGCTGAAAGTCGATGCCGGCGAGCGGTCCGCCCGGATAGTCATCCGGCGTAATGCCGACGACGATGCCCGCATTGGCGTTGCGTTCAGCGCGCGAGTATTGGCTCATGCCGTTGGTCACGACGCGGCCCGGCTCTGAAGTCGCCGCGACCACCGTTCCGCCCGGGCACATGCAGAAGCTGTAGACCGCGCGGCCGTTGCTCGCGTGATGAACGACTTTGTAGTCGGCGGCGCCCAGCTTCTCGTGACCGGCGAACTTGCCGAAGCGACTGCGATCGATCACCCCTTGTGGATGCTCGATGCGGAACCCGAGTGAAAACGGCTTCGCTTCCATGTAGACGCCGCGGTCGTGCAGCATCTGGAAGGTGTCGCGCGCGCTGTGGCCGATCGCGAGCACGACATGATCGCATCGCAGCGTCTCGCCGGACGAAAGACGCAGGGCCCGCACTTTGCCCTCTTCGATCTCGATGTCTTCGACGCGCTGCTGGAACCGGACTTCTCCGCCCAGTTGATGAATCTCCGCGCGCATTTTTTCGACCATGCTCACGAGCCTGAACGTACCGATATGCGGCCGGGCCAGATACAGGATGTCTTCAGGCGCACCGGCTTTGACGAATTCGTCGAGCACCTTGCGGCCGTAGTGCTTCGGATCCTTGATCTGACTATAGAGCTTGCCGTCGGAAAACGTGCCGGCCCCGCCCTCACCGAATTGCACATTCGACTCGGGATTGAGCTCGTTGCGGCGCCACAGCCCCCACGTGTCCTTGGTTCGCTCACGAACCGCTTTTCCACGCTCGAGAATGATTGGACGAAAACCCATTTGTGCGAGGATCAAGCCGGCAAAAAGACCGCACGGACCCATGCCGATCACGACGGGGCGAAGCTGCGTCGACGCCACCGGGGCCTTCGCCACGAAGCGGTAGGCCATGTCCGGCGTGGGAGCGCAGTGCGGGAGCGGCTGCGATTCGAGACGTTTCAGGACGGGCGTTTCGTCCTGCAATTCGACATCGATGATGTAGGTGAGCTTGATGTCCGCACGCTTGCGTGCGTCGTGCGCCCGACGATACACGTGGAAATGCACGAGCTCTTTGGCCGCTACGCCAATCTCTTCGAGACGAGCGATGACCGCAGCTTCGATCGCGGACTCGGGATGATCGAGCGGGAGCTTGATTTCGCTTAGACGTAGCATGGGAACTCGGTAGGCGATTGCCTTGACAGATACAAAAGAGAAATTCTAGCGCGCGGGCGGTTTTGATCTGCGCGTTATCGTTGAACCGTTTTTGATTGAGGTCCCAGCCGACGCTGGCTGGGGCGCCGAAACGCAAAAACCCCACCTTTGCGGGGTGGGGTTTTTGTTTGCGGCATGAGGAGCCTGACGATTACCTACTTTCAC
>NZ_JARUXS010000001.1:3212100-3315049 GCF_031451175.1 Caballeronia sp. LZ035
AACCACTTCACTTCCGTCTTGCGTCGCTGCATCAGCAGCAGAGAAACGAGATTATGAACAACGTTTTGAAGTCTGTCAACAAGAAATTCGAACTTTCTTATCGGCGAAACCGCTGACTTCTACGACTACCAACGACTTTTACCCAGCGACTTAAAGCAAACGGGCCGTGCGGACATCACACGACCCGTCTACATCAGTCTTTGGTGCCGGCTGCAGGACTCGAACCCGCCACCTCATGATTACAAGTCAAGCGCTCTACCTGATGAGCTAAGCCGGCGAAGGACGAGATTCTACTTCATTTGACGACTTTGAGGTGGGACCTCACAGGCGATTTCGAAGCGTCTTCTTCGAGCCCGGACTGCGGCGCTTCACGCGCGGTATCGGCACCTTCGCCCGGCGATTCCTCGACCTGGCGTGGAGCGCGCTCGGCAGGACGCGGCGCGGGCGGCGCGAGCGGTGCAAGCGGCGCACCGACCGGTTCCGCGCCAGGATGCGCCGCCGGCTCAACCGGGAACGCCATGCCCTGTCCATTCTCTCGTGCATAGATGGCGAGTACATTCGCCACCTGCACTTCGATCTTGTGCGACTTGCCAGAAAACCGCGCGCTGAACTCGATCCATTCATTGCCCATCTGCAACTGGCTCGTCGCCTCGAAGCTGACGTTCAACACGATCTCGTCATTGCGGACGAACTGCCGCGGCACGCGCGTGGCCGCGTCGACCCGCACCGCGATGTGCGGCGTGAACCCGTTATCCGTGCACCATTCGTACAGCGCGCGCAGCAGATAAGGCTTGGTGGAAATCTCTTGCATCAACTTTCCTCCGCCGGGAGCGCCGCGCCGCACAGTGCGCGCCGCCGCGTCCCAACGCTCTCAGACTAGCGACGCATCACCTTTTCGGAAGGCGTCAGCGCTTCAATATAAGCCGGTCGGCTGAAGATCCGCTCGGCATACTTCATCAACGGCGCCGCATTCTTCGACAGCTCGATGCCATAGTGATCCAGACGCCACAACAAGGGCGCGATCGCGACGTCGAGCATCGAGAATTCTTCGCCCAGCATGTACTTGTTCTTCAGGAAGATCGGTGCGAGTTGCGTGAGACGGTCACGGATGGCGCTGCGCGCCTTCTCGTGGTTCTTCTCGGCGGCCTTGCCCTTCTCGTTCTCGAGCGTCCCGACATGCACGAACAGCTCTTTCTCGAAATTGAGCAGGAACAGCCGCGCACGGGCCCGCTGCACGGGATCCGCGGGCATCAGCTGCGGATGCGGAAAGCGTTCGTCGATATATTCGTTGATGATATTCGACTCGTACAGGATCAGGTCCCGCTCGACGAGAATCGGCACCTGGCCGTACGGATTCATCACCGCGATGTCTTCCGGCTTGTTGAACAGGTCAACGTCGCGAATCTCGAAATCCATGCCCTTTTCGAACAACACCAGCCGGCAGCGCTGGGAGAACGGGCAAGTAGTGCCGGAATACAGAACCATCATGTTTTTAAAGTTCCTTCAGTAAACTCGAAGGGCCGGCCGCGGCATTTTCCTGAGAAAACGCCGTCGGGCCGACCCACGCCGTTGAAGGCGCGCTATTTGATATCTTTCCAGTATGCCGCGTTCAGGCGCCACGCGAGGAAACTCAAGAGCGCCAGGAACAGCAAAACCCAGACGCCGAGCCGCTTGCGCGTCTGCTGCGCAGGTTCCGACATCCACGACATGTACGAAACGAGATCGGCTACAGCAGAATCATAATCCACGGACGACATGGCGCCCGGTGTAACCTGAGTGTAACCCACGAATCTTCTTAGCTTTTCGCCGGTGTGCTCGTCCACGTCGGTCTCGAACTTCGCGTCCCGGATGCCCTGCAACGTCCACAACACATGGGGCATGCCAACATTCTCATACACGAGATTGTTCCAGCCGGTGGGCCGGGTCGGATCACGGTAGAAGCTCCGCAGATACGTGTACAACCAGTCCTTGCCGCGCGCCCGCGCCTCCACCGACAAATCCGGCGGCGCTGCGCCGAGCCACGCTTTCGCGTCATCCGGACGCATCGCAATGGACATGGTATTGCCGACCTTGTCCGTCGTGAAGAGCAGATTTTCCTGAATTTGCTTCGGGCTGAGGCCGATGTCCGTCAGGCGGTTGTACCGCATCAGCGTCGCGCTATGGCAGTTCAGGCAGTAGTTTACAAAAATCTGCGCGCCATGCTGCAGGGACGCAAGATTGTCGGAGCTGTCCGGCGCGCGATCGAGGGCTACGCCTTCCTCGGCATGCACCGTCGTTACCGTGCCGAACGCAAACAGCACCGCACCGATCATCGATAGTGTAGAGAGCCATTTTTTCATCGTATTCGTCTCCGGACGTGAGCTCAGTGAGGGTGGTAGTGCACTCGCTCCGGCGGCGTCTTGAATTTGCCGCGCGGCGTCCAGAACGGCATGCCGAGGAAAAACGCGAAGTAGATCAGCGCGCAGATCTGCGCGATCAGCGTGGCGGCGGGCGATGGCGGTCGCGTACCCAAAAAGCCCAGCAGCAGGAAGGCGAACACGAAGATCCCGTAGAACACCTTGTGGAACAGCGGACGATAGCGGATCGACTTGACCGGACTGCGATCCAGCCACGGCAGGAAGAACAGCGACACCACCGCGGCGCCCATCACCACCACGCCCCAGAATTTCGATTCCGTCAGCGCCATGAAGATCAGCACGAGGACCGCCAGCACCGGCAGGCCGAGACGCCACTTGCCGCGCGCCTTCAGCAACGCGAGCAGGCCGAGCACCGCGATCACGATCATCAGCACGATCTTGAACGGGTCCGTCGTCGCGCGAAGCATCGCGTAGAACGCCGTGAAGTACCAGACCGGCGCGATTTCCGGCGGCGTCTGCAACGGATTGGCCGGCACGAAGTTGTTCGCTTCGAGGAAATACCCGCCCATTTCCGGCGCGAAGAAAATGATCGCTGCGAAAATCAGCAGGAACACGCTCACGCCCATGAAGTCGTGCACGGAGTAGTACGGGTGAAACGGAATGCCGTCGAGCGGAATGCCGTTCGCGTCCTTCTTCGCCTTGATCTCGATGCCGTCCGGATTGTTCGAGCCCACTTCATGCAGCGCGACCAGATGCGCGACCACCAGCCCGAGCAGCACCAGCGGAATGGCAATGACGTGGAACGCGAAAAAGCGGTTCAGCGTGACGTCGGAGACGACGTAATCGCCGCGAATCCACAGCGACAGGTCCGGCCCGATGAACGGAATCGCCGAGAACAGGTTCACGATCACCTGCGCGCCCCAGAACGACATCTGCCCCCACGGCAGCAGGTAGCCGAAGAACGCCTCGGCCATCAGACACAGGAAGATGGCGCAGCCGAAGATCCACACGAGTTCGCGCGGCTTCCGGTACGAGCCGTACATCAGCCCGCGGAACATGTGCAGGTAGACGACGACGAAGAACATCGAGGCGCCCGTCGAGTGCATGTAGCGGATCAACCAGCCCCATGGCACCTCGCGCATGATGTACTCGACCGATGCGAACGCGAGCGTCGCATCGGGCTTGTAGTTCATCGTCAGGAAGATGCCGGTGACGATCTGGTTCACCAGCACCAGCATGGCAAGCGAGCCGAAGAAGTACCAGAAGTTGAAGTTCTTCGGTGCGTAGTATTCGGAAACGTGCTTCTTCCACGTTGAGGTCAGCGGAAACCGGCGATCGATCCAGCCGATCAGACCCGTGGTCTCCACTTCCTTGTCTGCGGTCGCCATTTACGCCTCTCCCTTTTCGTCCTTGCCGATCACGAGTTGCGTCGCGGAAGTGAACATGAACGGGGGAATGTCCAGGTTCTGCGGCGCAGGCTTGTTTTTGAAGACGCGGCCCGCCAGGTCATACGTGGAGCCGTGACACGGGCAGAGAAAACCGCCTGGCCAGTTATCGGGGAGATTGGGTTGGGCACCTTCCTGGAAGCGTGGCGTCGGCGTGCAGCCCAGATGGGTGCACACCGCGACCGCCACGAGAATGTTCTTGCGATCGGCACGAGACCGGTACTCGTTGTTGCAGTACTCCGGCAACGGCATCGAGAATTCCATCTTGGACTTCGGGTCGGCCACTTCGTTGTCGGCCTTCTTGATGTCCGAGAGCATCTCGTCGGTGCGGTTGAGGATCCACACCGGCTTGCCGCGCCAGGCAACCGTCATCATCTCGCCCGGCTTGAGTCCGCTGATATCGACCTCGACGGGCGCGCCCGCCGCCTTGGCCTTCTCCGATGGTGCAAACGAACCCACGAAAGGCACGAGCGTTGCCACACCTCCGACACCACCCGCTACGGTCGTCGCAATCAGCCAGGTACGGCGGCCGCCGTCGACGCGTTTCTCATCCTTGTCTCGCATCACACGCCCCACTTCTGAGTTGGATTTATACCGTCACATCAGTGTTCCGCCGTTAGTGTGCGCGAATGGACTTGGCATTTACAAGGGCTGACTAGCAAAAATCACTCGAAGTAATTGATGCTTCAGGGTTTTCCCCACGTTTTTCGCGCATTCTCGTGAAGCATTCTTTTAAGGCTGTTAAGGCGGTTGCAAGCAGAAATAATCGACGCTGCGACTTAATGGCGCATTAAACCGGGTTATCGATGTCGATAAAAAGATGCTCGATATCGAAGTGCTCGGAGAGATGCGCGCCCAGCGCCTGGACGCCGTAACGCTCGGTGGCGTGATGGCCCGCGCCGACATACGCGACGCCCGATTCCATTGCCGTGTGCAGGGTCTGCTCGGAGACCTCGCCGCTCAGATACACGTCGGCGCCGGCCGCGATGGCTTCGTCGAAATACCCTTGCGCGCCGCCCGTGCACCATGCCACGCGGCGCAGTTCGCGGTCCGTGTCGCCGAATACGAGCGGCTTGCGGCCGAGCGCATTCTCGACCATCGCGCTGAAGTGCTCGAGCGAGAGCGGCATCGGAAGCGTCGCGATCCAGCCCAGGTCCTGATCGGCGAAACGGTTGTCCGCGATCAACCCGAGCCGCGCGCCGATCTGCGCATTGTTGCCAAACTCCGGATGCGAATCGAGCGGCAGGTGATAGGCAAACAGATTGAGGTCGTTGGCGATCAGCGTGCGCAGCCGTCGATGCTTGCGTCCCGTGATCTGCGGCGCCTCGTTGCGCCAGAAATAGCCGTGATGCACGAGCACGGCGTCGGCGCCCCATTCCAGCGCGGCTTCGAGGAACGCCAGCGAGGCCGTCACGCCGGTCGCGATCTTCTGCACGCGGCGCGTGCCTTCAACCTGCAGACCGTTCGGGCAATAGTCCTTGAAGCGGCCGATTTCCAGCAGATTGTTCAGATACAATTCGAGTTCGATCCGATCCATGAAATCCTCTATCCCTTCAAATGCTTAGACGCTTCTGGCTATTTTTTGCCCAAGCGGTCACCGTGCTTTTGGCCCTGATGTTCATCATTGCGACCTTGAAACCGCAGTGGCTTCAGCGCCAGGGCCAGTTCGGCAAGCAGCTTGCCGAGCCGATCGTCGCGTTGCAGGAAGTGGCGCCGAGCATCGGCTCACGCCCCGTTCAATCGTCCTATTCGGAAGGCGCGCAGAAGGCGATGCCGGCCGTGGTGAACGTGTTCTCCAGCAAGGACGGCAACCTGCCGCCCGACCCGCGCGCGAAAGACCCGCTGTTCCGCTATTTCTTCGGTGACAAGAACAAGCGCAAGAGCGACGAGCCGCCGGCGTCGAATCTCGGCTCAGGTGTCATCGTCAGCTCGGAAGGTTACATTCTAACGAACCAGCATGTCGTCGACGGCGCGGATCAAATCGAGGTCGCGCTGGCCGATGGCCGCACGTCCAGCGCGAAGGTGATCGGCGTCGATCCGGAGACCGATCTCGCGGTGCTGAAGATCAACATGACCAACCTGCCGTCCATCACGCTCGGCCGCATGGACCAGACGCGCGTCGGCGACGTCGTGCTGGCGATCGGCAATCCGTTCGGCGTCGGGCAGACGGTGACCATGGGCATCGTCAGCGCGCTCGGCCGCAATCACCTCGGCATCAACACGTTCGAGAATTTCATCCAGACCGACGCCGCCATCAACCCGGGCAATTCCGGTGGCGCGCTCGTCGACGTCAACGGCAACCTGCTCGGCATCAACACCGCCATCTATTCGCGCAGCGGCGGCTCGCTCGGCATCGGCTTCGCCATTCCGGTGTCCACGGCGCGCAGCGTGCTCGAAAGCATCATCACGACGGGCAGCGTGACGCGCGGCTGGATCGGCGTGGAGCCGCAGGACGTGACGCCGGAAATCGCCGAATCGTTCGGACTGGACCAGAAGGCCGGCGCGATCGTCGCGGGCGTGCTGCAAGGCGGCCCGGCCGACAAGGCGGGCATCAAGCCGGGCGACATCCTCGTATCCATCAACGACGACACGATCACCGACACCACGCGCCTGCTCAATGTCGTCGCGCAGATCAAGCCGGGCACCTCGGTGAAGGTTCACCTGATGCGCAAGAACAAGGAGCTGGACCTCAACGTGATGATCGGCAAGCGCCCCGCGCCGCCGCGCGCGCCGCAGATGCCGGAAGACGATCAGGGTGACCAGGGCGATCAGAACGACGAGTAAGCGGCGTCGCGTCTGAATCGCAGAAAAGCAAGAAAGCAAAAAGGCAGCTTCGATGACTCGAAGCTGCCTTTTTTATTCACCTGGGCGCGCGGGACGCGACAATCAGCCGCACTTCATTGAGCTATTCCGTTGCCGCTTCGTCCTTCTTGACGCCATCCTTGCCAATCACGATCCGCGCCGCAATGATGCCGGCCTCATAAAGAATCACGAGCGGAATGGCGAGGATCAGCTGCGAGAACACGTCGGGCGGCGTAACCACCGCCGAAATGACGAACGCAGCGACGATCACGTAAGGGCGAATCTGCTTCAACTTCTGAATCGACACGACGCCCATGCGCGCGAGCAGCACCACGACGATCGGCACCTCGAAGGTGACGCCGAACGCAAGGAACATGGTCAGCACGAAGCTCAGATAGTTGTCGATATCCGTCGTCATTTCCGCGCCGAGCGGCGCGTTGTAGTGCGCCATCACGCGGAAGATGGTCGGGAACACGACGAAGTAGGCGAACGCCATGCCGCACAGGAACAGCGAATAGCTGCTGAACACGAGCGGCGCGACCAGCTTCTTCTCGTGCTGGTAAAGGCCCGGCGCGACGAACGCCCAGATCTGGTACAGCACGAACGGCAGTGCAATGACGAAGGCGACGAGCATGGTCACCTTCATCGGCACGAAGAACGAACCGGTGACGTCGGTGACGATCATCTTGCCGTCGCGCGGCAGGTTCTGCATCAGCGGGCGCGCCAGCAGCCGGAAGATGTCCGGCGCCCAGTACACCAGCCCGATGAACACGACAATGACCGACGCGCCCGCACGAATGATGCGGTCACGCAGTTCGACCAGATGGGAAATGAACGTCTCTTCGACGGGCTCTTGCTTTGTTTCTTGCGGGTCGCTCACGCCGCCCTCGGTTGGAGTCATCGGTGAAGGAAGTGCGGCTCTCAGAAGAACTTCGTCGGCCGGCGCAGGGTGGCCGGCGTATGGCGGGCAACGCGCGCCGCGCCCGATTGCACGCGCGTGCGATGCACGGTGGTGCGTTTGTACCAGTTGGGGATCGCGCCCTGCTTGACGCGCCAGTTCTTGCGCTTCGCCGTGCCGGACGTGGACGACGAACGGGCCCAGGGCTTGTCCGATGCTGCCGACGCCACGTCCATCGCTTCATCCGTGCCGCCCGCGATGCTCGGCGCGACCGACGTGCCCTGATTCCACGCGTCGTTGAGTTCGGTTTCGTGGCGCTTCAGATTCTCGTGGATCGACGTTTCGACGTTGGACGCCGCCGTCTCGAACTCGGTGCGCATCTTCTTGAGTTCGTCGAGCTCCATCTCGCGCACGACTTCCGACTTGACGTCGTTGATGTAGCGTTGCGCGCGCCCGAACAGCGCGCCCGCGGTGCGAGCCACGCCGGGCAGGCGCTCCGGCCCGAGGACCACCAGCGCCACGACGCCGATGACCGCCATTTTTGTCAGACCGAGATCGAGCATTGAACGAGCTGTGAGAAGTTGCGGTCGGCGGACGGATTAACGGTAGTCGCCCGAACGCGACTTGTCCTTCGCTTCGACGTCCACCGCGCCGTTACGCGGCAGTTCGCGCTGATCAGCCGGAGTGGCAGTCGTCTCGCTCTCACGCATGCCTTCCTTGAAACCCTTCACCGCGCCGCCCAGATCGCCGCCCATATTGCGCAGCTTCTTCGTGCCGAAGACCAGCGCCACAATCAACAAGACGATCAACCAATGCCAAATGCTCAACGAACCCATGAATGAAAACTCTCCGTGATTCCGCCCCGATTGGGATTCGGGGACGGAAGATCGGCCTTTCAGCCTGTGCCGGGGCAAATCGCCTCTGCATCATTTATCGATTTTGCTCGCCCAATATTTCATTGGAAAGGAGATTGCCAACAAACCTTTCAGTTTTATCCCCTTCAGTTCAACTCGGTTCAGCCCATGCGACGCCACGGACGGTCGCCCGCCAGCAGATGCGCATGAATGTGATACACCTCCTGGCCACCGCCAGGCCCGGTATTAATGACCGTGCGAAAGCCGGTTTCGCCGCCCGTATAGGCGACGCCCAGGTCTTTCGCCAGCCGTCCGACGAGACTCACCATTCTACCAAGCAGCGGACTATCGCTTTCCGTGCAGTGCGAAAGTGTCTCGATGTGTTTCCGCGGAATCACCAGCACATGCACCGGCGCCGCCGGATTGATGTCGTTGAAGGCGACGAACTCATCGTCTTCGTAGACTTTCGTGCTCGGCAACTGGCCCGAGGCAATCTTGCAGAAGATACAGCTATCTTGGCTCATGAATGTCCCGTGGATCAGAACCACGCACGCGGTTCGATCGTCTTGTTTTCGTAGAGAAACAGCCAGCCCTTGACGACGCGGTAAAGCGTCCAGATGCTGACCGCGGCAAGAATCAGGAAGCCGACGCCAATCCAGATCGTCACGAGTCCGATCACATGGCCGAGCACCGCCCACCAGAACGTGCGGATCTGCCAGGTGAAGTGATCTTCGTACGGCGTGCCGGCGGCGTCGCCGCGCTTGATGTAATTGAGAATGATGGCGATCAGGCCGGTCAGCCCGCCTGTCAGCCAGTAGACGGCGTACAGCGCATACAGCACATGGGTGAAGGTGCGCATGTTGCGCGGGTCGCTCGAATCCTGCACGACAGGCGGCGGATACGGTTCGTAAGGCTGGTTCATGCTTGCCCTCCTTCGCATCAAGGCGAAAAGCTCGTCAGCCGCCGTTCTGCTCGCGCTCGCGCGACTTGCGCAGCGCCTTCTCCTCGATCCCCGACAAACCTTCGCGCCGCTCCAGTTCCGCGATCACGTCGGCGGGGCTCAGATCGAAATGCGACAGCATGACGAGACAATGAAACCACAAATCGGCGACTTCGCTGACGAGCGCCTTCGGTGCGCCGCCATGACGCGCGTCCTTCGCGGCGAGCACGACTTCCGTCGCTTCCTCGCCGATCTTCTTCAGGATTGCGTCGTCACCTTTGTGAAAGAGTCGAGAAACGTAGGATTGTTCCGGATCGCCGCCCTTGCGGCCGTCGATGATGGCGGCAAGGCGCAACAAAGTGTCCAGCGTGGTGGCTTGCGTCATTTGTAGATGCTTTCGGGGTCTTTCAGCACGGGCTCGACGGCAACCCACTCACCGCTGTCCGCCGTGCCTTCGAATTTCTGGAAAAAACAGGAATGACGGCCGGTGTGGCACGCAATGCCCGACACCTGCTCGACCTTGAGCAGCACGACGTCTTCGTCGCAATCGAGCCGCACGTCGTGGACGTGCTGCACGTGTCCGGATTCCTCGCCCTTGAACCACAGGCGCTGGCGCGAGCGCGAGAAATACACCGCGCGCTTGAGTTCGATGGTCTTCGCGAGCGCCTCGCGGTTCATCCACGCGAACATCAGCACGTCGTTGGTCGAGGCTTCCTGCGCGATCACCGGCACGAGGCCGTTCGCGTCCCACTTGACGTGGTCGAGCCAGCTGGCTTGTTCGGTCATGCTTCAGGTCCTCACCGCGATGCCCTGCCCGGCCATGAAGCGCTTCGCTTCGCCGACCGTGTGCTCGCCATAGTGGAAGATGCTGGCGGCCAGCACGGCATCCGCGTGACCTTGAACGACGCCGTCCGCGAGATGCTGGAGCGAGCCCACGCCCCCCGACGCGATCACCGGCACCGGCACCGCGTCCGAGACGGCGCGCGTCAGCGCGAGATCGAAGCCCGACTTGGTGCCGTCGCGGTCCATGCTGGTCAGGAGAATTTCACCCGCGCCGAACTCGGCCATCTTGCGCGCCCATTCGATCGCGTCGATGCCGGTCGCCTTGCGGCCGCCGTGCGTGAAGACTTCCCAGCGCGACGGCTCGCCGTCCGCCGACACGCGCTTGGCGTCGATGGCAACCACGATGCACTGCGAGCCGTGCTTGTCCGATGCGTCGCGCACGAGCTGCGGGTTCGCGACCGCCGACGAATTCATGCTGATCTTGTCCGCGCCGGCATTGAGCAGGCGCCGCACGTCTTCCACGGCGCGCACGCCGCCGCCGACGGTCAGCGGAATGAACACCTGGGACGCGACGGCCTCGATGATCGGCAGGATCAGGTCGCGCTGGTCCGAGGTGGCGGTGATGTCGAGGAAGGTGAGTTCGTCGGCGCCCTGGTCGTCATAACGGCGCGCGATTTCGACGGGGTCGCCGGCGTCGCGCAGCTCGACGAAGTTGACGCCCTTCACGACGCGGCCCGCGGTCACGTCGAGACAGGGAATGATGCGTTTAGCGAGAGCCATGTTCTGCCACTACTGGTTCGGTACGAAGTGAGGGCGGCTCGCGCCGCCCGATGCGCTTCTCAACATGTCCGCGCTGCAACGGCTTCAGACGCCGTCCGCCTCGCGCAGCGCGTCGGCGCGCGTCTGGGCCGACTGGAAGTCGAGGTCGCCGGAGTAGATCGCGCGGCCGCAGATCACGCCTTCGATGCCCTCCGACTCGACGCCGCAAAGCGATTCGATGTCCGCGAGGTTCGACAGCCCGCCGCTCGCAATCACCGGAATCTTGACGGACTGCGCGAGCCGCACGGTGGCGTCGATGTTGATGCCCTGAAGCATGCCGTCGCGGCCGATGTCGGTGTAGATGATCGACTCGCAGCCGTAGTCCTCGAACTTGCGCGCGAGATCGACGACTTCGTGACCGGTGAGCTTGCTCCAGCCGTCGGTGGCAACCTTGCCGTCCTTGGCGTCGAGCCCGACGATGATGTGCCCGCCGAACGCGCTGCAGGCATCGCGCAGGAAACCGGGGTTCTTCACCGCCGCCGTGCCGATGATCACGTAGGCCAGGCCGTCGTCCAGATAGCGCTCGATGGTCTCGAGATCGCGGATGCCGCCGCCCAGTTGCACGGGGATCTGGCCGCCGACTTCATCGACGATGGCGCGAATGGCGTCGCCGTTGCGCGGCTTGCCTGCGAATGCGCCGTTCAGATCGACGAGATGAAGCCGCCGTGCGCCGCGATCGACCCAATGTCGGGCCATGGCCGCTGGATCTTCTGAAAAAATGGTCGCCTGGTCCATATCGCCCTGCTTGAGGCGCACGCACTGACCGTCCTTGAGATCGATGGCCGGAATGAGCAGCATAGGTATCGCGTATCTTCTGGGTGGAGTTGATCAAAACGGCGCCGGGCGGTTTCCTCTCGGAGGCCTGCCCCGCGCGCCGTCTCGCTAGTGTAGTACAAGTCTTGCAGCGGTCATGCGCCCGTAGCAATACGCGAAAACGCAAGCGTATGCACGGTTTTACGGGTTCCAGTGGACGAAGTTCCGATACACGCGCAAGCCCGCCTCCGCGCTCTTCTCGGGGTGAAACTGGGTGGCGAACAGATTGTCGCGCGCCACCGCCGACGTGAACGCGGCGCCGTAGACCGTTTCGCCCGACGTATGCGCCGGATTCGCCGGCACCACGTGGTAGCTGTGCACGAAATAGAAGAACGCGCCGTCCGCGACGCCGTCCCACAGCGGATGCCGCTGCGTCTGGCGCACGCGGTTCCAGCCCATCTGCGGCACCTTGAAGCGCGAGCCGTCGTCCTGCAACTGGCCTTCCAGCTGGAAGCGCACGACCTTGCCCGGCAGCAGGCCGAGACCCTTCGTATCGCCTTCCTCGCTCCAGTCGAACAGCATCTGCTCGCCGACGCACACGCCGAGCATCGGCTTCTCGCGCGCCGCCTGCAGCACGGCTTCCTGCAAACCGGATTCGCCCAGATGCGCCATGCAGTCGCGCATCGCGCCCTGCCCCGGCAGCACCACGCGATCCGCCGTGCGAATGCCTTCCGGCTGGGCGACGATCGCCACCTCCGCTTCGGGAGCCGCCTTCTTCAGCGCCTGATAGACCGAGCGCAGGTTGCCCATTCCGTAATCAACAATCGCAATCGAAGTTTTCATTTCAAAGATGGCATCAGAGCCTTCAGACCGTTGACGATGAACTCCACCGCCAGCGCGGACAACATCAAACCCATGAGACGCGTCCCGATATTGATTCCGGTGCGTCCGACCCAGCGCGCGATGGGCTCCGCGAGGTTCAGCGCGCCGAAGCACAGCCCCGCGATGATCGCGCCCAGCAGGACCAGCCCGAAGCGGTCGTACCAGTGCTGCGCATTGGCAGCATAGACGATCACCGTGCTGATCGAGCCCGGGCCGGTGAGCAGCGGAATCGCGAGCGGCACGACCGCGATGCTGTTGCGCTCCTCGGCTTCCATGCGTTCTTCCGGCGTGGAGCGCGCGTTGCCCACCTGCGCGTTCAACATGCTGATCGCCATGAGCAGCATGATGATGCCGCCGCCCACTTCGAACGAACCGACCGAGATACCGAAGAACGCGATGATCTGCTGGCCGAGCAGCGCCGTCACCGCGATCACGCAGAACACCGAAATGGACGCGACGCGGATCGTGTTGCGTCGCTCGATATCGGATTGCTGCGCGGTCAGGCTGAGAAAAAACGGTATCGCGCCGATCGGATTGATCAGCGCGAGCAACGAGATGAACGACTTGAACAGATCCATCGTGATCGCAACGCGCGCGCTCCGGGACAGCGTGATTGCCTAGAGACTGCCCTTGGTCGACGGAATCTGCCCCGCCGCGCGTTCGTCCAGTTCCACGGCCATGCGCAGCGCGCGGCCGAAGGCCTTGAAGACGGTCTCGACCTGATGGTGCGTGTTGAGGCCGCGCAGGTTGTCGATATGCAGCGTCACGCCCGCATGATTCACGAAGCCGCGGAAGAATTCGATGGTGAGATCGACGTCGAAGGTGCCGATGCGCGCGCGCGTGAACGGCACGTGGAATTCGAGACCCGGCCGGCCGGAGAAGTCGATGACGACGCGCGACAGCGCCTCGTCCAGCGGCACGTACGAATGGCCGTAGCGGCGAATGCCCTTGCGGTCGCCGATGGCCTTCGCCACCGCCTGCCCGAGCGTGATGCCGGTGTCTTCCACCGTGTGATGGTCGTCGATATGGAGGTCGCCATGCGCTTCGATGTCGAGATCGATGAGCCCGTGACGGGCAATCTGGTCGAGCATGTGATCGAGAAACGGGACGCCGGTGGCGAGCTTCTGCTTGCCGGTGCCGTCCAGATCGAGCTTCACACGGATCTGCGTTTCGCTGGTGTTGCGAACGACTTCCGCAATGCGCATGGTGATTCCTTGAGACTGATCGAATGTGAGGGTTAGTTCGGTG
This sequence comes from Caballeronia sp. LZ035, assembly GCF_031451175.1. Lineage (NCBI taxonomy): Bacteria > Pseudomonadati > Pseudomonadota > Betaproteobacteria > Burkholderiales > Burkholderiaceae > Caballeronia > Caballeronia sp. LZ035. Next base: position 3,225,882 of record NZ_JARUXS010000001.1, read on the forward strand.
CGAGCGGGGCGAGCTTCTTGAGCGCCGCGACCATGTGCGCGTTCTCTTCGGCCGTTCCGACCGTCAAACGCACGCAATTCACCAGCAACGGGTGCATTTTACCCACGTTTTTGATCAAAACCCGCGAAGTTAGAAGGGTTTCGAAAGCCACCGCGGCATCCGGCACGCGCACCAGCAGGAAGTTGCCGGCGCTCGGAAAAACCGTCATGCCGGGCAAGGCGGCGACCTCCGCCGCGAGCGTCGCGCGCTGGCGGCGCAATTCGGCGGCCTGGGCGTCGAGCACGTCGAGGTGATCGAGCAGGAAGGCAGCGGTCGCCTGCGTCAGCACGTTGATGTTGTACGGCGGGCGCACCTTGTCGAACTGCATGATCCAGCCGGGACGCGCCGCCATGTAGCCCAGACGGATGCCCGCGAGCCCGAGCTTCGACACGGTGCGCATCACGACCACGTTGTCGAACTCCGCCGCGCGCGGCATCCAGCTTTTCTCCGCGAAGGGCTGGTAAGCCTCGTCGATCACGACGAGACTCCGGCTCGCCGCCGTGATCACGCGCTCGATGTCGGCGTCGTCGTAGAGCGTGCCGGTCGGATTGTTCGGGTACGCGAGATACACCAGCGCGGGCGCGTGCGCCTCGATGGCGGCGATCAGCGCGTCGGCGTCGAGCGTGAAGTCCGCCTTCAGCGGCACGCCGATGAAGTCGAGATGCGCGAACTTCGCCGACATCTCGTACATGACGAAGCCCGGCACCGGCGCGACGATCTTCGCGCCCGGCTTCGAGCACGCCACCGACATCATGCTGATGAGTTCGTCCGATCCGTTGCCGAGCAGCACGTCGCAGGCATCGGGCACCTGCATCGTGCGCTTGATCTTCGCGAGCAGGTCGGCGGGACGCGGCGCCGGATAGCGGTTCAGCGCGACGCCAGCGAGATGCTCGCCCAGCGCCTTCGCCAGATCGGCGGGCAGCGTCCAGGGATTCTCCATCGCGTCGAGCTTGATGAGGCCCGTGGCGTCGGGCACCGGATAGCTCCCCATCGCGAGGACGTCGGGACGAATGATGTCTTGTGCTGTGGTCATGTTGTTCCAGCGTCTCTCTCGCCGGTCAGACGGCAACTCTCAGGTTGCCTCGTTCAGTGGGCCGGCCTCGATCAGCCGACGTTCTTCATCCGGTATTCCGCGCTGCGCGCATGCGCCTGCAAGCCTTCGCCGTAAGCCAGTTCCGCGGCGATCTCGCCGAGCGTCTGCGCACCGTCCGCGCTCACTTCGATCACGCTCGACCGCTTCATGAAATCGTACACGCCGAGCGGCGACGAGAAGCGTGCCGTGCGCGACGTGGGCAACACGTGATTCGGTCCGGCGCAGTAGTCGCCCAGGCTCTCGCTCGTGTAGCGGCCAAGGAACATCGCGCCTGCGTTGTGGATCTGCGCGGCCCATTGATGCGGATCGAGCGCGGAGATTTCCAGGTGTTCCGGCGCGATGTCGTTCGCGATCGTGCACGCTTCGGCCATGTCCTTCACCTTGATGAGCGCGCCACGGTCTTCGAGCGAACGCTGGATGACGTCGCGGCGCGGCATCGCCGGCAACAGTTCGATGATCGCTTCCTCGACGCGGCGGATGAACGCCTCGTCCGGACACAGCAGGATGGATTGCGCGAGTTCGTCGTGTTCGGCTTGCGAGAACAGGTCCATCGCGACCCAGCGCGGGTCCGTGGTGGCGTCGCAGATCACGAGAATTTCGGACGGTCCCGCAATCATGTCGATGCCGACCGTGCCGAACACGCGCCGCTTCGCCGACGCCACGTACGCATTGCCCGGACCGCAGATCTTGTCGACCGCCGGCACGGTCTTCGTGCCGTAGGCGAGCGCGGCCACGGCCTGCGCGCCGCCGATCGTGAACACGCGGTCCACGCCGCCCAAGAGCGCCGCCGCGAGCACCAGCGGATTCTTCACGCCGTCGGGCGTCGGCACGACCATGACGATTTCCTTCACGCCCGCGACGCGCGCCGGAATGGCGTTCATCAGCACCGACGACGGATACGCCGCCTTGCCGCCCGGCACGTAGATGCCCGCGCGGTCGAGCGGCGTGACCTTCTGGCCGAGCACGGTGCCGTCGGCTTCGGTGTAATGCCAGCTGTGGCTGCCGCACTCGATACGCTGCTTCTCGTGATAGCCGCGCACACGCGCCGCCGCCGCTTCGAGCGCCGCACGGCGCTTCGGTTCGAGCCCTTCGAGCGCGGCTTCCATCTCGGCGAACGGCAATTCGAGCGCAGCCACGCTGTCCGCCTTCAGTCGGTCGAAGCGGTAGGTATAGTCGAGTACGGCTTCGTCGCCGCGCGCTTTCACATCGGCGAGGATCTGCGCAACCGAGCGCTCGATCGCTTCGTCTTCACTGGCCTCGAAGGCAAGCACCGCGCGCAGCGCCTGCTGGAAGCCGTCGGTGCTGGAATCGAGTTTGCGAATCTTGATGGACATGCCGGTTTTCCGTTTTGCTGATGGCGCGCCGCGCGTGCGGCCCGCCTAATTGCCTGACCCGCCGGTGGCGCGCTCGAACGCGTCGAGGTACGGCTTCAGCGCCGCCCGCTTGAGCTTCAGCGCCGCCTGATTCACGACGAGGCGCGACGAAATCTGCATGATCTCCTCCACCTCGACCAGATTGTTCGCCTTCAGCGTGCCGCCCGAACTGACCAGGTCGACGATCGCATCGGCCAGACCGACCAGCGGCGCCAGTTCCATGGAGCCGTACAGCTTGATCAGGTCCACGTGCACGCCCTTCGACGCGAAATGCTGCCGCGCCGTCTCGGTGTACTTGGTCGCGACCCGCAGGCGCGCGCCCTGGCGCACCGCGCTCGCGTAGTCGAACCCGGCCTTGACCGCGACCGACATCCGGCAACGCGCGATATCGAGATCCACCGGCTGATACAGACCGCCGCCGCCATGCTCGATCAGCACGTCCTTGCCCGCCACGCCGAAGTCCGCCGCGCCGTATTCGACGTAGGTGGGGACATCGGTTGCGCGCACGATGATGACGCGCAGATTCGGATTGGTGGTCGGCAGAATGAGCTTGCGCGAGCTTTCCGGATCCTCGGCCACCTGCACGCCGGCCGCCGCCAGCAGCGGCAGCGTTTCCTCGAAGATACGCCCTTTCGACAAGGCGAGCGTCAGCGGCGCGCTCGCCGCCAGCGACGACGACGTCTGCGGCAACGAACTCATTGTTCGCCTCCGCTGCCCGCGATGCGGCGCACATTCGCACCGACCGCCGTCAGCTTGGCTTCCATGCGGTCGTAGCCGCGGTCCAGATGGTAGATGCGGTCGATCAGCGTTTCGCCGTCCGCGCACATCGCCGCGATCACGAGGCTGGCCGACGCGCGCAGGTCCGTTGCCATGACCTTCGCGCCGGACAGCTTCTCGACGCCGGCGACCAGCGCCGTATTGCCGTCGATGGTGATGCTCGCGCCCAGACGGTTCAGTTCCTGCACGTGCATGAAGCGGTTCTCGAAGATCGTCTCGACCACTTGCGACGTGCCGTTGGCGATCGTGTTGAGCGCCATGAACTGCGCCTGCATGTCGGTCGGGAACGCCGGGTATTCGGAGGTGCGGATGTTCACGGCTTCGGCACGCTTCGCCATGCGCACGCGCATCCAGTCGTCGCCTTCCTCGATGCTCACGCCCGCCTCGCGCAGCTTGGCCGTCACGGCGTCGAGCAGCTGCGGCCGAACGTGACGCAGCGTGACGTCGCCGCCCGCCGCCGCGACCGCGCACAGGAACGTGCCCGCTTCGATACGGTCCGGCACGACCGCATGCTGCGCGCCATGCAGTTTCTCGACGCCCTGGATCACGAGCCGGTCCGTGCCGATGCCGTCGATCTTCGCGCCCATCTTCACGAGCAGATGCGCGAGGTCGCTCACTTCGGGTTCGCGCGCGGCGTTCTCGATCACCGTCTCGCCGTCGGCGAGGACCGCGGCCATCAGCAGGTTCTCGGTGCCGGTCACCGTGATCATGTCGGTGATGATGCGCGCGCCCTTCAGACGCTTCGCGCGCGCTTCGATGAAGCCGTGCTCGATGTTGATCTCGGCGCCCATCGCCTGCAGGCCCTTGATGTGCTGATCGACCGGACGCGCGCCGATCGCGCAGCCGCCCGGCAGCGACACCTTCGCCTCGCCGAAGCGGGCGACCAGCGGCCCGAGCACGAGGATCGACGCGCGCATCGTCTTCACGAGTTCATACGGCGCGACGAGGTTGTCCACCTTCGATGCATTGAGCGTCACGCGGCCGTCCGCGGACACTTCCGACTGCACGCCCATCTGCTTGAGCAGCTTGAGCGTGGTGCGCACGTCCTGCAGGTTCGGCACGTTCGACAGATGAACGTCGTCCGCGGTGAGCAGGCTCGCGCTGAGAATCGGCAGCGCCGCGTTCTTGGCGCCCGAAACAGTGATTTCGCCGGAAAGCTTGGCGCCTCCCGTGATGACCAGTTTATCCATGATGACGTGTCCTTCGACCGAGCTGCCTGCTGCGGAGCCGCTTTCGACGCCGCGGTTGTCTTTGATGATTCGCACTGTCTACTGCCTATGTCTGCGTGTTTCTGCCGGCGATGCCGGCCTGGTTCAGGCCGCTTGCCACTCTTCGGGCGTGAGCGTCTTCATGCTGAGCGCGTGAATCTCCTCGCGCATGCGCTCGCCGAGCGCGGCATAGACGAGCTGATGGCGCGCGATCGGCCGCTTGCCGGCGAACGCGTCGCTCACGATGGTCGCGAAGAAGTGCTGGCCGTCGCCCTCCACTTCGAGATGCTGGCAGGCGAGACCGGCCGCGATATAGCCTTTCACCTGCTCCGGAGTCGGTTGCATGGAAGTCTCCTTGAATTTAATGACGCAGCTTGAAGCCGCTCGCGAGCATGCGCACGGCGATCAACGCCAGCGCGGCCAGGAATGCGCCGACGATGCACAGGCTCACCAGCGGATTCACGTCCGACACGCCGAAGAAGCCGTAGCGAAAGCCGTCGATCATGTAGAAGAACGGGTTCAGATGCGACACCGCGCGCCACAGCGGCGGCAGCGTATGCGTCGAGTAGAACACGCCGGAAAGAAACGTGAGCGGCATGATCAGGAAGTTCTGAAACGCGGACAGATGGTCAAACTTGTCGGCCCAGATGCCCGCGATCAACCCCAGCGTGCCGAGGATGCCCGAGCCGAGCACCGCGAACGCAATGATGTAGAACGGCGCGGAAAAAGACATCGGGATGAACCATATCGTCACGACGAACACGCCCAGCCCGACGCACAGACCGCGCGCCACCGACGCCAGCACATAGGCGAAGAACATCTCCCAGTGCGCGATGGGCGGCAGCAGCACGAACACCAGATTGCCGGTGATCTTCGACTGGATCAGCGAGGACGAGCTGTTGGCGAACGCGTTCTGCAACACGCTCATCATCACGAGGCCGGGTACGAGGAAGCTCGTGTAGCCGACGCCCGGATACACCTGCACGTGCCCCGACAACGCATGACCGAAGATGGTCAGGTACAGGAGCGCCGTCACCACCGGCGCGAGCACGGTCTGGAACGACACCTTCCAGAAGCGCAGCAGTTCCTTGTAGAACAACGTCTGGAAACCGCTCATGACAGTCCCTCGACCACTTCGGGCCCGTTCATCACCTGCATGAACACGTCTTCGAGATCCGCCTTGCGCACTTCGATTTCGTCGAAGGTGCAGCCTGCCGCGCGGCATTTGGCGAGGATCGGCTCGACGTCGTCGTAGCTCGTGAGCCGCAGCAGGTGCTGGGCGCCGGACACGGCCTGCGGATCCACTTCGAGCGCACGCAGTTCGGCGGGCAACGGGCCGTTCGCCAGACGCAGATAGAGCTGCATGCCGGCGAAGCGCTGCAACAGCGCACTCGTGCGTTCCAGCGCGACGACTTCGCCACGCCGCAGCATCGCGAGGCGGTCGCACAGGGATTCGGCTTCTTCCAGGTAATGCGTGGTCAGCACGATGGTGTGACCTTCACGATTCAGACGCGAGATGAATTTCCACAGCGTCTGGCGCAATTCGACGTCGACGCCGGCGGTGGGCTCGTCGAGCACGATCACCGGCGGCCGGTGCACCAGCGCCTGCGCCACCAGCACACGGCGTTTCATGCCGCCCGACAGTGCGCGGGTGTTGACGTCGGCTTTCTCGGTGAGATCGAGATTGGCCATCACTTCGTCGATCCAGTCGTCGTTGCGGCGCAGGCCGAAGTAACCCGACTGGATTCGCAGCGACTCGCGGACGGTAAAAAAAGGATCGAACACGAGTTCCTGCGGCACGACGCCCAGCGCGCGGCGCGCCGCGCGAAAGTCGCTGACGACGTCGTGTCCGCGCACGGAGATCGTGCCGCTATCGGCACGGGCAAGGCCGGCCAGGATGCTGATCAAGGTGGTTTTGCCCGCGCCGTTCGGGCCGAGCAGGCCGAAGAACTCGCCTTCTTCGACCGTGAGGCTCACGCCTTTGAGCGCCTGGAGCTCCTTGTAGCGCTTCCTGACGTTTCGGATTTCTATCGCTGACATGGACTGTGCGCGGGCCACGTTCGGCCGCGCCTCGATTGTGCGGGGATGGCGCTTCCGGGCCCGCTTCTACCGGCTCGCATAAAGAGGGCCGGGGCGACGCCCGAAAAAACGTTTGATTATAGGGCAAAGCGGCTTGAGCCGACCTTGCGGCGATCCTGCTGGCGTGAACGCAGCGGCAGATGCAGCCGCTGCCGGGTCAGCGCAGGATCAATGTCGGAAGGAGAGAAGCGTGTCGACGCCATAGGCTCGCGCGAGACTCTCGAGCCCGGAGGGAAGATTGACGACGCCGAACGCGGCGCCACGCGCGGACGCGGCGCGCTGCCATGCGAGCAGCACGGCGAGCGCGGAGGAATCGAACTGCGTGAGCGGTGCGCAATCCACCTCGCTCGCGCCCGCCGCGATGCGCGACAGGCCAGCTTCGAGCGCGGCGTTCGCGCTCTCGTGCGTCAGCGACGCGGCCGTCTGGAAACGGCCGCCCGTAGCCGGCGTACTCACGATGCCTTGCCGCTCGCGAGTTGCTGATTGCGCTGCGTGAGGAACTGCAACAGGCCGCCCACACCGTGCTGCTGGATCTGCTCATTGAACTGCTGCTGATACGCCTGGATCAGCCATGCGCCGAGCACGTTGATGTCGTACACGCGCCAGCCTTGCGGCGTCTTGTACAGGCGGTAGTCCAGTTCGACCGGCTGACCGTTGTTCATCACGACCGACCGGACCACGACATCGGTATCTTCCGGCGACGCGCGGAACGGCTTGTACTGGATGGTCTGGTTGCGTACTTGCGCCAGTGCGCCCGCGTAGGTGCGGATCAGCAGCATCTTGAACTGCTCGACGATCTGCTTCTGCTGCTCCGGCGTAGCCGAGTTCCAGTTGCGGCCCATCACGAGACGCGTGGTGCGCGTGAAATCCGTATAAGGCAGAATCTTTTCATTGACGAGCTTGGTGATCTCGTTGATGTTGCCCGACTGGATCTGCTTGTCGGACTTGAGTTCATCGAGCACTTGCGTGGTCACGGTCTTGATCAGCTGTTCCGGCGAATTCGCATCCACCGACTGCGCCGACGCCGAACCGCAGAACGCCGCGAACAGGGCGAAAAGGGGAAGAAGCAATAGTTTTTTCATCGCAAACCCTGCAGAGATAGAGGCTTCAGTTTGAGCGCGCCGCCTGGATCGAGTTCAGGCGAAGCGCGCTCCAAATCGTAAGAAATGTCGTCAGCTATGTTACCGCGCGTGAGCGACTCTCCGCTCAACGCAAGCGGAACGAAGGGAACCCGGGCGGCGCGCGCGGCGGTACGTACTGGTTGCCGGGCACGGTGCCATTGGCTCCGCTCGCCGGTGCAGGTGCAGCCGCCGTGCCTGATGCCGGCGCGGCGCCCTCCGCTGCCTGCGAAGCGGGCTCGGCGGGCGCTGCCGATGCCCCGGTCGCGGCGGCCGCGCCTTCGCTGTCGGAATAGTTCGGTGGCGGCGCTTCGCTGTAGTCGGGCGCGTTGTTGTCGCCTCCGGTGATCAGGAACTGGCGGCGCTGCAAGTACGTGTTGCGCACGAAGGTGTATTTGTCGAGGGCAGCGTCGGCCAGCAGGTCCGAGACGTCCAGCAGGTTCGCCCGCGTGTTGATGAGGTTCACGCCGTACAGCGCCCAGCTCACCGAATCCGGGCTGACGTAGGTCAGCGGATTGCCGAAATAGTCGACCACCAGGCCGGCGGAATCGCGCACGGTGCTCGGGCCGAGCAACGGCAGCACGACATACGGGCCCGGCGGCACGCCGTAATGGCCCATGGTCAGGCCGAAATCGCCGGAGTGCTTCGGCAGCTTCGCGATGGTCGCGACGTCGAACAGGCCGCCGACGCCGAACAGCGTATTGATGGCGACGCGCATGATGTCCGACACGCCGTCCGCGATCTTCAACTGCAGGAGATTGTTCGCGGCGATATACACGTCGCCGATGTTCGAGAAGAAGTTGGTCACGCTGTTGCGCACCGGCTCCGGCACCGCCCACACGTAGCCCTTCGCCACCGGCTTGAACGCGTAGCGGTCCACCGTGTCGTTGATCGTGAACATCGTGCGGTTGTAGCTCTCGAACGGATCGCCCTTGCTGGGCGTCGTCACGGTGGCACATCCGCCGAGCGCCGCCGCGCACGCGATCATCGCCGCGCACCGCATCCCCATGGCCTGCATGTTCTTCTCCTTATTGAGCCGCGCCCGATGCGGGCGATGCAGCCGAACCACCCGAACCACCCGAACCACCCATTGCGCTCGCTGCGCCCGGGAAAGCCGGTGCAGCGGGCGCCGGCGCCGCCGGCGCCTTCGATGCGCCGGAATCCGCCGCCTTGTTATAGAGGAACTGGCCGATCAGGTTTTCGAGCACCACGGCGGACTGCGTCATCGTGATGGTGTCGCCGTTCTTGAGCATCTGGTCGTCGCCGCCCGGCTCGAGGCCGATGTACTGCTCGCCGAGCAGGCCCGAGGTCAGGATCTTCGCCGACGAGTCCTTCGGAAACTGATACTGCTTGTCGATGTCGATGGTGACCACGGCCTGGTACGTGTTCTGGTCGAAGCCGATGCTGCCGACCCGTCCCACGGTCACGCCCGCGCTCTTGACCGGCGCGCGCGGCTTCAGTCCGCCGATATTGTCGAACTTGAGATTCACCGCATAGGTTTGCTGGAACGACAGGGAACTCATGTTGCCCGCCTTCAGCGCGAGAAACAGCAGCGCCACGAAACCGAGCACCACGAACAGGCCGACCCAAAAGTCGAGAGCAGTCTTTTTCATCGTCTTCCCAAAGAGAATCTTTTCGCAGATGGCGCGTGACGGTCTGTTGCCCTCACAACGCCCGCGCCGGATCCGGCGCCTGGCACCGGGTTCGCTAGCTGAACATCAGCGCGGTCAGCAGGAAATCGAGCCCGAGCACGGCCAGCGACGCATATACGACGGTTTTGGTCGTTGCGCGCGACACGCCTTCTGGCGTCGGCCTCGCCTCGTAGCCCTGGAACAGCGCGATGAACGTCACCGCGAAACCGAACACCACACTCTTGATGACGCCGTTGCCGACGTCGCGCCAGACATCCACGCCGCTTTGCATCTGCGACCAGAACGCGCCGGGATCCACGCCGATCAGCATCACCCCGACCACGTAGCCGCCGAGAATGCCCACCGCGCTGAAGATGGCCGCGAGCACCGGCATGGCGATGATGCCCGCCCAGAGGCGCGGCGCCACGACGACCCGCAGCGGGTCGACGGCCATCATTTCCATGGCCGTGAGTTGCTCGCCGGCTTTCATCAAGCCGATTTCCGCCGTCAGCGACGTGCCCGCGCGCCCGGCAAACAGCAGCGCGGTCACGACCGGACCGAGTTCGCGCACCAGCGACAGCGCGACGAGCAAGCCGAGCGCCTGTTCAGAACCGTAGCGGCTCAGCGTGTAATAGCCCTGCAAGCCGAGCACGAAACCGACGAACAAGCCCGATACCGCGATGATGACGAGCGAATAATTGCCGACGAAGTGAATCTGTTTCGTGACGAGACGCGGACGGCGCAGCAGCGGGAAGATTTCGAGCACGAGCCGCGCGAACATGCGCATGGCGTAGCCCGTGGTGCCGAAGCCGTCCAGCACCCAGCGTCCGATTGCGCTGATCATGCGCGCCCTCCGATGCCGAAATCCGCTTCGAGCGAGGTGCTCGCGTAGTGGAACTTGAACGGGCCGTCGGGCGTGCCGTCGATGAACTGGCGCACGGTCGGGTCTTCCGACGCCCGCAGTTGCGCCGGCGTGCCTTCGGCGTGAATGCCGCCGTTTGCGATGAAATACACGTAGTCGGCGATGGCGAAGGATTCCGGCACGTCGTGCGTGACCAGAATGGAGGTGGCGCCGAGAGCGTCGTTGAGCGTGCGGATGAGTTGCGCCGTGATGCCGAGCGAGATGGGATCGAGGCCGGCGAAGGGCTCGTCATACATCATCAACTGGGGATCCAGTGCGATGGCGCGCGCCAGCGCCACGCGCCGCGCCATGCCACCGGAAATCTCCGACGGCGCGAGGTCGCGCGCGCCGCGCAACCCGACCGCGTTCAGCTTCATCAGCACGAGGTCGCGGATCAGATCTTCCGGGAGATCCGTGTGCTCGCGCAGCGCGAACGCGACGTTTTCGAACACGGTCTGGTCGGTGAACAGCGCGCCGAACTGGAACAGCATGCCCATCTTGCGGCGCAGGGCGTACAGGCCTTCGCGCGTCTGCGCGCCGACGTCCTGGCCACCGAACATCACCTGACCGCGACTTGCCTTCACGAGGCCGCCGATCAGACGCAAGGTCGTGGTCTTGCCGCAGCCCGAGCCGCCCATGACGGCGACCACCTGCCCACGCGTGAAACGCATGTTCAGATTCGATAGAACGAGCCGGTCGCCGTAGCCGAAATCGACGTCGCGCAGCTCCAGCAGAGTCTCGGAAGAAGCAGGCACTGGGTAAGGGATTCCGTTGACGCAAGAGGCCGAATTATAGGGCCTGCGCGCAATCGGTGCTTTGCCTAGGGCCGAACCTCCGCCTTTTTGAGAGTTTTCATGGTTGACCGTCAAACATTTGTTGCAATGTCGAAACCGCAGCGGCGATGTCCGGCGCCTCGGTGACGGCACGCACCACCGCGCCGCTGCCGATGCCCGTCGCGAGCACGCCCGGCATCGCCCGGGCATCGATCCCGCCGATCGCCACCAGCGGCACGCGCCCCGACAGCAATTGCACGTAGCGCGCGAGCCGCGCCAGGCCCTGCGGCTTCGTCGGCATGACCTTGGTCGTGGTCGGGAACACGGCGCCGAGCGCCAGATAGCTCGGCCGGAAATGCAGCGCGCGCAGCATCTCGTAGTAGCCGTGCGTGGACAGGCCGAGCCGCACGCCGGCCCGCGCAATCGCATTCAGGTCCGCGGTCTGCACGTCTTCCTGGCCGAGATGCACGCCATAGGCGCCCGCCGCGATCGCTTCGCGCCAGTGATCGTTGATGAACAGCTGCGCGCCATGCCGGCGCCCCGCGTCGACCGAACGCGCGATTTGCTCGCGCAGAACGGCGGGCGTGTCGGAAGCGGTCGATTTGCGACGCAGCTGCGCCGTGCGCACGCCGAGATCGAGCACCCGTTCCACCCAGGCGGCATCCGGCAGCACCGGATACAGCCCGAGCCGGTCCGGACACGGCGCAAAACCGCCTTCCGGCGCGGGCGGCAGGTCCGCGACGCGCGGGAACGTGGCGAAATCGACGGGCCATGCGTCAGTGCGCGCCTCGTCGCCGGCGCGCCACGCGAGCGCGAGCACCAGCGCGTCGTGCGGCTCGAAGTTGCAATCGAGGAATGCCGCGAGCGCCGCGAGCCAGTCATCGCTGCGTGCACCTTCCAGTGCGAACCGCTCGCCGCCCCGGCGCAGCACCGTGCGCTCCTCGTGGGCGTCGAGCACGGCCGCGCCCTGCTTCGTCAGGCGCTCGGCGTCGACATCGGCGTCGCGCGCTTCGGTGAACACGATCAGGTCGGTCGCCTGCGGCGTTTCAGGCGCGGTCAGGCAAATGCGCCAGCGCGTGTCGGCAGTTGGCCAGTCACCCAACCGGGCACGGATGCGTTCCGCGACCTCGACCAGTTCATCCGCCGGCGGCCAGAACACTTCGCGGTTCAGGAGACTCATGCCGCCCCTCCTTCCTGATGCCAGAACGGCATGCCGACCACCGGCGTGCTCGCCTGCGCGCTGTCGCGCTCGGCCATCGGTCCGGCGAGAAACGCGGTGCGCCCCGCCTCCACGCCCAGCGCAAACGCCCGCGCCATCTGCGGCGGAAAGGTCGCCTGCGACACCGCCGTGTTGAGCAGCACGCCGTCGAAGCCCCATTCCATCACCTGACTGGCGTGCGACGGCACACCGAGCCCGGCATCGACGATCAGCGGCACGTCCGGCAGACGCTCGCGCAGCGTGCGCAACCCGTACGGATTGGTCACGCCGCGCCCGGTGCCGATCGGCGCGCCCCACGGCATCAGCGCCTCGCAGCCCGCGTCGAGCAGACGCCGGCCGATCACCAGGTCTTCCGTGCAATACGGCAGCACCTTGAAGCCGTCGCGAATCAGCTTCGACGCCGCCTCGACCAGGCCGATCGGGTCGGGCTGCAAGGTGTAGTCGTCGCCGATCAGTTCGAGCTTGATCCAGGGCGTCTCGAATACTTCGCGGGCCATGTACGCCGTGGTCAGCACTTCGTCGACGCTCTGGCACCCCGCCGTGTTCGGCAGCAGCGCGACGCCGTGGCGCTTGAGCACGTCAAAGAAGCCGGCCTCGCCGGTCTCCGACTGACGCCGCAGCGCGACCGTCACCATGCCGGGACGCGCGGCGTCGATGGCGTCCGACAGCGATTGCAGCGACGGATAACGCGACGTGCCGAGCAAGAGCCGGCTCGGGAAGGACTGGCCGTAGAGCGTGAGCACGTCGGCGGTCTGTGTGGTCATGATGGGATCCTTCGATTCTTCGATGTGCGTCATGCGACTCAGCCGCCCGCGACGGGCGACACGACGTCGAGCCGGTCTCCGGCGGAAAGCGTACGGATGGCGTGCTCGCCGCGCGCGACGAACTGGCCGTTGAGCGCGACCGCGAACGGCGGCTTCGCGCCGAAGGCGGCGAGCGCCTCGTTGACGGTGGCGGCGTCGGGCAGATCGAAGGCGCGCTGATTGATGCGGATGTTCATGGCTTTTTGCCTCTCATCTAGTGCGACAGCGCCGGCGCGGAGACGGCAGCGGCCGCGCCGTGCAGCAGTTCCGGCCAGCGCGCGGCGTGGCGATGGTGGTCGAAGCTCGCATGGCTGGACACTTCGCCGGCGCTGAGGGCTTCCGCCAGCCGGCATGCGGTGTCCGCGACTTCGGGCGCGATCATGAAGCCGTGCCGATACAGCCCGTTCACACGCACAGTCCGCGCCCCGTCCCAGACGATGGCTGGCCGGTGATCCGGCAAGGTCGGCCGACAGTGGGCGTTGAGTTCGAGGATGCGCGCCTCGCCGAAACCCGGATGCACGGCGAACGCGGCGCTCAGCAGTTCGAGCGCGGACCGCACGCTCACCGGCGACATGTCCTCGCCTTCGACTTCAGTCGCGCCGATGACGTACAGATCGTCCTGCTTCGGCGCGATATAGAGCGGATAACGCGGATGCAGCAGGCGCACCGGCCGCGACAGCCCAATGCCCGGCGCGTGCACTCGCGCCACTTCGCCGCGAATCCCGCGCAGCGCGGGCCAGGCAGGTTTGCCGCCGAGCCCGCGGCAATCGATGATCCAGCGCGCGTCGGGCATGGCATCGACGCAGGTGTTCCAGTGCGTGCGTACGCCGCGCGCGGCGAGTCCGGCGGCCAATGCGGCGAGCGCCTGGCGGTTGTCGAGTTGACCTTCGTTCGGCAGCAGCCAGCCTTGCGCGAAACGCGTGCCGAGCGCCGGTTCCGCCTGCGCGAGCTGGGTGCCGGCCAGCTTGACGAAGCCACCGTCGAGCAAGCCGGCCGGCGAATTGGCGCGCAGCCGGCGTTCGAGCAAAGGCGCTTCCGCGCGATCCGCGCCATGCCAGACGACGAGCGTGCCGTTGCGCTGAAAGAAGACCGGCTCGGGCAATTGCGCGATGATCTCCGGCCAGCGTTCGAGCGATGCCGCGCCGAGCCCGACCACGAGCGGTTCCGCACTGGCGGCCTCGGCGAGCGGCGCCAGCATCGCGGCCGCCACCCAGGCGGCCGACTGCGAGCCGAGCGCGTCGCCGCGCTCGAAAAGACTCACTTGATGCCCCGCGCCCGCAAGCTGCCAGGCAACGAGCCGGCCAACGAGCCCGCCGCCGATCACGGCGAAGTCCGCCTGGGGGTCGGCGGTCTGATGGATGCTGTTCAATTCGATGTCTCCTATCGGCCGGCACGGGCACATGAAGCACGCGCACGAGGCCTATGCTTGACGCTGCATCAGCAAGGAGGAAGGCAGAAATGGCCCGATCCGTCTGTGCAGGCGCTGCGGCACATCACAAGGACGACATGGGCGGAGAGACCGGCCCGGCAGCGGATGCGCGCCGGACGGAAAGGACAAGGTGCGGAAGAAACTGGAGGAATGGCGCGGGTGTCGCGCGTTCTCCGGAAACTTCCCTCGCCGGTATTACCCGGATCGGGTGCAAAGGGTCTCTCTCAGCCTCGCTGCGTGAGGGCCGGTTTCGGCCGTCGATGCATGCGAAGCACCCCTGTTTCGTCGAAGGTCATTAGACCATGAAAGGCGAACGCGCTGCAAACCGGGATTGCGCCCTGCTTTTTTCGTGTGCGGCGGCACTCTGGCACAATGCCGCGAACATGGTTCAGCCGGCGATCGCGCGAAATTAAGTGAGCGTTAAGGCAAGCCCGGAACAATTTGCAGGCCCGAAACTGGCTGCCCGGAAGACAACAGGCCGCAGCCGGCCGCACCGCGCAGCATGCCCGTCGCGCGACCACGCAATAACCCGCCGCCCGAAGGGCGCATCGGCAGGAAGCTCATGATCGACACCCGTACCGAAAACACGCAGCAGAAGGCCGACGAAGTCTCGGCGTGGAGCCTCATCAAGCCCTACTGGGTTTCCGAGGAACGCGGCTTCGCCTGGGGCCTGCTCGTGGCGATCATCGCGATCAACATGACGGTCGTCTGGATCAACGTGCGGCTCAACAGCTGGAACGCAGACTTCTACAACGCGCTGCAGAACAAGAACGTCAAGGATTTTCCCCACCTGCTGCTGATCTTCACCGGCCTCGCCTTCGCGTACATCCTGCTCGCGGTGTACGGACGATATCTGCGGCAGATGCTGGCGTTCCGCTGGCGTCAATGGCTGACCAACCGCTATCTCGAACAATGGTTCGGCGACAAGGCGTTCTACCGCATCGAACGCGACCGGCTCGCCGACAACCCCGACCAGCGGATCAGCGACGACCTGCAATCCTTCGCGACCACGACGCTTTCACTCTCGCTTGACCTGCTTTCGACGCTCGTCACGCTGGTCACTTTCATCACCATCCTGTGGACCCTTGCCGGCGCGCTGACCTTCTCGCTCGGCGCCACGCCGATCACGATTCCAGGCTACATGGTCTGGGCCGCCGCGCTGTACGCGATCCTGGGCTCGCTGATCATCCAGAAGGTCGGCCATCCGCTGGTGTCGATCAACTACCAGCAGCAGAAGGTGGAAGCGGACTTCCGCTTCGGGCTGATCCGCGTGCGCGAAAACGCCGAGCAGATCGCCTTCTATGACGGCATCACGACCGAAACGGCGAACGCCAAGTCCATTTTCCAGCGCATTCGCGACAACTGGTGGCTGATCATGAAGTACACGAAGCGCATGACCTTCGTGCTGAGCTTCTATGGCCAGATCGCCATCATCTTTCCGATCATGGTCGCGGCGCCGCGCTACTTTGCAGGGGCGTTCTCGTTTGGCGTGCTGATGCAGATTTCATCGGCGTTCGGCACGGTCAGCGATTCGTTTTCCTGGTTCATCAACAGTTATTCGACGTTGGTCGAATGGCGCGCCACGGTGAATCGTCTGCGTGAATTCAAGCGCGTGATGCGGTCCACCCACATCCGCGAGGAAAACTCGCCCGCCACCGAGCGCGGTGGCATCAACCTGCACTACACGAGCACGCCCTCGCTCACGACCAAGGATCTCACGCTCGCGCTGCCGAACGGCACGCCGCTGTCGCGGGTGGCGAACGTGTCGGTCGAGCCGGGCTCGCGCTGGCTGGTGGTCGGGCCGTCGGGATCGGGCAAGAGCACCTTGATGCGGGCGCTCGCGGGCCTGTGGCCGTTTGGTGACGGCACCATCGACGCACCCGTCGACGCGAAGATGATGTTCATCCCGCAAGTGAGCTATCTGCCGATCGGCACGCTGCGTGCGGCGCTCGCGTATCCGTCGCCGGGCGGCACGTTCAGCGACGAAGAAACACGCGAGGCGCTGCGCCTCTGTAATCTCGGGTCGTATGTGGACCGGCTGGAGGAAAGCGCGCACTGGGCGCGGAGTCTGTCGCCGGGCGAACAGCAACGTTTGGCCGCAGCGCGCGTGCTGCTGCACAAGCCGGATTTCCTGTTCCTCGACGAAGCCACCAGCGCGCTCGATGCGGAAAACGAACTCCATATCTACAACACGGTGCTGGAGAAGCTGCCGAAGGCGGCGATTCTAAGCGTCGCGCATCGTGAATCGGTCGCGATGTTCCATGACTACAAGATCGAGATCGAAAGGATGATGGCGGAGGCTTGAGGCGGGGTTGCTGGTTTGGGCGGGTCGTGAGGACCGCATCGGTGAGGGATTGCCGGTGCGGTTTTTTCTTATCTGTCTGGCGCAAGAGTCAACAGCGCCTGCGCTCCTCCAAACCAAAAAGGCGAACAGCCTTTCGACCATCCGCCTTTTCTCAAACCTGCCGGCACAACCCTTTACCGCGGCAGCTCACTGCTCCCCATCAGGAACGCATCGACCGACCGCGCGCATTGCCGTCCTTCGCGAATCGCCCACACCACCAGCGACTGGCCGCGCCGCATATCGCCCGCCGTGAACACCTTGTCCACGGACGTGTAATACGCCTTGTCGCCTTCCGTCAAAGCACGCACGTTGCCGCGCGCATCCTTCTCGACGCCGAACGCTTCCAGCACCGGCGACACTGGCTGCGTGAAGCCCATCGCGAGCAGCACGAGATCGGCCTTCATCTCGAACTCGGAACCCGGCACTTCCTGCATCTTGCCGCCCTTCCACTCGACGCGCACCGCAATCAGCTTCTCGACCTTGCCGTTCTTGCCTTCGAAGCGCTTCGTCGCCACCGACCAGTCACGCTCGCAGCCCTCTTCATGCGACGAAGACGTGCGCAGCTTGATCGGCCAGTACGGCCACACCAGCGGCTTGTTCTCTTCTTCAGGCGGTTGCGCCAGCAGTTCGAACTGCGTCACGCCCTTCGCGCCATGCCGGTTCGACGTGCCGACACAATCCGAACCCGTATCGCCGCCGCCGATCACGACCACATGCTTGCCCTTGGCCAGCAGCTGGTCCGGGACCTTGTCGCCCGCATTGACCTTGTTCTGCTGCGGCAGGAATTCCATCGCATAGTAGATGCCCTGGAGCTCGCGGCCCGGCACCGGCAGATCACGCGGCGTTTCCGAACCGCCGGCAATCACCACGGCATCGAACTGTTCCTTCAGTTCATCCGGCGTGATGGTTTCCTTCGCCGTGTTGGCGATGTATTCCGGCATCGCGTCCTTGCCGATGAACACATTGGTGCGGAACGACACGCCTTCCGCTTCCATCTGGCGCATGCGGCGGTCGATCAGCCACTTCTCCAGCTTGAAGTCGGGAATGCCGTAGCGCAGCAGACCGCCGATGCGGTCGTTCTTCTCGAACACGACCACGTCATGTCCCGCGCGTCCCAGTTGCTGCGCGGCAGCGAGTCCAGCCGGACCGGAACCGACCACAGCCACCTTCTTGCCCGTCTTGTGCTTCGGCGGTTGCGGCACGACCCAGCCTTCGGCGAAGGCCTTGTCGATGATCGCGTGCTCGATCGACTTGATGCCGACCGGATCGTCGTTGATGCCCAGCGTACACGCCGATTCGCACGGCGCCGGGCAGATGCGGCCCGTGAACTCCGGGAAGTTGTTGGTGGAGTGCAGCACGTTGATCGCGCTCTTCCAGTCCTGCTGGAACACCAGATCGTTGAAGTCCGGAATGATGTTGTTGACCGGACAGCCGTTGTTGCAGAACGGAATGCCGCAGTCCATGCAGCGCGCGCCCTGAACCTTCGCGTCTTCATCGGTCAGCGCTGCAACGAATTCCTTGTAGTGCTTGACGCGGGTCAGCGGTGCTTCGTATGCCTCGTGCTGGCGTTCGAACTCGAGAAAACCGGTTGCCTTGCCCATTTCTTTCTCTGTATTTGGTGAGGATCACGCGCTCTGACGTCTTGGCGTCAGAGCGCGCTTATATCTGTGTGAACGAGGCATCAAGCCGCGATGGCGTCCTTCGACTTCTTCGCGCCAATTTCAGCCAGTGCGCGCTTGTACTCCGTCGGGAAGACCTTGACGAACTGACGGCGCGACGCGTCCCAGTTTTCAAGCAAGGCCTTCGCGCGCGGCGAGCCGGTGAACTGGAAGTGACGCTCGATCAGCCCCTTCAGCAACGCTTCGTCGGTCTTGCCGGTATGCCACAGCGCGCGATCCACCGTGCGCTCCTGTTCAGCCTGCTGCAGCACCGGATCGAGCGCGACCATCGACTTGTTGCACTTGCCCGCAAAGCTGCCATCCGGGTCGTACACGAACGCGATGCCGCCCGACATGCCCGCCGCGAAGTTGCGGCCGGTCTCGCCGAGCACGACCACCGTGCCGCCGGTCATGTATTCGCAGCCGTGGTCGCCGGTGCCCTCGACGACCGCCGTCGCGCCCGAGTTGCGCACGCAGAAGCGCTCGCCCGCGACGCCGCGGAAATACGCTTCGCCTTCGATCGCGCCGTACATCACCGTGTTACCGCAGATGATGTTTTCTTCGGACTTGCCGCGGAAGTCGTTGGTCGGGCGAATGATGATGCGCCCGCCCGAGAGGCCCTTGCCGACGTAGTCGTTGCCGTCGCCGACCAGATCCAGCGTCACGCCCTTCGCGAGGAACGCGCCGAAGCTCTGACCCGCCGTGCCCTTCAGCTGAATGTGGATGGAGTCGTCGGGCAGGCCGTCGTGGCCGTGCTTCTTCGCGATCGTGCCGGACAGCATGGCGCCGACCGTACGGTTCACGTTGCGCACCGGCTGGATGAACGACACATGCTCACCCTTCTCGATGGCGGCCTTCGACTTCTCGATCAGGATGTGATCGAGCGCCTTGTCCAGACCGTGGTCCTGCACGTCCACATGCTTGCGCGCGACTTCCGCTTCCACCGGCACTTGATAGAACACACGCGAGAAGTCGAGACCCTTCGCCTTCCAGTGCTCGACGCCCTTCTTCGTGTCGAGCAGCTCGGCGCGGCCGATCAGGTCGTCAAACTTGCGGATGCCGAACTGCGCCATGATCTCGCGCACTTCTTCCGCCACGAAGAAGAAGAAGTTGACGACGTGTTCCGGCTGGCCGGAGAACTTCGCGCGCAGCACCGGGTCCTGCGTCGCGACGCCGACCGGGCACGTGTTCAGATGGCACTTGCGCATCATGATGCAGCCTTCGACGACCAGCGGCGCCGTCGCGAAGCCGAACTCGTCCGCGCCGAGCAGCGCGCCGATCACGACATCGCGGCCGGTCTTCATCTGGCCGTCGGCCTGCACGCGGATACGGCCGCGCAGACGGTTCAGCACCAGGGTCTGCTGCGTCTCGGCGAGGCCCAGTTCCCACGGCGTGCCCGCATGCTTGAGCGACGACAGCGGCGAAGCGCCCGTGCCGCCGTCATGGCCCGCGATCACGACGTGATCCGCCTTCGCCTTCGCGACACCCGCCGCCACCGTGCCGACGCCCACTTCGGACACCAGCTTCACCGAAATGCTCGAACCGGAGTTCACGTTCTTCAGATCGTGAATCAGCTGCGCCAGGTCTTCGATCGAATAGATGTCGTGGTGCGGCGGCGGCGAGATCAGGCCGACGCCCGGCACCGAGTAACGCAGCTTGCCGATGTAATCCGACACCTTGTGACCCGGCAGCTGGCCGCCTTCGCCCGGCTTCGCGCCCTGCGCCATCTTGATCTGGATCTGGTCGGCCGACGCGAGATACTCCGCCGTCACGCCGAAGCGGCCCGACGCCACCTGCTTGATCTTCGAGCGCAGCGAATCGCCTTCCTTCAGCGGGATGTCGCTGACGACTTCCTTGCCGATGATGGATTGCAGCGTGTCGCCGTTCTTGATCGGAATGCCGCGCAGTTCGTTGCGATAGCGCGTTTCATCCTCGCCGCCTTCGCCGGTGTTCGACTTGCCGCCGATACGGTTCATCGCGACCGCCAATGTGGCGTGCGCTTCCGTGCTGATCGAGCCGAGCGACATGGCGCCGGTCGCGAAGCGCTTGACGATGTCCTTCGCCGATTCGACTTCTTCGAGCGGAATCGCCTTGGCCGGGTCGACCTTGAACTCGAACAGACCGCGGAACGTCATGTGCCGCTTCGTCTGGTCGTTGATGATGTGCGCGTATTCCTTGTACGTCTGGTACGAATTGCTGCGCGCCGAATGTTGCAGCTTGGCGATCGCATCCGGTGTCCACATGTGCTCTTCGCCGCGCACGCGATACGCGTACTCGCCGCCCGCGTCGAGCATCGTGGCGAGGACCGGGTTGTCGCCGAACGCGTCGCGATGCAGGCGAATCGCTTCCTCGGCCACTTCGAAGATGCCGATGCCGCCGACCTTCGACGCCGTGCCCTTGAAGTACTTCTCGACCAGATCCGCCGACAGGCCCACGCCTTCGAAAATCTGCGCACCCGTGTAGGACATGTACGTCGAGATGCCCATCTTCGACATCACCTTGAGCAAGCCCTTGCCGACCGCCTTCGTGAAGTTGTAGATGACCTTCTCGGCCGAGAGGTCGCCCTTCAGGCCTTCGGCCATGTTGGCGAGCGTCTCCAGCGCGAGGTACGGGTGCACGGCTTCCGCGCCGTAGCCCGCGAGCAGCGCGAAGTGATGCGTCTCGCGCGCCGAGCCGGTTTCGACGACCAGACCCGTGCTCGTGCGCAGGCCATGCGCGACGAGATGCGAGTGAATGGCCGAGGTGGCGAGCAGCGCCGGGATCGCGACGTTGTCACGGTCCGCGCGACGGTCCGACACGATCAGGATGTTATAGCCCGACTTGACGGCGTCCACGGCTTCCGCGCACAGCGAGGCGATGCGCGCCTCGATGCCTTCCTTGCCCCACGCGACCGGATAGCAGATGTTCAGTTCGTACGAGCTGAACTTGCCGCCCGTGTACTGGTCGATGGAGCGGATTTTCGCGATGTCCTTGAAGTCGAGCACGGGCTGCGACACTTCG
Organism: Caballeronia sp. LZ035; assembly: GCF_031451175.1. Taxonomy (NCBI): domain Bacteria; kingdom Pseudomonadati; phylum Pseudomonadota; class Betaproteobacteria; order Burkholderiales; family Burkholderiaceae; genus Caballeronia; species Caballeronia sp. LZ035. The sequence continues at coordinate 3,247,327 of NZ_JARUXS010000001.1, forward strand.
AGGCGCATCGTCGGGTTGATGTTGGTCGTGTCGAGCAGGTTCGGCTTCGGGCCGATGAACGACACCAGCGACATCACCATGTTCTCGCGGATCGGGTCGATCGGCGGGTTCGTCACTTGCGCGAACAACTGCTTGAAGTAGTTGTACAGCGTCTTGTTCTTGTTGGACATGACCGCCAGCGGCGAGTCGTTGCCCATCGAGCCGATGGCTTCCTCGCCCGATTGCGCCATCGGCGCCATCAGGAACTTGAGGTCTTCCTGCGTGTAGCCGAACGCCTGCTGGCGGTCCAGCAGCACGGCGGCTTCGCGGCGTTGCGTCTCGACGTCTTCCGCCTTCGGCTCGATTTCGTCGAGCTTGATGCGCACGGCTTCAATCCAGCTCTTGTACGGCTTGGCGTTCGCGAGGTTGTCCTTGAGTTCCTTGTCCTGGATGATGCGGCCCTGCTCCATGTCGATCAGGAACATCTTGCCCGGCTGCAGGCGCCACTTCTGGACGATCTTCGACTCGGGGATAGGCAGCACGCCCGACTCCGACGCGAGGATCACGAGGTCGTCGTCGGTGACGAGATAGCGCGCCGGACGCAGGCCGTTACGGTCCAGCGTTGCGCCGATCTGACGGCCGTCGGTGAATGCGATTGCGGCGGGGCCGTCCCACGGCTCCATCATCGCGGCGTGATATTCGTAGAACGCGCGGCGGTTGTCGTCCATCAGCGTGTGCTGCTCCCACGCTTCCGGGATCATCATCATCATTGCGTGGACGAGCGGGTAGCCCGCCATCACGAGCAGTTCGAGACAGTTGTCGAACGAAGCCGTGTCCGACTGGCCCGGATAAATCAGCGGCCAGAGCTTCGGCAGGTCGTCGCCGAGCACGTGCGAGGCGATCGCGCCCGTGCGCGCGTTCAGCCAGTTGACGTTGCCCTTCACGGTGTTGATCTCGCCGTTGTGCGCGATCATGCGGTACGGGTGCGCGAGCTCCCACGCCGGGAAGGTGTTGGTGGAGAAGCGCTGGTGCACCAGCGCCAGCGCCGAGACGACGCGCTCGTCCTGCAGGTCGCGGTAATACACGCCGACCTGACCCGCGAGCAGCAGCCCCTTGTAGACCACGGTACGCGACGACACCGACGGCACGAAGTATTCCTTGCCGTGCTTGAGCTTGAGCGCCTGGATGCGGTGGCTCGCGGTCTTGCGGATGATGTACAGCTTGCGCTCGAGCGCGTCAGTCACGACGATGTCCTTGCCGCGCCCGATGAAGATCTGCCGGATCAGCGGCTCGGTGGCCTTGACGGTGGGCGAGATGGGCATGGTGGAGTCGACGGGGACGTCGCGCCAGCCGAGCACCACCTGACCTTCTGCCTTCACGGTACGTTCGAGTTCCTGTTCGCACGCGAGACGCGAGGCGTGTTCCTTCGGCAGGAAGATCATGCCGACGCCATATTCGCCAGCCGGCGGCAACGTCACGCCCTGCTTGGCCATTTCCTCGCGATAGAAACCGTCCGGCACCTGGATCAGGATGCCGGCGCCGTCGCCCATCAGGGGATCGGCGCCCACCGCGCCGCGGTGGTCCAGATTCTCGAGAATCTTGAGACCCTGTTGAATGATCTCGTGGCTCTTTTTCCCTTTGATGTGGGCGACGAAGCCGACGCCGCAGGCGTCATGCTCGTTGGCAGGGTCGTACATGCCCTGCGCGGCGGGAAGCGAACCGAATGCCGGCTGCTGTTGATCGTTCATGGGGACACCGTCTCTACTGTGAGGGGCCGACTGGACGCGGCCGTTGAACCATTTTCTTGTTGCTGCGCGACCGTTTTGTTTCAACGAATCAAGTCGCACTGCACGGTCGTGCGCGGCACGCTGCACCGCGGCAATCGCCGGAAATCGAAATATACGCGACGAATCAAAATGATGGCAAACAAAATGTGATGGTCTGACACCTATTATCGTTATGGTGCAAGGATGCCCCATTTATTTGGGGACAAATTGAAATCGGTCGAGAAAAACGGCGTTTCGTTGAAATCCGAGACGCCGTTTCGTTTTTTCCTTCAGCTTTGCATTGTCACGCCGTTATTGGGCCTGTGGAGTTTCGCGAACCTTGCGCGGACGGCCGCGCGGCAGCGGCGACACCCGGCGATTGGCCGCCCGTGCGGCCCATTCCCGATAGGAATCGCTGCCGAGCACCCAGCCCTTGAGTGTCGCTTGCAGCAGACGGGTGGTTTCGCGCTCATCGAGCGGTTGTTCGCACAGTTCCTTGTAGGCGTGCTGGCGTTCGAAAGGCGTGTTGCCGAGCGACCAGAAGAGCGGATGGTCGGTGATCAGCCCATCGAGCGTGAGGCCGATGTGATGACGGAAGCTCGACCATTTGTAGTCCTGCGGCGCTGTGACGAGTTGCGCGCGTACCGGCGCCATCTCGACAACGCGCGTAGCAAGCAGGAAGTAACGATCGCCTTCGATGACGGTCGCGCGATAGCGGCCTTCCCAGAGTGTGCCGCGTCGCATGTAACGTCGATTGAAGTGCGCTACGTAACGACGTCCGACTGCCTGCATCGCCTTGGGCAAGCTGGCTTCGTCGCGCGGCGTGACCAACAGATGCACCGCCTGCGGCATCAATGCATAGGCGTGAATGGAGAGGTGATGATCACGCGAGGCCGTTCTCAGACAGTCGATGAAGAGCTCGTAGTCCTGGTCGTCAACGAAGGCGGGCTGCTGGTCGAGACCACGCAGGATGACATGCTGCGGCTGTTCGGGAACGTAGAGTCGTGCAAGCCGTGCCATTCTGGATATTCCGTTGGTCGCGTTTGTGTTACCCCGGTGGGGGTCCTTGGGAGCCATTCCGGCAACATGTGCGAAAGCCATGCAAATGCCGTGCAATGAGGCTCCGAAGCCGCTCTGTGCCCTAGGGAAAATGCTCTACGGCGCCGCTATGGTTACTTTGAAATGTTGTGTTCATAATGAGCGTGCTTTTTCGGAGGAGCACAAATTGAAAATAAAACAGGTCATCACGGGGATCGCGGCATTGGCGTGTGTGTCCACAGCGGCGCATGCGCAATCAGCCGGATCCTTCTATGTCACTGGAGGCTGGTTTCATTTTGCCCCGCAAGACAGCAGCGGTCCGCTCAAAGAAACAAGTGTAGGCGGATCTCCCGTCAATATCGATGTTCCCGGCACGGGCGCCGGCATTTCAAGCGCTGATACCGCCGGCTTCACCTTCGGCTACTTCGCAACCGATCACATCGCCGCGGAACTCGAGATGGGCATCCCGCCCACGTTCGACCTCGAAGGCACCGGCTCTCTCTCGCGCTACGGCAAGCTTGGCAGCGCGAAGCAGTGGAGCCCGACGTTGCTCTTCAAATACTTCTTCAATGCTCCTCAGGCGAAGTTTCGTCCGTTCGTCGGCATTGGCGTGACGCGTACCTGGTTCACCGACGCCAAGATCACCAATGACCAATTCGAAGGCTCGGTCCTGCATGGTCCGACCAGCGTCGACACGGATAGTTCTTGGGCGCCCGTCTTTAACGTCGGTGCAACCTACAACTTCACGGAACACTGGTTTGCAGGATTTTCAGTCTCGTTCATTCCGATGAAGGCAACCGCCAAGCTCAGCACTGCAGCGCAAACGCCAGTGGGTACGCTCAATGTGCAATCGCAGGCGAAAATCACGCTGAATCCGATCGTGACGTATTTGCGCGTGGGCTATCGCTTCTAAAAGCTTGACCTTGCGCACTCGAGATTGAAAAGATCGAAGCGAATACGCATTAACAAAGATAACGCCGGCATGTTTGCACATGCCGGCGTTTTTATTCGTGCAATGCTTGTAAATGTGACCTTCGATGCATTGCATCGCTTGCACATCTTACGTGCCCCATGCATGTACCATGTTTGTCCGGGCGCGGCCAGGCGTCCCGTCAACGATTCATGAACACCGGCACCGAACTTGCTCAGTCATGGGTTTTTCCCGCTGATTCAAGGGCGGGCTATCCACGACTCATCCATCGACGGAGCGATCTATGAACGCACTTCCCAACACGCGTGACGCCATCGGAGATTCATGGACCACGACCAGCCGCCGTGCTCGACGCATGGCGCGGCATGGCCGTGAAGCGGCCGAGGATATTGGTTCGGAACTGCGCTCGCTGCTGAGCGAACTGGAAAGCGCACTGTCGGAAGGCACATCGGCCGACGCCGCCGCGTTGCGCGCGCAGATCAGCGACCGGCTCGACAGCGCCCGTGCGCGCCTCAACGATACCCACGCCGTGCTGCGTCAGCGCGCGGGCGTCGTACTCGAAGACGCTGACGCCTATCTCCACGAAAAGCCCTGGCAGACGATCGCGCTGGTCGGCGGCCTCGCCCTGGTCGCGGGCATTCTTCTCGCCCGCGCGCGTTGACCGTCTAGTCCGACGCCGCTTCCAGAAAATCCGCGCCAATGATGTCGATGCGATCGGTACAGATCGCATCGACGCCCCATTGCGCGAGCAGCCGCGCGCGCGCGGGATCGTTGACGGTGTAGGCGAGGATGCGCAGACCGGCATCCCTGATCTGCGCGACAAGCGCTTCATCCAGCGCGCGATGGTCCGCATGCAGCGACACGCACGCCAGCGCCGCCGTCTGCGCGCGCCAGTCCGGCGGCACGCGCTCGTACAACATGCCGCGCGGCAGGTCCGGTGCGGCCTCGCGCGCTGCCTCGAGCGCCGCATAAGAAAACGATGACAACAGCGGCGCCGGATCGGCGTCCGCCCACAGGCTTGCCGCCTCGCGCGCCACGATCTCGCCGGTTTGCACGTCGCGCCCCGTGCTCGGCTTGATCTCGATATTCGCCGCCAGTCCATGGCGCACGCAGCGTTCATGAACTTGAGCGAGCGTCGGCATGCGCGCGTGCGCGAACGTCTCGCTGAACCACGCGCCTGCGTCTAGCGCCTGCAATTGCGCAAAGCTCAACGCCTGCGCCGCGCCATGGCCATCCGACGTGCGGTCGACATCGTCGTCGTGCAGCAGGAAGACGATGTCGTCGGCGGAAAGCTTCGCGTCGAACTCGATCATCCGGTGTCCGTATTGCGCGCCGACGTCGATGGCTTCCAGCGTGTTCTCCGGTGCAAGCTTGCCGCCGCCGCGATGCGCGACGATGGCGGGATAAGGCCAGGTTCTCATCGTCGCTCCTTCAGTTGGCGCGCCTTCCGGTTGCTGCATCGAAGAAATGCAGATGGCGCGCCGGCAGCGACAGCGCAAGCTGCTCGCCGCGCCGCGGCCGATGCTCATGCGGTAGCCGCGCCGCCACATCGTGCTTGCCCCACTTGCCGTGCGCCAGATTATCGGCGCCCAGCAGTTCCGCCGAATCGACTTCCAGCGTTGCACTCGCCACGCCTTCGATGCCGGGCGTCATGTGCTCGGGACGAATGCCGAGCGTCCACTCGCGCCCGTGCATTTCGCGCGTGACGCCGTTCGCGCCCGATACGGGCAGAGCAGGTCCGTCGCCGGCGACATGGAACGTTGCGCCGTCGTCCGAAAGGCGGCCTTCGAGCAGATTCATCGCGGGCGAGCCGATGAAGCTCGCGACGAACACCGTCGCCGGCCGTTCGTAGACTTCCGTCGGCGCGCCGATTTGCTCGGCATGACCCTTGTTCATCACGATAACGCGTTGCGCGAGCGTCATCGCTTCGATCTGGTCGTGCGTCACATAGAGGCTCGTGGTCGCGAGACGCGCGTGCAGACGCTGGATTTCGAGCCGCATCTGCACGCGCAGCTTGGCGTCGAGATTGGACAGGGGTTCGTCGAACAGGAACACCGCCGGTTCGCGCACGATCGCGCGACCCATCGCGACGCGCTGTCGCTGTCCGCCCGACAATTCGCGCGGCTTGCGCGCGAGCAGATGATCGAGTTCGAGGATGCGCGCGGCATTGGCCACGCGCGCGTCGATCGTCTTCCGGTCCGCACCGCCGATCTTCAGCGCATACGCCATGTTCTGCGCCACGCTCATGTGCGGATAGAGCGCGTAGTTCTGGAACACCATCGCGATGTCGCGATCCTTCGGCTCCAGCTTGTTCACCACCTTGCCGCCGATTTCGATCGCGCCTTCCGAGACGCTCTCCAGCCCCGCCACCATGCGCAGCAGCGTGGACTTGCCGCAACCCGACGGCCCCACCATCACGACGAACTCGCCGTCCTCGATCGCCACGTCGATGCCGTGCAGCACGTACTGCGAGCCATCGTAGGTTTTTTTCACGCCCTTGAGATTCAGCGCAGCCATCTATCCAGAGTCTCCGGTTATTTTTCGGCGTCGACGAGGCCGCGCACGAACCAGCGCTGCATCGTCAGCACGACGGCGAGCGGCGGCAGCATCGCGAGCAGCGTCGCGGTCATGACGAGATGCCATTCGGTCGCGGTATCGCCCGACGCGATCATGCTCTTGATGCCGACCACCGCCGTCTGCAGCGATACCTCGTTGGTGATGAGAATGGGCCAGAGATACTGGTTCCAGCCGTAGATGAACGTGATGACGAAGAGCGCCGCGATGTTCGTCTTCGAAAGCGGCAGCACGACGTCCCAGAAGAAGCGCAGCGGCCCGGCGCCATCGATGCGCGCGGCCTCCATCAGTTCGTCGGGCAGCGTCATGAAGAACTGCCGGAACAGGAAGGTCGCGGTCGCCGACGCGATCAACGGCAACGTGAGGCCCGCATACGTGTTCGACAGATGCATCGACGACACGACCTGCACAGTCGGAAAGATGCGCACTTCGACGGGCAGCATCAGCGTGATGAAGATGAGCCAGAACGCGAGGTTCTTCAGCGGAAAGCGGAAGAACACGATGGCATAGGCCGAGACGATCGACACCGCGATCTTGCCGATGGAGATGACGAGCGCCATCACGAGACTGTTCAGCAGCATGAGCCCGAAGGGCGCTGCCGCGTTGCCGCTGCCATAGGTCCAGACGTGCGCGATGTTCTCGAACAGATGCGTGCTCGGCACGAGCGAGAGCGGCACGCTGAACACTTCCTTCGAGTTCATCGTGGCGGCGCAGAACGCGACGTACACCGGAAACACGATGAGCACGACGCCTGCCAGCAGCACCGCGTGACAGAAGATATCGAAGCCGCGACGGTTTTCGATCATGAGTATTGCACCCTGCGTTCAACGAAGCGGAACTGCACCACGGTCAGCACGATGACGATCACCATCAGCACGACCGACTGCGCGCCCGAACTGCCGATGTCGAGTCCCTGAAAGCCTTCCGCGAAGATCTTGTAGATCAGCGTCTTGGTGGACTGCGCGGGTCCGCCGCCGGTGGCCGCGTCGATGACCGGGAAGGTGTCGAAGAACGCATAGACAAGGTTGACGACGAGCAGGAAGAAGCTTGTCGGCGACAGCAGCGGCAGCGCGATGCCGAAGAAGCGCCGCACGGGACCGGCGCCGTCGATGGCGGCCGCTTCAATGAGCGATTGCGGGATCGCCTGAAGGCCGGCATAGAAGAACAGAAAGTTGTAGCTCACCTGCTTCCAAACGGAGGCGAGCACGACGAGGAACATGGCCTGCGTGCCGTTGAGCGCGTGATTCCACGCGATGCCCTGCTTCGCCAGCGCATACGTGACGAGCCCGATGCTCGGGTTGAACAGGAACGACCAGAGCACGGCAGCGATGGCGGGCGCGACCGCATACGGCCAGATGAGCAGCGTCTGATACGCCTTCGCGCCGCGCGTCACGCGATCCGCGCAGGCAGCGAGCAGCAGCGAGATCACGAGGCCCGACACGGTGACGAGCGCGCAGAAGACCATCGTCGTGTTGAACGAGGACAGATACAGCGGGTCCGCGAACAACTGCTTGAAGTTCGCCAGCCCGACGAATTCGCTCGACGTGCCGAACGCGTCCTGGCTCTGCGTGGCCTGCCAGAGCGCTTCGCCCGCCGGCCAGAGAAAGAAAAGCGCGGTGATGGCGAGCTGCGGGGCGACGAGCAGATACGGCAACACGCTCGTATCGAAACGAGACCGTTTTTCCATGCGGTATGTCCTGAACGAAGGCGCCCGCGCCGCGCGCGGGCGCACATGCTTGCACGTGCTTAGTTGCCTGCCTTCTCGAAGCGGGTCAGGAGTTCGTCGCCGCGCGAGACCGCTGCGTCGAGCGCCTGTTGCGGCGTCTTTTTCTCCGCCCAGACCTGCTCCAGCTCTTCATCGACGATGGTGCGGATCTGCGGCATGTTGCCCAGACGCAGGCCCTTCGTGTACGGCAGCGGCGGCTTGTTCAGCATCTGCTTGATCGCGATGTCCGCGCCCGGGTTCTTCGCATAGAAGCCCTGCTTCTGCGTGAGCTCGTAGGCGGCCTGCGTGACCGGCAGATAGCCCGTGTCCTGATGCCACTTCGCGGCGACTTCCGGTGTGGACAGATACGCAAGGAACTTCGCCACGCCCTTGTACACGGCCGGGTCCTTGCCCGCCAGCACCCACAGACTTGCGCCGCCGATGATCGCATTCTGCGGCGCGCCCTTCACGTTCGCGTCGTAGGGCATCATGCCGACGCCGTAGTCGAACTTGGCGAACTTCGCGATGGTCGCGCGCGAGCCCGACGAATTCGTGATGATGCCGCAGTCGCCGCTATAGAACTTCGACACCGGCTCGTCCTTCCGGCCGACATACGTGAAGGTGCCTTCCTTCGCCATGTTCTGCAGGAACTGGATGTGCGCCACCTGCAGCGGCTTGTTGAATTCGAGCTTCGCGTCGAGGCCGTCGAAGCCGTTGTTCTTCGTCGCGAACGGCGCCGCATGCCACGCGCTGTAGTTCTCGAGCTGAATCCAGCTTTGCCAGCCAGACGAATAGCCGCACGAGTAGCCGGCCGCCTTCAGCTTCTTCGCGTCGGCTTCGACGTCGGCCCAGGTCTTGGGCGGCTGGTTCGGATCGAGACCGGCCTTCTTGAACGCGTCCTTGTTGTAGTACAGCACGGGCGTCGAGCTGTTGAAGGGCATCGAGAGCAGATGGCCGGTCTTCGCGTCGCTGTAGTAGCCGGAGATGGTCGGCACGAACGCTTTCTCGTCCAGCGGCACGCCGGCCTGCTTGAAGACGTCGTACACCGGAATGACGGCCTTCTTCGCCTGCATCATCGTGGCGGTGCCGACTTCATAGACCTGCAGGATGGCCGGCGCATTGCCGCTGCGATACGCCGCAATGCCCGCCGCCAGCGCCTGGTCATAGGTGCCCTTGAACACGGGGACGATCTTGTAGTCGCTCTGCGACTTGTTGAAGTCGTTGGCGATGTCGTTCACGCGCTCGCCGAGCGCGGCTTCCATCGCGTGCCAGAACTGGATTTCGGTGGCGGCGTGCGCCGCGGTACTGGCGCCGAAGGCCAGAACGGCCGCGGCCGAGATCGTGCGGAACAAGGGCTTGCAGCTCATCGATGAGTCTCCTTTGTGACAGGTTCGCGCTTTGAAACGCGCGATATTAGTTGTTGTCGATGACAAACAGGCGTTGATACTCTTTCAAGGCGTAGCGGTCGGTCATCCCGGCGATGTAATGCGAGATGAGCCGCGCCTGTGCGCTGTCGCGGCTGACGGCGGGCGTGTCGTTCGCCGACTCCTCGGCCACCGGCTCGCGCGCCTGATAAGACGGCGGCAGCAGACGCGGGTCTTCGGTGAAGGCCTCGAAAAGGCCCGTCACGACGCGCCGGGCCTTGTTGGCCATGCGCATCACGCGATAGTGCCGGTACAGGTTCTTGAACAGAAAGCGCTTGAGCTGCGCGGCCTGCGCGGCGACCTCGTCGCTGTGCGCGACGAGCGTGGGCGCCGCGCGCACGTCGTCGAGCGATTGCGGCATCACGCGTTGCAGATTGCGGCTCGTGGCATCGATCAGGTCGACGATCAGCGTATTGATGATCCGGCGGATCGTCTCGTGAATCAGCCTGCGCCCTTCGATGTTCGGATACTCGGCGCGCGCGGCGTCGAAGTGCGTAAGCCAGAGACTCACCTCGGACAGCTGTTCGAGCGTGATGAGACCGGAGCGCAGGCCGTCGTCGACATCGTGATTGTTGTAGGCGATTTCATCGGCGACATTGGCGATCTGCGCTTCCAGCGACGGCTGCTTGCCGGTCAGGAAGCGTTCGCCGAGATCGCCCAGCTTGCGGGCGTTGTCGCGCGAACAGTGCTTGAGAATGCCTTCGCGCGTTTCGAAGCAGAGGTTCAGGCCGTTGAACGCGCCATAGTGTTCTTCCAGCTGGTCGACGACCGCGAGGCTCTGCAGATTGTGTTCGAAGCCGCCGTGATCGCGCATGCATTCGTTCAGCGCATCCTGCCCGGCATGGCCGAACGGCGTATGACCGAGATCGTGCGCGAGCGAGATGGCTTCGACGAGATCTTCGTTGAGCCGCAGATTGCGTGCGACCGAGCGCGCGATCTGCGCCACTTCGAGGCTGTGCGTGAGACGCGTGCGGAACAGGTCGCCTTCGTGATTGACAAACACCTGCGTCTTGTATTCGAGCCGGCGGAACGCGGTGGAATGCACGATGCGGTCGCGGTCGCGCTGGAACTCGGTGCGCGCGGCGGGCGGCGTCTCGGCGAAGCGCCGTCCGCGCGACTGCGACGAATGCGCGGCATACGGCGCGAGATGCGCTTCGAGTGCCAGCGACGAAGGCGTGCTCGCCGGAAGATTCAATTCTTGTTCGCTCACCGGCTGCTCCGCATCGTCGTGGTTCTCGCCGCCGCTTGCGCGGATCAGACGCTGGCCGCGAGGGTTTCACGCACGGTCCCGTCCGGCGCGCTGGTGATCTCGGTGGCGCCAAAGCGGGTCAGCAAGATGAACTTGATCTCGCCGGCTTCGGCTTTCTTGTCGACCTTCATCAGGTCGACGTAGCGGTCGGCGCCGAGCTTTGGCGCCTTGACGGGCAGTTTCGCCGCCTCGATCACGCGCACCAGACGCTGGCGTGCGGCTTCGTCGAGCCGGCCGAGCCGCACGGACAGATCCGCCGCCATTACCATGCCGCAGCCGACGGCCTCGCCGTGCAACCATTCGCCGTAGCCCAGGCCGGCTTCGATGGCATGGCCGAACGTGTGGCCGAAATTAAGAATCGCGCGTTGCCCGCCTTCGCGTTCGTCCGACGCGACGACCGATGCCTTGATCTCGCACGAACGCTGCACGGCGTGCGCGAGCGCGTCGAGGTCACGACGATTGAGCGCGTCGACGTTCGCTTCGATCCATTCGAAGAACGCGGCGTCCGCGATCGCGGCGGTCTTGATGACTTCCGCGATGCCCGCCGCCATCTCGCGCTCCGGCAGCGAGCGCAGCGCGCCAATGTCGGCGATCACGGCCTGCGGCTGGTAGAACGCGCCGATCATGTTCTTGCCGAGCGGATGATTGATGCCGGTCTTGCCGCCCACGGACGAATCCACCTGTGAAAGCAAGGTGGTCGGCACCTGGATGAACGGCACGCCGCGCATGTAGCTGGCGGCGGCGAACCCGGTCATGTCGCCGACGACGCCGCCGCCAAGCGCGATCAGCGTGGTCTTGCGGTCGGCGCGTTCGGTCAGCAGTGCGTCGAAGATCAGGTTGAGCGTTTCCCAGTTCTTGTACGCTTCGCCGTCGGGCAGCACGACGGTGGTCACCTTCTTGCCGAGCGGCGCGAGGGCCGCGCGCAACTGTTCGCCGTAGAGGGGATCCACGGTGGAGTTGGTGACGATGGCAACGGATGCGCCCTTGATGTGCGGCGCGAACAACTCGGTGCGGCCGATCAGGCCTGCACCGATGTGAATGGGATAGGCGCGCTCGCCCAGTTCGACGCTGACGGTAATGGTGGGGGAATTCATGGCGGACATTATGACTGAGCCGACCTGACGACGCCGGCGACCTCCAGTTGCATCAGGACCATGTTGACGAGCGCGTTGACGGTCGGCCGCCCGGTCTCGACGACGAAATGAGCGGTTTCATGATAGAGCGGATCACGCGACTGAAACAGCGCTTCGAGCTTGCCGCGCGGGTCTTCGGTCTGAAGCAGCGGTCGATTCTTGTCGCGCCGGGTGCGTTGCCAGAGATCGTGCGGATTGGCGCGCAGATAGATGACGATGCCGCGATTCTTCAGATTTTCGCGATTTTCCGGACGCAGCACCGCGCCGCCGCCCGTGGCCAGGACGATGCCGCTGCGCTGCGACAGCTCGTCGATGACATTGGCCTCGCGCTGCCGAAAGCCGGTTTCACCTTCCAGTTCCCAGATCACCGGAATGCGCGCGCCCGTGCGTGCTTCGATCTCGTGGTCCGAGTCGATGAACGAGCGCTGCAGACGGCGCGCAACCGCACGGCCCACGGTGGTTTTACCCGCTCCCATGAGTCCGACGAAAAAGATGTTCGCGTTCGCGTGCCCTTCCTGCAACTCGTTTTCCTTCCAGTTCGATGCAATTTGTTCGTGCGGCAGCTTAAGGGCAAACCGCCCGCTTTGTCGAGTCGCGCCAGCCGTGGCGCGGGTTCGGCGTCGATCCAACACGTGTCGGGTGCTCATCTCGCGCTCACCCGCCGCTCGCGATGACATGCGGCGTGATCAGGATGACCAGCTCGCTTTTCGAGCGGCGCCGGGCGTCATGACGGAACAGCCAGCCGAGCAGCGGCAGTTTCGACAATCCCGGCACGCCGGTGGTGTCGTCGCGCTCGTCGTCGGAATAAATGCCGCCGATTGCCACCGTCCCGCCATTCTCCACTTCGACGCGCGTCTGGACATGCTTCGTATGGATCGCCGGCCCGTTCGCGGTCTGCTCGCCCAAGCTGTCTTTCGTGATGTCGAGATCGAGAATGACGTGCCCGTGCGGCGTGATCTGCGGTTCGACCTCCAGTTTGAGCGTGGCGCGCCGGAACTGCACGCCCGACATGCCGTTGCCCACCTTCGCCTGGTACGGCACTTCCATGCCCTGCTCGACGATCGACTTCACCCGGTCCGCCGTGACCACGCGCGGCCGCGAAACGATCTGCCCGCGCCCTTCCGCCTCGAGCGCGCTCAGTTCCAGATTGAGCAGCCGCGTGGCCCGCGCGACGAACAGGGTGAGCCCGGCCGTGGCGGCGTCGAAGCCATTGAGCGGTCCCGCCGACAAATCGTATACCACACCGTCCTTGCCGCCCGCGAAACCGCTCGCCGGATCGTTCTGCGGCGCAATGTTCAATTTGACGCCGAGATTGCGCGACAGCCCGGCCTCCCCCTCGACGATCTTCGCCTCGATCATCACCTGCGGCGTCGGCCGGTCGATCAGCGCGAGGAGATCCGCGATCTGCCGCACCCGCGCATCGAGATCCGTGACGAACAGCAGGTTGGTGCGCGCGTCGGCCATGGCGGAGCCGCGCTTCGACAACACGCGCTGGCTCCCGGAGCCGCTCAGCATCTTGCGCATGTCCTCGGCGCGGGCATAGCGCAGTACGAACGTACGGCTGGCTAGCGGCTCCAGGTCGGCGGCGCGCGCGTGCGCCTCGTAGCGCTGTTTTTCCCGCGCCGCGAGCTCGGCCAGCGGTGCGACCCAGATCACGTTGCCGTGCTGCTCCATCGCGAGACCGTTCACTTCGAGCAGCGTGTCGAACGCGCGCCGCCACGGCACGTCGGCAAGGTTCAGCGAAACCTGACCGCGCACCTTCTCGCTCGCGACAATGTTCAGTCCAGTGAACTGCGCGAACGTGTGCAGGGTGGCGCGCAACTCGGCGTTCTTCAGATCGAGCGTGATGGTCTTGCCGTCGCCGCCGGGAACCGGATCGGCGTCGCTCAGGCGCTCGACGGGCCGCAACGGCACCGGCGGTCCTTCGAGCGGTGTGTCGGGCGCGGCCGGTGGTTCGGCGACGGGCTTGGCCTCGGGCACATCCGGAACAGACAGCGCGGACGGTGAACTGGCATCGGTCGCCGCCTGCTCCGTGCTCAGCGCGTCGAACGAGGCCGGTAGCGGTGGCAGCGGTGCGACGGACGCTTCGGCGCTTTCCACGGCAAACGATGCCTGCGCGAACAGGCACGCGATAAGCGCCACGGACAGCGCTGGCTTCACGAGCCGGCGAGAAAACTGCATGCGCGGGCTCACTTGCGATCCTCCGTCAGCGTCAGTTTCCGCACCGGGCCACGGTCGCGCATGAGTTCCACCGCACGGGGCACGACGCGCGCAAGCCGTTCAGCGCCGATCTTCTGCCCCGGCGCGTATCCGCCGACATCCTTGCCGCTTTGCAGGAGCGCCATCGCGCGCCGGCTGCCGACCAGCGTGCCCACCAGCAGGATATCGCCGCCTTGGGCAAGCGCTTCCCCGCCGCCAAAAGGATCGATGACGAACGAACTGGTGCGTGGCGCCGCGACGGCCAGCGGAATGCCGGGCTGATTCTCGAACACCCGGAGCGACGCCTCGACCGCAAGCGCGCCCGATGAGCGCGCGCCGGCGGGCGGCCTGATCTGAGCGCCTTCGGGCACCACCAGCCGCGGCAAACCGGCCAGCGACTCCAGGAAACGGTGAATCTCGTTGAAGGATCCTTCCGCGCGAAGCTTGAGCGCCCGCCCGGACTCGACCGGCGACGCCTCCGTTCCGGTGCCCGCGCGCGCACTTGGCTCGATCGACACCTCGCGCAGCCCGCTCTGCGCCGCCAGTTCCACGACGGCACGCAGGGCGTCCGCCGGGCTCCAGTGCTCGGGCTGCAGGCGAGCCGAAAGCGCACGCGCCTTCAGGCCGGGCAACGCTTCCTTGATGCGCCTGACTTCGTGCTCGCGGGATTGCGCCGCCGTCAACTCGGCGCGTGCGAGTCCGAGTCGGCCCGGATCCGACATCCGCCACGCACACGCGCCCGCCGCGCCAACGAGCAGAGCCAGCGCAAGCGCGCTTGCCGCAACTCGGGCAGGCGACCAGGCATCGAGCGGCCGCAGCAGCATGGCGGCCCCGCGCGTACTCCAGCGTTCATCCCGGCGCGACGCAAGGTTCATCGGCACTGCGTTCATGGGCGCCTCCCTTGCGCGCCCGGGCGGCCCGCCGTGAGTACCGGCCGGGCGCGACGCGAAGCGTCCTCATGTCCGGAGTGGTCCGACTCGTAACGCACGAGCGCGACGAACTCGTAGTGTTCCGCACCGTCGGACGGCGGCACTGCCGCCCCACGGACGCCTCGCGTAGCCACAGCGGTGCGCCGCTTCATCTCGACAACCTCCACCGTCTCCACCCCGCGCACCTGTTCCAGCCGCTTGAGCCAGCGCGCCGCCGCCTGCGAATCGGGCGCGCGCGCCGCGAGTTCGACCTCGCTCGCCCGCTGCGAGACGCGTTGCAGCGCCACGCCGGTTTGCGCCGGCACGTCGGCGAGCGCGTCCAGCAGCGCGAGAAAGCGTTCGCGCGGCGCGGCCAGCGGTTGCGCGCTCTCACGCGCGCGCCGTCGCTCCTCGGCGGCGCGCATCAGCCGGGCATGCTCGTCGACCGGTGCGCTCGACGCCAGCAGCGAGGCCTCCAGCGCCGCGCGGCGCTCGGTCAGCCGCGCCTGCTCGAAAGCATCGCAGCCCGCGACCACACCCACCGCGGCGCACCCTGCGATGCTCGCAGCCGCCAGCAGCGCGAGCCGCCGGCGCCTCACCTCGCGACGCCGCCGCGCCCGGTACGGCAGCAGATTGAATCCGTCCAGCATGGCGGCGCTCATTGCACCACCTCGCGCAGCGCAAGTCCGAACGCGGTCGCGAAGCGCGGCGAATGCCGGTGCGCCGCGACGATCGCCGCCGTGCCATTGCAATAAGGCGCGACCTCGAACGGCAGCGCGGGACAACCCAGGCTCTTGCCGAGGACCGGCAGCGCCAGACCCGCATGACCCAGGAGTTCGATCCGGCCGCCCGCATAAATGCAGTCGAGCGGTAGGCCGCCGGCCAGATCCTGCAGCGCTTCGGCCATGCTGCGATGTTCGAGCGCGGGATAGCGCGCCTCGCTCTCGACACCCCGCGCGCCGATGAGCCAGCCATGCAGGCCGGTGCTCTCCAGCCAGCAGACCATATAGCGCGCGTCTTCATCGAGCTCGACCGAGCCCACGTGACGCATGGCCCGCAAAGCGGCAGCCGGTTCGCCGTCGATGGCCGACAGTGCGACGCCCGCTTCCGCCGCCGCCTCGACACGCGCTTCGACGTGCCGCCGCGCCGTCGCCGCGATCGACACCTGCGCCTGGCCGTCCTCGCCGGTCTGAACCGACCAGTCCACCGCGAGCGCCGCGCGCTCGACGCCCGTCGCGCGTTCGGCCTCGGCGAGCACGGCCGGCTCGAGCACGCCGTGCGGGTCGCCGCCGACGCCCGCGGGCAAGGGCTCGCGTGCATCGATCAGACGCGCCAGCGGCACCTGCGTGGTGACCGTGGCCGACGCGGGCAAACCCATCGCGCAACGCAGCGCCCGCCACGCGCCGCCGCTTGGCAAGCACGTGAAGGCCTCGCGCAAGGCCGAGACGATCACCGCCCGGTCAATGAAATCGCCTTCGATCACCGCGCCCGAGGGCAGCGGCACGAACGCCAGTTGCTCCACGCACACCGCCGCATTCGCCCGCAACCGTTTGCTCATGACCACGAGACGCACCCCGTCTTCGCCTACATCGATACCCGCCGCATAGCGCCGCGTCACCGTCAACATCGTGCCGCGCAGCGCGCTTTCCTTGCCCATGTCCTGCTCCTTCCATTCGCTTGCGCGCCCGAACCGTTCGAGCGCCTGAGGTGGAAGAATTGTCGCGAGCAGGGACGACGGCGAACATTCGGCCGAACGGCCAGCGTGCACGATTAGAAGGTGCTTCCGCGGGTGATCGCGCGTATCGTCAAAGACAGCAGCGGGCGAGCGCCACGGCCAGCGGCGCTGTAAGCGTCCAGAAAAGTCCCGAATGCGGGCGGCTATAATCGCGTCACTGTTTCTGGTGGTGCCATGCAATCCTCTTCCCCGAATAACCCGTCATCCACGCCGCCCGAAGGGCACAAGAAAGCCAGGCGCCCATGGTGGGCGCGACTGCTGCTGGGCTTTTGCATCAGCATGTTTGCGCTCGTCGTCTGCGCGGGTCTGGTGTTTGGTTACGCGCTCGTCGTCGCGCTGCCGAACCTGCCTACGCTCGAAGCCCTGACGGACTACAAGCCCAAGGTGCCGCTGCGCATCTATACGGCGGATCACGTGCTGATCGGCGAATTCGGTGAGGAGCGGCGGCGCGTCGTGCGCATCCAGGACGTGCCCGATCACCTGAAGAAAGCCGTGCTCGCCATCGAGGACGCGCGCTTCTACGATCACGGCGGCGTCGATCTCACCGGCATCCTGCGCGCCGGCACGGTCGCGCTGACCAACGGCCATGCCTCGCAGGGCGCGAGCACCATCACCATGCAGGTCGCGCGCAACTTCTTCCTGTCGAGCGAAAAGACCTATACCCGCAAGATTTACGAGATGCTGCTCGCGTACAAGATCGAGCGCGCGCTGACGAAGGATCAGATTCTCGAGGTCTATATGAATCAGATCTATCTCGGGCAGCGCGCCTATGGTTTCGCGAGCGCGGCGCGGGTGTATTTCGGCAAGGACCTGAAGGACGTCTCGCTCGCCGAGGCCGCGATGCTCGCGGGTCTGCCGAAGGCGCCGTCGGCCTATAACCCGGTCGTCAATCCGAAGCGCGCCAAGGTGCGTCAGGAGTACATCCTGCAGCGCATGCTGGAACTGAACTTCATTACGCGCGACCAGTACGACCAGGCCATCGCCCAAGCGCTGGTGGTCAAGGGGCAAGGCCGCGAATTCAGCGTGCATGCCGAATACGTCGCGGAAATGGTGCGTCAGATGATGTACGCGCAATACCGCGAGGAAGCCTATACGCGTGGCCTGAACGTCGTGACCACGATCGATTCCGCCGACCAGGACGCCGCCTATCGCGCGGTGCGCCGGGGCCTGATGGACTACGAGCATCGTCACGGCTACCGCGGGCCGGAAGGCTACATCGACTTGCCGGCCAATGCGGACGATCGCGAGCAGGCCATCGACGACGCCCTCGCCGAGCATCCGGACAACGGCGAGATTGTCGCGGCGGTGGTGACGTCGGCGAGTCCGAAGGAAGTGAAGGCGAGCTTCCTCGACGGCAACACGGTGACCATCAGCGGCGCCGACCTGCGCTTCGTGCAGTTCGCGCTGAGCACGCGGGCGCAGCCGAACGCGCGCATCCGCCCGGGCGCGATCGTGCGCCTCATGAAAGACGACGACGGCGACTGGACCATCACGCAACTGCCGCAAGTGGAAGGCGCGCTGATCTCGATGGTGCCGCAGGACGGCGCGATCCGCGCGCTGGTCGGCGGCTTCGACTTCAACAAGAACAAGTTCAACCACGTGACGCAGGCCTGGCGTCAGCCGGGTTCGAGCTTCAAGCCCTTCATCTATTCCGCCTCGCTCGAAAAGGGCCTGTCGCCCGCGACGATCATCAACGACGGTCCGCTCTTCTTCAGCGCCGCCGAGACTGGCGGGCAGGCGTGGGAACCCAAGAACTACGGCGGCGGCTTCGACGGCCCGATGACCATGCGCTCGGCGTTGCAGCGCTCGAAGAACATGGTGTCGATCCGCATCCTCAATCACATCGGCACGAAGTACGCGCAGAACTACATCACGCGCTTCGGCTTCGACGCCGACCGCAATCCCGCCTATCTGCCGATGGCGCTCGGCGCCGGACTCGTCACGCCGCTGCAGATGGCCGCCGGGTATGCGGTCTTCGCGAACGGCGGCTATCGCGTGAATCCGTATCTGATCGCCGACATCACGGACCCGTACGGCCGCGTCGTCTCGCATCCGCAGCCGCTCATTGCGCAGCAGAGCGCGCCGCTCGCCATCACGCCGCGCAACGCGTACGTGATGAACAGCCTGTTGCAGAGCGTCGCGCAGCGCGGCACCGGCGCGAAGACGAACCAGCTGAAGCGCACCGATCTCGGCGGCAAGACCGGCACGACCAACGATTCGCGCGACGCCTGGTTCGCCGGCTATCAACGCTCGCTCGTGGCGATTGCGTGGATCGGCTATGACACCCCGCGCAGCCTCGGCGACAAGGAAACCGGCGGCGGTCTCGCGCTGCCGGTCTGGATGGAATACATGGGCCGTGCGTTGAAGGGCGTGCCCGAGTACAAGCCGATGATGCCGCCCGATGTCACGTCGCTCGGCGGCGAGCTGTACTTCGACGACATGACGCCGGGACACGGCTTTATCGCGACGGTCGGCGTGAGCCAGGCGCCGCCGCAGGACGGCGTGTCCGGCGTGACTGCGCCCGCCCCCGAAGTGGGCGAGCAGGAAAAGCAGGACATCATGAATCTGTTCAAGGGCCAGTAGGCGCGCCCTTGCGGCATGTGATGGATGAAGCGAGCGGATCGAGAGACCCGCTCGCTTTTTTTACGCCTTGAAGCGGACGGGTTCGCCGGCTTGCTCGGTCGAATACTTGCTCAGCGTCGCGAAGAATTCGCTGTTGTCGCGCGTGTCGCGCCAGGCGCCATCGACGTATTTGTAGTGAAAGCCGCCCGCTTTCGCGGCCAGCCAGATCTCGTGCTTCGGCGGCTGCAAATTGACGATCACCTTCGTGCGGTTCTCGAATTCGAGCGTCAGTACATTGCCGCTGCGTTCGAATTCGATGTCGGCGTCGGCCTCGTCCACTGCGCGCTCGATGGCGCTCAGCGCAGCCTCCGCCAAGCTCAGGTATTCCTGGTCTGTCATGCTAAACTCCGGCGATTAATCGTATAGGGACGGTCATGCGAGTCGTATTCAGGATGAGCGCGATTGTAGCGGCTTTGAGCATGAGCGCCGCTGCCACATTGGCGCTCGGCGGGTGTGGTCAACGCGGTCCGCTGTATATGCCCACCGTACCGCCCTTGCCGCAACGTCCCGACGATCTCCAGAATACCCCGCCTTCGGATGTGACTCCGGACAGTGCAAGCGCAGCGCGTCGCGGCACCGTGCCGGATACGTCGGGCGAGCCGCTCTCGCTCTCGCCGGAGACGGATCTGAAGTCCGGCGCTGCCTCGGCGCCGAAAGCCGCATCGTCCGCATACTGACTCTGCCCTGACACCCCGGCCTTCGGGCGCATTTTCGATTTCCACGCATGAGTGATTCCGCATTCCATTACGTCGACGGCGTGCTGCACGTCGAAGGCGTCTCAGCCGCGTCGCTCGCGGAACAGTTCGGCACGCCGCTGTATGTCTATTCGCGCGACGCGCTGACGCAGGCCTATCGCGCCTACGCCGATGCCTGCGCCGGACGCAACGCAACCGTCCACGTTGCCGTGAAGGCCAACAGCAACCTTGCCGTGTTGAACGTGTTCGCGCGCATGGGCGCGGGCTTCGACATCGTATCCTCGGGCGAGCTCGCGCGCGTGATCGCAGCGGGCGGCCGCGCGGAGAACACGGTGTTTTCGGGCGTCGGCAAGTCGGCGGCGGAGATGCGCGAAGGGCTCGAAGCCGGCGTCAAGTGCTTCAACGTTGAATCGATTCCCGAACTGCATGCGCTGAACGACGTGGCGAAGTCGCTCGGCAAGACGGCGCCGGTGTCGCTGCGCGTGAATCCGGACGTCGATGCGAAGACGCATCCCTACATCTCCACCGGTCTCAAGTCGAACAAGTTCGGCGTGGCCTTCAGCGACGCCCGCGCCACCTACGCGCAGGCGCACGCGATGGCGCATCTCGATGTCGTCGGCATCGACTGCCACATCGGTTCGCAGATCACCGAGATCAGCCCGTATCTCGACGCGCTCGACAAGCTGCTCGAACTCGTGGAGCAGATCGAGGCCGACGGCATGCGCATTCGCCATGTCGATGTCGGCGGCGGACTGGGCATCACCTATGACGATGAAACGCCGCCGGCCATCGGCGACTTCGTGAATACGCTGCTCGATCACATCGAGAAGCGCGGCCATGGCGCGCGCGAAGTGTATTTCGAGCCGGGACGTTCGCTCGTCGGCAATGCCGGCGTGCTGCTCACGCGGGTCGAGTATCTGAAGCCGGGCGAGGAAAAGAACTTCGCCATCGTCGACGCCGCCATGAACGATCTCGCGCGCCCCGCGATGTACGAGGCGTTTCACCGCATCGTGCCGGTCGTGAAGCGCGACGCCGCCGCACACACCTACGACGTCGTCGGTCCGGTCTGCGAAAGCGGCGACTGGCTCGGGCGCGACCGCGAACTGACGCTCGTGCCGGGCGACCTGCTCGCAATCTGCTCGGCGGGCGCGTATGGCTTCGTGATGAGCTCGAACTACAACACGCGTCCGCGCGCCGCTGAAATCATGGTCGATGGCGAACGCGCGCGTCTCGTGCGCGAGCGTGAAGAGGTGAAGCAGTTGTTTGCCGGCGAATCGATTCTTCCGGACTGAAGGCCGGTAGCGCCAAACGGTGAAAAGCGATGCCGAGGCATCGCTTTTTTTATGCGCGCCGGTAGCGCGTACGGAGCCACGCGATCACGCGCCAGCCGAGCAGCACGATCACGATCGCGCCATAGATCTTCGGCAGTTCGAGGTCGTGCTTGCCCGCCTTCATCCACCAGAAATGCAGAATGGCGAGCGTCGCGACCAGATAGATGGTCCGGTGCAACGCCTGCCAGCGCCGTCCGAGCTTGCGCACCATCGCTTTCGGCGACGTTGCCGCAAGCGGGATCAACAGCACGAACGCCGCGAACCCGACCGTGATGAACGGCCGCTTGCCGATGTCCTTCAGCATCGCGGCGACATCGAACCATTTGTCGAACCAGATGTACGTCGTGAAATGCAGCACGGCGAAGAAGAACGCGTACAGGCCGATCATGCGCCGGAAACGCAGCAGCGCCGTGACGCCGGTGAGCCGCCGCAGCGGCGTCACCGCCAGCGTGATGCACAGATACACGAGCGTCCAGAGTCCGGTCGAGCGCGTGATGAATTCGATCGGATTCGCGCCCAGTCCGCCGGTCACGCCGAGCAGGATCAGGCGCGCGAGTGGATACAGCATCGCGACGAACACCACGACCTTGACCGGCACGATCCATCTCGGACCGGTCGCGGCGCGCGTGCTCTTGATCTGGGAAGCGGACGACATCGTTCAGAAGTTCTTCTTCAGATCCATGCCCGTGTACAGCGAGGCGACCTGATCGCCGTAGCCGTTGAACATCAGCGTCTTGCGCTTCGGCGTGAAGAACCCGTCCTCGCCGATGCGCCGCTCGGTGGCCTGGCTCCAGCGCGGATGATCGACGTTCGGATTCACATTCGAGTAGAAGCCGTATTCGCTCGGTGCGTAGAGATTCCAGCTCGTGGCCGGCTGCTTCTCGACAAAGCGAATCTTCACCAGCGACTTCGCACTCTTGAAGCCATATTTCCAGGGCACGACAACGCGCACCGGCGCGCCGTTCTGGTTCGGCAACACCTGTCCATAAAGGCCGACCGTCAGCAACGTGAGCGGGTTCATCGCCTCGTCCATGCGCAGGCCCTCGGAGTAGGGCCATTCGAGGATCGGCGTCGAGAGACCCGGCATCTGCGACGGATCCGCCAGCGTGATGAACTGCACGTACTTCGCGTTGCCCGTCGGCTCGGCGCGCCTGATGAGTTCCGAGAGCGACACGCCGATCCACGGAACCACCATCGACCAGCCTTCGACGCAGCGCAGCCGGTACACGCGCTCTTCGAGCGGCGCGAGCTTGAGCAGGTCGTCGATGTCGTACACTTTCGGATTCTTGATCGCCCCTTCCACCGACACCTTCCACGGCCGCGGACGCAGCGTGCCCGCATGTTCGACGGGATCGCCCTTGTCGGTGCCGAACTCGTAGAAGTTGTTGTAGCTCGTGATGTCCTTGAACGGCGTGGCCTTGTCGAGCGCGACGAATTTCGGATTGGTCGTCGCGGCGAGTTTCGGGCCGCGCGCGTCGGGCGACGTAAGCGTCGCGTGCGCGACGCCGCTCATTCCGGCCAGGCCCGTTGCTGCGAATGCGCCGATCGAGCGCAGCGCGCGCCGCCGGTTTTCGAACACCGCTTGCGGCGTGATTTCATGCCGCGCGATGTCGTCGCCGTAAAGACCGCGGTTTCGTTTGATCCCCATCCCGATTGCTCCAGAACGGCCGCGACAAGACGCAGCCCATGCATTCATATACGGTGAAACAGCAGTTTGGATGCCCGTATTCCAGCGTCGCATAAAAAAACCGCCAGCGGGATGCATGGCGGTTTTCTTCTCGCTTCACGGCACGACGGATCAGAGCTTGCCGTAGCTGTGCAGACCGGACAGGAACATGTTCACGCCGAGGAAGGCGAACGTCGTGACGACCAGACCCGTCAGCGCCCACCACGCGGCCGCAGCGCCGCGCAGGCCCTTCATCAGACGCATGTGCAGCCAGGCCGCGTAGTTCAGCCAGACGATCAGCGCCCAGGTTTCCTTCGGGTCCCAGCTCCAGTAGCCGCCCCACGCTTCCGCGGCCCACAGCGCGCCGAGAATCGTGGCGATAGTGAAGAACGCGAAGCCGACGGCAATCGACTTGTACATCACGTCGTCGAGCACTTCGAGCGACGGCAGGCGATCCGCCAGGAAGCCGCGTTGCTTGGAGAGATAGGCCACCGACACCATCGCCGAGAGCGCGAAGCTGCCGTAGCCGATGAAGTTCGCCGGCACGTGGATCTTCATCCACCAGCTTTGCAGCGCGGGCACGAGCGGCTGGATCTGCTGCGCGTCGCGGGCGATCGAATACCACATCAGGAAGCCGACCGCCGCGCTGATCACGAGCAGCACGAATGCGCCCATTTGTCGCGTCGAATAGTGCTGTTCGTAGTAGAGGTAGAACAGCGCCGTGATCAGGCAGAACAGCACGAACACTTCGTACAGGTTCGAGATGGGAATGTGGCCGACATCCGTGCCGATCAGGTACGACTCGTACCAGCGCACCATCAGCCCGGTGAAGCCCATCAGCACCGCGAACCAGGTCATGCGCGAACCGATCGCGCCGCCCGTCTGCGAGCGCGACACGAGGCCGATCCAGTAGAACAGCGTCGCCAGCACGAACAGCGCGCTCATCCACAGGATCGCCGACTGGCTAGACAGGAAATACTTGAGGAAGAAATTGGTGTCGGCGCGCGCGAGGTCGTGCTGGTACAGCTGAATGGAAAACAGCGACATCACCGCGATCATCGCGATCAGCAGGCGCACCGGTTTCCAGCGCCAGCCGAGCGTCACGAAGGTCGGTACGGCGGCGACCAGCACCGCCATGTCGTACACGTCCATGTGCGTGTGATAGCGGTTCAGCGCGAAACCCGCGCCCGCGACCATGGCGAGCGCAAACAGCCAGTCGATGACAGTGAGCCTGCGGAGGAACGGGCGATCGTCGAAAGCGGCGACGTCGGGGAGAGCCGAAGTCGGACGATCGGTCTTGAGAGGGGCGTGGGAGGAAGACTGTGTGAGGTCCATGATCTTACCGTGTTGAAACTTCCGAGCTCGATGGCTCGGATTGCGAATGCTCGGACGCATCCGATGGCGGGGCCGCGTCGGCCGGCGCGGCGGGTTGGGCGTCGAGCGCTGCGGCAATCCGCGCGCGCGTCTGAACGAATTCCTTCTCGAAGTCGAATGTGCGGCGCGCCGTGGACATCGCCATCAGCACGCTGGCGCCGCCTTGTCCTGAGTCTTTGAGCCAGA
This sequence comes from Caballeronia sp. LZ035, assembly GCF_031451175.1. NCBI lineage: Bacteria > Pseudomonadati > Pseudomonadota > Betaproteobacteria > Burkholderiales > Burkholderiaceae > Caballeronia > Caballeronia sp. LZ035. Next base: position 3,271,842 of record NZ_JARUXS010000001.1, read on the forward strand.
ACCACAGGCGCCGTTCGCGCACGTAAAACATCGAGAAAATGCCGACCACCAGCAGAAGGCTGCCAAGATACACCAGATTTTTACCCGGCGCGCGCGTCAACTGGAATACCGAAGCTTGCACCTGCTTGAAGGTATCCAGTTGCAGAAAGACTGGAGAACCGTACAGAAAGCTGTCGGAAAGCGCATTGATCGACGACTGTATGAACGCGCTGTTCTTCTCGTCCACTTTGACGGCGGCCTCGCCGTTCTGTTCGCGTGAAATCTGCCAGACGTCCCACATCGCGCCTTCGAGCATGCGCATCAGCAGGCCCGCAGCCTTTTCCTGCTCGGCCTTCGGCACCGATTTGTCGATGAACCCCGCGATGCTCTGGAAACCGCCAATCATCTGCGGATTTTCAAGAGCCTTGCCGGCTTCGTCCGCGCCCGCGAACAGGTTCAGCACGCGAATCGCGCTTTCCTCGAGATGCTTCTGCAACTCGACGTTTTCGTGCGGCACCGAACGCAGTGCGAAGCGGTGCGCCGCCTCGGTGCGCGTCGCCGGATTCGCGAGCGCCGCGCGCAAGTCCATCCATTGCTTGACGGTGCCTTGTGCGTCGGCGGGAATGCGCAGGTAGCGGAACGGATCGTTCGGGCTCAGGCGCATACCGGCAAGGAACATCTGCTGGCCGCTGACATCGACCGGCAGCATGTAGTTGCTGTATTCGCGCGCCTGGCCGTCGGTGCCGCGCACCTTGTACTGCACCGACGGACCGATGTTGCGCAGGTCGGTCGGCCGGGAGGTCTTCGCGCCGGAACCCAGGCGTTCGTCGAAGGCATCGCGCAAGGTTTCCTTCTTGCCGACGCCGCGCGCGTCCGGTGCGCCGTTGCCGTCCGTCATGTTCTCGACGTTGATGGCGCGGAAATCGGTGAACTCGACCGTTTCACCCTGCGCACCCTTGAACTGCGTGCCGATGGGCGCCGTGCCGCCGATCGTGCCCGTGAACGGCTCGGTCTTCGCGCTGCTGCCGGTCATCGGCCACGCGGTCATGTCGAGCTTCGAACCGCCGTCCTGAAAGCTCGACTGGTAGATCGAGATGCCGTCGTAGGTGAAGGGCTTGTTGACTTCGACACGCGCCGGAATGCGCTTGCCCGTCTTGTGATCGATCACGACGATGTCGCTCGCGAACAGCTTCGGCATGCCGGTCGAGTAGTAATCGACGATGAACTTGTTCAGCTGGATGGAGAACGGCAGGTCCTGGATGACCGAGCCTTCCGGCTGGTTCAGGATGGCCGTGCCGACATACTGCCCTTCCGGCACCCACGCGTAGCCACGGAAGGTCGGGTTCGACGTGGACAGGCGATGCTCGGGGGGAATGTCGTTGATGACCGCGTTGCTGTTGATCGGCGACTTGTTGAACATCCACATTTGCAGGCGGATGGGCAGGTTGCTGTCGAGCAGGCCGCCGAGACAGATCACCACGATCGCAAGGTGCGCTGATATGTAGCCGATCTTCGTCATCGCGCCGCGCTTGCCGGCGATGAGCGTGGCGCCCGTGTCGGTCTGGCGCGTGACGGTGCGGTAGCCCATCTTCGCCGAGAGGCGTTCGAGCGTTGCCGCGGTGTGCGCACGATCCGCCGATACCGCGAATTCGCCCTTGTGATGGAACGCGCGCAGTCCGCCTTCGTGCACGCGATCCTTCCAGCTCTTGAGGTCCGCGATCATCTTCGGGCCGTTGCGGATCACGCACAGCGACACCGAGATCACGAGGAAGATCAGGATCAGCATGAACCACCACGCGCTGTACACGGTGTAGATGCTGATGCCGCGGAAGATGTCCGCCCAGAACGGGCCGAACTGATTGACGTAGTTGGGATACGGGTCGTCCTGCGTGAGTACCGTACCGATAATGCTCGCAATGGCCAGGATGACCAGCAAGGCGATGGCGAAGCGCATCGAACTCACGAGTTCGACGAAATGCCTGACGGCGCGGCGACTCGACTTCGACTGCATTCCCGATGTGGTGACGCTCATTCAAACTCCGGCTGGACAGCAAAAAAGGGTGGAGACGCTGACGGTCGACCAGACCGACGTCCCACCCTTTTTCTTGTTTTCGCGCCGGTCTTCTCGGACGTGTCCGGGACCGGCTTCGTAGTATGGGCGATTCCCGTTATGCGCGCTGGGAACCGCTGGACGCTGACTGCTGCGTTTTTAGTGGGATCGCTTCTCGCGATCAATGCAACCCGGCGATGTAGTCGGCTACCGCCTTCATCTCCGCTTCATTCAGGCGTGAGGAGATCTGATGCATGGGCTCGCTGTTGGCGCGTTGTCCCGATGCGAACGCATTCAACTGCGCGACCGTGTATTCGCCCCACTGCCACGACAGCCGCGGATACTGCACCGGAATGCCCATGCCCGTGGCGCCGTGACACGCGGCGCAGGCCGGTACGCCCTTGTCTGCAATACCGCCGCGATAGATCTTCTGACCCAGCGCGACGTCGTTCTTGTCGCGCGCGTAATTGGGCTTGGCCTTCTGCTGCGAGAAGTAGGCGGCGACGTTCAACATGTCCTGATCCGACAGCGCGCCCGCTATGCCCGCCATGATCGGATTGTTACGCGCCGGCGCCTTCGCACCTGGCTGCGTCTTGTAATCCTTCAACTGCTTGACGATGTACTCGGCGTGCTGCCCCGCAAGCTTCGGAAACGCCGCGCCGGCACTGTTGCCGTCTGCCCCGTGGCATGCCGCGCACACCTGCGTGGCGATGGCCTGCCCCCTCGTGGCATCCGGCTTGGCCGGCTGCGCGGGCTCGGCCGCGTTCACTGACATCGATACCGCCAGACCACTCAAACCTGCACCGAAAGCCGCCGCTGCCCGAATCACCACCAGAGACCTGTACAGTCGGTTCATTCGCGTACCCTGTTTTTCGTCTTGTGAGAATGTGAGGTTCTGCAAAAAACGACGGCGATCAATGGTCGCCGCAAGAGTCCCGAACTCGCCGAACGATGAGGCGCCAGAACGCCTCCAGTGTGTCTCGCTCCGATCCCATGAATGCTGTGGGTGCCGCTTGCGGCTTGGGTCTTGCGTGCCCGTGCTGATCTTCAAAAATCCGTCGTATTGTACAATAACCCGCTGCACGCAAAGACGCCAGTCGGGGCATGCCCAGTATTTGCCGGGTTCTCAAGGCTTTGGTTTTCGCAGCTTCTTCGATGGAACCCGCCCATGTCATTCCTGCTTCACCAATCCCGCTTCTTCACCACCGTCAATCATCTGCGCGATCTGCCGCCCACGCCGCAGCCCGAAATCGCGTTTGGCGGACGCTCGAACGCCGGTAAATCGACGGCCATCAACATCCTGTGCAACCAGAAGCGGCTCGCCTTCGCGAGCAAGACGCCCGGGCGCACGCAGCATATCAATTACTTCGCCATCGGGCCGCAGGACGCGCCGGCCGCCTATCTGGTCGATCTCCCCGGCTACGGTTATGCCGAAGTGCCCGGTGCCGCGAAGGAACACTGGCAACGCCTGCTTTCCACCTATTTGCAGAGCCGCGCGCAGCTGCGCGGCATGATCCTGATGATGGACTCGCGCCGGCCGCTGACCGAGCTGGATCGCATCATGATCGACTGGTTTGCGCCCACCGGAAAGCCGATCCACGCGCTGCTCACGAAATGCGACAAATTGACGCGACAGGAGATGATCAACACGCTCCGTTCGACCAAGAAATCGTTCGCGGAGTATCGGGACGCGGGTTATCGCGGCGAGTTGAGCGTCCAGTTGTTCTCCGCGCTCAAGCGCACCGGCCTCGACGAAGCGCATGAACTGATCGAAAGCTGGCTGACGCCCAAGGAAGCGGGCGAGAACGCGCAGGACAGCGCGCCTGAATGAAGGATCGGGAGCACGCCCGAACATAAAAAAACCCGCCGCATGACGGCGGGTTAACAGCCTGATCGAATTCCGACAGGCGCCCGCTCAGGGAGGAGAAGCGGGGAGTCCAGCGACAAGCGCCTCGCTCGATCGGTATGATATACCATTGACCGCTAACGGTTTCAGACGTGCCCAAGTGCTTGTTTGACAAGGATTTACACGTTTTCGAAGTCGCTTTTTGGCATCCTCTGCAGATCACTCACTCGAGTCAAGAACATGAGCTTTTATCCCCATCATCGCCCGCGCCGCATGCGCCGCGATGACTTCTCACGCCGGTTGATGCGCGAGAACATCCTCACCACGAACGACCTCATCTATCCCGTTTTCATCGTTGAAGGCGCGAACGAGCGTCAGGCCGTGCCGTCGATGCCCGGCGTCGAACGCACGTCCGTCGACCTGCTGATGAAGGTTGCGGAGCAATGCGTCGAACTGGGCGTGCCGGTGCTGTCGCTGTTTCCGGCGATCGAGCCGTCGCTCAAGACGCCCGACGGCCGCGAAGCCACCAATCCCGAAGGTCTGATCCCGCGCGCCGTCCGCGAATTGAAGAAGAACTTCCCGATGCTTGGCGTGCTCACCGACGTCGCGCTGGACCCGTACACGAGCCATGGCCAGGACGGCGTGCTCGACGAAGAAGGCTACGTGAAGAACGATGAGACCAGCGAGATTCTTGTCGAGCAGGCGCGCACGCAGGCTGAGGCGGGCGTGGACATCGTGGCGCCGTCGGACATGATGGACGGCCGGATCGGCGCGATTCGCGAGATGCTCGAAAGCGATGGCCACATTCACACGGGCATCATGGCCTACGCGGCGAAGTACGCGTCGGCGTTCTATGGTCCGTTCCGTGATGCCGTAGGCTCGGCGGCGAATCTCGGCAAGAGCAACAAGATGACGTATCAGATGGATCCGGCCAACACCGACGAAGCCATGCGCGAAGTGCGCATGGACATCGAGGAAGGCGCGGACATGGTGATGGTCAAGCCGGGCATGCCGTATCTGGATATCGTGCGACGCGTGAAGGACGAGTTCCGCTTCCCGACTTATGCGTATCAGGTGAGCGGCGAGTACGCGATGATCAAGGCCGCGGCGCAGAACGGCTGGATCGACCATGACAAGGTCATGATGGAAGCACTGCTCGCGTTCAAGCGCGCAGGCGCCGATGGCGTGCTGACCTACTTCGCGCTTGATGCCGCAAGGATTCTGCGAGCGTCGAAATAACGCTGTGCTGATGCGCTAGCGCAATGAACGAAGGGCGATGCTTCGCGGCATCGCCCTTCTTGTTTAACCGTTTGTCGGACCGAGCTTGTCGAGGCTCTTCAGGAACGTTTCCGCCGATTCATACCCGACCACGCGCGCGACTTCGTTGCCTTGCGCGTCGAAGAAGATGATGCCCGGCGGTCCGAACAGCCCGAAGCGCTTGAGCAAGGTCTGATCGTCGGCGTTGTTGGCGGTCACGTCGGCCCGCAGGAGATTGAGTTGCGCGAGGCGCGCCTGCACGCGGGCATCGGAGAAAGTCAGCTTCTCCATTTCCTTGCAGGACACGCACCAGTCGGCATAGAAATCGAGCATCGCGGGCCGCGCCGCCGCCTTCACTGCCGTGTCGAGTTGCGCCGACGAACGCACTGGCGCGAAGATCGGTCCTTGCGTCTGGGCGCTCGTTGCGGCGGAAGCGTCGCCACGCGCGACCAGTACGGCAAGCGGGCGCAGCGGATCGGTCGAGCCGGCGGCGAGCCCCACGATCAGCGTGGCTGCCCAGATCGCCAGGGCCGCGCCCAGGCCGCGTCCGAGCCGCTTCCAGATGCCAGTGGGGACGTTGCCGTCCGGCGAAAACAGTCCGAGCGACGCCGCCGCAATCAGCAGCCACAGCGCGGCCAGCAACATCTGTACGGCACCGCCAAGCACCGGCCAGACGATCCACAGCGCAGCCGCCAGCAACACGACACCGAAGAACACTTTCACGCCGTCCATCCAGACGCCGGCGCGCGGCAGAATGGAACCCGCGCCGAGCCCGATCACGAGCAAGGGCACGCCGAGTCCGACGCCCATCGCAAACAGCGCCGCGCCGCCGAGCAGCGCGTTGCCCGTGTGCGCGATGAAGGCGAGCACCGCGAACAACGGCGCCGTCATGCACGCGCCGACGACCAGCGCCGACAGCGCGCCCATCACGGCCACGGCGACGAACTTGCCGCCGCTGCGCTTTTGCGACGCCTGGTTCACGCCGCTCTGCCAGCGTTCGGGCAGGGCGATGTCCATTCCGGAGATGAGCGTGAGCGCAAACGCCGCGAGCAGCACGCCGAACGCGCCGAGCACCCAGGGATTCTGCAGCCACGCGCCGAGACTTTGACCGACCAGCGCGGCCGCGATGCCGAGCACGGTATAGACGAGCGCCATGCCGATCACATACGACACCGACAGCGTGAATCCGCGCGTCCGCGTCACGCGGGCGCCCTCGCCGACGATGATGGCGGAGAGGATCGGGATCATCGGATATGAGCACGGCAGGAGGCTGAGCACCATGCCCGCCAGGAAGTACAAGCCGACGACCGTGAAGAAGCCGCCGCCCTCCAGCATGGACTGCGCATAGTCGGCGCTTGTCGCGCGTTCGAACCAGGAAGTGTGGGTGTCCGTGGACGGTGTGTTCGCGGTTGCGGCCGGCTGGAGAGCCTCGCCTTTCACGCGATACGTCTTCTCCATCGGCGGATAACAAATGCCCTGGTCCGCGCAGCCCTGCGAGGTCACCGCGAGTTCGAACGGCCCTTTCGCCTGCGTGACCGGAATGCGGATCAGCAACTCGCCGCGATAGGTCTCGACGTCCTTGTTGAAGGTCTGATCGAAGTGGACTTTTCCAGGCGGCAGTTGCGCCGTGCCGATCGTCGCGTCGCCGCTCTTCACCGCGAACGCGAAGCGCTCGCGGTACATGTAGTAGCCGTCCGCGATCTTGTAGCGCACGTCGACCTCGCCGGGCTTTTCAGACGCGCTGAACTTGAAGGCGACGGAGGGATCGAGGAAGTCGTCGGCGGCATGAGCACCTGCCGACAGCAGCACGAAAGCGGTGAGAAGCAGGCACGCGGCCAGGATCCGGCGCGCGACAAAACGAGGAAGCTCAAACATGAATAGGGCGCTGCGTTTCTGCGTTGACCCATTGGCCATAATCCGGCGATGCATCCACCTGCCAGATGAGGATTTCGGGTGTTTCATAAGGATGACGGGCGCTCACGAAGCGCTGCAGTTCGTCCGCCCGCGCGACGCTCGTCTTGAACAACAACTGCACCTCGTGCGCGGTTTCCAGCGCGCCCTTCCAATGATAATGCGATGCCACGGCGCCGAGATTCGTCACGCACGCCGCGAGACGCGCTTCGAGCACTGCTTGCGCCAGTGTGTCGGCGGCGGCTGCGTCGGGCAGCGTGGACAGCATCAACACAACGGGAACGTTCACTCGGAAACTCCAGAACGGCGGCGCGGCATCTTGCGTATCGTAGCATCGAGGCCGTGGGCTCACCTCGGTCGCCCTGCGCGCTGAAAAGCCGCAGCCAAGAGACGCACCCGAAAAAGCAAAAAGGCCAAGCTATGCGCCTGGCCTTTTCGTGAACACGTGCTGCCGCGAAACTTATTCGGCTTCTTGCACGTCGTCCGCTTCTTCGACTTCCGGACGATCCATCAGCTGGACCAGTGCCATCGGTGCGTTGTCGCCGACGCGGAAACCGAACTTCAGGATGCTGAGGTAGCCGCCCGGACGGTTTGCGTAGCGCGGGCCGAGCACGTCGAACAGCTTCGTGACCGAATCGCGATCGCGCAGGCGGTTGAACGCCAGGCGACGGTTCGCGAGCGACGGCTTCTTGCCCAGCGTGATGAGGGGCTCGACGACCTTGCGCAGTTCCTTGGCCTTCGGGAGCGTCGTCTTGATGACTTCGTGCTCGATGAGCGAGTTCGACATATTGCGGAGCATTGCCAGACGATGGCTGCTCGTGCGGTTCAGTTTCCGCAGACCATGCTTATGACGCATTTGAGTTCCTTAACGAGTTTAGAGCCAGCTCTTCTATTGCGCCCCGAAATGTCGAATGGGGTGCACGGGCCGGTCGAACAAAAAAAGCAAGACGCGGATTCTAAAGGAAAATCCGCGCCCTTGCCAGTATCGCTTGAGACTTCGTTCTTACTTGTCGAGACCAGCCGGCGGCCAGTTTTCGAGCTTCATGCCGAGCGTCAGACCACGCGAAGCCAGAACTTCCTTGATTTCGTTCAGCGACTTGCGGCCCAGGTTCGGCGTCTTCAGCAGCTCGTTTTCCGTGCGCTGGATCAGGTCGCCGATGTAGTAGATGTTCTCGGCCTTCAGGCAGTTCGCCGAGCGAACCGTGAGTTCGAGGTCATCCACCGGACGCAGCAGGATCGGATCGATCTGCGGTGCACGCGAAGGCGCTTCCGCAGCCGCTTCCGTACCTTCCAGCGCCGCGAACACCGACAGCTGATCGACCAGAATGCGGGCCGACTGGCGGATCGCTTCTTCCGGCGAGATCACGCCATTGGTTTCGATGTTCATGACGAGCTTGTCGAGGTCGGTACGCTGCTCGACACGCGCGCTTTCCACTGCGTAGCTCACGCGGCGAACCGGCGAGAACGAAGCATCCAGCACGATGCGGCCGATGATCTTGGCCGACTCTTCGCCGTAGCGGCGCACGTTGCCCGGCACATAGCCGCGGCCCTTCTCGATCTTGATCTGCACGTCGAGCTTGCCGCCCTTCGACAGATGCGCGATCACGTGCCCGGGATTGATGACCTCGCAGTCGTGCGCGAGCTCGATGTCCCCGGCCGTAACAACGCCTTCGCCTTCCTTGCGCAGCGTCACCGTGACTTCGTCGCGGTTATGCAGCTTGAAGACCACACCCTTCAGGTTCAACAGCAGGTTGACCACATCCTCTTGCACACCGTCGAGCGTCGAGTATTCGTGCACGACGCCTGCGATCGTCACTTCGGTCGGCGCGTAGCCGATCATCGACGACAGCAGCACACGCCGAAGCGCATTACCCAAGGTGTGGCCATAGCCGCGTTCGAACGGCTCCATAACCACTTTCGCGTGGTTCTCACCAAGCGATTCAACTGCAATGATCTTGGGCTTCAACAAACTGGTTTGCATAGGTTTTCCTTTTCAATACCCTCGGCTCGTTACACCGATAAGGCTGACCGGTGACAACCTGAAAATAAACAGCCGAGGCCACCTCTTGCCACGAGCAATCAGGCTCCCCGGCTGTCCATCCGTTACCGCCGCGATTAACGCGAATACAATTCGACGATCAGGCTTTCGTTGATGTCACCGGCGATGTCGCTACGCTCGGGCATCGACTTGAACGTGCCTTCGAACTTCTTTGCATCGACCGACACCCAGCTCGCCATGCCGCCTTGCTCCGCCAGCGACAGGGCTTCGACGATACGGGCTTGCTTGCGCGATTGTTCGCGCACGGACACGACATCACCCGACTTGACTTGCAGCGACGGGATGTTCGCGACCTGGCCGTTCACCATGATCGACTTGTGGCTGACGAGCTGGCGTGCTTCCGCGCGCGTCGAGCCGAAGCCCATGCGATACACCACGTTGTCGAGACGCGATTCGAGCAATTGCAGCAGGTTTTCGCCCGTCGGGCCCTTGCGGCGGTCGGCTTCAGCGAAGTAGCGGCGGAACTGACGTTCCAGCACGCCGTAGATGCGCTTCACTTTCTGCTTTTCGCGCAGCTGGGTGCCGTAGTCGGACGTACGCGCGCCCGAGGTGCGGCCGTGCTGGCCGGGCTTGCTGTCGAGCTTGCACTTGTCGGCGAGCGAACGGCGTGCGCTCTTCAGGAACAGATCGGTGCCTTCACGGCGGGACAGCTTTGCTTTGGGACCGGTATAGCGTGCCACTTTGCATCCTTAAAAATTGATCACGCAGACGTCACTGCAGCGTCCATCTGCGCTAGTCCGAACCCTTTGGGTCGAACGGTGGGCTTAGTCAAAACTTCATAACGCACGAAACCCGCCGATACTCACGCATCGACAGGAAACATGCGGTCGCGTCGTCGACTTAGATACGACGGCGCTTCGGCGGACGGCAACCGTTGTGCGGGACCGGCGTCACGTCGGAGATCGCGGTGATCTTGATGCCAAGACCATGCAACGCGCGCACCGCCGATTCACGGCCAGGACCGGGGCCCTTGATCCGCACTTCGAGGTTCTTCACGCCGTATTCCAGTGCCACACGGCCTGCCGACTCGGCTGCGACCTGGGCTGCAAACGGGGTCGATTTGCGCGAACCCTTGAAGCCCTGACCACCGGAGGTTGCCCATGCCAGCGCATTACCTTGACGGTCGGTGATCGTGATAATGGTGTTGTTGAACGACGCGTGAACGTGAACCACGCCCTCGGCGACGTTCTTCTTGACCTTCTTGCGAACGCGTTGCGCCGCGGAGTTGTTCGAAGCCTTAGCCATTACGTTTTCCTGTAACTGTCAGTTCCGCTTACTTCTTCAGCGATTGCGCTGCACGACGCGGACCCTTGCGCGTACGGGCATTCGTGCGCGTGCGCTGGCCACGCAGGGGCAGACCCTTGCGATGGCGCATGCCGCGGTAGCAACCCAAGTCCATCAGGCGCTTGATATTCATCGTCACTTCACGGCGCAGGTCGCCTTCGACGATGAACTTGCCCACTTCGTCACGCAGCTTTTCGAGGTCTGCGTCGGTGAGGTCCTTGACCTTCTTCGAAAATTCAACACCAGCGGAGGTGCAGATGCCGCGCGAACGCGTGCGACCGATGCCGAAGATTGCCGTCAGGCCGATCTCGGTATGCTGGTGATTCGGGATGTTAACCCCTGCGATACGAGCCATTGTTTTTCCTCAAACAAAAAGCGCAAGCAAAAGCGCGGCGTTCAGCCTTGACGCTGTTTGTGGCGCGGATCAGAGCTGCAAATCACGCGCACAACGCCCTTGCGCTTGATGATCTTGCAATTGCGGCAAATGCGCTTAACCGATGCCATCACTTTCATGATATTACCCTTTTTTCAAATCACTTCGCCCGGAACACGATCCGTGCACGAGACAGATCGTAAGGCGTCAATTCAACCGTAACCTTGTCGCCCGGAAGAATGCGGATGTAGTGCATCCGCATCTTTCCGGAAATATGACCCAGGACGACATGGCCATTTTCCAATTTCACCCGGAAAGTAGCGTTGGGGAGGTTTTCAATGACCTCACCCTGCATCTGGATAACATCGTCTTTGGCCATGGTCCTAATCAACGCATCGGGACGTTGCCACCCTTGAAGTTCGCCTTCTTGAGCAGCGATTCATATTGTTGCGACATAACGTACGACTGCACCTGAGCCATGAAGTCCATCGTGACGACGACAATGATCAGCAGCGACGTTCCACCAAAATAAAACGGCACATTCCAGCGCAACACCAGAAACTCAGGCAGCAGGCACACGAATACGATGTAGATCGCCCCCGCCAGCGTCAGACGCGTGAGGATGCGGTCGATATATCGTGCAGTCTGATCGCCCGGACGGATACCCGGAACGAATGCACCGCTCTTCTTCAAGTTGTCGGCGGTCTCCCGGCTGTTGAACACCAGTGCGGTGTAGAAGAAGCAGAAGAAGACGATCGCCAACGCATACAGCAGCACGTACACAGGTTGACCAGGCTTCAGGGCCTCGGCCACATTGTGCAGCGTGTTCGCGAACCAGCCGGTGCGCGACCCCGAACTGAACCAGTTCAGGATGGTTGCCGGGAAGAGGATGATCGACGACGCGAAGATCGGCGGAATCACACCCGACATGTTCAACTTCAGCGGCAGATGAGACGACTGTCCGCCGTAAATCTTGTTACCGACCTGGCGCTTCGCATAGTTCACGAGGATCTTGCGTTGACCGCGTTCGATGAACACGACCAGATACGTGACCGCCGCGATCAGCACGACGATGATGATCGCCGAGATGATGCTCATTGAACCGGTGCGAACCAGCTCGAACAGACCACCGATTGCGTTCGGGAAACCCGCCGCGATACCGCCGAAGATGATGATCGAAATGCCGTTGCCAAGCCCGCGTTCCGTGATCTGCTCACCGAGCCACATCAGGAACATCGTGCCCGTCACCAGCGTGACAACCGTCGTCAGCCTGAACACCATGCCCGGGTCGAGTACGAGGCCCGGTTGATTTTCCAGCGCAACCGCGATACCGAACGCCTGGAAGGTTGCGAGCACCACGGTGAATATCCGCGTGTACTGCGTGATCTTGCGTTGCCCCGCCTGCCCTTCCTTCTTCAGCGCCTCCATCTGCGGCGAAACGATCGACAGCAACTGCATGATGATCGACGACGAGATGTAGGGCATGATGCCCAACGCAAAGATCGTGAACCGTGACAGCGCGCCACCCGAGAACATGTTGAACATGCCGAGGATGCCGCCTGACTGGCTTTGGAACAGCTTCGCCAGTTGGTCCGGATCAATGCCAGGAACCGGAATATGCGCACCAATGCGGTAGACGACCAGCGCCAGCAGCAGGAACACTGCCCGCCGGCGCAAATCGCCAAATTTCGCCGCGCTTCGACCGGTTTTTGCGAGACTCGGGCTGTTAGCCAAGAACCTTCTCCGATGCTAGTGCTAGTAACGGCGAAAGCGCGTTACTCGGCGAACGAGCCGCCAGCGGCTTCGATTGCAGCGCGAGCGCCCTTCGTTGCCATCAGGCCCTTCACCGTAACCTTGCGGGTGATCTCGCCGGTCTTGATGATCTTCGCGCTCTTGATGAGCTCGCCGACCAGACCTGCTTGCTTCAGCGCCAGAAGATCGATTTCGTCGACCGGCAGCTTTTCGAGATCGGTAAGGCGCACTTCACCAACGAATTCCTTCGTCAGCGAGGTGAAGCCGCGCTTCGGCAGACGGCGTTGCAGAGGCATCTGACCGCCTTCGAAGCCGACCTTGTGAAAGCCGCCCGAACGCGATTTCTGTCCCTTGTGGCCGCGACCTGCAGTCTTGCCCAGGCCCGAACCGATGCCGCGGCCGACGCGACGCTTTGCGTGCTTCGCGCCTGCTGCCGGCTTCAGGTTATTCAATTCCATGTTCAACTCCTTGGATCCGTAGGTCGCGCTCAGGCGATGACCTTAACGAGGTACGAGACCTTGTTGATCATCCCGCGCACTGCCGGCGTGTCCTGCAACTCGGAAACCGAGTTCAGGCGACGCAGGCCGAGGCCACGCACCGTAGCGCGGTGCGTTTCGCGGGTCCCGATCAGGCTCTTCACGAGCTGAACCTTGACAGTTTTATCAGACATGGTGACCACCTTAGCCCAGAATGTCTTCGACGGACTTACCGCGCTTCGCCGCAATGTCAGCCGGCGTGGACTGCTTGCGCAGACCGTCCAGCGTTGCACGAACGAGGTTGTACGGGTTCGTCGAACCGTGGCTCTTGGCCACGACGTTTTGCACGCCCATCACGTCGAACACTGCGCGCATCGGGCCGCCAGCGATCACGCCAGTACCGTCCTTCGCCGGAGCGAGGAGGACTGCCGAGGCGCCGTGCTTGCCGTGCACTTCGTGTTGCAGCGTGCCGTTCTTCAGGGGCACCTTGAACATGTTGCGGCGGGCTTGTTCCATTGCCTTCTGAACGGCAACCGGAACTTCCTTTGCCTTGCCCTTGCCCATGCCGACGCGGCCATCACCGTCGCCAACCACGGTCAGTGCGGCGAAGCCGAGAATCCGGCCACCCTTCACGACCTTGGTCACGCGGTTGACCGAAATCATCTTTTCGCGCAGGCCGTCGTCGCGTTCGTCAGCCTGAACTTTCGCTTGCATCTTTGCCATGACGAATTCTTCCCTTAGAACTTGAGCCCGGCTTCACGCGCCGCATCAGCCAGCGCCTTCACGCGGCCGTGGTAGCGGAAACCCGAGCGGTCAAAGGCGACGGATTCGATGCCGGCTGCCTTGGCCTTTTCGGCGATACGCTTGCCGATCAAGGTCGCGGCGTTGACGTTGCCGCCCTTGCCCGACTTGTCGGCCAGTTCGGCACGCACTTCAGCTTCCAGCGTCGAGGCGCTTGCCACGACCTTCGTGCCGCATGCCGAGAACACTTGCGCGTAGATATGCGTGTTCGTGCGATGCACGGCCAGACGCGGAACCTGCAGCTCAGCGATCTTGACACGCGTCTGACGAGCGCGGCGCAGGCGAGATTGAGTCTTATCCATGATTGCGCACCCTTACTTCTTCTTCGTTTCTTTGAGGATCACGACCTCGTCGGAATAGCGCACGCCCTTGCCCTTATAAGGCTCCGGCGGACGATATCCGCGCACTTCCGCCGCGGTCTGCCCGACTTTCTGCTTGTCGATCCCCTTGATCACGATTTCGGTCTGCGACGGGGTTTCAGCCTTGACGCCTTCCGGCATCTGGTGCACCACGGGGTGCGAGAAACCCAGCGACAGGTTCAGCTTGTCGCCTTGCGCTTGCGCACGATAACCGACGCCAACCAGCGTCAACTTGCGCTCGAAACCCTTGGTAACGCCCTGCACCATGTTCGCCACCAGGGCGCGCATCGTGCCGGACATCGCGTTTGCTTCGCGGCTCTCGTTCGTCGGAGCGAGTTGCAGCGTGCCGTTTTCGTTCGTCAGGCTCACCAGCTTGTTGGCCGGCTGCGAAACGGTACCGAGCGGGCCCTTAACGGTGATGACGTCGCCCTTGACGGCCACTTCGGCGCCTTGCGGCAGCACGATCGGGCTCTTACCTACTCGAGACATGTTTCTTCTCCTTAGGCGTTAAGCGACGTAGCAGATGACTTCGCCGCCGACGCCGGTCTGGCGCGCCTTGCGGTCGGTCATCACACCCTTCGGCGTCGACACGATTGCAACACCGAGGCCATTCATGACCTGCGGAATGTCGTTGCGACCGCGGTACACGCGCAGGCCAGGCTTCGAAACGCGCTCGAGGCGTTCGATGACCGGGCGGCCGGCGTAGTACTTCAACGCGATATTCAATTCGATTTTCGCGCCTTCAGCCTTCACCGCGAAATCGTCGATATAACCTTCGTCCTTCAAAACCTGCGCAATCGCAACCTTGACTTTTGACGAGGGCATAGTCACCGAAACTTTCTCGACCATCTGCGCATTGCGGATGCGAGTCAGCATATCGGCGATAGGATCACTCATGCTCATTTATGTTTCTCCTATTACCAGCTCGCCTTGGTCAGGCCAGGGATTTCGCCGCGGAAAGCGATCTCACGAATCTTGCCGCGGGCGAGTCCGAACTTGCGGAACGTGCCACGCGGACGACCCGTGATCGCGCAGCGGTTACGCTTGCGAGTGGGGTTCGAATTACGCGGCAGTTGTTGCAGCGCCAGACGTGCGAAGTAACGCTCTTCGTCCGACTTGCTTGCGTCGTCGATCACAGCCTTCAGCTCAGCACGCTTCGGAGCGTACTTGGCTGCCAGGCGCGCGCGCTTCTTTTCACGTTCGATCAGTGCCAGTTTAGCCACGGTAACCTCAGTTTCTGAACGGGAACTTGAAGCCGGCGAGCAGCGCCTTTGCTTCATCGTCAGTCTTCGCGGTAGTCGTGATGCTGATGTTCAGCCCACGCAGCGCGTCGATCTTGTCGTAGTCGATCTCGGGGAAAATGATCTGCTCTTTCACACCGATGTTGTAGTTGCCACGACCGTCGAATGCACGGCCCGACACGCCACGAAAGTCACGCACACGGGGCAGCGCAACGGTCACGAAACGGTCGAGGAATTCGTACATCGCTTGGCCGCGCAGCGTGACCATCGCGCCGATCGGGTAGCCCTGACGAATCTTGAAGCCTGCGATTGCCTTGCGCGCCTTCGTGATGACCGGCTTCTGGCCGGCAATCTTCGTCAGGTCGCCCACGGCGTTTTCGATGATCTTCTTGTCAGCGACGGCTTCGCCAAGGCCCATGTTCAGGGTGATCTTGGTGATGCGCGGCACTTCCATGATGGACTTGTAGCCGAACTTTTCCACCAGTTGCGGCACAACCTTTTCTTTGTAAATCTCTTGCAGACGAGCCATTTTTTAACTCCGCGTCAGGCGTTGAGCGTGGCGCCCGTCGACTTCAAGAAGCGAACCTTCTTGCCGTCTTCGAGCTTGATGCCTACGCGTGACGCCTTGCCATTCGCGTCGATCAGAGCGACGTTCGAAATATGCAGCGGCATCGACTTAGCTTCCACGCCGCCTGTCGTTCCCTTCATCGGGTTCGGCTTCACGTGCTTCTTGACGAGATTGATGCCCTCGACGGTGACACGGTCTTCCGCAACGACCAGCACGGTACCGCGCTTGCCCTTGTCTTTGCCGGCTGTGACGATGACTTCGTCACCCTTGCGAATCTTGTTCATCGCGACTCCTTACAGCACTTCCGGCGCGAGCGAAACGATCTTCATGAATCGTTCGCTACGCAGTTCACGCGTAACCGGCCCGAAAATACGCGTTCCGATCGGCTCGAGCTTCGTGTTCAGCAGAACGGCGGCATTGCCGTCGAACTTGATGAGCGAACCATCCTGGCGACGCACGCCCTTGGCCGTACGAACGACCACGGCGTTGTAAATTTCGCCCTTTTTCACGCGTCCGCGCGGCGTCGCTTCCTTGACGGTCACCTTGATGATGTCGCCAATGCTTGCGTAACGACGCTTCGAGCCGCCGAGCACCTTGATGCACATGACTTCACGCGCACCCGTGTTGTCGGCCACTTCAAGCCGAGTTTCGGTCTGGATCATGGTTTATCTTTCCCAACTTAATCCGATTGCACCACCATGGCGCAGCCGGTCAGTCTTGGTCCCGTCAGCCAAATGGCTGCTTGGGTTAGAACAGGCAGCAACGGCAGACGAAACCCGCCATCGCAATCCGGTGAATCTGTCGACTCAGGCTGACGCCTAAGCCGGCTTCCCCCACCAATTTCGCCCGCGACGGGGCTCCCACAAAGAGGGAAGACCGAGATTATAACAAACAATCTCGGTCTTGCAAGCGAAACTTACTGCGATACAACTACTACAGCATCGCCGAGAATCGGCTTCAGATCACGCGAGCGGCTTCAACCAGCTTCGACACAACCCAGGCCTTCGTCTTCGAAATCGGACGGGTTTCCTGGATTTCGACGAGATCGCCTTCGTTGTACGTGTTCGCGTCATCATGCGCGTGGTACTTCTTGGAGCGCACGACGTACTTGCCGTAGATCGGATGCTTCACGCGGTGCTCGACCAGCACGGTGACCGTCTTGTCCATCTTATTGCTGACGACCTTGCCGACCAGAGTCCGCTTGAGCGAGGTTTTTACGCTTTCGTTCATTTCTGGTTCGCCTTCTCAGTCATGACGGTGCGCACACGCGCGATGTCGCGACGGACCTTCTTCAGCTGGCTCGTGTTGGTGAGCTGCTGTGTCGCGAGTTGCATGCGCAGGCCGAATTGCGCCTTCAGCAGGTCCGACAGCTCTTTGTTGAGCGCGGCCTGGTCTTTCTGGTGAAGTTCAGATGCCTTCATCATTTACTCCTTAGGCGCCGAGCTGACGCACGACGAAGTATGTCTTGAGCGGCAGCTTGGCTGCAGCCAGACGGAACGCTTCGCGCGCCAGTTCTTCGGTGACACCGTCCATTTCGTACAGCATCTTGCCCGGTTGAATTTCAGCGACGTAGTACTCCGGGTTACCTTTACCGTTACCCATACGCACTTCGGCCGGCTTTTGCGAAATCGGCTTGTCCGGGAAAATACGGATCCAGATCCGGCCACCACGCTTGATGTGACGCGTCATCGCACGACGCGCAGCTTCGATCTGACGGGCGGTCAAACGGCCGCGACCGATAGCCTTCAGGCCGAACTCACCAAACGACACTGCGTTGCCGCGCGTCGCCTTGCCGGTGTTACGACCCTTCTGCTCTTTGCGATACTTTCTGCGTTTCGGTTGCAGCATCGTTATTCTCCAGTCTTCGCGTCACCGCCAGCGCGACGGGGTGCACCGCGACGCGCGCCAGCCGGAGCGCCTTCACCGTCACGACGCGGACGGCGGTCGCCACCCGGACGTGCGTTGCGGCGCGGACGCTTTTCTTCCGCCGCTTCTTCCACGACCGGCGCTTCGTTGCGGCCCAGGGTGTCGCCCTTGTAGACCCACACCTTCACGCCGATGATGCCGTACGTCGTCTTCGCTTCCGACGTCGCGTAGTCGATATCCGCACGCAGCGTATGGAGGGGCACGCGACCTTCGCGATACCACTCGGTACGAGCGATTTCGATACCGTTCAGACGACCCGCGCTCATGATCTTGATGCCCTGGGCACCGAGACGCATCGCGTTCTGCATCGCGCGCTTCATCGCGCGGCGGAACATGATCCGGCGCTCGAGCTGTTGCGTGATCGAATCAGCGATGAGCTGAGCATCCGTTTCCGGCTTGCGGATTTCTTCGATGTTGACGTGAACCGGAACGCCCATGCGCTTTTGCAGCTCGGACTTCAGCAGTTCGATGTCTTCACCCTTCTTGCCGATGACGACGCCCGGACGCGAGCTGTAAATCGTGATGCGTGCGTTCTTCGCCGGACGCTCGATGACGACGCGACCGACCGAAGCGTTCTTCAGCTTCTTCTTCAGATATTCACGAACACCGATGTCTTCCTGCAACATCGCCGCGAAATTGTTGTTGTTCGCGTACCAGCGCGAAGCCCAATTGCGGCTGACGGCCAAACGGAAGCCAGTCGGATGAATTTTCTGTCCCATCGTATGGCTCCTTAATTCCCGACCGTCACAGTGATGTGACAGGATTGCTTCTCGATGCGGTTACCGCGACCCTTAGCGCGTGCGGTGAAACGCTTTAGCGAAGCAGCCTTGTCGACGAAGATGCTCGTGATCTTGAGCTCGTCGATATCAGCGCCTTCGTTGTGTTCCGCATTCGCGATCGCAGACAGCACGACCTTCTTGACGATACCCGCCGCCTTCTTCGGCGAGAACGTCAGAACGTTCAGCGCCTTGTCGACCGGCAGACCACGGATCTGGTCAGCCACAAGGCGCGTTTTCTGCGCCGAGATGCGGGCACCGCGATGAATTGCCTTCACTTCCATCTTGATAGCCCCTTATTTCTTGGCCTTCTTGTCGGCTGCGTGACCCTTGAACGTACGGGTCAGTGCGAACTCGCCAAGCTTGTGGCCGACCATGTTTTCCGTGACATACACCGGAACGTGTTGACGGCCGTTGTGAACAGCGATCGTCAGACCGATGAAGTCCGGCAGAATCGTCGAACGACGCGACCAGGTCTTGATCGGCTTCTTGTCACGCGTCGATGCAGCCGACTCAACCTTCTTCAGCAAATGAGCGTCGCAGAACGGACCTTTTTTAGCAGAACGTGTCATTGCCTACTCCTTAACGCTTGTGACGGCGCTGGACGATCATCGTCGTCGTGCGCTTGTTGCTACGGGTGCGATAGCCCTTCGTCGGCGTACCCCACGGGCTCACCGGATCGCGACCTGCAGCCGTCTTGCCTTCACCACCGCCGTGCGGGTGATCGACCGGGTTCATTGCAACGCCGCGCACCGTCGGACGGATACCGCGCCAGCGGTTCGCGCCTGCCTTGCCGATTTGACGGAGGCTATGCTCTTCGTTGCCCACTTCACCGATCGTCGCGCGGCACTCGACGTGCACGCGGCGGATTTCGCCCGAGCGCAGACGCACTTGTGCGTACACGCCTTCACGAGCCAGCAGCATGGCCGACGTACCAGCCGAACGCGCCATCTGCGCGCCCTTGCCCGGCAGCATTTCGATGCAGTGAATCGTCGTACCGACCGGGATGTTGCGGATCGGCAGGGTGTTACCCGCGCGGATCGGCGCTTCCGAACCGGACATGAGTTGCGTGCCGACCGCC
Source organism: Caballeronia sp. LZ035 (assembly GCF_031451175.1). Taxonomy (NCBI): domain Bacteria; kingdom Pseudomonadati; phylum Pseudomonadota; class Betaproteobacteria; order Burkholderiales; family Burkholderiaceae; genus Caballeronia; species Caballeronia sp. LZ035. The sequence continues at coordinate 3,291,581 of NZ_JARUXS010000001.1, forward strand.
ACGCCCTTCGGCGCGATGATGTAGCGACGCTCGCCGTCTGCGTACAGAACCAGCGCGATGTTTGCGCTACGGTTCGGGTCGTACTCGAGACGCTCGACCTTTGCCGCGATGCCGTCCTTGTTGCGACGGAAATCGACGATACGGTATTGCTGCTTGTGACCACCGCCCTGGTGACGCGTGGTGATACGGCCGTTGTTGTTACGGCCCGCCGACTTGGATTGCGAGTCGAGCAGCGCTGCGTGCGGCTTGCCCTTATGCAGATCCTTGTTGACGATCTTGACCATCGCGCGGCGACCCGGCGAGGTCGGCTTAACTTTCACGATTGCCATGATTACTTGGCCTCCGCTTCAAAGTTGATTTCCTGGCCGGGCTTCAGGCAGACGTACGCCTTCTTCACGTCCTTGCGCTTGCCGTTGAAACGGCCAAAGCGCTTTGCCTTGCCTTTCGTGACGAGCACATTGACGGAATTGACTTCGACCTTGAACAGCAGCTCGACAGCAGCCTTGACTTCCTGCTTCGTGGCGTCCGGTGCGACTTCGAACACGACTTGTTCGTTCTTGTCGGCAACCAGCGTCGCCTTTTCGGAGATCACCGGCGCGAGCAGAACTTGCATCAAACGATGATCGTTTTTGCGAACTTCGCTCATGACAGCAACTCCTCGATCTGAGCGACCGCAGCCTTCGTGATCAGGATCTTCTTGAAGTAGATCAGCGAGAGCGGGTCGGCGTAACGCGGCTCGACAACGGCCACGTGGGCCAGGTTGCGCGACGCGAGGTACAGGTTCTCGTCGACCGTATCGGTGATGACCAACACGGAATCGAGACCCATGGCCTTGAATTTTTCGGCCAGCAGCTTGGTCTTCGGCGCTTCGAGCGTGAGCTCTTCAACCACCGAGATACGGCCTTCGCGAGCCAACTGCGAGAAGATCGAGCGCAGACCTGCGCGATGCATCTTCTTGTTGACCTTGTGCGAGAAGTTCTCTTCCGGCGAGTTCGGGAAGATACGGCCACCGCCGCGCCACAACGGGCTCGACGACATACCGGCACGAGCGCGGCCCGTACCCTTCTGACGCCACGGCTTCTTCGTGGTGTGCTTGACCTGCTCGCGGTCCTTCTGCGCGCGGTTGCCGCTGCGTGCGTTCGCCTGATAGGCGACGACGACCTGGTGAATCAGGGCTTCGTTGTAATCGCGACCGAACACGACGTCCGATGCGTTCACGCCAGCGCCTTCCTGACCATTGGCATTCAGGAGCTTAAGTTCCATTATTTCGCTCCTTTCACAGCGCGCGTCTTGACGGCCGGGGTCACGAAGACCTTGCCGCCCTTCGCACCCGGAACAGCGCCGCGGACGAGCAGCAGGCTGCGCTCGGCGTCGATGCGGGCGATTTCGAGGTTTTGAACCGTGACGGTGTCGTCACCGAGGTGACCCGTCATGCGCTTGCCCGGGAACACACGACCCGGATCCTGCGCCATACCGATCGAACCCGGAACGTTGTGCGAACGCGAGTTACCGTGCGATGCACGGCCCGATGCGAAGTTGTAGCGCTTGATCGTGCCGGCGTAGCCCTTACCGATCGACGTGCCTTGCACATCAACCTTCTGGCCCACTTCGAAGATATCCGCTGCGATGACGGCGCCATTCGACAGTTCACCTGCCTTGGCTGCATCGACGGGGAATTCCTTGAGGATTTCACCGGCTTGAACGCCGGCTTTGGCGAGGTGACCCGCCAACGGCTTCGTCACGCGCGATGCGCGGCGAGTACCGAATGCAACCTGAACGGCGGTATAACCATCCGTTTCAACGGTCTTGATCTGCGTCACGCGGTTGTCCGACACGTCCAGCACGGTGACGGGGATCGAGTCCCCTTCAGGCGTGAAGATACGGGTCATACCAACCTTGCGACCTACGAGTCCAAGGCTCATCGTTTTCTCCATTCCCAACTGCGATTGGTCGGGGCTGATTTACAAGTGCCGCCTGCGTCACGGAAGACTGGAGCGGCTTTTCAAACGCATTTTTCGTGCGGATAGGCGCGAAAAGCCTTGGAGTATAACAAGGCATTTCGATTCCCGCAAGCAATTCAAAGACTTAGCGCTCCGTGTCGGCTGCCTTTGTCAGATGACAACGTGCCGCCGGAGCTTTTTGAGACTTACTGCAGCTTGATTTCGACGTCGACGCCAGCGGGCAGGTCGAGCTTCATCAGCGCGTCAACGGTCTTGTCCGTCGGATCGACGATGTCCATCAGGCGCTGGTGCGTACGAATTTCGAGCTGGTCGCGCGACGTCTTGTTGACGTGCGGCGAACGCAGGATGTCAAAACGCTGAATGCGCGTCGGCAGCGGCACCGGGCCACGGACGATTGCGCCAGTCCGCTTCGCCGTATCGACGATTTCGGCTGCCGATTGATCGATCAGGCGATAGTCGAAAGCCTTCAGACGAATCCGGATTTTTTGGTTCTGCATGACAATTCCTTGGAAAGAGCGAGGCGGTCTTGCACCGCCGATTGGCAAAAGAGCGTGGAACCGGACACACGTGGAGGACGCGCATCCGGTCCCGGTCTGTTACTGCTTTACTACGAGTTCAAATCGAGCAAGCCCGATATATTACTCGATAATCTTCGCCACGACACCGGCGCCGACGGTACGACCGCCTTCACGGATAGCGAAACGCAGACCTTCTTCCATGGCGATCGGGGCGATCAGCTTGACCGTGATCGACACGTTGTCGCCCGGCATCACCATTTCCTTGTCCTTCGGCAGCTCGATCGAGCCCGTCACGTCCGTCGTACGGAAGTAGAACTGCGGACGGTAGTTGTTGAAGAACGGCGTGTGACGGCCGCCTTCGTCCTTGCTCAGCACATACACTTCAGCCGTGAAGTGCGTGTGCGGCGTGATCGAACCCGGCTTGGCCAGAACCTGGCCACGCTCCACGTCTTCACGCTTCGTGCCGCGCAGCAGGATACCAACGTTGTCGCCTGCCTGACCCTGGTCGAGCAGCTTGCGGAACATTTCCACGCCCGTGCACGTCGTCTTCACCGTCGCCTTGATGCCGATGATTTCGATTTCTTCGCCGACCTTCACGACGCCACGCTCGATACGACCCGTCACCACCGTGCCGCGACCCGAGATCGAGAACACGTCTTCCACCGGCATCAGGAACGAACCGTCAATGGCGCGTTCCGGCGTCGGGATGTACGAGTCCAGCGCGTCGGCCAGGCTCATGATCGCCACTTCGCCCAGCTCGCCCGTGTCGCCTTCCAGCGCCAGCTTGGCCGAACCCTTCACGATCGGCGTGTCGTCGCCCGGGAAGTCGTACTTCGACAGAAGCTCGCGCACTTCCATTTCGACCAGCTCGAGCAGCTCGGCGTCGTCGACCATGTCGCACTTGTTCAGGAACACGATGATGTACGGCACACCGACCTGACGCGCCAGCAGGATGTGCTCACGCGTTTGCGGCATCGGGCCGTCAGCGGCCGAGCACACCAGGATCGCGCCGTCCATCTGTGCGGCGCCCGTGATCATGTTCTTCACATAGTCAGCGTGGCCCGGGCAGTCGACGTGTGCGTAGTGGCGGTTAGCCGTTTCGTACTCGACGTGCGCGGTGTTGATCGTGATGCCGCGTGCCTTTTCTTCCGGTGCCGCGTCGATCTGGTCGTATGCCTTCGCTTCGCCGCCGAACTTCTTCGTCAGCACCGTCGTGATCGCTGCCGTCAGCGTGGTCTTGCCGTGGTCAACGTGACCGATCGTGCCCACGTTCACGTGCGGCTTGGTCCGCTCGAATTTACCTTTTGCCATGATTACCTTCTTTCAGAGATTGTTTGTCGGTTGAAGCTTGTGGCTTGCGCCGAATGACTTGCGGGTATTACTTACCCTTGGCGTTGATGATCGCTTCGGAGACGTTGCGCGGAGCTTCGGCGTAATGCTTGAACTCCATCGTGTACGTTGCGCGGCCTTGCGTCAGCGAGCGCAGCGACGTCGAGTAGCCGAACATTTCCGACAGCGGCACTTCGGCGCGAACGATCTTGCCGCCGCCAATCATGTCTTCCATGCCCTGGACGATACCGCGACGGCCCGACAGGTCGCCCATCACGTTGCCCATGTAGTCTTCCGGCGTTTCGACTTCAACGGCCATCATCGGTTCAAGGATGACCGGGCTTGCCTTGCGCATTGCTTCCTTGAAGGCCATCGAGCCGGCCATGCGGAATGCGTTTTCGTTCGAGTCCACGTCGTGGTACGAACCGAACGTCAGGTGCACCTTCACGTCCACGACCGGGAAGCCAGCCAGCACGCCCGACTTCAGCGTTTCCTGGATACCCTTGTCCACGGCCGGGATGTATTCGCGCGGAATCACGCCGCCCTTGATCTCGTCCAGGAACTCGTAGCCCTTGCCCTGCTCGTTCGGCTCGAGCGTGATGACCGCGTGACCGTACTGGCCGCGACCACCCGACTGCTTGACGAACTTGCCGTCGACGTCTTCGGCCTTGCTGCGGATCGTTTCGCGGTAAGCCACCTGCGGCTTGCCGACGGTCGCTTCCACGCCGAATTCGCGACGCATACGGTCGACCAGAATTTCCAGGTGGAGCTCGCCCATGCCGGAAATAATGGTTTGGCCCGATTCCTCGTCCGTTTGAACGCGGAACGACGGATCTTCCTGTGCCAGACGGTTCAGCGCCAGACCCATTTTTTCCTGGTCGGGCTTCGTCTTCGGCTCGACGGCCTGGGAAATCACCGGCTCCGGGAAAATCATGCGCTCGAGCACGATCGGGTGCTGCGGATCGCACAGCGTGTCGCCCGTGGTCGCTTCCTTCAGGCCCACTGCCGCCGCGATGTCGCCCGCGCGCACTTCCTTGATTTCTTCGCGCTGGTTCGCGTGCATCTGCAGAATACGGCCAAGGCGTTCCTTCTTGTCCTTGGTCGCGTTCAGCACGGTGTCACCCGAGTTCACGATGCCCGAATACACGCGGAAGAAGATCAGCTGGCCGACGAACGGGTCCGTCATGATCTTGAACGCGAGCGCCGAGAACTTCTCGTCGTCCGCTGCACGGCGCTGTGCCTTCTCGCCGCTTTCGAGTTCGCCTGTAACCGGCGGAATGTCAACCGGCGACGGCAGGAAGTCGATCACGGCGTCCAGCATGCGCTGCACGCCCTTGTTCTTGAACGCGGTGCCGCACAGCATCGGCTGGATTTCGCACGCGATGGTCCGGTCGCGGATCGCCTTGACGATTTCCGCTTCGCTCAGCTCTTCGCCGCCGAGATACTTTTCCATCAGCTCTTCGGTGGCTTCCGCCGCCGATTCGATCATCTTCTCGCGCCACTCGTTGCACGTGTCGACGAGTTCAGCCGGAATGTCGACGTAGTCGAACTTCGTGCCTTGGGACGCTTCATCCCAAATGATCGCCTTCATCTTGATCAGGTCGACCACGCCGGTGAACGTGTCTTCCGCGCCGATCGGCACGACGACGGGAACCGGATTCGCCTTCAAACGCGTCTTCAGCTGGTCATAGACCTTGAAGAAGTTCGCGCCGGTGCGGTCCATCTTGTTGACGAATGCGAGACGGGGAACCTTGTACTTGTTCGCCTGACGCCACACGGTTTCCGACTGCGGCTGCACGCCGCCCACTGCGCAGTAGACCATGCACGCGCCGTCGAGGACGCGCATCGAGCGCTCCACTTCGATCGTGAAGTCGACGTGCCCCGGGGTGTCGATGATGTTGATGCGGTGCTCGGGATAGTTGCCGCCCATGCCCTTCCAGAAGGCGGTGGTGGCAGCCGACGTGATCGTGATGCCGCGCTCCTGCTCCTGCTCCATCCAGTCCATCGTTGCGGCGCCGTCGTGAACTTCACCAATCTTGTGGTTCACGCCCGTGTAAAACAGGATGCGCTCGGTCGTCGTCGTTTTGCCGGCGTCGATGTGAGCGCTAATACCGATATTGCGGTAGCGCTCGATAGGTGTCTTGCGAGCCACTTTGGATCCTTTTTCGGGTCGACGCGACGGCCAATTGCCGACCGCGTCCTAAGACAAACGGGCGAGGCGCCTGGAGTAGCGCACCCGCCCTGATTTTCCGTTATGCCCTGGAGCGGGAGCTTAGAAACGGAAGTGCGAGAATGCCTTGTTGGCCTCTGCCATGCGGTGAACTTCGTCGCGCTTCTTCATTGCGCCGCCACGGCCTTCAGCCGCTTCCGAGAGTTCGCCTGCAAGACGCAGGGCCATCGACTTTTCGCTGCGCTTCTTCGCGGCTTCACGCAACCAACGCATCGCCAATGCCATACGACGCGAGGGACGCACTTCGACCGGAACCTGGTAGTTGGCACCACCAACGCGACGGCTCTTCACTTCGACCACCGGCTTCACGTTGTTGAGCGCAACCGTGAACACTTCCAGCGGGTCCTTGCCACCCTTGGTCTGGATCTGTTCAAAAGCGCCGTACACGATACGCTCGGCAACCGACTTCTTGCCGGAGAGCATCAGCACGTTCATGAACTTGGCTACATCTACGTTACCGAACTTCGGATCCGGCAACACTTCCCGCTTGGGGACTTCGCGACGACGCGGCATGATTCTTCCTTTACTTTTTCAGTTGGAGCAGTTTTCCGCTCCGCGGCCACCAACAAACCCGATCCATCTCTTCGACTAAACCAGCTTGGCCGGGTGACCACTTACTCGACAGCACCGGCATGTCCGGCACTACCGCCTTAACCGCCTTGCGGCGACCTGATTGTCCTGCAGCAGACCAGCGACTTACTTGCCGGCCTTGGCACGCTTCGCGCCGTACTTCGAGCGAGCTTGCTTACGATCCTTGACGCCCTGGGTATCCAGCGAGCCGCGGACCATGTGGTAACGCACACCCGGCAAGTCCTTCACACGGCCGCCGCGAATCAGCACGACCGAGTGCTCTTGCAGGTTGTGGCCTTCACCGCCGATGTACGAGATGACTTCGAAACCGTTCGTCAGACGAACCTTGGCAACTTTACGAAGTGCCGAGTTCGGCTTCTTCGGGGTCGTGGTGTACACGCGAGTGCACACGCCACGACGTTGCGGGCAGTCCTGCAGGGCCGGCGACTTGCTCTTCGTCGTTTCCGACGTGCGGCCTTTGCGAACCAGTTGATTGATGGTTGGCATTGTTTAATCCTAAAAATGAACAGAATCAGCGCAATTCCAGTCGGGCAAAGCGAACAAAATTGCGCGTTTTGTGCTCTCGCCGATGGTTTTCACTCCCAGCGCCCGCTAAGCAAGCGGTACGGAGGAATTCCAAAAACGAGAACCAAGCATGATATTCTGAAAATCCCAATCGGGTCAATACGTTGCGCCGAAATCAGAGGGTTTTCAGAGAACGTGACTCAGGCGGAGCCGACTACATCGAGCAACTCGTCACCAAAGCGTTCCAGCTTGCGAACGCCAATGCCGGGAATATGCCGAAGATCGTCGATCGTATCGGGGTCGCTGCGAGCGATTTCCGCCAGCGTCGCGTCATGGAAGATGACATAGGCCGGCACGCCGTCGCTTTTGGCCGTGTCGGACCGCCAGGCCCGCAGGCGTTCCCAACGCGTCTTCTCCCGCGCAGACATGCCGGCAGTGGGATCGGCGCGTTCACCGGTCCGCGCAGAGCCTTGACGGCTGCGCGCAGGCTTCACGTACTTGCGCAGCGTGACACTCTCCTCGCCCTTGAGTACGGGCTTGCTGGCATCGGTCAGCACGAGCGCGCCGAAGCCGTCGTGGTCCACGGCCAGATAGCCGAACGCCACCAGTTGGCGGAACACCGCACGCCATTCGGCTTCTGCAAGGGCCTCGCCCAGGCCAAAGGTTGAGAGCTTCTCGTGCCCCCGCTGCAGCACCTTTTCGCTGCGCACGCCCCGCAGAATGTCGATTAGATGTCCCGCACCGAAATGAAAGCCGCTCGCCTTCTGTGCACGATACACGCACGACAGCGCCATCTGCGCCTCGCGAGTGGCGTCGAAGGACGCGGGCGGCTCGAGACAGGTATCGCAATTGCCACACGGCGTACTGTGTTCACCGAAATACGCCAGCAGCCGCACGCGCCGGCAGGACGCGACTTCACAGAGGCCCAGCAACGCATCGAGCTTGCCGGTCTGCACGCGCTTGTGCGCGTCGTCCGCCTCCGACTCGTCGATCATCTTGCGTTGCTGCACGACGTCGCCGAGACCGTAGGCCATCCACGCATTCGCGGGCATGCCGTCGCGGCCGGCCCGTCCGGTCTCCTGATAGTAGCCTTCGACGCTCTTCGGCAAATCCAGGTGCGCCACGAAGCGCACGTCCGGTTTGTCGATGCCCATGCCGAAAGCGATCGTCGCGCACATGACGACGCCGTCCTCGCGCTGGAACATTTCCTGATGGCGCTGGCGCTTCTCGAACTCCATGCCCGCGTGATACGGCAACGCGTGAAGGCCCTGCCCCTTCAGCCATTCCGCCGTCTCTTCCACCTTGCGGCGCGACAGGCAATAAATGACGCCCGCATCCGTGGTGCCGTCCTTGTTCGTGTGTTCGGCGCGGATGAAATCCAGCAACTGTGAACGGGCATTGTCCTTCTCGACGATCCGGTAGCGAATGTTCGGCCGATCGAAGCTCGAAACGAAGATGCGCGCTTCATCCAACGCGAGACGGTGCACGATTTCGTCGCGCGTAATGGCGTCCGCCGTTGCTGTGAGCGCGATGCGCGGCACATTCGGGAAGCGCTCGTGCAGAACGGATAGCTGGATGTACTCCGGCCGGAAATCGTGCCCCCACTGCGACACGCAGTGCGCTTCGTCGATGGCGAACAGGCCGACTGGCGCGCTGTCGAGCAGATCGAGAAAGCGCGGCGTCATCAGCCGTTCTGGCGCGACATAGAGCAGGTCGATCTCGCCGTTGCGCAGCGCGCGCTCCGTGGCCGCCGCCTCGGCGCCCGACAGCGTGGAATTCAGATACGCGGCACGCACGCCGACCTCGGTCAGCGCGGCCACCTGGTCCTGCATCAGCGCGATCAGCGGCGACACCACGATGCCCGCGCCGAAGCCCGCCTCACGCCGCACCAGTGACGGAATCTGATAACAGAGCGATTTGCCGCCGCCCGTGGGCATCAGCACGAGCGAGTCGCCGCCGTTCGCAACATGCTCGACGATATCCGCCTGTTGTCCGCGAAAAGCGGGATAGCCGAAGATTTCGTTGAGTATTTCGAGCGACCGGGACATGGAGAAAGCGCGCACGGCGAAACAGAGATAACGAATTCTACCAACGCATTGATGTGCTTCGAGTCCGGTCGAGCATTGTTGGCCGAATGGACGAGGGCAGCAGGAACCGCAGGGCGAAAAAAAACCGCCCGGTAAAAACCGGGCGGTTTGATGTGACAACGAGCGAGAGACTTACTCGTTGGTATGCGGCTGCTGTTCCGCCGCCGGGGTTTCCGGCGTGCCGAAGTCGAACGACTCTTCGGCTGCGATCTGGTCGAAACGCTCGCGATCCGACGACTCCTTCGCACGGCGCGCCTTGTGGAACGCGAGACCCGTACCCGCCGGAATCAGACGGCCGACGATCACGTTTTCCTTCAGGCCACGCAGATCATCACGCTTGCCCATGATCGCCGCTTCGGTCAGCACGCGGGTCGTTTCCTGGAACGACGCCGCCGAGATGAACGAATCGGTCGACAGAGAAGCCTTCGTGATACCCAGCAGCACGTTGTCGTACGAAGCCGGGCGCTTGTCGTCGGCGACCATGCTGTCGTTCTCGTCCAGCATGTCCGAACGCTCGACCTGCTCGCCCGGGATGAAGCGCGTATCGCCGTTGTCGACGATCTGCACACGACGCAGCATCTGACGCACGATCACTTCAATGTGCTTGTCGTTGATCTTCACGCCCTGCAGACGGTACACGTCCTGCACTTCGTCCACGATGTAGCGCGACAGCGCCTCGATACCCTGCAGACGCAGGATGTCGTGCGGATCCGCAGGGCCGTCAACGATCATTTCGCCCTTGTTGACGACCTGACCATCGTGCACCAGCACCTGCTTTTCCTTCGCGATCAGGAACTCGTGCTGATTGCCCTCGAGGTCCGTGATGACGAGACGCTGCTTGCCCTTCGTGTCCTTGCCGAACGACGTCGTGCCCGTGACTTCCGCCAGAATGCCGGCGTCCTTCGGCGAGCGCGCTTCGAACAGTTCGGCCACACGCGGCAGACCACCGGTAATGTCACGCGTCTTCTGCGCTTCAACCGGGATACGCGCCAGCACTTCACCGACCTGCACTTGCTGACCATCCTTCACGGTGATCAGTGCGCCGACCTGGAAGCCGATCTGCACCGAATGCTCGGTGTTCGGGATCTTCACTTCCTCGCCGTTCGCGTCGAGCAGCTTCACCTGCGGACGCACGCTCTTCGAAGCCTGCGAACCGCGACGCTTCACGTCGATCACGACCAGGGTCGAAAGACCGGTCACGTCGTCGATCTGCTTCGCCACGGTCACGCCTTCCTCGACGTTCTCGAACTTCACCGTACCGCCCCACTCGGTGATGATCGGACGCGTCAGCGGGTCCCATTGCGCGAGTTGCGCACCGGCCTTGATCTGCGCGCCGTCGAGTTGCAGCAGCGTCGCGCCGTACGGCACCTTGTGACGCTCACGCTCACGGCCGAAATCGTCAGCGATGATCGCCTCGCCCGAACGCGAGATGACGACCTGCTCGCCCTTCGCGTTGGTGACGTAACGCATGGTGGCCGTGAAGCGCACCGTACCGTTCGACTTCGCTTCCACCGTCGAAGCCACCGCCGCACGCGATGCCGCACCACCGATGTGGAACGTCCGCATGGTCAGCTGCGTGCCCGGCTCGCCGATCGACTGCGCGGCGATCACGCCGACAGCTTCACCCACGTTCACACGCGAACCGCGGCCGAGGTCGCGGCCGTAGCACGAAGCGCACAGGCCATAGCGCGTTTCGCAGGTCAGCGGCGTGCGCACGCGCACTTCGTCGATACCCAGGCGCTCGATTTCTTCCACTGCATCTTCGTCGAGCAGATCGCCCGAGGCGTACAGCGTCTCTTGCGTTTCCGGATTGACGACGTCCGCCACCGCGACGCGACCGAGAATCCGGTCACGCAGCGCTTCGACGACTTCACCGCCTTCGACCAGCGCCTTCATGGCCACGCCGTTCGAGGTGCCGCAATCTTCTTCGACCACTACCAGATCCTGCGTCACGTCGACCAGACGACGTGTCAGGTAACCCGAGTTCGCCGTCTTCAGTGCCGTATCAGCCAGACCCTTACGTGCACCGTGGGTCGAGATGAAGTACTGCAACACGTTCAGGCCTTCGCGGAAGTTCGCGGTAATCGGCGTCTCGATAATGGAGCCGTCCGGCTTCGCCATCAGGCCGCGCATACCGGCCAGCTGACGAATCTGCGTCGCGGAACCGCGCGCGCCCGAGTCGGCCATCATGTAGATCGAGTTGAACGATTCCTGACGCGTGTCCTTGCCGTCGCGATCGACCACCGGTTCCGTCGAGAGCTGCTCCATCATCGCCTTGCCGACCGCTTCCGACGTGTTCGACCAGATGTCGACCACGTTGTTGTAGCGTTCCTGCGCGGTGACGAGACCCGACATGTACTGACGGTCGTATTCCTTCACCTTCTTCGCGGCGTCGCCGACGATGGTCTCTTTCTGCGGCGGCACGAGCATGTCGTCCACGCAGATCGAAATACCGGCGCGCGTGGCCAGGCGGAAGCCCATCTGCATCAGCTGGTCGGCGAAGATCACCGTTTCGCGCAGACCGCACTTGCGGAACGCCGTGTTGATCAGCTGCGAGATCTGCTTCTTCTTCAGCGGCTTGTTCAGCACCGTGAACGGCAGGCCCGGCGGCAGGATTTCCGACAGGATCGAACGTCCGACCGTGGTCGCATACAGCGAGACCTTCGGCACGAACGCCGGCGCGCCTTCGCTCGTGTCTTCGTTCGCCACCATTTCGGTGATACGCACGTTGACGCGCGAAGCCAGCTCGACTTCCTTGTTCTCGTACGCGCGGATGGCTTCCGACACGTCCGTGAATGTCAGGCCTTCGCCCTTGCCGTTGATCGCTTCACGCGACGCGTAGTACAGGCCGAGCACGATATCCTGCGACGGCACGATCGACGGATCGCCATTGGCCGGGAACAGGACGTTGTTCGACGCCAGCATCAGCGTGCGCGCTTCCATCTGCGCTTCCAGCGACAGCGGCACGTGAACGGCCATCTGGTCACCGTCGAAGTCGGCGTTGAACGCCGCGCAGACGAGCGGGTGAAGCTGAATGGCCTTGCCTTCGATCAGCACCGGCTCGAACGCCTGAATGCCGAGACGGTGAAGCGTAGGCGCGCGGTTCAGCATGACCGGATGTTCGCGAATGACTTCTTCGAGAATGTCCCACACCACCGGCGTCTGGTTCTCGACTTCCTTCTTCGCAGCCTTGATGGTCGTGGCAACGCCCATCACTTCCAGCTTGTTGAAGATGAACGGCTTGAACAGTTCGAGCGCCATCAGCTTCGGCAGACCGCACTGATGCAGCTTGAGCGTCGGGCCGACCACGATCACCGAACGGCCCGAGTAGTCGACGCGCTTACCCAACAGGTTTTGACGGAAACGACCGCCCTTACCCTTGATCATGTCGGCGAGCGACTTCAGCGGACGCTTGTTCGCGCCGGTCATCGCCTTGCCGCGACGGCCGTTGTCGAGCAGCGAGTCAACGGCTTCCTGCAGCATCCGCTTTTCGTTGCGGACGATGATTTCAGGCGCCTTCAGCTCGAGCAGACGCTTCAACCGGTTGTTACGGTTGATCACGCGGCGATACAGGTCGTTCAGGTCCGACGTCGCGAAACGGCCGCCGTCCAGCGGCACGAGCGGACGCAGTTCCGGCGGCAGCACCGGCAGCACTTCGAGCACCATCCAGTCCGGCTTGATGCCCGAACGCTGGAAAGCCTCGAGCACCTTGAGGCGCTTCGCGTACTTCTTGATCTTCGCTTCGGAACCGGTGTTCTTCAGTTCCGTGCGCAGCATCTCGACCTGTTCGTCGATGTTGATCGCGCGCAGCAGCTCGCGCACGCCTTCCGCGCCCATTTCAGCACGGAATTCGTCGCCGTATTCCTCGACCTTGTTGTAGTAATCCTCTTCCGTCATGATCTGCCGCGCTTTCAGCGGCGTCATGCCCGGATCGATCACCACATACGCTTCGAAGTACAGCACGCGCTCGATGTCGCGCAGCGTCATGTCGAGCACCATGCCCAGACGCGACGGCAGCGACTTCAGGAACCAGATGTGCGCGACCGGCGAGGCCAGTTCGATGTGGCCCATCCGTTCACGACGCACCTTCGCCAGCGTCACTTCGACGCCGCACTTCTCGCAGATCACGCCGCGATGCTTGAGGCGCTTGTACTTGCCGCACAGGCACTCGTAGTCCTTGATCGGACCGAAGATCTTCGCGCAGAACAGGCCATCCCGCTCCGGCTTGAAGGTGCGGTAGTTGATGGTCTCCGGCTTCTTCACTTCGCCGAACGACCAGGAGCGGATCTTGTCGGGCGACGCGAGGCCGATCTTGATCGCATCAAAAACTTCTTCTTGTTGGACTTGCTTGAATAGATCGAGCAGAGCTTTCATTGCTTTCTCTCCGTAGTCCGATTAGTTGCGGTCGAGATCGATGTCGATGCCGAGCGAGCGGATTTCCTTCACCAGCACGTTGAAGGATTCCGGCATGCCCGCGTCGATCACGTGATCGCCCTTGACGAGGTTCTCATAAACCTTGGTCCGGCCGTTCACATCGTCCGACTTGACCGTCAGCATTTCCTGCAGCACATACGACGCGCCATACGCTTCGAGTGCCCACACTTCCATTTCACCGAAGCGCTGGCCACCGAACTGCGCCTTACCACCCAGCGGCTGCTGCGTGACGAGCGAGTACGGACCGGTCGAACGCGCGTGCATCTTGTCGTCGACCAAGTGGTGCAGCTTCAGGTAGTGCATGTAACCCACCGTGACCGTGCGCTCGAATGCCTCGCCCGTGCGGCCGTCGTACAGCGTGACCTGGTTCTTCGAAGGCGTCATGCCGAGGTTCTTGGCGATGTCGTCCGGGTAAGCCAGATCCAGCGCGCGCGACATTTCGTCTTCCGTTGCGCCGTCGAACACCGGCGTCGCGAACGGCACGCCTTCGCGCAGGTTCTTTGCCAGTTCGAGGATCTCGTCGTCGGAGAAGTTTTCCAGCTCTTCCTGACGGCCCGACTCGTTGTAGATCTTCGTCAGGAACGCGCGCATTTCCTCGATCTTCGACTGACGCTGCAGCATTTCGCCGATACGCCAGCCAAGACCCTTCGCGGCCCAGCCCAGATGCACTTCGAGAATCTGACCCACGTTCATCCGCGACGGCACGCCGAGCGGATTCAGCACCACATCTGCCGGACGGCCATCGGCCATGTAGGGCATGTCTTCGATCGGCACGATCTTCGACACGACACCCTTGTTGCCGTGACGACCCGCCATCTTGTCGCCAGGCTGCAGGCGACGCTTCACGGCGAGATAGACCTTGACCATCTTCAGCACGCCCGGCGGCAGTTCGTCGCCTTGCGTGAGCTTCTTGCGCTTCTCTTCGAACGCGAGGTCGAACTGGTGACGCTTCTGCTCGATCGAGTCCTTGATTGCTTCCAGCTGTGCCGCTGCTTCTTCGTCCGCCAGGCGGATGTCGAACCAATGGTAGTGGTCGAGATCTTCGAGGTACGCGAGGTCGATCTTCGTGCCCTTCGCGAGCTTCTTCGGACCGCCGTTCGCGACCTTGCCGTTCAGCATGCGGGCGAGACGCGAGAACGCGTCGCCTTCCACGATGCGCAGCTGGTCGTTCAAGTCGAGGCGATAACGCTTCAGTTCATCGTCGATGATCTGTTGCGCGCGCTTGTCACGCGTGATGCCTTCGCGCGTGAACACCTGCACGTCGATCACGGTGCCGCTCATGCCCGACGGCACGCGCAGCGACGTGTCCTTCACGTCCGAGGCCTTCTCGCCGAAGATGGCGCGCAGCAGCTTTTCTTCCGGCGTCAGCTGGGTTTCGCCCTTCGGCGTGACCTTGCCGACCAGCACGTCGCCTGCTTCGACTTCCGCGCCGATGTACACGATGCCCGACTCGTCGAGACGGCCAAGTTGCACTTCGGCCAGGTTCGAGATGTCGCGCGTGATTTCTTCCGGTCCGAGCTTCGTGTCGCGAGCCACGACGTTCAGTTCTTCGATGTGGATCGACGTGTAACGGTCATCCGCCACGACCTTTTCCGAGATCAGGATCGAGTCTTCGAAGTTGTAGCCGTTCCACGGCATGAACGCGACCAGCATGTTCTGGCCGAGCGCGAGCTCGCCCAGATCGGTCGAGGCGCCGTCGGCCAGCACGTCGCCGCGTGCAACCTTGTCGCCGACCTTCGCGATCGGACGCTGGTTGATGTTCGTGTTCTGGTTCGAACGCGTGTACTTGATCAGGTTGTAGATGTCCACGCCGACGTCGCCGGCGACGGCTTCATCGTCGTTCACGCGGATCACGATACGGCCTGCGTCGACGTAATCCACCACACCGCCACGCAGTGCCTGAACCGTCGTACCCGAGTCGACCGCCACCGTGCGCTCGATGCCCGTACCGACGACCGGCTTTTCCGGACGCAGGCAAGGCACGGCCTGACGCTGCATGTTCGAACCCATCAATGCGCGGTTCGCGTCGTCGTGCTCGAGGAACGGAATCAGCGATGCCGCCACCGACACGATCTGCGACGGCGCCACGTCCATGTACTGGATGCGGTCCGGCGTGACCATCAGCGTTTCGCCGGCTTCACGCGACGACACGAGTTCGTCGGTCAGCGTGCCGTCTTCGGCTACCGCCGCGTTCGCCTGAGCGATCACGTAACGGCCTTCTTCGATCGCCGACAGGTAGTCGATCTGATCCGTCACCTTGCTGTCCGTGACCTTGCGATACGGCGTTTCGAGGAAGCCGTATTCGTTCAGGTGCGCGTACAGCGCGAGCGAGTTGATCAGGCCGATGTTCGGACCTTCCGGCGTTTCAATCGGGCACACGCGGCCATAGTGGGTCGGATGCACGTCGCGGACTTCGAAGCCTGCGCGTTCACGCGTCAGACCGCCCGGGCCCAGTGCGGAAACACGGCGCTTGTGCGTGATTTCCGACAGCGGGTTGGTCTGGTCCATGAACTGCGACAACTGCGACGAACCGAAGAACTCGCGAATGGCCGACGAAATCGGCTTCGAGTTGATCAGGTCGTGCGGCATCAGGTTTTCGCTTTCTGCCTGGCCGAGACGTTCCTTCACGGCGCGCTCGACACGCACGAGACCCGCGCGGAACTGGTTCTCCGCGAGTTCGCCGACGCAACGCACGCGACGATTGCCCAAGTGGTCGATATCGTCCACTTCGCCTTTGCCGTTGCGCAGCTCGACGAGGATCTTGATGGTCGCGAGGATGTCGTCGTCCTGCAGCGTCATCGGTCCGATGATTTCATCGCGGCCCACGCGGCGGTTGAACTTCATGCGGCCGACCTTCGACAGGTCGTAGGCGTCTTCGCTGTAGAACAGGCGGTTGAACAGCGCCTCGACTGCTTCTTCGGTCGGCGGCTCGCCCGGACGCATCATGCGGTAGATCGCGATGCGCGCGGCCATGCGGTCCGCGGTTTCGTCGATACGCAGCGTCGACGAGATGTACGGGCCCTGGTCCAGGTCGTTCGTGTAGAGCGTCTGGATGTCCTTGACCTTCGCTTCGCGCAGCTTTTCGAGGACCGTTTCGGTGATTTCCTCGTTGGCGTTCGCGATCACTTCGCCCGTTTCCGGATCGATCACGTTCTTCGCCAGCACGCGGCCGAGCAGATAGTCCTCGGGCACCGAGATGAACTTCGTCTTGGCGTTTTCGAGGTCGCGAATGTGCTTCGCGTTGATCCGCTTGTCCTTCGTGACGATGACGTTGCCTTCGCGATCCTGGATGTCGAAGCGCGCGACTTCACCGCGCAGACGCTCGGGCACGAACTCCATTTGCGCGCCTTCGCTCATCAACTGGAAGTTGTCGAAGACGAAGAAGTTCGCGAGGATCTGTTCCGGCGAAAGACCGATGGCCTTCAGCAGGATGGTGACCGGCATCTTGCGACGACGGTCGACGCGGAAGTACAGCACGTCCTTCGGGTCAAATTCGAAGTCGAGCCACGAGCCACGGTAAGGGATGATGCGCGCCGAGAACAGCAGCTTGCCGGAGCTGTGCGTCTTGCCCTTGTCGTGCTCGAAGAACACGCCAGGCGAACGGTGGAGCTGCGACACGATCACGCGCTCGGTGCCGTTGATGACGAACGAGCCGGTCGGCGTCATGAGCGGAATTTCGCCCATGTAGACTTCCTGCTCTTTCACTTCCTTGACGACGGGCTTGCTCGGCGATTCCTTGTCGAGCAGCACCAGGCGCACTTTTGCGCGCAGAGCCGAGCAGTACGTCAGGCCACGCTGCTGGCATTCCTTGATGTTGAAGGCGGGCGGCGACAGCATGTAGCTGACGAACTCGAGCCGCGCGAAACCGTTGTGCGAAACGATCGGGAAGACAGAGCTGAACGCAGCCTGCAAGCCTTCTGCCTTGCGCTGCGACGAGGACGTATCCGCTTGCAGAAACGTCTGGAATGATTCAAGCTGGGTTGCCAGCAAGAAGGGAACTTGGTGAACGATGGGGCGCTTCGCGAAACTCTTGCGAATACGCTTCTTCTCGGTGAAGGAATATTGCATACGATCTCCGAATCACGGCGGGCGTTGCCGAGGCGGGATACCTCGGCGTCACCGCCCGGTGTTCACCGACTGAGACCCGCGCAGCTGTCCGGGGAGGACGCGCGGATCTAGAAGCTTGGTGGTTGGCCGCTACCAACCGCTGGCTGACGGCAGCGGATGCCTGTGTTTCCCGCTACCCGACCAAACTTGCCTTCTGCAGTCGCTTCAGAAGACAAAGAAAACTGCCGGAAAACTCTACTGATCCGACTGTCATCTTTGGCCTCTATGAGGACTTTCGTACCTGCTGACATGCACGAAAACTACGCCCCCACAAAGCACAAAAAGGCCGGCGGTAAAAACCGCCAGCCTTCGCGTAGCGCGCTGAAACTTACTTGATTTCAGCCTTTGCGCCAGCTTCTTCCAGCTTCTTCTTCGCTTCTTCAGCGGCAGCCTTCGGAACTGCTTCCTTGACAGGCTTCGGTGCGCCGTCGACCAGATCCTTCGCTTCCTTCAGGCCGAGACCCGTCAGTTCGCGAACAGCCTTAATGACGGAAACCTTGTTCGCGCCCACTTCGACCAGGTTCACGGTGAACTCGGTTTGCTCTTCGACAGCAGCAGCACCGCCAGCACCTGCCGGGCCAGCGACTGCAACAGCAGCTGCCGACACGCCAAACTTCTCTTCGAACGCCTTGACCAGCTCGTTCAGTTCCAGAACGGACATCGAGCCAACGGCTTCGAGGATGTCTTCTTTTGCGATTGCCATGTGAAATACTCCTAGATTGAATTCGGATCGAGCTAGCGATCTAGCTTTGCCTAACTTAAGCGACTAGCGCCCAAGCGTGATCGTTACGCAGCTTCGCTCTGCTTCTTTTCAGCCAGCGCGGCGAGAGCGCGCGCAAAGCCGGAAACAGGCGCCTGCATGACGAACAGCAGCTTGGAGAGCAGTTCTTCGCGGCTCGGGATGCTGGCCAGCGCTTGCACGCCTGCCTTGTCCATCACTTTGCCTTCGTAGGAACCAGCCTTGATGATCAACTTGTCATTGCTCTTGCCGAAGTCATTGACGACCTTGGCAGCGGCAATGGCATCTTCCGAGATGCCGTAGATCAGAGGACCGGTCATCTGCTCAGCCAGCGGAGCGAACGGGGTACCTTCGACGGCGCGACGCGCCAGCGTGTTCTTCAACACGCGGAGATACACCTGTTGCTCACGCGCTTTCGCGCGCAGCTTGGTCAGATCGCCAACCGTGATCCCACGATACTCAGCGAGCACCATCGTCTGAGCCTTCGCGACTTCCGCGGCGACTTCAGCGACGACTGCCTGCTTATCTTCTTTGTTCAGTGGCACGGTTAAACCTCCAGATTCGATGCATTCGGGCCACAAACCCTGGTGCACCACGTTCAAAACGGCGTCCGACTGTTAGGAGTATCTCGATCGATCGGTGACCGTCCTGTTAGACGATCGACAACCGACTTCAACCACTGCAAAACTGTTTCGGGTTCGCCATCTGCGTTGGTTCGAATTAAGGCGATGCCTGCCTGCTGCATCGCCGCCAACGGTCTTTGACAACCGGTCGCAAGATTCGGAACTGCAATCCTGCGACCGCCCAAAGCCCTTTATCAGCGCGATCATCCGATCGCGCCCGACATTCTTACTGTTGCGCCAGCGTGCCTTGATCCACGCGAACGCCGACACCCATCGTGCTCGACACGGCGATCTTGCGCAGGTAGACACCCTTGCTCGTTGCCGGCTTTGCCTTTTGCAGCGCTTCGATCAGCGCGGCGAGGTTCTGACGCAGCGATGCGGATTCGAACGATGCGCGACCGATCGTGCCATGAATGATACCGGCCTTGTCAACGCGGAACTGGACTTGACCAGCCTTTGCGTTCTTGACGGCCTGCGCCACGTCCGGCGTGACCGTGCCGACCTTCGGGTTCGGCATCAGGCCGCGCGGGCCGAGAATCTGACCCAGCGTACCGACGACGCGCATCGTGTCCGGCGAAGCGATCACGATGTCGAAATTCAGATTACCGGCCTTGACTTGCTCGGCCAGGTCTTCCATGCCGACGATGTCTGCGCCAGCAGCACGAGCTTGCTCGGCCTTCTCGCCCTGTGCGAACACAGCGACGCGAACCGACTTGCCGGTACCGGCCGGCAGAACCACCGAGCCGCGAACGACTTGGTCCGACTTCTTCGCGTCGATGCCGAGTTGGACGGCAACGTCGATCGACTCGTCGAACTTCGCGCTCGCGCATTCCTTCACGAGAGCCAGTGCGTCGTCGATCGCGTACAGCTTCTGACGATCGATCTTGCTTGCGAATGCCTGAAGGCGCTTAGAAAGCTTGGCCATTTACACGCCCTCCACAGTGATGCCCATCGAACGCGCGCTGCCGGCGATCGTGCGCACGGCTGCATCCAGATCGGCTGCCGTAAGATCCGGCATCTTCGTCTTTGCGATTTCTTCCGCTTGAGCGCGGGTGATGTTACCGACCTTGTCGGTGTGCGGCTTGGCCGAGCCCTTCTGCACTGCTGCTGCCTTCTTGATCAGAACGGTAGCGGGCGGCGTCTTCATGATGAAGGTGAAGCTCTTGTCCGCGAATGCCGTGATGACGACCGGCACCGGCAGACCCGGCTCCATACCTTGAGTCTGCGCGTTGAACGCCTTGCAGAACTCCATGATGTTCAGGCCGCGCTGGCCCAGTGCCGGACCGACCGGCGGCGACGGGTTGGCTTTACCTGCAGGAATCTGCAGCTTGATAAAGCCGATGATTTTCTTTGCCATGTTGAAAACCTCTGCTGAACGCGTGAGCGTTCGGTGAGTGATAGCGCGCGTTCGACTCGACGCCTACTGACGCTCCTCAACAGCCATGACGCGGGCTGTAAGCGCGAATCGCGCGATGACCGCGAGGTCACGCGCGAGAATGAGATTCAAGTCTTCTCGACCTGACCGAACTCGAGTTCGACTGGCGTTGATCGTCCAAAAATGGTCACGGAGACACGCACCTTGGACTTTTCGTAGTTCACTTCCTCGACATTGCCGTTGAAGTCGGTGAACGGACCTTCCTTCACCCGAACCATTTCGCCGACTTCGAAGAGCGTCTTCGGCCGCGGCTTCTCGACACCTTCCTGCATCTGCGACATGATTTTTTCGACTTCACGCGGGGAGATCGGGCTGGGCCGATTGCGCGCTCCGCCAACGAATCCGGTGACCTTCGCCGTGTTCTTGACGAGATGCCACGTTTCGTCCGTCATTTCCATCTCAACCAGGACGTAGCCCGGGAAGAAACGACGCTCGGTGACCGATTTGTGGCCACCCTTGACTTCTACCACTTCCTCAGTCGGCACTAGAATCTGGCCGAACTGGTCCTGCATACCTGCCCGATCGATGCGCTCCTGAAGCGCACGTTGCACGCTCTTCTCCATACCGGAGTAGGCGTGCACCACGTACCAACGCTTTCCGCTCGGGGATGTCGGAGTATCGCTCATATCATTTCCAACCCAGAATCGCCGAGAAAATCACCCATTCGATTGACTTGTCGCTAAGCCAAAGGAATATGGCCATGATCAGTACAAACGCGAAGACCACCAAGGTTGTTTGCGTAGCCTCTTTGCGAGTAGGCCACACGACCTTGCGGACTTCCTTGTACGAGTCCTTGGCGAAAGCGATGAACCCCTTTCCCGGCGCAGAGAAAAGACCGACCGCGACACCCGCGATGACGCCGACAGCAAGGGCCGCTCCGCGGAAGTACCATTCTTGGCTAGAAAGCCAGAAGAAACCCACGAACCCGGCCAAGACCAACAATACGCCAGCCACCAACATCAACTTGTCGCCGGAAGTATTTACAGTTTCGACGGAAGGATTCGCCATAACACCTTAAACACAGCGCCACAAGGCGCAAGAATTTGGCAGGGGCAGAGGGAATCGAACCCCCAACCTTCGGTTTTGGAGACCGACGCTCTGCCAGTTGAGCTATACCCCTAAACCATTTGGAGTCGCCGAAAGCCGACGACTCCGAAACCACAAATTACCGAGAGATTTCTGGCTCTTACTCGATAATCTTCGCCACGACACCGGCGCCGACGGTGCGACCGCCTTCACGGATAGCGAAACGCAGACCTTCTTCCATGGCGATCGGGGCGATCAGCTTGACCGTGATCGACACGTTGTCGCCCGGCATCACCATTTCCTTGTCCTTCGGCAGCTCGATCGAGCCCGTCACGTCCGTCGTACGGAAGTAGAACTGCGGACGGTAGTTGTTGAAGAACGGCGTGTGACGGCCGCCTTCGTCCTTGCTCAGCACATACACTTCAGCCGTGAAGTGCGTGTGCGGCGTGATCGAACCCGGCTTGGCCAGAACCTGGCCACGCTCCACGTCTTCACGCTTCGTGCCGCGCAGCAGGATACCAACGTTGTCGCCTGCCTGACCCTGGTCGAGCAGCTTGCGGAACATTTCCACGCCCGTGCACGTCGTCTTCACCGTCGCCTTGATGCCGATGATTTCGATTTCTTCGCCGACCTTCACGACGCCACGCTCGATACGACCCGTCACCACCGTGCCGCGACCCGAGATCGAGAACACGTCTTCCACCGGCATCAGGAACGAACCGTCAATGGCGCGTTCCGGCGTCGGGATGTACGAGTCCAGCGCGTCGGCCAGGCTCATGATCGCCACTTCGCCCAGCTCGCCCGTGTCGCCTTCCAGCGCCAGCTTGGCCGAACCCTTCACGATCGGCGTGTCGTCGCCCGGGAAGTCGTACTTCGACAGAAGCTCGCGCACTTCCATTTCGACCAGCTCGAGCAGCTCGGCGTCGTCGACCATGTCGCACTTGTTCAGGAACACGATGATGTACGGCACACCGACCTGACGCGCCAGCAGGATGTGCTCACGCGTTTGCGGCATCGGGCCGTCAGCGGCCGAGCACACCAGGATCGCGCCGTCCATCTGTGCGGCGCCCGTGATCATGTTCTTCACATAGTCAGCGTGGCCCGGGCAGTCGACGTGTGCGTAGTGGCGGTTAGCCGTTTCGTACTCGACGTGCGCGGTGTTGATCGTGATGCCGCGTGCCTTTTCTTCCGGTGCCGCGTCGATCTGGTCGTATGCCTTCGCTTCGCCGCCGAACTTCTTCGTCAGCACCGTCGTGATCGCTGCCGTCAGCGTGGTCTTGCCGTGGTCAACGTGACCGATCGTGCCCACGTTCACGTGCGGCTTGGTCCGCTCGAATTTACCTTTGGCCATTTTCGACTCCTAACAGGATTTTCGCACCTTGCGCCGCGCGCAACTTACTGGACAGATACTGCTGGTGCCCATGGGCAGGATCGAACTGCCGACCTCTCCCTTACCAAGGGAGTGCTCTACCACTGAGCCACATGGGCACTGCTAAACCGACACTGGAGCGGGTGAAGGGAATCGAACCCTCGTCATAAGCTTGGAAGGCTTCTGCTCTACCATTGAGCTACACCCGCGAGGGTTGGATTCCCTTACCGCTCGAATTCTGGTGGAGGAGGTTGGATTCGAACCAACGTAGGCGTAAGCCAACAGATTTACAGTCTGCCCCCTTTAGCCACTCGGGCACCCCTCCGCAGAGAACTATCGATTATGGGGTAACAACACGCTGTTGTCAAGCGCTTCTTACGTCCCAGAGCACGACGCCCTCACTAATAGTGAGAGACAAAACGCAAAAACCCCACCTTTGCGGGGTGGGGTTTTTGTTTGCGGCATGAGGAGCCTGACGATTACCTACTTTCACACGGGAATCCGCACTATCATCGG
>NZ_JARUXS010000002.1:0-119290 GCF_031451175.1 Caballeronia sp. LZ035
GGTGTATGTGGAAGTGCTGTGGGTAACGATGAAGATATCGCTGCTCACGACCTTCTTCTCGGTGCTGGTGGGCTATCCGGTCGCGTACCTGATCTCGGCGGCTACACGCGAGCGCAAGAACCGGTTGCTGTACTGGGTGCTGCTGTCGTTCTGGACGAGCTTTCTGGTGCGTACGTTTGCCTGGGTCGTGCTGCTCGGTCGCAACGGCGTGCTCAACTGGGTGCTGAAGCACCTCGGTCTGGTCGATTCGCCGCTCGGGCTGCTGTACAACCTGCCGGCCGTGATCGTGGGCATGACGCACGCGCTGATGCCGATTGCCATCATGACGATGCTCTCGGTGATGGAGAACATCGACCGGCGTCTGCCGAGTGCAGCATCGACACTGGGTGCGCGTCCGGGCATGGCGTTCTGGAAGGTGTATTTCCCGCTGTCGTTGCCGGGCGTGTTTGCCTCTGCGTTGATGGTGTTCGTGACGGCAATCGGCTTCTTCATCACGCCGACGCTCCTGGGCGGACGTCACGAGACGATGATTACGCAGCTGATCATCGATCAGGTGTTGCAGGCGCTGAACTGGGGCTTTGCGGGTGCGATCTCGGTGCTGCTGCTGGCGGTGGTGCTGGTGGTGTTCGTGGTGTATGACCGGATGGTGGGTCTCTCGACGATGACCGGTGGAAGCAGTGCGGCTCGTGGCCCGCAGAAGAGCGATGGCTTGGGCCGCAAGTTCGGCGACGCGCTTCTCACGCTGCTGGCCAACGCAACGGACGCTTTGCTTGCCTTGCTTCCGAAGCGCAAGAAACGCGCAGGCGACGGCAACGGCATGACGCTGCGCACCGTCGTCACGCTGATCCTGGTGTTCCTGAGCGCGCCTGCGTTCCTGATGATCCCGCTGTCGTTCGATTCAGCTTCGGGCCTCGCCTGGCCGCCGCACGGCGTGTCGCTCCAGTGGTACCAGCAGGTGATGGACTCGCCCCTGTGGATCCAGGCCGCGACCCGTTCGCTGGTAGTAGGCGTGGGCACGGGTGTGCTGTCGATGGCGATCGGCACGCCCGCGGCCTTCCTGCTGGTGCGGGGCGGCTTGCGCTGGAATGCAACGATGCTGGCGTTCGTGCTGGCGCCGATCGTGGTGCCGCGCATGATCCTGGCGGTGGGCGTGTTCTATTTCTTCGCGAAGATTGGCTTGGTGGGTTCGTCGCTGGGACTGGTGCTGGCACACACGGTGGTCGCAGTGCCGTACGTGGTGATCACCATGATGGCGGTGCTGCGCAACTACGACACGCGTCTGGACCTCGCCGCGCAGAGCATGGGCGCACGCACCTTCACGACCCTCAGACGCGTAACGTTCCCGATCCTGAGCGCAGGCATGCTTTCGTCGTTCCTGTTCGCGTTCGCGACTTCGTTCGATGAATTGACCATCGCGCTGTTCTCCTCAGGCGGACTGAGCACGACCTTACCCAAGCAGTTCTGGGACGAAACCACGATGCAGATCTCACCGGTCATTGCAGCTGTCTCGACGCTGCTGTTCGTGTTCATCTCGATTCTGATCTCGCTGGCGGACCGTCTGCGGCGCAGGAGCCTTGCCTAGACCCACGGCCATGCATCTGAACGTAAGGGACCGCGCCGTGGCTGCCGCCGGCGCGAACGCCGAGGACGCGGAAGTCTGGCGCTGGTTCTCGCTGCTCATGCAGGACCGGCGCGTGCGCTGGTGCCAGGCGGATGAACGATGGTTCGTCAGCGTCGACAACCGCCACGTGGCGACCGAACCGTCCTTCGACGAAGCCATCCGGCGCGCGAAAGAACGCGTTGAACAGCAGGGCGCCCTGAAGCGGCGTCTTCGCTGAACTCGATGTTCGACTGAAGCGAACGCGTCGAATCGATTAAAACCCGCATTCTCAAGACCTCGTTGCCTCTTCCGGCACGAGGTCTTTTTTCTTTTCGCCGCAGCTTTTCCTGCCGAATCGCAGCGACTTCGCGTAAACCCGCTTGCAACACATTTTTGACAGTCTTATATTAAATTTCACCATTAACTATCTCTATGCGATAAAACATGAGCGAAGACGTCCTGTTCTCGAACCACGGCCGCGTGGCGGTCATTACGCTGAATCGTCCTGAACGCCTGAATGCGTGGACCACGCCGATGCGCAACAAGATCATCGAGGCGCTGGACCGCTACAACGCCGACGACGGAGTCGCGGCGATCATCATGACGGGGGCGGGCAATCGCGCGTTCTCGGCGGGACAGGATCTGTCGGAAGCACATGACTTCGACGGCGAACGCGCGGTCGCATGGGTCAAGGAATGGCAGATCTATTACGCGGCGCTGCGCAACCTCTCCAAGCCGCTCGTGATGGCGCTCAACGGCACGGCGGCAGGCTCCGCGTTCCAGGTCGCGCTGCTGGGCGACATCCGCGTGGGACATCCGGGCGTGCGCATGGGTCAGCCGGAAATCAATGCGGGCATCGCCAGCACGACCGGCCCGTGGATCATGAATTCGATGCTCGGCATGTCGCGCACCATCGAACTGACGCTGACGGGCCGTCTGATGGACGCGGACGAATGCCATCGCATCGGGCTGATTCATCACCTCGTCGATGAAAGCCGAGTCTTCGAAAAGGCGCTGGAGATCGCGACCGAACTCGCCGCGAAGCCGTCCGTCGCCATGCGCCTGGACAAGCAGCGCTTCCGTGAGATGACCGAGCCGGGCTTCGTGGATTGCATCGAGGCGGGCATGCGCATTCAGCGCGAGGCGTACGACTCCGGTGAACCCGCACGCATGATGGAAGAGTTTTTCAAAAAGCGCGCGAAGTAAGCACTCTTCATCCACCTACCCAGTGCGGGAGACCTGAATCATGACCCAAGAATTCAACCCGGCGCGACGCCGGATTCTTCACGGCGCGGGTGCGCTGGCCGTCGCTGGCGCCATGCCATTGGTGGCGCGTGCGCAGAGCAAGCAAATCGTCGTCTCGGACCCGGGCGGTCCTTACACGACGGCGTATCGCGAGGCCTTCTACGATCCCTTCGAGAAAGCGACGGGCATCAAGGTGGTAAGCGTCGCGCGCGAATCGCAACCGGTCGCGCAGTTCGCGGCGATGGTGCAGACCAAGAACTACGTGTGGGACGTGACCACGCTGACGCTGTCCGCCGACATTCCCTACCTCGAATCGAAAGGCTTGCTCGAACCCATCGGCCTGAAGGCGAGCGACTATCCCGACATCATGCCGGAAGCGATCACGCCGAACTGGCTGGGCGTGGACGTATATTCGACGGTGCTCGCCTATCGCACGGACAAGTTCAAGGACAACGGGCCGAAGTCGTGGGCCGACTTCTGGGACGTAAAGAAGTATCCGGGCCGTCGCTGTCTGCGCCGCAGTCCGCTCGACACGCTCGAACAGGCCCTGCTCGCCGATGGCGTGCCGCTCGACAAGCTCTATCCGCTCGACGTGGACCGCGCATTCAAGAGCCTCGACAAGATCAAGCCGCACATCAACATCTGGTGGACCTCAGGCGCACAGGCGATGCAGGCGATCCAGAGCGGCGATGTCGACATGATCTCGGCCTGGAACGGGCGTGCGCAAGCAGCGAAGGACGGTGGCGCGCCGGTGCAGATCGTGTGGAACCAGGGCTTGTATTCGATCGAAGGCTGGGGCATTCCGAAGGGCACGCCGCGTGCGGATGCCGCGAAGCAGTTCGTCAAGTTCTGCGCCGACGCGAAACGGCAGGCGCTGCTCACGCGCACGCTGGCCTACGGTCCGACCAACAAGAAGTCGTTCGAGAGCATCACGAAGGAGCGCGCGACGCTGCTGCCGACGGCCCCGGACAACATCAAGGACATGAAGCTGCCGAGCCCGCAATGGTGGGAAGAGAATCGCCAGAAGGTCACCGAGCGCTTCAATTCGTGGATCATCTCCTGAGGACGACATCATGAGCTCGAAACTCGAGGCGATCGGCATCGCCAAGCGCTATGGCGATGCGGTTGCGCTGGAACCGACGGATCTCGCCGTGCAGGCGGGCGAATTCCTGACGTTGCTCGGTCCCTCGGGTTCGGGCAAGACCACGTTGTTGCAGATGATCTCCGGGCTGGTTGCGCCGAGCGCGGGGCGCATCGAGATCGATGGCCGCGACGTCACGCATGTGGAGCCGGGCAAGCGCGGCATCGGCATGGTGTTCCAGAGCTATGCGCTGTTTCCGCACATGAGCGTGTGGGACAACGTGGCCTATGGCCTGCGCATGCGCCGCAAGTCCCGCGATGAAGTGCGTGCAGCGGTGGACGATGCCCTCGCGATGGTGCGCATGGGCGAGTACGCGAAGCGCTTTCCGAAGGAACTCTCGGGCGGGCAGCAGCAGCGCATCGCTCTGGCACGCTGCTTCGCGTACCGGCCCTCGGTGATTCTGCTCGACGAACCGCTCGGCGCGCTCGACAAGAAACTGCGCGAGCACATGCAGTCGGAGATTCGTCGCCTGCACAAGGAACTCGGCGCGACCTTCGTGTATGTCACGCACGATCAGGACGAAGCATTGACCTTGTCCGACCGCATCTGCCTGATGAACCAGGCGCGCATCGAACAGGTGGGTACGCCCGCCGATCTCTACGACCGGCCTGCCACGCGCTTCGCGGCCGGCTTCATCGGTCATTCGAACCTGCTCGAAGGCGAACTCGATGCCACTCGTGGCGCCAGCGGTGAACCCATCCTGCTGGCGGCGGGCGGGCGCATTCCGTTGCCGGTGGGCGCATCGATTGCGCCTGCCGCGCGTCATACGTTGCTGGTGCGGCCCGAGGCGCCGCGTCTTGTCGAACCGCAGGGCGGCTATGTCGACGGCACGATTTCGGATGTCGTGTTCTTCGGCAGCGACACGCGCGTACAACTCTCGATGAACGACGGCAGCGAACTCACCGTGCGTTGCGAGCGCAGCCTGTCGCCGCGCATCGGCGACAAGGTGGGCCTGACGTGGGACCCGTATCGCACGACCTTGCTGCACGCCTGAGGAATCGTCATGACTCTTGCACTACACGCCCAGCGCGAGCATGAAGGCGCGCGCCGCGGCTGGTCCGTCGCGCTGGCGCGCTGCGCCCGCTTCCTGCCGGTCGTGCCCACGCTGCTGTTCCTGCTGGTGTTCTTCATCGTGCCGGTGGGCGAGATCCTGCAAGGCGGTCTCGTCAGCGCCGACGGCCAGTTCGGCTTCGCGCAGTTCGAGCGCATCGCGCGCACGCCGGTGTACGCGAAGGTGCTATGGATTACCTTCGCCATCTCGTTCCTGACCGCTGCGCTTTCCATCCTGCTCGGCTATCCGGTGGCGTACATGCTGAGCCGCCTGTCCGAACGCGTGCGCGAACGCTGGCTACTGTGGATCATGCTGCCGTTCTGGACGAGCTATCTCGTCAAGACCTATGCATGGATGCTGCTGCTTTCGAAGACCGGCGTGCTGTCGACCATCGCGCTTGCGCTCGGACTAGTGCGTGAGACTTCAGGCACGATTCCCTCGCTGACGGGCGTGCTCATCGGCATGGTGCATTCGATGCTCCCGCTCGCCGTGATGACCATGCTGCCCGTGATGCGCGGCATCGACGACCGTCTTGCGCAAGCGGCCGAAACGCTCGGCGCGGAACGCAGCACCAGTTTCTTCACAGTGTTCCTGCCGCTGTCTTCGCCGGGCGTGGCGGCGGCGGGACTGCTGGTGTTCATCTCCAGTCTCGGCTTCTTCATCGTGCCCGCGCTGCTCGGCTCGCCGAAGGAAACGATGATCGCGCAACTCGTGATCTCGTCGGTGCTCGAACTGTTCGACATGCGCTTCGCGGGCGCGCTGTCCACGGTGCTGCTCATCTGCTCCATCTTCATCTTCTTCGTCTATGACCGCATGGTGGGCCTGACCTCGCTGACCGGCGAGACCAGCGAGAAGACGCGCGGTTCGCGTGCGGCGGGCGTCAGGCTGGCGTTGCTGATGACGGCGGGCCGCGTGTGCGCGCCGTTCGTGATGCGGCGCCGGACGCATGCCGAGCCGGTGGCGCGCGCGGCCAGTCCGCTCGGGCTGTACACCTGCATCATCATGGCGCTGCTGGTCCTGCCGGTGCTCTCGGTGATTCCGTACGCGTTCACGAAGAGCGATTACATCGGCTTTCCGCCGAAGCTTTTCAGCATGAAGTGGTTCGGCACCTTCATGGATTCGCCGGTGTGGCACAGCGCGGTGATCCGGTCTTTCGAAGTGGGTTTCGGCACGGCGGTGCTCTCGCTGCTGCTCGGCTTCGGCGCCACGCTCGCGATGACGCGCATGCCGCGCCGCGCAAGCAAGCCTTTGTTCGCGCTGCTGGTGGCGCCGCTGATCGTGCCGCGTATCGTCGTGGCGGTCGGGTTGCTGTATCTGTTCGGGCGCTTTGGCCTGACGGGCACGAACCTGGGCCTCGTCATCGGTCATACGGTGCTGGCGATTCCCTATGTGGTCGTCACGCTTGCTGCGGGCTTCCAGCGTTTCGACTGGCGTCTCGACGATGCCGCGCGCGTCATGGGCGCGTCGCCGCTGCGGCGCATCACGTCGATTGTCCTGCCCCTGCTGATGGCCAGCGTGACGGCAGCGTTCCTGTTCGCGTTCCTCGTCTCTTTCGACGATCTGACCATCGCCATCTTCGTGAGCGGCGGCATCAACTCGACCTTGCCGAAACAAATGTGGGACGACATCCAGCTGGCGATCACGCCGACGCTTGCTGCCGTTTCCACCACGCTCATCATCCTGATCGCGCTCGTCGTCGCGGTTTCCTCCTGGCTCAAGCGCCGTGCGCGCTGAACCCCGGGCTCTCAAATCGGTTGAACCATGCATCGCTACTCGGAATACTTTGCCCATCGCCACGCAGAAGATGAACTCGACTGCGTTCCCCTGCTCGCGGCAGGACTGCGCCGCGATCCCGCGCGCATTGTTGCGGACTTCGACGGTCACGCCATCACCTGCGGCGACGTCGCGCGGCGCGTCGTGCAATTGCAGCGCTGGTTCGCACAGGAAGGCCTCGTGCCGGGCGACCGTGTTGCCGTCATGCTCGGCAACAGCGCGGAACACGTTCACCTCATCTATGCGCTGGTGCTGAGCGGCCTGGTATGGGTGCCCGTGAACACGAAGCTGCGCGCGGCGGGCCTCGAATACCTGCTGCGCCACGCCGAACCGAAGCGCTTCATCATCGAAGACGAGTTCGATGCAGTGACGGCGAACATCGATTGCGGCGAGTCGCAGCGCGTGCGTCTGCCCGCCTTCGATCCGCGCGACGACGCGACCGCTTTCACGACGCCGGCCATCGGCATTCATGATCCGCTGTGCGTCATCTACACGTCGGGCACCACGGGCGCGCCGAAGGGCGTCGTCTTCACGCAGCGGATGATGCGCATTGCAAGCGAGGCGGCGTTGCGCGTCGCGGACGTGCGCGAGGGCGATCGTCTGTTCCTGTGGGAGCCGCTGTGTCATATCGGCGGCGCGCAGATGTTGCTGCTGCCGTTCCTCGAAGCGATCACGCTGCACGCGGTGCCGCGTTTCTCGGCATCGCAGTTCTGGTCGCAGGTGGAACGCGCGGGCGCGACGCAACTGCATTATCTCGGCGGCGTGCTCGACATCCTGATGCAACTGCCGCTCGATGCCCAGCCCAACGCGCACACATTGCGCGTCGCCTGGGGCGCGGGCGTGAGCGCCGCCGCATGGGAGCCGATTCAGGACCGCCTCAAGGTGCGGCTGCGCGAGTGCTACGGCATGACGGAGTGTTCGAGCTTCGCCACCGCCAATGCCACGGGCAAGCCGGGCTCGATTGGCCGCGCGTTGCCGTGGATCGAGATCGAACTGCTGGATGAACATGCGCAGCCGGTGAAAGAGGGCGAAGCGGGCGAGATCGTGTTGTCGAGCAAGGTGGAGGGCGCGTTCCTGCCGACCTATCTCAAGAATCCCGAGGCGACGGCTTCCGCGCTGCGCAACGGCAAGCTGCATACCGGCGACCGCGCGCGCCGCGATGCCGATGGCGATCTCTACTTCATCGGCCGCCAGACGGACAGCATGCGGGTGCGTGGCGAGAATGTGTCGGCATGGGAGATCGAACGGATCTTCGCGGCGCATCCGGCCGTGCGCCTGAGTGCGGCGATTGGCGTGGCATCGCCGATCGGCGAACAGGACATCCTGCTCAACGTGCAGTTCAAGGATGCGCCGGTGGAGTGGGAAAGCATGCACGCGTGGGCGCGCGAGCGTCTGGCGAGCTTCCAGTTGCCGCGCTATTACCGGGCGGTGGAAGGCTTCGAGCTGACGGCGAGCGAACGGATCAAGAAGCATCTTCTGCCGCGCAGCACCGGCGATGCATGGGACCGGCTCGAGAAGGCGCAAGCGTGATGACACCATGAATATCGCCTAAAGATAGCGTGTTAGGGCTATGCGATAATTCGTCGACAATCGAAAACGATGAACCACGTGATGATCGAAGAGCCCAAAGTGCCGCGCAAGCGCAAGAGCCCCGCAGCGAAGGCGCGCGGCGAGGCGGCGGACCCGAGCGCGTCTTCGCTGTATGTGCAGTCGGTCGAGAAGGCGATGAAAGTGCTCACCGCCTTCGACGGCAGCAAGCGCCAGCTCTCGCTCTCCGAAATCGCCGCGCTGACCGGCTTCGACATGAGCGCGACGCAGCGTTTCGCCTATACGCTCGCGGCGCTCGGCTATCTCTTCAAGGACCCCGACAGCCGCAAGTACGAACTGTCGCCTCGGCTGCTGGACTTCACGTACCACTATCTGACGTCGAACGACCTCGTCAGCCGCGCCACGCCTTATCTCCAGCAACTCGGCTCGGAGACCGAGGAGGCAACCAACCTCACCGTGCTCGACGATACCGACATCGTCTTCGTCCTGCGTATCGTGAGCCGCAACGTGTTCAATGCGCATGTGATCGTCGGCTCGCGTCTGCCGGCCTACTGCACGGCGCCCGGACTCGCGATTCTCGCCACGCTGGCCGACGGCGAACTCGACGATATCCTCGCGCGCACGAACCTTGTTCCCTATACGGGATCGACCGTCTATCAGCCGCGCAAGATCAAGGAGCGCATTGCGCAGATCCGCAAGCAAGGCTATGCGCATACGGAAGACGAGTACTTCGTCAGCGATATCTCCACGGCGGCGGCCATCACGAATGCGCATGGACGCGGCATCGGCGCGGTGAACATCGCGGTGGCGCGTTCGCGCTGGCACGCGGACCGCGACGAAAAACGCTTCGCCGATCTCGTGATCTCCACCGCGTCGGCCATCTCGACGCGGCGGCGGATCGAATAGCCGGTCTGTTCAAGCTGCACGCTCGCGCAACGGAGAAGGTGCATCGCTGAACCCGCCGATGCGCTGCGCGAGCAACGCAACGGCGCCGTCGAGCGAGGCGGCCATGCCTGTGGCCGCCGGCATGCCCTTCATGCCTCTCATGTTTGTACGCGTGCAGCCCGCGCGAATCGCTTCCAGACGTTCGAGAATGCTTTCGATACCGCTTCGATCCTGCATGGCGTGAGGCTGCCGCAGCAAGGTGCGTACGTTGTGAACGCAGCACGACAGCGCACCGGCAACGAGGTCATCATGGGTTGCCCACACAAACACGCGCCGCGGCCGCAATGCCAGCCGGAATGCTTGCCAATGACTGTCCAGTGAGCGCACCGCCGCGCCGGCTTGTGCGTTATCCGCGCTGCGCACGCCCGCGATCATCGCGTCGATGACTTCCACGAAGCGCGCCTCAATATGCCGGCTCGTTTCGAGCGGCTTGATCGTGAACGCGGCCACCAGCGACGCGATACAACCGATCGCGACTTCGCCGATACGCAGTTCGACGAGCGGTTGGACCGCATGACCGAGCATGCCGTACACGAGGCTCACCAGCACGGTGATGCAGAACACGCCCGGCCCATAGGCGCTCAGGATGAAATACGCCCAGCCGAAGACGCACAGCAGCATGGCGCAGGCAATCGCGACCGGTTCGCTGTGCAGCGAAGTCACGAGCAGCGCGCCCACGATTGCACCGGCCAGCGTCCCAGCAATCCGTTGCATCGCGCGATGCACGGTATCGCCACGGGAACGTGTTCCGAGCAACACGACGAAGGTGGTGATGACGGCCCAGAACCATCGTTCGGAGGAGAGCCAGTGACCGGCGAACAGCGCCATCGACGCTGCCGCCGCCATGCGCGCGGCGGGCCACCATGAAAGGCTTGCAGGTCCGCTTTGCTGCGAAGCGCGGGCAGCATGAACACGCTTCGTTGCCCATTGCCTCGACGCCATCCATTCCAGCGTCGCAATGGCGCTGCGTAAGCGCGCTTTGCGATCCGGACGCGCGGTTTCATCGAACACATATTGATTCGCCGCCACTTCCAGCGCGATGAGCGCGTCGCGAACATCGTCCGTATCGCCGGATTCGAGTAGCGCGAGGCGGTCTTCCAACGAGATCGCGGCTTCGTTCAGCGCAGTGAGCGCCGTATGCAAGGAGGCCGCGCGGGGCGCATTACCAAGCAGCCTTCGCGCGCGCACGGTCACCGTCCGCACTGCAAGCCGCAGCGCCGCGTCATGACGCGGCGGAATGATCCAGCGCGCGACGCACACGGTCACGCATGGCGCAATCAAGGACATCGCCATCGTGAGCTGCGTCATCGGCATGGTCGGATGAAGATAGGAGCCGAGATAGAACGCCACGAGCGCAAGCAGCGCGCTGCCGAGCGCACGCGGACCGCACGCCTGGATCAGCATGCCGCCGCACAGCAGCGCGATGAACGCGGCATCGGCGAGCGCGGGCCACGCGGACAGTGCGCTCGCCAGCGCGAAGGAAGCCAGCGCGACGACATAGAGCAATAGCAGGGATGCAAGCCAGCCTCGCAGCGTGCCGTCGCGCAGGAACAAAGGCGCGACCATCACGAACAGGATGCCGAGCCCGGCGACGGTCGGCGGCGCATCGAGCCGCGCGGCCAGCGGAAGGCAGATTGCCGCGGTGAGCAACGTGGCGAGCGTCGCGCGCAGGGCCGTGACGAAGCGCGCGAGTCCGGGGTCCGCGACGAGCAGGCGATCGGCCGCTCGCGTGAAGAGCATTGCAATCATCGGGGCGACATTCAGGCGGTGACGGACGCGGCTTGTGGCCGGAGTCCATCGAGGGAAGTTGCCGTGCACTGCCATTCACGCAGGATCGCCGGCGAATGGAAGCTACGGGTTTTCCCGGATCTTAGCGTGTCAAAAAAACCATGGCGATTGAAGCGCGTGCGTGCCCTTCAATTGGCCTTCAGTGCACGGACAGGGTTAACGCCCGGATTTAACGAGCTATTACCTCGGCCTGCGCACCGGTCGCTAAATTCACGATGAACGCTGGAGCGCGGCGGCTCGCAGCGATATTCAGCACAGGAGGATCGATGGCCAAACTGATTCATACCATGATTCGCGTGAAGGACCTGGACCGGTCGCTCGGGTTCTACGCGTCCGCGCTCGGCCTGACGCCGAGTCACCGGCTCGATTTCGATGACTTCTCGCTCGTCTATCTGCGCAACGAAGAAACCGAAGCCGAGATCGAATTGACCTGGAACAAGGGACGCGATATCCCCTATACCCATGGAGACGGCTATGGACATTTCGCCGTCGTCGTCGATGACGTTCATGCGGAGCGTGAACGGCTTGTCGGCCTCGGCCTGACGCCGAAGGACGTGAAGGAATTCAAGGACGGCAAAGGCGAACTGATTGCGCGCTTCTTCTTTATCGAAGACCCGGACGGGTACAAGATCGAAGTGCTGGAGAAGCATGGACATTATCGCTAGCGCGTCCCGAAGCACCCGAGCGTCACGCAGATGACGCACCGGCAATCCCTGAGTACGACCATAAGCTGTTGCAGCACCCCACAAGGAGACAGACATGCGAGACACGATCATCCCGATCGTCGCGCCACGGCGCGCGCACGACGACGGACATCCACACGAGCACGCCGGGCCTGACGCCGCTCCACCCCGGATCGCGCTGACGCGGCGCGAGTTTCTGCGCGGCACCGGCGTATTGGTGGGCACGATCGCCGCCTCGTCCATCTTTGCGAGCCTCGCGCCGAGCCGCGTCTGGGCGCTCGAAATGCAAGGGCTCAGTACACATCAGGGCGAAGTGCTGCTGCAGGTCACCCGGCAAATCTATCCGCATGCGACGCTCGATGACGCCGTGTATGCGCTCGTCGTGAAAGATCTCGACGCAAAGGCGAAGGCCGATCCCGCCGTGCGCCAGCAACTCGCCGACGGCGTCGCGCAACTCGACGCCCAGGCCGGTTCCGACTGGACCAAGCGCGGCCCCGCCGACAAGGCGCACGACATCGCCGCGCTGGCCGGCACGCCGTTCTTCAACACGGTACGCAGCACGGCCGTGGTGTCCCTGTACAGCAACGCGATGGCCTACGAGCATTTCGGCTATGGCGCGGGGCAGGGCGACGGCGGTTATCTCTATCAGGGCTTCAACAACCTTTCATGGCTGCCCGATCCGCCCGCGGCCGACAGCGGCCCGATTCCGAAAGACGGCTGATCCAGTCGGTTTGAAATCGGTCGAAGGGATAACGGAGACAGACATGTACACAGAGAACAAGGTGCAGTTCAAGCATAACGACGACCACGTGGTGGTGGTCATCGGTTCGGGTGCGGGCGGCGGCACGCTGGCGAACGAACTCGCGCAGAAGGGTATCGACGTGGTGGTGCTGGAGGCAGGCGCATTGCATACGCAAGGCGATTTCTCCACCGAAGAATGGAACGCGTTCAAGCAACTCTCGTGGCTCGACAATCGCACGACGTCCGGTTCGTGGCGCGTCGCGAAGGACTTTCCGAACCTGCCCGCGTGGATCTGCAAGACAGTCGGCGGCACGACGGTTCACTGGGCGGGTGCGAGCCTGCGCATCCAGCCGTACGAGTTCAAGGCGAGGACCACGTACGGCGACATCAAGGATGCCAACCTGCTCGACTGGCCGGTGACGCGCGCGGACCTCGATCCGTACTACAGCCGCGCGGAGAAGAAGATGGGCGTGACGCGCACCAATGGCTTGCCTGGTCTGCCCGGCAACAACAACTTCAAGGTGATGTCCGCCGGGGCCATGAAGGTCGGCTACAAGGAATGCAACACCGGTCACATGGCGATCAACAGTACCGTGCGCGACGACCGCACGCACTGCTTCCAGCGCGGCTTCTGCTTTCAGGGCTGCCGCATGGGCGCGAAGTGGTCGACCCTGTACACCGAGATTCCGCATGCGCAGTTGACCGGTCACATGGAATTGCGGCCGCAGGCGCATGTGGTGAAGATCGAGCACGATTCACGCGGCAAGGTGTCGGGCGTCGTCTACTACGACAAGGACGGCAAGATCCAGCGCCAGAAGGCGCGTGCCGTAGCCGTGGCGGGCAATGCGATCGAAACGCCGCGCCTGTTGCTGAACTCGCAGTCGAGCAAGTTCCCCGATGGCCTCGCGAACGGCTCCGGTCAGGTGGGCCGCAACTACATGCGGCATACCACGGGCTCGGTGTACGGCGTGTTCGACGACAAGGTCGAGATGTACAAGGGCACGACGATGGCGGGCATCATCGAGGACGAGGCGAAGTTCGACCCGAAGCGCGGCTTCGCGGGCGGCTATCACATGGAGACGATCTCGCTCGGCCTGCCGTTCTATGCGGCGTTTCTCGATCCGGGCGCATGGGGCCCGAACTTCACCGAGGCGCTGGACCGCTATCAGTACACGGCGGGCATGTGGATCGTCGGCGAGGACATGCCGCGCGAGTCGAACCGCATCACGCTCAACAGCGACGTGAAGGACCAGTACGGCATGCCGGTGCCGAACGTCCACTTCGACGATCATCCGAACGACGAAGCCATGCGCGAACACGCGTTCAAGCAGGGCAGCGCCGTGTACGAGGCGGCGGGCGCGAAGGCGACGTATATCGTGCCGCCCTATCCGTCGACGCACAATCTGGGCACGGCGCGCATGAGCGCGAAGGCCGATGACGGTGTCTGCAACGCGCACGGCCAGGCGCACGAGGTGTCGAACCTGTTCATCTCTGATGGCAGCCAGTTCACGACGGGCGCGGCGGAAAACCCGACGCTCACCATCGTCACGCTGGCGATCCGTCAGGCCGACTTCATTGCGGGCCAGATGAAGCAGCGCAGGGTTTGACGCCATTGCCGGCGTGAGGGTGGAGGGGTAGCTTGAGCCATGGCCGTCGTGCGAGCGCGCGGCGGCCGCATATTGGAGGATGACGTCATGTGCAGGGTGTATATCAACGCCGATCCGATCCTCTATGAATCGCGCACGCGTTCGCTGCGTATTCATGGCGTGATTACCACGGTGAGGCTCGAAAACCTCTTCTGGGACGTGCTGCAGGAAATTGCCGGGCGCGAGAACCTGACGACCAGTCAGTTTGCCGTCAAGCTCTACGATGAACTGATCGCGCTGCGCGGCGAAGTGCCGACCAATTTCGCATCGTTCCTGCGGGTGTGCTGTCTGCGCTATCTGTCGATGCGCGAGGCGAAGCAGCCCGTGGAAAGCGAGGCGGCGGGGGTGGCGCTGAGGGTGTTGAAGACGGGGTGAACGGCGATAGGCCGGTATCGCGCGACACCGGCCCTTACATGATTCACCCCAACGCGATACGCGCCTCATCCAGCGGCCGCAGCTTGCCCGGATGCACGACGCGGCACAGCGCTTCCACAAAGAAGAAATCACCGAACATGGTCGCGCCGTCGACGCCAATGTTATGCGGCTTCGAATAGCACGAGTTGTGCAATAAGCCGTGCTCGCCTTCCTTCGTGAACTCTTCGCGGCACAAGGCTTCCAGCATCGCGACGCCATGACGCTGCCACTTCGCGGCGGCCTGTGCATCCGGATGCAGACGCGCCAGTTCCAGCAGCGCCGACGCGACGATCGCCGCTGCCGCCGTGTCCTTGATCTCGGCGTCGCGGCCGGTGGCGTCGAAGTCCCAGGGCGGCACCTGACGTCCGTCGAGACGGCGCAGATAGTATTCAGCGAGCCGTTCCGCGAGATCGAGATACCCGCGCTTGCCGGTCTCGCGCGCCGAGTTCACGTAACCATAGATCGCCCACGCCTGGCCACGACTCCATGCGGATTCATCGAATGCGCCCTGGAAGGTATAGCCGCGCACGCGCGCTCCGCTTGCCACGTCGTATTCAACCGCGTGATACGTCGAGTCGTCATCGCGCACGAAGGCGCGCGCGGTCATTTCGGCGTGGGCATCGGCGGCGTGGCGGTAGCTGCCGTCGTCGGCGTGATTCGCGGCCCAATAGAGCAGCGAGAGATTGGCCATCGTGTCGATCGCGGATGCGCTGCGGCCGCGCGGATCGGAGAGCGGCCCCCATGACGCGAGATAGGCGCCGTCGCGCGTCGTGACGAGCCGCGCGCGCAGCTTGTCGGCCGCTTCCAGTGCGATGTTCGCGAACCACTCGTCACCGGTGATGTGATGCGCAGGCACCGCGCTGCTGTCGAAGATGAAGCCGATGTCATGCGTGTTCGGATCCTCCGCGCGCTGTTCGACCAGACGCATGCGGGCACGCGCCCATTCCATGAAGCGCGTCTCACCGGTATGCAGATAAGAGGTCAGCAACAGCCCGATCCAGAAGCCGCAGAACCAGTTGCCGTGGCTCCAGGCGTCGCCGTCATAACCGGCTGACAGCGAGGCGGGCAGCCGCACCCATTGACCATCGGGGCCGGTGACTTGCGGAAATTCGACGCCGAAGGTCAGCTCGTCAGCGGCGACCTTTCGCGCGGTCTTGTCGAGCGTTTCGCGGAACAGCCTGATCTGTTCGTCGGAAAGCGCCAGCGGGTTGTTTGCGTTCGACACGGTGTCTCCTTGAGTTCGTCATGCGCAGGACGATTCTAAGAAGCGCCCGCATGGCGGCGTTAGGATGAAACGCGTGAACAGTTGGACATTCCCACGCCGGCGCGTGGTTCTTCGCATCAGATGTGCAGCTTCTCGAGACTGCGGCGATAGTCGATCGGCGAACGGCCCGTGTGCTTGCGAAAGCAGCGGCTGAAATAGGCGGGATCGTCGAAGGACAACATCGCTGCGATCTCGGCGATGTTCACCTCCGAGTGCAGCAGCAGACGCTTCGCCTCCAGCATCACGCGTTCGCGTATCAGCTTGGGCGCCGTGCTGCCGAGTGCCTGGCGCGTCGCCTCGTTGAGCGCGCGTTCCGTCACGTTGAGCAGGCGCGCATAGTCCGCCGCTTCGTTGACGGAGCGAAAGTGCTTCTCCAGCAAGCTCTTGAAACGGCGTGACAGCAACACGCTGCGCGAGGCGGCGGCGTCGCGCATCGCGGCGGCGTCGCACATGCGCGCCACCTTGATGAGAAACACATGCAGCCAGGCCCAGATCGCGTCCGTATAACCGATCTGCTCTTCCTGATACTCCTGGCGGATGCCTTCCATCACGCGGCTCAGGTCGCGCACCTGGGCATCGGTCAGATGAAGACACGCGTCGAGCTGTTCGAAGTTATAGACCGGCACTTCGGTTTCGGTGTGACGGTTCTGCACCCGGAACGCGAAAAACTCGGAAGAGAAGCTGATGCTGTATCCGAGCGTGTCGGCGGACAGATCGAGATCGTGGATCTGTCCCGGCGTCATGAAGTAGAGCGTGTTCGGCCGGACGTCGTAACGAACCGAGTCGATCACATGCGAGCCGCTGCCTGCAAGAACCCACATCACATGATAGAAGTCATGCCGATGCGGATACACCAGCGTCGATTTCAGCGCTTCGATCGGTGCGAGATGAAAGTCGGGCGTCTTGACGTGAGCGCCGTATTCGTAGTCCTCGATGCGGATGACCGGGACATGACAACAACAAGCGGTATCCAACTGTCTCCTCCGGTTGGCGGCGCTTGTGTTTCGCGCCTGCCAGCAAGCCCGGCACGTCCGGGTCCCTGAGCGAGTTTAGCCGCGCAGGAGCCCGCACGTTACTGGCATTTACACCATGCGATGCGGTGACTCATGCTGCGACATGGCGCGCCATCATCTCCTCGTCGAAACGCAGTTCCTTCAGCGCGGACAGCCCGCTCAGCACCACGCGCCCTTGCTGGTTGCGCACGGTGGTATCCATGACCAGGATGCGCTTGGCGGGCTTCTTTTCGACGACGCAAACGTTGATCGTCACCGTATCGCCGATATACACCGGCCCAAGGAAGCGCAGCTCCTGCCCGACATACGCGAAGCCCGGACCCGTCAGTTGCGTGTGCGCCGCCGAGACCAGCGCGGCCGTCAGCAGCCCGTGCACCACGCGTCGTCCGAAGGGCGAGCAGCCGGCGAAGGCATCGCTCATGTGCAGCGGGTTCAGGTCGCCCGAGAGATGACCGAAGGCGTTCACTTCGGCTTCGGTGACCGTATGCTCGATGACCTGTGTGCGGCCGATCTCGGCATCGTCGAAGCGCAGCAGCGCCGGCCAATTGTTCGGTTCTGCGCTCATGCTTCTCTCCTCGATGTCAATGCAATGCCGCCTTCGACATAAGC
This sequence comes from Caballeronia sp. LZ035, assembly GCF_031451175.1. Taxonomy (NCBI): domain Bacteria; kingdom Pseudomonadati; phylum Pseudomonadota; class Betaproteobacteria; order Burkholderiales; family Burkholderiaceae; genus Caballeronia; species Caballeronia sp. LZ035. The sequence goes on from NZ_JARUXS010000002.1 coordinate 17,462, forward strand.
GTCGATCTCTTGCGGCGTGTAGCCCAGTTCCGCGAGCACCTCGCGGGTGTGTTGTCCCTGCTTCGGCGGATGACGGCGCAGCGCCGGCGCCGCGCCGTCGTAGCGCACCGGATGCGCCAGCACGCGCACGGGTCCCGCTTCCTCATGCTCGAACGACAGGATCATCTGGTTGTGCGCGACTTGGGCGTCGTGCTCGACCTGCTCGTAATCGTTGACCGGCGCGAACCAGATGTCGTGTTCTTCGAAGGTCTGCATCCACTCGGCGGTGGTGCGGGTCTTCAAGGTGTCGTACACGAGACGATTGATTTCCTCGCGCCGCGTCACGTTGTCTTTCGGATGCTGGAATTCGGCGAGCGCGGGACACGACAGCGCACCCGCAAGCTTTTGCGTTGGCGTGAGCGACATGGCGATATAGCCATCGCTCGTCTGATACACCCCATACGGTGCGGGATGAAAGCGGCTGCCGGTGGGCGGATGCGTGCGCGCCCAGAGCGGCCCTTTGTTCATGTAATACGTGAACGGTTCGATCTGGAGATCGAGCGCGGCATTGAGCAGATTGCTCTCGACGCGCGTGCCCTGGCCCGTGCGTTCGCGCGCCTGCAACGCGGCCACGACGCCGAAGGCAGCCAGCACGGCCGCGTGCTGATCGACGATGGCGGAGCCGACCGGCGTCGGCGGCGACTCAGCATCACCCGACAGCATGGTCATGCCGCTCATCGCCTGCAACAGCAGATCCTGACCCGGCCGCTTCAGATAGGGGCCGGACGAGCCATAGCCGGTGCAGGAGCAGTAGACCAGACGCGGATTCACCTCATGAACCTGCGCATAGCCGAAGCCCATCTTGTCGAGCACGCCGGGCCGATAGTTCTCGATCAGCACATCGGCTTCGCGAATCAGCTTCCAGACAATCTCGCGCGCGGCTTCTTCGCGCAGATCGAGCGAGATGCTGCGCTGATTGCGGTTGCCGAGCAGAAAGAACACGCTCACGCCTTCAACGAATGCATCTGCGCCGGTCCAGCTCCGTTCGAACGCGCCGCCGGGCGGCTCGATCTTGATGACATCCGCGCCGACATCGGCGAGCATCTGCACGGCGGCCGGGCCTTGCAGAAAGTGCGTGAAGCTCAATACCTTGATGCCTTCCAGCATAAACACTCCCCTCGGTTTCGCGCGCGTTCAGGCAAGCAAGGTGCGCGCGATGATCATGCGTTGGATTTCCGATGTGCCTTCCACGATCTCGAGCACCTTGGCATCGCCGAACGCGCGGGCGACGGGAAACTCCGCCATCACGCCGTAGCCGCCGTGAATCTGCAACGCCTGGTGCGCGGCCTGCATCGCGCGTTCGCTGGCGAAGAGCTTGGCTTGCGATGCCTGCGTGTCGAACGGTGCGCCCGCATCCTTGAGCGCGGCGGCGTCATACAGCATGAGACGGGCAGCATGCGCGTCGGTGGCCATGTCGGCGATCTTGAATTGCAGACCCTGGAATTCGGCGATCGCGCGTCCGAACGCGCGGCGCTCCTTCATATAGGCGATGGAGCGGTCGAGCGAACCTTGCAGGATGCCCAGCGCGAGCGCGCCAATCAGGATGCGCCCCGTGCTGATCTGCGCGAGCGTCTGGCGCAGGCCCGCACCGCGTTCACCGAGCAGATGATCGGCGGGAATGGCGCAGCGCTCGAAGAACAGTTCGTGCGTGATCGACGCGCGCCAGCCGATCTTGCGCAGCTTGCGTCCACGGTGATAACCCGGCGTCTCCTGCGGCACGATGAAGCTGGAGATCTCCTTGCGGCCGTCGGGACGCGTGCCGGTCACGGCGGCAATCACCGTGGGTCCGCCGATCTCCGTGCCCGAATTGCTGATGAAGGTCTTGGCGCCGTCAATGATCCAGTGCTCGCCATCGAACACCGCGCGCGTGCTGATGTTCGCCGCATCCGATCCGGCATCCGGCTCCGAGAGCCCGATGGAGCCGATCTGCGCACCTTCGAGAATGGGCCGGAGGAAGCGGGCTTTCTGTTCGGGCGTGCCGTAGTTGTTGAGCAGGCTGGCGACCGTCGAGTTGGCCATGAGTGCGTTCGCGACCGCGCAATCCACGCGCGCGAGTTCTTCCAGCACGATCACGAACGACAGCCAGTCGCCGCCGCCACCGCCGAATGCTTCGGGATAGGGCAGGCCGGTGAAGCCGAGTTCGCCTGCCTGACGCCAGAGCGCGTAGGGAAAAGCCTCTTGTTCCCAGAGCGTCTCCGACTGCGGCGCGACTTCCTTCTCTGCAAAGCGTCGTACCGCTTCGCGAATCATCGCGTGCTGTTCGCCGAGCCAGTGAGGTTGCCTGAGCGTCGTCGTCATGACGTCACCGTTGCGGCGGATCTGCGCGCCATGAAGTGCCGCAGCCCGGCGCGCGCGCCTTCGCTTGCGAAGTTGACCGCATAGTGCGCGGCTTCGAAATCGAGTCCTGCCGCAAGCGGCAATTCGCCGGCGCGGTTCAGTGCACGCTTGGCCATTTCGACCGCGAAGGGATCGAAGGCCGCGAGCGTCTTGGCGAGTTGCTGCACTTCGTCGAACAGCGCTTCGGGTGCCGCGAGCGCATGAATGAAGCCGAACGCCTCGCATTCTTGCGCCGAGAAGCGCTTGCCGCTCATGACGAAACGCTTGGCACACGCCAGCCCCATCTTGGCGACGGCGAGTTGCGTGCCGCCCCAGCCGGGCATCGTGTTCAGCGTGATCTCCGGGAACGCGAAGCTCGCACTCGTCGATGCCACGATGAAGTCGCACGCCAGCGCCAGTTCAAAGCCGCCGCCGAGTGCATAGCCGTTGACCATTGCGATGGTCGGCTTGGCGCACTCGTGCAGGCGCAGCATGGTGCGCTGACCGGCCAGCATGTCGCGATACGCGGCGGGGCTGTCCATCGAGACAAGGCGTTCGATGTCGTTGCCGGCCGCAAAGGCCTTCGCCCCGCTGCCGGTGATGGCGATCACGCGGGTGGCGTCGTCGGCGAGGGCGTCATCGAGACCGGCGTCGAGCGAGGCGAGCATCTCCGGCGTGAAGGCATTGAGCTTGTCGGGGCGATTGAGCGTCAGGACACGCAGTGCGCCATGCTGCGTTGCAAGAACGGGAGGCGGAGCTTTCTGCATGGCGTTACAGCACTTTCAGGTAGGTCTTGCCCGAGGCGACCACCACGCCGTCCTGACGCGTGACGTCGGCGGCGAAGATGCACACGTTGCGCTCCTCGTCCTTCTCTTCGAGCGTGAGACGCGCGGTCACGGTATCGCCGATGAACACCGGCGCATTGAAGGTGATGTCATAGCGATACGACACCGCGCCCGGGCTGGGCGCCTTCTGGGCCATGAGGCCCATCACGGTGGAGAGAAAGCCTACCGACAGACAACCCTGCGCGATGCGCTTCTCGAAGCGCGTGCCCTTCGCGTATTCCTCGTTGAGATGCACGGCATAGAAATCGCCGACGATGCCGGCAAAGCCATAGATGTCGTACTCGGAGACGGTCTTGGCGAAGTCGGCGGTGTCGCCGATCGCATAGCAATCCATATGGGGGCGTTTGGCCATGTCGATGGGTCTTCTTGAATGGTTGGCTGAACGCGGCGCGTTGTGTTGCGGTACGGTGCCGTCAGCGTGGAAGTCACTTTAAAGAGGCGCCTCATTCAACGGGTAGGACGGTTCGCGCGATCTTTTGGACTTTTTTGCAGCACGCCGCGCGAACGGCCGGGGTGCCGTTAAAAAGTCCAAGAAATCCGAAGACTGGTCCTAACGCACCCTTGCAGCGATCACAAATACTTGCGTCAACCCGCCAGCCTGCTCGCACTTTGGGAATCCCATCGGGCGATGCGAGGCACACGCAAGGCGGTGCCCATATCGAGCAAGGAGACAACATGAGTTCGCTTTTCAAGGCGCAGGGCATGCTGCGCACAGCGATGAGCGCGGCGTTCGCCGCACTGTGCGTGGCGGCATCGTCGGGTGCAATGGCACAGGACAAGGTCGTGATGAAGCTCGGTCACACCCTGGCCCCCGACAATCACTATCAGCTCACGGCGCAGGTGTTCGCGAAGGAAGTCGCGGCGCGCACGCATGGTCATGTGGAAGTCCAGTTGTTTCCGCAGTCGCAGCTCGGCGGCGAAGTGCAGATGGCGCAAGCCTTGCGCACCGGCACACAGGATCTGATGATCTCGGCGCAGGCGCCGATCGACAACACGATCAAGCAATGGCAGATCTTCGATTTGCCGTATCTCTTCTCCAGCATGGACGAAGCGAACAACGTGCTGCAAGGACCGGTCGGCCGCAAATACCTCGACATGATGAAGCCGGTGAACATGGTCGGTCTCACGTGGCTCGCGGTGGGCGAGCGCAATCTCTTCACGACCAAGCGGCCCGTGACGTCGCTGGCGGACATGAAGGACCTCAAGGTGCGGGTGATGCAGAGTCCGGGCTATATCGCCGGTTATAAGGCGCTGGGCGCGAATCCGACGCCGCTGGCCTATAACCAGTTGTTCCTCGCCCTGTCGCAAGGGCTCGTGGATGGCGCGGATACCTCGCCGGAGCAGTTCGTGCAGGACAAGTTCTCCGATGTCGCCAAGCACTTTTACGTGACGCACGTGAACTATCTGCCGGTGGTGCTGGCGATGAGTAAGGCATCGTGGGACAAGCTCTCGCCTGCTGATCAGAAGGCCTTCCAGGAATCGGCGAAAGTGGCCGCCGACTTCGACCTGAAGGAATACAAGCGTGAGTACGATGCCGCCATCGCCACGATGAAAGCCAAGGGCATCCAGGTGACGGTCGTCGACACCGCGCCGTGGCAGCAAGCCACCAAGGCCGCGCGCGACGAACTGGTCGCGAAGATTCCCGACGGCCCCGCGCTCTATCAGGAAATCAACGCGGCCAAGCAGGCTTCGGCGGTTGCATCGAAATGACGGATGCGAACGGCGGCCGTGGTTCCAACCCGGCATCGGAGGCGACACCCATGGAGAAGCTCGCGCGCGGCCTGATGTGGATCGACGACATCGTGCTTAAGATCAATCTGTTCGTCTGTAGCTGCCTGCTGCTCGGGGCGGTGATCGTGGCCGGTCTCGGCGTGATCTTCCGCTTCGTGCTGCACGATTCCTTGTCATGGTCCGATGAGGTCTCGGCTTACCTGTTCGTGTGGCTCACCTGTCTGGGCGCGGCGGCCGGTGTGAAGCTGCGCGCGCATCCGGAAGTGCGCGTGCTGGCGGACCGCGTTCCGGCTGTGGTCGCGCCCTTGCTCAAGGACTTCACGGACTGCGCGATCCTCGCGCTCGGCGCGGTGTTCGTGCTGTACGGCACCGACATGCTCGAACTGATGGGCACCGAAACGGCCACGTCCATTCCGATTTCGATGGTCTATCCGTATCTCTCGATCCCGCTATGCGGCGCGCTGCTCGCGTTTCATTCGCTGGTGCGCATCGTGGTGTCGCATCTGGCGCCGCAGGCGCAGTCCGATGCGACGCTGGTCGAAGGCGTGTCCGATCATCTCTAGATCTCGAGGATAACCATCATGTGGGCAATCGCTTTTGGAGCAGGGCTGCTCGGGCTGGGGGTGCCGGTGGCCATCTGCATCGGCATCGCGGCGACCATCGCGCTTTCGGTGAACGGCACGCCGTTGCTCGTGATTCCGCAGCAGCTGTTTTCCAACCTCAACAACGTGGGGCTGCTGGCTATTCCGTTCTTCATGCTCACCGGCGCGATCATGGATTCGGGCGGCGTGTCGAAGCGCATCATCGAGTTTTCGCAGGCGCTCGTGGGGTTCATGCGCGGCGGGATCGGGCAGGTGACCATTGTGGCCAGCATGTTCTTCGCGGATCTCTCCGGATCGGCTACGGCGGATACGGCGGCCATCGGTTCGGTAATGATTCCGGGGATGGTGAAGAAGGGCTATAACCGGGCGTTCGCGGTGGCGTTGCAGTCGGCTGCGGGATCGCTCGGGCTGCTGTCGCCCGTGTCGATGAGCATGCTCGTCTATGCCTACACCGCGAACGTCTCGGTGGGCACGATGTTCATCGCGGGCATCATCCCGATGCTGCTTGTGGTCGCGTCGTTCATGATCGTCAACTATGTGACGGCGGTGAGGAACGACTACAGCGCGGTCGAGCCGTTCGATGCGCGCAAGCTCTGGACCACGTTCCGCGAGGCGTTCTGGGCGCTGCTCACGCCGGTCATCATTCTGGGCGGGATTCTTGGCGGGATCTTTACGCCTGTCGAAGCGGGGGTGGTGGCGGCGGTCTATGTCACGCTGGTGAGCGCTTTCGTGTTTCGCACGCTCAAGCTGTCGCACTTCAAGGACATCCTCGTGCGGACGTCGGTGAATACGACGCGGGTGTCGTTTCTGCTGGGGCTGGCGTTCGTGCTCGGGCGCTATCTCATCGAAGCGCAGATTCCGCTGCATGTCGCGAACAGCTTTCTCGCGGTGACGACCAGTGCGATCGTTCTGCTCATCCTGATCAATCTCTTTTTGATCGCGGCGCATACGGTGCTGGAGACGATATCGAGTATCGCCGTGGTGATCCCGGTGTTTCTACCGCTCGTCGTGCAGATGCATATCGATCCGATCGTGTTCGGCGTCATCGTGCTGATCAACTCGGCTATCGGCATCAACCTGCCGCCGATCGGCTTCTGTCTGTTCACGGCGGCTTCGATTGGCGGCGTGTCGGTCGAGAAGGCGACCAAGGCCATCTTGCCCTTTATCCTTGCGCTGGTCATCGACTTGCTGTTGATCATCTTCTTCCCGCATATTCCGCAGTTCCTGCCGCATCTGGTGGGGGCGAAGTAAGCGGGAGAAAGCGGCGCGGGGCATGGCATGTCCCGCTGCCCGCTGTCTTCAGGCGGCGAACGCACCTTCGAGTTGCGCGCCGTTCGACTCGATATAGCTACGCGCCCAAAGCACGGCTTCGTACTCGGCAGCCCGACTGGTCTCCATGATTGACGGGCTGATCTTCACCACTCTGGGGACCATGCCTCCGGCTCTGTGATCCCTCATTCGCGAAAAGCGCACGATACATCGCCATCCGTAGTCATCATCCCGGGTGGCAATGCATTCGACGAAATAGTCGCCAGCCTTATACATCGTCTCGTCCTCAACGCGTCATGACCTTGCGCGCGTTTCAATCAATCCACATTCGGCGGCCGTTGGATACCTTAGCAGGTGTAAGGCGATCCCGAAGCGGCAGGCGACGTCCGCATGGCGTGCCCGGCTATCGGGGCCAGCGATTGAGGCACGCTGACTTCCACGACTATCGCAACGTCCGGAATGCACCGCTTGATGACTGCCGCAAAGGCCGGTTCTGGCATGGGTGAACTGCTAAGCTAGATTGTCGGAAAGAGAATTAAAGCGCCTATAGGCGTGGCTGTTTCGAACCACGCCGTCGGCTCCGGTGCGTACGCCCAATACGTGAGGACTGGCTGACATGGTCGACGGCTTCGATAGGGACGCAGAGCCGGATGCAGATCCCGAACAGATCAGGCTTCGCGACACCGATAGCGCCAAAGGTATTTTCGAGTCGCTGCCGGTGCCGTTGCTGATCTTGCTTCCGGATAAGGACTTCACGGTAGCAGCGGCGAGCGAAGGCTATCTCAGCGAAACGCGGAGTCACCGCGACGACGTTGTCGGGCAATCGATTCTGGATGTCTACCCGCACAGTGCGTTTCCCTTCAACTCGGCGGAGACGGCGGATCTTCACGCAGCGTTGACCTCGATGGCGACGTGGAAGTCAGCCAGCGACAAGGCTGATCAACGCTTCAAGATCTCAGCGCGAGAAGGTGAAGCAGCCTCGAGATGGCGGGCCGTACAAAGGCCGGTCTTGACCGACGAAGGCGAACTTCTCTGTATCGTGCACTGGCTCGAAAAGCTGTCCAGCGCGCAACGGCTCTCTCTCGACGCGGCCCGCGAGCCGAACTACAGACGCATCGTCGACTCGCTTCCGCAATGCATATGGACTGCCCGTCCGGACGGATACATCGACTACTACAATGCGCGGTTCCGCGAGTTCATGGGAGCAGAACCGGAAGCGGCGAAAGACGGACTGTGGATCAACTTCGTTCATCCCGACGACGTAAGCCGTGCCAAACGCGAGTGGCAGGAAAGCGTGCAAAGAGGCACGCCACACGAGTCCACCTTCCGCGTGCGCTACCACACCGGCGATTACCAATGGACGCTTGTCCGCGCGATGCCGGTTCGGCAAGGAGCTGACATCGTCGAGTGGGTCGGCAGCAACACGGACATCGACGCACGCATGCTTGCCGAGGTGGAAGCGCACGTGTCGAACCGACGCAAGGATGAATTCCTCGCGATGCTCGCACACGAACTGCGCAATCCACTCGTGCCGATCAGGGCCGGCGCGGAGATGATGGCACGGCTCGGCAAGGACGACGACCGCATCGCTCACGTCGGGGACATGATCCGTCGCCAGGTGGCGCATGTGTCGACACTCATCGACGACTTGCTGGAAGCGTCGCGCGTGAACCAGAATCGTGTTTCGCTCGAAACCCATACCGTCGACTTAAAACGAGTCGTGCATGAGTCGTCCGAGCAGGTGCGCCCGCTTGTCGAAGCGCACAAGCATCGATTGACCGTCCATCTGCCGATGGAGCCGGTCTGCGTGTGCGGTGACCACAATCGCCTCGTGCAAGTGTTCAGCAATCTGCTCACGAACGCCGCGAAATACACGCCGGACGGCGGAAGCATCTCGGTCTCGGCATCGCGGGAAGACGGAGAGGCAGTCCTCAAGGTGAAAGACAATGGCAACGGCATGGAGCCGGACCTGCTGAGACGTGCATTCGATCTCTTCGAGCAGGGCGCACGAAGCGCCGCGCGCACCGAAGGCGGTTTGGGACTGGGACTCGCGCTGGTGAAAGGACTCGTCGAGCGCCAGCATGGCACGGTGACGGCGGCGAGCGAAGGACCGGGCAAGGGCAGCGAGATCACCGTGCGACTTCCGCTCGTCGCTTCCCGGGCCGACCGGATGACACCGTCCGCGCCGCCTGAGCCAATGCACGACGTCCGTCGACATCGCATTCTCCTGGTTGAGGACAATGTCGACGTTGCAGATTCGGTGGGCATGGTGCTGGAGATCCTTGGGCACGATGTCGCCATCGAGCACAACTCTCACAGTGCGATCGAGCGTGCCAGACGGGAGTCGTTCGACCGCTGCGTGCTCGATATCGGACTGCCCGATATGGATGGCTATCATCTCGCGCGCGAACTGCGCGCGCTTCCGGGCACGCGCAACGCCGTCTTCATCGCGCACACGGGCTATGGGCAGCAGGACGATAAAAAACTGTCGGCCGAGGCGGGCTTCAAACATCATCTCGTCAAGCCGGCAGCGATCCCCGACCTCGAACGCGTGCTCGCGGATGAAACGGTGACCTAGCGCGCCCTCAACCCACGAGCGTCACTCAGCCTGCCGAGGATGATTGAGAAAGAATCGAATCATCTCGGCGCTGGCGTCGGGGCCGGACGGATCCGTGTAGCTGCCGCTCGACGAGCCTCCGGCCCATGCATGCGGCGCCCCGTGAATCACCCATAGTTCGGCATCGGCGCCCGTTTGTGACGTCATGATTCGCACCGTGTGCTTTCTCGCGCTCGACGCTCCATCGGTGATGACTTCGCTTGCCGAGAACTCGCGTACCAGTTCGTTGGCGTTGGCGAGATGCACGGTTGCGTCGGCATCGCCGTGAAAGACAATCAGCGGGCATGGATGGCTGTCCGCTCGTGCGCTTCTGCGTGCATGGGACCGGGGCTGTCCACCGCGCATCGCCGCCAGCGCCGACGGCAAGTCGTGCGCGCAACCCACCGGCAGGCCCGAGTGAACGCCTGCTGCCGCGTACAGGTCGGGATAGGTTTGCGCGAGAACCGCGGCCATCGCGCCACCGGCGGAGAGGCCCGCCACGTAGACCCGTTTCGGATCGATGTTGTGGTTCGCCATGATCTCGCGCGTGATGCCCGCAATCAGTGACGGCTCTCCCTGATCGCGCTGCTGATCGGAGGGCTTGAACCAGTTCCAGCATTTCGATGCGTTCGCGCTTTGCGGCTGAACCGGATAAGCGACGATGAAGCCGTGCGTGTCGGCAAGCGCGTTCATCCGGGTGCCGGCGGCGAAGTCGTCGGCGTCCTGGGTGCAGCCGTGCAGCATGATCACCAGAGGTAAGGGTTCACTGCGAGGTAATGTCGGAACGTAGATTTTGTAATCACGTTGACCGACGGCGCTGACATGACGTTGCGTGCTGAACTGCCCTTGCTGTCCGGTTTGCTCGTTGGTGGCGCGCCGCCGGGGCTGCAAAAGGTCTGCGAAGCCGGTCTTGTCACGCGGGTCTGCCGCGTCCGTCTTTTCGCCATGCATGGCGCGTTTGACGACCTCCGCGGCCGCCGCAGGGTCATTGCTGCGAAAGAGGGCGAAGGCCTCTTTCATCGAATCCAGAAATCCGTCGTTGAGTTTCATTTTTCTTCCATGAGCGGGAAACACGAGAGCATTAGCGGATGCGATCCGCCAATGCCGCCTTGACCGCAGGTGACGCATGAAGCGCGCCGCGAACCAGGATGGAGTCGATCGCGGCCAGCGCGAGTTCGGGCGAGACATCGGAAGCGATGCTCGCGAGGCCCAGCACCTGAATCCTGAGTCGCTGATTGGCTGCGCACGCTGCTTCGAGGTCTTGCCTCGAAAAATGCTGAAGGCCCAGGACCAGTTCGCGACGGGTCACGGTCTCCTTCACGGCCGGCGCGTGGACGGCGAGCTGGTTGCGGATGGCCGTGCGGATCAAGTCCGTACGGTTCGAGTAAAAGCCTTCTTCGACCAGCAGATCGATCTGACCCAGGTCGACCGGGCCGAGATTGATCGTGATTTTTTCGCTTTCGCTGCCGCGCGAGCGTTCCAGCGTCTCTTTGGTCATCTTGGAAAGTTCTCCGGTTACCATCCATGTGGATGGTATCGGGCTGGTTTCAAGAGGGTTTGGCGAGAATTTTGAGATGAAATGCAGATGTCCTTCAGGCTGCCTATTCATGACCAAGCATGACCAAGCCTTAGGCAATAATTACCGTCCCTGAAAGTAATATTAAATAAAACCAGAAAACATTCTTCAGGACCTAAATTACCGGCCGTTAAGGAACTGGCCTAGCGTTCCAAGCCGGTGTAAGGCGTCGCGAGGCGGTCACGAATCCCCGAGTTCTCCCTTTGCGACGCCGTTGCAAGCCAGGCCCAGACATCTCGCATCTCGTGTTGTACCGCTGCGCTTTGAATCGACGCGTTGTACCGGTCAGGAGCCATCGTCCCGAAGGTCTTTGAAGAGGCCTGCGGTTCATGTCCGACTCCTTGCCTTCGATGACCGCCTCGATCCCCCACGACATCCTCGCCGTCCCCGCAGCGGGCGATACGCCGCCCGTCGCCGCCGTGCCCGTGCGCCTCGTCTCCACCAACGGCACGCCGAAGCCGCCCTTTCCGCTGCCCGCCCCCACGCCGACCCAGGACGCGGGCCAGGGCGTGCGCTTCGACTTTAACGACGGCTGTCGCGTGACGCTGCCGGAAGGCGAATGGCATGTGGTCCTGCGCGACACGGAAACCGGCAACGTGCTGTTCGAGACGGACATCGGCGCGGGCGCGGTGACGAGCGGCAAGAAATATTTCGTGCCCTTCGAACTGGAAGTGCAGAAGCGCGGCAAGGACGCGGACGCGGCCATCCTGCATCGCTACGACGCGAAGGACCGTGAGGTGCTGATCCAGTTTCCGGTCGGCACGCTCGGCGACCTGGTGGGCTGGTTTCCCTACGCCGTCAAGTTCCAGCGCAAGCATGGCTGCCGCCTGACGTGCTCGATGTCCGCGCTGATCGCGCCGCTGTTTCGCCGCGCCTACCCTGAAATCGAATTCATCACGCCGGAGGAAGTCGATCCGGCGCGCTACTACGCGACCTACAACATCGGCCTGTTCTTCGACGACGAAGCGCACACCCATCAGCCGGTCGACTTTCGGCATGTCGGCCTGCATCGCACGGCGGGACATATCCTCGGTGTCGATCCCGAAGAGATGCGCCCCGAGATGGTCCTCGCCGACGATTCGCGTCCGATTGAAGAGCGCTATGTCTGCATCGCCGTGCAAAGCTCGACGCAGTGCAAGTACTGGAATCACCCGACCGGCTGGCGCGAGATCGTCACGTTCCTGAAGGAAGCGGGTTATCGCGTGATCTGCATCGACCAGAAGGCGACGCACGGCTCCGGACTCGTGTGGAACCACATCCCGCACGGCGCGGAAGACCAGACCGGCGACCGTTCGCTTGAAGAGCGCGCGCGCTGGCTGAAGCATGCGGACTTCTTCGTCGGCCTGTCGAGCGGACTGGCGTGGCTCGCGTGGGCCTGCGGCATTCCGGTCGCGATGATCAGCGGCTTCACCCATGAGAACAACGAATTCGCGACACCTTTCCGCGTGATCAATTACCACGCCTGCAACGGCTGCTGGAACGACGTTCGTCAACGCTTCGACCACCAGGATTTCTTCTGGTGTCCGCGCCACAAGGACACGCCGCGGCAGTTCGAATGCACGCGCCTCATCACACCCGAACAGGTCCGACGCACGCTGCGCCGCATCCCGGGCTTCGGCGTGGGCCTCGAGCCTGTCGCGCCGCAAGCCTGATCGCGTCCACCGGTCACGCCCGAGCACACATCGATTTTTGACGCGCGTCCCGCTCACGTGGGCGCGCGACACGCACATACCAATACGAATAAATGAAGCCGCTTACTTTTCGCCGTAAATTCTGCCTGCACATGTTCGGCAACCGCGGACAGCGCGCCTCGCGCCTGCTCGCCGGTCTGTTCTCGCTGCTGGGCTTGCAGGCGCTCGTCGCCGCGCCGGCGCACGCCGTGCCTGTCACGCCGCAGCCGACCGATTACACCGCAACGGTCTCCAGCGGCTCGACGGTCTCCGGCGAGTCGGTGACGTCCGGTTTGCAGACGGTTGCCGCGGGCGGCCGCACGTCGAGCGTGACGGTCAGCGACGGCGGCGAGCAGCATCTCGCGTCGGGCGGCACGTCGATGCAGACGACGGTCAACGCAGCGGGCTTGCAGAGCGTCGCGGGCACGGCCACGTCGACGATCATCAACGCCAATGGCACCCAGACCGTCCAGACAGGCGGCACGGCGGCGTCGACGACCATCAATGCGGACGGCACGCAGAACGTGACGGGCGGAACGGCGAGTGCATCGACCGTGTACGGCACGCAGAACGTGAGTTCGGGTGTCGCCAGTGCATCGACGATCCAGAGCGGCGGCACGCAGAACCTGTCGGGCGGCGCGGCAATCGCATCGACTGTCTACGGCACGCAGAACGTGAGCTCGGGTGTCGCCGGTTTATCGAAGATCCAGAGCGGCGGCACGCAAAACGTGCTGAGTGGCGGTGTTGCGTCGAGCACCTCGGTGCTCAACGGCGGCACGCAGGACGTCAAGGCCGGCGGCACCGCCAGGGGCGTGACGGTATCGGCGGGCGGCAGCGCCGTGTTCGAAGCAGGCGCGACGGCGAGCGGCATCGTGCTGTCCTCGGGTTCGGTGATCTCGGCGACGACGTCCGGCTCGATCAGCGGCATCGATGCCGGCAACCGCGCCTTCAATGTGACGGGCGGTAACGCCAACGGATTCGTGCTGAGCTCCGGCAGCCAGCTCGACGTGCTCGCCATGCAGCATTCCACGGGTACCGTGGTCAGCGCGGGCGGCGTGGAGAACGTGTCCGCCGGCGGCTTCAGCACGGCCACGAGCGTCCTGGGCGGCACGCAGAACGTCAACGGCGGGGTGGCAACCTCGTCGCTCATCACGAGCGGCGGCGCGCAGAACGTCGATGGCGGCCTCGCCACCAGCACGACGATCACGAGCGGCGGCACGCAAACCATCTCCGATCGCGGTTACGCCAACATCGCGACCGTCACCTCGGGCGGCAGTCAGATCGTGTCGGCAGGCGGCAGCGCGATTGCGGCGACCATCGGCTATGGCGGCAACCAGATCGTCGCGGGCGGGGCGGCCGACGGCACCATCGTCAACTCCGGCGGTGGCGTAACCGTGTCGGCAGGCGGCACGTTGACGGGCGCGCAGATCAACAGCGGCGCGAGCGCAAGCGTGCTCGCGGGCGGCAGCGCGAACGGTTCGATGCTGAGCGGCACCGTCTCCTACTTTGCAACACAATCCGTGGCAGGCGTCGAGAGCGGCACGACGGTCGGCTTCGCGGCGCAGGACACGGTGCTCTCGGGCGGCGTGGCCGATGCCACGCTGGTCAGCGGCACCTACGCCACGCAGACTGTCAATTCGGGCGGCGCGACCAATAACGCGGTGGTCTCGGCGGGCGGCCGGATCGACGTGAACTCGGGCGCCAGCGCGACCTCGGGCACCATCAACGCGGGCGGCACGTTCGAAGTGGAATCGGGCGCCACGGCTGTGGGCATCGTGCAGAACTCGGGCGGCGGGCTGGTCGCGACGACATCCTCGACCGTGCTCTCCGGCACCAACACGCGCACGGGCGGCACGGACTTCTCGATCGCCGACAACCTCGCGACGCACACGCAGATCACCGACACGGGTCATCTCACCGTGCTGGCGGGCGGCTCGGCGCACGACACGGTGTACTCGGCGGGCGGCATCTTCCAGGTCGATGCGAACGGCAAGGCCGATATGGTCGTGCAGGGCGCGGGCGGCCAGATCATCACGAATACGTCGGCGACCATCACGAGTGCGCAGACGGCGGACGGCCGTATGTTCTGGGTGCAGAGCAACGTTGCCTCGGGCGTGATGCTCGATGGCAGCGCGGCCAAGCTCACGGTCAACGAAGGCGGCTTCGCGAACGACACGCTGCTTTCGGCTGGCACGTTGCAGGTGGATGCGGGCGGCTCGGCCAATCTCGTGAACCAGAGCGCGGGCGCGGGACTGATCACCAACACCTCGGCAACGATCTCGAACGGCTCGAACACGCACGGCAACTTCAGCGTGGCGAACAACGTCGCGACGAATCTGGTGATCGAATACACCGGCGATCTCACAGTGTTGAGCAACGGCTCCGCCGTCTCGACGACGGTCGGCTCGGGCGGCCGCGTGACGGTCAACAGCGGCGGCATCGCCACCTCCACGACGGTCGCGAACAACGGCACCTTCGCGGTGGATGCGGGCGGCAACGCGCAAACCGTGACGATGGACGCGGGCGGCGCGCTCATCACCAACACGTCGGCGACGATCACGGACGCACACAACTCGATCGGCGGCTTCATCGTCAGCGGGAACTACGCATCGAACGTGATCGCCGAGAACGGCGGCCAGTTCACCGTGCTCTCCGGCGGCCTCGCAAGCGCGACGACCGTCAACAGCCGCGGCAGCCTGATCGTCTCGGGCGGCGAGGCACGGGGTGCGACGATCAACAGCGGGGGTAACGCCGTGGTGAGCGGCGGCACGCTCAACAATGCGACCGTCACCAACTCGGGCATGCTCACGACCTCGGGCGGCGTGACCAACGACACGACCGTCACCGCAGGCGGCGACGTCTACGTGCGCGGCGGCGTCACCAACAACACGCAGTTGCAGAGCGGCGCATTCGAGAGCGTGAACGGCGGCGAGTCGGTGGGCACGACGGTCGGCGCGGGCGCGAGGCAGGAAGTGTGGGGCGGCCAGACGAGCGGCACGGTGCTTCAAGGCGGCGCGCAGACGATCTACGGCGGCACGACCTTCGACACGCAGTTCAACAACGGCACGCTGACCGTATCGGGCGGCACCGCGAGCGGCACGGTGGCGGCGAACGGCACGGTCGTCAATGTGGTCGGCGGCGCGACGGCAGGCACGCAACTTCAGGCAGGCGCGAGCCAGGTGGTCACGAGCGGCCATGCGAACGGCACGGTCATCTCGGCGGGCGCGAGCCAGACGATTGCCGTCTCGGGCTATGCGTCGGGCACGCAGATCCAGGGCGGCGTCGAAGACGTGAGCGGATCGAGCGTGGCGGCGACGGTGTCGGCGGGCGGCCGCCAGACGGTTCACGGCAGCGGCGCCAGCACCACCTCGGCGACGGTCCTGACGGGCGGCACGATCACGCTGACCAACAGCGCATCGGCCAATGGCGCGCAGGTGGACGGCGGCACGTTGACCGTGTCGGCGGGCACTTCCGCGACGCGCACCGAAGTCTCGTCGGGCGGCACGCTTGCCGTGCTGGGCGGCGGCTCGGCGAGCTACAGCACGATCGGCGTAAGTGGCACGCAAACCGTCGCGAACGGCGGCGTGACCTCGCAAGACACCATTTCCGGCGGCACCCAGACGATCTCGGGCGGCGGCATTGCGAACGGCGCGACCGTTCTCGCGGGCGGCTCGCAAACCGTCGCGGCGTCCGCGGTCGCCAGCGGCACCATCGTCTCGTCGGGCGGTACGCAAAACGTGAGCGGCGGCGTGGCGCAAGGCACCTCGATCGCAGGCGGCACGCAGGTGTTGTCCAGCGGCGGCACCGCCAGCGGCACGACCATCACCGCCGGCACGCAGCAAGTCGGCGTGGGCGGCGTGGCGAACAGCACGATCGTCGCGGGCGGACAGCAAGAAGTGATGTCGGGTGGGCGCGCGAGTGCCGGCACGGTTCGGAGCGGCGGCACGGTCGCAGTCGATGCGGGCGGCGCGGTCGGTGGCCTGACGATGAACTCAGGCGGCGCGCTCACGCTGAGCGCGGGCGGTTCGGCGCTCAACGTCACTCAACAGGACGGCGCGATCCTCACCGCCGATACCGCCGGTCTGCTCTCGGGCACCGGTCCGAACGGCTCGTCGTTCCGCATCAGCGGCAATATCGCCTCGGGCGCGCCGGTCATGACCGGCGGCCGGCTCCCCGGGCTCGCGGGCGGGTCGTCGACTGGCTCGAGCGTCGGCAGCGCCGGGCAGGAAGCGGTGCAGAGCGGCGGCGTGACCACCGGCGCGCAGGTCCGGACGTCCGGTCTTCAGACGGTCGCGGCGGGTGCATCGTCGATCAGTGCGACGGTCGCGGGCGAGCAGGAGGTCGATGGCGTCGCGAGCGGCACGGTCGTCGCGGCGGGCGGCGCGCAGACGGTGAATTCGGGCGGCGCGGCGTCGGGCACGATCGTCAAGGCGCAGGGCTCGATGACAATTGCCGATGGCGCCACGGCCACGAGCGCCGTCATTTCGGGCGGCACGCAGACGGTGGAAGCAGGCGGCAACGCGAACGGCACGACGATCTTCGCCGGCGCGCAGAACGTGTCCGGCTCGGCGAGCAACACCGTGGTCAGCGGCGGCGTGCAGAACGTCGCGGCGGACGGCAACGCCAGCGGCACGCAGGTCTACGCGAACGGCGCGCAGAACGTGTCGGGCGGCGCGGCGGTCTCGACCGAGATTCACTCCGGCGGCGTGCAGACCGTCAGCAACAGCGGTCATGCCGACGGCACGCAAGTGGGCGCGGGCGGTCTCGTCAGCGCATCGACGGGCGGCACGCTCAATAGCGCGACGATCGCTTCCGGCGGTTCGGCAGTGCTCGACGCGGGCGGCGTCTCGATGGCCGCTTCCGTGCTCTCGGGCGGCGCGCAGTCGGTGTTGTCGGGCGGCGTGGCGAGCGTGACGACCGTCGCGAACGGCGGCTCGCTCGACGTGGGCGCGGGCGGCAGCGCGTCGTCGGCTTCGGTATTGAGCGGCGGCACGATTGCGGTGTCCTCGGGCGCGACCGCGACGCATCTCGATCAGCAAAGCGGCGCCGCGTTCATCGCGGATACCGGTGCGACGGTCAGCGGCCACAACGCGAACGGCGCTTTCTCGATCATCGATAACCACGCGTCCAACGTGTTGGTCGAGAACGGCGGACAGCTCACGGTGTCGTCGAACGGTAGCGCAAGCGGTACGCAGGTCGGCTTGGGCGGTGTCGAGCAAGTAACGGAAGGCGGTGTGGCGAGCGGCACGTCGGTGGCTGGCGGCGGCGCACAGAACGTGGCTTCCGGCGGCAGCGCCAGCGGCACGACGGTGTTCACGGGCGGCTCGCAGACGGTCAGCGCAGGCGGTTTCGCGAGCGGCTCGGTGCTCTCGGGCGGCGCGCAATCGGTCGCGGGCAGCGCGACGGGCACGATGGTTTCGGCAGGCGGCGATCAATTCGTTCTGGACGGCGCGAGCGTGACTGCCACGAACGTCGGCTCGGGCGGCGTGCAGCATGTGCTGGGCGGCGTCGCGAGCGGCACGACGGTCACGACCAGCGGCGTGCAGGACGTGCAAATCGGCACTGCGCTGGGCACGGTGCTCTCGGGCGGTGTGCAGGTCGTTCAGATAGCAGGCGTCGCGAGCGGCACGCAGATCGGCGATGGCGGACAGCAGGTCGTGGCCTTCGGCGGCACGTCGAACGATACCGAAGTGCAGGCGGGCGGCTTGCAGGAAGTCGCTACTGACGGCACGGTCTCGGGCACGCACGTCGCGAGCGGCGGCCAGCAGTCGGTCGATGCGGGCGGCTACGCATCGGGCGGCACGATCGACGCCGGCGGTACGCAGGTCGTCAGCGGCAACGTGAGCGGTACGGCGGTGTCCGGTGCGCAGACGGTCGCTTCGGGCGGCACGGCGGAAGGCACGACGCTCACCGGCGCGAATGCCACGCAAATGATCTCGAGCGGTGGCACGGCATCGGCCGGCAGCGTGGCGAGCGGCGCGGTCCAGACCGTGGCGTCGGGCGGTGTTGCCGAAGGCGTCACGGTGGGGGCGTCGGGCACGCAGAGCGTGTCGGGCTGGGCGCTCGGTTCGGTGATCTCGGGCGGCACGCAGGAAATCGCGGCGGGCGGCTCGGCGACGAGCGCGACCATCGAAAGCGGCGGTGCGCAGAACGTGCAGTCGGGCGGCATCGCGGGCTTCACGACGATCAGCAGCGGCGGCACGCAGACTGTCGCGTCGTCGGGCGTTGCGGGCTTCACCTTGATCGGCGAGGGCGGCGCGCAGACCGTTCAGTCGGGTGGCAGCGCTTTCATTTCGCTCATCGATGGCGGCGGCAAGCTGACGGTATCCGGCGGCGCCTATGCCAGCGCAGTGATGCAACAGGCAGGCGGCGCGCTCGTCGCGGACACGTCCGCGACCATCCTCAACGGCTCGAACACGCTCGGCAGCTTCGGCGTGGTGAGCGGCGTCGCGTCGGGCTTGCTCGTCGAGAACGGCGGCAGCTTCACGGTGCTGTCGGGCGGTCAGTCGCTCGATACGCATGTCGGCAGCGCGGGTCTTGAAACCGTGGCGTCGGGCGGCGTCGCGTCGGGCACGATGGTGTCCGGCGGCACGCAGACCGTGCGCGGCACGGCCAGCGGCACGACGGTGCTGGCAAGCGGCACGCAGACGGTCGCGGCGGGCGGCGTCTCTGACGCGACCGTGGTAGCCGGCGGCACGCAGGTCGTGAACGGCACCGCGAACGCCACGCAAGTCAGCTCGGCGGGCAAGGTGTCGGTCGGTTCCGGCGGACAGGCGCTCGATACGCAGATTGGCGCGGGCGGCGCGGTGACAGTGGCATCGGCGGGCGTTGCAAGCGGCAGCGTGATCAGCGCGGGCGGCTCGCAAGTCGTGAGCGTCGGCGGCCAGGCAAGCGGCACGACGATTGGCGCGGGCGGTGTCGAAACCGTGGCGTCGGGCGGACGGTCGACGCAGGCAACCGTGACGAGCGGCGGCACGCAAAGCGTTGCATCCGGCGGCACGGCGAGCGGCACGGCGGTGTCGGGCGGCGGCGTGCAACTGGTGCAGTCGGGCGGCGTGGCCTCGGCGACGTCGATTCTGTCAGGCGGCGTGCAGAACCTCGCGGCCGGCGGCAGCGCGGTATCGACGCTGGTGCAAGGCGGCGGCCTGCAAACCGTGCAGACCGGCGCGACCGCGCTGGCCACGACGGTCGCGAGCGGCGGCGTGCAGGACGTGGCGTCCGGCGGCATGGCTACCGGCACGGTCGTCAGCGCGGGCGGCGTGCAGCGCGTGTCGTCGGGCGGCAATGCGGGCTCGGTGACGCTCGGCAGCGGCGGCAACCAGTATGTGAGCTCGGGCGGCGCGGCCAACGGCGTCTCGGTGACGGACGGCGGCACGCAGACCGTGCTCGCGGGCGGCAACGTCAGCGGCACGAACGTGTCGAGCGGCGGCACGCAAGCCGTGTCGTCGGGCGGCAGCTCGACGCAGGCCGTGGTGTCGAACGGCGGCCAGCAGACGGTCGCCTCGGGCGGCACGGCCAGCGGCACCGTGGTTCACAGCGGCGGCGCGCTGACCGTATCGAGCGGCGGCGCGGCGGGCAGCGTGATCGTCGAAGGTGGCGGCAAGACCACGGTCAACAGCGCGGGCAGCGCGACGCTCAGCCAGGCCTCCGGCGCGGCGCTCGTCACCAACACCTCGGCGACGCTCAGCGGCACCAATGCAAGCGGCGCGTTCCAGGTCGCGGGCAATGTCGGGTCGAACGTGCTGGTCGAGAACGGCGGCGTGTTCGACGTGTTGGCGGGCGGTGTCGCGAGCGGCACGCAAGTGGGCTCGGGCGGCACGGAGCAGGTGTCGTCGGGCGGCAGGTCGATGCGCTCGGTCATCGTCGGCGGCATGCAGCGCGTGTCGGCGGGCGGCTCGGCGACCGGTGCGAGCATCGGCGCGGCCGGCGTGCAGCAAGTCGCGTCGGGCGCCAATGCGCTCGACACGACGATCGCCGCAGGCGGCAGCCAGACGGTCGCGGGCGTGGCCAGCAACACGACGATCTCGGGCGGCACGCAGACGGTGACGTCAGGCGGTGCGGCCCTGGGCGCGACCGTGTCGAACGGCGGCGCGCAGAACGTGAGTTCGGGCGGCCTCGCGATCGTGACGACGCTGACTTCCGGCGGCACGCAGACCTTGAGCGCAGGCGGCTCCGCACGCTGGACGACCGTCGAAGGCGGCACGCAGAACATCCTCGCGGGCGGCGTGGCGAACGACACGACCGTCAACGCGGGCGGCCTGCAATACGTCGATGGCGCGATCGAAGGCTATGCCTACAACACCGTGGTCAACAGCGGCGGCGTGCAGCAGGTGGCATTCGGCGGCTATGCGGGCGGCGCGACGATCAACAGCGGCGCGTTGCAGGAAGTGCAGGCGGACGGCATCGCGAGCGGCACGACGGTGAACGGCGGCACGCAGGTGGTCAGCTCGGGCGGCACGGCGCAGGACACCACGCTGAATGCGGGCGGTATGCAGCGCGTGAACGCGGGCGCGATTGTCAGCAGCACGCTGGTGAACAGCGGCGGCACGCTGACCGGCGACGGCGACGTGGCCGGCGTGCACGTGACGGCCGGCGGCCTGGTGCAGAACCTGGCGAGCGCGAGCCTCGGCATCGTCGATGACGGCGGCACCGTGCAGGTCGATACGGTCACGGCGGCGAACGTCGCGGTGAACAGCGGCGGCGTGCTGAAGGGCAGCGGCACGCTGACCGGCAATGCGTCGATCAACGCGGGCGGCACGCTCGCCGCGACGACGCCGGGCCAGACGCTGCATGTGAACGGCAACCTCGCGCTCAACGATGGTTCGGTGTTCGCGGTCGGTGCGAACGCGGCGGGCCAGACGGGCAGCGTCGCGGTGACGGGCGATGTCAGCATTGCGCAGAGCGGCGCGAACGGCGGCGCGACGGTCGTCGTGAACGCCGTGCCGGATGCGTGGAAGGCCAACACGAAGTACACGATCCTGACCTACACGGGCGCGCTCAACGGTTCGTTCGCGGGCGTCTCGATGGACTACGCGTACCTCGTGCCGACGCTCAGCTACGCGCCGCAGGAAGTGGATCTGACCTTGAAGATCGCGTCGATTTTCTATCAGACGGGCGAGTTCGCGGGCTTCGGCATGGTGGGTCAGAACCGCAACCAGTTGCAGGTGGCGAGCGCGTTGAACCGCATTCTCGCTGCGGGCGGCAATGCGGTGACCGACAAGCTGCTGTTCGCGACGAAGGCGGGCGCGCAGTCGGCGCTGTCGCAGCTGACCGGCGACGAAGCCACCGGCCTGTTGCGCATCGCGCGGCAGAGCACGGAGGCGTTCGGCAACACGGTGGGCGAGCGTCTGACGCAGGCGGGGCTGGAGCGTCCGTCGAACGATGTATGGGCGACGGTGCGTTATGGCCAGTCGCACGCATCGGGCGATGCAGCGCTCGGCAGTCATGCGCTGGATGCGCGTACGAGTTCGCTTGCGATCGGCTTCGACCGCGAAGTGCTGCGTGATGTGCGCGCGGGCGTGGCTGTCGATGCGGACTACAGCGATCTCGGCTTCAACACGCCGGGTTCGAGCGGTCATGCAAACGGCTGGCAGGCGCTGATCTACGGCGCATGGCAACCGGCGGCGCAGCCGTTCTTTGCGCGCGGCATGGCGGGCATCGGTCGCTGGAGCAACTCGGTGAACCGCGTGGTCGCGCTGGATGGCATGTCGGGCACGCCGCAAGGCAGCGTCGAGACGCGTTCGACGACGGCTTATGCGGAAGGCGGTCTGAACCTCCATCTGCGTGACGACATGATGCTGCAACCGTATCTCGGCATGCGTGTGGGCCGTTATAGCCAGGACGGTTTTGGCGAAGGCAAGGGCAACGACTTCGATCTCGTCTATCAGGGCAGCAGCCAGGCCGCGACGACAGGCATTGCGGGCGTGCGTTACTTGCTGAAGCAGAAGCGGGCGAGCGGCGCGAGCAACACGTGGGAAGTGGATGTCAACGTGCAGCAGCGTTTTGGCAGTCTGGACCAGCAGCTCAATGCCGCGTTCGCGACGGCGCCGGGGTCGGTGTACCAGGTGTCGGGTACGCCGCTGGCGCGCACCGTCGGGCATGTGGCGACGGGCGGCTCGTGGGAGATCGGGAAGCATGCTTCGGTGTTTGCGCGCGCTGCCGTGGATTTCGGCAAGCATGAGCAGGACTACAGCGGGGTCGCGGGGGTGAACTGGAAGTGGTAAGTAGGGCGGCGCGTGCGCCGCTTTGTGAAGTGTGTTGATTCGATCAGAGCCCGCCTTTTTGGCGGGCTCTTTCGCTATGGGCGGTGACTGCGCCCCTCAACTCTCACTGTCATACCCGAACTCCCGAAGCTCCTGCGAACAGCGACAAGCAGTAGCGATCTTCGCGGCCCATTGCACGGCGGCTTCGCGAGACGGCAGTTCAAGTACGCAGAAGCCGCCGTCGAACTCCTTGGTCTGCGGGTAGGTCTCGTTCGTGACCGTGCCGTCAGCCGCGACCATGAGCGGAGAGGCTTTAGCATTGATCCCGCCGCCAAACACATAAACGCCGGCGCTTTTCGCGTCCCTGATGACCGAGCGCGCCGCTTCACCGACTGCCGCCATGTCTTCATCGTCAATCACCATCGCGGATGCGGGAAAGGAGATCAGGTACTTCGTCATCTTCAAGTCCTCCGAATGTGAGCACCGCCCCTCAAGGCAAATTCTCCCTCAGCACGATACTGAACATCACCGGCTTGACTCCATCCAGCGCATCCTGCGCCTGCCGGACATTGTCGAAGATCCTGAGGCAATTCCCCACCATGGCCTGCGGCGTCTGCGTAATCAGCGCGTCCATGGTCCCATCGATCAAAAGCGCCCGGGTATCCGGCGTCAGCCCATGCCCGACAAACAGAATCTTCTGCTCGGTCCTCGCTTCGACGATCGCCCGCGCCACCCCATCCGACCCGCCGCCGCTGTTATAAACCCCCGCCAGATCCGGATGCTGCTGCAACAGATTTCGCGTCTGCAAGTAATTGCGTTCGCTATCGTCATGACCTTCCCGCAAGCCGATCACCCGCAGCAGAGGAAACGTCGACTCGATCAAATGCAGGAACCCGATCTCGCGTTCCTCATGCCCACGATAGTTAAGACTTCCAGCAAGCATCGCAATCTTCCCCGCTGGCCGAGGCCCCATGAAGCGCCCGAGCAACAAACCTGCCGTGCGTCCGGCTGACCGGTTATCGATCCCGACATAAGCGAGCCTTCGCGAATTCGACAGATCCGAGATCAAGGTAATAGCCGGCACGCCTTCGTCGGCGAGCGCATTGACCGCGTCCCGCACCACCGGATGCTCCAGCGCCATGAACACGATGCCATCCGCTTTCCGCCCGTACTGCAACAGCCTCGCTGCCAGTTCATCCGGGTTGAAGCTTTCGACATAATGCACGCGGCACTTCATGCCTTGCGCGGTCCACTGGTTGTGCGCGAACTCGATGTAATCCCCGAGCATCCGCAGATAGCGGTTCGTTCCGGAAGGCAACAGGAACGCGATTCGCATCGGCTTCCCTGTTGCAACGCTTTCCGACGCCTCAACCGAATACCCCAATCGCGCAGCGGCCTGCATCACCCGCGCGGCGGTATGAGCCCGCACGCCGGGCCGCCCGTTCAACACGCGATCGACGGTCGCGCTGGACACACCGGCAGCCTGTGCAATGTCGGCCACGCGGGCGCGTGGTGGAAACAACGGCGTAACCGCACTCACTCCAAGCTCCTCAAGAAAACTGCAAAACCATCAGAAACCATCAAGTTATGAGTTTGACGCCACCACCCCTCACCCGTAGTCTTCGTTCACCAACGGTGCGAAGCTAACGCCAGACAGCAAACCACGGCGATCAGTACAAACCCGCGTTCTGACGGTTTCTGATGGACCCGGAAATCGCATCAAATAAAAGCAAGGAGACGAGCATGATCGATTCACGCCGACGCACGCTGTTGCGTGCAGCCGCCGCAGGTGCACTGAGTTTTCCCGTCATCACGCGTGCCGCGTCCGCCGAATACGTCTTCAAATATGGCAATAACCTGCCGATGACCCATCCGCTGAACATCCGCGCAAAGGAAGCGGCGGATCAGGTGAAGGAAGCGTCGAAGGGCCGCATGGAAATCCGCATCTTTCCGAACAACCAGCTCGGCGGCGACACCGACATGCTCGCGCAAGTGCGCAGCGGCGGCATCGAGATGTTCACGCCATCGGCGCTCGTCGTCTCGACGCTCGTGCCCGTGGCCGCCATCAACGCCACGGGCTTTGCCTTCGCCGACTACAACCAGGTCTGGAGCGCGATGGACGGCAAGCTCGGCGCGTTCGTGCGCGCATCGATGCAGAAGGCCGGACTCGAATCGTTCGACAAGATGTGGGACAACGGCTTTCGCGAGACGACCTCCAGCGCGCGTCCCATCGCCAGCGCCGCCGACATGCGCGGCCTCAAGATCCGCGTGCCGGTGAGTCCGCTGTCCGTCGACATGTTCAAGGGCCTCGGCGCCGCGCCCACGAGCCTGCAATTCAGCGAGGTGTATTCGTCGCTGCAGACGCGCATCGTCGATGCACAGGAAAACCCGCTGCCCATCGTCCAGGTCGCGAAGCTCTATGAAGTGCAGAAGTACTGCTCGCTCACGAATCACATGTGGGACGGTTACTGGTTCGTGCTGAACCAGCGCGCATGGGCGCGTTTGCCGAAGGACCTGCAAGGCATCGTCGCGGATGCCTTCAATCAGGCCGCCATCCGTCAACGCGAGGACGTGCGCAAGCTCAACGACGCCGCCGTGGCCGATCTCCAGTCAAAGGGTCTCGCCATCAACCGCCCCGCACCGGACACCTTCCGCGACGCGTTGCGCCAGGCGAACTTCTACGGTCAGTGGAAGGGCAAGTTCGGCAACGAGGCGTGGAGCCTGCTCGAAGGCTATACGGGCAAGCTGGCCTGACACCGAACCCGATCATGCCGCCCGTTTCGGAGACATCTTCATGGCGAACCCGGCCTTGAGTTCCACGCAAGGACATCTCGAACCCGTTGGAGCGCGCCGTCTGCTGCGTGCCTGCGACCGCGCGTTGATCGCACTCGTCGAGGGCGCCTGCGCGCTGTTGCTGACGGCGGAAATCGTCGTGCTGCTGGCGGGCGTGATCAGCCGCTACGTGATGCACGCGCCGCTCGTCTGGTCCGACGAACTCGCCGGCATGATGTTCCTGTGGCTGTCGATGCTTGGCGCGGTGCTCGCGTTGCGACGCGGCGAGCACATGCGCATGACGGCGCTCGTCAGCCGCCTCTCGCCGGCGCGCCGTGCGTTCATCGATACGCTCGCCATCGTGCTCTCGCTCGGCTGTCTTGGTCTGGTGCTCGTGCCCGCATACGGCTACGCGTCCGGCGAAATGGCGATCGTCACGCCCGCGCTCGAAATAAGCGGGGCGTGGCGCGCGCTGGCCTTGCCGGTCGGCGCGGCGCTGATGCTGCTGGTCGGCTTCATCCGGCTCGCCAGTGTGGCTCGCTTGCGCGATGTGCTCGTTGCGATCCTGATGACGGCTGTCGTCGCCGGTGTGTTCGTGTGGCTCGCGCCGTGGTTCGAAAGCATCGGCAAGGCGAACCTGATCGTGTTCTTCGTGGGCGTCGTGGCGATCGGCATCTTCTCCGGCGTGCCCATCTGTTTCTCCTTCGCCCTGGCCACCTTCGGCTATCTCGGGCTGACGACCTTCACGCCGCTGGAAGTCATCGTCGGACGCATGGACGAAGGCATGTCGCATCTCGTGCTGCTCGCCGTGCCGCTGTTCGTGTTCCTTGGCCTCATGATCGAAATGACCGGCATGGCCCGCGCGATGATCCACTTCCTCGCGAGCCTCGTCGGACACGTGCGCGGCGGGCTGTCGTACGTGCTGATCGGCACGATGTATCTGGTCTCCGGCATCTCCGGTTCGAAAGTCGCCGACATGGCCGCCATCGCGCCCGTGCTGTTCCCCGAAATGAAGGCGCGCGGCGCGCAGGAAGGCGATCTCGTGGCCTTGCTTGCGACGGCCGGCGCGCAAACCGAGACCGTGCCGCCGAGCATCGTGCTGATCACCATCGGCTCGGTAACGGGGCTCTCCATTTCCGCGCTGTTCACGGCGGGTCTGCTGCCCGCCGCCGTGCTCGCCGCGATGCTGTGCTTCGTCGTGTGGCTGCGCTATCGCAAGGAGAGCGTGAGCCATGTTCCGCGTCTCGGCCGCAAGCAGATCGGCCGGCTTTTTGTGATCGCGTTGCCCGCGCTGGCGCTGCCCTTCGTGATTCGCGCGGCCGTTGTGGAAGGCATCGCGACTGCGACGGAAGTCTCGACCATCGGCATCGTCTACTCGATGATCGTCGGCCTGCTCGTGTACCGGCGTTTCGAGTGGTCGCGTCTTGGCCGCATGCTCGTGGAAGCGGCAACCCTCTCCGGCGCGATCATCTTCATCATCGGCTGCGCGACGGCCATGGCCTGGGCGCTCACGCAATCCGGCTTCTCGCAGGATCTCGCGCAACTGATGACCGCGCTGCCCGGCGGCGCGTATGCGTTCCTCGGCATCTCGATCATTGTGTTCATCCTGCTCGGCAGCGTGCTGGAAGGCATCCCGGCCATCGTGCTGTTCGGCCCCTTGCTTTTTCCCATTGCGCGCATGGCGGGCGTCAACGAGATTCACTATGCGATCGTCGTGATTCTCTCGATGGGCGTCGGCCTGTTCTCCCCGCCGTTCGGCGTCGGCTATTACTCGGCGTGCGCGGTCGCGAAGGTCGATCCCGACAAGGGCATCCGCCCGATCGCAGGCTATATGGCCGCGCTGGTCATCGGTTTGATCGTGATCGCTGCGGTGCCCTGGATCTCCACCGGTTTTCTCTGAAGCACAAGTTGCATCGACAACTATTGGTGGCGCTGGCGCGCGTTGCGCGCCAGCGGGAGCGTTCGCGCGCCATCGCCGCCGCATCATCAAAAAGGAAACAACACAATGAGCCGATTCTTTGGCGAGATCCGCCAGGCCGGATACGTCGTGCGCGACATCGAGGCCGCCATGGACTACTGGAGCCGCGTGCTCGGCGTCGGGCCCTGGTTCTATAACGAACGCGTGCCTATCGAGGATTATCGCTATCGCGGGCAATCGTACGAGGTGCATAACTCGGTTGCGCTCGCGAACTCGGGCAGCCTGCAAGTCGAGTTGATCCAGACACGCAACGACGCGCCTTCGATGTATCGCGACTTCCTCGCGGCGGGTCACACCGGCCTGCAACACAATGCCTACTGGACGACCGATTTCGACGCCGATCTCGAACGCCTCACCCAGCAAGGTTTCGAAGTGGCGATGAGCGGCAAGGTGGGCGAGAACGGCCGCTTCGTCTACTTCGACACCGAAACCCATCCGGGCACGGTGATCGAGTTGTCGGAGATCGCGGGGCCGAAGGGCAAGCTGTTCGACCTGATCCGTCAGGCCTCGTTCGACTGGGACGGCAAGCAGGCCGTGCGTCCGTTTCCCGCCCTGAGCAGCCTATGAACGCGGATGAATTCATCGAGGCCGATTACCTCGTCGAGACGCCGCTCGACCCCGCGAAGGTCGCGGACATCATGGCGGGCGAGCAGTCGAGCGGCACCTTCGTGCGCGTGGCGGGCGAGAGCGATGCGTTGCGGGCGCGCAGTCGCGCAGTGGTGGTGAGCATCCGTGAAGACGAGCCGCTCGCGCTTCCTTCGCTGCGCAGTGCGTGGCTGGAACGTCAGCAGATCGGCGGGCCTTACAGAAGGGCGCGTGTCACGTTGCGCTTTCCTGTAGCGAACATCGGCGTGAATCTGCCGACGCTGGCGGCGACCGTCGCCGGCAATCTCTACGATCTCGGCGAAACCACGGGCCTGCGCTTGCTCGACGTGCGCGTGCCGGCCGGATATCGCACGCAATTCCCGCAGCCGTCGCATGGCGTTGGTGGCACGCGCAAGCTGACCGGCGTGGCAAGCGGACCGATGATCGGCACCATCATCAAGCCGAACGTCGGCCTCACGGCGGACGAGACGGCGCAACTCGTGCGCAGTCTGTGCGAAGCGGGTGTGGACTTCATCAAGGACGACGAGATCAGCGCGAATCCGCTGCATGCGCCGATCGACGCACGCGTGCGCGCGGTGATGGCGGAAGTGCGCGCGTACCGCGAGAAGAGCGGCAGGAACGTGATGATCGCGTTCAACATCACCGACGAAGTCGATGCAATGCGCCGTCATGCGGATCTCGTCGAACGCGAGGGCGGGTCTTGCGTGATGGCGAGCATCAATTGGTGCGGCTTCTCGGCAATCGAGACCTTGCGGCGCTCAACGCCGCTCGTGCTGCACGCGCATCGCAATGGCTACGGAATGATGTCGCGCGATCCTGCGCTCGGCATGTCCTTCGCCGCGTATCAGACGCTGTGGCGTCTCGCGGGCGTTGATCATATGCACGTGCATGGGCTCGCAGGCAAGTTCGCGCAACCCGATGCGGAAGTCATCGCCTCGGCGCGGGCGTGTGCCCAGCCGCTCGCCCAAGGCCTCGACGATGCCGTGCTGCCTGCATTCTCATCGGGACAATGGGCGGGTACTGCACCCGTTACGTTCGATGCCATGCGCAGCGACGATCTGCTCTTCATGTCGGGCGGCGGCATGCTTGGGCATCCGGGCGGTGTCGCGGCCGGCGTGGCGAGCGTGCGGCAGGCATGGGACGCAGTGCGGCAGGGCATATCGCTGGACGACTACGCGCGGCATGCGCCCGAACTCGCAGCGGCGCTCGCTTTCTTCGGCAAGCGCGCATGAGCTTCGCGCCCTATGGTTTCTATGGCGACGACTTCACCGGCGCCACGGATACGCTCGCCACGCTGCACCGCGCCGGGATGCGCGCGATGCTTTTCGTCGAGCCGCCCACGCCCGAACGTCTTGAGAAGCTCGGGCCACTGGATGCGATCGGTCTCGCGGGCGCGGCCCGAACGCTTGCGCCGTCGCCGCTGCGCGCGCAATTGCGGGAAGTCGCTGAAGTCTTCTCTTCGCTCAGCGTGCGCGTCATGCACTACAAGGTCTGTTCGACCTTCGACAGTGCGCCGGACACCGGCAATATCGCGGTCGCGATGGCATGTCTGCGCGAGCGCTTCATGAATCCTTTCGTGCCGATCGTCGGCGGGCAGCCGAATCTCGGGCGCTATTGCGCGTTCGGCACGCTCTTCGCGGCGGCGGGTGGCGCAGAGGTGCATCGCATCGATCGTCATCCGGCCATGAGCCGTCATCCGGTCACGCCGATGCACGAAGCGGATCTGCGCCTGCATTTCGAGCGACTGGGCGTGCGCGTCGGTGCAATCGACTGGCGCGCTTACTCGCTGCCCGATGCAGCGCTGAAAGAAGCCATCGACAGGTACGCCGGCACGCCTGTGCTCTTCGACGTGCTCGACGACACGCATCTGCGCCGCATCGGTATGGAGATGCATGAACAGGCGACGCGTGAACCTCTGCTGGCAGTGGGCGCGAGCAGCGTCGCGCAGGCGTGGACGCTTGCATCGGCTTCAGGCCGCGACGCGGAAGCCGCAGCCGCCTTCGGTCCCGCCCATGCTCCGGTGTTCGTTCTGGCAGGCAGTCTCTCGCCGATGACGGCAGCACAGATCGATGCCGCCCATTCGTTTCATCGCATCGAACTGGATCCGCGCGAGATGGCTTCGTCATCGTATCGAAGCGAACGTTGCGAGCGCGTGGTGGAAGCGCTGCACGAGGGCATGCACGTGCTGGCCTTCACCTGCCGCACGCCGAACCACGAACACGCCGAGCGCGAGCCGCTCGCTGAATCCTGCGCGGCACTGCTGCGCGCAGTGGTTGAACGCGCGGCTCCGCGGCGCATCGGCATTGCGGGCGGCGATACGTCGAGCCTCGGCGTGCATGCGTTGAAACCGTGGGGCTTGTCGTGTCTGGCGACACTGGCCTCAGGCGTCACGGTGTGCCGTGTGCATTCGGATGATCCGGCGACGCATGGTATCGAGTTGATGCTGAAGGGCGGACAGATGGGCGGCGCAGAACTCTTCGAGGATTTCATCGCAGGCATCGTGCGCTAAGGCATGCTCCAATTCATACCAGAAGAGGTAATAAACCCAGCAAAACAGTAAATAGACTCGTAATAATGTCGCTCCTATAGTTTTTCTGCCGACACACATGGCACACGCGTCACAGAGAAACTTTCGGAGATTGAAGACATGAATGCAGGATTGAACGAGATGCTGGCGCAAGCCTTTGCGGAAGCCACCGAACTCTATCAACAGCGCGGCTTTCAGCGGCGCGTGGGATTCGGCAAAAAGCCCGCGCTGGTCAACGTCGATCTCGCGAACGCATGGACCCGCCCGGGTAATCCATTCACGTGCGAAAACATCGATGAGCAGATCATTCCGGGCGTGCAGCGCCTCCTCGCTGCATGCCGCGCGAACGGTCATCCGGTGATCCACGTCACCACGTGCTACCAGGTCACCGACCGCAACAACCCGCATACCGACATGGGGTTGTGGCACAACAAGATTCCCGTCGACGTCGTCTCGCAAGCAGACGAAAACCTCTGGGCCATCGACTCGCGCATCGCACCCATCGAAGGCGAACAGGTGCTGGTGAAGAAGCGCGCAAGTTCGTTCCACGGTACCTATCTCGCCGGCTTCCTGCGTGCGGCGGGCGTCGACACGATTCTCGTCACCGGCGTCACCGCCTCCGCATGCGTGCGCACCACGCTGTGCGATGGCCTCGCCGAAGGTTTCCGCACGATCGCGGTGCGCGAATGCATCGGCGACCGCGTGCCGGGCGCGGTCGAATGGAATCTGTTCGACATCGACGCGAAGTTCGCGGATGTCGAGTCGGTGGACCGCTGCGTGGACTATCTGCACTCGGTGAAGGGCTGAGCATCGCGCGGGCGCGGACCGGTGCGCCGGCCGCGTCCGCGTGCGAACGCTCGGTTTGACGCGACTCACACTGGAGAACGGGCAATGAACGAAAGTGCTTTACCGGGCGCAGTCCTGACCGACGATACCGCGCCGCATTCCTCCGCCCTGGTGAACGCCACCTATCGGCGGATCACATGGCGGCTGATTCCGTTTCTATTCATCTGCTACGTGGCGGCCTATCTGGACCGCATCAACATCGGCTTTGCGCAGATCCAGATGCGCACTGACCTCGGCTTCAGCGACGCGGTATATGGGCTCGGCGCGGGCATCTTCTTCGCGGGGTACTTCCTGTTTGAAGTGCCCAGCAATCTCATACTCGAACGTATCGGCGCGCGCAAGACGCTGATCCGGATCATGCTGCTGTGGGGCCTGACATCGGCCGGCATGATGTTCGTGAAGTCGCCCACGGCGTTCTATGTCATGCGCTTCATGCTTGGCGTCTTCGAAGCGGGCTTCTTTCCGGGCATGATCTATTACCTGACCTTCTGGTATCCGGCCGAACGTCGCGGACGCGTGATGGCGCTGTTCCTGACCGCCGTCGCGATGGCAGGCGTACTCGGCGGTCCGGTATCGGGCTGGGCCTTGAACCGTCTCGACGGCCTGCACGGTCTGCAAGGCTGGCAGTGGCTGTTCCTGGTGGAAGGCCTGCCGTCGTGCCTGCTCGGCATTGCCGCGTTCTTCTATCTCGATGACAAGCCCCGCGACGCACGCTGGCTCAGCGACACCGAAAAGGCACTCGTGCAACATCAACTCGACGGCGAACGCGACACGTCGTCGATGTTCGAGCGGCATGGCTTCGGCGGCGCACTGAAGAACGCGCGCATCTACGCGCTGGCCTTCGTGTGGTTCACGTTCATCTGCGGCGTCTATGCGATCAGCTTCTGGCTGCCTTCGCTGATTCGCGGCGCGGGCGTCACGGATGCCTGGTCGATCGGCCTGCTGTCGGCGATTCCTTACGGCATCGCGGCCGTCACGATGGTGCTGGTGAGCCGGAGTTCGGATCGCACCCGCGAGCGCCGCTGGCACACGGCCGGCTGCGCGTTGATCGGTGCGGCGGCGTTGTCGGCCATCAGCGGCACGGGCGCGGACCTGACCCTCGCGCTGGCTTGCATCAGCGTGGCGACCGCGTGCATCTTCACATTGCAGCCGCTCTTCTGGGCCATCACCACCGACTTTCTTGCAGGCACACGCGCGGCGGCGGGCACCATCGCGTTCATCAACAGTCTCGGGCTGCTCGGCGGCTTTGCGAGCCCGAGCATGCTGGGCTTCGTCAAGAGCATGACGGGCAGTCTCAACAACGGCTTGTTCGTGGTTTCGGCCTTGCTCGTGATCGGCGCGCTGGTTACGCTGCGTTCGGTGGGCCGACCGGTAAGATAGGGCGCTCGTTCAGCGCACAGGGAGGCCCGACGCAGCATGCGTATCGATGTCCATCACATCCGGGCCTTTCTCGCGGTCGCGGACGCGCTTCAGTTCAGTGTCGCCGCCGAACGGCTGCACATGACCCAGCCAGCGCTGAGCCGCATCATCAAGGCGCTGGAGGAGTCCGTGGGCGCGGCGCTGCTGGCGCGCACCACGCGGCGCGTCGAGCTCACCAATGCGGGCCGCGTGTTCGCCGAGCACTGCCAGCTGGCGCTCACGCACATTGATCAGGCCGTGACGCTTGCACGCCGCGCGGAGGCGGGCAACATCGGGCATCTGCGCATCGCGTACATGGATTTTGCGATCAACGGCACCCTGCCGGCCATCATCGAGGCCTTCGGCAAGAAGTTTCCGTCGATCAGCATCGATCTCGTCCATATGCCGAGCACGTTGCAGAAGGAAGCGATGCTCGATTCGACCATCGACGTGGGCTTCATGATCGGACCGTTCGCGGCGCCCGGTGTAGAGACCCGGGTGTTCGGCCGGGAGCCGATGGTCGCGCTGCTGCCGGCGGCGCATCCGTTGAACGACAAGAAGACACTGCGGCTCGCCGATCTCGCGCATGAGCGTTTCGTGCTCGGCACACCGCATTCGTGGGAGGCCTTCCGCCACCACTTCTTTTCCATCTGCCACCGCGCGGGATTCGCGCCTGCCATCGCACAGGAGGCATCGACGAGCGACGGCATCATCGGTCTGGTCGCGGCGAATACCGGCGTGAGCATCTATCCGGAATGCATTCGCAATGTTCAACGCAGCGGCCTGCGTGTGCGGCCGCTCGCGGACAAGGACACGGAGATCGACATGGTCGTGTGCTGGCGGGCCGATACGCGCAACCCGTCGGTGGAGACCTTCGTCAGCGAGCTGCCGGCCGCCACGCCGCAGCGAGCGACGCGCGTTCGCGTACGCCGCTAGCGCGCCACCGCGGAGCGCATGCCTTCTTGCCGCCGCACGATCCAGTTGAACAGCGGCGTGGCCATCAGCGTGCTGAGCACGGCCATCAACACGAGAATGGAGAACAGGCCCGGCAGGATCACGCCGGCCGCCAGGCCGATGTTGATGATGATGAGTTCCATCAGACCGCGCGCGTTCATCAAGGCGCCGATGGCCATGGCGTCGCCGGAAGGCTCGCCGTTCAGACGCGCCGCTGCCCAGCACGCAATGCCCTTGCCGCCGAACGAGGCCAGCAGGATGGCTATCGCGGCGAGCATGATGGCGGGGTCCATCAACATGTCGAGCCGCGTATTGAGGCCTGAATAGGTGAAGAACATCGGCAGCAGGAACACGACGACGAACGGTTCGAGCATGTCGCGCAGTTTCTCCGTCAACGGGCCGCGCGGCAGCGCGACGCCGAGCAGGAAGCCGCCGAACACTGCATGAATGCCGATGGCGTCCATGGCGAACGCGCACAGCGAGAACAGCACGAGCACGATGGCGAGCACACTGGAAGGCAAGGGCGCGTCCGGACTGAGGCCTGCGGCGAGACGGCGCAGCAGCTTGTTGCCGGCGAAAATCATGAACAGCGCGAAGCAGACGCCGCCGCCGATGGCGGCATACGCGCCCATCCACGAGCCGCCGAAGCTCGCGAGCACGATGGCGAGGATGCACCATGCGGCGGCGTCGTCGCATGCGCCGGCGGTCAGCGCCAGCGTGCCGAGCGAGGTGCCGGCGAGTCCGCGTTCATGGATGATGCGGGCGAGCATCGGGAAAGCCGTAATGGCGATGGCCGCGCCCAGGAACAACGAAGCTTCGAACAGCCGCGCCTTGACGGCGAACAGGCCGGGGATCGTGAGCAGCCAGGGCGCGAGCGCGAAGGCCAGCGCGAACGGTACGACGATGCCGGCGAGCGACACGCTCAGCGCACTCCTGGCGCGTGCGCGGAAATGATCTGCACGAAAGCCGGTGCCGACGAGAAACATATAGAGCCCGACACCGAGTTGCGCCGCCACGTAGAGCATGCCCATGGTGGCCTTCGGAAACAGCGCCTGTTGCCAGTGCGGCAGCAGCAGCCCGAACAGCGACGGCCCGAGCAGCACGCCCGCAATCATCTCGCCGACGACCTGCGGCTGTCCGACGCGCCCCGCGAGTCGTCCCACCAGCTGGCTTGCAGCGACGATCACGGCGGCCTGCGCGAAGAAGTACACGGATAGCTGGAAGACGGGCATTGATGATCAGGTGTGTGATTGAACGACCGCAGTCTGATGGTGGTGCGGATGGTCTGTCAATGTTCGGCTAGTCGGCGGAATCGAGCAGATTGGCGCGGAAATCGCACGAACGGGCGGCGA
Source organism: Caballeronia sp. LZ035 (assembly GCF_031451175.1). Lineage (NCBI taxonomy): Bacteria > Pseudomonadati > Pseudomonadota > Betaproteobacteria > Burkholderiales > Burkholderiaceae > Caballeronia > Caballeronia sp. LZ035. Next base: position 52,741 of record NZ_JARUXS010000002.1, read on the forward strand.
GGCGCGCGACGGCCGCGCTGAGCGAATGCGCCTGATCGGCACGGTGCATCGCGACGTAGCGGACCGGCGGCAGCGCCGGGCGCGTCTGCACGACCACCAGCGCGCGCCGGTCGAGCATACGCGAAAGACACGCCTTCGGCAGATAGCTGACGCCGAGTCCTGAAAGCGTCAGACCAATCTGCGCAATCAGACTGTTGCTCGCCAGGGTCTTCTGCGGCGCGACGCCCTGTTCCTGAAGAAAGCGGCTGTACACATAGCCCGTGCCGGACAGTCCGCCTTGCAGAATCAGCGGAAATTGTGCGATTTCAGTGAGCGGGATCGCGCGCTTGCGCGGCGCTAGAGCGGGCGCGCACATCCAGGCGTTGTCGACCTGACCGACCGGCGTGCTCGCATGGCTCTCGACCTCATGCGTGCGCGGCACGATGATGACGTCCATCGTGCCCGCCGCGAGCCGCTCGCGCAAGGTTGCGTTGAGATCCACCTCGGCTTCTACGCTGACCTTCGGATACTCGGCCTGGATCGCCGCAATCAGGCTCGGCAACCAGGTCAACGCGGTGAGTTCCGTCACGCCGATGCGGATCTGCCGCACGAGTGACGTTTTCGAGCTGATGCGCTCGACAATCTGGTCACGCCTTTCGAGCAGTTCCCGCGCGTATTCGAAGAACTCGGTGCCTTTCTCGGTAAGGCGCGCGCTTCGATTCGCGCGATCGAACACGGCGACGTCGAAGGCGCGTTCCAGCTCCTGCACGCGCTTCGACACCGCGGACTGCGTGGTGTTCAGGCGCACGGCCGCGGCCTCGAAGGAGCCGAGCTGAACGATCCAGTACAACGCTTCCATCTGTTTGAAGGTCAGCATCGGTGCGCTGCAAAATATGAATTAAAGCGATAGTTTCTCATAGAAAAAAATCGCTTTTTTCGTTTGTTTTGGCTGGATATGGTGGCGTGACTGAATACACGAAGAGCGTGCTCGAGTGAGCTTGCGCCCCCTACACACCGGTCCGTCCTCTGGAGAACGCATGGAATCCGCGATTGAAACACCATCCGCCGCACGCGAGGAACGCAAGCCGCGCATCGGGCTTGCCTGGCAAATCCTGATCGGGCTTGTCATCGGCATCGGCGTAGGTCTCGTGCTGAATCACTATCCGCAGGAACGGGACGCGGTGGTCGCGGGCTTTTTGCAACCGGCGGGCGACATCTTCATCCGGCTCATCAAGATGGTCGTCGTGCCGATCGTATTCACGAGCATGGTGATCGGCATCGCGGGCGTGGGCGACGGGCGCTCGCTCGGGCGCATCGGCCTCAAGACGCTGGTGTACTTCGAGGTGGTCACGACCATCGCCATCGTGCTCGGCCTGGTGCTCGGCAACCTGCTGCAACCGGGCACCGGCACCGACATGTCGCAACTCGGGCACACGGACATCTCGCATTTCGCGCAGGCCTCGCAGCAGACGCAGGGTCATCACGGCTTCATGGCGCTGCTGCTCAACATCATTCCCGACAACATCATCTCCGCGATGGGACGAGGCGATCTGCTGCCGGTGATCTTCTTCTCCGTGCTGTTCGGGCTTGGCCTGCAATCGGTGCCTTTGGAGTACAGGAAGCCGGTGCTCGCCACGTTCAAGGGCATCGGCGACGCGATGTTCAAGGTCACCGGCATGGTGATGTGCTATGCGCCCATCGGCGTGTGTGCGCTGATTGCGGTGACGGTCGCGAGCTTCGGCTTCGGCTCGTTGCTGCCGCTCGTGAAACTCGTCGCGGTGACGTATCTCGCCATCATCCTCTTTGCCGTGGGGGTGCTCGGCCTGACCGCGCGGCTCTTCGGCTTCCGGTTTTTCACGCTGCTGAGAGTGATCCGCGACGAACTGGTCATTGCATTCTCCACGTGCAGTTCGGCCACGGTGTTGCCGCAGTTGATGAAGAAGATGGAAGACTTCGGCGTGCCCAAGAGCATCACCACCTTCGTCGTGCCGACCGGCTATACCTTCAATCTCGATGGCGCGTCCATCTATCTCGGCATTGGCACGCTGTTCGTGGCGCAGCTTTATGGCGTGCATCTCGGCGTGCAGGAACAGATCGTCCTGGTGCTGACGATGGTCGTCACCTCCAAGGGCGCGGCGGGCGTGCCCGGCTTCATGTTCGTGATTCTGCTGACGACGCTGGCGAGCGCCGGATTGCCGCTCGAAGGCCTCGCGTTCATCGCCGGCGTCGATCGCATCATGGACATGGGACGCACCGCGCTGAACGTGGTGGGCAACGCGCTCGCGCCGCTGGTCATCGCGAAGTGGGAAGGGCAATACGACGCCGAGAAGGGTCGTGCCTATATCGCATCGCTCGACGCATGAAAGCGCACCGAAGCAATCTATCGAAGCAATATCGAGGAGCAAGTCAGATGAGCAGCAATCAGGGGCAATTGTTTTCCGATTCGGTCATGGCGCAAATCAAGGAGCGCTTTCATTTCGTCGATCGCGATATCGACGGGCGAGAGCGGCTGTTCTTCGATAACGCGGGCGGCTCGTTCCGTCTCAAGGCGGCGAGTGCAGCGTTCGCCAACATCGACGCCTTGCCCGACTGCCCCGAGCGCATCCACGAACGCGCGCTCTATTTGCAGGACATTCAGGACCGCGGCGAGGCGGACGTGCGTCACATGCTCAATGCACGCGGCGGCAGTGTCTACTTCTCGCTGACGGCGTCGGCGGCGATGTTCGAGATGGTGCGCGCGGTGATGGAGCACGTGCCCGGCGGCAACGCGGTGACGACGATCCTCGAACATCCGTCTTCGTTCGACGCGCTGAGCCTCTATTGCGAGCGCACCGGCCGGGCGCTGCGGGTGGCGCCCAGCAACCCTGAGACGGGCGGCGTGGATGCCGACGCGATCATCGCGCTGATCGACGAGGACACCACCTTGCTGAGCGTGATGTACGCGTCGAACATTTCAGGCGCGAAGCTGGATATCGCCGCTATTGTCGAGCGGGCACGGGCGAAGAAGCCGGATCTCTTCATCATCGTGGATGCGGTTCAACATGCGCCGCACGCGGTCATCGACTTGCAGAAGACGCCGGTGGACGGCATCAACTTCGCACCGTACAAGTTCTTCGGCTGCCGGGGCTCGGGGGTGTCGTGGCTCTCGCAGCGGCTTGCCGAACTGCCGCATCACCGGCTGCAGGCGAAGGAGAAGGGCGTGTGGGAACTGGGCAGTCCGGCGCCGGCGCAGTTCGCCGTGGTGAGCGCGATCCTGGACTACGTTGCGTGGGTGGGCGCGCAGTTCAGCGACGCGGAAGACCGGCGTGAACGCTTCGTGCAGGGCATGCAGCGGATCGAGAGTCATGAGCGCGCACTGCTCACGCTGATGCTGGATGGTGTGGGCACGCAGCGCGGCCTGCGTGCGATGAACGGCGTGCAGGTCTACTGGGATCACGATGATCTGGCGCAGCGCGATCTGATTGTCGGCATCGGCTTCGATGGGCTCGAACCCACGGCGGCGGTGCGTGAATACGAGCAGCGCGGCGTGATCGTGTATGAACGCATCGGCGCGAGTCTTTATTCAGGGCGCATGCTGCGATCGTTCAATCTGGAAGGCGCCGTGCGTATCTCGCCGCTGCATTGCCACTCGCCAGACGATATCGCACGCTTTCTGGCGGTGACCGAGGAAGTGGCGGCCATCCGCTGACTTCGGCCTGCTGCGAAGCGGTGAGTCCTATGCGGAGGTCGGGAGGTTCAAATTACCGAATTGCTCGCGCATTATTAGTAATAATTGCCGGTCCGGGTGTGAAGGGCGCTGTCGAATGGTGCCGCTCGATGAGCCCTTCTGCGAGCAACGTCTTATCGCCATGAACGGTGGGTATCTGAGAAATTAATGCGTCTCTGGCACGATCTGCCTGACGCTGCTAGATTACCCCTGCTGCCGAATCGTTGATCTCGTGAGACTTCGATGACCGATAAAGACGCATCCCCACGCTCCCCAGTGCCTTCGCTGATTCTCATCGCGGCCATCGTGGCCGTGCTGGTCGCGGCCTTCGCGTACACGGCGGGCTGGCTGTCGCCGAAGCGCCTCACGCCCGCGAAGATAGTCGGCAGTCTCGCGCCCCCCGGCGGCGCGGTGCCCGGCTTCAGGCGCAATCACGCGAAAGGCATCTGCTTCACCGGCGACTTCGAATCCAACGGCTCGGGCGCAACGCTCTCGAAAGCAAAGATGTTCGCGCCGGGCACCTACGCCGTTACCGGCCGCTTCAATCTCGCGACACCCGACCCGAAAGCCTCCGATGCAATGGCGCGTGTGCGCGGTCTTGGCCTGCGCATCGTCACGCCTGACGGCAGCGAGTGGCGTTCCGCGATGATCGATGCACCCGTGTTTCCGGTCGCCACGCCGCAAGCCTTCTACGCGCTGCAACTCGCACTCGCGAACAAGGACGATCCTCAATCGATGCAGAAGTTCTCCGCCGCGCATCCCGAGATCGCGGCGTTCGGCGCGTGGGCGGGCAGCGCGCCCTGGACGCCTTCGTATGCGGAGGAACGCTTCAACAGTCTCAACAGCTTCGTGTTCTCGAATGCGGATGGGCAGGATCAGGTCGTGCGCTGGTCCTTCATTCCAGCGGCCAAGGTCGAGAACATCAGCGGAGAACAACTCAAGGAGAAGGGCGCCAACTTCCTCGATGCCGAGATCACCCAGCGCGTGCAAAGCGCGCCGCAACGCTGGGCCTTGGTCGTGACCGTCGCGAACCCCGGCGATCCCACTGCGGACCCGAGCAAGGCCTGGCCCGAGGATCGCCATACGGTAGAAGTGGGCACGCTCGTCGTGAAGGCGATCGAACCCGAGCCCGACGGCGCGTGCCGCGATCTCAACTTCGATCCCACCGTGCTGCCTGCGGGCATGCGCGTGTCCGACGATCCGTTCCCCGCCGCGCGCTCGGCTGCGTACTCGGTGTCGTTCAACCGGCGCACCGCCGAGGACAAGGACTATCCGCACACGCCCGCCGAAGGAGCCCGGCAATGAACGCGATCAACGAGCGGTTCTCGCCGCTGCAACGCGCCTTGCACTGGGTCATGGCGATCTGCATTCTCGCGATGCTGTTCATCGGCGTCGGCATGGTGTCCACCGTGAAGCCCGAGTATCTGACGCTCGTGTCCATTCACAAGCCGCTCGGCATCACGATACTCATCCTCGCGCTGATCCGTCTGGTCGTGCGCATCACGCGCGGCGCGCCGCCCTTGCCCGCCGACATGCCCGCGCCGATGAAGCTCGCGGCCCAGCTCTCGCACTATGTGTTCTATGCGCTGATGATCGCGTTGCCGCTGCTGGGTTATGGCATGTTGTCGGCGGCGGATTATCCGGTCGTCGTGGCGGGCCTGCGCATTCCGTCGCTGCTGCCGCATAGCAATTCATTGCATACGCTGCTATGGAACGCGCATCGCTTTCTGGCCTTGTGCTTCTTTGCGTTGATCGTCGTGCATCTGGCGGCGGCGCTGTTCCATGCGCTCGTGCGGCGCGACGGTGTCTTCCACGCGATGGCGCCATGGAAGTGAGCCGCGCGCATCACGGCTTCTGCTGCTTGACCACTTCGGCCAGCGCGCGCACGCCGGGTTCGATCAGTTCCGCGCGGATCGCCGAGAAGCCCATGCGAAAGCAGCGCTGACCATCGGCGAGATCGGCGAAGAAGACGTTGCCCGGTTCGATCAACACGCCCAGCGCCAGCGCGTCTTTTGCGAGGCGCGTGGCATCGAGCCAGGGCGGACCTTCGACCCAGCACGACGCGCCGCCTGTCACCTTCGACGCGCGCAACTCGGGAAGATGCGTGGCGAGCGCACGCATCAGCACTTCGGCGCGTTCCTTGTAGACCGGCGCGAGCTTGCGCAGCAGGGTGTCGTGATGACCCAGCGCGAGGAACGTGGCGAACGCGCGTTGAATATAAGCGGCAGGATGCCGGATCATCAGCCGGCGCAGTGCGCGCAATTCACGGATCAAAGCGCGGGGCGCGACGATATAACCGAGACGCAAGCCGGGCGCAAAGGTCTTCGACAGCGAGCCGATGTACACCACGCGTTCCGCGGTATCGAGGCTCTTCAGCGCCGGATGTGGCGTGCCCGAGAAGGTGTTCTCGCTTTCGTAATCGTCTTCGATGATGATGAAGTCATGCCGCACCGAAAGATCCAGCAACGCACGCCGCCGTTCGATCGGCATGGTCACGGTGGTGGGGCATTGGTGGCTCGGCGTGACACACACGTAGTCGCATGACGCCATCAACTCTTCGTCGTCGATGACGGCGCCGTCGCCATCCACGGCCAGCGGCACGATCTGCGCGTTGCGGTGCTGGAAGATGTTGCGCGCGTCGGGATAGCCGGGGTCCTCCATGCCCACCTTGGTCTGCGGTCCGCACATCAGGTCGGCAATCAGATACAGCGCCTGCTGGCAGCCGTTGGTCACGACGATCTCATCCGGCATCGCGAACACGCCGCGCCTCGGCAGCACACGCGTGCGGATCTGCTCGACGAGCGTTTCATCGTCGCGCTCGATGAGATCCGGCGCCCAGTTGCGTATCTCCAGCACCGAGAGGCCATGCATGCAGCTCTCGCGCCAGTCGCTGGTGGGGAAGAGTTCGGTATCGAATTGCCCGTAAATGAAGGGATATTCGTAGCTTTGCCAGTTCGACGGCTTGACGATGTTGCGTTGATTGGAAGGCGCATGACGGATGCGCGCGCTCCAGTCGGGATGACCGTGCTGGGTTTGCACGGCGGGCGTCGCGCGCGTGCCCGTGGCGGTGAAGCCGCGTTGCAGTTCTTCCGTTGCGGGATTGACGAAGTGTCCGCTGCGTTCGCGCGAGACGAGATAGCCTTCCTCGATCAACTGCTGATAAGCGAGCACGACCGTATTGCGCGACACGTTCAGTTGATCCGCAAGCTCGCGGCTCGAAGGCAAGGCGCTGTCGGGTGCAATGTGTCCGCTCAGGATCGCATTGACGATCATCTGGCGGATCTGGTTTTGCAGGCTCATTCCCGAGACCCGTGAACGCTCGAAGAGCTGCGCCCAAAGCGTGGCGGTCGGGCGGGTGGGCATTGCCTGTCTCCTGCGAAGTCATTGTGATGCAGCGATCTTACGTGCGCCTTGCACGCTTGGCCAGCAGGTGAACAAAACCGCCGCGCGGGTGGACCGGCGCGGCGGCGTGCGAGATGCTTCGATACAGCGCGTTCAGGTCGCGGAGAATGCCAGCGAACGGCGCTGCCGCATGCCGACCCACGCGGCCGACAACGCGCTGACAATGCCGGCGGCGAGGCAATAGCACGCGATCATCCACGGGTCGCCGCCATTGCGTTGCAGGAGCCATGTCGCGATGATCGGGCTGATGCCGCTCGCGAAGATGCCCGAGAACTGATAGACGAAGGAGATGCCCGAGTAGCGCACGTTGGCGTCGAACAGTTCCGAGAAGAGCGCGGCTTCGGGACCGTAGATGGATGCATACACGACGCCCAGCGGGATCACCACGGCCAGCCACGCGATCATCACGTTGCCGCCGCTGTTCTTCATCAGCCAGAAGCCGAGGAACGCAGACAGGCCGGTGGCGAGCGAACCCCAGAAGTAGATGCGCGCGCGGCCTACGCGGTCCGAGAGCCGTCCGAACAGCGGTATCGTGAAGATCATCACGAAGGCGGCGACCATCACGCCGAGCAGGGCATCCGTGCGCTGAAGATGCAGCGTGCCGGTGAGATACGAGATCGAGAACACGCCGAACACGTTGAAGAACACACCGTCGATGAAACGCGCGCCCATGCCGGCAAGCGTGTTGCCGGGATACTTCGTGAGCACTTCGATGATGGGCATACGCGCTTCGCCGCCGGTCTTCTGGATGCGCGCAAACTCGGGCGTTTCCATCACGTTCAGGCGGATATACATGCCGATCAAAACGAGCGCGAACGACAGGAAGAACGCAAGACGCCAGCCCCACGCGAGGAACTGCGCATCGGTGAGCGTGAGCGAGAGGAGCGCGACCACACCGGATGAAATGCACAGCCCGAGCGCGAGACCGATCTGTGGAATGCTCGCATAGAAGCCGCGCTTGTTTTCAGGGGCATACTCGAAGGCCATCAGCACCGCGCCGCCCCATTCGCCGCCGAGCCCGATGCCTTGCAGCACGCGCAACAGCAGCAGCAACGTGGGCGCCCAGATGCCGATTTGCGCGTACGTGGGCACCATGCCGATCAGCACGGTCGCGACGCCCATGATCGTCAGCGTCATCACCAGCATGCTCTTTCTGCCGATGCGGTCGCCGAAGTGCCCGAAGATCACGCCGCCCAGCGGACGGCTCAGGAAGCCGACCGCGAAGGTGCCATAGGCGAGCATCGTGGAGATGAGCGGATCGCCGCTCGGGAAGTACAGCTTGTTGAAGACGATGCCGGCGACGACACCGTATAGAAAGAAGTCGTACCACTCGATCGTCGCGCCGATAAGACTGGCGACGACGACTTTCCTCATCTGCTTGCCATCGGTTCGGGGCAGTGCATTCATGGTTGTCTCCGTATGTCTGCGTGTGTTCGAGACTTGTGTTCAGTCTCTCTGTCCTGCATGGGCCATCGGCGTCTCGACGACGCCGCCGGGTGCTTCCTCCACGTGCGTGACGCGCTGATAACGCTGATCTTCGAGAATCATGTCGGCCGCTTTCTCCGCGATCATGATGACGGGCGCATTCGTGTTGCCCGATACCAGTTCCGGCATGATCGACGCATCCACCACGCGCAGCCGGCCGATGCCGCGCACCTTCAGGCGTTCGTCGACCACGGCCTGCGCATCGCTGCCCATCTTGCAGGTGCCTGCGGGGTGATAGATAGACTGGCTGAACTTGCGCGCGACTTCGAGCAGGTCGGCATCGGTCTGATAGGCGGCGCCAGGAATGAACTCCGACACGATGTGTTTGGCGAGCGCGGGCGCGGCCGCAATCCGGCGCGCCACCTTGATGCCGCCGATGACCACCGGATGATCGCGTTCGTCCGAGAGGTAGTTGGCATGAATGGCCGGATACTGCAGCGGATCGTTCGAACGAATCTCGACGCTGCCCCGGCTATGAGGCCGCAACTGACATACCGACGACGTGAACGCCGAGAACGGATGCGCGCCTTCGCCGGGTTTGTCGGCGGAGAGCGGCTGCATGTGGAATTGAATGTCGGGACGCGTGAGCTCGGGCGAGGTGCGCGTGAAGATCACGACCTGACTGGCGGCGAGCGTCAGCGGACCGGTGCGCGAGAACGCGTATTGCAGACCGATGAGCGCTTTCTTCAGCGGGTTGTTGACTTCGTCGTTGAGGGTGCGTTCACGGGTCTTGAAGACGAGCCGTACTTGCAGATGATCCTGCAGGTTCTGGCCGACACCCGGCAGCGCATGACGTACCTGTACGCCGGCGCGGTCCAGTACGTCGGCGGGACCGACGCCGGAGTTCTGCAGGATCTGCGGCGTACCGATGGCCCCGGCGGCGAGGATCACCTCGACGCGCGCGCGTACCGTCTTCACCGCGCCTTCATGAAGATATTCGATGCCGACCGCTTCACGATCTTTGAAGAGCACCTTGCGGGTTTGCGCCCGCGTCTGGACGATCAGGTTCTGCCGGTCGCGCACAGGCTTGAGAAAGCCTTTGGCCGTGCTCCAGCGCAAGCCTCTGTAGGCCGTCTGCTGGAAGTAGCCGACGCCTTCCTGTGTGGCGCCGTTGTAGTCGTCGTTGAACGGGATGCCGGTTTCTTGCGCGGCCGCGATGAAGTGATCGGCGATAGGACGGCGCAGGCGCAAGTCCGAGACCTTCAGCGGGCCGCCCACCCCGTGATACTCATTCACGCCGTGCTCCTGATCCTCTGATTTCCTGAAGTAGGGCAGGACGTCGCGATAGCTCCAGCCGGCGTTGCCGAGCTCCGCCCAGCGGTCGTAGTCCTCGCGCTGGCCGCGTACATACAGCAAGCCATTCAGCGAACTGCATCCGCCCAGCACCTTGCCGCGCGGCCAGTCGATGCTGCGCCCCGCAACGGCGTCGTCCGGCTCGGTGCGGTAGCACCAGTCCAGCTCGGGGTCGTGCATCGTCTTGAAGTAGCCGACGGGGATATGAATCCACGGGTTCGTATCGGGACCGCCGGCTTCGAGCAACAGCACGGTGTTGGACGGATCAGCGCTCAGGCGATTGGCGAGTACGCAGCCTGCCGAGCCCGCTCCGACGATGACGTAATCGACTTCCTGCTGCATGAGACTTGTCTCCTGGAGTCTTCTTCTGGAACAAAGCGTTTCGTTTCTGTACGTTCAATGTGGAAGAAGCAGCGGGCGATGCCAAGAGAAATGCGCGCGAGATCGCGAAAGTGAAACGGAAAGTGCCGAATCCGATTCAGAAACAAGAGGCTCTTCGGGTTGTCCCGGAGCCGTTTTTTATCGTTTTGAATTCCGAAAAAAAGCGATGATGCGGCGCATCAGAAAGTAGCGGACAGCTCGCTTGCGGCTTCCCGGAGACGCGGCACGAAAGTGAGTGCGCGCGACAGGCTCATGCGCGACACGGGACCATGCACCGCGATCGCAGCGATGCTCTTGCCACGCGAATCGAGGACCGGCACGGCCACGCAGGCGATGCCGAGCACGAATTCCTCGTTATCCACGGCAATGCCCTTGTGCGCGATGCGATCCAGCTCGGCTTCGAGCAGATTGGGTTCGTCGAGCGTGTTCGGCGTGAAGCGTTCCAGTCGCATCGCGCGGATGAGCGCGGCGCGTTCTTCGCGCGGCATCGTGGCAAGCAGCAGCTTGCCGCTCGCGCTGCAATGCGCGGGCACATGCGAGCCGGGCTTGAGTTCGAGCCGCAGCGCCCAGGTGGACTCGCAGCGGTCGAGATAGAGGACTTCGGTGTCGTGCAGCATGCTCAGGTTGCAGGTCTCGCCGAGATCGGCGACGAGACGTTGCAGGATCGCGTGGCGCTGGCGGCGCGCGCCGCTGTGCATCATCACATCGACGCCCAGTTGTTCGAGCCGCGGCCCGACCACATAGGCGTTCTTCTGACCCGGCTCGCGCGCGACGAAGCCGCCCGCTTCAAGCGATTGCAACATGCGGTGCAGCGAAGCCTTGGGCTGATCGAGTGCGCTCGCCAGGTCCGCGAGCGACAGCGCGCCGCGTGCGGCGACGAGATGTTCGAGCACGCTGAATGCGCGCAGCGTCGGCGTCTCGGCGCGTGCGTGTGGCGTGGTGTCGTTGAGCGCGGCGTTGTCCGTCGCTTCAGACAGGCCGGGCGTGGCGGTGTCGACTCGGGTATCCATGCGGCCTCACGTCGTCGGGTGCCGCGCGGCCTGTGCCTGCACGCAGGTCACGGCGATCACGTAGTAGATGTCGTCGGCGCTGCAGCCGCGCGAGAGGTCGTTGGCGGGCTTCGCAAGCCCTTGCAGCAGCGGACCGATGGCCTTCGCGCCGCCAATCCGTTCAGCCAGCTTGTAGCCGATGTTGCCCGCCTCGAGACTCGGGAAGATCAGCGTGTTCGCATGTCCCTCGACGCGCGAGTGATGCACCTTGCGCAGGGCGATCTCGGCGACGATGGCAGCGTCGAGCTGTACGTCGCCGTCGATGGCGAGGCCGGGGCGCGCTTCCTGCACGCGTCGCGTCGCCTCGATGACTTTGTCCACAGCCGCATGATGCGCGCTGCCGCTGGTGGAGAACGACAGCATGGCGACGCGCGGGTCTTCCATCAGCAGGCTGCGCGCGCTGTCGGCGGCGGCCATGGCGATCTCGGCGAGCTGCTCCGCGTCCGGCTGCACGACGAGCGCGCAATCCGAAAAGATCAGGCCGCCTTTCATCGTATGGAAGGGCTCGCACAGCATCATCAGGAAGAAGCTCGACACGAGCTTGAACGAAGGCCGCACGCCGATGATCTGTATGGCGTTGCGCACCACGTCGGCGGTCGTGTTGACCGCGCCGGACACGGAACCGTCGGCTTCGCCCAGCCGCACCATGAGGTTGGCGAAGCACAGCGGATCGAACACGGCGGCGCGCGCCGCATCGGCCGTCATGCCTTTCTTTTCGCGCAGGGCGAACAACGCTTCTGCAAAGCGCTGCGTCAGCGGCGATTCGCGTGGATCGATCAACTCGATGCCGTCGAGGTCGATGTTCGCTTCATCGGCGACCTGATGCGCGCGCGTTCTCGCACCGACCAGCACGATGCGCGCGATGCCTTCCCGATGCGCGCGCTGGGCGGCCTGCAGCACGCGCGGGTCCTCGGCTTCGGAGAGCACGATGCGCATCGGCAGGTTGCGAGCCTGATCGATGATGCGATGCATGGCTTTCATGGGGGCGCTCGGTGAGATGCAAAAGAAAAACGCCGCCCCGTGGGCGCGGGGCGGCGTGGCGAAGGACTTAGACGTAGTCCTTGTACTTGTCGAGCATGCGCACGGGCTTCGAGAGCGCATCGCGACGGAACGGGTCACCGAGTTCGCGCGTACACATGATCTCGATGATCGTCGTCTTGCCGTGATTCATCTGCAGGTCGATGGCCTTCTTCAGCGCCGGGCCCACGTCCTCCAGCTTGTCGACGACGATGCCTTCCGCGCCCATCGCCTTCGCGATCTCGGCGAAGCTCTGGTTGTCGAGTTCGCCCGCCACGAAGCGGCGGTTGTAGAAGTCGACCTGATTCTTCTTCTCCGCGCCCCACTGACGGTTATGGAACACCACGGCCGTCACCGGAATGTTATGGCGCACGCAGGTCATGGTTTCCATCAGGCTCATGCCCCATGCACCATCGCCCGCATACGACACAGCCGGACGATGCGGCGCCGCGACCTTCGCACCGATGATCGTGGGGAACGCATAGCCGCAGTTGCCCCAGCTCATCGCCGCGAAGAAGCTGCGCGGCTTGTTGAAGCGCAGATAGCTGTTGGCCACCGAGTTGATGTTGCCGATGTCGGTCGAGACCATCACGTCATCCGGCATGGCCTTCTCGAGCTCGCGCAGCACCTGGCGCGGATGCAGGAACTGACCGCCGCTGAACGGCTTCTCGCCTTTCTGTTCCTCGATCATGTCGAGGCTGTAGGCATCGCGTTCATGGGTCCAGTCGTCGAGCTCCTTCTCCCAGGCGGCCTTTTCATCGGCGATGGTCTTCGCGCGGGCTTCCTTCGTCGCGTCCGAAGCGAGCTTGCGATCCGCGAGTCGCTGCGTGAGTGCAATGGCGCTGGCCTTCGCATCGCCACAGATGCCGACGGAAATCTTCTTCACGAGACCGAGCATCTTGTGGTCGGCATCGATCTGGATGACCTTTGCTTCCTTCGGCCAGTAGTCGAGACCGTGCTGCGGCAGCGTGCCGAACGGTCCCAGGCGCGAGCCCAGCGCGATCACGACATCGGCCTGGCTCAGCAGCTTCATTGCGGCCTTGGAACCTTGATAACCGAGCGGGCCGCACCACAGCGGATGCTTCGCCGGGAACGAGTCGTTGTGCAGGTAGCTGTTCACCACCGGTGCGCCGAGACGTTCCGCGAGCGCCTTGCATTCCTCGATAGCGTCGGACATCACCACGCCGCCCCCCGAAATGATGACCGGGAATTTGGCATCGGCCAGCAGGTCCGCCGCTTCGTTGAGGCTCTGGTCGCCGCCGGGGCCGCGATCGAGGCGCTGCGGCTTCGGGATCTCGACCTTCACTTCGCCATAGAAGTAGTCACGCGGAATGTTGAGCTGGGTCGGTCCCATCTCGGACATCGCGCGATCGAAGCAGCGCGCGGTGTATTCGGCCATGCGCGCCGGATGCGTCACGTGGCCCTGATACTTGGTGAATTCCTGGAACATCGGCAGTTGCTTGGCTTCCTGGAAGCCGCCGAGACCGATACCCATCGTTCCGGCTTCCGGCGTGACGATCACAACCGGGCTATGCGCCCAGTAGGCCGCCGCGATGGCCGTCACGCAGTTGCTGATGCCCGGCCCGTTCTGGCCGATCACGACGCCGTGACGGCCCGACACGCGCGAATAGCCGTCGGCCATGTGACCCGCGCCCTGCTCGTGCACAACCGGAATCAGGCGAATGCCAGCCGGCGCGAAGATGTCCATCGCGTCCATGAAGGCCGATCCCATGATGCCGAACATTTCCGTCACGCCATTGGCGGCGAGCGTTTCGACAAAGGCTTCCGAAGGGGTCATCGCCTGCGGGCCGCTCGGGGTCGCGGCAGGGGTGGTCTTGGAAGGACGGGCTTGGTCGTGCTCGCTCATGAGATGTCTCCGAATGAAAAACGGAACGTTTGGTTCCGGAATGTGTATCGTGAAGACATCGTAGAACTGGCCGATCCCAGCGTCAACCAGTTTTTAAAATAAATGGAATGATTCGTCTCTAAAAAAATCTGAACGAGTTGCGACGAAAAAGTGTCTTCAGCGCCATGCGCCTTGTGCGGCGGGTCTCGAGGAGAACGAAAACGCGGGGATCGACTATCGCGCAGCCTGGCGCTGCCGCGCCATGAGCGTCAGACCTTCCGACGTATCGATCAGCGTCGCGAGCTTCTCGGCCGTCTCGCGAAGTTGCGGCACGGCTTTCAGCAGATCGTCGAGATTGGCGCGCGCGGTCGGCGCATGAGCGGCGAGGCACGCCAGCACGCGCCCCGTGGCAGCGTCCGTGATGGGTACCGCCACGGCCACCATGCCGAGCACGAACTCCTCGTTGTCGATACCGAGGCGGCGCGCGGCCAGCCGGTCGAGTTCGGCCTCGAGCAGCGCCGGGTCCGTGAGCGTGCGATGGGTCCTGCGTGTCAGCGTGAGGCGGCCGAGTATCTGGCGGCGCTCGGCGAGCGGCATGTGCGACAGGAACAGCTTGCCGCTGGCGGTGCAGTGCAGCGGCACGCGCATGCCGGCCTGCATGTGCAGGCGCAGTGGCTCGGGCGTTTCGACGCGCTCGATGTAGAGCACGGTATCCCCGTCCAGCGCAGTGAGGTTGCAACTCTCGCCGATCACATCGACGAGCGAGCGCAGCAGTGAACGGCACGCACGCGTGAACGAATTGTTGGCGAGCGTGGCCAGTGCGAGCTGGGCGGCGCGCGGGCCGAGCGCGATGCCGCGGTCGGTGCCGCGCGAATCAGGCATGTGGGTGACATAGCCCTGCGACTCCAGCGCCTCGACGAGACGCAGCAGGGTTGCCTTGGGGATCCGCACGCGGGCGGCAAGCTGGGACAGCGTGTACGGCTGGCCAGCGGAAGCGAGTTGTTCGAGCACCGCGAGCGGACGAAGCGTCCGTGCTTCGTCGCCGGCGAGGTCGGAGGGATCGAGATGAGTGACGTCGCGCATGAACCGGAATCGGAACGAATGGTTTCGGATTACGGGTACTTTACGCCGGATCTTGCGTCACGCGCTACATTTTTCGGAACGTACGGTTGCGTTTTTATTCGGAACTTCATAGAAGTTAAAACGTCTTTTTCAGATCCTCGGCGGCTTCTTTCAGGCGCGGCAGCATCTCCAGCACGCGCGACAGCGGCGAGCGCGACACCGGCGCATGAACCGCGATAGCCGCAATACACGACCCATACGTGTCGACGATCGGTGCCGCCGCGCACACGATGCCCTGCACGAACTCCTCGTTGTCTATGGCGACGCCCTTCCTCGCGGTGCGGTCGAGTTCCGCTTCGAGCATCTCGGTATCCGTGATGGTGTTGGCCGTGAAGCGGTCGAGTTTCATCGCGCGCACCAGCGCGTTGCGCTCCTCGCGCGGCAGCATCGCGAGAAGCAGCTTGCCGCTGGCGCTGCACCACACCGGCACGTGCGATCCCGGCCGGAGATCCAGCCGCAGCGGCCAGGGCGCCTCGACGCGGTCCAGATACAGCACCTCGTTCTCGTGCAGCATCGTGAGATTGCAGGTTTCGCCGAGATCGGCAACGAGCCGCGTGAGAATGGCGTGGCGCAGCCGCCGCGCGCCCGCGTGCGTCATCACGCTGAGACCCAGTTGCGCCAGACGCGGGCCCACGACATAGGCATTCCGGTCGCCCGGCTCGCGGATCACGAGACCGCCGGCCTCGAGCGAAGCCAGCATGCGGTGCAGCGAAGGCTTGGGCATGCCTATGTCCTCTGCCATGTCCGTGAGCGACACGGGATTGCCCGCCTGCACGAGATATTCGAGCAGCGCGAAGGCGCGCAGCGTGGGCGTGTCGGGCTTGTCCATCGGCGTTTTCCGTTTGATTTCGTTCGACATTATTGTAATTGGGGCCTCTGTCCCGCCGCCATCGGCCAAATGGCTATAAATAAACGAAATGATTTGTTCCGAAAAACAATTGAAGCTATGATGGTCGCTCGAAAACGGCGGCAAGCACGGAGGCAGGCACCATGATGCGCGATACGTGGATGGAAGAACCGGATCAGCGCGTGCCGGTGCGCACGCTGTTCGGCATCGATTCGGACCTGCTGGTGCCCGCTTTCAGCGCCCGTGATCCGCACGTTCCGGAAATCGATCACGCGTACCGGTTCAATCCCGAGGTCACGCTTGCGATTCTCGCGGGGTTCGCGTTCAACCGGCGCGTGATGGTGCAGGGTCTGCACGGCACGGGCAAGTCGACCCATATCGAACAAGTCGCGGCACGTCTCAACTGGCCGTGCATGCGCGTCAATCTCGACGGTCACGTGAGCCGGCTCGACCTGGTCGGCAAGGATGCGATCGTGGTCCGCGACGACGTGCAGATCACCGAGTTTCAGGAAGGCATCGTGCCGTGGGCGTTGCAGCGGCCTGTGGCGCTGGTCTTCGACGAATACGATGCGGGCCGTCCCGACGTGATGTTCGTGATCCAGCGGATTCTGGAGCGCGAAGGCAGCTTCACGCTGCTCGATCAGAATCGCGTGATTCAGCCGCATCCTTTTTTTCGTCTGTTCGCGACGACCAATACTGTGGGTCTCGGAAACCTGAACGGGATGTACCACGGCACCCAGATGCTCAACCACGCGCAGATCGACCGCTGGAACGTGGTCGCAACACTCGACTATCTGTCGCGTGATGAAGAAACGCGCATCGTGCTGGCGCGCGTGCCGCAACTCGATAACGACCGGGGCCACGCGCTCGTCGCGTCGATGGTGAGCATGGCGGGTCTGACGCGGCGCGGCTTCCAGGCCGGCGACCTGTCCACGCTGATGTCGCCGCGCACCGTCATCAACTGGGCGGAGAACTGCGAGCTGTTTCACGACGTGAAGCTCGCGTTGCGTCTCACTTTCCTGAACAAATGCGACGAAGCGGAACGGCCGGTTGTCGCGGAATATTTTCAGCGCGCGTTCGGCGAGGAACTGGAAACGCCGTCGCAGTGGCACGACGAGCGCAGCAAATGAACGCGGTGCGAAACGACGCGCGCGAACTCACGCGGCGTGACGCGCTGTGCGCGGCGACCGTGCGTGCGCTGACCGGCGACGGCACGCTGCACTATCGCGGCGGACGTCTGTTCAGGCATCTGCGGCCGGTAGCGCTGCACGCGCCGCATCTGCGTGCTGATGCCAGGGAAGCGGACGATCTCGATTCCACACGCGGCGCGGCGGACGCCTCTGCGCTGCGCATCGTGTATTCGGATGCGGAGCTGCATGACCGCCTCGCACCGGAAGAACCCGTCGCGCGCATGGTCTTCGACCTGCTCGAACAACTGCGCTGCGAAGCGCGCGTGCCGGACGGCATGACGGGCGTGCGTCGCAACGTGCGGCATCGTTTCGAAACGTGGTCGCTGGCGTGCTACGAAGGCGGCTTGCTGGACAGCGATATCGGTCTGTTGATCTATACGGTCGCGCAAATCGCCGAGTCGCGACTGTCGGGCTGCGCGGTGCTCGAACAGACCGAAGGGCTGATCGAGGTGACGCGTGGTGCCCTCGCGCCTTTGCTTGGCGTCGCATTGGCGGGACTGCGCCGTGACTGCGCCGATCAGCGTGCCTATGCGATCCATGCGCTTGCCATTGCGAACCGCATCGGCGAGATGGTGCGCGACGTGCGTCATGCGTTCGTCGAGAATCATGCTTCGGCCGATGAAACCGAAGAAGAAGCGGCGCGCACGATGCTCGGCACCTGGTTCGACATCGACGACGAAGAAGGCGAGGCGGAACGGCTCGCGCTTGCCGCAAGCGGCGCGAGCAGCGCGCGCGATGCGTCGGGCGACGGCTATCGCATCTTCACGACGCGTTACGACAAGACCATCCGGCCCGCCGCGCTGATCCGCGCCGCGTTGCTGCGCGAATACCGCGAGCGTCTCGACGACCTGATCGCTGCACGCCACATCAACGTGGCACGTCTTGCGCGCATGTTGCAGGCGTCCATTGCCGTGCCGCATCGCGACGGCTGGTCGTTCGGCGAGGAAGAAGGACGCATCGACGGCAGGCGTCTGGCGCAAGTGATTGCTTCACCCGATGAACGCCGCGTGTTCAGGCGCGAACGTGACACGCCCACGGCGAATTGCGCAGTGAGCTTCCTGATCGACTGCTCGGGCTCGATGAAGGCGAGTATCGAACCGGTCGCGGTGATGATCGACGTGCTCGTGCGTGCGCTCGGCATGGCGGGCGTCACGACCGAAGTGCTGGGCTTCACGACAGGCGCATGGAACGGCGGACGCGCGAAGCTCGACTGGCTGGCGCAAGGACGTCCACGCACGCCGGGACGGCTCAACGAAGCGTGCCACATGATCTTCAAGGAAGGCGATGCGGGATGGCGTGCCGCGCGCGGTGACATCGCCGCGCTGTTCAAGGCGGATCTGTTTCGCGAAGGCATCGACGGCGAAGCGGTGGACTGGGCGTGCGGGCGCTTGCTCGCGCGTAACGAGCCACGGCGCATCCTGGTCGTCGTATCCGATGGCAGCCCGATGGACAGTGCGACCGCGCAAGCCAACGACGCTCATTACCTCGACCAGCACCTGCGCGAAGTGGTCGAGCGTCATGAGGCGTTGCAAGGCGTGGAGGTGCTGGGCCTCGGTGTCGGACTCGATCTGAGCCCGTACTATCGGCACAGTTTCGGCGTGGATCTATCCGTGGCGCCCGACATGACGCTCTTCGCGAAGCTGGCAGGCTGGCTCGGTGCGCGACGCAGGCGCAGCAGCTAACGCGCGCTGGACGTCTTCGTCCTCGATCATGCCGATGAAGACGATCTCCGTATGCGCAATGTCGCGGCATGGCGTGGCATGCCAGCGCGGGCCGACGACATGAAGCTCGATGCAAGAGCCATCGACGAGGCGGGCGAAGCCCTTGGCGCGCAGTAGCCTGTCGGAAAAGGACATACACGCGGACTTCAGTGCGCGCTTGTCGAAGCGCTCATCTGAACGGAGCGTCACGCTCCGCAGGCCAGTGGGGAGTACATGCAGCGGCGCGATGGACCTCGAAAATCCACGCGGCGCCGATGCCGCCGTATCGCTGAAAAACAGCGCGCCAGGTACCTTGCCCTGATCGCCCTCAAACACAATGCGCGTGTGCGCCATCTCCAGCACCCGCGCTCGCGCATGCTGCGCGCTAACGTCATCGAGCAGGTCGGTCCTGGTCAGCACGATGGCCGTCGCCGTCGCGATCTGCTGCCGCGCCATCTCGCCCACATACGCATTGACCAGCGTCTCATCGATGCGCTGCGCATCCACCGCCACCACGATGCCTTGCAGACGAAACGCGCGATCCAGCATGCCGACCTGCGCGATGCGCAACGGGTCCGACACGCCGCTCGCTTCGATCACGAGCAGATCGGGCCGTGTCTCGCGCGCGCTGATCTCGATCAAGGTCTCCATCAGCTTGCCGCCGATCGAACAGCATACGCAGCCGTTCTCCAGTCCGATGACGTCGTCGCTGCGCTCGCGGATCAATGCGGCGTCGATGTTGATCGCGCCGAAGTCGTTGACGAGCACCGTGATGCGCCGGCCTTCGGTATTGGTCAGCAGCGCGTTGATCATCGTGGTCTTGCCCGCGCCGAGATAGCCGCCGATGACGGCCAGCGGAATGGGCGGCTTCATGCCGGCGCCTCGAACACGCGGCCGCCGAGAATCGTGCCCCACACGCGCAACTGACCGAGCCGTTCAGCGGGCACCTCGTGCGGATCTTCTTCGAGCACCGCGAAGTCCGCGAACTTGCCCACCTCGATACTGCCGACCACGTCGTCCATGCCGATGGTATGCGCCGCGCCAAGCGTGATCGCGCGCAATGCATCAGGCACGCTCAGCCGTTCCGCTTCGCCCAGCACGCGCCCCGACGCCGTCTTGCGCTGCACCGCGCACCATGCGGTGAACAGCGGGTTGAGCTGCGTGATCGGCGCATCCGAATGCATGCCGAAGGTGATGCCAAGTGATTGCGCCGTGGCGGCCGCGTTCATGCGGTTCGCGCGATCGGCGCCCATGGTCTGGGCGTAATGCGCGTCGCCCCAATAGTAGAGATGGTTCGAGAAAAAATTCACGCACATGCCGAGACGCGCGGCGCGTGCAAGCTGCCGCGCATCGGCCATCTGGCAATGCTGCAACGTGTGCCGGTGATCCAAGCGCGGATGCCGCGCCAGAATGGTTTCGATGGCATCGAGCACGAGCTCGGTGGCCTCGTCGCCGTTCGTGTGGATATGCAGTTGCAGGCCGGCGAGATGGTAGGGCAGGAAGGTCTCGACGAACTGCTCGGGCGGAATCAGCCACAGGCCGTTGGCATGGCCGTTCACATAGCCCGGCCAGCGCAGGCGCGCGGTATAGCCTTGTATCGAACCATCGACGATGAATTTCACCGGACCGAAACGCAGCTTGTCCTCGTTGAGTTTCATCGCTTCGAGCACGCGGTCAGGGCCGCCTTCGGGATTGCGTTGCGGACCGAACGCGGGCACCAGACGGATCGGGAAGCGCGCATCGTGCGTCACTTCAACGAGATTGCGCATGCCCGTATCGGAGAGGTCGTTGAGCAGGTCGGTGGCCGTCGTCACCCCCGCGAGCTGGGCGACCTTGCCGAAGGCGCGGATCGCCTCAGGATTGTCGCTGGCCGAGATCGAAAGCTTTGGCCCGATCACGCGATACACCGGGAACATCGCCGCAAACTCCTGCAGTTCGCCGGTCGGGCGGCCGTCCTTGTCCTTCACGATGCCGTCGACATCCGTGTCTTCGTCGATGCCCGCGAGTTCGAGCATCGGCGAATTTACGTTCATCAGGTGCACGCTCGCATGCAGGACAGCGACGGGCCGCGTGGCCGATACCCGGTCGAGCTGCGTCACCGTCAGCCGCTCGCTGCCGAAGAAGATCGGATCGAAGCCCCAGGCGAGCAGCGGCGCGTCCGTCCTGTCGAGCGCGCGTTCCGCTTCCTGCAAGCGCGCGATCACCGCATCGAGCGATTGCAGGCCCGGCCAGCGCGTGCCGTCGGGACCGCGCCGCTCGTAGTAGCCGACATAGACCGCGCTCCACATCGCGCCTTCCATCAGGTGCGAATGGCCTTCGACGAGACCCGGCATGAGCACCTTGTCGGCGAAGGTCGTGTCGGGCTCGGCGTCGGTCCACTGGCGGATCTCGTCGAGGGTGCCGACCGAGAGAATCCTGCCCTCGCGGATTGCAACGTGCGTCGCAACCGGCTGGCGCGGATTCATGGTCAGGATCTTGCGGGCGGCGAACACCTTCACCGCGTGGGTATCGATTGAGTTCTGGGTCATGAGTCGTTCGAGTGGATCAGATCAGCATGTACGTGTTTGCGGCCCGCGCTCGGATTCGCGAGGAACACGACCAGCACGTTGACGGCCAGGCAGATGAGGCCGAGATTCAGGCCCGCGATATCGACTTGCAGCACATACAGGACGACCGCGAGCACCTGTCCCACGAGCATGCCTGACGCGATCGCGCGCGCGCCGACTCGCAGGCCGAAGATGATCGCGATCACGCCGGGAAAGAACTGCGTGACGCCGTAGTAGGTCATGTTGATGAGGGTGAGCATCAGGTTCGGCGTGGCAAGCGTCATGCCGATGGACAGCAGCAGATACAGGCCAATCACCACCTTGGCGCTCGCCTTCTGGCGCGTCTCGGGCATGCTGGGCAGCAGGTTGCGCGTGACCACCGGGCCGATGGCGAGACAGATGCCCGCGAGCACGAGCAGCCCCGACAATGAAGCCCCCGCCGCGACCAGCCCCACGAGCCATGACGGCAGCAGATGCACGACTGCGGTGAAGAACGCTTCGTTCGGCGAGCCGAGCGGCACGTTCTGCGCAATCGCGTAGTACGACGCGATCACGAGAAACGGATACATCAGCATGTACAGCGGCATGACCACTTGCGAGCGACGAATGGTGTTGCTGCTCTTCGCGGTGAAGAAGTTCTGAATCGCGAAGGGCATCACGTAGAAGCCGAGCGACTGGAACAGCATGGTGCTCATCGAGAAGGTCAGCTGATGCGCGTTCATTGCATTCGACACATGCTGGCTGGCCGCCCTGAACACGGGTTCGACGCCGGCTTCCCAGGCCACGGCCAGACCCGTAATGACGATGGCAGCCACCATCAGCAGGTCTTTCAGGATCGCAATGTAAGCCGACGCCCGCACGCCCGCGATGGCGATATACGTGAACGCGAGCAGCGCCGAGATCATGATGAGGAAGACCGGATTCAGGTTCCATCCCAGCCCTTTCAGCGCCGCGACGAGACCCGTGAATTGCAGCTGTCCCCAGGGCAGCAGGAAGATCAGCGATGAAACGGCGACGATCAGTTCGAGCGCGCGGCTGCTGAAATGGCCTTTGAAGAGATCGGGCAGGGTAATGGCGTTGTGACGCTGGCCCGCTTCCCAGATCTTCGGGCCGATGAAATAGCCGATCGGGTACGCGAGCAGGATGTAGCCCAGGAACCAGACGCCATACGTCGGTCCCTTGGCGTAGATGCCGCCCGGGAAGCCGACCATCGTGCCGATGCTGTAGATCTCGCCCGCAGCGAGAAAGAACACCAGCCAGGCGCCGAATTGCCGCGACGCGACGAAGAAGTCATGCACGCTTTGCGAGCCGCGTCCCTTGCCTGCACGCAGGGCGAGCCAGATCGACAGTGCGATGAAACCGAGAAATACGGTGGAAGCCATGTCGGTTCTCTCCTTTATGCGCCGTGCGCTTCGCGCCGTTCCGTTTTTTTGTCGAACAGGACCCAGCAGAGTTGCAGGCAGACCGAAGTCGCTACAAACCAGCCGAAAATCCATGCATAAATAAACGGAATGCCGAACACATAAATATCGTTCGATGCTGCCCATGGCAGCATGCCGATCACGCCGACGAACGGCAAAACGAGTCCGATCAAGACTTTGAGCATGGTCCACTCCGTATGATCATTGGCCCGCGCAGGACGTGCAGCGCGCGGAAGAGAAAGGAATTCGGTGCAGTATGACCAGACAAAAATGGCTCCTCGTAGTGCCAGAGCGGGGCAATCGCTTGGTCCAGCAAGCCCGCTGGACAAGCCGCCCCTGGCACCAACGAAGTTTTTTGGCTGGCACTAAGCCGCGCAGGACGTTCGGTGCAACATGAAGCCACTTTCCAAGGAGTTATCGGTGGCTACTCTCGAATTCGTTGCGCCGGCCCAGGGTGGTGCGTGCGCCCCATACGATCCGCTCTACGACCCGCTCGTCTCGCCGATGAAGCGCGAGGCCATGGACTATGCGCCGACCTACTGGGTCGCCACGGCGGGCACGCCGCCCGAAGACGACGGACCCTTGCCCGGCGATGCAGACGTGGACGTGCTGATCGTCGGCGCGGGCTTCACCGGACTATCCACCGCGCTATTCCTCGCGCGTGAGCACGGCATCCGCGCCACCGTCGTCGATGCGAACCGCACCGCGTGGGGCTGCACGAGCCGCAATGGCGGCCAAGGCCAGAACGCAAGCGGGCGGCTGTATCGCTCGCAGTGGATCGAGCGCTGGGGCAAGCAGACGGCGCTCAAGCTCGATGCGGAGATCCGCGAAGGTTTCGACACGTTCCGCAATCTGGTGAGTGAATTTGCGTGCGATCCGCAGCCGGGCGGCCATCTGTACATCGCGCATCGCGAGCGCAAGCTGGAGTTTCTCAGCAACGAATGCAAGGTGATGCGCGATGTGTTCGGCTACGACGCGCACATGCTGAGCGCGCAGGACGTAGCGCAATCCTATGTCGACGACCAGGAGAGCTGCGGCGCGCTCCATGAACCGGATGGCATCGGCGTGCATCCGCTCAAGCTGGCGTTCGGCTATCTGCGCATGGCGCGCTCGCTCGGCGTGAAGGTGCATCCGGGCACGCCGGTGCTGGACGTCGAGACCATCCGCGGCGTGCATCACGTGCGCACCCCGCGCGGCGTGATCCGGGCCAAGGCTGTGGCGTTCGCGACCGGCGGTTATACGCGCAACGACATGCATCGCGCGTTGAACGCGAAGATCATGCCGATCCTGTCGAACTCGCTGGTCACACGTCCGCTGACGCAGCAGGAACTCGCGGCGACCGGCTTCAAGACACGCGAAGTCATCACCGACACGCGCACGCTGCGCTTCTACTATCGACTGTTGCCGGATGATCGTTTGCAGATCGGCAGCCGCAGTGCCATCACGGGTGCCGATGCCGCCAATCCCCGGCATATGGAAGTGCTCGTGGAAGGGCTGCATCGCAAGTTCCCGGCCTTGCGCGGGATACGTGTCGATTATTCGTGGTGGGGCTGGGTGGACGTGAGCCACGACATGATGCCGCGCGTCGCGCAGCCCGATCCGCAGCAGAGCCTGTTCTATGCGGTGGGCTATGGCGGCAATGGCGTGTCGTTCTCGGCGCACGCGGGCCGTCGCCTGGCGGAGCGCGTGGCCGGCAAGTGGCAGCACAGCCGCGACAACCTGCCGATCTACGAATCCGCGCTCGAATACCCGAACGTGCTGAACATGGTGCGCTGGAAGGGCTTCGCGCCGTTCCGCCGGGTCGGGCAACGCTTTCTGTATCACAAGTACCTGGCGCAGGACGAGAAGCGCTAACCCTTTCGAAACCCTGGACACGAACGACACATGAGCACTGAGACGAAGCACGACTATCTTCACCTGCTGGAGACTTTCAACGATGCCTGGAACCGCCACGACATCGACGCGCTGATGGACTGCATGGCGGAGCGCTGCGAATTTCACGGCGTCGCCGGGCCGGATCTTCTGGGCCGCACCTTCAGCGGCCGCGATGAAGTACGCAAGGGCTTCACACTGGCCTGGGAAACCTGCCCCGATGCCTCATGGAAGGAAGGCGAGCATTTTGTCAGCGGCGAGCGCGGCGTGTCGGAATCGACGTTTCGCGGCACGAAGGCGGATGGCTCGCGCATCGAAGCGCGCATGGTGGATGTCTTCACCTTCAGCGACGGCAAGATCGCAGTGAAGAACGCGTTCCGCAAGGACCGCCCCGCGCTCTGAAACATGACGGAGACCGGTATCGCGTGACGCAGGGAGAGGCCTCGACCGTTCGGCAACGTACCGGCCGGCGAGGCGCGATTTGATGCAGGCAGATCACAGCAAATCAGGAGACGGAATGCATTCGAGCACGGACAAAGGCGATCTCAAGTGTGGCCTCAAGCAGCGCCACATGACGATGATCGCGTTGGGAGGCGTCATTGGCGCTGGACTATTCGTCGGCGTAGTGATCCAGCAGGCCGGACCGGCCGCCATTCTTTCTTTTCTCATCACGGGCGTGCTCGTGGTGCTCGTCATGCGCATGCTCGGCGAGATGGCCTGCGCGATGCCGACCGTCGGCTCGTTCTATGAGTACGCACGGCTTGCCTTCAAGACGCAGCGCGGGCCGGGCCGCATGGCCGGCTTCCTCACCGGCTGGATGTACTGGTACTTCTGGGTCATCGTGATCGC
Organism: Caballeronia sp. LZ035; assembly: GCF_031451175.1. Lineage (NCBI taxonomy): Bacteria > Pseudomonadati > Pseudomonadota > Betaproteobacteria > Burkholderiales > Burkholderiaceae > Caballeronia > Caballeronia sp. LZ035. The sequence continues at coordinate 78,446 of NZ_JARUXS010000002.1, forward strand.
ACTGGAAGCGGTGGCCGGGGCCAAGCTCGTGCAGTTCTGGATCCCCGACGTGCCCGCATGGATCATCAGTCTCGTGCTGCTGGTCGTCCTCACGCTGACCAATCTCATCTCGGTCGGCAGCTACGGTGAGTTCGAGTTCTGGTTCTCGTCGATCAAGGTCGGCGCGATTATCGTGTTCCTGTTCCTCGGCGGCCTCTACGTGTGCGGCCTCTGGCCCGCCTCGATGCATACGACCGACGTCGCCGCCACGTTCCTCGGGCACGGCGGCTTCATGCCCAACGGCATCGGACCCGTGATGACAGGTGCGGTTGCCGCGACAGGTTTCTACTTCGGCGCGGAGATCGTGACGATTGCGGCGGCGGAAGCGAAGGAACCGGCCAAGGCAGTTGCGAAAGCAACCAATTCGGTCATCACACGCGTGCTGGTGTTCTATGTGGGATCGGTGGCGCTGGTGGTCGCGCTGGTGCCGTGGAATTCGCATCAGATGGCCACGCCCTATGTCAGCGCGCTCGACGTGATGGGCATGCCCGCCGCCGCGAACGTGATGAACGCCATCGTCCTGACGGCGGTGCTGTCGGCGCTGAATTCGGGTTTGTATGCTGCATCGCGCATGCTGTTCGCGCTGACGCGCCATGGCGACGCGCCGCTCGGACTCGCGAAGGTCAACAAGCGCGGCGTGCCGACGCGCGCCATCCTGCTGGGCACGGTGTTCGGTTATGTATCGGTGGTGATGTCGTATGTGTCGCCGGATACGGTGTTTGCGTTCCTCGTCAACTCCTACGGCACGGTCGCGATTTTCGTGTACCTGCTGATCGCGTTCTCGCAACTGCGCCTGCGCGGCCGCATGACGAGCCTCGAGGCCAACGACCTGCGCGTGCGCATGTGGGGATTTCCCTATCTCACCTGGCTCGCCATCGTCGGCATGCTCGCGATTCTCATCGCCATGGCGTTCATTCCGGATCAACGCAAGCCGCTGTGGCTCGGCGTCGCGAGCCTGGGCATCCTGTTCGTCGCCTACGTCGTGTTCAAGCGCGGGCGCGAGGAGATCGAGGTGGATACCGACGAGCACGCGGCGCAGCATTTGCAGACCGTCGAGCGTTGAGCGTTGAGCCGCTTTACTCTTCCCTGAAAGTCCGCGCGGTTTCTTCGGCCGTGCGGCGCAAGTCGGGCTCGAAAGCAAGCAGCTGATCGAGCGCGACGCGTCCCACCGGCGCCTGGATCGCAATGGCGGCACATGCGCGATTGCGATCCAGCATCACCGGCACCGCAATCGCGACAAGCCCCTGCAAATGCTCCTGATTGTTGATGGCCAACATGCGGCGGCGCGTCAACGCGAGCTCACGGCGCAGCACGTCGCGGTCGGTGATGGTGCGCTCGGAGTAGGACCGCAACGGCAGGCGCTCGATCATGCGCTCGCGCCGTTCCTTCGGCAGGAAGCTCAGCAGCAGCTTGCCGCTTGCCGAGCAATGCAGCGGCACGTGTGAACCCGGCTGCAAGTGCATGCGCAGCGGCCAGCCGGTCTCCACGCGATCCACGTACACGACGTCGTTTCCCGCCAGCATCGTCAGGTTGCAGGTTTCGCCGACCCGCGTGACGAGTTGTTCGAGCAACGCATGCCGCGCCGCAGCAGGCCCCGCATGCATCAGCACGTTGATGGCGAGCGTGCGCACGCGCGGCGAGCATTCATAGAGCCTGTCGCTTGCGCCGCGCGTGACGAGCCACGCGTCCATCAGTTGCACGAGGATGCGATGCACGGTCTGCTTCGGCAGGCCGAGCGCATCGACGAGTTCGGTCATCGACAAGGGACGGTTTGCTTCCGCCAGCGTCTCCAGTACGCGGAACGCGCGCACGGCGGCGGCATTCGATTGATTCGATGTCACGCTGTCTCCTGCTTTATATGTGTCGCTTGCGTTTTTATTTCATTGTGCGTCGAAAACATTGTTTTTCGGGACTCTGGAAAGTCCCGAAATCCACACTTTCCGATGCACGCGCCGTCGCTGCATGCGTTACTCCGGAAAACGGGACCGCGCGACGAACAGAGCTGACTAGATTGGATAGCACCTCTCATCCTTCATCAGCCGAGGTTCATCGCATGAATGACATGGCAAGCGGCGCAACACTCGGGCGTCCCCGCGCACACGCGCCGGACTCCCCTCAAGCCGCGCAACAGGCGGAAGCGGAACGTGTGGTGGGTGCGCTCGTCGAGCGGGCGCGTGCAGCGCAGCAACGCTTCGAACACGCGGGACAGGACACCCTCGACACGGCCGTGGCCGCGGCCGCGTGGGCCATCATGGAGCCCGCGCGCAACCGGCAACTGGCGGATCTGTCGGTGCGCGACACGGGTCTCGGCAATGCCGACGACAAGTTTCGCAAGAACCATCGCAAGACGCTCGGTCTGTTGCGCGACCTTCACGGTGTCGCGACGACGGGCGTGATCGCGCGGGACGAGGCGCATGGCGTCGTCGAGATCGCGCGCGCGGTGGGCGTGGTCGCGGCCATCACGCCGTCGACCAATCCGGGCGCGACGCCTGCCAACAAGATCATCAATGCGCTCAAGTGCGGCAACGCGATCATCGTCGCGCCTTCGCCGAAGGGCTATTCGTCGTGCGCGTTGCTGATCGGCTTCATTCACGCCGAGTTCGCGAAGGCCGGTCTCGATCCCGATCTTGTGCAGATGCTGCCGCCGCCCGCCAGCAAGGCAACGACGGCCGCCTTGATGCGCCTAGCAGACCTGGTGGTCGCCACCGGTTCGCAAGCCAATGTGCGCATGGCCTATACGAGCGGCACACCGGCCTTCGGCGTGGGCGCGGGCAACGTGGCGTCCATCGTCACCGCGCAGGCCGATGCCGATGACGCGGCGCGCAAGATCGCCGTCTCGAAGACCTTCGACAACGCGACGAGCTGCTCGTCGGAGAACAGCGTCGTGATCGAGGATGCGATTCATGCGCGCATGCTCGATGCGCTGCGCAAGCAGGGCGGCGTGCTGCTGGACGCGGCGCAGAAGGCGCGCTTGCAGGCGGTGCTGTGGCAGGACGGCAAGTTGTCGGCGCGTTGCACGGCGCGTTCCGCTGCGGCGATTGCCCGTGAAGCCGGCCTCGACGACATCGCCGCACGCGAGCCCCGGTTCCTGATGGTCGAGGAGACTGGCTATGGGGCAGACCATCCGTTCTCGGGAGAGAAGCTCTCGCCGGTGCTGACGGTGTACCGCGCGCGCGATACCGCGCATGCGATGGACATCGTGCGCGGCATCTATGGCTACATGGGCGCGGGTCATTCGGTGGGCGTGCATGGCGCGGACGATGCGCTGGCTGTCTTGCTCGGCACACAGTTGCCGGTGGCGCGCGTGATCGTGAATCAGGCGCATTGCCTTGCGACCGGCGGCAACTTCGACAACGGCCTGCCGTTCTCGCTCTCGATGGGCTGCGGAACCTGGGGCGGCAACAACTTCTCGGCGAACCTCGGCTACCGGCAGTACATGAACGTGACGCGCGTGGCGTATCCGATCGCCGAAAGCGTGCCGGAAGTCGACACGTTGCTCGGCGATTACTTCCGGAGGATCGGACGATGAGCACGCTTGCCGATCGCATGGCTTCTTCAAGGCATGCGCCGCTCGATGCAACGACCTTGCGCGCATTGATCGACGCGCGCGCCGAGCATGCTCCCGACAAGCCCTTCCTGCTCGATGCCGAGGGCGGTGCGGTACTTTCGTTCCGCGCGCTGCGCGACGACTGCCGTGCGCTCGCGGCGCGCTTCGAGGCGGCGGGACTGAAGCCCGGCGACGTAGTCTCGGTGTTCATGGGGAACGGCATCCAGACAGCGCGTCTGCTGCTCGCGGCGATGTACAGCGGGCTCGTCGCCAATCCGCTGAACCTGCTGTGCCAGCCGTCGCAGGTGCGTTACATCGTCGAGCATTCGGATACGCGCCTGATCTTCGTGTCCGACGAGACGCATGACACCGTCTCGGAAGCACTGAAGGGCATGGCGCGCGATATCGCGGTGGTGCGCACGTCGCCCGATGCAGCGACCTTGCCCGTCATTCCCGCGCTCGCGCCGCGCACCCTGCCGACACCCAGCGACGATGCCACACAGATCGTCGCGAAAGGGAAAGGCGCCGATCCCGCCGATACCGCGTTGCTCATGTACACCTCGGGCACGACCGGCGCGCCGAAAGGCGTGTTGCTGAGTCATCGCAGCCTGCTGGCGAACATGCGCAACATCAGCGCCGAACATCGCTTGTGCGAGGACGACCGCGTGCTCGTGTCGCTGCCGCTGTATCACATCAACGGCCTCGTCGTGGCGTTGCTCACGCCGCTGCATCACGGCGGCTCGGCCGTGATGACGCCGCGCTTCTCCGCGCGCACCTTCTGGCGCGAGGCGTCGCAGCACGGCTGCACGTGGATCAACGTGGTGCCCACCATCGTCGCCTATCTGCTCAACGGGGAGAGCGCGCAAGGCTTCGATCTGTCGGCGCTCAAGTTCTGCCGCAGTGCGTCGGCGGCGCTGCCTGCCGATCATCATCGCGCGTTCGAGGCGCGCTTCGGCATCGGCGTCATCGAGACGATGGGCATGACCGAGACCGCCGCGCCCGCGTTCAGCAACCCGTACGACCCGGCACTGCGCAGGATCGGCAGCATCGGTTTGCCGTCGGGCGGCGAGGCGAAGATCGTCGATCTCGAAGGACGCGAATGCGCGCCCAACGAGACCGGCGAACTCGTGCTGCGCGGCGGGCAACTGATGAGCGGCTATTACAAGCGGCCCGAGGAGACCCGTAACGCCTTCACCGCCGATGGCTGGCTGCACAGCGGTGACCTCGGCTATCGCGACGAAGCCGGCTTCTTCTACATCAACGGGCGCGCGAAGGAACTGATCATCAAGGGCGGCGAGAACATCGCGCCGCGCGAGATCGACGAAGCGCTGCTGCGTCATCCCGGCGTGCTGGAAGCGGCCGCTGTGGGCGTGCCCGATCCGGCCTACGGGCAGGACATCGTCGCGTTCATCGTGCCGCATGACAGCGCGCACGCACCCGATCCCGCCGACCTGCGCGAGCACTGTCTGCGCGAACTCGGCCGCTACAAGACACCGCGCGAATTCCGCTTTACCGATGCCCTGCCGCGGGGCCCGTCGGGCAAGGTGCAGCGTCTGAAGCTGCTGGACAAGCCGCAGCCCGCGGGATAAGCGGGCGCGCGCCTCGAAGCAGGACTTGCACATTCCACATCAGATGGACATGGGAGACACAATGAACCAGCATCGTCAGCGCGTGAAGACGCGCCATATCATCCTGGGCGTGATGTGCCTGATGTACTTCATCTCGTACATCGACCGGGTGAACATTGCAGTAGCGGGTCCGCTGATCCGTCAGGAAATGGGTCTGAGTTCCGTGCAGCTCGGACTCGTGTTCTCGGCTTTTGCGTATCCGTATGCGGTCATGCAGGTCGTCGGCGGATGGCTCGCCGACAAGTTCGGTCCCAAGCTCGTGCTGATCGTGCTCTCGCTGATCTGGGGCGCGGCCACGCTGGCGACGGGCTTCGCCGGCAGCATCGGCATGCTCGTGGTGCTGCGCCTGGCGCTCGGCATCGGCGAAGGCGGCGCGTTCCCGACCGCCACGCGCGCCTTCACGTACTGGATGCCGGTGCATGAACGCGGCTTCGCGCAAGGCATCACGCACAGCTTCTCGCGGCTGGGCGGCGCGCTCACGCCGCCGCTCGTGCTGGCCGTGGTGGCCGCGAGCGGCTGGCGCGAGGCGTTCATCCTGCTGGGCATCGCGAGCCTCGCATGGACGGTGCTCTACTTCTTCGTGTTCACCAATTCGCCGGATGAGAACCGCCGCATCACGCCGGAAGAGACCGCCGAGATCGGTTATCGCGCGGGCGATTGCGCGCGGGCCCGAACCAGCGTGACACCGTGGCGCAAGCTGATTCACCGCATGTGGCTCGTGACCTTCGTCGACTTCTGCTACGGCTGGCTGCTGTGGGTCTATCTGACCTGGCTGCCGTCCTATCTGAAGGAGTCGCGCGGTTTCGACCTCAAGCATCTCGCGCTGTTCACCGCGTTGCCCTTGCTGGCGGGCGTCGTCGGCGACACGCTTGGCGGCGTCATCTCGGACCGCATCTACAAGATGACCGGCCGTCTGCGGCTCGCGCGTTGCAGCATTCTCGTGGTGGGCATGGGCGGCTCGCTGGCCTTCCTCCTGCCGATGGTCAACGCACCCAGCCCCGTGGCCGCCGTGTGGTTCCTGACCGGCTCGTTCTTCTTCCTCGAGATCACGAATCCGGTCCTGTGGACACTGCCGCTCGACATCGCGGGCAAGTACGCGGGCACGGCCGGCGGCATGATGAACACGGGCTTCGGCATTGCGGGGATGACTTCGCCGGTCGTGTTCGGCTATCTGATCCAGCAGACCGGCAGCTACAACGTGCCGTTCACGATCTCGGCGGCCTTGCTTGGCGTGGGCGCGGTGGCGGCGCTGTTCATCGACACGAGCAAGACCGTGGAGGCGGACGAGGCGCGTGAAGCGCAGCAGCAGCGCGACCAGCTGGGCGTGCCGGCCTTTGCGGGCGGCGCGGGGCACTGGAACGAGTAGGGCGCGGTCCATGCTGATCCCGGATCGATCGTAGAATGAGTGGCGCTTTGCCTGCGTTGCAGCGGCGCGCCCACTCTACTTAGATCGATTCGGGAGACACGACCATGCAGCGTAGCAAAGCGGTAATCCTGATCATTCCCTGCGTTGTCGCACTTGCCGCTTGCGGTGGGTCCGACAACAATCAACCAGCGTATTCGAACGCACCGAAGATCATCATCGACTCGGACTTCAACACGATGGGCGACGATGGCCAGCTCTTCGCGATGACCACGCAGTTGATGGGACAGGGCAAGGTCAATCTGCTTGGCTTGTGTGTGGTGACGGGCAACGACTGGCTGTTGCAGGAAGAGGCCGACGCGCTGAAGGCCGTCGAGCGCATGGGCGTGCAGGACAAGGTCGGCGTTTATGCGGGCGCGAATTATCCGCTGCAATACGATGTCGCGAGCATTCGCGCGCAGCAGGCCGCCAATCCCAATGGATATTTCGGTGCGTGGACGCGTCCCGAGCCCACTCAGCAATCGCAACTGACCGCGCCGCCCGACGGCTTCGCGACGTCCACCAAGCTGCAAGCCCAGGCCGCCGCCGACTTCATGATCGACACCATCAAGCGGTATCCGAACCAGGTGACGATCATCGAAGTGGGGCCGCCCACCAATCTTGCGACCGCCGTGAAAAAGGCGCCGGAGATCGTGCCGCTCATCAAGCAGATCGTCTATATGGGCGGCGCGATGAACGTGCCGGGCAACGCGAACGCAGTGGGCGAGCTGAACTGGTGGTTCGATCCTCTGGCGGTGCGCACGCTGTTGCAGACCACGATCCCGCAGAAGGTGATCCCGCTCGATGTCACCAACACCGTTCCGCTGACCGAGACCGTCTATAACCAGATCGTCAATCCGCCGACAGGGCAGACCGCCGTGACGAAGGTCTATGCCACTGTGAATGCAGGCGCATTCGCCAACAACACCGACATCTACGACACGCTGACGATCGGATATTTTCTCGATCCCACCTATGCGACGCAGACACAAAGCGCGTATCTCGACATCGACACGACGCCCGGTGAAGATCAGGGCCATGTAATGGTCTATCCGGATATGCCTGCGGCCGGCGCTTCCCCGCAGAAGATCACGTATGTCACGCGCTACGACAACAGCCGTTTCTTCGCCTTTTATGTCGATCTGCTCACGCGGCCCGTGCCAGTGAAGTTCCAGTGAAGTTCTTGTAGCCGGACGCATGGCAGATCGTCTGTCATGCATTTTCGCACTTGTTATGACATGTTATAGTTTTGGCTCACTGTTCTCCTCAGAGCGGACTCAATGAGCTTGCAAACAACGCTGTGGCTGTTCTGCGCAGGGCTCGGCGCAAGTGCGGCGGGCGGCATGCTCGGCATGGCGAGCGGTCTGTTCATCGTGCCTATCCTGACCATGTTCTTTCACGTCGACATGCACGCGGCCATCGGCACCAGCATCGTGTCGGTGATTGCGTGTTCGTGCGGCGGCGCGGCCGCATTCCTGCGCGGCGGGCTGACCAACGTGCGGCTGGCCCTCGTGCTCGAAACCGGCACGACGCTGGGCGCGCTGTGCGGCGTGCTGCTGGCGGGGATCGTGCCCGTCCCGGCGCTGGACTTCCTGTTTGCAGGCGTGCTGCTCGTATCGGCCTGGCAGATGTTCGTGCGGCGCGAAGATCCGGCGTCGGCCGCATCCAATGCGCCTTCGCATGGGCTCGCCGCCGTGCTCGAACTGCATTCGAGCTATCCCGACCATCGGCTGCGTCGCGACGTGGCGTATCGCGTGCAGCGCGTGCCGCTCGGCCTGATGCTGATGCTGGTGGCCGGGCTGGTGTCGGCGTTGCTCGGCATCGGCAGCGGCATCCTCAAGATTCCCGCCATGGACAATGCCTTGCGCCTGCCTATCAAGGTTTCCACGGCGACCTCCAACTTCATGATCGGCGTCACGGCTGCCGCCAGCGGATGCGCGTACTTCCTGCGCGGGGAGATCGTCAGCGCGCTGGCGGCGCCGGTGGCGCTCGGCTCGGTGCTCGGCGCCGTGCTCGGCGCACGCGTGCTGATGAAGGTGCGCAGCGAACGCCTGCGCGTGCTGTTTCTCTCCGTGCTCGTGATCGTCGCGGGGCAGATGGTGCTGCAAGGCATGGGCATCAACCTCGCGGAGCTCGCCGGATGACGAAGCCTGCCGCGCATGTGTCGCTCGACCGCTTGCTCGCGGTTTTTCTACAGGCCGGAACGTGGATCGCGTGCGGGTTGATCGGCGCAGGTCTGGTGTTTCAGGCGTGGCCGGTGCCGTGGGCCGCGCATGCCATGACGGCGGGCGTCGCGCTGTTCGTCCTGCTGCCCGTCATGCGGGTCGCGCTGTTGCTCGCGGTGTTTGCCCGGCAGCGCAACACGCTCTACGCCGCGATCGCCACCGCCGTGCTCGCCGTGATCGCGGCCGGCTGCGTGCTCGGCGTGCGGCTCGGCCCGCTCGCCGGCTGACGGATCGGGCGATCGAATGGCGGCACAAGCAGTGGCACAACGGTTATTCTCCCTTTCGCCGGACGACGATCTCGCGCGTCACACGCGCACGCATCGCATTCCTCGGGAGAAATCGCATCATGAACGATACGACCGATGTGTTGATAGCCGGCGCGGGGCCCGTTGGCCTGCTGCTCGCCGCGGAACTGAAGCGCGACGGGCTGGATGTCTGCCTGATCGATGCGCACGAGGCGCGCACCTTCTTCGTCAAGGCACTGGGTGTCACGGCGCGCACGCTGGAGATTTTCGAGGACCTGGGCATCGCGCGCGATGCGATCGACACGGGCGTCTGGCTCACCGGCGCCGAAACCTTTCAGGACGGCGATCCCGTCTTCAGCGCGCAGTTTCCGCGTGAAGGCATGCCCTACGGCGCGCTTTCGCTGGCGCAGTTCGAAACGGAGCGGCTACTCGAGACAGCGCTCGCGGTGCATGGCGGGCACGTGGATTATGGCGTGACGCTGCTGGACTTCACCGAGTCGGACGATGCCGTCGATGCCCGCGTGCAGATGGCGGGCGGCGAGATCCGCACCGTGCGCTGCCGCTGGCTGGTGGGTTGCGACGGCGCGCGCAGCACGGTGCGGCATCAGTTGAACGTGCCTTTCGAAGGCGATCAATATCCGCAGACCTTCATGCTCGCGGATGTCGACGTGGACTGGAATCTGCCGCGCGGACCGATGTACCGCTTCAATCTTTCCGGCAAGGTTCAAGGTACGACCGAAAGCGCCGCGCCGCAGTCCACCACGCTGGCCGCGTTGCCGGTGCGCGGGTCGAAGCGCCGCTATCGTCTCTCGATGGTGCTGCTTCCCGACGATGCCGCACAGCACGCGTTGAACTCGGCGCCCGAGTTCGATGAAATCGAGCGCATCATGCTGCCGATCCTGCCGCGCGATACGCGCTTGTCGTCGATGCGCTGGTCGTCGGTGTATCGCGTGAGTCACCGCATTGCGCAGCACTATGCGCGCGGTCGTGTGTTTCTTGCCGGCGATGCCGCGCATATCCATCCGCCAGTGGGCGGGCAGGGCATGAACACGGGCTTGCAGGATGCGCACAATCTTGCCTGGAAGATCGGGCTGGCGGCGCGCGGAATGGCCGGCCCGAAACTGCTCGACAGTTATGAAGCGGAACGGCGGCCTGTCGGGCTCGATGTGGTCGAGTCGACGAGCCGCGCCATGCACACCGTGCTCGCGCATGGCGAGATGCGGCCCGGCATGCGCGAGACGCAATTGCTGGTGGGGTATCGCGGCAGTCCCGCTGTCGCCGACGAGTGCAGTGACATGGCATCTGAACTGCCCGCGCCCGGCGACCGCGTACCGCAAGTGGGCGGTCTGGTGCAGGCGTTCGTCGGCCAGGTGCAGCGCTTGCAGGATCATATCGGGCGCGGCAGGCATACGCTGCTCGGCTATATCGACGAAGACGAGGACGGTGCGCGCGGGGCCGCGTTCGATGAGGCCGTCGATGCATGGCGCGGCGCGCTCGGTCTTACGGGCGGCGTGGTATTGATCATGTCCCCTTCGATCATGAACGGCGCGAACGAACGCTATCGCACGCTGGGCGATTTCCAGGGCGAGTTCGCGGCGCAGTTCGGGGCGCGCAACGGCATGGTGTGGGCGGTGCGGCCGGATGGTCATCTCGGCTATCGCAGCGGGTCGTGCGATGGGCAGGCGCTGATTGCATGGCTTACGCGGGTGCTGGGGCGGGCGTGAAGCTTCAGCGGCGCACGATGATCACGTGCGCCTGCATCCCGGCCTGCACCGGACCTGTACCGAAGCGATCCTTGATCGCTGTTTCGCAGGCAATTGTGGCTTCATCGAGCGTCGCGCCTTTGCGTGCTTCGATCTCATTGCGCAAGGGCGTTCCCTGACAATACGCGACGGCAACGGCCCGTGCGGATGGCGCATGGCTTAGCGCCGTCACCGTTTCGATGCGCGGCGGTGCATCGAAACCTGCGTGGGCGAGGTCCGCCGAGATCGTGCTCGTATCGAAATAAGCGTGCGGCGTGCGCTTCATGAACAGCGGCGGATCGTCGGGAAACACGCGGCCGAGTGCGGTCGTGATCGTGTCGGCGAAAGCATTCTCCTCGATGCGATCCCACACGTTGAACAACAGCGTGCCACCCGGCCGCAGCACGCGACGCGCTTCCGCGAAGGCGGCCGATTTGTCGGGAAAGAACATCGCGCCGAACTGGCAGGCGACGACATCGAAGCGTGCATCGGCGAATGGCAGGCTTTGTGCATTGGCCTGTTGCCACGTGACGTTTGCGGGCGTTCCTGTCGCTTCGGCGCGATCGAGCATGGCCTGGTTCAAGTCCGTCGCGACGATGGCGGCCTGCGGACGCAGCATGCGCGACATCGCGCGTGTCAGCGCTCCAGTGCCCGCAGCGGTTTCCAGCACGTGTGACGGGTCCAGTGCGGCGATACGGCGGGCGAGGTCGTTGGCGTAGTGCGCGAAAAGCATCGGCACGAGTAATTGTTCATACAGCCCGGCAATCGGTCCGGCGAAGTTCGTATCGCTGCGAAGCGTAGTCATGCGGTCTCCCTCCACGGAGCGAACGAGTGTCTGCAAGGCTTCGGTTCATTATTCGCGTTTGCCTGCATGTCAATTCACTTTAGTCCGCTTTATCGGTGGTGACGGCCCAACTACATTGTCACCATGGCAGGGCCGACCCAGCAAAGCAGCCGGTCCTCTACCGTCCAGTCAACTTTTCAGGGAAGACATCATGAGCAAACTCGCAGGCAAGGTCGCAGTGGTCACGGGTGCATCGAAGGGCATCGGCGCAGGCATTGCCAAGGCGCTCGCGGCCGAAGGCGCGGCGGTGGTCGTGAACTATGCGAGCAGCAAGGAAGGCGCCGATGCCGTCGTCGCTGCGATCACTGCGGCGAACGGCCGTGCGGTTGCGGTGGGCGGCGATGTATCAAAGGCAGCGGATGCGCAAGGCATCGTGAACGCGGCAATCGAAACCTTCGGCCGGCTCGATATTCTCGTGAACAATTCCGGCGTCTATGAGTTCGCGGCGCTCGAAGAGATCACCGAAGAGCACTTCCACAAGCAGTTCAACGTCAACGTGCTAGGCACGCTGCTGACCGCGCAGGCCGCCGTCAAGCATATGGGCGAAGGCGCGAGCATCGTCAATGTGAGTTCGGTCGTGAGCCGCATCACGCCGGCGACCACTGCCGTTTATAGCGGCACCAAAGGCGCTGTCGATGCCATCACCGGCTCGCTGGCGCGCGAACTCGGTCCGAGGAAGATTCGTGTCAACTCGATCAATCCCGGCGTCGTGGTGACGGAAGGCACGCATACGGCGGGCGTCATCGGTTCGGAATTCGAAGCGGCGGCGCTGGCGCAAACGCCGCTTGGCAGGCTCGGGCAACCGGATGACATCGCGGCGATTGCGGTGTTCCTCGCGTCGGATGACGCACGGTGGCTGACGGGCGAGAGTCTGATTGCGAGTGGTGGAATGCGCTAACGCCGCACCGCCGCCACCGCAATATCCCCCGCGTTATCGAGCTTCTCGACACGCCAACACGTGTCGATCAGCGCGCGCGTCTGGTCCGCCGGCAGAATACCGTCGGCGAGATCGGAGAATTTCTTCTCCAGTTGCTGGTCGGTCATCGGCACCTCCGTACTGCCGATCGCATGCTCGATGAACTTGTGCAGCTTGCGGCCATCCTTCAGCGTGATGGTCATGTCCACCTGCTCGGGCTTGATCGAAGGATCGACGATCGTATTGACCTTCTCGCGCAGCGCGATAGTCTGCGGGTCGCGCACCTTGGCGTCGCTGAACTGCTTTTCGCCTGCCGCACCGTCGATGATCGCGATCGCCACCGCGTGATAAATGCTGAACTTGCCTTCGAGGCCGATCTGCGGCGTCTTCTTGCCCGTCAGCTCGATGACGAGCGGATGCACGCGCAAGTCGATCCGTTCGATCTGGTCTGCGCTGAGATGGTTCTGGTTGCGTAGCTGGATGGCGGCGTCCAGCGCCGGATGAATCACGATGCCGCACGCAAACGGCTTGTACGTATTGAGCGTGGACTCGTAGTGCGTGCCAAGACCGTCCGTGATCTCGCGGTAATCCTGCTTCGTGCTGATTGCGTTCGCCCAGCCGCGCTTTGCCTCGATCATGCCGTCCGAACTCGTGTAGTCCTTGCTTGCCAGGATCGCCGCGAACATGCCATTGGCGGCGGCGCGGCCAGGATTAAAGCTCTTGTTCATTGAACCGAACGACTCGCGCAGGCCCACTGGCTGCGACGCCGCCAGTCCCAGCGCCCAGACTGTCTGCTGCACGGTGAGGCCCATGAGCTTCGACATCGCCGCAGCCGAACCGAACACGCCACATGTCCCGGTAATGTGCCAGCCGACATCGTAATGATTCGGGTACACCGCATTGCCGATGCGCAACTCGGTTTCCACCCCCAGCACCAGTGCATTGAGGAAGTCCTTGCCCGACACGGGATGGTATTGCGCATACGCGAGAATCGCGGAGACCACCGGCCCGGCCGGATGAATGATGGTCTTGAGATGCGTATCGTCGTAATCGAAGATATGACTGCTGACGCCGTTGATGAACGCCGCGTTCATGATGTCGAAACGCTCCGTGCGTCCGAGCAGGTTGGCTTGCGGCGGCCCCGAGAAAGGCGTGAGTGCGGCCACGGCGCGATCGACCGTCGTGTCGTGCGAACCACCCACCGCGACGCCGACCCAGTTCATCAGCGTGCGCACGCCTTCACGGCGCACCGGCGCGGGCAGGTCTTCGTAGCGCGTCTTGCCGATGAACTCGGCAAGGATGCGCGTGACCTTCGGCGGGCGCGCATTCGTGGCGCCCGGCTGCGAGGCCGCGCTGTTGCTGCCTTGCGCCAGCGCGCTCGTGCCCACGGTTGCGGACGCGAGTGCGCCCGCCGCGCCGGTCTTCAGGAAATAGCGCCGGTCGATGCTGGCCATGGGGTTGTCTCCTTTTCGTGTGTCGGATGTCAGGCGGTAATCAGCGGGCGCAGTTCGCGCACATCCCTGAGCGTTTCCAGATGCTCGATCTTCTCGATGAGCGCGTCCGTGCGCGCAGTGCCCAGCACCGGCGCCATCAGGTCGCGCGCCTTCGCCGCCACGGCTTCGCTCGACAGCGGGTTCTCCTTCGTGCCGGGCGCAAAGCGCGTGAAGTGCTCGACCGTGCGGCCATCCGTCAGCGTGACCTCAACTTTCGCGCCGCGCGGCGCGGCGGGATCATGCAGCGCGGGGTCCGGCTGCACCGTCACTTTCGCGCGTTCCTTGAGAATGGCGGGATCGCGCATCAGGGCGACATCGTGACTGTCGCGGAACGACACCGCGCCTTTCACCAGCGCGAGCGCCACGAGATGCTGGCAGTTGACGTCGGGCATCGCGCTATCGCCGACAATGCCTTCCGCATCCGGCGGAATCCGCACGACGATACGGCTCACGTTGTCCGGCGTCAGGTTGTATTGCTTGCGCAGGGCGAGCAGCGCGTCGAGCGGAGACTGGATCGGATAACCCACCGAGTACGTCTTGATCGCCGTCTCGCTGACATAGAAACGCGAGCCGAGCCCGTCGATCATCGCGTGCGGATCGGGTTGCGTGGAGAGCGCGATGAACAGATTGTGCGTGCCGTCGAGCACGTCACGCACGCCCGTCATGCCGGACTGCACCATGCTCACCGCCATGACGCCGTTGCGCGCGCCCATGCCGGCAAAGTCGAAGGCTTTCTCGATGTGGTCCTTGTCCTTGACCCAGCTCCAGAGGCCGGACACCTGCTGCGCCGAATAGGAGATCGCATAGCGCATGGCGGTTTCGTCGAGGCCCGCGAGGGCGGACGCCGCACCAAGCGAGCCGAAGGTCGAGGCCGTGCCTTCCGCGCTGCGATGCGAGCCGCGCACGAGATCGGGGCCGAGCGCCATCAGCAGGCGGCAGGCAAGGTCGTAGCCGAGCGTGACCGCGCGGATCATCGTCTCGCCGCTTTGCGCGCCGTGCTCGGCCATGGCCAGCGCCGACGGCACCACCGAACTTCCCGGATGCGCCTTCGTCACGGGTTCGAAGTCGTCGGTCTCATCGGAATGCGCGCACATGGCGTTGGCCAGCGCCGCATTGACGATGCTCGTGCGCGCGTGCGTGCCGATGACCGTCGCCTGTGGCGCGCCGCCCAGCGTGCCGACGTATTTCGCGGCGAGCATGCCGGGGCGCATGCGCGATCCGGAGACCATCGCGCCGAAGGTGTCCAGAATCCGGTGCTTGCAGGCGAGCACGACGGGAGCGGGGAGCGGCATCGTGCGGGCCTGCGCCATGTAGCGGGCGAGTTGCGCGGTGATGTGTTCATGGTCTGCGCTTGCGTTTTCCGCTCCGTCAGCAGCGAGGACGAGGCGCGAACCGCCCAGGGACAGCGCGGCGAGTGCTCCAGCAGATTGCAACAGCCTGCGACGTTGAGGCCGATGGCGCTCGGACATGCATTGTCTCCTCGTGGCGAGAATTTTGCGAAGTGTCGACAGATGGAGCGTCGGGAAACGAACTCCATCGCGGCAGAGGTAGAATTGTTAGTGCCTTGTTGCACCTTACCAGACATCTGGAATGACCGTCATGACCGAAAGTGTCGACACATCAGAGCCCGCATCGAGCGACGATCAAATCATCGACTGGGTGGCGCGCGGGATCATCGAAGGTCGGCTCGCGCCTGGCGACGATCTGAACTCCGTCGAACTCGCCAGACGCTTCAAGGTCAGCCGCACGCCGGTGCGTGAAGCGTTGTTCGTCCTGAGCCGCGAAGGACTGGTTGACTGGCCGCCGCGCAAGCGTCCGAGAGTCTCCGCGATCAGGCTCGAAGACGTGCGCGAGTTGTATCAGCTGCGCGCGCTGCTGTATGCGCAGATCTCCGTGGGCGTCGTCGAGCGGGCGACGCCGCAGGACATCGAACGACTCTGGACCGCGCACCGGCAGCTCGCCGAGGCCGCCGCGCGGGGTGACGTCGATGCCTACTTCTGGGCCAACGTCGCGTTCCGCGATGAAGAGCTGCGCGTGTGCGGCAACGGCATCTTCAAGGAGGTGCTGGATTCCATGCGCATGCGCATTAATCGCCTGCGCCGCCTGAGCACGTCGCTGCCCGGACGCCTGCAACGCTCGTGTTCGGATCATCAGCGCCTGTGCGAAGCCTATGAAGAACGCGACGGCGTGCTGGCGGCGGCGCTGAACCGCTCCATCGTGACGAGCGCGTTGCAGGCGATCGAGGCGTCGTGGCCGTCGACTTCGGTGTGAGCGCAGGGCGCCTGACAGTCATGCCGTCAAACCATGAAAACCGACAGTGACAACAGGCTTTGACAGCAGGTCTTGTATAAGACATAAGACATAAGATAATTGACGCGACGCGGTCAAAACGATAAAATTGCGCTCGAAGCAATGCCGGAAGCAGCCTCGGCGCGACTGAAAAGTCGTCCTCTGAAACGCAAACGAACGGTCCCCTCATGCTTGAAAATTTTCGCGCTCATGTCGCCGAACGCGCCGCGCTCGGTATTCCGCCTCTGCCTTTGAATGCTCAGCAGACCGCCGAGCTGGTGGAGTTGCTGAACAACCCGCCCGCGGGCGAAGAGCAGATCCTGCTCGACCTCATCACGAACCGCGTGCCGGCCGGCGTGGACGAGGCCGCGCGCGTCAAGGCGGGCTTCCTGGCCGCCGTCGCCAAAGGCGAAACCGCCTGCCCGCTGATCTCGCGCCAGCGCGCCACTGAACTGCTCGGCACGATGCTGGGCGGCTACAACATCGCGCCGCTGATCGACCTGCTGTCGGACGCCGAAGTGGCCGCCGTGGCCGCGGACGCGCTGAAGAAAACCCTGCTGATGTTCGACCAGTTCCACGACGTCAAGGAACTCGCGGACAAGGGCAACGCCCACGCGCGCGCCGTGCTGCAAAGCTGGGCGGACGCCGAGTGGTTCACGAGCCGTCCGGAAGTGCCTGAAAGCCTGACCGTCACGGTCTTCAAGGTAACGGGCGAAACCAACACGGACGACCTGTCGCCGGCACCGGACGCCACCACGCGCCCGGACATCCCGCTGCACGCGCTGGCCATGCTGAAGAACGCGCGTCCCGGCATCACGCCGGAAGAAGACGGCAAGCGCGGCCCGGTGCGGTTCATCGAGTCGCTGAAGGAGAAGGGCCACCTGGTCGCCTACGTGGGCGACGTCGTCGGCACGGGTTCCTCGCGCAAGTCGGCCACCAACTCGGTGCTGTGGTTCACGGGCGAAGACATTCCCTTCATCCCGAACAAGCGTTTCGGCGGCGTGTGCCTCGGCTCGAAAATCGCGCCGATCTTCTACAACACGATGGAAGACGCGGGCGCGCTGCCCATCGAAGTCGACGTGTCGCAGATGGAAATGGGCGACGTCGTCGAACTGCGTCCGTACGAAGGCAAAGCGCTGAAGAACGGCGCGGTGATCGCGGAATTCCAGGTCAAGTCGGAAGTGTTGTTCGACGAAGTGCGCGCCGGCGGCCGCATTCCGCTGATCATCGGTCGCGGGCTGACGGCCAAGGCGCGTGAAGCGCTGGGACTGGCGCCGTCGGACCTGTTCCGCCTGCCGCAGCAGCCGGCCGGCACGGCCAAGGGCTTTTCGCTGGCGCAGAAGATGGTCGGCCGCGCCTGCGGCCTGCCGGAAGGCCAGGGCATGCGCCCCGGCACGTACTGCGAACCCAGAATGACCTCGGTCGGCTCGCAGGACACCACGGGCCCCATGACCCGCGACGAACTGAAAGACCTGGCGTGCCTCGGCTTCTCTGCCGATCTGGTGATGCAGTCGTTCTGCCACACCGCCGCGTACCCGAAGCCGGTCGACGTCAAGACGCACCAGACGCTGCCGAACTTCATCAGCAACCGTGGCGGCATCGCGCTGCGTCCCGGCGACGGCGTGATCCACTCGTGGCTCAACCGCATGCTGTTGCCCGACACCGTCGGCACCGGCGGCGACTCGCACACGCGCTTCCCGATCGGCATCAGCTTTCCGGCGGGTTCCGGGCTGGTGGCCTTCGCGGCCGCTACCGGCACCATGCCGCTGGACATGCCGGAATCGGTGCTGGTGCGCTTCAAGGGCAAGATGCAGCCGGGCGTCACGCTGCGCGACCTCGTCAACGCCATTCCGCTGTACGCCATCAAGCAGGGCATGCTGACGGTCGCCAAGCAAGGCAAGAAGAACATCTTCTCGGGCCGCATTCTCGAAATCGAAGGGCTGCCGGATCTGAAGGTGGAGCAGGCGTTCGAACTGTCGGATGCCTCGGCCGAGCGTTCGGCGGCTGGCTGTTCGGTGCATCTGAACAAGGAGCCGATCATCGAATACCTCACCAGCAACATCACGCTGCTGAAGTGGATGATCGCCGAGGGCTACCAGGACCCGCGCAGCCTCCAGCGCCGCATCAAGGCCATGGAAGAATGGCTCGCCAATCCGGAACTGCTCTCGCCGGATGCGGACGCCGACTATGCGGCGGTCATCGAGATCGATCTGGCCGACGTGCATGAGCCCATCGTGGCCTGCCCGAACGACCCGGACGACGTGAAGACGCTGTCGGATGTCGCCGGCGCGAAGATCGACGAAGTGTTCATTGGTTCGTGCATGACGAACATCGGTCACTTCCGTGCGGCGTCGAAGCTGCTGGAAGGCAAGCGCGATATTCCGGTCAAACTGTGGGTCGCGCCGCCGACCAAGATGGACCAGAAGCAGCTGACGGAAGAAGGCCATTACGGCGTCTTCGGCACGGCTGGCGCGCGTACCGAAATGCCGGGCTGCTCGCTGTGCATGGGTAACCAGGCGCAAGTGCGCGAGGGCGCCACGGTGATGTCGACGTCGACTCGCAACTTCCCCAACCGTCTGGGCAAGAACACGAACGTGTATCTCGGCTCGGCGGAACTGGCGGCCATCTGCTCGCGTCTGGGCCGGATTCCGACCAAGGACGAGTACATGAGCGACATCGGCGTGATCAACGCCAATGGCGACAAGATCTATCAGTACCTGAACTTCGACCGTATCGACGACTTCAAGCAAGTGGCCGACACCGTGACGATGTAATTCGCTGACGCGCCACGGCGCGAAAGAAAGGGCGCCGCAGGATGAACTCCTGCGGCGCCCTTTTTATTTGCGCGACGGTTACAGCGCGATTGCTTACTGCCCGATGCCGAGCAACTCGATTTCGAAGGTCAGGTCGCTGTTCGGCGGAATGGGGCCGACACCCTGGCTGCCGTAGGCGGTGGCGGCGGGGCACGTCAGCTTGGCCTTGCCGCCTACTTTCATTTTCTGCACGCCTTGGGTCCAGCACGGAATCACGCGGCCGAGCGGGAACGTGGCGGGGCCGCCGTGCTTCGCGGAACTGTCAAATTCGGTGCCGTTGGCGAGCGTGCCGCGATAGTTGACGCGGACGACGTCGCTGGCCGTGGGCTGTGCGCCGGTGCCTTGCTTCAGATGCTCGACCACGACGCCGGAGGGCAGCTTTTCGGTGGTGTTGGCGGCGAACGCGGTGCTCGACAGGGCCAGGGCGGTGCTCAGGGCGACAAGAATTTTCATGCGCGGATCCTCGTGGAATGGTCCGGCGATTATATCGGGCCGACGTTGAGGGGTCGGCGAGGGCACTTTCTTTGACAGGGAACACAGGCTGGCGAGCTTTACGGAAAATTATTTGGATGGGATAATTATCCCCGTTGAATAATTTTTATAATTGCCATGGCCTACCACCGTACGGAGCTGGCTGACGAGATGGCCCGCCAGATCCTTCATCCCCGGGCGCTTGATCCACAGTTCGAGGCGGGTGTATTCCTGTCCGGGCCGCGGCGTATCGGCAAGACGACCTTCATCCGGCAGGATCTGATGCCCGCGCTGCAGCGTCAGGACGCCATCGTCATGTATGCCGATTTGTGGAGTCAGGTACAGGCCAATCCTGCGGATCTGGTCACGGGCGCCATCGAACAGACCTTGGCGGATCTGCAAAAACCGGCGTCCGACCTGTTCGGCCGAATTTCCCGGCAGCTCAGGCGTGTTTCGGAGATTGACATAGGGGGTGGCGGTTTCAAATTCGGCTTCAAGCTGGATCAGCTGGGCAAGAAAACGGGTCCGACTCTGGCAGCCGTGTTCACCGAAGTCGTCGAGAAAACGCGCGCCAACGTCGTGCTGATCATCGACGAAATCCAGCACGCGATGGGCAGCGCCGCCGGCAACGAACTGTTGTTGGCGCTGAAGGCTGCTCGGGACGCGGTTAATCTGGAGCCGGGCATGCCGGGGAAGCTGTTCATCATTGGCACCGGATCGCACCGGGCGCAGGTGCAGGAGATGGTGATGCGCGGCAATCAGGCGTTCCAGGGTGCATGGTCGCAGCCGTTCCCGCTGCTGGGCGAGGACTACGTGACGTATGTGCTGGACCAGACGCGTGAGCCACTCGGAGACCGCTTGCCCACGTTGCCTGTTGCGATCAACGCATTCCAGCAACTCGGCAGCCGCCCGGAAGAAATGTTGAAGGCCTTGATTGCTCTGCGCGACAGCCCGTCCGACCTTGCGCCCGACGCTCAGTTGCCGATCATCGTGCAGGCGCTGCGCCATTCCGCTGCCGATGTAGAAATCTCTCGAGCCGAAAGTCTGGGCGATCTCGCCACGGCCGTGTTCCATCGGATCTGCTTGAGCGATGCACCCACAGGCGGCTTCTATTCCGCTGAGACCAATCAGGCGCTGACCTGCGAAATCGGCATGCCGGTCTCGCAGAGCGCGGTCCAGAACGCGCTACTGGCGCTCACGGACGCGAATCTGGTGATGTCGACGGGCAAAGGAAGATACGACGCGACTGATCCGTTCGTGAAAATCGCCTGGCGGGAGTCGCGCGGGCTGGCTTTGGCGCTGGGTCTGAACGAAGACGCGCCTGGGGAGAGCGACGAATAACGGAGCTCACGAAAACGGTGGAACCATCGGAAGCGGCTGTCCGATCGAGCCTGGAGTGGTGTTCCTGGATGTGAGCCGGCCTCGATGCACACTTCGCATGATCGCGAACGCGGAGCAAATCCGACGTGAGAGGGCCGGTGCAGCGCACTGTCAAGTCATTGGAATGCTCACGCGACAAACGCGAACCCGCGCGCAAGTGTATCGAACGCCCACTTCCCATGTGTCCCTGTCCCGCCACCTCCTCGCACGGAACAATGTGGAACCGTCCCACAGGAGCCGCCCCCATGCCCCAGACGTCCCACCTCATTGCCTTCGCGCTGGTCGCGCTCGGCATGGCCCTGACGCCCGGGCCCAACATGGTCTATCTGATTTCCCGCTCCATCTGCCAGGGCCGCACGGCCGGCCTGATCTCACTCGGCGGCGTCGCGCTGGGTTTCGTGTTCTACATGTTGTGCGCGGCGTTCGGCATCACCGCGTTGCTGATCGCGATTCCCTTCGCTTATGACGCGCTGCGCTTCGGCGGCGCGCTGTATCTGCTCTGGCTCGCGTGGCAAGCGGTGAAGCCCGGCGGCCGCTCGCCATTCCAGGTGCGCGACCTGCCCGTCGACAGCCCGCGCAAGCTCTTCACGATGGGCTTCGTGACCAACCTGCTGAATCCGAAGATTGCCGTGCTGTATCTTTCGCTGCTGCCGCAGTTCATCGATCCGCAACATGGCAGCGTGCTTGCGCAATCGATGATGCTCGGCCTCGTGCAGATCGCGCTGAGCATCGCGGTGAATGCGTCGGTGGCGATGACGGCCGGTTCCATCGCCGTGTTTCTCGCGCGCAAGCCCGCGTGGCTGCTGATCCAGCGCTGGCTGATGGGCACCGTGCTCGCGGGACTCGCGCTGAGAATGGCGACCGAGGCCCGCCGCTAAAGTGGCTTAGCGCTCGCCGTCATCCTGCGCTCGCCGGGCCGCGAACTGCATCAGCCGTTCGTCGCGCCAGTCGCGGCGCGCGGAGAGGTCGTCGGCGGAGAGATGCTGGCGGCGGTCTTTCTCGACCTGAGCGATCAGCGCTTCATCCCACGGGCCGTCATCGACGCGCGACTTCACGATCGAGTGATACAGCGGTCCGAGCCGGTTCGCGTAATCGGCCACGCCGCCCGGCGCGTTCAGGTCGATTGTCTCGAACGGGCCCATGAAGGACCAGCGCCAGCCGAGGCCGTCGCGCACGGTCTTGTCGATATCCTCGCAACTCGCAATGCCGTCGCGCTGCAACGCCCACGCTTCGCGCAGCAGCGCCGCTTGCAGACGGTTCAGCACGAAACCCTCGATCTCCTTGCGCACATGCACGACGCTTTGCCCGATGCCGCGCATCAGTGCATCGGTGAAGTCGATCGTCTCCGGCGACGTCTGCGTCGACGGCACGAGTTCGACGACCGGCACGAGATACGGCGGATTGACCGGATGCGCGATCAGCACGCGTGGCGAGATGGCGAGGTCGCAGGCGAAGTCGGACGCCTTGATGCCCGAACTCGAACTGCCGATGATCACCTCCGCGTCCGCCACCTTCTCCAGATCCAGCATCAGTTGACGCTTCACATCGACGCGCTCGAGCACGGACTCCTGCACGTAGGCTGCACCGTCGATAGCCTGCGCGAGCGAATCGGCGAGCGTGAGACGCGCGGCGATGGTCTCCGGTGCTTCGCTGATGAGCCCGTGCTTGTGCAACGCCGCCAGCTGATTCGCGGCCCACGGAATGGCGTTCTCGGCGGTGCGCGGATTCGCGTCGTACACGCGCACGTTCAGTCCGGCGCGCGCGAAGGCAATCGCCCAGCCCGCGCCGACGAGCCCCGCGCCGACGATGGCCACGGGCTTGTCCAGTTTCATCTTCGCTACGTTCATCAATTGTCTCGCTTGAGTTGTAGGTCCATGTCACGCAGCCGTCCAGCCGCCGTCGAGCATGAGCGCGCTGCCGGTCATGAGCGTGGAGGCGTCGCTGGCGAGGAACACAATCGCGCCCATCACTTCCTCGACGCGTCCCACGCGGCCCAGCGCGATGCGCTGCGTGACCCAGTCGCGAAAACCCGGCGCATCGAACATGCTTGCCGTGAGCACGGTCTCGATGAACGTGGGGCACACCGTATTGACACGAATGGCGTGCGGCCCGAGCTCCCATGCCAGCGCCTTGGTCATGCCTTCGAGCGCATGCTTGGACGCGCAATACACCGTGCGGCCCGGGCTGCCCACGTGCCCCATCTGCGACGACACGTTGATGATCGAGCCACCGTTTCCAGCCCGCAGCATGCCTTTTGCAACGGCGCGCGATACATGGAAAACAGACTTCACATTGAGGTCGATGATCGCGTCGATGTCGTCATCGGTCACGTCGACAAGCGGCTTCGGGCGATTGGTGCCCGCGCAGTTCACGAGAATGTCGTAGGGCTCGCGCGCCTCGATGGCGGCGCTGACGGCGGCCGAATCGGTGATGTCGAGCGTGATGAAGTCGCTCTGACCGCCTTCTTCATTGATCTGGCCGGACGCGCGTTCGAGTTCATCGGCGGAACGCGCGACCAGCGTCACGCGCGCGCCCGCCTGGGCCAGCGCCGCGGCCGACGCGAGGCCGATGCCCCGTCCGCCGCCGGTGATCAACGCTGTCTTGCCGTGCAATGAAAAGCCCGGTGCTTTCGGCAGCATGCACTCTCCTGAGGGTGATCGAGTGGAACGAGGAAGCGTAGCGAGGCGGCTTTGACGCCGCTTGCATACCAGTTATGCAAAACCTGAAATTCGCCGCCGCCGACAATACCGGCAAGTCCGGAGGGTGCGCAAGTGGAACTGAGACAGTTGCGGTATTTCGAGGTCGTCGCGCGCGAAGGCAGCCTGTCGCGCGCCGCGACGCTGCTCGGCGTAAGCCAGTCCCTGCTGACGCGCCATATCCAGAGTCTCGAACAGGAGTTCGGCCTGGCGCTGCTTTACCGTAACGGTCACGGCATGTCGCTGACCGATGGCGGCAAGACCTTCCTCGCGTCCGCCAGCGACATCCTGATGCGCACCGACAGCGCCCTTAACCAGATGCAGGCGCTGCGCTCGAACCCG
This sequence comes from Caballeronia sp. LZ035, assembly GCF_031451175.1. NCBI lineage: Bacteria > Pseudomonadati > Pseudomonadota > Betaproteobacteria > Burkholderiales > Burkholderiaceae > Caballeronia > Caballeronia sp. LZ035. The sequence continues at coordinate 102,518 of NZ_JARUXS010000002.1, forward strand.
GGCGGCACGGTGACGATCGGCATTCCGCCGATGCTCGGCGAGTTCCTGCTGGTGCCGCTCACCAAGCGCTTTCGCGCGGAGTTTCCCGACGTGCGGCTCAAGCTGCGCGAAAGCGTGAGCGGCTATCTGTTCGAATGGCTGATGACCGGGAAGCTCGATATCGGCGTGCTGTACAACGTGACGTCGTTGAATACGATTGGCGTGGAGCCGTTGCTGTCGGACGAGATGCTGCTGATCGGCCCGCCCGATGCCGAGGTGATGAACGCCTCGGCGGATTCCATCGCGCTCGCCGAGACCGTGGACCTGCAATGGGTCCTGCCGCCGCGTCCGCATGGTCTGCGCACGCTGGCCGAAGATGCCGCGACCGCGCAAGGATTGCAGTTGAACATCGTCGTCGAACTGGACGCGATGGCGGGTATCTTCGATCTCGTCGAAGCCGGGCTGGGCTTCAGCATCGCGCCGTTCGCCGCCATCGAAAAACGCCTCGAACGCGGCACGCTGAAGGCGCGGCGCCTTCGCGAGCCATCGCTGTCCGGCGTGCTCTCGATTGCGTTCTCGCCGAAGAAGGAAGCCACGCTCGCGATGAAGGCGCTGTATCGCATCGTGCGCCAGGAAACCGAGTCGCTGGTGCGAACCGGCGTCTGGCGCGCGATCGAGGAACGGTCTTAGCGCACCTCAGGCCGGCGAGTCGGTCAGGGCATCGTTCGCGACGTTCGGCTCGGCGGGCGCCTTCCTGGCCGCGCCGCGCACGAAGGTCGCCGCGGGCATCGACAGCACGAGGATGCCGGTACAGATAAGCACGAAGCCGAGCGCATAGGTGCCGTTGTTGATGTTGCCGGTCCACTGCTTCATGAGGCTGGTGATCCACGAGCCCGCGATGCCCGAGAGGCTGCCGAACGAGTTGATCATCGCGAAGCCGGCGGCGGCGGCCGTGCCGGACAGGAGACTGCCTGGATAAGTCCACACGATCGGCGTGAGCCCGAGCACGCCCGATGCCGCGACACACAGGCAGATCATCGCGACCGGCAGGTTCCCGGCAAAGGCCGCGCTCATGATGAGCGCCGTGCCGCCGACAAAGGCGGGAATGGCGGCGTGCCAGCGGCGCTCGCCGGTCTTGCTCGAATGCCACGCGTTGAAGAGCATCGTCGCGGCGGCGCAGACGAACGGAATCGCGGTGAGCAGACCGATGTGGAACGTGTCCTTCACGCCCGACTCGCGCACGATGGACGGCAGCCAGAACGACAGCCCGTACCAGCCCGTCGCGTAGGTGAAGATGATGCCCGCGCAGAGCCACACGCGATAGTCGCGCAGCGCGGGACCGAACTTGTATTCCTTGTGCGCGTTCTCGGTGACGACGTTCTTGTCGAGCAGACGCTTCTCGGCATCGGTGAGCCACTTCGCGTGATGGATCTTGTCGGCGAGACCGAAGTAGACGAGGAAAGCGAGCGCCATCGCCGGGACGCCTTCGATCAGCAGCATCCATTGCCAGCCGCTATAGCCCATCCAGCCGTGCGAATGCTGCATCAGCCAGCCGGACAGCGGTCCGCCGAGCACGAGACTCGTCGGCAGCGCGAGCAACAGGCCGAAGGTCACCTTCGTCTGACGGTCGGAGGGGAACCAGTAATTGATGTACAGCAGCACGCCGGGATAGAAGCCCGCTTCGCAACAGCCGAGCAGCAGCCGCAGGATATAGAACATCGTCGCGTTCTCGACGCCGAACAGTTTTGCGAGTTCGGCGGTGAACATCGTGGCCGCGGAGATCAGGCCCCAGGTCAGCATGATGCGCGCGATCCAGCGTCGCGCGCCCACGCGGTGCAGCACGATGTTGCTCGGAATCTCCAGCGCGATATAGCCGATGAAGAACATGCTCGCGCCCAGTGCGAAGGCCGAGTCGCCGATCTTGAGATCGCCGAGCATCTGCAGCTTCGCGAAGCCGATATTGACGCGGTCGAGAAACGAAAACGTGTGACAGAGAAAAAGAATCGGCGCGATGCGCCACAGCAGCTTCTTGTACAGCTTGCCTTCGTCGACGGACTGCGCGGCGGCGCCGTCGATTGCGTCGATGCTCATGGGTATCTCCTCCCGGATGGTTCGTCAATGGCGGGTTGTTTCGGTGGAGCGTATTGATAGCCCGTCGCGAACGCTCGAATACCTGTTATGCAGGAAGCGCATAGCGCACGCGTGTTCATCGCCCGCAGAGCCTTGTGCTGCAAGGCTTGCAGCGAAACGTGCCGCACTGCGCCAGGAGCGGGGCTCGGCGCGTTTACCCCTATCGTCCGACTGTCGACAGATTGACAGAATGAATTGCAGACCCGCCGGCAACGACTCGGCGGGCATCTTCAGGAGACGACCGAATGCGTATGTGCATGCTCTCTCCGCGCCTTCCGGCGCTGTTGCATCAAGCTTCGACGTGGGGGCCGCAATGATGCGTATCCGCCGCTCGATGCTCATCACGCCCGCGCATCGCCCTGACCGCATGGCGGGCGCGATGAAGCTTGCCGTCGATTCCTTTGTCTTCGATCTCGAAGACGGCGTGCCGCCTGCGCGTCGCGACGAAGCACGCGCTCATCTCGCGAAGCTGATGCCGACGCTCGACTTTGGCGGCCGCGAGCGCGTGGTGCGGATCAATGCGGTGGGCACGGCGGAATGTCCGCGTGATCTCGAAGCGATTCCGCTCACGCATTGCGATGCCTTGCTCGTGCCCAAGGTGGAATCCGCGGAGCAACTGCGCTGGCTCGACGCCGAACTCACGCGACGCGATGCACAGGTCAAGCTGATCGCCACGCTGGAGACGCCGCGCGGCGTGCTGAATGCACTGAGCATCGCCGATGCCTCGCCGCGCCTCTGTGCGTTCTTCTTCGGTTCGGGCGATTACACGATGCAAACCGGCGCCGAGATCACGCCGACCGCCTTGCTATGGGCACGTTCGACGATCGTCGCGGCGGCGGGCGCCGCAGCCTGCGACGCCATCGACGCGCCTTATCTGCACGGTCTGCGCGACCCGCAAGGCACGCATGCAGACGCGTTGCGCGCGCGGGAGCTCGGCTTCAGCGGCAAGGTGGTGTTCCATCCGGCGCAAGTCGATGCAGTCAACAGCGCATTCACGCCGACCGAAGCGGAAGCGGCACGGGCGCGGCGCATCGTCGACGCGTTCGAGGCGGTGAAGGCGAGCGGCGAGGGCACGGCTATCGTCGATGGCGAATTCGTCGCGATCGATCTGGTGCCGCGCATGCAGCGGCTGCTCGACATCGCCGCGTACGCACAAGGGAGAACGGCATGAAGCCGGCCACGCTGACCTCGTACGACGATGCCGACGTGGGCGCACGGACCGACGCGCATGTCTCCGCGCTGAACATCGCCGGGCGCATGGAGCGCCTGCCGCTTTCGCGCTTTCACTGGACCTTGTTCGCGATCCTGGGCGTCGCGATGTTCTTCGATGGCTACGATCTCACCGTCACCGGCTTCGTCATCCCGGCGTTGCACAAGCACGGCTGGCTCACGCCTGCGACGACGGCCACTTTCATTTCGGTGCCGCTCATCGCGGCCGCATTCGGCTCGATCGCAGCGGGACTGCTTGGCGACCGCATCGGCCGCAGGCGTCTGTTCCAGGCGACCGTACTGGCCTACAGCCTGTCGAGCCTCGGCTGCGGCTTCGCGACGAGCTACGGCATGCTGCTCACGTTCCGCACGCTCAACCTGTTCGCGATCGGTACGGTCACCGTCACCGGCTATGCGTATCTGAACGAGTTCACGCCACGGCGTTATCGCGGGCGCTTCCAGTCGGCGGTGGCGTTGCTGCTGAACGGCGGCCTGCCGTTCGGCGCGCTGATGGCGCGGCTCATCGTGCCGAACACCGACGTGAATGTGGGCTGGCGCGTGCTGTTCCTGCTGTCGGTGATTCCGGCGCTGCTGGTCTTCGCGAACAAGCGCCTGCTGCCGGAGTCGCCGCGCTGGCTTGCGTCCGTCGGTCGCGACGAGGAAGCGGCGCGCGTGGTCGATTCGATCGAGGCCGGCATCGTGCAGCGTGAAGGCAAGACGTTGCCCGACGCCGAACTTACCCGCGAACCGGCGCGGCATCTCGGCTGGGATGCGCTGTTCTCGCCGCTCGTGCGCGGACGGTTCGCGCTGGCCGTCGTGTTCAACATCTGCCACCTGACGGGCCTGTTCGTGCTGATCAGCTGGCTGCCGACGCTGTTCGTCTCACGCGGCCTCACGCTCGGCTCCACCTTCACGTTCGCGGCGGTGAGCTTTATGGGCGGCTTTCTCGGGCCGCTGCTGGGTATCGTGCTGGCGGACCGCATCGAGCGGCGCTGGTCGCTGATGGCCGCCGCGCTGATCGCGGCGTGTGCGGGCGTCGCCTACGCGGGACAGACTTCGCCGCAGGGACTCATGATCACCGGCCTGATTCTCGTCACGGCGATATTTTTTATATCGTCGGTCGGCTTCGCGACCTATATCCCCGAGATCCTGCCGACCGGCGTGCGTCTGCGCGGCCTCGGCACGGCTGCGCTGATCGGCCGGCTTGCATCGGCGGCCACGCCGTTCGCGGTCGCGGCTGCGTTGCTCACGTTGAAGAACCCGTTCTATGTCGTGTCGTCCGTGGGCGTCGCCTATGTCGTGATGGCGCTGCTGCTTGCCGTGCTCGGTCCGAACGTGCGCGGCCGGACGCTCGAAAGTCTCGAATCCGGTCTGAACACCAAATCTTGAGGAGATGTTCGATGGCGCTGTCCCGCACCTTTCTGTTCGTCCCCGGCAATCACGCGCGCCGCGTCGAGAAGGCGCTGAACGCCGATGTCGATGCGGCGATCCTCGATCTCGAAGACGCCGTCGCGGCCAGCGAGAAGGTGGCCACGCGTGCAACGGTTGTCGAAGCGCTGCAAGCGCCGCATCGCGCGCGCGGCTATATCCGCATCAACGCGCTGGATACGGACTACGCGTTCGGCGACCTGCACGCGGTGATCGCTCGCGGCGTGGATGGCATCGTGCTGCCGAAGCTCGAATCGGTGGAACAGCTGCATACCGCCGACTGGATCATGAGCCAGCTCGAACGCGAGCGCGGCCTGGACGCGGACGCCATCGAGCTGATGCCGATCATCGAGACCGGTGCGGGCTTTGCAGTGATTCAGGCGCTGTGCGCGTCGGCGGCGCAGCGTGTGCGGCGGCTCAAGCGCTTCGCCTTCGGCGCGGGCGACTTCTGTCTCGACATGAATCTCGTCTGGAGCGACGACGAATCCGAGTTGCACGCGTATCGCAGTGCGCTGGTGCTGGCGTCGCGCGCGGCGGGACTGCAAGCGCCCGTCGATACCGTGTGGGTGCGCCTCGACGACGCCGACGGTCTCGCGCGCTCCGCAGTTCGCGCGCACGGCATGGGCTTCCAGGGCAAGTTGTGCATCCATCCGGCGCAATGCGACGCGGTGAACCGCGCGTTCTCGCCGACCGAAGCCGAAATCAACCACGCGCGCGCCGTCGTCGATGCATTCCGGCGCGCCGAAGCGGAAGGCGTTGCGTCGATCCGGCTCGACGGCGCCTTCATCGATTACCCGGTCGCGTATCGCGCGCAACGCGTGCTCGACTTTGCCGCGCAGATCGACGCGCGCTGAGAACATTTCATCCATCGGAGAAACGGCAATGACTGCAACATCGGCTGACACCCGCAACGTTCGTCCGCTCGACGGCATTCGCGTGATCGACGTATCGAGTTTTCTGGCGGGACCGTTCTGCTCGACGCAGCTGGGCGAATTCGGCGCCGAGGTCATCAAGGCGGAGCTGCCCGACGTGGGCGACGCGTTGCGCCGCTTCGGCTCGATGACGGAGGCGGGCGTCACGCTGCCGTGGCTGTCCGAATGCCGCAACAAGAAGTCGATCACGCTCGATTTGCGCAAACCCGGCGGCGCCGAAGTGCTGAAGAAGCTGGTCGCCGATGCGGACATTCTCGTCGAGAACTTCCAGCCGGGCACGCTGGAGAAGTGGGGCCTTGGCTGGGACGTGCTGCATGAAGTGAATCCGCGGCTCATCATGGTGCGCATCTCGGGCTTCGGACAGACCGGGCCGTATCGTGACCGGCCGGGCTTCGGGCGGATCGGCAATGCGTTCGGCGGGCTGTCGTTCCTCGCGGGCTATCCCGACCGGCCGCCGGTCACGCCCGGCTCCGCGACCATTCCCGACTACATGGCGGGCCTCTACGGCGCGCTCGGCGCGCTGCTGGCCATCCAGGCGCGCGAACGTACTGGGGAAGGGCAGTTCGTCGATATCGGCCTGTACGAACCCATCTTCCGCATCCTCGATGAACTCGCGCCGTCGTTCCAGAAGAATGGCTTCGTGCGGCAACGCATGGGTCCGGGCACGGTGAACGTGGTGCCGCACAGCCACTATCCGACCAGCGATGGCCGCTGGATCGCCATTGCCTGCACCAGCGACAAGATCTTCGCGCGTCTCGCCGAAGCGATGGGCACGCCGGAACTTGCGGGCGAAGGCAAGTGGGGGCACATTTCGGGCCGCGAACGTGATCGTGCGGACGTGGATCGCACTGTCGGCGAATGGACGGCGCAGTTCACGCGCGACGAAGTGCTCGCGCGCTGCGAACAGTTCCAGGTGCCGTGCGGGCCGGTGTATGGCATCGACGAAATTTTCGAAGATCCGCAATACGCGGCGCGCGAGAACATCAAGACCATGCAGGATGCGCGCATCGGCGAACTCGCGGTGCCTAATGTGGTGCCGCGTCTCTCCGCGACGCCGGGCGGCATCGACTGGCTCGGACCGGACCTGGGCCAGCACAACGACGACGTGTATCGCGGCCTGCTCGGACTCGACACCGAGCAGCTCGCGACGCTCAGGGAAGAAGGGGCCATCTGATATGATCCCGCATCCTTTTTCGGCGGCCCTGGCGTGTTGACAGACGAGCCTCGCGCCGCGCTCCGGGTCTTCACGAAACAGTCCACCGCCATGAGCGCAGACGATCAGAAATGGGCCCTGCCGCCGCAGCATTCGTTGCCGCAACTCGTCGAGGCGCGGCTGGTCAGCGCCATCCGTTCAGGCGATCTCAAGGCGGGTGAGCGCATCGTCGAAACGCAACTGGCCCGGCAGCTCAGCGTGAGCCGCGGGCCGTTGCGCGAGGCGCTCAAGTCGCTCGAAGCCAACGGGCTGGTCTTCACCGTGCGGGGCAAGGGCACCTACGTGGCCGAGGTCTCGCACGACGACTTCGTGCGCATGACCGGCATCCGCGCCGTGCTCGAAGGCTTCGCCGCGCGGCTCGTGGCAGCGCGTTGCCGTCATGAACCGGACGTCGTCGTGCAGCTGGAGCAGTCGCTCGCGGAACTGGAGCGCGCGGAAGCCGGTCATGATGCCGCCGTACTGCGCGCGGTGGACTGGGAGTTTCACGAACTCGTCTGCACGCTCGCCGACAACGATCTGCTGCAAACCACCTGGCATTCCATCAGTTCGCTCGTGCGACTCTATCAGCAGGGCAATACGAGCTACGAGGTGCGCAGCGAAAGCGTCGTGCATCATCATCACGAGTTCGTCGAGGCACTCAAGTCAGGCGACCCCGATTTCGCCGAGCAGACCTTCCGCAGCATCATCACCGACACGACCTTTCGCTCGCTGGACCTTCCCGTGCCCGAGGCAATGACGTCGATGACCGTGCCGCCTCGCGCGCCGAAGAAAACCAAGCCCGGCGCGAAATAGTCAGGTTTGACCGGCGTGCAGCGTCGTGGCGAAGTGGGCGCGCAGATGATCGAGGAACAGCGTCGAGGCCAGGTTGAGGTCCGCTCTCTCGCGCACCAGAATGCCGAAATTGCGCGACAGGTCGATCTCCGGCACGTTCAGCGTCGCGCGCGATTCGAGCGAGTAGCGCTGCGCCATGTAGCGCGGCAGGAAGGTCGCGCCGAGCCCGGCATCCACGAGTCCCAGTACGGTGCCGACATTGGTCGCGTGCTGGATGGTCGAGAGCGTGAGCCCGCGTCGGGCGAGTTCCGCCGAGAGACGCGTCTGGAGCAGCGCGTAACGGTCGAGCAGCATCAACGGCAAGTCGGCGAGTTGCTCCAGCGTGATGTCCTGCGCGCCTGCCAGCGGATGCGCCTTGGGCAGCACGACCAGCATCGGTTCGCGGGCGAGCGGTTCGAAGTGCAGCTTGCTGGACTCGCCATCGAACGCGCTGACGGCGAGATCCGCCTGTCCGGCTTCGAGCGTCGCGAGCACGGCTTCGTATTGCAGGTCGCGGACCTGGATCTGGATCGACGGATAAGCCTGGCGGAACGACTGGATGAGTTGCGGCAGCACGACCGCGGCGAGCATCGGGGTGGTGGCGATGACCGTGCGCATCTTCGACGCCGCCGCGCGCGCATGGAAGTCGGTCAGCAACTCGCGTAAACCCTGCAACGCGAGTCGTGCGCGGCGTGCGAGTTCCTCGCCGTCGGGCGTGGGTGTCACGCGGCGCGTCGTGCGTTCGACGAGCTTCGTCTTGAGCATCGCTTCGAGCCGCTGGACGCGGTTCGTTACGGAGGGTTGCGAGACGTGCATCTTCTTCGCAGCGGCGCTGAAGCTGCCGAGGTCCGCCACGGCGAGAAAGGTTTCCAGCTCGATGAGATCGAAACGCAGATTGATCCCGTCGATGCCTTCGTCCGGAACAGACTGGTCGTCCTGCTTCATGCCGCCGTGTCCTCCGTGCCTCGATTTATAACGCCATCTTATAAATCGATATTCTAATGCGAATAGAGTTTCGCGAGACCGTTCTCGATAATTGGGCCATTAGAGACTGGACCGAAAAGCGCGTTGCAACGACGCGGCCCGGCTGGTCGAGAACGGAGACTTCATGAAGGACGAAATCAAGATCCTGACGCCGAACGGCATCCTGGGCTACGGCATCCCGGTGGCCGACTTCTGGCGCGGCATCGATCAACAGCCCGACGCGATGATCGTCGATGGCGGTTCTACCGACCCCGGTCCTTATCTGCTCGGCCTGCCGAAGACGCTGGTGACACGCGAAGCGTATCTGCGCGATCTCTCGCTGATGCTCGAAGCCTGCGCCACGCGCAAGGTGCCGATCTATATCAGCTCGGCCGGCGGCCCCGGCATTCGCGCGCATGTGGATTTCATGGTCGATGTGATCGAAGAGATCGCGAAGCGTGAAGGCTATCGCTTCAAGATCGCGAAGATCTATTCGGACGTGGACCCGTCGTATGTGCGCGATGCGATGGGCGAAGGGCGCATCACGCCGTGCGCATCGGCGCCGGAGTTGCAGGTGTCGGACGTGGGCGCGTCGTCGCACATCGTCGCGCAGATGGGCGCGGAGCCTTTTGCGAAGGCACTGCGTGAGCATCCTGATCTGGACATCATCGTGGCGGGCCGTGCGTACGATCCGGCGCCGTTCGCGGGGCTGTGCATGCTGCATGGCATCGAGCCGGGCATTTACTGGCACATGGGCAAGATCGTCGAATGCGGGGCGAACTGCGCAGAGCCGAAAGGCAAGGTGATTCTGGCGACGATCCGTCGCGACAGCTTTGACCTCGAACCGATGAATCCGCGCGAGCGCTGCACGCCGGCTTCGGTGGCGGCGCATACGTTATATGAGAAGACGCGTCCGGACTTGCTGACGGGCCCGGGCGGCGTGCTGGACCTGCGCGAAGCGACCTACGAACAGCTGACGGAGCGGGCGGTGCGGGTGCGTGGCAGCCGCTTCATTCCGGCCGACGACTACACGGTGAAGCTCGAAGGTGCGGGCGTGGTGGGGATGCGCACGATCTTCATCGGCGGGATTCGCGATCCGATTCTGGTGGAACAGATCGACGCATTCCTCGAAGGCATCAGGCAGCAGGCGCACGAGACGTATCCGGAGTTGTGCTCGGGCGAGGCGACGCTGAACTTCCACGTGTACGGCAAGAACGGCGTGATGGGCAGCTTCGAGCCGCAGGTGAATGCGGTGCCGCACGAGATCGGCTTGCTGGGTGAGGTGACGGCGGCGAATCAGGAACTGGCGAATGCGATTTGCAGCAGCGTGCGCATTGATGTGCTGCACACGCCGTATCCGGGGCAAGTGGCCACAGCGGGCAACTTCGCGATTCCGTTGAACCCGCCGGAGAACCCGATTGGGCCGGTGTGCAAGTTCACGGTGTATCACGTGATGAAGATCGACTCGGCAGAGTCGCTGTTCCCGATTGAGATCGTGGAGGTGGGCGCATGAGCACGACGCAGACACAAAACAAGACGCTGCGCGAGTTGGCGAAGGTGGTGCGCAGCAAGAACTCGGGTCCGTTCGAGATTACGTTCGACGTGATCTTCGATGAAGTGGACTTGTATGAACGCGTGAAGGCCAGCGGGGTGCTGACGGAAGCGCTGATCTGCAAGCTATACAACGTGACGAAGGAGGACATCGTGACCTTGATGTTCTTCGATCCGGCGCGTGCATTCAAGCTGACGCTGAAGCGCTCGTGGGCGCAGGGCAGCGTGGGCGAGCGCGACACCTTCGGCGCGCAACAACACGCACCGTTGCTGACGATTGAAATTCCCGGCGTCTGATAACGCCACTCAAACAAAATCAACAACACACGCAACACGCAGAGGAGACACCATGGTCAACGATTCGGACATCCGGCGAGTTTCATTCGCCAGCGCCATCGGCGCAACGCTTGAGTGGTACGACTTCTTCATCTTCGGATCGGCGGCCGCGCTGATCTTCAACAAGCTGTTCTTCCCCGCCATCGATCCGGTGGCCGGCACCATTGCGGCGCTGGCGAGCTTCGCGATCGGCTTTATTGCGCGTCCGGTCGGCGGCATCGTGTTCGGCCACTACGGCGACAAGATCGGACGCAAGGCAATGCTCGTCCTGAGTCTCGTGATGATGGGCGGCGTGACCTTCCTGATCGGCCTCTTGCCGACGTATCAGAGCATCGGCCTGGGCGCGCCCATCCTGCTGACGGCGCTGCGTTTCCTGCAGGGCTTCGCGGTAGGCGGCGAATGGGGCGGCGCCACGCTGATGGTGATCGAGCACTCGCCCGCAAAGAAGCGCGGCTTCTACGGCGCGTGGCCGCAGATGGGCATCTCCGCTGCACTGATCCTCTCGACCGGCGTGATGGCGCTGACGACGGCGTTCACCACGCCCGAGCAGTTCGCTTCATGGGGCTGGCGCGTGCCGTTCCTGCTGTCGGGCATTCTGGTGGTGGTGGGCATCATCATTCGCCGTCGCGTGTCGGAGTCGCCGAGCTTCCAGAAGCTGCAACGCTCGCACACCGCCGAGAAGATGCCGATTGCCACCGTGCTCGCCACGCAGAAGAAGCGCACGCTGCAGATCGTCGCTGCACAGGCCGCCGAGAACACCAGCTTCTTCGTGATCTCCGTGTATGCGCTGGTGTATATGACGCAGAACCTGCATATCGAGAAGCCGCTCGCGATCCGCGCGCTGATGATCGGTTCGTTCTTCACGCTGCTGTCGCAGCCGTTCTTCGGCGCGCTGTCGGACCGCATCGGCCGCAAGAAGGTGTACATGGGCGGCATGATCTTCCTCGGCGCGTTCATCTTCCCGTTCTTCAAGTTGCTCGATACCGGCAGCTATCCGGTGATCGTCACGGCGATTTCCGTCGCGATGGTCTTCGGCCTCGGCAGCACGCTGTCGGCACAGCCGGCGCTCATCAGCGAGCAGTATCCGGCCGCGATCCGCTACAGCGGCGTCTCGGTGGCGTATCAACTCGCGACGGTGATCTGGAGCGGCCCGACGCCGATTCTCGCCGCGCTGTTCGTGATGTGGGCGGGCGGTTACTGGCTGCTGGCGGCGTACATCGTGTTCGCGGCGGTGGTCTCGGTGCTCGGCATCATGCCGCTGCGCGAAGCGGCCGGCGTGGAACTGTCCTCGCTGGAAGAGAACCTTCATCGGGACGCGGGCGCGGCGCGTCAGCCCCTCGCTAACGGACTGTCGGGAGAACAGGCATCGTGATTCGTTTCAGGATCGGCAATGTAACGGCAACGCTGGTCGAGGAGACCGTCGACAGGTCCTTCGACTTTCTCAAGTTCTTCCCGCTGGCGACGCCGCAGGACGTCGAAGACAATCTCTCGTGGATGGCGCCGGGTCATTACGATCCCGCCACGGGCCGCATGCTCCTCAGCATGCACTCGTGGCTGCTGGATACGGGACGACACAAGATCCTGATCGATGGCTGCGTCGGCAACGACAAGGAGCGGCCCGGCCGCCCCGACTGGTGCAACCTGCAGACGCCGTATCTCGACCGCCTCGCGAAGGCGGGCGCGACGCCCGAGCAGATCGACTATGTGCTCTGCACGCATTTGCACGCGGATCACATCGGCTGGAATACGCGCTTGATTGGCGACCGCTGGGTGCCGACCTTTCCCAACGCGAAGTATGTGTTCGGGAAGACCGAGAACGATTACTGGGCGGCGCGCTACGCGAAGGAATCGACGGGCCATCACATCCTCGGTTACAAGGACAGCGTGCTGCCGGTGATCGAGGCGGGCCAGGCGCTGATGATCGACGACTATGCGGAAATTGCCGACTGCCTGTTCATCGAACCGGCGCCGGGGCACACGCCGGGGCACGTCGCGATCTGGCTGAAGTCGAATGATGCGCATGCGGTGATGACCGGCGACATCCTGCATCACCCGGTCCAGGTGAAGTATTCGCACTGGAGCTGTTTCGGGTGCATCGACCAGAAGCAATCCGCCGAAACGCGCCGCCGGATTCTGGAGAAGACCTGCGAGCAGCGCGCGCTGCTGCTGCCGGGACACTTCATGGCGCCTTTCGCGGGCTATGTCGACGAGACGCCCGAGGGCTTCGCCTTCCGTCATCCCGAGTGACTTTGGGTCTGTTCTTGCGGCCGGGACGTTCATGTCCCGGCTTTTTGCCATTTACCGAAAACGTCACACCATGACACATCGTCCCGCACCGGTTGATACGGCCATTCATCCACTGATCGCTGAACGCTGGAGTCCGCGTGCTTATGCGGATCGTCCCGTCGGGCATGCCGAGGTGATGAGTTTGCTCGAAGCGGCACGCTGGGCGCCTTCGGCGTTCAATGCGCAGCCGTGGCGCTTCGTCGTGTTCGAAAAGGCCGCGGACCCGGCTGCGTTCGAGCGGGCATTCGGTACGCTGATCTCGTTCAATCAGTCGTGGAATACGCACGCGCAAGTGTTGATTGCTGTGCTGGCGGATACGTTGACCTTGAAGGGTGCGGAGAATCCGAGCGCGAGCTACGATGCCGGCGCCGCCGCGATGGCGCTGCTGCTGCAAGCCAGCGCGCAAGGACTTGCTGCGCACGCGATGAGCGGGCTTGATGCCGAGGCATTTCGTGCGGCGTTCGAGTTGCCGGCGCGATTCAAGGTGTTGAGCATGATCTCGGTGGCGCATCATGGGGATTCGCAGTCGTTGCCCGCGGCGCTCGCGGAACGTGAGCACGCGCCGCGCGCGCGTTTGCCGCTCGGGAAGATTGCGCAGTTTGGGGGGTGGTTGGAGACGGCTTGAGGGTGAATCGCAGCGGAACTGGAAGGGGTCATCGTGGATTTCCTGGAAGAGGGACTGCCCCTTCAGAACTGCGCAGAGACAGTTGTAGCGGGTGATGGGGGTATCGACGCGGCCGCCGCTTCGGATCCGTATGCGCGACAATTCTTCCCAGCGGATCGTAGCGATACCGATCCACCCTCAGCCGGCTATCGCTACGCGTGACCAGATTGCCGCTGACGTCATAGTCATACCCGATATGCGTCTCGCGATGCCCCGCACATTGCGCGGTCTGTCGCGCAAGCCGTCCCGCGCCGTCATAGCTGAACGTGTGATCGAATCCCGGTGCGAACGCGATCCCGCTCAAGCGGCTCGCCAGATCATGCGTGAAGCGGATCGGCTCATGCGCGTCGATGCTCAATGTACGAGCCAGTCCCAGCTCATCCTACTCATGGCTCAGCGTCTGTTGATAACACACGTCGCCATTCAAGCCACGCATCTCGCGCTGCTGCGTCTGAGACTGACCCGCAGCGTCGTAATCGCAGGTCAGTCTAACGTTCGCGAGTAAGACCGATCAGGGAGCAGCAGTTCGCGCGGTGTGCTCGATGTCGTCATCCTCAACAATCAGATGGATTTACTTCCGCATGCAATCAGTTCTTATCACCTGAACGCATTAAGCCTATTTCTATCTAGTTCTAGCAAATCCAATATTTCCAATGCGGCCTCAGCATGAGCACCACTTAGCTCATGGTATAAAAGCCACAATCCTTCCCTTGCCATACTATGGCATTTTTCGAGAATCGGACTTTCACCCTTATTATCATCTGATAAATCTGATCCCGATAATATTTGATACAGAATCTCGAACACCATCACTTTCGCTGAAAAACTACGCTTCTCAAGCAGGCTGGCAACAAGCACCGATGTAACAGGGATTGCGGAGCTGAATAACTGTCCCTGAACGACAACACGATTTTCAATTTTCCAATATGCTGCATCCAATTCTTCATTGGAAATATTGTCTTTCAAAAACTCATGCAAGGCCAATGCTACACTTTCGGCGCTTCCAGTTACGTCATCGAAACAACTCCAATCTATTCTAGATATCTCTACCTCATAAGGCCTTTTCGACATCCCAAGCTCCACCGCTGTCATATGCAACATCTTCTGGAAATTGACCTCTACCATACTTATCTTGACATCGGACGCAAACAGGGATTTCAACTACTTCTAGCTCTCCTGTTTCTTTGTTGCGCCGATTTCCCTTTGCCTTTGTAAAGTTAGCATCATCTCCTAATTGGCGAGCCACATCATCCTCCGCACATCCCGTTGGATTTATAGATCGCCCGCTCGTAATCTTACCGTCTTTATGTCCACCAGTATAAGTCGCAGAACGCCTTCCATACTTGCGTAAAAGCTCATCTCTCGCTTCTTCAGCCTTTGCTAGAGCCGAGGTGTTCGGCTGTTCTCCGCTTGAAATTTCCTGCGTGCATTTCTTATTTTTCTTGCCGTTCTTCCTTCGTCTCTTTAATCCAAGTGGATCAATCCACCCGAAGACATTAGGCGCATAAGTATATGGATTCGCCCCACCGTTTAACCCGATGGGATCTTGTGAAATGAAGATACCGCTGTTCGGATCAAAATACCGATACCGGTTGTAATGCAGCCCCGACTCTTCATCGAAGTACTGCCCCTGAACTATTGCCCAGGACGCAGGTCACCCCCGCGCGAGCCACAAACCCACGTCAGCCATGGCTTCCAACGCTTAACCCCTTAAAGAGCAAAAATTTTCCGTAGACGCGAGTCTAGCCGAGCGTCAACACGCCGAACCAGTTGGTTTATCCGATTTTGCGCCGGCAAATCACCGTGGCTGCCCAAGCAGGAACAGCAGCTCGTGCGCAGCGTGCTCGATGCCTTGATCCTTAAGAATAAGATTGCGGGCGCAATGGCGCGCGTGAGCGAGAGCGAGAAGCATCCCGCGCGCAGAACGCGCGAAGCGAGCCACGAAGAGAAGAGATCACAGCGGTAGACGAAGCGCGGGCCGTGAGTGCTACCAACGCTCACGGCCCGCTGACCTAAACCAACTCGTTAGGGAGTTGATCATGGCTGACACCAATCTTAAAGCACGTCCCGCTGTCACGGAACGCTTCGTAAACATGCAGCAGTCGCGGCGATTCTAGAGCAACTGGTAGAAACCGTATCACCTGCGCACCAAACCGCCGCTCTTTCCCTGGATGAAATTCGCCGGACGGTGGATTGAGCATGCGGGATTCAGCCTAGGCCAGCGTGTCAAGATAAACGTTGAATTCGGACGGCTTGTAAGTACCGCTGAGTAAGACAAAGGGCCGCTTTCCGGTAGTGTTGAACGATTGTTCGAGGCTAGACGGTACCAAATACTCGACAGGCATCTCTTGATTTACACACAATGTCCGCCCATTCCGGCTTACTCAGATATTCACTGTCTTTCAAATTCACTCCGTAACGAGTAAACATCGCGTCCAACTCCTTAGTCAATTGCTTAATCGACTCAGACTCCTCTTTATTCCTTAAAATTTCACCAATCAACGAATCTGGATTTTCCGCCAGCTCAGTATCATCATAAAAAAAATGAACCACATAATCAAACTCATCATATTCCACCCCCGCCGGATAACGATGCTCTATCCATGCTGCTGTCTGATAGGCTGGATTGGATAGAGTCTGAAGATTCAATATAAGCTCAGCGCGCATCTCTGGAAACTTCATTATTGAGCATTCCATGTTTTCCACTTTTTGTAATCACTCAAAGGTATGTGCGCATTAACCGGATCATTTTTAATCGATCCGGCTATAGGATTTCCATCTCGGCCGATAACTCTACCATTGCTTCTTACGATAACATGATCTACTTGTTGTGCCGGTAACGGATGACCAGGGCTCCCTTTATCAATCCGAACCCCATTACCCTTATTTGACGGATCGTGCCATCTAAAGCCATCCTTCTTCTTGTTGGCAGACTTAACCCATCCTTCCGGAAACTTACCAGTCACCGACTTCGGAATGCTCCAACTCTTGCTAAACACTCCCCTTATCTTATCCCAAGCTTTCCCTAAAGCATCCTTAAGCTTGGAAAAAATGCCTCCACATTTCAACCCAAGAGGATCACTCCAAGCCAATGAGTTAGGCGCAAACGCATAAGGATTCAATCCGCCTTCCAGCCCAATTGGATCCTGACTAATGAACTGCCCAGTACCCGAATCAAAATACCGATACCGGTTGTAATGCAGGTTAGACTCAGGGTCGTAATACTGCCCCTGCAACCGAATCGCCTGCTCGACCTTCCGCGTCTCAATCCA